>NZ_VMYE01000018.1 GCF_007655255.1 Extensimonas perlucida
GCCCACAGCCCTCCACGATGGTGAGAAAAATCTCCAATACACTGCCGACGTCTACAACGATTCGACTCGTTGCGCCTCGCTGCTTTTTGCGGGGGCTTCAGGCTCATACCTGATTTGGAAAAGACTCAATCATCGGGCAAGTTGATGATGACAGTTAAAAGCTATTAATAGAGCGCTTGCTGCGCAATGCCAGGGACGCTTCCCGGACAGCAGCAGCCGCTTCTCAAGAGGAAGATTCGCGCTCAACGGCTTATCTGCTTGGTATGCGTGTCTGCTTCTCTCGCCGGCAGCGTACAAACGCGGGCGGCAGCTGGCTGTGCCAGCAAACCGTGATGGTTTCTGGTTACCGCTACAGTTACCGCCACCCGAGTTCCCATTTATCCGGGTTCTGTATTTCGGGAATTCCGAAAATGATCAGCCGGAAAAAGTGGGGAAATCCGTGTACCCGTTGGCGCCGCCGCCGTAATAGACGCTGCTGTCAGCAGCCGCCAATGGCTGGTTGCCGCGCAGTCGCTCGACAAGGTCAGGATTGCCGATGAACGGCCGGCCAAACGAAAAAGCCCCTCGAAAGGGGCTGGTTGGGTCAGGCTTGGTACACGAAGTAGTGTTCGCGCTGACGTGGAAAGAACACGTGCTTCCACGTGTCGCCGCCGGTGTTGCCACCGTCGAAAACGACCATTTCGTAGTCGTCAATGTCGGTGTCGGCCAGATCGGCGCTGGCGATATGGCGCATGTGCAGCGTGCCACTCAAGCGCTCGAATACCAAGATCTGGCCGATGGCGTCGTCCTGGCCCATGGCGTTGACGCAGGCTCCAAGCTGATGCTCGAAGTCGCGTGCGGGCGAGATGAGGTCGGGGAACATAAAGTGCTCCTATGAAATTGGACCAGCCCGGCTCCTAGAAAGGAGACGGGCTGGCATGGAGGGCAAAGAGGAAGGTGGGCTCGTGGTGTGTTTGCTAGGACTCGGCCAGCGGCAAGCCCGGCAACACGGGCGCGTCGGCGTCGAGGATGAGGATGCGCACATCGGCCTGGCCAGCCAGTTCCAGGATGTTCGCGAGGTCGTCTGGCATGCCCTTGCTGCGGTGCTCCTGCCGAAGCTGCTCGGCGGTGATGCCATCGGCGTGCTCCAGGTTCTGGTCCGTCCAGGGCGTTGAGATCAGCTTGACGCCGATCGCCGGGCTGTACGGAACCCGAAAGGCGATGAACAAAAAGGCCTCCGGCGTGGCGAGGTCCGCCAGATTGGCGAGGTACTGGCCGGTTTCCTGGCTGATGTGCGCGCTGCTGATTTCCCAGCAGCGGCTGTAGTAGCCGGTCTCGAAACTCAGGCGCTGCACGATTTCCCGCGCGGCCTCGACCGAATAGCTGTCACCGACGTGGATCAGGCGATCGTCGAAGTCCTCGCCATGAATGGCATAGACCACGGCACCGATCACGCCTTCGCCGTTAACGCCCTCATCGGCATCGCATTCGGCCAGCACCTCGGCGCTTATAGGTTCAGAGCCGTTCGTGACCACCGCGAAATCGCTGGTGACGATGCAGGAAGATGAAATCAGTTCCTGGTCGGAAAGATGTTGCTGGCTCGGGTGGATATTTCGCCAGACATGCGGGCTTCCGTCCTCGTAGCTGATGGACAGCGTGCGGACGATTTTCAAGTTCCAGTAGCCGCGAACAAAGGGATTGGGATTCTGAGACATGGGAACGCTCCAGATTGAATAATGGAGCCAATTCCCGCCACCGGGAATTGGACCCAGTGGGTTGAAAAGGGAAAATGCGTCAGTCGGCGCTGATCGTTGGCTTTGATTCAGCCGCTTTACGCTGGGCTACGGAAAGGAAATCGAGGGACATGGCCGTGTGGACGCATGTCCCTCGTGGGGAACGAAAAGACGGGGGTGTGCCCGAAACGGGCTCACCAGCCGCTGTAGTTCACCATCAAGTCGGCGATGACCTTGCGGCGTTGCAGATCGAGGCCGTCGAAGTCCGACAGCCCGTCGAAGTGGCAGCGCTTGAGCATGGCACCGCCCTCGCGCGCGTTGTAGAAGCTGACCATGGCGGACAGGAACATGCGTTCGCCGCTGCTCAGGACGCCGAGGGCATCATTGAGCAGCAGCATGTTGGGACGCAGATCCCACTTGCTCTTGGCCTGGTTCAGACCTTCACGGGTGCCGTCGCCGAACCACTCGGGACCAGCAATCTCGGCACCACGCTTCCAGGCCTCGAAGAAGGCTTGGGGCGCGGCAGCGAAATGCTGCTCTTCCCGCATGATCTGATCGACGACGTCCTGCGGCAGCAGTTGATTCATGGCGTGATTCCTCCAGTTGGATCAGGGAATGGCGAGCTGGGACCAGCCGCCTCTTTCGAGGGCACGTTGAGCCGCCGCATGGCTGCGGAAGTATTCGTGCGATTCCCGCGAAACGGGACCTTCGGTATCGCGCGTGCCGATGTAGTGGCCGGCGGCGCTTTGCAGGACTTCGAGCGGCAGGAACTTGCCGCAATAGGTCAAGGCCAACTGGCCGAAAGAGGCTTTGTGGGACATGGGTAGGCTCCTTGAAAAAGCGAGGCCTTGTCCCTCACGGGATGGCAGCTCCCGCACGCGGTGGATAAAAAGCATCGGCGTCAGGGGACGCACGTCCGCAGACTTGATGCGATACGGACTGGCGGGTAGCGCGGAAAGAATCCGCGGCAGCCTGGAAACTCTGGCTGCTGGCATGGTGCTGACGAATCAGCGACACATGCGGGCAGCTTCATGCGCGAGGCGAGCCGCGTCAGCCGGAAATCGGCATTTGCAACAGCCCCGATTGGCGAACGCGGAAAAAAGAAAGCCCCGCAATAAGTGCGGGGCTGTCAGGAGGATGAGGCGAAACTGGGTCAGCGAGGCCTGTCGCCCAGTACATGCTGCTTCCACAGGGCGAATGCCTCGTCCGGTCCCAGCTCTGCGAGGATGACGATGGGCTGGCCCCGACGGGCACGCAGCGATGCGAAATACGCTGGCCGGTCGGCGATGGCGTTGAGCTTGATGCCCTTTAGGAACAGCAACTGGCGGGGGCGAACTTTGGTGGTAACGCAGGCATGATTGCGCTTGTTTGGGGCAAAAGGGCCAGCGAAGCGGGCGGACACGGCCAGAAAACCGCGACGAACTACTTGTACTTGCCAGGCGAGGCGAACGGGTGACATCAGCATATCGCTATGCGGTAAAGAAGACCGTCCTAAAGCTTGCAGGATCCCGGCATAGCTTCATCATCACCTCTCCGTGACGGCTCATTGGAACGAAAAAGGCCAGCATCGCCGTGATGGACTTTCATAATTGCCAGGTCAACTGGCTTGCGTGCTGTTTATTCACAGCAAGGCATTGCGACGTCGTTGCAGCAATCGCCGCCATCGCAACAGGGCGTTGCAGCAAAAGCGGCGGTGGGCGCTAGCATGAGGGCCAAGCCGCGGCCGCTCATGCTGGGGGCCGTTCTCTTCAGATTGGTGTCCTGCACCGTGTGCATTGCGAATTTCCGGATCGTCCCAATGTCACTGGGACTCCTTTGTGGCGGCCGGGTTCTCCACGCTCATGAACGACTGGGCCACCAGCGCGATCGCCCCGCCCACGATGGCCATGTCAGCGATGTTGAAGGCGGGCCAGTGCCAGCCGTGCAGGTGAAAGTCGATGTAGTCGATAACGTGCCCGCGCGTGGCGCGGTCGAACGCGTTGCCCAATGCGCCGCCCAGAATGAGGCTGTACGAAAGGCCTTCCGTTTTGCGCAGCGGCCGGGAGAGCAGCCATGCGAGCCATGCCGATATTGCGAACGCGATCGCCAGAAAAAACCACCGCTGCCAGCCGCCCGCGCCAGCAAGGAAGCTGAACGCCGCGCCGGGATTGAGAGCGTGAACTAGGTTGAAGAATGACGCCACCTCGTGCGACCAACCCAAGGGAGTTGTCGCGTCAATGTAGCTCTTAGCTGCCTGATCGCCGGCGAATATAACGATCGCGAGTGAGTACCACTGCGTCTTGCGAAGAGATGGTTCATCCATTGTTCATGCCGCCTTGAACTTCAGGAGGCGCAGCCCATTGACGACAACCAAAAGACTTGCCCCCATGTCAGCGAACACAGCCATCCACATGGTGGCATGCCCTGTGAACGTCAACGCAAGGAACACCGCCTTGATGCCAAGGGCCAGAACGATGTTCTGCGTGAGGATCGCCGCAGTGCTACGCGACAGCCGGATGAAGGCGGGGATCTTGCGCAGGTCGTCGTCCATCAGGGCGACGTCGGCTGTTTCGATCGCGGTGTCGGTGCCGGCCGCGCCCATGGCGAAGCCGATGTCGGCACGGGCGAGCGCGGGCGAATCGTTGATGCCGTCGCCCACCATGCCCACCTGGCCCTCGCCGCCGACCAGGCTTTCGATGGTCTTGAGCTTGTCTTCGGGCAGTTGGTCACCACGGGCTTCAGAGATTCCGACCTGGGCAGCGATGGCCGCGGCCGTGTGCTGGTTGTCCCCCGTCAGCATCAGCGTGCGCACACCCAGCACCTGCAGGTCGGCCACCGCCTCACGGCTGGTTTCCTTCACGGTGTCGGCCACTGCAAAAATGCCGAGCACGGTCGCATCGTCCATCAGCAGGATCGCTGTCTTGCCTTGGCGCTCCAGGGTCTCCAGCCGAGCCTGGAGCGTCGCTTCGCTCAGGCCCAGCTCCTGGGCGAGCCTGTGGTTGCCCATGTGCAACATGCGCCCGGCGACGCGGCCGCGCACGCCGCGGCCAGGCAGCGCCGCGAAGTCGTCGACCTCGTGCAGCGCGATGCCGTCACGGTTCGCCTTGCGGGCGATGGCCTGAGACACAGGATGGTCCGAGCGTGCCGCGAGGCTTGCGGCCCAGGCGGCAACTTCCTGCGCCTCGCCGATCAGCGGCACGAAGTCGGTCTGCTCGGGCTTGCCATGTGTGAGTGTGCCGGTCTTGTCCAGGGCCAACGCCTTGAGCTTGCGCCCGCCCTCCAGGTAGACGCCACCCTTGATCAGGATGCCGCGTCGGGCGGCAGCGGCCAAGCCGCTGACGATGGTGACCGGCGTGGAGATGACCAGAGCGCAGGGGCAGGCGATCACCAGCAGTACCAGGGCCTTGTAGACCCAGTCAAACCATGCGCCGCCGAAGGCGAGCGGCGGCACGACGGCAACCAGCACGGACACCGCGAACACCGCCGGCGTGTAGACGCGGGCGAACTGGTCGACGAAGCGCTGCGTGGGCGCACGGCTGCCCTGCGCGGACTCCACGGCATGGATGATGCGCGCGAGCGTCGAGTCGCTGGCGCCTGCGGTCACCTTGTATTCGAAAGAGCCGGTCTCATTGATGGTTCCGGCGAAGACCTGGTCACCTTCGGCCTTCTCGACGGGCAGGCTCTCGCCGGTGATGGGCGCCTGGTTGATGGCCGATCGACCCGAGGTGATCAGGCCGTCCAGTGCGATGCGCTCGCCAGGACGCACGCGGACCACCGCGCCCTTTGCGACCTCCTTGGCCGGCAGCTCTGTCCATGAGCCATCGGCCTGCCGCACGGTCGCGGTCTCGGGCGCCAAGTCCATCAGCCCCCGAATGGCGTTGCGGGCGCGGTCCAGCGACTTCGCCTCGATCACTTCCGCCAACGCGAACAGGAACATGACCATGGCGGCCTCCGGCCAGTGGCCGATCGCCATGCCGCCGGTGACCGCGATGGCCATCAGGGCGTTCATGTTCAGGTTGAGGTTCTTCAGCGCGATCCAGCCCTTCTTGTAGGTGCTGAGGCCGCCGGTGAAGATCGAAACCAGTGCCAGCACGATCACGGCCCAATGATTGCCGTCGTTGACCCAGTACACGCCTTCGGCGGCCACCGCCGCAACGCCCGAAACCGCCATCGGCCACCAATTGGTCTTGTGCGCGGCCACCGGGGCATCGCGCGGCTCATCAGTCCTCTGGACCTCGGCTTCCATGCCCAGCGATTCGATGGCTTCGACTGCCGGCTTGATCGCGTCGGGTGTGTGCCGAACCGTGAGCGTGCGCTGCATCAGGTTGAAATCCATTCCCTGCACGCCCGGCATGCCTTGCAGCTTGCCGCGGATCAGACTTTCCTCGGTCGGACAGTCCATCTTCGCGATGCGAAGTACCGTGGTGGCTGTCTGCATGTCCTGCCGCGCAGCCTGCATTCCAATGGAAGCAAGCGCCTTCTCGATCGGCGCTGAGGTCGCCAGCGTGTGCTGGACTCCCAGCACACGCTGCATCAGATTGAAGTCGAGCGCGGTCACACCCGGCAGCTTGCCCAGCCGGTCGCGGATCAGCGCTTCTTCCGTCGGGCAATCCATGTTCTCGATCCGGTACGTCACCCGCTCGCCGATCGGCGGCGCGGAAACGGCAGCGGTTGGTTGCTGCTGCAGGGCCGAGGATGGGATCACAGCCGCGGCTTCGATCGGCCCCGTGTGGCCGAAGGTCTGCTCCTTGGCGCGCATGCCGATCGAGGCCAGGACCTGCTCCATCTGCGCGCGTGCCTGAGCGAGGTGTTTCACCGACAGGGTGCGCTCAGCGAGGTCGAAGTCGAGGTCCTGAATTCCCTCGACTGCCCCGAGGTGCGAGCGGATGAGTTTCTCCTCGCTCGGGCAGTCCATGTTCTCGATGCGGTAGGTGGTCGACACGGCGGCGTCTCGGACAGCCTGAGCCTTCATGCCCACCGAATTCAGCGCTTGCTCCAAGGCATCGGCCGAGACTTCGCGGTGCGAAATGGTCAACAAACGCTGCGGAAGATCGAACAGGAGCCGCTCGACACCGGGCATGCCCTCCAGCGTTCGCCGCACCAGTGCTTCCTCATTGCGGCAATCCATGTTGCTCACGTGGAAAACGGTGGTTTCAGTGCTGGCCTGCTCACTGGCGCACGCCGTCTGTTGGCCATTGCCGCCGGAGCAGGCGCATGGGCTGGAAGGTTCTTTGTTCATAGATCGCTCTTCATTGACAAGGTTTTCCCCGGATGCCATCATTAGAAAACCTCTAGTAGATATAGAGTCAAGTTTTTTATAGGAAGCAACCATGATGCGGATCGGTGAACTGGGCAAGAAGGCAGATTGCTTGGTGCAGACCGTGCGCTTTTACGAGTCAGAAGGCTTGCTGCCCGAGCCTGCACGTAGCGAGGGCAACTTCAGGCTCTATGACGAAGTCCATTTGCAGCGCTTGCTGTTCATCCGCCGCTGCCGGGCGAAGGACATGACGCTGGATGAGATCCGTCAACTGCTGAACTTACGGGATCGGCCAGAGTTGGGCTGCGGCGAGGTGAACGCGCTGGTCGACGCTCATATCGCGCAAGTGCGGACCAAGATGAAGGAATTGCGCGCCTTGGAGCGCGAGTTAATGGATCTGCGACGCTCCTGCGATAGCGCCCGAACCTCGCGCGAGTGCGGCATTCTCAACAGCTTGGCCGAGCCCGCCTGAAGCTCGAGCGTGTCATCGGTGCTGGAAGTGATCGGGTCCAGTTCTGAGAGCCACGTGCCGCGCTCCATCATGCGAAAGCGCGCGATTCTGACGTTTTGAGACGGCGTGCGACCGAGGGCGTGGCCCACAGGAGCCAGCGCGAGCCGGACGACCTGCGCGCCGCAATCTCCGCCACCTTACGGGTTCTCCAGGCCAGACCGAGCATCGCGGCGTGGCTGCGCAGGTGCAGGTGCAGGCCAAGGTAGCAGTGCGCCACGACGCGGCCCGACTCATGGGCACGCCACGCAACTCGCGATCGCTTCGCAAGAAGCCGCAAGGCCCGACTCGCGCAAGAATGCGACGTGGGCAAGATCGTATAGCCAGCAGCGCAAGCGTTTGCCGCTGCTGGCCGGCTCCGGAAGGGATAGACAAGCTGCGGGCCGTAGTCCATTGGAAAGTCCATCTTTCTTGAGTGTCACTCTTTGGCGCCCAGCGTGTGCTTTTGCGACCGGAAAGCGCTGAACAAGTGGCCCCCGGGCATCCAGAAATCGCCGTAGTTGACTTGGGCGTCTTCGTGCTCACGCTTGTGATGCCAGCGATGGGCTTCAGCCACCCCGATCAACAATCCCAACGGCCCGACCCGGTATCCCAGATTGGAGTGCTGGAAGGCCAGATGCACGACCAAGAAGCCGAGCCATGCGCCGACGGCCAACCACAGCTTGGAACGCCGCTACTGGCTCAACGGGGAGTGGAAAGGCCGCCCGCCCTCTAGCAAGGCGGCACAAGCGAGCGCGACGATCACTGTGAGTAGCTCCGTCGGAAAAGACGGCCGGCCGGTCGCGAGCTCGCCGAAGAGCACAACCGCAGTGGCGCCACGGATCAGTGGATAGCAGCCATACCGGATGACAGTCGCAATGAAGGGGGCGCATTGGTGCTCATCTGTTCTGTCCTAAAGCTCTGACTGGATTGGAAAACCTTCTAGCTACGGTAGAGTCAAGGGCGTCCGGGAAGACCCTGTGGCAAGTTCGTTGCATCTGCGCCTTGACTCTCCAGCCGCTACAGGCTTCAGCATCCATCGATTTGGAAGGAACAATGCATGGCTGAAAACCACAGAAATCACGAAAACGACGAGTTGGGCCGCCTAGATGCGAGCGATGCGAAGGACCGAAAGATTCTTCTGACTGTGTTGCTGATCAACCTGACGCAGTCCGCCGCCGGCATTGCCCTTGGCATCTGGGCTGGCTCTACGGCGCTGATGGGCGCCGGGTTGGACAACCTCGCCGATGCGTCGGTCTATGCGGTTAGCCTGTATGCCGTCGGTCGTGCGGGAACGGTCAAGGTGGGCGCGGCCCGCTTGTCGGGTTTCTTGCTAATCGGCCTGGCCGCGCTGCTGCTGTTGGAAGTCCTACGCCGCTTCGCTGGAGGGGAAGAGCCTGTCGGCCCAGCCATGATGGCCATGGCCGCGCTGAACGCGGCTTTGAACCTAGTGTGCCTCAGACTACTGCGCCGCCATCGCGGGGAAGATGTGAACTTCAAGGCGTCAGCGATCTTTACCAGCAACGACTCCATCGTCAATGGTGCGATTGTGCTGTCCGGGGTGCTGGTGATGGGGTTCGGGTCGAACATCCCGGATCTGGTGCTGGGCGTCATCGTGGCCGCAATCGCAGCGAATGGGGGGCGGGAAATCCTGCGCGAAGCATCGGAAACAGCTCGCCGTAAGGCGGGCACATAAGGCATGTTTTCGCCCAGTTCATCCCGAGGTTTACCTCTGCAAAAGAGGTAGTCCAGCCTTTGGGCTACGGCCTCGGCTGCAGCCGAGCGTACCATTGGCGATGGCCGCGCGATAGGCGGGCATGCCGTTCTCGACCTCCGTCTGCCGTACAGCAGCGGTGCGCAAGGTTGAGGGTGCATGTCGTCTCTCCTGTTCGTGTGGCCCAGGCCAATGGCCGGGCCGGGACGTTGATGGGCAGGAGAATGGCGCCGAAGGCCCAACGGCCTTCGGCTCGGGAGAAAAGAGGAACCACCCGTGGGCTGATTGGCAGGCCCGGTCGTCGCTAGAACCGTCTGCTCATCAAGCAATCACACCCGGCCCATGTCGTGGCTGGGGCCGGCATCGTCTGGCGCACATCCGCGCACAAAGGGAGCCCGTTTTTGCACCGGCGGGCACCGGCACCGATTACCGCTGACCACGAAGGGTCTCCCGGTGGCTCGTGCAGCCTGGCAAGCCACCGGGAGACCCTTCGCAGAGGGCGGAAGAAACGCAGATCAACAGAACGCGCGTGGTGCGGCTCGCAGAGAAGCTACCTTCAGGTCCCGCGGCCGGGGACGGCTGGGCGGGACGCGCACACGGATCAAGAAGGCGTTGCGCGCTGGGCGTCCCGCAGGGCATGCGGCGGAGTGCGGGACAGGGGCCACGCCGCCGAAGGCGGGCACGGCTCACGGGGAACGGGGGCGGTCAGGAGCCTTTGCGGCCGCTACGGCGCGGGCGCGAGGCGCCGCGCTTGGAGCTGCCGGATTCGACTGGCAGCGTGCCTTTGCAGTCCGGGTAGCGGCTGCACGACCAGAACGGGCCGCTCTTGCCGCTGCGCTGGCGCGTGGGTGCGCCGCACTGCGGGCATGCCGGCCCTTGGGGAACCTTGATGGACAGGGAGGCGCTGCCGTACTGCGCAATCAACTGCGAAATCCACGCGGCCTGCTTGCCGATGAACACGTCCAGGGTGAGCTGTCCGGCCTCGATCATGTCGAGCGCCTGTTCCCAGACGGCGGTGGTGCCAGGGTCGGCAATCGCCGCAGGCACGGCATCGATCAAAGTGAAAGCCGCATCCGAGGCGCGGATGGCGCGCCCCTTCTTCACGAGGTAGCCGCGAGCGATCAGGCCGCCGATGATGTTGGCCCGCGTCGCTTCGGTGCCGATGCCAACCGTATCCTTGAGCTTCTGCTTCAGGCGGGGATCGGACACCAGCTTGGCGACGCCTTTCATGGACTTGACCAACTCGCCTTGCGTGTACGGTTTGGGCGGCAGCGTCTTGAGTGCCTTGAGATCGACGTCGGCCACCTGGCATGCCAGGCCCTCATACAGTTTCGGCAGCGCGGGCAGCACCTGGGCGCGGACCGCAGTATCGCCCTCGCCATCACCGTCTTCGGCCTGCGGCTCGGCGAGCACCTGGCGCCAACCCGGGATGACAACCTGCTTGCCCGTGGCCGCCAGGTTCTGCCCCCCGCACGAAAACTTGGCCACAGTGCGGTCGAACTCGTGGTGAGGGAGGAACTGCGCCAGGTAATGCGACCGGATGAGCCTGTACACGGCCAGTTCCTTCTCGCTCATGGCGGAGAGCTTCGCCGGTTCGAGCGTCGGGATGATGCCGTGGTGCGCCGTGACCTTGCCATCGTTCCAGGCGCGCGAGCGCTGCGAGCGGTCGAGCTGGCCCATGATCGAGCGCAGCGAGGGATCGGTCTTGAGCAGGCTGTCGAGAACGGTGGGCACTTCGGCAAACATGCTCTCGGGCAGGTAGCCGGAGTCCGAGCGGGGGTACGTCGTGGCCTTGTGCGTCTCGTACAGGGCTTGGGCAATCTCCAAGGTTTCCTGCACGTCCAGCCCAAGCTGCTTGGAACACACTTCCTGCAAGGTGCCCAGGTCGAACGGCAGCGGCGGGCCTTCGCGGACACGCTCAGTCTCCACCGACACGACGTGGGCACTGCCCGCAGCGCGGATCTGCTGCATGGTCTGCTGTGCGACCGGCTGCCGCAGGCAGCGGCCTGCGTCGTCGGTGCACGCATCGGGTGGAACCCATTGCGCGGCGAAAGTCGAACCGCCTGCGAACAGGGACACGGCGATGGCCCAGTATGGTACGGACACGAAGCGCGCGATCTCGCGGTCGCGGTCCACAACGAGCTTGAGCGTCGGGGTCTGTACGCGGCCGACCGACAGCACGCCGTCGTAACCCGCCTGTCGCCCCAGCACCGTGAACAGCCGGCTCAGGTTCATGCCCACGAGCCAATCCGCACGGGAGCGCGCCAGCGCCGAGTGGTACATCGAAAGCGTCTCGGCCGAAGGCCGCAGCTTGCCCAGTGCCGCCCGAATGGACGCATCGTTGAGCGCCGACAGCCACAGGCGTTCGATGGGGCCGCGGTAGCCGCAAAGCTCCACGATCTCGCGGGCGATCAATTCGCCCTCGCGGTCGGCATCGGTGGCGATAACCAGGTGAGTCGCCTTCGCCAAGAGCGCCTTGACGACCTTGAATTGCGTGGCGGTCTTCGGTTTGACCTCGACCCGCCAGTGCTGGGGAATGATGGGCAACTGCTCAACGGACCATCGTTTGAGCTGCTCGTCGTAGGCCTCGGGCGGCGCCGCCTCCACGAGATGGCCGATGCACCAGGTGACCGTGACGCCGGAACCGTTGAGGCAGCCTTCACCGCGCTGCGTGGCGCCGAGAATCCGGCCAATGTCTTTGCCCTGGGAGGGCTTCTCGCACAAGAACAGCCGCATATCCGTCCATCCCGATTCCTGTTGTTCATGGAGTTGCTGGGATCGAGGATGCCGAGCGCAGCCCCTGGCAGCAGCAAACAAGCCGCATGCGGCAGCGACCGCTTTCACGCCGATGAAATGGCGAGTGCGGGGAAGGTGCGTGGCCGGAAGTGTGCGGGCCGAGAGCCGCGATTTCCGGGAGCGCGCGTGGAACTCGGTGGACGTTGGTGGAGCTATCCCCTGGGGATAATTCGCAGCGCATGGAGGGCGGCGAAGCACTGCGGCAGCCGCCCTCCATGCCCGATCACTTCCTGCGCTTGGTCTCTTTCGGCGCCGTCGATTCCTGGGTGGCCTGGGGCTTCGGCTCTGCCTCCTGTGGCTTCGGGCTGAGGGCCACAGACTCGATGCGGTACGGCAGGATGCCGACACTGCGCGCGTTGACCTGCCAAGTCTCACGCGGCTGATCTTCGTTGTCCGTCCAGGGGTCGCGCTCCATGCGGCCGACGACCAGCACCCGCATGCCCTTCTGGTAGAGCTGCTGCCAGCGGTCGGCGTCGTGGTGCCAGAGTTCCACCGGCGCCCAGAAGCCGCCGCGGTCCTCGAACTCGCCGCCCTTGGTGGGGACGGGGTTGTCGAAGTACACGTTCAGCCGGAGCAACCGGCGAGGATCGTCGTTGCCATTGGGGAATTCGCGGTACTCGGGAGGCGATCCGATGTTGCCCTCGCCGATGAATTGTGTGCTCATGTTGGAATCTCCGTGGTGGTTGAAATACCCGTGCCTCGTTGGGCTCGGGCGCGTGCTCGGATGGCAGGCGCAATCACCGATCGCGCACTGCGGCAGGAACGGACGCGAGCCGGCGCAGGTAGGTGTTGTCCGCCTGCGCGGCCTTGCTGGCGCATTCCTGTGCTTGCCTGCCCAGGGTGTGCAGCAGGCTGATCTGCATGTTCAGCATGACGCGCTGCAGTTCGATCTCGTGCAGGTCGTGCAGCAGGTTGACCGGCGTGCTGGGGCTCGCCATCAGCTCCTGCCACAACGCCACGCCCATGGCCGATCGATCGTGCTTGCGCCAGCGAAGAAAGGTCGTGCCTGCGCCAGTGGTCTGCTGGGCCAGCTCGACGGGAAGCAGGTGGAAGGGATGCCCGCACGCCTGTGGCAGCACCTGTCGCTGCGCCAGGGCAATCAACTCGTCGCGCATGGCGAAGCACTGGCTGGCCCAGGCCTCGAAGTCCCCTTTACCTTTAAAAGGCTTTAAAAGGCCTTTTAGAGAGGCCGCGTGTTCCAGCCGCATGAAGGCTGGCTGTTCCAGACGACGGAAGTAGCGCGGTTCGCGGTTCGGGTCGCTCATGCCGGTTCGTCCTCGCCGGCGGCTGTGGACTTGGCCTCGGCCGAATCGGCGGCAGCGCCTTCGTCGGTGGGAGATGCGGCTGCGGCAGCGCTATCACCACGCTGTTGCAGACCACGGCGCACGACGGGCGGCGCAAACTTCGAGCGGCGCATGCCTTCGAGCACGTCCTGCGGCAGTTCGCCGAACTTCTCCAATGCTGCCCGAGCTGCGGCGTTCTTGGCCGCGAAGTCGTCGCGGGTGCAGCCCGAGTAGCGGTATTGCTGGGCCAGGCTGAACAGGCTGCGCAGCGCGTGGGCACCTTCGTTGAGCCAGCGCTCCAACGTCGAGCGATCGATCAGCGCGGTGTGGTGGGCGAGGATCAGCTTGCGGGCGATGTCGTCGTAGTCGGCCAGCAGATAGACGGCGGCAAAGCCGAGCTGCGCGTTCACGAACAAGGGGAGCTTCACCGGCTGCACGTTGAGGTTCTCACCCAGGCTCAACGCCGCAGGCACGCCGGCCAGTGCCTGGTCAACCTGCTCGCGCAGCGATTGCAACGTGGTCCTGGTCTGGTCGAGCTTTTCCTCGATGCGCAACATCCACCAGTCGCTGTACGGGTCGTCCTGCTCCGAGCCGCGCTTCATCTTGTTCATCACGGCGATGTAGCCGTTCAGGCCGACGATGCCGGGTCGCCCCTCGGCGGCGGCGCGGCCATGCCAGATGCGCGAGGCGTGGTGGGTGTGAAGCGTCAGCGACATCGCGCTGCGCAAAGAGCCGAGATTGAGTTGCAGAGGTTCGTTGGTTGCCATGGCGTCCGCTCGCTTGGGAAAAGGAGCGGTCAGGATCGGCACGCAACGGAAGGCAGTCAGTCAACAAACCGAAATGAACCGGGACCCGGTTGTCGTGGCAGCGGTGGCCTGTGACACGAGCTATCCCCAGGGGATAGCTCCATCGAAAGCCATGGAGCGCTGCTCGCGCAAATGGTGCGTGCGCTCATGCAACCGACGCCATTACGGCCCCCCTGGACCGAAGTGCCATGCCGTGCCTGTCGGCGTTACAGCTTGTAGTACATCTATCCCCTGGGGATAGCTCTACTGACGGCCATCGACGTCTGCTTCACGCCCTTGTCGCTCGTCGCGCTCAGCTACTGCGCAGAAGGTCGCGCAGCCGGTCAATGTGCTGCCGGGCCACCTCGGGTGGAACCACATTGCGCGGTGGTTCAGGCGGTGCATCTCGTGCAGGGGCAGGTGGCGGTGCTGACCCGGCTTGCTTGGCCCAGGCGTTGAACTCGCCACGGATGGCGCGCTGGATGATGCCGAACAGGTAGCCTGCCGGGTTGCGGATGGTGCTGCCGCGACAGCGATCCGCCCATTCGTCCAGCACGGCCTGGCGTAGCGGAGCATCGACCTGCTGCAATGCCACGATGGCGGCGGCCTGCTGCTCTTCCTTCAAGCCGAGAAAGCGATCAGGCAGGCGAACTCCTGGCATCGCACGCGCCTGCCCACGCTCACGCGCGGTAGTACGTACTTCATTCATACGACTACTACGTACAGTACGGTCCTGCTTCGGATTCCGAAGAGCGCCGTCTGACGCGGGTTTCGGCCCTGCTTCGGAATCCGAAGAGGGGTCATCAGAATTCCGAAGAAGGCTCGGCGCCCCTTCTTCGGAATCGTGAACCCTATCCTTCTGTGGATAACTCTCCTGCGACCCAATGCCCTGGCTCGCGAGGCGTTCGGCAAGGACCTGCAGCCGCGAGGGCAACGTGCGGCCAGACAACAACGGGTCTTCGGCGATTTCCTTGAGGGTGTGCAAGCCCACGACCTGGACGGCCTTGGCCGAATGGCCCAGGGCTTGGCTGACGAGCTCCAAGTAGTCCGGGTCGAGCTGCATCGCCTCGAAAGGCGTCAGGGGCTCATCGTGCAGGACGTAGAGGTTGCCGAGGATGCGCCCGGTCTTGGGGTCACGCCTGCGGCGCACGAGACTCAACCAGCGAGTCAGGCGCAACAGCGTCAGCGCCCGTGCCACGGTCTCGTGAGAGGCCTGTCCGGCGCAGGGCATTGACGCGAGCCACGGGCGAAGTTGCTCATACGTCGGAAACGCCGTGACCCCATCCTCGTTGAGCATCATCCGAAAGACTTGCCAGGCATTGCGTTCCAGCGGCGTCAGGCGTCGGTCCAGGAACAGCCGTCGCGGCACGCTCTCGTGCCGATTGCCGCTGAACAGAAAACCGTCGCCGGTTGCGGAGACAGGAGATGTTGCGGATGCGGGAGCTGGCGCGGACGCGGGCGGGCGAGGTTTCGGTGCAAGGTCTTTCAGCGCGCTGTCGAACAGATCAGCGAGGGCGACCGGGCCTTGGCGTGGTGCTCGTGGTGCAGCGTCGTCCACGGCCATGACTCAACCCAATCCCTGATCGATCCAGTTCTTGATCGCAGCCCAGACCACCGACAGCGGCAGTTCCATGCCTTCGGCGAGGTCCATTGCCGCATCAAGAACCGAGGTCTCATCCTCCAGCTCGACATTCCTGCTGCTGGTCACGGCCTTCCAGCGTCGCCACAGCTCGGTGTCCTGCTCCTCGTCCAGAACCGGATGGCGCCCCTTGCGTTTGGGCAGGCCGAGAACTTCACGCCGTAGCGCGACTTCCTGGTGCGTCAGCCCATAAAAACGGCTCGCCATTTCCGTACTGGCCCCCAGGCGCAACATGCGATCGACGGTGGCGATCTCCTTCTCCACGTCCTGCGCCTGTTTGAGCAATCGCCGGAGCACTTCCCGGTTCACCGAGACAGAGCACCACGAGACGCTGGCATTGGCCAGTACGCTGATCAGCGCCGGATGCTTGAGCGCATCCAATTCTTCCTCACCGAATCCCATCGCCTTGCAGCGGCGCAGTTGCCCGTTGCGCAGATCGTAGAGCGCCTGCGCGATGACGGCCTGGTTGAGTGGGTTAGGTGCGGACATGCGGGCCTCCCTCGCTCAGGTCCCAGGACCGAGAGCGCCGGCTTCCAGATCCAGCAGGCGCCGGGCCAGCCGCAGCAGACGAAACAGCTTGACCAGCGCGGTGTCGCTCAATCGCCGGGCCCCGTCGGCATGACGTTGGCCTTGGCCGTGCAACAGCGCTGGCAGGTCGGTGACGAAGTGCCCGCCGTCCAAGCCCACGTCGGCCGACTGCTGACCGGCCAGGGAAACCAGCAGCGCGAGCACGGCACGTGCGAGCGGCGACGAAACCTGGGTCGGGGCACGACACGCGAACCCGATGCCATCTGAACGATCCTCGACACACGCGTCCAGGTCGACCTCGCCCGCGATCTCGCGCGCGAACTGCGCGATGTGGACGCGCAGGCGGCCGGGTGCGTCGAGACCTGGGTCGATATGCCAGATGTCCGAGATGGGATAGAGGCCACCGGCCTGCACGGGAATCGACTGCAGCACGTTGGCCGAGAAGTCGGGCGGAAGCGCATCGCCCAACTGGTCGGCGACCATGCGCTGGATGGACTGGAGCCGCTGCGTCGTGGGTGCCGGAGAGACGATGTGCTCGTCAAGTAGATCGCCAGCCGCTGCCGCAGGGGTGGCTGCGGATGCCTCACGCGGGGCCGCATCGTCCTGGGGCCTTGTCGGCGCGGCGGCAGAGTGGCCTGCAGAATGTGCTGCTGTGGCGGGGGACGGTGCCGGTTCAATCGGCGGCCGTGCGATGGCCCCAGGCTCAGGCAATGCCGGCGGCGCCGATGGCGGGGTTGGGTCGCTGACCAGGGCGCGGTGGCGGCTCTCGGATTCGGTCAGGTCCAGGGCAAGCACGTCGTAGTCGATGCCCAGCAGCTCGGACATCTGACCGATCAACTCGTCCTGCACACGCTGCGGCGAGAACTCGTCGGCCTGGGTATCGAACTGCGACAGCACTTCTTGGAAGAAACTGTCGAAGTCGAGCGGCAGGGAGCGGCCCTTGGCATAGTGCTCCCACGTGCGCTCACTGGCCTTGCGCATGACCGACAGCCGCTCGACCTGGTGGCGACCGAGGCCACCATACAGCACGGTCGGGATCGCAGGCAGCAGGTAGCGCACCGCATCGGCCATGCGGCTGATGTGTGACTGCTGCACGGGGAAGCCGTCGGCGCCCAAGCGACGGGCCAGCTCGGACTGGCTCAAGGTCGTGCTGCTTTCCGCTTCATAGAACTCGCGCGCCTTCTCGACGCCGAGGGCGCGCTCGATGAACGTCAAGCCGCCACGCAGTTCGTTCTCGGCGAGGTGCCCGGTCAGCGCGACGATCTCCCCGCGCGCAGGCCACGGCCGGAACAGGCACGATATGCGGAAGAAGCGCTCGTCCTTCGTTTCTGTCCAGAGTTCGCGCAGGATCGCCAGCCTGGTGTTGCCGCCGTTGCGGATGATGTAGTGCGCCTCGCCAGGACGGCGTGTGATGGCTGGCGCCGCATCCAGGCCGCGCTCGCGGATGGAGGCCTTGATTTCATCGTAGGCCGAGTTGCGCTTTTTGCGGGGATCGTGGTCGTAGGGCCGCAACTGGTCCAGCGTCACGACCATCGGCGTGTCGGCGATGGGGTCACTCAAAGCCGTGGCCGATGGCCCACTGCGCTCGAACCCGGCGGCAAGCAGCTTGCCGGCCATGTCCTGGGAGGTCATCTCAGCCATGGCCGCATCCCTCGGCGTTGGCGGGCCGGGCCATGCGGGCCTCGCGCTCGGCTCGGCGGATCTGCGCACGGGCATTGAGGTCTGCCCGGTAATCGCTCGCTGTCGAGCTGGTGTAGATGGCGGCGCAGCCGGTCTTGGTGAATTTGAGGTGTCCACCCCGAGTACGTTTGACGTGCCAGCCTTCGCTCACCGCAAACTCGATCAGGGCGCGCAGTCGCTTGTGGCCACGGGACAGTTCATGTGCGCTCGCCACGGGACCTCCCGGTTTCAATAGAACGTGGAGGACGGCCGGACACGCGGGCGAATCTGTCTTGCCACTGCGGGAACAGTTCGCCGGCGAGCGTGCGCATGGTGTCGAGCGCAGCGGGCGCAACTCTGCCTGGTGGCTGTCGATACTCGACGCGATGCACCGGCATGCCGCGGGTTGCAGCGCGCGGATAGGCTTCGATGGCCGGCACGTCGGTGCCCAGCACGCGGATGCCCGTGTGATCCTGAAATAGGTCGTGCAGCGCCTGCTGGATCATGCGTGCGTTGGCGGACACGGGGTGGACACGATTGATGAGTAGGTGCAGCGGTGGCGGTTCGATGCCAAGGTGCCGATACGGCGCGATGTCCTCCAGCAACTGCATGGTGCCGCGCCGCAGTTCGCGGGCCGCAAGGATTTCCGGGGTCACGGGTGACAGCGCCAGGCCGGAGGCGAGCACCGCCATCTCCAACAGCACCGAGCGCGCGCCTTGGGTGTCGATTAGCACCAGGTCATAGAGCGGCGCCAGCGCCGGCAGCAGGTGGCGCAACCGCAGGCGCCCGTCTGGCGCGTGCAGCAGCAAGGTGTTCAGTTCACCCCGGTGGTCGTTCGAGAGCACCAGGTCCAGGCCCGCGATGATGGTGCGGGACACGAGCTGGTCGAGACCGC
The DNA here is from genome assembly GCF_007655255.1 of Extensimonas perlucida. Taxonomy (GTDB): domain Bacteria; phylum Pseudomonadota; class Gammaproteobacteria; order Burkholderiales; family Burkholderiaceae_C; genus Extensimonas; species Extensimonas perlucida. The sequence goes on from NZ_VMYE01000018.1 coordinate 18,735, forward strand.
GCTCGTTGAACGCCAGCAGCTCATAGATGCCGCCGGGCGCGCGGTGAGCCAGATCGTAGTAGGAGGACAAGGTGGGCTGCACGTCGAGATCGAGCAGCAGCACGCGCAGCCCCGCGTCCGCGGCGAGCCCGCCGAGGTTGGCGGCCGTGGTCGTCTTGCCGACGCCACCTTTCGTTGAAATGATGGATACGACCTGCATGGCGCTCTCCGTTTGGCGATGGGAAGTCCGAGGGGGAGCGAGTCAGGTGCGGTTGTTAAGGCGTTCGGCGATCCACTGATCGATCTCGACCGAATCCCAGCCCACCGCGCGCACGCCAAGGCGCAACGCCTGTGGAAACTGGCGCTTCTTCATCAGGTTGTAGATGTGGGCGCGTTTGAAGCCGGACTTCGCTTCAACTTCATCGAGCCGCAGGATGCGGCGCTCGTGCGGTGGCAGTACAGGTACTTGCGACATGGCGGTCACTCCTGAACGCTCAGTGGCGTTTGTTGGCGTGACCTCTATTCAATAGACATGGCTGCAAAAAGACATTGCAAATGCAATCTCCGAGACTGCACATACAAGATGGAAGAATTCACGCGGCTGCGCTACGCACATTCTTCCTGGCGTTGGCGAACTTGCCGTTCAAGGTTCGCTCCGTGATGCCCATGGTGCCGCCATAGTGGGCGAGCAATGCGGTGACGATTGCCTCCTGCGTCTTGAAGCTGGAGTACGGCACACCCGATGGGGATTGACCCAGCATCAGCGTCAGCATGCCACCGATGATGTTCAGGTACGTGGTCTCCGCTCGATCACTGATCGCGCACTGCTTGGATGCCAACAGCACCGCGGACTGCTTGAGCAAGGCTTCGTGTTGCGCTTGAAGTTTGCGCATCTCACGCCGGCTATGGTCCAGCGCGGCCTGCAGAGCCTGCCGTTCCAGCAGGATTGCCTGTCCTGTTTCCAGGGTGATGGAGGGATGCGCCATGCGCTCGCTGCGGCTGAACAGGAATCCGGGTCGATGCTCAGGATAGTGAGTGCGCATCCAGCGTTTCAGATCGACGTGGCGGATGGTCAGATCGGGTGAACTCACCAACTCTGGGTCATTGAGCGTGATCCCGTTCTTGCCAAAGGGCAGTTCCGAGTTGAGGATGCCGTCGTAGATGCGTTCCGAGTACAGCCGACACTCGTTCCATCGCGGGCAGTCCAATGTCTGCGGCAGGCACCGCGGTGATGCGATCGAGGCGAGGATCGACGCCTTGTACCGCAACAACCCAGCCCACCGTATGGCAGCTTCGATGGGACGATAGAACACCTTTGATAATGGTGGCTCCTTGTGCATGTTTTCGTCTCCTTTCGGAAGCGCTACATCACCGGCTCCTTTCTCGCCCTGCCAAGGGCTGTTGTGTCGTTATGCCTGTGGCGGATGCCAGGGACGAATGCCCCGGAACGTGGGCGGACGAGATCATGGCATCCGCCACAGGTGGCCCTCTCTTGCTCAATGTGCAAGAATCGACCAGTTGCCGGCCCGTCGAGTAACAAGGAAGAAGCACGCTCGACAATGGCGCTCACGGTGCCAGCGTCATGGGGTGCGTCAGGCGTATCAAGACCGATTCGCTATGGTCTGATATCCCTACGGTTTCACAAGTCGCGCTGGGGCGCAGTCGTTGCTCAACGTCCAGAGGGACGCAGAGAAAACCGCGCGTGTGATGCTTGTTCTGGCATCCTGATATATCGACATAGCATCCAGCGATCCTGGGCTGTGGCCAGTTTGAGGCTGTTGCGCGCCGCTCCCACACGGTCGCCAGCTGACCAGGTGATGTGAACATGCGCCCCATCTTTCCTTGCTCGCCGCTTGGCCTTCATCACGAACAGCCTTGGGCTGTGGTGCGCACGGCATCAAACCAAGCGCGGTCTCAACGTTCGATGCTGATGCCATTCCTGACGCAAGGAGACCTGAGTGTCGAGCGGCGTTGCAGGGGCGGGCCTCTGGTAGCCGTGTATTCTGCGTCGGTTGTCAGGGGATGAAATGGCAGTCCTTGGACGCTGATGGAAGTTGTTGGATGAGTTTTGTTGCCGAGGGCGAAGAACAAGGCTATAATTCAGGCCTTCGCTGCTCACGGCGGCGAAGAATGTGATTGGGAAACAAGGATTTAGCGCCCTAGTGCCTGTCTCGTTTCCCGCTCCAACATTGCAAGGGAAGCTCAGGCTTCCCTTTTTTCTTGGGCTGCGGCCATTGCCAATGGTTGCAGCCCAGGCCCCGATGGTGAAATTGGTAGACACAGCGGACTTAAAATCCGCCGCTTACCTGCATAAGGGGCGTGCCGGTTCGATTCCGGCTCGGGGCACCAGGGTGAAAATCATGTCAAGTTACAACGCTCCTTTTGAAATCCATGTGCACGGCCAGGTGCCTTTGCGGGCCGATGTGCGCTTCGAGCAGTTGCAACAGGCGCTCAAGCCGCTGTGGAAGTACGCCGGGGCGCGCTCCTTGGCCGATGGCGCTACCAGCCTTTACGAAGAAGAGCCTGGCATTCAGTTCGACCCCAAAGAACATGTGCTGCAGATGTGCTGGACGGTGGAGGGGGATGAAGACTTCCGCCAATCGCTCGATGACCTGTGCATGGGCCTCAATGAACTCGCCGAGAGCGGGGCGGCCATAGAGGTGAGCTTTTACGACATCGAGTTCGACGAAGAAGACGAAGACGACGGTACCGAGGCGCGTGACGACTTTCTGATGCTCTTCGTCGGCCCCACGCCTGCGGCCATCATGCAGGTGCAGCGCGACCTGCTCGTGCAGGACGTGGTGAACCTGATGGAGCGCCACTTCGACGCATCCGAACTCGGTGGCGTGGTGGCCGAGATCGACAAGCTCTTCACGCAGCGTTTCGACGCGCTCGTCAATTCGCTAGAGATCAGCAAGCCGCCGCGCGGTCCGGGCGGTGGCCATGGCGGCGGACGCCGCCCGCGCCATCTGCACTGATTTTCGAGACTTCCCTTCGGAAGAGACCTTCTCAAGGCAGGGCAATGCGCTCGCACTGCTGCGCGGGCAGTTGCAGCCAGCGCTGCGCCGCGGCTTGCAGCGGCGCCAGCGCGCCTGTGGTCAGCAATTGCACGGCACCTGCGTCTCCCGGCAAAAATTCCGGCGCCAGTGTCGCAACTTGCGCCAGCAAACGCCGGGTCTGCCGCGCCACGGGATCGCCGGTGTCGATGATCTGCACCTGTGGACCGACGAGCGCGCGCAAGGTGGGCAGCGCAAAGACGTAGTGCGTGCAGCCTAGCACCAGCGTGTCGATCTGGCCGGCTTCATTGCCAAATTGGCCCATAGCGCTGATGTAGCGGGCACAAAGCGCTCTCACTTCAGGAGTTTCTGCGCTCCCATGCAATGCTTGCTCTGTGCTGCGCTCTATGGCGTGGGCGAGGCCGTCGCAGGCCTGCAGGATGAATTCGACCTGTCCGGCCAGGCTGGCGTGCAGTGCGCGGAATTTCTCGCTGCCCAGGGTGCCGCGGGTGCCGATCACGCCGATGCGCTTGGTCTGGCTTTGCTGCACGGCCGGCTTGAGTGCGGGCTCCACGCCCACGAGCGGCAAGTCTGGGTGGCTGCTGCGCACTTCGTGGATGGCGGCGGCGGTGGCCGTGTTGCAGGCGACCACCAGCGCCTTGATGTGGTGCTGCGCGCGCAGGTAGGCGGTGATGGCATGCGTGCGCTGGGCGACGAAGCGCGCGTCGCGCTCGCCGTAGGGCGCGTGGCCGCTGTCGGCCAGATAGACGAAGCGCTCGTGCGGCAGCTCGGCGCGCAGCGCGCGCAGCACGCTGAGGCCGCCGATGCCGCTGTCGAAGACGCCTATGGGACGCTCGGCAAGTGGCATGGGCGATGGCCGCACGAAGTGGCGCGCTGGCGCGGGCGTCAGGGAATCAGGCCTGGGCGATGCCAATGCCTTTGAACTCGCCCGTGGCGATGCGTTTTTGCCACTCGGCCGGGCCGACGATGTGCGCGCTGGTGCCGCTGGCATCGACGGCCACGGTCACCGGCATATCGACGACTTCGAATTCATAAATGGCTTCCATGCCCAGGTCGGCAAAGCCGAGGACTTTGGCGCCCTTGATGGCCTTGGAGACCAGGTAAGCCGCGCCGCCCACGGCCATGAGGTAGGCGCTCTGGTGCTTTTTGATCGCTTCGATGGCGGTGGGGCCGCGCTCGGCCTTGCCTATCATGGCGATCAGGCCGGTGTGGGCGAGCATCATTTCGGTGAACTTGTCCATGCGCGTGGCGGTGGTCGGGCCGGCGGGGCCCACGACTTCATCGCGCACCGGATCGACGGGGCCGACGTAGTAGATCACGCGGTTGGTGAAGTCGACCGGCAGTTTTTCGCCCTTGGCCAGCATGTCCTGGATGCGCTTGTGTGCGGCGTCGCGCCCCGTGAGCATCTTGCCCGTGAGCAGCAGGGTTTCGCCGGCCTTCCAAGTGGCGACCTCGGCCTTGGTCAGCGTGTCGAGGTTCACGCGCTTGCTCTTGTTGTAGTCGGGCGCCCAGTGCACGTCGGGCCAGAGGTCCAGGCTCGGCGGGTCGAGATAGACCGGCCCCGAGCCATCGAGCACGAAATGTGCGTGGCGCGTGGCCGCGCAGTTGGGGATCATGGCCACGGGCTTGCTGGCCGCGTGCGTGGGGTACATGGCGATTTTCACGTCGAGCACGGTGGTCAGGCCGCCCAGGCCCTGCGCGCCTATGCCCAGGGCGTTGACCTTTTCGTACAGCTCCAGGCGCAGCTCCTCGACGCGGTCGAGCTTGGCGCCCGACGCGGCTTTGGCTTGCAACTCGTACATGTTCAGGTCGTCCATCAGGCTTTGCTTGGCCAGCAGCGCGGCTTTTTCGGCGGTGCCGCCTATGCCTATGCCCAGCATGCCGGGCGGGCACCAGCCGGCGCCCATGGTGGGCACGGTCTTGAGCACCCATTCGACGAGGTCGTCGTTGGGGTTGAGCATGGCGAGCTTGGACTTGTTTTCCGAGCCGCCACCCTTGGCCGCGACGGTGACATCGACGGTGTTGCCAGGCACGATCTCGGTGAAGATCACCGCAGGGGTGTTGTCCTTGGTGTTTTTGCGCTCGAACTGCGGATCGGCGACGACACTGGCGCGCAGTGTGTTGTCAGGGTGGTTGTAGGCGCGGCGCACGCCCTCGTTGATGGCGTCGTCGAGGCTGCCCGTGAAGCCCTCCCAGCGCACATCCATGCCCACTTTCAGGAACACGTTCACGATGCCCGTGTCCTGGCAGATCGGGCGGTGGCCCACGGCGCACATGCGGCTGTTGGTGAGGATTTGCGCGATCGCGTCCTTGGCCGCGGGGCTTTGCTCGCGTTCGTAGGCGCGCGCGAGGTGCTCGATGTAGTCGGCGGGGTGGTAGTAGCTGATGTATTGCAGCGCGCCGGCGATGGATGCGATCAGGTCGTCCTGGCGGATGGTGGTCGTGGTCATGGCGGGTGGTGGTGTGAAGAGAAGGACGGGCAGGATTATCTCTCTGCGCCCACTGCAGGCGGCGCCTGTAGACGACGGTGGGCGTCAGCCGCCCTGCTGCACGCTGATGGGTGGGAACTTGGCCGAATAGTCCTTGCCTTGCAGCGCGATGCGCGCAGCCACGCTGCGCGCGATGTGCCGGTAGGTTTGCGCGGCCTCGCAGGCCGGGTCGGCCACCACGGTAGGCTGGCCGCGGTCGGCCTGCTCGCGGATGCGCAAGTCCAGCGGCAGCGCGCCCAGGTAGGGCAGGCCGCATTCGGCGGCCATTCTCTTTCCGCCCTCGGCGCCGAAGATGTGCTCGGCGTGGCCGCACTGGCTGCACACGTGCACGGCCATGTTTTCGACGATGCCGAGGATGGGCACGCCGACTTTTTCGAACATGGTGATGCCTTTGCGCGCGTCCAGCAGCGCGATGTCCTGTGGCGTGGTGACGATCACGGCGCCTGTGACCGGCGTGCGCTGGCTCAACGTGAGCTGGATGTCGCCGGTGCCGGGTGGCATGTCCACGACAAGATAATCGAGGTCTTGCCAGTGCGTCTGGCGCAGCAGCTGCTCGAGCGCCTGCGTGGCCATGGGGCCGCGCCAGATCATGGCCTGCTCGGGCTCGACCAGAAAACCGATGGACATGACCTGCAGGCCGTGATTTTGCAGCGGCTCCATGGTTTTGCCGTCCAGGCTTTGCGGCTTGCCGCTGAGGCCCAGCATCATGGGCTGGCTCGGGCCGTAGATGTCGGCGTCGAGCACGCCCACGCGCGCGCCTTCGGCCGCCAGCGCGAGCGCAAGGTTCGCCGCAGTGGTGCTCTTGCCCACGCCGCCCTTGGCCGAGGCCACGGCGATGATGTTTTTCACCTCGGGCAGCAGCGGCACGCCGCGCTGCACGGCGTGCGCTTGCACTTTGCTCGTGATCTCCACGGCCACCTGCTGCACGCCGGGCACGCTGCGCGCGGCGGCCGTGAGGCTTTGCTGCAAAGAGGGAACGAGGCTTTGCGCGGGGTAACCGAGTTCGAGCGCGAAGGACACATTGCCACCATCGACGCGCAGATTGCGCAGCGCGCGCGTGCTGACGTAGTCCTGGTCGGTGTGGGGGTCGCGCACCTGCGCGAGGGCTTGTAAAAGCGTTTCAGTACGGACGGTCATGCGAAAAATCCGAAAAATGCCAAGGTGGATCACGATGCGGTGAGAGAAGGCGCGATTGTCCGCGCTCTGCGCCACGGGCGCGCAAACACCTGCGGCGCATGGTGTTGCTCGGTGGCGTGTGCGACAGGGGGAGGGCGCGGCACGCGGCTGCGGCCGCGGGCCCTAAAATGCAGGGTTTCCCTGCCCGGCGCGAGGGGGTCATCGAGTGCCTGCTTTGCCCAACCACGAAAGCCATTTTTTGCATGTCTGACCGCAAACTGTTCGTCACCACGGCCTTGCCGTATGCCAATGGCAACTTCCACATCGGCCACATCATGGAATACATCCAGGCCGACATCTGGGTGCGCATGCAGCGCATGCACGGGCATGAGGTGTATTTCGTCGGTGCCGACGACGCGCACGGCGCGCCCATCATGATCGCCGCCGAAAAGGCCGGCAAGACGCCGCAGCAGTTCGTGGCCGAGATCGCCGCGGGGCGCAAGCAGTACCTCGACGGCTTTCACATCGCGTTCGACAACTGGCACAGCACCGACGGTCCTGAAAACCACGAACTTGCCCAGGCGATCTACCGCGACCTCAAGGCCAACGGCCTGATCGTCACCAAGACGATAGAGCAGTTTTTCGACCCGCAAAAAGGCATGTTCCTGCCAGACCGCTTCATCAAGGGCGAATGCCCCAGGTGCGGCGCACAGGACCAGTACGGTGACAGTTGCGAAGCCTGCGGCGCCGTCTATGCGCCGACCGAGCTCAAAAACCCGTACTCGGCGCTCTCGGGCGCGACGCCGGTGCTCAAAAGCTCGGAGCATTATTTCTTCAAGCTCTCCGACCCGCGCTGCAGCGCCTTTCTCGAAGCCTGGACGAGCGAGCCCGGGCGCCTGCAGCCCGAGGTGCTCAACAAGATCCGCGAATGGTTCGTGCCCGACGAGGAAGGCAAGAGCCGCCTCGCCGACTGGGACATCAGCCGTGACGCGCCGTACTTCGGCATCGAAATCCCCGACGCGCCGGGCAAATACTTTTACGTCTGGCTGGACGCTCCCATAGGCTACCTGGCCTCGCTGAAAAACTACTTCGGCAAGATCGGCAAGGACTACGACGCCTTCATGGCCGACCCCGAGGTCGAGCAATACCACTTCATCGGCAAGGACATCATTTACTTTCACACGCTGTTCTGGCCCGCCACGCTGCATTTTTCGGGGCGCAAGACGCCGACCAAGGTGTTCGTGCACGGTTTTCTGACCGTGAACAACGGCGAAAAGATGAGCAAGAGCCGCGGCACCGGGCTCGATCCGCTCAAGTATTTGCAGCTGGGCATGAACCCCGAGTGGCTGCGCTACTACCTCGCGGCCAAGCTCAGCTGCCGCAACGAGGACATCGACTTCAATGCCGACGACTTCATGGCGCGCGTCAACGCAGATTTGGTGGGCAAGTACGTGAACATCGCCGCGCGCGCGGCGGGCTTCATCGCCAAGCGCTTTGATGGCGTGCTGGGCGAGGTGTCGGCCGATGGCGACGCGCTGCTCGACCACTTGCGCACCAGCGTGCCTGCGATTGCCGAGCTGCTCGCCGAGCGCGACTACGGCAAGGCGCTGCGTGAAACCATGCTGCTGGCCGACCGCGTGAACGAGTACGTGGACCAGAACAAACCCTGGGAGCTCGCCAAGCAGCCCGCGCTGCAAGAGCGCCTGCACGACGTGTGCACCACCTGCATAGAGGCGTTCCGCCTGCTGACCATCGTGCTCAAGCCCGTGCTGCCCGCGCTCGCGGCGCAGGTCGAAGCCTTTTTGCGCATCGCGCCGCTCACGTTCGCGAGCGCTGAGCAGGCGCTGGGCGTGGGGCACCAAATCGGCACCTACGAGCACCTCATGCATCGCGTGGAGCGCGCCCAGCTCGAAGCCCTTTTTGCGCCTCCGTCGCAGGTGGAATCTGCGCCTGCAGCTAGCACAGGCATAGCGCCTGGCGGCGAGCCGATCGCGCCGACCATCACCATCGACGACTTTGCCAAGATCGACTTGCGCATCGCCAAAATCGTCGATTGCGCGCCCGTCGAGGGCTCGACCAAGCTGCTGCGCCTCACGCTCGACGTGGGCGAGGGGCGGCTGCGCAATGTGTTTTCGGGCATCGCCAGCGCCTACCAGCCGGCCGACCTGGTCGGCAAGCTCACCGTGGTGGTGGCCAACCTCGCGCCGCGCAAGATGAAGTTCGGCGTCAGCGAGGGCATGGTGCTCGCCGCGAGCCACGCCGACGAAAAGGCGCATCCGGGTATTTACGTGCTGAGTCCCTGGCCCGGCGCCGAGCCGGGGATGCGGGTGCGTTGAGCGTGCGCTGAAATAGCTTTTCCCGTCCTTCTTCTACCAAAGGTTGTCACGCCATGTCGCTTTTCCGCCGTCCTGACTACGAGTCTGAAACCACGCAGTTCCTCAAACAGCTCAAGCAGCAAAAGCCCGCGCTCGAGGAGCAGCAGCGCGCGGGCCGCGCCCTGCTGTGGGACAAAAAGGTCGATAGACGTCTGTGGCGCGAGTACCGCGCCGCGGCCGTGCCGCAAAAGCCTTACGTCTATCAGACCGAGCCTAGTCCCGAACATTGAGCATGTTTTTGGCCTCTAGCCCTTATGTATCAAACGCTAGCAGCTATGAAAATAGTAAATTCACATGCCCGCCGGGCCACTGCTTGATGCGCACGCCGAGGCATCTGCCGGCGAAGCCGATGCCGTGGCCTTTGCGCGCCTGTATGGCGAGCCGCTGTTTGCGCTGCCGGCTGACCTCTACATTCCGCCCGACGCGCTCGAAGTCATCCTCGAAGCCTTCGAGGGGCCGCTGGACTTGCTGCTGTACCTGATCCGCAAGCAAAACTTCAACATTCTCGACATTCCCATGGTCGAGCTCACGCGCCAGTACCTCGCCTACGTCGAGGAGGTGCGCAGCCGCAACCTGGAGCTTGCGGCCGAGTATTTGCTCATGGCGGCCATGCTGATCGAGATCAAGTCGCGCATGCTGCTGCCGCCGCGCAAACAAGCCGAGGGCGAGGAGCCTGAAGACCCGCGCGCCGAGCTCGTGCGCCGCCTGCTCGAATACGAGCGGATCAAGCGCGCCGCCGCGCAGCTGGGCGAGCTGCCACAGCAGGGGCGGGACTTTTTCCCGGCGCGCGCCTGGTTCGAGCCCGGCGCGGCACCGCGCTTTGCCGACGTGCACGTGGCCGACCTGCAGGCCGCGTGGCGCGACATCCTCGCGCGTGCGCGCCTCGTGCAGCACCACAAAATCAGCCGCGCGCAGCTCAGCGTGCGCGCATACATGAGCCGCGTGCTCAAGGCGCTGCAGGGCCGGCGCTTCGTCACCTTCGAATCCTTGTTCGAGCCGGCCGAAGGCCGCGCCGTGCTCGTGGTCACCTTCGTCGCGCTGCTCGAACTGGCCAAGGAGACCTTGATCGAAATCACCCAGGCCGAAGCCTTTGCGCCGATATACGTGCGTCTGGCCTACGTGCCGGCTTGACAATGGCGCAAGGCTTTCCCAAAGTCCGACAGACGGCCAGTCCCATTTTTCTGCGCTACGCTCTTTCTCCATGATTACCCATGATTTCGACGTTTTGATCGTCGGCAGCGGCCTCGCGGGGCTTTCCGCCGCGCTGCACCTCGCGCCCACGCACCGCGTGGCCGTGCTCACCAAGCGCTCGGTGTTCGACGGCTCGAGCAGCTGGGCGCAGGGCGGCATTGCCGCCGTGCTGGCCGACGACGACAGCTTTGCCGCGCACATCCAGGACACGCTGGTGGCCGGCGCGGGCCTGTGCGACCTTGCGGCCACGCGCTTCGTGGTCGAAAACGCGCCCTCGGCGATCGCCTGGCTGCGCGGCCTGGGCGTGCCGTTCACGCTCGAGGGCGAGCACCTGCACCTCACGCGCGAGGGCGGCCACAGCGCGCGCCGCATCGCCCACGTCACCGACGCCACGGGCGCCGCGGTGCAAAAAACGCTGATCGACGTGGTGCGCGCCACGCCGGGCATCACGCTGTTCGAAAACCACATGCTCGTGGACCTGGTCACGAGCCGCAAGCTCGGCCTCGCGGGGCACCGCTGCCTGGGCTTGTACGCGCTCGACGAGGACACCGACGAGGTCATCACCTTCCGCGCGCCGCAGACCATCCTGGCCACGGGCGGCGCGGGCAAGGTCTATCTCTACACCACCAACCCCGACACCTCCACGGGCGACGGCATCGCCGCGGCCTGGCGCGCGGGCTGCCGCGTGGCCAACATGGAATTCATCCAGTTCCACCCCACGGGCCTGTACCACCCCAAGGCCAAGTCCTTCCTCATCAGCGAGGCCGTGCGCGGCGAAGGCGGCGTGCTGCTGCTGCCGCCGCAGGCCGGCGGCGGGCGCTTCATGCCCGCGCACGACCCGCGCGCCGAGCTTGCCCCGCGCGACGTGGTGGCGCGCGCCATCGACTTCGAGATGAAGCGCCACGGGCTCGACTACGTGCTGCTCGACATCTCGCACAAAAGCCCCGAGTTCTTGCACGAACATTTCCCCAACATCCTCGCCTACTGCGCCGAGCTCGGCATAGACATCACCAAAGAGCCCATTCCCGTCGTGCCCACAGCGCATTTCACCTGCGGCGGCGTGCTCACCGACCTGTCAGCGCGCACCGACCTGCCGGGCCTGTTCGCCGTGGGCGAGACGGCCTACACCGGCCTGCACGGCGCGAACCGCCTGGCGAGCAATTCGCTGCTCGAGTGCATCGTGTTTGCGCGCGCCGCCGCGCAGACCATCGCCGCAGCGCCGCGCACGCCCATCCCCTCGCTGCCGCGCTGGGACGACAGCCGCGTCACCGACGCTGACGAAACCGTGGTCATCTCGCACAACTGGGACGAGCTGCGCCGCTTCATGTGGGACTACGTGGGCATCGTGCGCACCAACAAGCGCCTGGATCGCGCCGCGCACCGCATCAGCCTGCTGCAGGATGAAATTCAGGAGTTTTACGCGCACTTCCACGTCACGCGCGACCTGCTCGAGCTGCGCAACCTCGTGCAGGTGGCCGACCTGATCGTGCGCTCGGCCCAGCTGCGGCGCGAAAGCCGCGGCCTGCATTACAGTCGCGACTACCCCGAACTGGCCGCGCCCGCCGCGCCCACCGTCCTCGTGCCGCCGGTTTCATACTGACGCACTGCACCCGCCACATCCATTGCCACCACCCGGAAACCCCGCGATGTACCGCACCCTGCTCAAGTCCAAAATCCACCGCGCCACCGTCACCCACTGTGAGCTGCACTACGAAGGCTCCTGCGCCATCGACGAAGACCTGCTCGACGCCGCCAACCTGGTCGAAAACGAACAGGTGCACATCTGGAACATCAACAACGGCGAGCGCTTCATCACCTACGCCATCAAGGGCGAGCGCGGCAGCGGCATCATCTCGGTCAACGGCTCGGCCGCGCGCCGCGCCGCCGTGGGCGACCTGATCATCATCGCCGCGTTTGCCCAGGTGCCCGAGTCACAGGTGGCGGCGCACCGCCCGCAACTCGTGTTCGTCGATGCGACAAACCGCCAGACCGGCCTGCGCGACCACGTGCCCACGCAGCCTGCGCAGGCGCACAACGCCGATGAATGCTGAGCCTTGTCCCTGTCTTTCCGTCTGCGTTTCCCAAGGATTGATCCCATGCCTCATCTGATCGTCGAATATTCCGCCAATCTGCCCGCCTTCCCCGAGGCGCAAGCCCTGGCAGAGCTCAACGCCGCCGTCGTGGCCAGCCCCGAAGTCGCGAACGAAGCCGACCTCAAGTCGCGCCTCGTGCGCGTAGGCAGTTTTCAGGTCGGCACGCAACCCGCGCAGCGCGCCTTCGTGCACGCACAGTTGCGCCTGCTGGCCGGGCGCACGCCCGAAGCCAAGCAAGACCTGGCCGAGCGCGTGGCCGGCGTGCTGCGCCGCCTCACGCCGCGCCCTGAGGGCGTGCTCGTGCAGCTGAGCGTGGAGATCGTCGATATGGACCGGCCGTCTTACATCCGGGAGCGGCTTTGATGCGTTGAATGGGTGGTTTGAGCCCATGCAGCCTGCGCAAGGCGCTACGCAGGCAATAGCGCCTCTTGCTGCGCCTGCACCGTCTGGCGGACGAAATCCCACACCGCCTGCATGCGTGCGACGTGCTTGTTTTCGGCGGGCATGGACATCCAGAAGGTGCGCGTGAAGCGCGCCGCGTCGGGCAGCACGGCGCACAGGCTCGCGTCCTGCGCGGCGACGAAGGCGGGCAGCACGGCCAGGCCGGCGCCTGCGCGTGCGGCCTCGTACTGCGCGAGGATGCTGGTGCTGCGCAGCGTGTAGCGGCTCGGGCGGTGCAGCTCGTCGAGGATTTGCAGCTCTTTGCTGAACAGCAGGTCGTCCACGTAGCTGATGAAGGGGTGGCCCTGCAAATCCTCGGTGCGCGTGATGGGCGCGTGCTGCGCGAGGTAGCTGCGCGCGCCGTAGAGCTGCAGCCGGTAGTCGGTGAGCTTGACCACGAGCACGGCGCCGCGGCTTGGGCGTTCGAGCGAGATCACGATGTCGGCCTCGCGGCGCGACAGGTGCACGAGGCGCGGCAGCGAGAGCAGATCGACCACCAGCCCCGGGTGCGCCTGCGCAAAGCGCGCGAGCTGCGGCGCGAGCACCAGGTTGCCGAAGCCCTCGGTGCAGCCTATGCGCACCAGCCCTTGCAGGCCCTGGCGCACGCCGGGCGTGGCGTTTTCCACGGCCAGAAAGGCGGCTTCCATGGCTTCGACCTGCGGCAGCAGCTGGCGCCCGGCTTCGCTCAGGCGGTGGCCGCCGGCCTCGCGCGCGAACAGCGCCGAGCCGACTTGTTTTTCGAGCGCCTGGATGCGCCGCGCCACCGTGGTGTGATCGACGCCCAGGCGCCGCGCTGCGCCCACCAGCGTGCCCGCGCGTGCGAGTTCCAGAAAGTAGCGCAGGTTGTCCCAGTCCATGGTGTGCGGGTGCGGTAGGGTGGGTGCGGTGTTGCGGGCGGCGCGTGTGAGGCAAAAAACGCGGCTTTGCGTTTTTGCAAATCTGCTGCGCGCAATTGTCTATTGTCTCGACAATTCTGCACAGTTACGATCGCCAGGTTTTGGCTCTGTTTCACCCAGGAGATGTTTGCATGAATGCACCCAGCAACGTGGCCGCGCTGGCCCCTACCGTCAAGCTGCTGATCGGCGGCAAGTTCGTCGAGTCCAAGAGCACCGAATGGCGCAACGTGGTCAACCCTGCCACGCAGGAAGTGCTCGCGCGCGTGCCTTTCGCCACGCCCGACGAGATCGAGGCCGCCGTGGCCTCGGCCAAGGAAGCCTTCAAAACCTGGCGCAAGACGCCGATCGGCGCGCGTGCGCGCATCTTCCTCAAGCTGCAGCAGCTGATCCGCGAGCACATGGCCGAACTCGCCGCGATCCTCACCGCAGAGCAGGGCAAGACCTTGCCGGACGCCGAGGGCGACGTGTTCCGCGGCCTCGAAGTGGTCGAGCACGCGGCTGGCATCGGCAACCTGCAGCTTGGCGAGCTCGCCAACAACGTCGCCAACGGCGTCGATACCTACACGCTGTTGCAGCCGCTGGGCGTGTGCGCGGGCATCACGCCGTTCAACTTTCCGGCCATGATCCCGCTGTGGATGTTCCCCATGGCGATTGCCACGGGCAACACCTTCGTGCTCAAGCCCTCCGAGCAAGACCCCATGGTCACCATACGCCTGTGCGAACTCGCGCTCGAAGCCGGTATTCCGCCCGGCGTGCTCAACGTGGTGCACGGCGGCGAGGCCGCGGTGAACGCGATTTGCGACCACCCCGACATCAAGGCGATCTCCTTCGTCGGCTCCACGCGCGTGGGCACGCATGTCTATAACCGCGCGAGCCTGGCCGGCAAGCGCGTGCAGTGCATGATGGGTGCGAAGAACCACGCTGTCATCCTGCCCGATGCGAACAAGGAGCAGACGCTCAATGCGCTCGTGGGCGCGGGTTTTGGTGCCGCCGGGCAGCGCTGCATGGCAGTGTCGGTGGCCGTGCTCGTGGGCGAGGCGCAGCAGTGGATTCCCGAAATCGTCGCCAAGGCCAAGACGCTCAAGGTGAGCGCGGGCACCGAAAAAGGCACGGATGTGGGCCCGGTCGTGTCCTGCGCCGCGCTCGCGCGCGTCGAGGGCCTGATCGAGAAAGGGATTGCCGAAGGCGCCAAGCTCGAGCTCGACGGCCGCAAGCCGCACGTGCCCGGCTACGAAAAGGGCAACTTCGTGGGCCCGACCATCTTCTCGGGCGTCAAGCCCGGCATGTCGATCTACGACCAGGAGATTTTTGGCCCCGTGCTTTGCATCGCAGGCGCCAACAGTCTCGACGAAGCCATCGAATTCATCAACGCGAACCCGCACGGCAACGGCACCGCGATCTTTACGCAAAGCGGCGCTGCGGCGCGCAAGTTCCAGGAGGACATCGACGTGGGCCAGGTCGGCATCAACGTGCCGATTCCCGTGCCCGTGCCGATTTTCTCGTTCACCGGCTCGCGCGCGTCCAAGCTCGGCGACCTCGGGCCCTATGGCAAGCAGGTCGTGCTGTTCTACACCCAGACCAAGACCGTCACGGCGCGCTGGTTCGACGACAGCACCACCGCGCAGGGCGTCAACACCACCATCAGCCTGCGTTGAACGAGCGCGGCAGGCAGGGCAGGGCGCAGCAAGGGCAGCGCCTTGCTTGCAATGGGTTCGATAGCTTGCAGTGCCCGCCCTGTCTGCCTGAAGTGGCAAAAACATCGAATTTTTGCCGCTGCGCAACTGCACACACCACGAGGAGACGCACCCCCATGGACTTCGAGCTGAGTGACGATCAGCGGGCCTTTGCCGACACGGCGCGGCAGTTTGCCCAGGCAGAGCTTGCACCGCACGCGGCGCGCTGGGACGCCGAAGGCATTTTTCCGCGCGAGGCCATCGCCAAAGCCGGCGAGCTCGGTTTTTGCGGCCTGTACGCACCCGAGAATGCGGGCGGCCTGGGCCTGCCGCGGCTCGACGCCACGCTGGTGTTCGAGGAAATGGCCGCCGTCGATCCTTCGACCACGGCCTTCATCACCATCCACAACATGGCCACCTGGATGCTCGGCACCTGGGCCACGCCCGCGGTGCGCGAGCATTGGGGGCCGCTGCTCACGCGCGGCGAAAAGCTCGCCTCGTACTGCCTGACCGAGCCGGGCGCGGGCTCGGACGCGGCCGCGCTCAAGACGCGCGCCGAGGCCATCGGGCACGAATGGGTGATCAACGGCAGCAAAGCCTTCATCTCGGGCGCGGGCAGCACCGACATGCTGGTGCTCATGGCGCGCACGGGCGACGCGCAGTCGGGCGCGGGCGGCATCTCGGCCTTTGCCGTGCCGGCCGACACGCCGGGCATCAGCTATGGCAAACGCGAGCACAAAATGGGCTGGAACAGCCAGCCCACGCGCACCATCAGCTTCGACAACGTGCGCATTCCGGCGGACCATTTGCTCGGCCGCGAGGGCGAGGGCTTCAAGATCGCCATGAAGGGCCTGGACGGCGGGCGCATCAACATCGCCACCTGCTCGGTCGGTGCGGCGCAGGGCGCGCTCACGCACGCGCAGCGCTATCTGCACGAGCGCCGGCAGTTCGGCAAGCCGATCGCGAGCTTTCAGGCGCTGCAGTTCAAGCTCGCCGACATGGCGACCGAACTCGTCGCGGCGCGCCAGATGGTGCGCCTGGCGGCCTGCAAGCTCGACGCCGGCGCGCGCGACGCGAGCACCTATTGCGCCATGGCCAAGCGCTTTGCCACCGACGCGGGCTTTGCCGTGTGCAACGAGGCGCTGCAACTGCACGGCGGCTACGGCTACCTGAACGACTTTCCGCTCGAGCGCCTGGTGCGTGATGCGCGCGTGCACCAGATCCTCGAAGGCACGAACGAGATCATGCGCGTGATCATCGCGCGGCGCATGCTCGAAGGCGACGCGCCCGAGGTGATCCGCTGACCGGCGTTGACCGGCGCGACGGCAGGCTTGCCAAAAAACTTTTGTTTCGATAGCTGCTTGCGCAGGTATATCAAGCGCTGGAGGCATATTTGATACTTAACCACTTGCACTCAGGAGACCTCATCATGCACATCGCATTCATCGGTTTGGGCAACATGGGCGGCCCCATGGCGCTGAATCTGCACAAGGCCGGCTACAGCGTGCGCGGCTTCGACCTCTCCAAGCCCGCGTGCGACAAACTCGCCGCCGAGGGCCTGGTGATTGCACCCAGCGCCGCAGAGGCCGCGCAGGGCGCAGCTGTGGTCATCAGCATGCTGCCCGCGAGCCCGCATGTCGAGGCGCTGTTCCTCGGCGACGGGCGCGCGCCGGGCTTGCTCGCGGCATTGAGCGCGGGCACGCTGGTCATCGACAGCTCGACCATCGCCGCAGCCACCTCGCGCAAGGTGGCCGAGGCCGCGGCGGCGCGCCAGATCGACTTCATCGACGCGCCCGTCTCGGGCGGCACGGGCGGCGCGATTGCCGGCACGCTGACCTTCATGGTCGGCGGCGAGGCGGCAGCCCTCGAGCGCGCGCGCCCGCTGCTCGAGAAAATGGGCAGCAACATCTTCCACGCCGGCGCCGTGGGCGCGGGGCAGACGGCCAAAATCTGCAACAACATGCTGCTGGGCATCCTCATGGCGGGCACCAGCGAGGCGATCGCGCTCGGCGTGGCCAACGGGCTCGACCCCAAGGTGCTCTCGGAGATCATGCGCCGCAGCTCGGGCGGCAACTGGGCGCTCGAAAAATACAACCCCTGGCCCGGCGTGATGGAAAACGCGCCCGCCTCCAAGGGCTACGCGGGCGGCTTCGGCACCGATCTGATGCTCAAAGACCTGGGCCTCGCACAGGAAAACGCCACCGCCGTCAAGGCCGCGACGCCGCTCGGTGGCCTGGTGCGCGGCCTGTACGCGGCGCACAGCCTCGCGGGCTACGGCGCGCAGGACTTTTCGAGCATCATCAAGCTGGTGGCCAAGGGCTGACACGGCCCGAAAGGCTTTTCGATGGTGGGGGCCCGGGGTGTGGTCGCCGGCCTCGTCGAAGAGCGCTGGCAAGTGCGGGACAGCGCGCTCGGCGCATCCTTTCTACAATGGCCTTGCACCGCCGCGGCCCGCCCTCGCCGGCCAGCGCGCGGCGCCCCATCATCATTCCCGCACGTCCCTGCCCATGTCCTCTGCTGCCGAACTCGAACGTGCCTTGCACTACCCGCTTGCCGACCGCCTGCCGCCGCGCGGCGGTGCGATCGAAGTGGCGCCGGGCGTGCTCTGGCTGCGCATGTCCCTGCCGTATGCGCTTGACCACATCAACCTCTGGCTGCTGCGCGACCACATCGACGGGCGCGACGGCTGGAGTGTGGTCGATTGCTGCATAGACCGCGCCGAGTCGCGCGCCGATTGGGAGCAGGTGTTTGCAAGCCAGTTGCAGGGGCTGCCGATTCTGCGCGTGATCGTCACGCACATGCACCCCGACCACATCGGCCTCGCGCACTGGCTGTGCGAGCGCTGGAGCACGCCCGTGCACGAATGCCAGCTGTGGATCAGCGCCACCGACTACCAGGCAGGGCTCTACAACTCCGCGGTGGTGGACGACGTGCGCGCCGAGCGCTCGGCGCAGTTTTTTGCGAGCCACGGCCTGCGCGATCCGGACGAGCTCGAAAAAATCCGCCAGCGCAAGAGTTATTACAGCAGCCACGTGCCGGCCGTGCCGCCGACCTTCCGGCGCCTCATGGACGGCAACGTGCTGCGCATAGGCGCGCATGAGTGGCGCTGCATCGTCGGCTACGGCCACGCGCCCGAGCACATGGCGCTGTATTGCGCGGCGCTGGGCCTGTTGATCAGCGGCGACATGATGCTGCCGCGCATCTCCACCAACGTGAGCGTCTATGAGGGCGAGCCCGAGGCCGACCCGCTCACACTGTTCCTCGACTCGATCGACCGCTTCGAGGCGCTGCCCGCCGACACGCTGGTGCTGCCCGCGCACGGCAAGCCCTTCGTGGGCCTGCACACGCGCATCGCGCAGCTGCACGAGCACCACCGCGCGCGCCTGGCCGACGTGCTCGTCACGGCACGCGAGCACCCCGTGACGGCCCACGAGCTGCTGCCGGTGCTGTTCCATCGCCAGCTCGACTTGCACCAAACCACCTTTGCGATGGGCGAGGCCGTGGCGCATCTGCACCGCCTCTGGTACGCGGGAGAGCTGCGCCGCACGCGCGACGCACAAGGCGTGTGGCGCTTCGCGTTGGCGTGAGCAACTGGCGTGTGAATTTTGGGAGCAGGCGCGGCGCGCGCGTGGCGGACCTGACGCTTACACCGTCAATGTGTTGGCCAGTTGAGCGAGTGACGGCCCGTCTTTCTGAAGCCCCCAAAATTCCGTGCCAGGGATAGCGCTGATTGGAGGCTGGATCTGGTTGCGCAAGTGCAGCGTCAAGTCGGTCAAGGATGAAAACTCCCTGCCGTTCCAGCGCACCTTACCCTCGCCCAGGTAAATCGCCTGCCGCTCGCTTTCTGCCAGGGGCGGCAGGTTTTTATGGATGGGCTTGACGAGGTACAGTGCGTCGCCCGTGCGAAGTTTGCCTGCGGCCTCGAGCAAGGGGCAGGTGCGCTGACGTCGGGCGGATGCAACGGCGGTTTGTCGTGCCATAGCGGCGTTGCGATCGCGCACCTGCACCAAGTAGTCTTCTTGCTGTGGCAGTGGAATCAGCAAGTCGATATATAGCGCATGGTTTCCGTTGCCCAAGGCGTACAGCTGTACCGTGAAGCAATACATCTTGAAGCCGTCCATGCGCTCCATGAGCCACATTGCGGTCGTGGTGATTTCGGGGCTGAAGTCGCGTGCCACCAGGATGACCTGGGGCGTCGTGCCCAGCTTGACAGTGGAGATATCCGGTTCGCCTAAAAACTCCAAAATTTCCGCTTGTGCCTCATCCCTACGGGCATCGGTGCGCTTTTTCAGAAGCTGATGATGTCGCGCATCTACGACATGCTCGATGGTGTGGTTGGAGAGCATGGCCGCGTATCGCAGGGCCTGTAACTCCGCGTGCCCACCGTCGCCGGTGCGCTTGATTTCGACGACGTACAGCTGGGCTTCTTCGTCCATGGCCAGCAAATCGATCGATTGCTTGGCGTTGCTCCAGGCGCCATATTCGGCGGCGATCACCATCAGCGGTTGCGCAGGTAGTAGGCAGGGAAGGTGTTGCTCTAGTAGATCACGTAAACGCGCCTCCAGCAGCTGTTCGGATTCGAACGTGGTGGGCTCCAGCAAGCTGGATTGGCTGAGGTCGGCTTGACAGGTAAAAAGCGGCATGATCGATGCTCGAATTCGGGTGTGGCGTGGCAGCGCTTGGAGTGTAGTGCCACCACCGCGAGAATGATCCTGCCCCACCATTTCGATGCCATTGCCATGACCGAAGCCCCTTCCCCACCCCGCCCGAGCAACCAGTTTGCCCTGCTGCGCGAGCGGCGTTTTGCGCCATTTTTCTGGGCGCAGTTTGCCGGCGCGGCCAATGACAACCTGTTCAAGTTTGCGCTCACGGTGCTGGTGACCTACCAGTTGCACGTGGCGTGGCTGCCGCCTGCGCTCGCGGGGGTGGTGATAGGGGCGCTGTTCATCCTGCCGTTCGTGCTGTTTTCGGCCACCAGCGGGCAGCTCGCCGACAAGTTCGACAAGACCACGGTGATCCGCCTGGTCAAGAACCTCGAGATCGCCATCATGGCGCTGGCGGCCTGGGCCTTTTTGGAGGAACAGGTGCCAGTGCTGCTGGCCTGCGTGTTTTTGATGGGGCTGCACTCCACGCTGTTCGGCCCGGTCAAGTACGCCTACCTGCCGCAGGTGCTCGACGAGCGTGAGCTCACGGGTGGCAACGGGGTGGTGGAGGCGGGCACCTTCGTCGCTATTTTGCTTGGCAACGTCGCCGGGGGGATGCTGGTGGCAGTGCCGCAACGGGGGCATGTGTATGTGGCCGCGGCCTGCGTGGCGCTGGCCCTGGTGGGGCGCGCGGCGGCGCAGCGCATCCCTGCGGCGCCGGCGACCGATCCGGGCCTGCGCATCTGCTGGAATCCGGTCAGCGAAACCTGGCGCAACCTGCGGCTGGCGCACGCGCAGGCGGTGGTGTTCCGCGCGCTGCTGGGCATTTCGTGGATGTGGTTCTTCGGCGCCACGTTCTTGAGCAATTTCCCGGCCTTTGCCAAGGAGGTGCTGCACGGCAACGAGCAGGTGGCGTCGCTCTTGCTGCTGGTGTTTTCGGCGGGCATAGGACTTGGCTCGCTGCTGTGCGAAAGGCTCTCGCACCGGCATGTGGAAATCGGCCTCGTGCCGCTGGGTGCCATCGGCATGACGGTGTTTGCCATCGATCTTTACTTTGCCGCGCGCGGGCTGGTGCCGCCGACGGGCCTTGATGCGGGCGCGGGTGTGGATGGGGGTGCTGCTGCGGCGTACACGCTGCGCAGCTTCGTGGCGCAGGCCGCACATTGGCGCGTGATGGCGGACCTGGCGCTGCTCAGCCTCAGCGCGGGCCTTTACAGCGTGCCCATGTACGCGCTGATCCAGCTGCGCAGCGCGCCCACGCACCGCGCACGCATCATCGCGGCCAACAACATCCTGAACGCGCTGTTCATGGTGGCCAGCGCCCTCATCGCCGCGGTGCTGCTGCAAAGCGGCTTTTCCATTGCGCAGCTATTCCTGCTCACCGGCCTGGCCAATGCCGCGGTGACCGGCGCCATCTTCTGGCTGGTGCCCGAATACCGGCTGCGCTTCGTGGCTTGGGTGCGCGGGCGCGGTTGATGGGGGCATTGGAGGAGATTCCAATTTGCCGCACCCCGGTTTTCCCGAGTCAAAAAGATTGCCTGGCCAACTCACCGATACGGCACAAGGCTCGCCGCTCCGTGTCGGACCAGCATCCTGCAAAGCTCAGGCGCAGGCAGTGATCGAAACGATCGGTGGCGCTGAACAGGGAGCCAGGGCTGAAAACGATACCTTCCTCCCGGCACGCATGAAACAAGACCATGGTGTTGCACGGTTGTGGCAACTCCAGCCATAAAGTGAACCCGGAAGGTGGCGCACTGACCCTCGTTCCTTTTGGGAAACTCGCGGCGATGAGCTTTCTCGCCTCTGCCAGACGCACGCGCATGTGGTCGCTCAGGCGGCGCATGCGGGACTCATAACCTACCTGCGTTACCAGGTCTGCCAGCGCATATTCGAGCACCTGATTGGTCGCAATGCCATGCACCCGCTTCAGTCGATGCACAGACTCTTTCCACCGACCTGCTTCGACCCAGCCCAGACGGACACCGGGCGCAACCGTCTTGGAAAACGAGCCGCAGACCATCACACCCCCATCGGCATCAAAAGATTTGGCCGCTCTGCGGCGTTCATCCGAAGCCAGGAGGTCGTTGAAGACTACGTCTTCAATCAGCGGGACTTGCTTCTCGGTCAGCATTTTGACCAGAGCCTGTTTATCGCTGTGGCGCATCACTGACCCGAGCGGATTGGAAAGGGTAGGAACCACCAGCACGGCCTTGACCGGCTGCGTGTCCAAGGCCAGTTGCAGTGCCGCCAGTGAAATGCCCTCCTTGGGATGCGTGGGAATTTCGAGCGCGCGCAGATTCAGCGATTCCAGCAAGTCCAAAAAGCCAAAGTGCGTCGGTGACTCCAGGGCCACGATGTCACCTGGTTTGGTGACTGCCCGCAGGCACAAACTGACGGCATGAATGCAGCTGGCCGTCACCACGATGTTGTCGGCCTTGAGCTGGCATCCGAGGTGAAACGCCCTTTGGGCTACCGCCTCACGCAGAGCCGAAGTACCGGGGGAATCGCTGTACTCCACCAAGGTGAAGCGGTGCACGCGCGTCGCGCGCTGGATCGCCGTGCGCACCCTGGCTTCATCGAAGAAAGTCGGATCTTTGGGGCAAGCGCCACCAAAACTGACCGCATGGGTGGTGTCGGTCACCGTGAAAATCAGTTCTGCGCGGCTTTGGCGCTCCACGAGCAGGCTGTGCCGCGGCGGACGGCTGACCGCCGGCAATGCAGGCGCCTTGCCGGCCGGCGCCACGAAATAACCGGCCTTGGGTTTTGCCGCGACGAGTTTGCGCTCCTCCAGCCAGCGCAGCGCCTGCACGGCCGTGGAGATGGACACACCGTTGGTGGCCGCGAGGTCACGCACCGACGGTAAGCGCTGACCGGGCTTGAACGCCCGGCTGTCGATCAAGTGCGCCATCCGCTGGGCGATCTGCGCATAGAGCGGCAGAGAGGAATGCTGCGTCTCGGCGTTCATGGTGCAGTAAATGTACTGGTTCTATGTGCCACAAAATCAGCAATCAACCAATACAGATTGCCGGAGTTTGTGGCCATACAGAGGGTCGAACAAAGCCTCTTGCGCAGCACAGCCTGGCGGTTTTCTGTGTCTTTTTTCCAGAGGTGATTCGATTGACAGTGGCGCTATCCACATGGAGGCCACTATGTCCACACGCGCAATCCAATGCGTCATACACCCAGGCCAGACGATGTGCCTGAAGCCGCAAGACGGCGCAGTGCTAACCGTAAAGTCGGGACGACTCTGGGTTACCCAAACCGGCGATCCGCACGATTACTTTTTGGAAGCCGGCCAGCAATTGAGACTGCGCCAAACCCGCACCGTCCTTGAGGCAGAAAACGATACATCCGCTCTTTGCCTTTGGACGCATGAAGCTTCCAAACGCCGCTTCTTCTCGTGGATCTGGGCGAAGACACTTGATCCCTCCGGCGATCAGCGCTTAATTGGAATCTGACCCCAATTTTGGTGGCTGCGCGGGAGGGCGGTTTTCTACAATGCCGGCCATGTTTGTCCACCTGCGCCTGCACACTGAATTTTCCGTCGTTGACGGCACCTTGCGTATCGACGATCTGGCCCAGGCGGCGGCTGCGGATGGGCAGCCGGCGCTGGCGGTCACGGACTTGAACAACCTTTTTGGCGCCGTCAAGTTTTACAAGGCGCTGCGCGGCAAGGGCGTGAAGCCGATTTTGGGCGCCGAGGTTTTCGTCGAGGGCGAAGCCGGCGCGACGCCCAGCCGCATGCTGCTGCTGGTGCAAAACCGTGAGGGCTACCTCCACCTGTGCGAGCTGCTCACGCGCGCCTGGACGCGCAACGTGGTCAAGGCGCAGGGCGTGTGCACCTGGGGCTGGCTGCAGGAGCTGAACGCGGGGTTGATTGCGCTCTCGGGCGCGCAGGCTGGGCCCGTGGGGCAGGCGCTGCTCAAGGGCGACGAGGCGGGCGCGGCGCAGTTGGCGCTGCGGCTGGCGGGCATCTATGCGCACCGCTTTTACCTAGAACTGCAGCGTGCCGGGCGCAACGACGACGAGGCCCACGTCACGGCGGCGGTGCAGCTCGCGGCGCGGCTGGGGCTGCCCGTGGTGGCCACGCACCCGGTGCAGTTCGCCACCGAGGACGACTACGAGGCGCACGAGGCGCGCGTGTGCATCGCCGAAGGCGAGATTCTGGGCAACCAACGGCGTGTGCGCAGGTTTACGCGCGAGCAGTATTTCAAGCCCCAGGCCCAGATGCAGGCGCTGTTTGCCGATGTGCCCTCGGCGCTCGAAAACACGCTGGAGATCGCGCGCCGCTGCAGCCTGACCCTGGTGCTGGGCAAGCCCCAGCTGCCAGACTACCCCACGCCGGGCGGCATGCCGATCGACGAATACTTTCGCATCGCCTCGTTCGAGGGGCTGGAGCAGCGCCTCGCGCAGCGGTACCCCGATGCTGCGGAGCGTGAACGCCAGCACCCGCGCTACGTGGAGCGCCTGGAGTTCGAGATTGCCACCATCCTGAAGATGGGCTTTCCGGGCTACTTTTTGATCGTGAGCGACTTCATCAACTGGGCCAAGAACCATGCCTGCCCCGTGGGGCCGGGGCGCGGCTCGGGCGCGGGCTCGCTGGTGGCGTATGCGCTCAAGATCACGGACCTCGACCCGTTGCAATACAACCTGCTGTTCGAGCGCTTCCTGAACCCCGAGCGCGTGTCCATGCCCGACTTCGACATCGACTTCTGTCAGGCCAACCGCGACCGCGTGATCGACTATGTCAAGGAAAAGTACGGCAAGGACGCGGTGAGCCAGATCGCCACCTTCGGCACCATGGCGGCGCGCGCGGCGATCCGCGACGTGGGCCGGGTGCTGGACATGAGCTACACCTTTTGCGACGGCATCAGCAAGCTGATCCCCAACAAGCCGGGCCAGCACATCACCATCGCCGGGGCGATCGAGGCCGAGCCGGCGCTGGCCGAGCGCCTCGCGCGCGAGGACGAGGTCAAGACCTTGCTCGCGCTTGCGCAAAAGCTCGAGGGCCTCACGCGCAACGTGGGCATGCACGCGGGCGGCGTGCTCATCGCGCCGGGCAAGCTCACCGACTTTTGTCCGCTGTACCAGCAGCCCGGCAGCGACTCGGCCGTGAGCCAGTACGACAAGGACGACGTGGAGGCCATCGGCCTCGTGAAGTTCGACTTTCTGGGCTTGGCCACGCTGACGATTCTGGAACTTGCGCGCGAATTCATCGTGCAGCGCCACCAGGGGCAGGCGCATTTTTCGTTCGAGCAGATCCCGCTCGACGACCCTGCGACCTACCGGCTGTTCCAGGAGGGCAAGACCGAGGCCGTGTTCCAGTTTGAAAGCCGCGGCATGCAGGGCATGTTGCGCGAGGCGCGGCCCACGCGGCTCGAAGACCTGATCGCGCTGAACGCGCTCTACCGCCCCGGCCCCATGGACCTGATTCCGAGCTTCGTTGCGCGCAAGCATGGCAAGGAGGCCGTCGAATACCCGCACCCGCTGGTCGAAAAGGTGCTGGCCGAGACCTACGGCATCATGGTCTATCAGGAACAGGTGATGCAGACCGCGCAGGTGCTGGGCGGCTACTCGCTCGGCGGCGCCGACATGCTGCGCCGCGCCATGGGCAAGAAAAAGCCCGAGGAAATGGCCCAGCACCGCGCCATTTTTCGCGAGGGCGCAGCCAAGAACGGCATCAGCGAGCAAAAGGCCGACGAGGTGTTCGACCTCATGGAAAAGTTCGCGGGCTATGGCTTCAACAAGTCGCACGCGGCCGCGTACTCGCTGCTGGCCTACCACACGGCCTGGCTCAAGGTGCATTACACGGCCGAGTTTTTCTGCGCCAACATGACCATCGAAATGGACGACACCGACAAGCTCAAGGTGTTGTTCGAGGACGCGCAGAAGTTCGGCATCCGCTTCGAGCCGCCCGACATCAACCGCGGCAGCTACCGCTTCGAGCCGGTCAGCGACACGGTCATCCGCTACGGGCTGGGCGCCGTCAAAGGCACGGGGCAGCAGGCGATCGAGGCCATCGTCGCGGCGCGCGAGGGGCGCGGCAGCGGGCCGCAAGCGGCGACCGCGGGGCCGTTCAAGAGCTTGTTCGACTTTTGCGTGCGCGTCGATCGCACGCGCCTGAACAAGCGCACCGTCGAGGCGCTGATCAAGGCCGGCGCCTTCGATGCGCTGCATCCCGACCGCGCCGCGCTCGTCGCGTCCATAGACCGCGCATTCGAGTTTGCCGCCGCCACGCTCGCCAACGCCAACCAGGGGGGGCTGTTCGACCTCATGGGCGACGACGCGCAGGGCTCGAGCACACAGGAGCCCGAGCTCGTGGCGGTGCCGCCCTGGGGCGTGCGCGAGCGTCTCCTGCACGAGAAAACCGCGGTGGGCTTTTACCTCTCGGGCCACTTGTTCGACGAGGTTGCCGCCGAAGTGCGCCGCTTCGTGCGCACGGCCATTGCCGAGCTGCAGGACAGCCGCGAGCCGCAGCTGCTGGCGGGCATCGTGAGCGACTTTCGCGTGATCAACGGCCAGCGCGGCAAGATGGGGCTGTTTCGCCTCGACGACAAATCGGGCGTGATCGAGGCCTCGGCCGACGAGGCGCTGCTGAGCGCCTGCCGCAACCAGCTCAAGGACGATGAATTCATCGTCGTCAGCGGCCGTGTGCAGCAAGACCATTTCAGCGGCGGCCTGCGCCTCAAGGTGCAGCAGGTCTGGGACTTGCCTGCGGCGCGCTGCCGCTTCGGCAAATACCTGCATGTGCCTTTGGGTGCGCAGCGGCCCGACGTAGGGCGCCTGCTCGGCGAATTTCCGCCGCGCCGCGAGACTACGCCCGAGGCCGAGCTGCTGCACGGCCTGCGCGTGCGCCTGGAGTTGCGCTGCACCGATGGACAGGGCGCGGCCGTGGCCGAGCTGCAGTTGGGTGACGCCTTTCGCGCCTTTCCGTCGGATGCGGCTTTGGCCGCCTGGAGCGCACACACCGAGGGCCGGGCCGCGTCGGTTGTGTATGAATGACGACAAAAGCGGCATAGCGCTGGCGCCGCTGCGACCGCACCTTAGGGGCGCCGCGCTGCCAGGCTGCGGTTGCGCAGAGCCGACCGCGGCCCGAATTTTGCTTACCCCCAGCTTGAATTCCCCTTTGCCGGCATTACATCCCGTCTGAGGCAGCGATCTTCGCGGCTCGCTAGAATCATTTTCATGGCTACACAATCTCCGTCCTCACCTCTCGCGCCGCCCGCCGTCCGGCCCACACCGGATGAAGGTGATGCCGTCGTGCTCGAAAGAGTGCCGCAGAAAACCGAGCCACCCAAGATGTACCAGGTGGTGATGCTCAACGACGACTACACGCCCATGGAGTTCGTCGTCGTGGTGTTGCAAGAATTTTTCGGGAAAGACCTGGAGACAGCGACGCAGATCATGCTCAAAATCCACCTTGAGGGCAAAGGCGTTTGCGGCGTGTATTCGCGCGACGTTGCAGGCACCAAGGTGGATCAGGTGCTCGACGCCGCGAACAAGGCCGGGCACCCTTTGCAATGTGTCAGTGAGCCCGTGCATTGAGGGCTCATCCATACCGGTTTATAAATATCCCTTCCACGCAAGCACAAAGGAGTTCACATGATTGCCCAGGAACTGGAAGTCAGCTTGCATATGGCCTTCGTCGAGGCCCGTCAGCAGCGCCACGAGTTCATCACCGTGGAGCATCTGTTGCTTGCATTGCTCGATAACCCCAGCGCAGCCGAGGTGCTGCGCGCATGCGCCGCCAACATCGACGACCTGCGCGCGGCGCTCTCCAACTTCATCAAGGACAACACCCCGCAGGTGGCCGGCACCGACGATGTCGATACGCAGCCCACGCTGGGTTTTCAGCGCGTGATCCAGCGCGCGATCATGCACGTGCAGTCCACCGGCAACGGCAAGAAGGAAGTCACGGGCGCGAACGTGCTCGTCGCGATCTTTGGCGAGAAGGATTCGCACGCCGTCTATTACCTGCACCAGCAGGGCGTGACGCGCCTGGACGTGGTCAACTACATCGCGCACGGCATTCGCAAGGGCGAGCCGTCCGAGCCTGCCAAGCCCGAAAGCTCGAATGAGGCAGAAGAGGGCGCAGGCAGTGAGCGCAGTGAAAAGGCCTCGCCGCTCGACCAGTTCACGCAAAACCTCAACCAGCTCGCCAAAGAGGGCAAGATCGACCCGCTGATCGGCCGCCACTACGAGGTCGAGCGCACCATCCAAATCCTCTGCCGCCGGCGCAAGAACAACCCGCTGCTCGTGGGCGAGGCGGGCGTGGGCAAGACGGCCATTGCCGAGGGCCTGGCCTGGCGCATCACGCAGGGCGATGTGCCCGAAATCCTCGCCGATGCCACGGTGTATGCGCTCGACATGGGCGCGTTGCTCGCGGGCACCAAGTACCGCGGCGACTTCGAGCAGCGCCTCAAAGGCGTGCTCAAGGCGCTCAAGGACAAGCCCAAGGGCATTTTGTTCATCGACGAGATACACACGCTGATCGGCGCGGGCGCGGCTTCGGGCGGCACGCTCGATGCGTCCAACCTGCTCAAGCCGGCGCTCTCGAGCGGCCAGCTCAAGTGCATAGGCGCGACCACCTTCAGCGAATACCGCGGCATCTTCGAAAAAGACGCGGCCTTGTCGCGGCGCTTCCAGAAGATCGACGTGGTCGAGCCCAGCGTGGCCGAAACCATAGACATCCTCAAGGGGCTCAAATCTCGTTTCGAGGAGCACCACAGCGTGAAGTATTCGGCCACCGCGCTGCAGGCCGCGGCCGAGCTGTCGGCCAAATACATCAACGACCGCCACCTGCCCGACAAGGCCATAGACGTGATCGACGAGGCCGGTGCGGCGCAGCGCATCCTCGTGCCGAGCAAGCGCAAGAAAACCATAGGCAAGACCGAGATCGAAGAGATCGTCGCCAAGATCGCGCGCATCCCGCCTGCGAGCGTCTCGAACGACGACCGCGGCAAGCTGCAGACGCTCGAGCGCGACCTCAAGAGCGTGGTGTTCGGCCAGGACAAGGCGCTCGAAGTGCTCGCCAGCGCCGTGAAAATGGCGCGCTCTGGCCTGGGCAAGCCGGACAAGCCAATCGGCTCGTTCCTGTTCAGCGGCCCCACGGGCGTGGGCAAGACCGAGGCCGCACGCCAGCTGGCCTACATCCTCGGCATCGAGCTGATCCGCTTCGACATGTCCGAATACATGGAGCGCCACGCCGTGAGCCGCCTGATCGGCGCGCCGCCGGGCTACGTGGGCTTCGACCAGGGTGGGTTGCTCACCGAGGCCATCAGCAAGAAGCCGCACGCCGTGCTGCTGCTCGACGAGATCGAAAAGGCGCACCCGGACATCTTCAACGTGCTGCTGCAGGTGATGGACCATGGCACGCTCACGGACAACAACGGGCGCAAGGCCGACTTCCGCAACGTCATCATCATCATGACGACGAACGCGGGCGCCGAGACCATGAACAAGGCCACGATAGGCTTCACGACGCAGCGCCAGCCCGGCGACGAAATGGGCGACATCAAGCGCCTGTTCACGCCCGAGTTCCGCAACCGGCTCGATGCCATCGTGAGCTTCAAGCCGCTCGACGAGCAGGTCATCCTGCGCGTGGTCGATAAGTTCCTGCTGCAGCTCGAACAGCAGCTCGCCGAGAAGAAGGTCGAGGTCACCTTCACCGACAAGCTGCGCAAGTACCTCGCGAAGAAAGGGTTTGATCCGCTCATGGGCGCGCGGCCCATGCAGCGCCTGATCCAGGACACGATACGCCGTGCCCTGGCCGACGAGCTGCTGTTCGGCCGCCTGACCGAGGGCGGGCGCCTCACGGTCGATCTGGACGACAAGGACGAAGTGGTGCTCGACATCACGGCGCTGCCCAAGAAAGACCGCTCGGCACGCGCGGAGCCCGCGGAGCCCGAAGAGGCGACGACGGACTGAAGGGGCGACGCCACCACGGCCGCCACAGTGAGGGCCGGCAAGCTGAAAAGGCTTGCCGGCCCTTCGTTTTTGCGAACGGCAACACCACGTTGTGCCGTGACAAACTACCGAACGTTTGTTATAAAAGCGCTTTCCATAGAAAGAGAGCACACCATGCGCATCGGCAGCGTCGAATTCGAAAAAAAGGGGCGTATCGCCTACATCACCCTCGATGAGCCTTCCAAGCTCAACGCCTTGTCCGCGGGCATCCGCGAGGGCGTGACCGAGAGCCTGGCCAAGATCGAGGCCGACGATGAAATCCGTGTCGGCATCATCACGGGCCGCGGCGACAAGGCCTTTTGCGCGGGGGCCGACATCAGCGGCTTTCCCGTCACGCCCGAGCAGACGCGCCAGTTCATCGCCACCATCTTGCCCTTTTTGCAGTCGCCCGAGCGCTGCCGCAAGCCCTTGATCGCGGCCGTCAACGGCATGGCTTTCGGCGGTGGTTTTGAGCTCGCGATCGCCTGCGACTTCATCCTCGCCTCGGAGCGCGCCAAGTTCGGCGTGCCCGAAATCCAGCTCGGCCTGCTGCCGGGCTTTGCCGTGGTGCGCTTGCACGAGATCGTCGGCCGCCCCAAGGCCAAGGAGCTGAGCATGCTCGGCGAGCCCATAGACGCGGCCGAGGCCGTGCGCCTGGGCATTGCGCTGCGCACCGTGCCGCACGAAAAGCTGCTCGAAGAAGCCACGGCCTTCGCCGAAAAGCTCGCGGCCAAACCGCGCATGGCCGTGGAAATGGCCAAGTCGTTCTACAACCGCGGCCTGGGCGGCGAAGAAATGCGCTATGCGAGCGACGCCTTCCCGTTCCTGTTCCTGACCGAGGACGTCAAAGAGGGCGTCTCGGCCTTCCGCGAAAAGCGCAAGCCGCAATTCGGCTGAGCCAACACCTTGGGCTCGCCGGCAAGCCGGCACACGGGTGCTTGTCGCATGCAAAAGTGCCCGGCCGTTCGAGAAAGCCATGCCAAGGAGACGAAAGCAATGACGATTCGCGTAGAAACCGTGGGCGGTGTCGCCAAGGTCACCATAGACAACCCGGCACAGAAGAACGCGCTCACCAACGACATGAAGGTGCAGCTGCTCGACGCTTTTCGCGGCTTTGCCGACGATGACGCCGTGCGCGCTGTCGTCCTCACCGGCGCGGGGAATGCGTTTTGCGCGGGCTCGGACGTGAGCTCCATGGGCAAGGCGGACATTCGCGGCGGGCGGCACCGGCTGCATGTGGCGCATTCCATGCTGCGCGCCATGGTGCACCTCGAAAAGCCCATCCTCGCGGCCGTGCGTGGGCCCGCGGTGGGCGTGGGCTGGAGCCTGGCCATGGCGTGCGACTACATCCTCGCCTCGCCGCAAGCGCGGTTCGGGCAAGTGTTCAAAAAGGTCGGCTTGGCGCCCGACGGCGGCTCGGTGTTTTTGCTGAGCCAGTACGTGGGCGTGCTGCGCGCGAAGGAGCTGGTGCTGTCGGGGCGCATGCTCTCGGGCGAGGAGGCGCTGAAGCTCGACCTCGTGACCGAGCTCGTCGAGGACGAGCGGCTCGAGGCGCGCGCGATGGAGCTCGCGAGCGACTGGGCGCAGTCGGCCACGCTTGCGCTGGGCATGGCCAAGTGCATGTTCGTGGGCGCGGCGGGGGTGAATTTCGACACTTTCCTCGAGCTCGAATCGCATGTGCAAAACCAGCTGCTCGTGACCCACGACCACAAAGAGGGCGTCGCGGCCTTCCTTGAAAAGCGCCCGCCTAAGTTCATTGGCTCCTGAAGTTTTGGGCGCCGCAGATACGGCCGGCACTGCCACTGCGCTTTTTTCCTTGGTGGCAACCGGCTGTCCCTATTTTCAGAGCAAGACACCATGACATCTCCCCACATTCCCGCCGGCGAGCTCGAAGAGTTCCGCGCGGCCGTGCGCAAGTTTGCCGTCGATGCGTTCGCCGCCAAGGCCGCGTACTGGGACGAAAAAGAAGAATTCCCGCAAGAAAACCGCGACCTGCTCGCCAAACTCGGTTACCT
Organism: Extensimonas perlucida; assembly: GCF_007655255.1. GTDB lineage: Bacteria > Pseudomonadota > Gammaproteobacteria > Burkholderiales > Burkholderiaceae_C > Extensimonas > Extensimonas perlucida. Next base: position 50,608 of record NZ_VMYE01000018.1, read on the forward strand.
GGGCCTGGTCATTCCTGAGCAATACGGAGGCTCGGGTTTGTCGATCTTGCACGCCACGGTGTTCCTCGAGGAAATCTCGCGCGTGTGCTTCAACACCGCGCTGGTGTGTCAGGTGGCAATCAACGGCCCCTCGCGTGCGATCGAGATTCTGGGCACCGAGGAGCAAAAAAAGCGTCTGCTGCCCAAGTGCGTGTCGGGCGAATACATGTTCGGCATCGGCATGAGCGAGCCCGGCGCAGGCTCGGCCACCACCGACATGATCACCTCCGCCACACCCGACGGCGACGGCTGGCGGCTCAATGGCCACAAGGTGTTCTGCACGGGCGGCCACCTGGCTACGCACATCCTCGTGTTTGCGCGCTTTGGCAAGACCAAGGGCGCGCACGGCATAGGCGCGGTGATCGTCGAAAAAGGCATGCCGGGCTTTTCCGTCGGCAAGCCGGACCGCAAGATGGGTGGGCGCGGCGTGGCCGAGGCCGAGTTGTATTTCGACAACGTGCGCATCCCCAAGGAAAACGTGCTCATGGTCGGCGATGAAAACTCGACCAAGAGCTTTCGCGTGCTCATGAGCTCCTTCGGCCCCGAGCGCGTGGGCAACGCCGCGATGTGCCTGGGCGTGGCGCACGAGGCGCTCGAACTCGCCGTCGCCTACTCCAAGGAGCGCCACCAGTTCGGGCGGCCCATCTGCGAATTCCAAGGTATCCAGTGGAAGATCGCCGACATGGCCACGCAGATCCACGCCACGCGGCTCATGGTGCACCACGCGGCCACGCACCTCGAAAACGGCTTTCCGAACCCGCTCGCGGCGGCGCAGGCCAAGCTCTATGCGAACGAGATGGTGCAGCGCGTGACCAACGAGGCGTTGCAAATTCACGGCCACTATGGCTTTACGCGCGACTTCCCGCTCGAGCGCATGGTGCGCGACTCGCGCGGCTTTGCGCTCGGCGGCGGCACGGTGGAGATTCTGCGCAACACCATCGCCTCCATCGTCTATGGCCGCAGCTTCAACCAGCGGCGCGATTGATGCAAGGATTTTGACTCAAAAACAGGAGCTTCTTGTGCTGTATGAATAAGCGCTTATCGGCATTTTTATGGTCAGAAATTTGCTATTGAAAAAGTAGCGTTTTGCCCTGTCCGCAGCGGCACGAAAGGACACCCGATGGACTTCAGCTTTACCGAAGAACAGAACATGCTGCGCGAGAGCGTGCGCAAGATGCTCGACCGCGTCGCCACGCCCGCCTACGTGCGCGCGATGGACGAAGAGGCGCGCTACCCCTACGAGGTCTATGACGCGATCGTCGAAATGGGCCTGATCAGCATGGTCTTTCCCGAGCAGTACGGCGGCCTGGGCGGCAGCGTGATCGACTTCGCCATCATCGCCGAGGAGCTCGGGCGCAAGAGCTACGACCTCATGGGCGCCTATGGCACCTCGGTGTTCAACGGGCTCAATCTGCTGCACAACGGCAGCGAGGCGCAAAAGCGCCACTACCTGCCCCGGCTGATGTCGGGCGAGATCCGCATGTCGATCTCCATGACCGAGCCCGACGCGGGCTCCGACGCCGGCGCCATGCGCACCTTTGCGCGGCGCGAGGGTGACGAGTGGGTGATCAACGGGCAAAAAGTGTTTTCCACCGGCGCGGGCGCCAAGAACAACATCATCTCGCTCTACGCCAAGACCGACAACAGCGTGCACTACCGCAAGGGCATCTCGCTGTTTCTCGTGGACAACACGCTGCCGGGCATACGGCTGCGCAAGCTCGACACGCTGGGGCGGCGCTCGCTGGGCACCTACGAGGTGTTTTTCGACAATGTGCGCATTCCGGCCGACTGCATCGTCGGCGAGCCCAACCGCGGCTGGGACTACATGCTCTCGGGCCTGCAGCTCGAGCGCCTCATGACCACGGCGGCCTATTGCGGCGCGGCGCAGGACGTGGTCGATCAGGCCCTCGCCTACGCCAAGGAGCGCAAGCAGTTCGGCAAGCCGATCGGCAACTTCCAGGCGATCGCGCACATGCTTGCCGACATGCAGACCGAGGTCGAGGCGAGCCGCCTGCTGATGCTGCACGCGGCCTGGCTGCTCGCGCAGGGCAAGGACGCGCTCAAGGTGCTGTCCATGGCCAAGCTGTTCGGCTCCGAAGCCTACGTGCGCGCCGCGAACAACGGCATGCAGATCATGGGCGGCTACGGCTACATCAAGGAATTCGACATGCAGCGGCACTTCCGCGATGCGCGCGTGACCACGATCACCGCGGGCACCTCGCAGGTGCAGCGCAACCTCATCGCCAAGCTGATGGGGCTCGATCCGAAGTAAGAAGTGACGCGGCGCACGAAGGTCTGGCGCGAAAATGCCGTAAGCTGGGAAGCTGCCGTGCGCTACAGCCTGCGCAGCCGCTGCAGTGCCGTGCGCAGCGTTTCGTCTTTTTTGGCAAAGCAAAAGCGCACCACGCGCTGGTCGAAACCGTCTCCATAAAAAGCCGAGAGCGGGATCGCGGCCACGCCGATTTCGCGCGTGAGCCATTGGCAGAAGTCGGCCTCGCCCAAGTCGCTCACGGCCGAAATATCCACGCACTGAAAGTAGCTGCCGGCGCAAGGCAGCAGGCGCAGGCGCGAGCCGGCCAGCCCCGCGCGGAACAGGTCGCGCTTGGCCTGATAGAACGCGGGCAGCTGCAGGTAGGGCGCGGGGTTTTGCAGGTAGCTGGCCAGGCCGTGCTGCATGGGCGTGTTCACGGTGAAGACGTTGAACTGGTGCACCTTGCGAAACTCTGCCGTGAGCGCTGCGGGCGCCGCCACGGTGCCGACCTTCCAGCCTGTGACGTGGAAGGTCTTGCCGAAGCTCGAGACGATGAAGGCGCGCGCCGCGAGCCCCGCAAAGCGTGCGGCGCTCTGGTGTTCGGCGCCGTCGAACACCATGTGTTCATAGACCTCGTCGCTGATCAAGAGCACGTCGGTGGGCGCGAGCAGCTCCTGCAATGTGAGCATGTCCTGCGCGCTCCAGACCGTGGCGCTGGGGTTGTGCGGGCTGTTGATGAGCAGCGCGCGCGTGCGCGGCGAGAGCGCCGCGGCAATTTTGTCGAAGTCGGGCCGAAAGCTCCCGGGCGTGAGCGGCACGCGCACCACGCTGCCGCCCGCGAGTGCGATGTTGGGCGCGTAGCTGTCGTAACAGGGCTCGAGCACGATCACTTCGTCACCCGGGCGCACGCAGGCGAGGATCGCCGTGAGGATCGCCTGCGTGGCCCCGGCGGTGATGGTGATTTCGCTATCGGCGCTGTATTTGCGACCGTGCAGCGCTTCTATTTTGGAAGCTACGGCGCTGCGCAGGGAGGGCACGCCGGGCATGGGCGGGTATTGGTTGTGGCCCGCGCGCATGGCCTGGCACACGGCCTCGACGAGTGCCGGGTCGCAGTCGAAATCGGGAAAGCCCTGGCCCAGGTTCACCGCGCCCACTTCTGCGGCAAGCGCCGACATCACGGTGAAGATGGTGGTGCCGACTTCGGGCAGTTTGCTGTGCAGCGCGGGCGTGCGGGCGATGGGCGCGGTCATGGTGTTGGAGAGGGTGATGGATAGGAGGCTGTCAGAGTTCGTAGTCGTGCACATGCCCGGTCATGGCGCGGGCGATGAGCTCACGGCTCAGGCGCGGACTCAGCAGTTCGGCAAAGCGATAGACGAAATTGCGCAGGTAGGCGCCGCGCTTGAAGGCCACGCGCGTCACGTTCTGCCCGAACAGGTGGCCGAGCGGACGCACCACGAGGTCGCCCACGGGGTCTTCCTTCATGGCCATTTCGGCCACGATGCCTATGCCCAGGCCCAGGCGCACGTAGGTTTTGATCACGTCCGAGTCTATGGCTTCGAGCACGATGCGCGGCTGCAGCTGGCGCGTGGCAAACGCCTGGTCGATCTTGCCGCGCCCGGTGAACGAGGGGTGGTAGGTGATGAGCGGCTCGTGCGCGATGTCTTCGAGGCCCACGCGCTCTTTGTGCCCCAGTGGGTGCGCGGGCGGCAGCACCAGCACGTGCGTCCATTCGTAGCAGGGCAGAGTGACGAGGTCGGGGTAGTCGGCCAGCGACTCGGTGGCGATGCCGATTTCCGCGACTTCGTCGAGCACCATGCGCGCCACTTCCTGCGGCGTGGCCTGGTGCAGGCTGATATTCACCTTGGGGTAGACCTCGCGCAGGCGCGCCACCGACGCGGGCAGCACGTAGCGCGCCTGCGTGTGCGTGGTGGCGATGCTCAGCGTGCCGCTGTCCTGCGCGCTGAATTCGTCGCCGATACGCTTGAGGTTGCCGACCTCGCGCAGGATGACCTGAATGCTTTGCAGCACCTGCTGACCCGGCTCAGTGATGCGCTTGAGGCGCTTGCCGTGGCGCGCAAAAATCTCGATGCCGAGCTCTTCTTCGAGCTCGATGATGGCCTTGGAGACGCCCGGCTGCGAGGTGTGCAGGGCCTTGGCCGCCTCGGTCAGGTTGAGGTTGCGCCGCACGGCCTCCTGGACGAAACGGAATTGATGCAGGTTCATGATGTTTTGATTCTAAAGAATCGCATCATTATGCAAGGAGTGTCTATGGCGGCGACTCGCAGGCGATGGCCGCGAGGAGCGCTGTGACGCGCGGGTCTTCACCGATGGCGGGCTGCAGCGTGAAGCGCACCGCCGGATGGGCCGCCTGCAACTGCGCGAGCAAGGCCGGAAGGTCTTCGCGGGCGTGCCTGCCTGTACCCAAAAACATCGGTATGACGCAGACATGCTGCGCGCTTTGCGCTATCAACTCTGATGCTGCCTCGGCCAGCGTGGGGGCGCAGCATTCGAGGTAGGCGCAGCGCACCAGGCGTTCGGGGTGGTGCTGGCGGATGTACGCCGCCACCGCCTCTATGGGCGCACGCCAGAGCGGATCGCGCGAGCCGTGCGCAAACAGGACGATGGCCGGGGCACTGTGCGGCATGGGCGTCTCTTCAGCGGCGCAACACCAGCCAGCCGAAGGCCGCGAGCGACAGCAGCGAATAAATCAGGCTGGGCGCCGCGGCGGCGATCCAGGGCGACAGGTTTTGCAGGTTGCCCACGTGGCTGAACAGGTTGTTGAGCAGGAAAAAGCTCAGCCCCGCCATGATGCCGCCGAACACCTGCGCCGAAATGCCGCCCGAGCGGAAGTGCAGGTACGCAAACGGCAGCGCCAGCACCACCATGACCAGGCAGCTCAGCGGGTAAAACACCTTGCGGCCGAGTTCGATCTCGTAGCGCTGCGCCGTCTGGCCATTGGCCTTGAGGTGGCGGATGTATTCGAACAGGTCGAGCGTGGTCATGCGCTCGCGCTTGCGCAAGGTGGCTGAAACCATTTCGGCCTTGATGTGCGTGGGCCAGGCCAGGCTGGCCGCCTGCGTGCGCTCGACCCAGGCGTGGGCCTCGTCCTCGAGGTGAAAGCGGCTGCGCTGCGCCTGCTCCAGCATCCAGGACGCCCCATCTTCGCCAAACTGCGCAGACGCTGCGTGCGTGTGGGAAGCGAGCTGGCCCGTGGCGTCGAACTCGAAAATGCGCACGTCCAGCATCTTGCCGTCCGGTGTGAGGGCGCGCACGTTCACGGCAAAGGAGTTTTCCTGCTGGCGTTCCTTGAGCCAGGCGCCCATGGCTTTGGAGCTGATGCGCCCGGTGAAACGCATTTTGAGGGTCTCGGCCAGGCGATCGCTTTGGGGTGCCACGTAGTCGCCCACGACGAAGGTCAGCACGACGAAGAATCCGCCCAGCAGCAGCAGCGTGCGCAAGGCCTGCCCCGGCCCCATGCCGCTGGTGCGCATGATGGTGAATTCGGAGCTTTGCGCGAACCGCGCCATCACAAAAATGGTGCCAATGAGCACCGTGATGGGCAGCAGCTCATACAAATGGCCGGGCACGGTCAGCGCCGTGACGAGGAGCGCGCGGGCAAAATCGTAGCCTTGCGTGCTGTAGCGGTTCACCGAGCGCAGTTCATCGACCAGGTCGAAAAAGAAGAACAGCGCCAGGAAGACCAGCGTGGCATACGCGACGGACACGAGGGCCTCGCGGTGGATCATGCGGCGCAGGGTTTTCATGCGTGCCTCCTGGACCACCATGTGCGCCAGGACCAGCCATTGTGCCGCGCGGCGAGCACGAGGGCGCCCAGCGCCAGCATGCCGGCGTGCAACAGCAGCATGAAGGGGATGAAGCGCACCCTGCCTGCGGCAACCCAGGTCTGCCCCAAGGTCATGCAGTTCAAATAGACGATGAAAGCCAGCAGGGCCAGCACCAGACTGCTGCTGCGCCCCGCGCGCGGATTGACGCTGGCCAGCGCCAGCCCCAGCACCACGAGGTTGAAGGCCGCAAGCATTTGCCCCAGGCGCCAGCCCAGCTCGCCCAGGTTCAGGGGCGTGGGCTGCGCGATCAGCCGCTGCGTGGGGAGCGTGTTGACGTCCGGGTTGTCTATGGGACTGGGCGGCGCGGCGCCGATTCGGATGCCGTATTCGGCGAACTCGCTCACGCGCAGCGTCGGCTGGTCCTGCGCCGATTCCAGGCGCTGCCCGTGGCTGAGCAGGGCAAAGCGATCTGGCCCCATGGTCTGCAGCCGTGCGCTGCGTGCCGAGGTAATCGATTCGGACATGCCCTTTTGATCCACCACGAGCACGTTGTTGCCCCTTTGTTTGCCCTCGGGGTCTTTCTCGATGAAGAACACGCGGCTGCCGCTGGCCGATTCCTGAAATTCGCCGGGGGCGACGCGATCGACGTCGCCACGCTGCTCGTAGCGGACTTTCAGTTCCTGAATCTGGGCATTGGCCCAGGGCCAGACGCCCAGTGCGAGCACGGCCACGACCGCGATCACGGGCCAGGCAAAGCGCAGCAGCGGCGGCAGCAGACGCGCAAGCCCCTGGCCGCTCGCAAACCATATGACCATTTCACTGTCGCGGTACATGCGCGAGAGCACGGCAACCACGGTGATGAAGAGGCTCAGGCTCAGGATGGTGGGCAGATAGCCCAGCACCGAAAAGCCCATGACCAGCGTCACATCGGCAGGGTTGACGCTGCCGCGCGTGGCCTGGCCGAGGGTGCGGATCAGCACCATGGTCATGACCACCGTCACCAGCACCACGAGGGTGGCGCCGAAGCTGCGCGCGAGCTCCTTGCGTAGAGATGAATCGAATAACATTGCTGTGAACCCAGATCGTTCATGAGGCGGTGCTGCGCGCTTACGCGGGCGCTGGCACCCTCGCCATCATCCCGCGTCCTCATGGACAATCCGGGTCAAAGGAAAACGCCAATTATGAACTTTGCACTCCAAACCCTGAGCCTGGCCGCAGCGGCCACCGAGAAATGTGATCTTTTGGTCGTGCCCGTGGCCGAGGGCTTTGCGCCCGGCGCAGACGCCCTGTCCGTGCTCGCGGCGCGGGCGCTCGACAAAGGTGATCTGGCCACCAAGCCGGGCAAGCATCTGCACCTGTACCAGCCACCCGCTGTGGGGGCGCGGCGGGTGTTGCTGCTCGGTGTCGGCAACGGCTCGCCGGACGCCGTCCGAAAGGCGCTGCTCGCGGTGAGCGCAGACTTCAAGGCCCCTGCGGTGCGCCAGGCCGTGGTGTACCTGGGTGAGGCGACGCCGGCGCTCGTGGCCGCGGCGGTGCAGGCTGTGGCCGAAGCGAGCTATGTTTACACCACCACCAAACCCAAGGCAGAAGCCGCCAATCTGCAAAAAGTGACCATAGGCGTGGCCCTGGAAGCCGAGGTGCGCACGGCCTTTGCGCAGGCGGTGGCGCTCGTGCAGGGTCAGAACCTTGCACGCGAATGGGGCAATCGCCCCGCCAACCATGCCACCCCGAGCCAGCTCGCGGAGCTGGCCAAGTCCCTTGCGCGGCACGCCCGCATCGATTGCAAGGTGCACGGCCCCGAAGAGGTGGCGCGCCTGGGCATGGGGGCGTTTCTGGCCGTGGCGCGGGGCTCCAAGGAGCCGCTGCGCTTCATCGAGCTGCACTACCGCGGCGCCGACAAAAAGCAGGCCCCCGTGGTGCTCGTGGGCAAGGGCATCACCTTCGATTCGGGTGGCATTTCGATCAAGCCCGGCCCGGAAATGGACGAGATGAAGTTCGACATGTGCGGCGCCGCGAGCGTGCTCGGCGTGTTCCGCGCGCTGGCCGAGTTGCAGCCGGCGGTCAACGTGGTCGGCCTCATTCCGGCCTGCGAGAACCTGCCCGACGGCCGCGCCCTGAAGCCCGGCGACGTGGTCACGAGCATGAGCGGGCAGACCATAGAGGTGCTCAACACCGATGCCGAGGGCCGCCTCATCCTCTGCGATGCGCTGACCTATGCGACGCGCTTCAAACCCGCGGCGCTGGTTGACATCGCCACGCTCACCGGGGCCTGCGTGATCGCGCTCGGCGGCGTGCGCAGCGGGCTGTATGCGACGGATGATGCGCTGGCAGCGCAGTTGAGTGCAGCCGGCGACGCGGCGCTCGACCTGTGCTGGCGCATGCCGCTTGACGAAGAGTACGCCGAAGGGCTCAAAAGCAATTTCGCCGACGTGGCCAATGTGGCAGGGCGACCCGCGGGCTCCGTCACGGCGGCCAAATTCTTGCAGCGCTTCGTGGGCGAATTCCCCTGGGCGCACTTGGACATCGCCGGCACGGCCTGGAAAGGCGGCACTGCGAAAGGTGCGACGGGGCGGCCTGTGGGTTTGTTGCTGCACTTTTTGCTGAATCGGGCGCAGCAGGCCCAGCCGGATCGGGCGCCTGCCAAGAAGGCGGCGCGTGCAGGCCGCACTGCGGCAGCCCCCAAGGGTTGAGCCTGATGGCAGGCGTGCGCCTTGGGAAGCGTTGACGTATGACGGCGATTGCCTTTCACTTCAATGTGCCGGACAAACTCTCCTATGCCTGCCGGTTTGCACGCAAGGCCTTGCGCAGCGGTTCCCGGCTGGTGATCGTGGGCCCCGAGCAGACGCTTGCGCAGCTCGACGACATGCTGTGGCAGCTTGCGCCGCAGGACTTCGTTGCCCATTGCCGGGCCGATGCGGATGTAGAGTTGCTGCATGCCTCGCCCGTGGTGCTTGCCCCCGCCGCGCAGCTCGCGCGGCACCGGGAGCTGCTGTTGAACATGGGCAGCACCGTCCCCGATGGCTACGCGGCGTTCGCGCGGCTGGTGGAGGTCGTTGCCAGCAACGACGAGGCCGACCGCCGTCAGGCCCGCACGCGCTGGCGGCATTACGCGGCCCAGGGCCACGAGATCGAGCGCCACGATGTGGTGCTAGCCGGAGGAGCTGCCTGATGTCCTTTGCTGCCAAACCGCCATCCTCTTTGCCGCGTTTCGTGCCGACGCTCACGGATGTGGTGCACGAGCCAGAGGTTCTGCCTTCAGACGCGCCTGCACCCGTCGCGCCTGCGCCCGTCGTGCCTGAAGGAATGGAGGAAGCCATCGTGCACCGCGTCATGCAGCGGGTGGACATGGCGCTCGATCAGCGCTTGCGCGAGGCGATTGCGCTCGTGGTGCAGGAGCAGACACGCTCCTTGCTGCCCCGTTTGCGCGAAGAGGTCGAATCGGTGCTGCGGCAAACCGTTTACGAAGCGGTGGCCGAAGAGCTGGCCGAGGGCAGCGCAAAAATGTGATCCAGGTTTTCCCCTATCGTTTCGACGCCTCATGAACTGCACAACCCGTTGTCTGGCCCACAAATTGCGTTATGTTTCGCCTGTTGAGATATAAAAACACTCTCAGCATTCATCTTTACTGGAGAATTTGTATGCAACTGAAGTTGAAATTGACTGTGCTGGCTGCCATTGCCGCCGCTGCAGGTGCTGCCTCGGCGCAGGAACAAGTCATCAAGATCGGTCACGTGGCGCCGCTTTCGGGCCCGCAGGCGCATTACGGCAAGGACAATGAAAACGGCGCGCGCATGGCCATCGAAGAGCTGAATGCACGCGGCATGACGATTGCCGGCAAGAAGGTCAAGTTCGAGCTGGTGGCCGAAGACGATGCTGCCGACCCGAAACAGGGCACTGCGGTTGCCCAAAAACTGTGCGACGCCAAGGTTGCCGGCGTGGTCGGTCACCTGAACTCCGGCACAACGATTCCGGCTGCCAAGGTGTACAACGACTGCGGCATTCCGCACATCACGGGCTCCTCGACCAATCCCGCCCTGATGAAGCCCGGCTACAACACGTCGTTCCGCATCATCGCCAACGACAATGCGCTGGGTGCCGGTCTCGCGTCTTACGCGGCAGACACGCTCAAGCTCAAGACCGTGGCCATCGTCGATGACCGCACCGCCTATGGCCAGGGCGTGGCCCAGGCCTTCAAGAAGACCGCGCTTGCCAAGGGCATGAAGGTCGTGGACGAAGAGTTCACCAACGACAAGGCCACCGACTTCATGGCCATTCTGACGGCCATCAAGTCCAAGAACCCTGACGCCATTTTCTTTGGCGGCATGGATCCGCAGGCTGGCCCGATGCTGCGCCAAATGGAGCAACTTGGCATGACCAAGACGAAGTTCTTCGGTGGTGACGGCGTCTGCACGACAGAAATCGCCAAGCTCGCCGCAGGTGCCAAGACCCTGGAGAACGTAGTCTGTGCAGAGGGCGGCACCTCGCTCGCCAAAATGCCGGGCGGCCTGGCCTGGAAGGCGCGCTATGACGCCAAGTACCCTGGCCAGTACCAGATTTACAGCCCTTACACCTATGACGCGACCATGCTGTTCGCAGACGCCATGAAGCGCGCCAACTCTTGGGATCCCAAGGTTTACATCCCTGAGCTGCTGAAGTCCAATTACAAAGGAGTGACGGCCAACATTGCGTTCGAGCCCAACGGCGATATGAAGAACCCCGCCATTTCCTTGTACTACTACAAAGATGGCAAGAAGACGTCGCTGAACTGATCGCCTCGCGCTGGCTGCGTCGAGCCTGCGTCGCCCTTTGAATGCGGGGCGATGCAGGCTTTTTTCATGTGGGGTCGGCGCTGTCCTCGTCCGTGGGGGCAAACAAATCCCAGCAGGCGATGAACAGTGCGGCGATCGTGGGGCCTATGACGAACCCCGTGAGGCCAAACAGCGCCATGCCGCCCAGCGTCGAAATCAGCACCACGTAGTCGGGCATGCGCGTGTCCTTGCCGACCAGGATGGGGCGCAGCAGGTTGTCGATCAGCCCGATCACGCCCAGGCCAAACGCGGCGAGCGCCAGGCCCTGCCAGATGGCGCCGGTGGCCAGAAAATAGATCGCCACCGGCGCCCAGATCAAGCTCGCCCCTATGGCGGGCAGCAGCGACAGGAAGGCCATCAGCACCCCCCACAGCACGGGCCCCTGGATGCCCAGGACCCAGAAAATGAATCCTCCGAGCGCCCCTTGACAGGCCGCGACGACCAGGTTGCCCTTGATGGTGGCGCGGATCACGGTGGTGAACTTGTCGGCCAATTGGCGTTTGTGGCTGTGGTCCAGAGGGATCGCGTGGCTGATGCGGGCAAGCAGTTCGGCACCGTCGCGCAGCAAAAAGAACAGCAGGTACAGCATCACGCCGAAGCCCACGAAAAACTGCAGCGTGTTCTGGCCTATGCTGAGCACCCTGGTGGCGACGAACTGGCTGATCTGGCCCGCTGCGGACACCAGTCTGGCCTGCACTTCGCTGACCGTGGTGAGGTGAAAGCGGTCGAGCAGGGTGACCAGCCACGATGGCAGAGCATCTATGACCTGCTGCAGATACAGCCCGAAATTCAGTTGTCCGGAACTCACGCGCTCGTACACCGCGCTGGCCTCCTGAAGCAGCGAAACGCCGATCAGCGCCACCGGCAGGATCACGCCCAGCAGACACAGCACGAGCGTTGACAGCGCCGCGAGGTTGCGTCGGTCGGGCATGCGGCGCAGCAGCTTGCGATGCAGCGGCGTGAACAGTATCGCCAGCGCGCTGCCCCAGAAAATAGCGCCATGGAACTGCCACAGAATCGCACCAAAGGCCAAAGTGACCAAAGTCAGCAACAGGGCAAAGGTCTTGTTTTGCAATGCGGGGGAGCTCATACGGCAGATGCGGTGGAGGGGCGGGTGGTGGAGCAATGCGCAGACGCCACACTGTAAGCGACTTGCCCATGCGCACGCATTCGGTATTTTTCAGTGGCAGAATGCAACCCTGCTTCCGGCCCTTCCCCAGCCCAGTCGCATCCGCCAACCGGTTCAGCCGTGCCGCGGAAGGTTTTTCAACCAGCTCATGCCTCCTGCAGGGAGGCGGAGGTCAGCGCAATATGAGCGACACGTCATCTGTCTATCAAGCCTTTTTGGGCAACACCTATCTTTTCGGCGGCAACGCGCCCTACGTCGAAGAGCTCTACGAGAACTACCTCACCAACCCCGCCAGCGTGCCGGAAAACTGGCGCGATTATTTCGACGCCCTGCAGCATGTGCCCGCCGTAGATGGCACGAACGCACGCGACATCCCGCACCTTCCGGTCATCAATGCATTCGCCGAGCGCGCCAAGCAAGGCGGCACCCGGGTTGTGGTGGCCAGCGCCGACGCCGAGATGGGGCGCAAGCGCACGGCGGTGCAGCAGCTCATCGCCGCGTACCGCAACGTGGGGCAGCGCTGGGCCGACCTGGACCCGCTCAAGCGCGCCGAGCGCCCGCATATTCCTGAGCTCGAACCGTCGTTCTACGGCTTCACCGATGCCGACCTCGAGACGGTGTTCGACACCAGCAACACCTTCTTCGGCAAGGACAAAATGCCGCTGCGCGACTTGCTCAACGCGCTGCACGAAACCTACTGCGGCACGTTGGGGGCGGAGTTCATGCACACCACCAACCAGGCGCAAAAGCGTTGGTGGCAGCAAAAGCTCGAGAGCATCCGCAGCAAGCCGCAGTTCGATGTACAAAAGAAAAAGCACATCTTGCAGCGGCTGACGGCCGCCGAAGGTCTGGAGCGCTATCTGCACACCAAATACGTGGGGCAAAAGCGCTTTTCGCTCGAAGGGGGTGAGAGCTTCATTGCGGCGATGGACGAACTGATCCAGCAGGCCGGCACCAAGGGCGTGCAGGAAGTCGTGATCGGCATGGCGCACCGTGGCCGTTTGAACGTGCTCGTCAACGTGCTGGGCAAGATGCCCGCAGACCTGTTCGCCGAGTTCGAGCACACCGCGCCGGAGGACTTGCCCGCTGGCGACGTGAAATACCACCAGGGCTTCAGTTCCGACGTGGCGACGCCAGGCGGGCCGGTGCACCTGTCGTTGGCCTTCAACCCGTCGCACCTCGAAATCGTCAACCCCGTGGTCGAAGGCTCGTCGCGCGCGCGCATGGATCGCCGCAGCGACCCCAAGGGCAGCGAAGTGCTGCCCGTGCTCGTGCACGGCGATGCGGCCTTCGGCGGGCAGGGCGTGAACCAGGAAACCCTGGCGCTCGCGCAGACCCGCGGCTACACGACCGGCGGTACGGTGCACATCATCATCAACAACCAGATCGGCTTTACCACGTCCGACCCGCGCGACATGCGTTCGACCGTGTATTGCACGGACATCGTGAAGATGGTCGAGGCGCCGGTGCTGCACGTCAATGGCGACGACCCCGAAGCGGTGGTGTTGGCGACCCAGCTCGCGCTCGAGTTCCGCATGGAGTTCCGCCAGGACGTGGTGATGGACATCACCTGCTTTCGCAAGCTGGGCCACAACGAGCAGGACACGCCCAGCCTGACGCAGCCCCTGATGTATAAAAAAATCGCCGCCCACCCGGGGACGCGCAAGCTGTACGCCGACAAGCTCTCGGCCCAGGGGCTTGGCGAATCGCTGGGTGACGAGCTTGCGCGCACTTACCGCGCTGCGCTCGAAGAGGGCAAGCGCCCGGTGGCGCCCGTGCTCACCAATGTGAAGCGTAAATTCGAGGTCGATTGGTCGCGTTACCTCGGCCAGAAATGGACCGACGTTTGCGACACGTCCATGCCGCTGTCCGAGTGGAAGCGCCTGGCCGAACGCCTGACGACGCTGCCCGACAGCATCACCCCGCACCCCTTGGTCAAGAAGGTCTATGACGACCGCGCTGCGATGGGCCGTGGCGAAATCCCTGTCGATTGGGGCATGGGCGAGCACATGGCTTTTGCGTCCCTGGTGGCGAGCGGCTACCCCGTGCGCCTTTCGGGGGAAGACAGTGGCCGCGGCACGTTCTCGCACCGTCATGCCGTGATCCACGACCAGAACCGCGAACGCTGGGATGCCGGCACTTACGTGCCGCTGAACCATGTGGCCGACAACCAAGCGCCCTTTGTCGTGATCGACTCCATCCTGTCCGAGGAAGCCGTGCTTGCTTTCGAGTACGGCTATGCGTCGAACGACCCGACATCGCTCGTGATCTGGGAAGCCCAGTTCGGCGACTTCGCCAACGGCGCGCAGGTGGTGATCGACCAGTTCATCGCCTCGGGCGAGGTCAAGTGGGGGCGTATCAATGGTCTCACGCTGATGTTGCCGCACGGCTACGAAGGGCAGGGCCCCGAGCACAGTTCGGCGCGTGTCGAGCGCTTCATGCAGCTCGCGGCCGACACCAACATGCAGCTCGTGCAGCCGACCACAGCGAGCCAGATATTCCACATACTGCGCCGCCAGATGCTGCGCGACCTGCGCAAGCCCTTGGTACTCTTCACGCCCAAGTCGCTTTTGCGCAACAAGGAAGCAACCTCGCCTTTGTCCGAGTTCACCAAAGGCAGTTTCCAGCCGGTGATCGGGGAACACAATGAAGAGGTGCTCGCCAAGGCCGCCAAGGTCAAGCGGGTGATCGTCTGCTCGGGCAAGGTCTATTACGACCTCGCGAAAAAGCGTGCCGAAAAAAGCGCAGACGATGTGGCCATCGTGCGCCTCGAGCAGCTCTACCCGTTCCCGCACCGCGCCTTTGCCGCCGAGCTCAAGAAGTACCCCGCGGCCACGGACCTCGTCTGGTGCCAGGACGAGCCGCAGAACCAGGGCGCCTGGTTCTTCGTGCAGCACTACATCCACGAGAACATGCTCGACGGCCAACGGCTCGGTTACGCAGGCCGGGCGGCCTCGGCCTCGCCCGCGGTGGGCTACGCGCACCTGCACCAGGAGCAGCAAAAAGCTCTGGTCGAAGCCGCGTTCGCCAAACTCAAGGGTTTTGTCCTGACCAAATGACAAGGCCATAAACCCCATTGCAGAACAAAACCCTTTTCGAAAGAATTCTCATGGCTATCGTAGAAGTCAAAGTCCCGCAATTGTCTGAATCCGTGGCCGAGGCCACGCTGCTGAACTGGAAGAAAAAGGCTGGTGAGGCCGTGGCCGAGGACGAGATCCTCATCGAGATCGAAACCGACAAGGTGGTGCTCGAAGTGCCGGCCCCGGCCGCGGGCGTGCTCGCGGAAATCGTCGTCGCAGACGGCGGCACCGTGGTCTCGGAGCAGGTGATCGCGAAGATCGACACCGAAGCCGTTGCCGGTGCCCATGCCGCCGCTCCTGCGCCCGCGGCCAGCGCAGCCCAAACCTCGGCTGCTCCCTCGGCTGCCGCAGCAGCGCCGGCCGCCGGCGCCAAGGCGGGCGTGGCCATGCCTGCTGCGGCCAAGCTGATGGCAGACAACCAGCTGTCCGCCGCAGCCGTCGCCGGAACCGGCAAAGACGGACGCATCACCAAGGGCGACGTGCTCGGCGCCCTCGCTGAGGGTGCTGCCAAGCCGGCTGCTGCGAGCATACCGACGGGCGTCACCCCGCCCACGCTGCCCGCCGTGGCCGCGCCTGTGCCGGCATCGAACCTGGGCGATCGCCCCGAGCAGCGCGTGCCCATGAGCCGGCTGCGCGCGCGCATCGCCGAGCGCCTGCTGCAATCGCAGGCCACCAACGCCATCCTCACCACCTTCAACGAGGTCAACATGGCGCCGGTGATGGAAATGCGCAAAAAGTTCCAGGAGAGGTTCGAGAAAGAGCACGGCGTGAAACTCGGCTTCATGAGCTTTTTCGTCAAGGCGGCCGTGCATGCGCTCAAGAAATACCCGATCCTCAACGCCTCGGTCGATGGCAACGACATCATCTACCACGGCTACTTCGACATCGGCATCGCCGTGGGCAGCCCGCGCGGCCTGGTGGTGCCTATCGTGCGCAACGCCGACCAGCTGAGCTTTGCCGAGATCGAAAAGAAAATCGCCGAATTCGGCCAGAAAGCCAAGGACGGCAAGCTGGGCATCGAGGAAATGACGGGCGGCACCTTTTCGATCTCCAACGGTGGCGTGTTCGGCTCCATGCTCTCCACGCCCATCATCAACCCGCCGCAGTCGGCCATCCTCGGCGTGCATGCGACCAAGGAGCGCGCCGTGGTCGAAAATGGCCAGATCGTGATCCGCCCGATCAACTTCCTGGCCATGTCCTACGACCACCGCATCATCGACGGCCGTGAGGCCGTGCTGGGCCTGGTTGCGATGAAAGAGGCGCTCGAAGACCCGGCGCGCCTGCTGTTCGACATCTGAGCCCCGCATCGACCCACCAGGCAGCAGGCCATGCGGCAGAGGATGCTGCAGGTGGGTTTTTCGTTCACCGAACCTGAGAAATCCCCATGTCCAAACCATTCGACGTCGTCGTGATCGGCGCCGGCCCCGGCGGCTACATCGCGGCCATACGTGCTGCGCAGCTGGGCTTCAACGTGGCCTGCATAGACGCCTGGAAGAACGCCAGCGGTGGCCCGGCGCCGGGCGGCACCTGCACCAACGTCGGCTGCATACCCTCGAAGGCACTGCTGCAGTCCTCCGAGTATTTCGAGCACGCCAAACTCCATTTTTCAGAGCACGGCATCACCGCCAGTGGCGTGAAAATCGACGCTACGCAGATGATCGCGCGCAAGGATGCGGTCGTGAAGCAAAACAACGACGGCATCCTGTACCTGTTCAAGAAGAACAAGGTCAGCTTTTTCCACGGCCAGGGCTCGTTCGTCAAAGCGACCGAAGCCGGCTACGAAATCAAGGTGTCGGGCAGCAGCGAAGAAACCCTGCTCGGCAAGCAGGTCATCGTTGCCACGGGCTCCAGCCCGCGCGCTATGCCGGGCGTGTTTTTCGACGAGGAGCTGGTGCTGTCCAACGACGGCGCGCTGCGCCTGGGGGCCGTGCCCAAGCGTCTCGGGTTGATCGGCTCGGGCGTGATCGGCCTCGAGATGGGCTCAGTGTGGCGCCGGCTTGGCGCCGAGGTCACCATCCTCGAAGCGCTGCCGACCTTTCTGGGCGCCGCGGACGAGCAGATCGCCAAGGAAGCGAAAAAAGCCTTCGACAAGCAGGGCCTCAAGATCGCGCTGGGCGTCAAGGTCGATGAGGTCAAGAAAACCGGCAAAGGTGCGAAAGCCGCCCTGTCCATCGCCTACACCGACGCCCAGGGCGGGGCGCAAGCGCTTGAGGTCGACAAGCTCATCGTCTCTATCGGGCGCGTGCCGCATACCGCGGGGCTCAACCCCGAGGCCGTGGGGCTGCAGCTCGACGAGCGCGGTGCCATCGTCGTCGATGCCGATTGCAAAACCAACCTGCCCGGCGTGTGGGCGGTGGGCGACGTGGTGCGCGGCCCCATGCTCGCGCACAAAGCCGAGGAAGAAGGCGTGGCCGTGGCCGAGCGCATCGCGGGCCAGCACGGGCACGTCAACTTCGGCACCATCCCATGGGTGATCTACACCAGCCCCGAAATCGCCTGGGTCGGGCGCACCGAGCAGCAGCTCAAGGCAGACGGCGTGCGCTACAAGGCGGGTACCTTTCCGTTCCTGGCAAATGGCCGTGCGCGTGCGCTGGGCGACACCACGGGCATGGTGAAGATGCTGGCCGATGCCGACACCGACGAAATTTTGGGCGTGCACATCATCGGCCCCATGGCCAGCGAGCTCATCGCCGAGGCCGTGGTGGCGATGGAGTTCAAGGCCAGCAGCGAGGATATTGCGCGCATCTGCCACGCGCACCCGAGCCTGAGCGAAGCGACCAAGGAAGCCGCGCTCGCGGTGGACAAGCGCACGCTGAACTTCTGAAATTTATAACGAAATCAGCCTCTAGCGCTTGATAGACAAGCGCTAGAAGCTATTATTTTCATAGAAAATCGAACGTGAACGTCATAGAGGCCTACCACGCCGCACTCGCCGCCAAGGGCTTTCAAAGCGATCCGGCGCAGCTGCGTGCCGTGCAGGCATTGCAGCGCTGCGCCGACGAATGGGCTGCCTACAAAGTACGGCGTTCGAATGCGCTCAAAAAGCTCATCAACCGCCCCGAGGTGCCGCGCGGCGTGTATATGTACGGCGGCGTGGGGCGCGGCAAAAGCTTTCTCATGGACTGCTTTTTCCAGGCCGTGCCGATCAAGCGCAAGGTGCGCCTGCATTTCCACGAATTCATGCGCGAGGTGCACCGCGAGCTTGCCGCGCTGCAGGGCACGGTCGATCCGCTCGACGCGCTCGGGGCGCGCATTGCCAAGCGCTACAAGCTCATCTGCTTTGATGAGTTCCATGTGGCCGACATCACCGACGCGATGATCCTGCACCGCCTGCTCGTGGCGCTGTTCGACAACGGCGTGGGCTTCGTCACCACGTCCAACTTCGCGCCCGACGATCTGTACCCGAACGGTCTGCACCGCGACCGCATCCTGCCCGCGATCGCGCTGCTTAAGCAAAAGCTCGAAGTCGTGAACGTGGACAACGGCACCGACTACCGGCGGCGCACGCTCGAGCGTGTGCGGCTCTATCACATGCCGCTTGGCGCTGAGACCGATGCGGCCATGGCACATGCCTTCGCGCAGCTTGCCGAAGGCCCGGACGAAGACCCGCTGCTGCATATCGAGGGGCGCGAATTGCGCGCGCGGCGTTGTTCTGGCGGGGTGGTGTGGTTTGACTTTCGCACCCTGTGCGACGGGCCACGCTCGCAAAACGACTACCTCGAAATCGCCACGCGCTTTCACACCGTGCTGCTGTCCGACGTGCCGGCGATGACTGTGACCATGGCCTCGGCGGCGCGGCGCTTCACTTTGCTCGTGGATGTGCTGTA
The DNA here is from genome assembly GCF_007655255.1 of Extensimonas perlucida. Classification (GTDB taxonomy): domain Bacteria; phylum Pseudomonadota; class Gammaproteobacteria; order Burkholderiales; family Burkholderiaceae_C; genus Extensimonas; species Extensimonas perlucida. Next base: position 69,527 of record NZ_VMYE01000018.1, read on the forward strand.
TGACCGGCGCGTCAAGCTGATCCTCTCGGCCGCAGTGCCGCCCGAGCAGCTCTATACCGAGGGGCCGCTAGCGCATGAATTTCCGCGCACGGTGTCGCGGCTGCACGAGATGCAATCCAAGGAATACCTGGCGCTCGAGCGCCGCAGCGTCGATACGGGGTTGACATGAGATTTGCACGTGGCGTCGGCTTGGCGGGGCTTGTGGTTTTTACAGCCTGGAGCGCGGCGCATGCCCAGCCGCCGGCAGCCGTGGCGCAGCCCGAGGACGCGGGCGTGCAGGCCGAGCGCGCGCACCTCCAGCAGCAGCGCGCCGCCATCGCGCTGCAGCGCGCGGCTGAAGAAAAGGCGTGTTATCAGCAGTTTGCCGTCGAAGGCTGCCTGCGTGAGGTACGCCAGCGCGCGCGCCAGGCGGAAGCGCCCCTGCGCCAGCGTGAACTCGAACTCAACGACCTGGAGCGCAAACGCAAGGCGCAGGAGCGTCTGCGCGAGATCGAGCAAAAACAGAGCGAGGCGGCCAGGCCACCGCCCGCGGGCCGCAGCACGCTGCGCCCCAAGCCCGACACGGCAGCGCAGCAACAACAGCGTGAACGCGACGCCCAGCACCGCGCCCAGGAGTCGCGCGCGCACCAGCAAAGCCAGGCGGCACAGGAGCAGCGGCGTGCGCGCGAGAATGCCGAGCAAGTCCCGCGCGAGCGCGCCCGCTATGAAGAAAAACAGCGCCAGGCGCAGGAACACCGGGCGCGTCTGGAAAAAAAGCGCGCGGAGGACGCGGCCGCAGGGCACAAGCCTGCCGCGCCGCTGCCGCCGCAACCCTAGGAGCCTGTCGGACTTTGGAATCGTCGGCAGCGAATGCGCCGCAGCGGCCCATTTTCTACCAGTTTCTTGCCCCATAGCACCACTAGGGTGCGATTCAAACTGATGTGTCTTAATAGTGCCTATTGGCGTAAGCCGGCAATGCCAAGAGGGCAGCGTGATGAGACCAGACGAGATCAGCGACGAGGAGATTGTGCGAGGGCTTCGCGAGCATCCGCAGATCCGCCAGCGAGTGGCATCGCTGCTGAGTGCGGTGCAGGACGCACACGGGGATTTGAAACGCGCCGACGCAGCCGAACAGCGCCTGAGCGAAGAGCTTCGCCGCCTTGGTCAGGAGGCGATGCAGGGCTGGGCTGAGCGCCAGGTTCGCATCACCGAGCAGGAACTACGCCGGGGTGGGCGGGTGCACCGCGAGGGTAAAAAAAACTCCTGTGGCACACCACCTTCGGCGA
>NZ_VMYE01000019.1 GCF_007655255.1 Extensimonas perlucida
TTCAGCTAACCAGTACTAATTGCTCGTGCGGCTTGACCCTATAACTTTGACAAAAATCTCAAAGTTCCAATGCATGTGTATGTTCTTCGTGTGTAAATACGCAAGTTAGCAAGTACCGGTCAACCATACTTGCTACGTCGCTCGTGTCCACGCCACAACCAACGCAATCACCAATTCTCCCTGATTCGACTTCTATGATCTTCGCCGCGCTGTCCCCACAGAACAAAACCAAAAACAGCACGGCTCTCAGTTTCGCCTGATGACCATAGCAAGCTGGTACCACCCCTTCCCATCCCGAACAGGACCGTGAAACAGCTTCGCGCCGATGATAGTGCGGATCCCCGTGCGAAAGTAGGTCATCGTCAGGCTCCTTACCACATACCCCCTGCGCCTTTAACTATGGCTCAGGGGGTTTTGCTTGTTCTGGCGCCAACTTGGACGGTATCCTCCTGCTGGGGGGCAGGCCCTGCAATGCCTTGCACTCCAGCGTCTACCTCGACTTGGCGCCCTGGGGCATATTTTTTTCCGCCGCAGTATGATGCGCGCTCCTATGGGCCTCCTGTTGGACTCCGGTTTGCGCGCTTTTTGCTATTGCCTGCGTGGGCGGGTCATCGCACTTTCTTTGCTGCCCATGGTGCTTATGCTGGTGCTCGCCGCAGGTCTGGCTTATTTCTATTGGCACGAGGCGGTGCATGCGATGCGCACTTTGCTCGATGCTTGGGGCGTGTCATCCGTGGTAGTGGGGTCGCTGGAGACTTGGGGACTACTTGGACGCTTTGATGCATCCGCGGTTTTGGCGTCATTGCTCGTGGTTTTTCTAGCCATGCCTTTGCTCGGCGTGCTGGTATTGTTCGTCGTGACTTTCCTCCTTACGCCGGTCCTCACAGAAATGGTCGCACAGCGGCGCTTCCCGGACCTCGCGCGAAAAAATGGCGGTGGCTGGTGGAGCAGCCTGCTGTGGGCCGCCGGATCGACCGCTCTGGCCTTGCTGGCTCTGGGCGCTTCCATGCCCTTGTGGCTGGTGCCGCCTTTGGTTTTGGTGCTTCCCCCGCTGATCTGGGGTTGGCTGACGTACCGGGTGATGGCTTTTGATGCACTGGCTGTGCATGCGAGTCCGCAGGAGCGGCGCGCTATTCTGCGCCGGCACCGTCCGGCCCTGCTCGTCATGGGCATTCTGACGGGCTACCTCGGAACCGCGCCAAGTTTTATATGGGCATCCGGGGCAGTATTCGCCGCCGGCTTTCTATTCCTCGTACCGCTGGCGGTTTGGATTTTCACGTTGTTGCTCGCGTTTTCCTCTCTGTGGTTTGCGCACTATTGTCTTGCTGCGCTGGCGCGGCTCCGTGCACGGCCCCGGGCGGGTGCTGCCGACACCGTCGTAGAGGTGAGGGCGCAGGAAATCATCGAGCGAAAAACGGAGCCGTGGCTTGCGGACACTGGGCGCCGAGAAAAAGGGAAGGAGTGAGCCATGGTTCCGGGCATCGGACTGATCATCATCGGGGATGAAATTCTGTCGGGCAAGCGCGCCGACAAGCATATGACCAAGGTGCTGGAACTGCTTGCAGCACGCGGGCTCCGGCTCGCATGGGTGGAATATGTCGGTGACGATCCCGTGCGCATCACGGCTTGTTTGCGCGCTGCGTTTGCGTCGGGGGACATTGTTTTTTCTTGTGGCGGCATAGGCGCGACGCCAGACGATCACACGCGGCGGTGTGCGGCGCGCGCCCTTGATCGTGAGCTTGCGCTGCACCCCGAGGCCGCGGCTTTGATTCGAGAGCGCGTACAAGACATGGCACGCGAGCAAGGGCTCCCCTACGAGCCCCAGCGCCCCGACAACGTGCAGCGGTTGCAGATGGGGGTGTTCCCCGTCGGAGCATGCATCATTCCGAATCCCTATAACAAAATCCCGGGGTTCAGTTGCTTTGGCAAAGGCGCTGGTGCGGTACATTTCGTGCCGGGTTTCCCTGTGATGGCTTGGCCGATGATCGAGTGGGTGCTGGAGCGCTACTACGCGGCCTTGTTTCACCGCTCGCCGCAGCAAGAACGCTCGGTGCGCATCTGGGGTGTGCAGGAATCAGAACTCGCGCCCCTGATGGAGCGCATAGAGCGCGAACATCCGCGTGTGCGGACCTTCAGTCTCCCTAGTGTGGATGATCCGGTTCATGGTCGGCATATCGAAGTCGGCCTCAAAGGTTCGTCCGATACCGTGGCGGTAGCCTGGGAACTCTTGCAAGCGGGACTGCCCGAACTTGGTGCAGAAAGTCGCACCGAATGAGGGCAAAAAAATGACTTTGTTTTTGGCATTGCCGCTTGCACTATATGAGTGCGGCGCGAGCGGCCGGATTAGTGGAGATATCATGCGCTGCGCTATGGTGGTGCGGTGGCGGCTTCGGCTGGCACGGTAACTGCTTTTGTATGTTTGTCTTTTTTCTCAATGCCTTTTCTGGAGAACCCAATGGCCAAGACCGTTGCAGATGTGATGAAAATGATCAAGGAAAACGAGGTCAAGTTTGTTGACTTCCGCTTTACCGATACCCGGGGCAAAGAGCAGCACACCACGGTGCCGATCTCGCATTTCGACGAAGACAAGTTTGTTTCGGGGCACGCCTTCGACGGTTCCTCGATCGCGGGCTGGAAAGGCATAGAAGCGTCCGACATGCAGTTGATCCCCGACCCGAACACGGCCAATATCGATCCGTTTTTCGAAGAGACCACGCTGATCCTGACTTGCGACGTGATCGAACCCAGCGATGGCAAGGCCTACGACCGTGATCCGCGCTCGATCGCCAAGCGCGCCGAGGCCTACCTCAAGGCGTCCGGCCTGGGGGACGCGGCATTTTTTGGCCCCGAGCCCGAATTCTTCATTTTCGACGGCGTGCGCTGGAGCACCGAGCCCGGGCACGTGATGTACGAAATCGAGGAATATGAAGCCCCCTGGAACAGCGGCACCAAGATGGAGTCCGGCAACCGCGGCCACCGCCCGGCGGTCAAGGGTGGGTACTTTCCGGTGCCGCCGGTGGACAGCACGCAGGACATGCGTGCAGAAATGTCTTTGATCCTCGAATCCCTGGGCATTCCGGTCGAGGTGTTTCACCACGAAGTGGCGGGCGCGGGCCAGAACGAAATCGGCACCAAGTTCAGCACGCTGGTCGAGCGCGCCGACTGGACGCAACTGCAAAAATACGTGATCCACAACGTGGCCAATGCCTACGGCAAGACGGCCACCTTCATGCCCAAGCCTTACGCAGGCGACAACGGCTCGGGCATGCACGTGCACCAGTCGGTGTGGAAAGACGGCAAGAACTTGTTCGCAGGCGACGGTTATGCGGGCTTGTCAGAGTTTGCGCTCTATTACATAGGCGGCATCATCAAGCACGCGCGCGCGCTCAACGCCATCACCAACCCGGGCACGAACAGCTACAAGCGCCTGGTGCCGCACTTCGAAGCCCCGGTGAAGCTCGCGTATTCGTCGCGCAACCGCTCGGCGTCGATCCGCATTCCTTACGTGGCCAACCCCAAGGGGCGGCGCATCGAGGCGCGCTTCCCCGATCCGCTGATGAACCCTTACCTCGGCTTTGCGGCCATGCTGATGGCCGGGCTCGACGGGGTGGAAAACAAGATCCATCCGGGCGAAGCTGCGACCAAAGACTTGTACCACCTGCCGCCCGAAGAGGACAAGCTCGTGCCCACCGTGTGCCACAGCCTCGACCAGGCGCTGGAGGCGCTGGACAATGACCGCGCCTTCCTGACCAAGGGGGGCGTGTTCACCGACTCCATGCTTGATGCTTACATCGAGCTGAAGATGGGCGAAGTGACGCGCTTTCGCATGGCTGTGCATCCGGTTGAATACGACATGTATTACTCGCTGTGATGACGGCAGGATGCCACGTGTGCACGTGGTATCTGTGCAAGAAAAAGGCGGCTCGGGTCGCCTTTTTTCGTCTTCAGGTGCGAGGCGCCGGTTTGCGAAGGGCCTGGCGGATGGGGGATACTTGCGAACCTAACCACTGGCGTACGTCCAGTCCGCCGGCCCCGCACGAGGAAGTCGAATGAAAAAATCGCCCATGATGCCTTTGATCCTGCTCGCTGTTGCCGTGGCCGGTGCTGCGGCGCCTGCTTGGGCGCAAAGCCGGATTTACCGCTGTGGCAACGAATACACCAACGATGCCGCACGCGCCAAGGAGCGAGGATGCAAGCTGGTCGAAGGGGGCAATGTCACTGTGGTGCCGGGAATGCGTCCGGCTCCGGCAGCATCCGGCGCTGCGGCATCCGGTACGCCCACGGCACCGCAGCGTGTGAACGACAGCGAGCAGCGCGCGCGTGACAGCGATGCGCGCGCCATTCTCGAGGCCGAGCTGCGCAAGGCCGAGGCGCGCCGTGCCGAATTGCTCAAGGAATACAACGACGGCTTTCCGCAACGCAGCGCGCTCGAAATGCGCAACGCGCAGGCCTACCAGGAGCGCACGGCTGCGCTCAAGGCCGAAATCGAGCGGGTCGAGAGCGACATTGCGAGCATTCGCCGCGAGCTGGGCCGTCTGCCCCCATCCGCGGGCGGTAGCAAGTAATGCGTGCGGGCGCTCGACCGGCTTTGCCGCAGGCGCACATGAAAGGGGAGCGTTTTCAGGCCCTGGACTCCATGTCCACCCTGGTGGCCGTGCTCGACGCTGAAGGCGCGGTGCGCTTTGCCAACGCAGCCCTGGAAAACGCGCTGGGGCTGTCGCGCCGCACGCTCGTAGGTCTGGAATTTGCCAGCTTTTTTGCACAACCGGCGCTGCTGCAAATGGCCCTGACCGGCGTGCGCCGGCAGGAGGCTGCGGGGCTGCGCTTCGAGGCCAGCCTCAAGGGCTTGCAGCACGAGCTGATCCCCGCGCATGTGAACGTGGCGGCAGCGGATGGGCAGGGGGACATCTTGGTCGAGTTGTGGCCGCTCGAGCAGCATGCGCGCCAGGACCGCGAGGAGCGCCTGCGCGAGCAGGTGCAGGCCAACAAGGAGCTGATCCGCAACCTGGCGCACGAAATCAAGAACCCGCTCGGCGGCATACGCGGCGCGGCGCAGTTGCTCGAGATGGAGCTGGGCCAGCGCGACTTGCGCGAATACACGCAGGTCATCATCCACGAGGCCGACCGCCTGCAGGGGCTGGTCGATCGTCTGTTGGCGCCGCACCGCCACCCGCACCAGGTGGGCGACGTGAACATCCACGAGGTCTGCGAGCGCGTGCTCGCGCTGGTGCTGCTCGAGCATCCGCAGGGTTTGCATGTGGAGCGCGACTACGACGCCTCCATCCCCGAGTTCCGCGGCGACCGTGCGCAGCTGATCCAGGCGCTGCTGAACATCGTGCAGAACGCGGCGCAGGCCCTCACCGAGCGCATCGCCGCGGGCGACGCCTGCATCACGCTGCGCACGCGGGTGCTGCGCCAGGTGACCTTTGGCCGCAAGCGCTATCGGCTGGCATTGGAATTGCATGTCATAGACAACGGGCCGGGTGTGCCGGAAGCCATCAAGGACAGGATTTTTTATCCCTTGGTGTCGGGGCGCGAAGGCGGGTCGGGGCTGGGGCTGACGCTGGCGCAGACCTTTGTGCAGCAGCATGATGGTTTGATCGAGTGCGAGAGCGAGCCTGGACGCACCGACTTTCGCATTCTGCTGCCCTTGCCTTGAGGCTTGCGCAGCGCCGGCGCAACGTGGCGTGTGATGCGCTGCGCCCAGCACGCCAGCCCGCCCGATATGCAGCAAACAACGGAATGTGGAGAGACGCATGAAGCCGATCTGGATAGTAGATGACGACCCTTCGATCCGCTTCGTCCTGGAAAAGGCGCTGGCGCGCGAAGACCTGCCGACGCGCAGCTTTGCGCATCCGCGCGAAGTGCTCGAGGCCCTGGCCGACGTGGCATCGGGCGACGACGCGCAGCAAGGGCCGCAGGTGCTCGTGAGCGACATCCGCATGCCGGGCGGCTCGGGTCTGCAGCTGCTTGAGAAAGTGCGCGAACGCGAGCCGGGGCTGCCCGTCATCATCATGACGGCGTACTCCGATCTCGATAGCGCGGTGGCGGCGTTCCAGCGCGGCGCGTTCGAGTATTTGCCCAAACCGTTCGACCTCAACAAGGCCGTGGAGCTGATCCGCCGCGCGGTCGAGGAGCGCCAGCGCGAGGAGGTGGTGGAAGACGGGCAGAGTGCCGCGCCCGAGATGCTCGGCCAGGCGCCGGCCATGCAGGACGTGTTTCGCGCCATCGGGCGCCTGAGCCAGAGCCAGGTCACGGTGCTGATCACGGGCGAATCGGGCACGGGCAAAGAGCTCGTGGCGCGCGCGCTGCACAAGCACTCGCCCGTGGCGGGCGGGCCGTTCGTGGCCATCAACACGGCCGCGATCCCCAAGGACTTGCTCGAATCGGAGCTGTTCGGCCACGAGCGCGGCGCCTTCACGGGCGCGCAGACGCAGCGGCGCGGACGCTTCGAGCAGGCCGAGGGCGGCACGCTGTTCCTCGACGAGATCGGCGACATGCCGTTCGACTTGCAAACGCGCCTGCTGCGCGTGCTCTCCGACGGGCAGTTCTACCGCGTCGGCGGGCATGCGGCCGTGAAGGCGCATGTGCGCGTGATCGCCGCGACGCACCAGGACTTGGAGCGCCGCGTGAAGGAAGGGGCGTTTCGTGAAGACTTGTTCCACCGCCTCAACGTGATCCGCCTGCGCCTGCCGGCGCTGCGCGAGCGGCGCGAGGACATCCCCATGCTCACGCGCCATTTTCTGCAGCACAGCGCGCGCCAGCTCGGCGTGGAGCCCAAGCGCATCTCGGACGCGGCGCTCGCGCGGCTGCAGCAGTTTGCCTTTCCGGGCAATGTGCGCCAGCTCGAAAACATCTGCCACTGGCTCACGGTGATGGCGCCGGCGCAGGTCATTTCGGTGCAGGACTTGCCGCCCGAAGTGCTCGAAGCCTCTGTGCCCGAGGCGCCGGCGCCTGCCGCCTCTGTCGGCGCGTCTGCACCTGCGCAGGCTGCGGCGGCCCCAGCGGCTCCTCTGGCTACAGCGCCCCCGGCGGCAGAGTATGCTGTGCCGCCAAACCTCGCGCCGTTGGCGGTAGCCCAGCCGGCGGGCGCGGCGAGTGCCTCGGGCGTGGCGGCGGCTTCGGCGCCGCAGTCGTCGCCTGCGTCGATCGCATCGCAACCCGCGCCGGCTCCGGCAGCAGCGATCAACGGCAAGGGCGCGGTGGGCACAGAAGGGGCAGGGGGAGGCGATTGGGAGCGCTGGCTCGAAGCCGAGGCGCAAAAGCTGCTCGCGAGCGGGCACATAGAAGTCTGGGACGCGCTCACGCGCCGCTTCGAGTCGCGCCTGATCCGCACTGCGCTCGCCGCGACGCACGGGCGGCGCATGGAGGCTGCGCAGCGCCTGGGCATAGGGCGCAACACCATCACGCGCAAGATCCAGGAGCTGGGGCTGGACGCGCCGCTCGATTGACGGTTTTTGATAAAAATCGCCTGTGAGCGCATATGCAGCGTGCGCTAATAGCTACTTTTATCGTAGCTACAACTGCGACTCTATGGGCAGCCAGCTGAGCACACGCACAAAGGTGCGTTGCCAAAAATCGGTGTCGGGTTCGGTGTAGAACACTTCGCGCGTGCCCTGCGCGTCAGGCGTGCTGAGCCAGCGCAGCCCGCCTTGCGCGTCGCGCTGCAGCTCGTAGCTTGCCGTGGGCTGCATGGCGTGCACCACCATCGCGCGCACTTCGGCGGCGAGTGGGGCGTGGTCGAACAGCACGCCCATTTCGGTGTTGAGCTGCGCTGAGCGCGGGTCGAAGTTGAACGAGCCCACGAAGCCGCGCTGGCCATCGACTACCACGGCCTTGGTGTGCAGGCTCGCGCCGCTGCTGCCCATGCGGTACGTGCTTTCGGCGCTGCCGCGGCGCAGCTCGTACAGGTGCACGCCCGCGGCGAGCAGCGCCGGGCGGTAGCGCAGATAGCCCGCGTGCACCACGGCCACGTCAGTGGCGGCGAGCGAATTCGTCAGCACGCGCACGTCCATGCCGCGCGCGGCCTGGCCGGCGAACAGCAGCGTGCCCGCATCGCCGGGAACGAAGTAGGGCGAGACCAGCCAATTTTCCTGCCGCGCGCTGTAGAGCAGCGCTTGCAGGTCGTACATCAGCCAGTGCGCGGGCGCACGGCGGCTGGCGATGGCGGCGGCTTTTTGCGGCGGGTCGGAGAGCACGCGCAGCTGCGGCGTCCAGTGCAGGCGCAGTGCGCCGCGCAGGCTGTCGGCAAGCGGCGGTGCCTGCTGGACTTCGTGCAGGTAGTCGGACGCATGCACCTGCTGCAGCCAGGCGCTGCGGCGCCGCTGCAGCTCTGCGGCGTCCACGGCCGGCGCGCCGGGGTGCAGCGCGCGCAATGGGATCACTTCGGCGCTGTTCCAGAACGCGTCGAAGATCGCGCTCGTCTGCGCCACGGCGGGGCCGAGCAGCAGCAGGTCGGCGTCGTGGAAGTTGACCTGCTGCGCGGCGTCGAAATACTCGTCGCCCACGTTGCGTCCGCCGACCAGCGCTACGCGGCCGTCGGCGATCCAGGCTTTGTTGTGCATACGCCGGTTCACGCTCACGAAGCGCAGCCCCATCTCGATCGCGCGCCGCAGCGTGGTGCTGCGGTTGCGCGCGGGGTTGAACAGGCGCACTTCAAGCTGCGGGTGCGCGTCCATCGCGAGCAGCAGGTCGTCGCGCCCGGCGGCGTTCATGTCGTCGATCAGCAGGCGCACGCGCACGCCGCGCTCGGCGGCGGCGAGCAGCTCGTTTTTGAGCAGCCGGCCCGTGAGGTCGTCGCGCCAGATGTAGTACTGCACGTCCAGGCTGCGCTGCGCCGCGCGTGCGGTCTGCGCGCGCAGCGTGAAGGCCTGTGTGTTGCGCGTGACCAGCGCCGCGGCGCTCGCCTGCGGGTGCGCGGCGAGCAGCGGCGCGACGAGCCGATCGAGCGCCGTGGCGTCGGGCTGCGGCGCCAGCGCGTATGCGGGCGGCCCCTGCGCGCGGCGCGCGAGCTGTCCCCACGACCACAGCGCGAGCGCCGAGAGCAGGGCCAGCAGCGCCAGCGCGATCAGCAGCCAGCGCAGCATCGCGTGCACCTGTGCCAACGAATTTTGGCGAAATTTGGCATTTGTCTAGGTGTGATGAGCGCAAGCAGCTCTCAAAAAGAAAGCGTCGCGAGCACTGGCGCGTGGTCGCTCGGGGGGCGCACCTTGCGCTGCGCGCGGTCTATGCTGCAGGCGCGCACGGCGGGGCGCAGGGCCTCGCTCACGAGGATGTGGTCTATGCGCAGGCCGCGGTTCTTCGGGAACGCGAGCATGCGGTAGTCCCACCACGAATAGCTTTTTTCGGGTTGCTCGAACAGGCGGAAGGCATCGACCAAACCCAGCTGCAGCAGCGCGCGGAAATGTTCGCGCTCCTGCGTCGTGTGGTGGATGGTTTCGCGCAGGCCCTCGGGGTCGTAGGAGTCGCGGTCTTCGGGCGCGATGTTGAAGTCGCCCATGAGCACCAGCCGTGGGTAAGCCACGAGCTCGTCGCGCAGCCAGTCGCGCAGCGCCTCGAGCCAGCGCATTTTGTAGGCGAACTTCTCCGAGCCCGGCTCCTGGCCGTTGACCACGTAGGCATTGACCACGCGCAGCGGCCCCGCGGGCGAGTCCACCGTTGCGGCGATGACGCGCGCCTGCTCGTCGGCAAAGCCGGGAATGTTTTTGACCACGTCGCGCAAGGGTGTGCGGCTCAGCGTGGCAACGCCGTTGTAGCTGCGCTGGCCAAACACCGCGGCTTCGTAGCCGGCTTCGCGGAAGGCTTCGGCGGGGAATTTGTCCTCGGTGAGCTTGAGCTCCTGCAGGCACAGCACATCGACAGGGTTGCGCGCGAGCCAGTCGAGCACCTGCGGCAGGCGCACCGTGAGGGAGTTGACGTTCCAGGTGGCGAGTTGCATATGATTTTGGCCTCTATGGCAGATATATCAAGCGCTATGTGCTATGAAAAGAGAGTTATCCAGGGCGCCCTTGCGCTCGTAGCGCACGAAGCTGAACGGCAGGCCGCTCGCGCTCTGGTGCGTGCTGCGCGCGGTTTCGATCCACTCGGGGCCGAGCTGGGGGGCAAAGGCGTCGCCGGGGAAGTCCTGCGCGATTTCGGTGGCTTCGACGCGCGTGGCCAGCGGCAGGGCCTGGGCATAGATCTGCGCGCCGCCGATCACCCAGACAGTACCGGATTGCTCGCACAATTGAAGCGCCTCGCGCAAGTCAGATGCGCGCTCTGCGCCATTTTGGTGCCAATTTGGCTGGCGCGTGAGCACGATGTTGCGCCGGCCCGGCAAAGGGCGAAAGCGCGGCGGCAGCGCGTCCCAGGTCTTGCGCCCCATGATCACGGGCGCACCCAGCGTGAGCTGCTTGAAGTGCGCCAGATCTTCGGGCAGGTGCCAGGGCATGCGCCCTTGGTGGCCGATCACGCCATTGGCGGCGCGCGCGTAGATCAGGCACAGCTGCAGCGTGGGGGGCAAGGCTGCGGGCTCATCGCAGCGGGAGGTGGAAGCACCAGACGGGGAAAGCCGGGAGGGCTGGGAGGGTTGGGAAGGGGGCAGGGCAGACATGCCGCTATTGTGCGGTGCCTGCAGTGCCTGTGGCGGGCGGCTCAGCGGGCGGCGCAAGGGCTGGTCCAGCCAGCGGGTCGGCAGCAGGTTGGGCCGGCGGCGTTTGGGTAGGCGCCTTGGCCGGGCGTGCGGGCCAGAGCACGCTGGCGATCGCGAGCATCACGAACAGCATGGCGAGCCAATCCTGCCAGTGTGGCTGCTCGCCCACGATGAAGGTAGCGCTGAGCGTGCCCACGAGCGGGATGGCCAGCACGCTCATGCCGCTGACCGCGGGTGGCAGGTCGCGCGCCATGCTGAACCAGATGAGCTGCGCGACGCCGTAGTTGACCAGCACGCCATACGCGAGGCTGAGCCACATCGGCGCAGAAAACGCCGCCACGTGCGGGGCGGGTTCGAGCAGCAGCGCGAGCGGCCACAGCGCCAGCGCGCCCAGCAGCAGCATCCACACCGTGACCACCAGCGGCGAGAGCGTGAGGTGCGCGCGCCGGAACATCAGCGTGCCCACCGACCAGCACAGCGCCGCCCCCAGCATCCAGGCCACGCCCGTGGGGCGGCCGCTCAGGCGCTGCAGCTCGTTCCACAGCAGCAGCCCGATGGCGAGCGCCGCGCACAGCACCGCGAGGCGCACGCGCGGGGTGATGGGCTCGGCAAAGAACAAGGCGCCCAGCACCACGGTGATGATGGGCATGGTAAAGCCCAGGATGGCCGCGCGCCCCGAGGCGAGCTCCTGCACGCCGAAGATCGACAAGGTGTGCCAGCCCAGCACGTTGGGCAGGCCCAGCAGCACGATGGCGCCCCACTCGCGCCCGCGCGGCCACATGCGCGCGCCCGTGCGCAGGGCGAGGTAAACAAACAGCCAGGCCGCGCCGAGCAGCATGGTGCTCGCACGGAAATACAAGGGCGTGAGCTGCTGCAGCGAGAGCTTCATCATGGGCCAGTTGACGCCCCACATGAGCGTGAGCACGAGCAGGCCCCAGAGTTGGCGGCGGGTGAGCATGGTGGTGTGCGGTGCGATGGGGCGGCTTGGGCGGAAGGTGTTGGGCGGCTGGTGGCTGGGCATTGTGGCGCGGTTTCAGCCCTTGGTCTTTCCCGCCTCGCCTGCGTCCTCTTCCTCGTCCAGTCCCAGGGCCTCGGCGCCCAGCAGCTCGGCGGCGTCGGCTGCGGGCAGCTCCTCCACGTCGCGCAGTTTGCGTTCGATGGCGCGCGTGCGCACGCCGATGTCCTTGAATTTGTTCGCCGCGGCGTCGATCGAGCGGCGCGTGGAATCGACGATCTCGCCGAACTTGCGGAATTCCGTCTTGACGCCCGCGAGCAGGTTCCAGACCTCGGACGAACGCTTTTCGATCGCGAGCGTGCGAAAGCCCAGGCGCAGGCTGTTGAGCATGGCGGCGAGCGTGGTCGGGCCCGCGACGACCACGCGGTAGTCGTTTTGCAGCGCCTCGACCATGCCCGGCACGCGGCAGACTTCGGCAAACAGGCCCTCGGTGGGCAAAAACAGAATGGCGAAATCGGTCGTGTGCGGCGGGCTCAGGTATTTGGTGGCGATTTTTTTCGCTTCCTGCCGGATCGAGGCCTCGAACGCCGCGGCCGCCTGCTGCACCTGCGCGCCGTCGAGCGCCTCGTGCGCGTCGAGCAGGCGCTGGTAGTGTTCGATCGGGTACTTGGAGTCAATCGGCAGCCACACCGTGTCGTCGGCGCTCTTGCCGGGCATCTTGATCGCGTATTCGACCAGCTCGTTGCTGCCGGGCACGGTCTTGACGTTGCGCTCGAACTGCTCGGCCGTGAGCAGGCTCTCGATGATCGCGCCGAGCTGGATCTCGCCCCAGGTGCCGCGCGTGCGCACATTGGTCATCACGCGCTTGAGGTCGCCCACGCTGCCGGCGAGGGTCTTCATCTCGCCCAGGCCCGCGTGCACCTGCTCGAGCCGCTCGCTCACGAGCTTGAACGAGTCGCCCAGGCGCTGCTCCAGCGTGGCGTGCAGCTTTTCATCGACGGTGCGGCGCATGGCTTCGAGCTTGGCGCTGTTGTCGGCCTGGATCGCCGCGAGGCGCTCGTTGAGCGCCGCACGCAATTGCTCGGAATTGTGCTGTGCGCCCTGCGTGAGCGCGGCGAGCTGCTGCGCCAGCGTCTCCTGCAGCGTGGAAAACTGCTGGTGTAACTGGCTGCCGTTGCCTTCGAGCTGGCCTTTGAGCGCGGTGGAGAGTACGCCCAGCTGCGTGCCCACGTCGGCCTTGAGCGAATCGAGCGTGGCCTGCGTGGCGCTGCGCAGCGCCTCGAAGCGCTGCGCGATCTGCTGCTCGAACGCGCTCGCGCTCTGCGCCAGCGCCGCGCGCGCGGCCTGCGTCTCGGCGACCAGCTGTTGCAGCGTGGCGCCCAGCTCGGCGCGAAAGGCGTGCAGCGTCTCGGCCAGCTCCTTGCGCGCCGCGACGGCCTCGGTCTGCGCCTGCGCAGCCAGGGCCAGCTGTGCCTTGCCTGATTCGTCGAGCCGCCCGAGCAAGGCCAGTTGCAGCGAATCGAAGCGCCCGCCCATGGAGGCGTCGAAGCCGCCGATGCGCTGCTCGAGCTTGGCCTCGAAGCTGCGCTGCGCCGCGAGCAGCTCGCCGCGCCCGCTGCGCGCCTCGGCCAGCGTCTGGTCGAGCTTGCCGTCGAGCTTCGCGCCCACGGCCTCGCGCGTGGCCTCCAGGCTCTGCGCGGTGCTCTGCGTCAAGGCACGCAACTGCTGCTCCACGCGCTCGCTGCCCGCTTCGCTGCGCGCCTCGCTGCGCGCACTGGCCTGCGCGAGCGCCTGCAGGTTCTGCTCGAGCACCCCGAGCCGCGCGAGCAAGTCCGCGGGCGTCTCCCAGCGCGGCTTGCGCAGCAGCAGCGCCAGTTGCAGCAGCACGACGAGCACGAGCAACGCGCTCGTACCAATGATGAAGAAAAGTCCGGGGTCGCCCATGGAGAGTCCGTGAGGGGAGGATTGTTCGAAAACTACGCTATTGATAGCTGCTTGCGCTTGATGTATGAGCGTAGTGGGGTATTTTGATGGTTATTTTTTGGCGCCTTTTGCCTTGCAGACCGCGCTGATGCCAGCCGCGACAAAGCCGGCGCCCAAAATACCCAGCAGCCACTTCGTGCCGCGCGTGCCCAAGTCGAAGACCCCCGTGTCCGGGTCATTGCCGATGGGGTCGAGGAATAGGGCAATGAAGAGCAGCAGGGCGCCTATGCCGAGCAAGGCGGCGATTTCTATGCGCGCAGAGGAGGGGCGAGGCGTGTGCATGGGTGGCGATGGGGATTGAACCCAGATTGTCCATTAGGCGGTGCTGCGCACCTACGCGGGCGCTGGCGGGCGCCTGACGGCCATTTTGGCCGCTGCCTCGGCGTCCATGGCACCGGCCATGGACTTCTCCTCAGCAGCCAAACTGCCTCGCCAGCCACCTCGCCATCATCCCGCGTCCTAATGAACAATCTGGGTTGAAAGGGCGACGATACAGTGCCGAATGACACAAATGTCGGAAGGAGAATGCAATCATTATTTGCTAGCATTGGGGCGTGAATACGAAGCAGCGCAAGACTTTGCTGTCCATTTTTGCCAAGCCAACCTCGTCCTCCGTGGTCTTTGCCGACATCGAGGCTTTGATCATCGGCCTCGGGGGTGAGGTGCATGAGCGCGCAGGCTCGCGCGTCAAGATCGTGCTGCGTGGCGAGCAGTGGCGCTGTCACCGCCCCCATCCTGGCAAGGAGGCCAAGCGATACCAGGTCGAGGAGGCGCGCGAGTTGTTGGAACGGGTAGGAATCAAGCCATGAACACCATGACATACAAGGGTTATACGGCCCGCATCGAGTTCGACGAGCGGGACAATATTTTCGTCGGCCGTGTGCTCGGTCTGCGCAGCATCATCAGCTTTCATGGGGAAACGGTGGACGAGCTACGCCAAGCGATGGCAGACGCCATCGACGACTTCCTCGCAGATTGCAAGGAACGAGGAGTCAAGCCGGAAAAGCCCGCCTCGGGCAAGCTCATGCTGCGCGTGCCGCCCGAAGTGCACGGCGCAGCCCTGGTGGCTGCGCAGGCCGCAGGCAAGAGTCTGAACCAGTGGGCGACGGAGGTCATTCAAGAAGCAGCGCACGCTTGAGTGAGATCGGAGCGCGACATGCGCCAGTTGATTTGCTTCACTAAAAATAGCTTCCAGCGCTTGCTGCATAAGCGCTAGAGGCACATTTGACTATTATTTTCGAGGCCCCTACACCGCCACCGGCGCCTTGATCGCCGGGTGGTGCTGGTAGTCGCGCAGTTCAAAGTCTTCGAAGGTGTAGTCGAAGATGCTCGGCGGGCGGCGGCGCAAGTGCAGCTCCGGATAGGGGTAGGGCGTGCGGGCGAGCTGGGTTTGCACCTGCTCGGTGTGGTTGCTGTAGATATGGCAGTCGCCGCCGGTCCAGATGAAGTCGCCCACGTCCAGGTCGCACTGCTGCGCCACCATGTGCGTGAGCAGCGCGTAGCTCGCGATGTTGAAGGGCACGCCCAGGAAGACGTCGGCGCTGCGCTGGTAGAGCTGGCAGCTCAGCGTGGCGCGTGCGCCGGGCGTTTGCGGCGGGGCCACGTAGAACTGGAAGAAGGCGTGGCAGGGCATGAGGGCCATTTTGTCGAGCTCGGCCACGTTCCAGGCGCTCACGATGATGCGGCGCGAGTCGGGGTTGGTCTTGAGCGTGGCGATCACGGCGCTGATCTGGTCTATGGCCGCGTGCGGGTTCTCGGGCGTGGGTGCGGGCCAGCTGCGCCACTGCACGCCGTAGACGGGGCCGAGGTCGCCGTCGGGGCCGGCCCATTCGTCCCAGATCGTCACGCCGCGCTCCTGCAGCCAGCGCACGTTGCGGTCGCCGCGCAAAAACCACAGCAATTCGAGCGCCACAGACTTGAAATGCACCTTTTTGGTCGTCACCAGCGGAAAGCCCTCGCGCAGATCGAAGCGCATCTGGTAGCCGAACACGCTGCGCGTGCCCGTGCCCGTGCGGTCACCTTTGTGTACGCCATGCGTGAACACGTGGCGCATGAAGTCCTCGTACTGCGAGCGCACGGGGCGCGCGGTGGAGGGGGCGGTTGGAGTGGGTGGGAGCGGGGGCGTCGTCATGGTGCGGGATGGGGGGCGAAATAGGGTGTGGAGCGATGTCAGGCGGCGATGTCAGACAGCGATGTCAGGCAGCGATGTCAGACGGCGATGTCAGACAGCGATGTCTCATACGGCGCGCGCGTGCTGGTTCTTTTTCATTCGATGCGCATCACGCCCGTGGGTTTGAAGCCGAAGTTCGCCTCGCGCCCTTTGCGCGCGCGTGCGGCGTGGGCGTTGTTCAGGCTGCGGATCTCCAGCGTCTCGGCGCGTGGTTTGCCGCCGCGCGCGAGGCCCTCGACGCGCACGCTGCGCGTGTAGCCCGCGGCGCCGGCCAGGGTGTCGCTGCCTTCCAGGCCCATGAGCAGCAGGCCGCGCCCGCCCTTGGGCTGGAGCTTGAGCTCGGCGAGGTCGAAGGTGAGGATGCGCCCGAGCGCCGACACGCAGCACACCTGCGTGGCCGGGGCGAGGGCGCCGGGCAGCGGCGTGCCCTCGGGCGTGGTGGGCGGGGCGATGATGCTGCCGTCGAGCGCGGCGCGGCGCATGACTTGAGCTCCGCTCACCAGCGCCGGCGCGCACAGCGCCTCGCCCTCGGCCAGCGTGATGAAGGCCTTGCCCGCCCTGTGGCGCGAGGCCATGTCTGCGACGCTGGCCAAAAAGCCGTAGCCGCCCGAGCCGCACAGCAGCAGCGTGGCCTGCGCCGGTCCGGCAAAGTAATGCACGGGCTGCGTGCCGGGTTCGAGCTCGATCAGCGTGGTGATGGGCTGGCCGTCGCCGCGTGCGCCGGGCAGGCTGGCCACGGGCACGCTGTACGCGCGCCCATTGCTGCCCAGCACGAGCAGCGTGTCCACCGTGCGGCACTCAAAGGTGCCGTACAGCCCGTCGCCGGCCTTGAAGGCGAAGCCCGCGGCGTCGTGGCCGTGGCCGCCGCGCGCACGCACCCAGCCTTTGGCCGATACCACCACCGTGACGGGTTCATCGACCACCTTGACCTCGGCCACGGCTTTTTTCTCGGCCTGGATCAGCGTGCGGCGCGCGTCGGCAAAGGTTTTGGCGTCGGCTTCGATCTCCTTGACCATGAGCCGGCGCAGGCTCGCCGGCTGCGCCAGGATGTCTTCGAGGCGGGCTTGCTCCGCGCGCAGCTCCGTGAATTCCTGCTCGATCTTGATCGCCTCCAGCCGCGCGAGCTGGCGCAGGCGGATTTCGAGGATGTCCTCGGCCTGCCGCTCGCTCAGGCGAAAGCGCGCCATCAGCGCCGCCTTGGGCTCGTCGCTCGCGCGGATGATGGCGATCACCTCGTCGATGTTCAGCAGCACGATCTGCCGCCCTTCGAGGATGTGGATGCGGTCGAGCACCTTGGCCAGGCGGTGGCGCGAGCGCCGCGTGATAGTGTCCTGGCGGAAGCGGACCCACTCCTGCAGCATCTGGCGCAGGCTTTTTTGCGTGGGCCTGCCGTCCAAGCCCACCATGGTCAGGTTGATGGGCGCGGAGGTTTCGAGGCTGGTGTGCGCGAGCAGTTGCGTGATGAGCTCGGCCTGCGCAATGCGGCTGCTTTTGGGTTCGAACACCAGGCGCACGGGCGCGTCCTTGCTCGACTCGTCGCGCACGCCGTCGAGCACGGCAAGGATGCTGGCCTTGAGCTGCGTTTGCTCCTGCGTCAAGGTTTTTTTGCCCGCCTTGAGCTTGGGGTTGGTCAGCTCCTCGACTTCTTCGAGCACTTTTTGCGCGCTCACGCCGGGTGGCAGCTCGGTCACCACGAGCTGCCACTGGCCGCGCGCGAGCTCCTCGATTTTCCAGCGCGCGCGCACCTTGAGGCTGCCGCGGCCCGTGCGGTAGGCGTCCTGGATGTCGGCCGCGGGGCTGATGATCTGCCCGCCGCCGGGGTAGTCGGGGCCGGGCAACAGGGTGAAAAGTTCCTCGTCGCTGAGTGCGGGGTTTTTGACCAGCGCCACGCAGGCGTCGGCCACTTCGCGCAGGTTGTGGCTGGGGATTTCGGTCGCCATGCCCACGGCGATGCCGCTCGCGCCATTGAGCAGCACGAAGGGCAGGCGCGCAGGCAGCTGGCGCGGCTCTTCGGTCGAGCCGTCGTAATTGGGCACGAAGTCCACCGTGCCTTGGTCGATCTCGTCGAGCAGCAGCGTGCTGATGCGCGCGAGCCGCGCCTCGGTGTAGCGCATGGCCGCGGCGCCGTCACCGTCGCGGCTGCCGAAGTTGCCCTGGCCGTCGATCAGCGGGTAGCGCTGCGCAAAATCCTGCGCCAGGCGCACCAGTGCGTCGTAAGCGGCCTGGTCGCCGTGCGGGTGGAAGCGCCCGAGCACGTCACCCACCACGCGCGCGCTTTTCACGGGCTTGGGCGGCGTGTTGCTGTTCGCGCCGCCCCAACCCAGGCCCATGCGCTGCATGGCGTACAGAATGCGCCGCTGCACGGGCTTGAGCCCGTCGCAGACATCAGGCAGCGCCCGGCCCTTGACCACGCTCAGAGCGTATTCGAGGTAAGCGCGCTCGGCATAGGCGGCCAGGCTGTCGGGGTCGGCGGGTGGAGCTTGGGTGGGGTTCAGCGTGGGGGGCAGTGTTTCTGACATGGGCGTATTGTGTGCGCTCGCGCTCTGTGTTTTCTTTTGCGTTCCGCGATGTGCCTTGGATCGCATGGGACTAGAATGATCATACCGATCGATACGATTGATATGAATATGATCACTCAAGTCAGCGCCGTCAACTTTCGCCAGAACCTGGGCGAAATGCTCAATCAGGTGCAGTACCGCAACGACAGCATCGTCATCCACAAAGATGGCAAGCCCGTCGCAGCGCTCGTGGACGCCGAGCTGTTTGCGCGCATTCGGCGCATGCGCGAGCGCTTCGACGCGCTGAGTGGCCGCATCGCCGCGGCTTACGCTGACGTGCCCATGGAGCAGGGCCTCGCTGAAATCGACGCGGCCGTAGCGGCCGAGCGAAAGCAGCCCTGATGCCGAGATTGCGCGTCGTGCTGGACACCAATGTGCTGGTGTCGGGCTTGGCGTACCCTGGCAGCGTGCCCGGGCGCATCGTCAGCGCATGGCGCGAGGGCGGCTTGGAGGTGGTGCTGTCGCGCTACATTCTCGATGAGCTTGTCCGAGTGTTGCCGCGCTTGCCGAAGGTGGGGCTGAGCACGGCCGAAATCCGCGATCTGGCCGACAGCCTGATGTTTTTGGCCGATTTCGTCGATCCCGTGGGCACGCAGGAGGCGGCATTGCGTGACCCTGACGACCCGCCGGTATTGTGGGCTTTGCTGGTGGCCAAGGCCGATTACCTTGTGACGGGTGACAAGGACTTGCTGGCGCTCGCCGCGCAATACCCGATTCTTGCTCCGGCCGAATTTTGGTCACGCCATGGAGGATGAGCGGATATGCTGCATTGTTCTGCAACACGAAGCCATACCGCCATGTACCTCCCCGCTCATTTTTCCGAGACGCGCACCGAAGTTTTGCACGCGCTCATGCGCGCGCGGCCGCTGGCTGCATTGGTCACGCTGGCGGCGGGCGGGCTCGATGCCAATCACATTCCGCTGCACCTCTCGCCCCAGGACGGCCCGCTGGGCACACTGCGCGGCCATGTCGCGCGGGCCAATCCGCTGTGGCGCGAATGCGAATGCACTTCGGGCGTCGCTGCGCTGGCGATCTTCCACGGGCCCGACGCCTACATCACGCCCGGTTGGTATCCGACCAAGGCGCACACCGGCAAGGCCGTGCCCACCTGGAACTACGCCGTGGTGCACGCCCATGGAGCGCTGCACGTGGTCGATGACCGGGTCTGGCTGCGCGCGCACCTCGCGGCGCTTACGGCGCAGCACGAGGCGGCTTCGGCCCAGCCCTGGCAGATTGAGGATGCACCGGCCGACTACATCGAAAAGATGCTGGGCGCCGTCGTGGGCATAGAGATCACCATCACGCGCCTCACGGGCAAGTGGAAAACGAGCCAGAACCAGGTGCCGGAAAACCAGGCCGGCGTGGCGCACGGCCTGCGCGAGCGCGCGCGGGACCATGACCTGGCCATGGCCGCTCTGGTCGAAGAGGCGGCGCGGGGGCGGGTGGTGCGGTGAGGGATTGCGTGGCCGGGCGCCGGATTACACATCCACCTCCACCGCATCCCCGCGCAGCTCCATCAGTTCGCGGCGTGCGGCGGCTTCGCCTTTGCCCATGAGCTGGGTGATGCGTGCCTCGGTGCTGGCGAAGTCGAGGTCGCCCAGCTGCACGGGCAGCAGGCGCCGTGTGTCGGGGTTGAGGGTGGTTTCCCACAATTGTTCGGCGCTCATTTCGCCCAAACCTTTGAAGCGGCTGATCTGGCATTTTTCGCGCGGCACGCCGTCTTTGGCGCATTTGTCGAGGATCGCGGCGAGCTCGCCCTCGTCGAGCGCATAGTGCTTGCTTGCGGGCTTTTTGCCGCGCGCGGGCACATCGACGCGATACAGCGGCGGGCGTGCCACGTACACATGCCCGGCTTCGATGAGCTTGGGAAAGTGGCGAAAGAATAGCGTCAGCAGCAGCACCTGGATGTGCGAGCCATCGACGTCGGCGTCGCTCAGGATGCAGACCTTGCCGTAGCGCAGGCCCGACAGGTCGGGGCTGTCGTGCGGACCGTGCGGGTCCACGCCTATGGCCACGGCGATGTCGTGCACTTCGGCGTTGGCGAACAGGCGGTCGCGCTCGACCTCCCAGGTGTTGAGCACCTTGCCGCGCAGCGGCAAGATGGCCTGCGACTCCTTATCGCGGCCCATTTTGGCGCTGCCGCCGGCGCTGTCGCCTTCGACCAGAAAGAGCTCGTTGTAGCGCAGGTCGCGGCTTTCGCAGTCGGTCAGCTTGCCCGGCAGCACGGCCACGCCCGAGCCCTTGCGCTTTTCGACCTTCTGGCCGGCCTTCTGGCGGCTTTGCGCGGCCTTGATGGCAAGTTCGGCGAGCCTTTTGCCGTATTCGACATGCTGGTTCAGCCACAGCTCCAGCGCCGGGCGCACGAAGCTCGAAACCAGGCGCACGGCGTCGCGCGAGTTCAGGCGCTCCTTGATCTGGCCCTGGAACTGCGGGTCGAGCACCTTGGTCGAGAGCACGTAGCTTGCGCGCGCAAACACATCCTCGGGCAGGAGCTTGACGCCTTTGGGCAGCAGCGCGTGCAGTTCGATGAAGCTCTTTACGGCCTGGAACAGCCCGTCGCGCAGGCCGCTGTCGTGCGTGCCGCCGGCGCTCGTGGGGATCAGGTTGACGTAGCTCTCGCGCACCGGCGCGCCTTCTTCGGTAAAGGCCACGGCCCAGGCCGCGCCTTCGCCCTCGGCAAAGCTGTCGTGGCCGGCGTCGGCGAAGCCCGCGCCCTCGAACACCGGGATCACGGGCTCGGCGCTCAGGCTTTGCTGCAAATAGTCGAGCAGACCGCCCTTGTACTGCCAGCTCTGGCTGTCTTTTTTCTTTTCGTCGATGAGCTGCACCGTGACGCCGGGCATGAGCACGGCCTTGCTGCGCAGCAGGTGTACCAGCTCGCCCAGCGGCAGCGCGTCGGACTCGAAGTAGCGGCCGTCGGGCCACACGCGCACCGTGGTGCCCTGCTTGCGGTCGCCCTCGGCGCTGCCCTGGTTGGGGCGCACGCTGAGCGGCTCGAGCACGTCGCCGCCGGCAAACACGATGCGCGCGACCTGCCCGTCGCGGTAGCTCGTGACTTCGAGTCGGCGTGCGAGCGCGTTGGTCACGCTCACGCCCACGCCGTGCAAGCCGCCCGAAAAGCTGTACGCGCCGCCCTGGCCTTTGTCGAACTTGCCGCCCGCGTGCAGGCGCGTGAACACGAGTTCGATCACGGGGGCGTTTTCTTCGGGGTGCAGGCCAAAAGGGATGCCGCGCCCGTCGTCCTCGACGCTCACCGAGCCGTCGGCGTGCAGCGTGAGCTTGATGCGTCGGCCAAAGCCCGCGAGTGCCTCGTCGGCAGCGTTGTCCAGCACCTCCTGCACGATGTGCAGCGGGTTGTCGGTGCGCGTGTACATGCCCGGGCGCTGCTTGACGGGCTCGAGCCCCTTGAGCACGCGGATCGAGCTTTCGGCATACGCACTGGTGGAAACGGTTGACGCTTTGCTTGCCATGGCGGCGGATTGTAGTGCGGCGGGAAAAATGGCTGTATGAAACACCAGTATTGTGCGCACAATGGCGCACAATGGCGCACAAAAAAGCCGCAGCTTGCTGCGGCTTTCGTAGCGTGAAGCGCCTGTGTTTACTTCAAAATCTCGTCATCGTGCTCGCCGATGTAGGGCGATGGGCCGGGCTGTCCGGGCACGGTGCGGCTGAAGCGCGGTGCGGGCGCAGGCTGCAGGATGCCTTCGCGTTCGAAGAAGGTGCCGCGCGCGCGGTTGTGCGGGTGCTGCGCCGCTTCTTCGAGCGTGAGCACGGGCGCAAAGCATACGTCCGTGCCCTCGAGCAGTGCGCGCCAGTGGCTGCTGGGTTGGCTGCGGAAAATGTCGGCGATCTTGCGCTTGAGCCCGGGCCAGGCGGCTGGGTCGCGCTGGCGCGAGAGCGCGAAGTCGGGGTCGGTGATGCCGAGCTTTTCGAGCAGCATGGTGTAGAACTGCGGCTCGAGCGAGCCGATCGAGATCCACTGGCCGTCGGCGCATTCGTAGGTGTCGTAAAAATGCGCGCCACCGTCGAGCAGGTTGGACTGCAGCTTGTTCTGCCACAGCCCCAGCGCCTTGAGGTCGCAGACGATGGAGGTCAGTAGCGCCGCGCCATCGACGATGGCGGCATCGACCACCTGCCCTTTACCCGAGTTGCGCGCCTCGAGCAGCGCGCACACGATGCCGAATGCCAGCATCATGCCGCCACCGCCGAGGTCGCCGACCATCGCCGGCGGCGCCACCGGGCCTCCTTGCGCGCGGCCAATGGTGCTGAGCGCGCCCGAGAGGGCGATGTAGTTGATGTCGTGCCCCGCGGCCTGCGCCATCGGGCCGTCCTGCCCCCAGCCGGTCATGCGGCCATAGACCAGGCGCGGGTGGCGCGCGAGCAGCACGTCGGGCCCCAGGCCCAGGCGTTCCAT
The DNA here is from genome assembly GCF_007655255.1 of Extensimonas perlucida. Taxonomy (GTDB): domain Bacteria; phylum Pseudomonadota; class Gammaproteobacteria; order Burkholderiales; family Burkholderiaceae_C; genus Extensimonas; species Extensimonas perlucida. The sequence continues at coordinate 22,711 of NZ_VMYE01000019.1, forward strand.
CACGCCGGGGCGGTAGCCCTCGATGATGGCGTCGGCGCCGTCGATCAGCTGCAGCACCTTTTCTTTGTCCTGCGGGTCTTTGAGGTCGACCGCGACCGAGCGCCGGCCCCGGTGCAGCACACCGCGGCGGCCACTGGCCAGAAAGGCGCCCTCGCCGCGGTCCTTGCCTTTGTCGGCCTTGCGGTCGAGCCGGATCACGTCCGCGCCCATGTCCGACAACATCATGGCGCAAAAAGGGCCGGGGCCGATGCCGCCGAATTCGATGACTTTCAAGCCTTTGAGGGGGCCACTCATGAAGATACTCCTTGGATAAATGCCGCTGTGCCTGCAGGTTTTCAGCCGAGCCAGCGTTTGCGGCGTTTGTAGTGCTTGATGTCGCGGAAGCTCTTGCGCGCGCCTTCGCGGTCCAGCCCGAGGTAGAACTCACGCACGTCTTCATTGTCGCGCAGCTCCTGCGCCTGCCCTTCGAGCACGATGCGCCCGCTTTCCATGACGTAGCCGTAGTCGGCGATTTCGAGCGCCACGCGCGTATTCTGTTCGACGATGAGCAGCGCGAGCCCTTGCGTGCGCAGTTTGTGCAGCACGGCAAAGACCTCTTCCGTCATGCGCGGCGCGAGGCCCAGCGAGGGCTCGTCGATCAGCATGAGCTTGGGCTGGGCCATGATCGCGCGGCCGATCACGAGCATTTGCTGCTCTCCGCCCGAAAGATAGCCCGAGGTGCGCTTGCGCAGGTCGGCCAGGCGCGGGATGGCTTCATAGACACGTTCCAGCGCCTGGCGCATCGCGCCTGCAGACGGGAACATGTGCCCGCCGATGATGAGGTTCTGCTCCACCGTCATGTGCTGCAGCACGCGCCGGCCTTCCATGACGTGCACGAGCCCGCTGCGCACCACAGTTGCCGGATCCAGCCCGTGAATGGGCCGGCCCTCGAAGGTGATGGCGCCACCCGAGACGCGCCCGTCTTCCGAGTCGATCACGCCCGAGATGGCCTTGAGCGTGGTGCTCTTGCCAGCGCCGTTGGCGCCCAGCAGCGCGACGCAGCCGCCCGCGGGAATCTGCAGCGACACGCCCTTGAGCGCGAGGATGACCTCCGAATAGAGCACCTCGACGTTGGCGAGCGCGAGCAGTGCTGCCGGGGCTGCGGCCCCGGCTCCGGTCTGAACCTGCGCTGTCACCACTTGGGCACCGTAGGGATGGGCACGTCGCCGGCGGCACGGACGACCTTGCCGTCTTCCTTCATGGTCACGATGTTGAGCTTGGAGCTGCCCGTGGGGAAGGGGTTTTCGGGGCTGAAGTCCATGCCCGGCAAGATGCCCATGAGCTCGGCGCTGGTGAACTGGGTTTTCATGAGGGTGTCGTGCATCGCCTGGCCCGTGACCTTGTCGGCGCCTTGGCTCTTGATCGTGTGTTCGACGGCACGCGCGGCGGCCATGCTCTGTGCCAGGCCCATGATGGTCATGGCGTTCCAGCCCGACTTGAGGCCGTATTTTTCTTGCAGCATGCGGTAGAACTTGCGCGCCGGTGTGTCGCTCTCGCTCGCGTCGGCGATGGCGCCGATTTCGTAGTCGCCGGCAAAGCCGTTCGGGCTCCCAAGGGCTTTGGACGAGGCGACGAGGCCATTGTGCAGCGACAGCACGATGGGGATGTTTTTGCCCAGCGCCTGCAGCGCACGCTTGGTGGCCACGGCCTGCGCAGTATTGCTCTGGATAAAGATCACGTCGGTGCCGGCATTGGCCAGGCGACGCACGGGCAGCGTGATGTCGGTGGGCTGCACCTCGGTCCAGATGGCTTCGACGAACGTGGCCTTGTCAGGGTGCGCTTTGGCATAGCTTTGCAGGCCCTTGGCCTGGTCGGCATAAGCGGGCGTGGCCTCGGACGTGATGACGCCGACCTTGACCGGGCGCTTGCCCTCGAGTTTGGTGCTGCGGTACCACTCCAGGAAACCGCCGGCTTCGTGCGCGTAGGTGGGGCGCAGGTTCAAGGCCCACTGGTTGGGCTTCCAGCCGAAGCCGTAGGTGGCTGTGGCCAGCAGCATGGGGATTTTGTCTTCGGGCAGGCGCTGCTGCAGCGCTGCGGCGTCGCTGCCGCCGAGGCCGAGCACGAGCACGGGCTTGAGCTCGGCCTTGATGCCGGGCCACAGGCTGGAGGTCTGCGCGACGTCGTAGCGCGTGTCGAAGGTTTTGATGGCGATCTGCGCGTTGAGCTTGCTGCCGACTTCTTTGTTCCACCACTCGAACACGGCCGCGCGCGCACCGGCCATTTCAGGCATGACGTTGGCATAAGGCCCAGCGAAGTCGGCCAGGCCCGCGATGTTGATGGTCTTGGTCTGCGCCAGCGCCGGGGCGTTCAGGGCCAGGCCTGCGGCCAGTGCGGCCGATAGTCTGAGAAAGGTGTTGCGTTGCATGAAAGTCTCCAGGTAGTTGCAGTGGGGAGGGGAAAGGATGGGTTCCAGGAAGTCAGTGATGGAACGGCCAGAGCCGGTAGTTGAGTTTGAGGATGTTCCAGCGGTGCATCAGCCCCTTGGGCTCGAGCAGCAGGAACAGCGTGATGATGAGGCCGAGGAATACGTTCATGCTGGCAAAGATCAGGTCGCTGCTGAGGCTGGGAATGCGCTCGACCAGATCGGGGCCGAGGCTGGTGATGGTCTCCTGCACGCCGCGGATCAGCACCGTACCTAGCACAGCGCCGACGATGGAGCCCAGGCCGCCCACGATCATCATCGCGATGAACCAGATCGAGTGGAACAGCGTGAACTGATCGACCGAGACGTAGCGCACCTGGTAGGCCCACAGAGCGCCGCCTATGCCTGCATAGAACGCGCCGAGCACGAAGGCGCGCGACTTGGCACCAGCCACGTCTATGCCCATCATGCCCGCAGCGACGTCGTCGTCGCGCACGGCCACGAAGGCGCGGCCGTGGCGGCTGCGCAGGATGCCGAAGGCACCGAACACCATGACCATGGTGACGACGAGGAACAGGTAGTAGAGCGAGCGGTCGGTGTCGAACACTATGCTGCCCAGGCGCGCGGGCTCCAGGCTAAAGCCGGTCACGCCGCCGAGCCAGGCCGAGGGCAGGTTCAGCACCAAAAAGTGGAAGATGAACTGCGCCGCAATGGTGGTCAAAGCCAGGTAAAAGCCCTTGATGCGCGCCGCCGTGAGGCCGAACAGCCAGCCTGCGAACCCTGCTACCAGCCCCCCCACGGGAACCGCGATCCAAAAGGGCAGCGCCGTCTTGGTGGCAATCACGCTCGCAGCGTAGGCGCCCACGCCCATGAAGGCCGCTTGGCCAAGGTTGATCTGCCCGGCGTAGCCCGTGGTGATCTGCAGCCCAATGACGACGATGGAGGTCACCAGCATGAGGTTGGCCACGGCCACCAGGCGTGCCGATGCCAGCCAGGGGTACAAAAAGAGCAAAGCGACGAACAGCCAGAACATCACCCATTGCGGGCGCGTGCGTATCAGCGCGCGGTCTTGCGCGTAGCTCGTGGGGAAGATGCCAGAGGGATCCATGTTTTTAGACTCTTTCGATGCGTTTCCAGCCGAACATGCCGGTAGGACGCACCACCAGCACCACCAGCATGAAGATGTAGGGCACCACCGCAGCGGCGTTGCCGCCGATCAGTGGGTCGATGTAGGCTGCAGTGAGCCCCTGCACGATACCGACGATGAGACCGGCGAGCAGCAGGCCGGCGATCGACTCGAGGCCCGCGAGCAGTGCCACGGGCAGCGCGGCAAAGCCGATTTCCGAGGACAGGAAGGTGAGCGACTTGCCGCTCAGATAGACCATTGCGGTGACGACCGAGAGCACGCCACCGAGCGCCCAGGCAAAGGCGATCGAGCGGCGCACGCTGATGCCCATGGAGAGGGCAATCTGGTGGTCTTCGGCCACCGCGGACATGGCCAGGCCGTTGCGGCTGTGGTTGAAAAACCAGTGCAGCCCCAGCGCAGCAAGCACCGCGATGACGCCGCCCGCGGCGAGCGCGCGCGGCACGATCATGTCGAACACGATCAGCGGCGCGAGCGGAAAGATCGCTGGGAACTGCCGCTCCTGCGGGCCCCAGATCACGAGCACCAGGCCGCGCATGAGGATCAAGAGCCCGATCGTGACCATGATCATGGAGAACACCGACTCGCCGATCAGGCGTCTGAACAGCAAGCGCTCGATGAGCAACCCGACCACGACCGCGATCAGCAGCGCAACGCCTATGCCCAGCGCCGGATGCAGGCCGCGCGACTGGATCGCCCACCAGAGCAAAAACGCGCCGAGCACGATCATTTCGCCCACGGCCATGTTGAAGACCTTGCTCGCGCGGTAGATCACGACGAAGCCCATGGCGACGAGCGCGTACAGCATTCCGAGCAGGGCGCCATTGAGAGCGTAGTTGAAGAATTCGGTCATCATGCTTGGGCACTCCGGGCGTTGCGTCCCCCTGCGGTCTGGGGTTCGATGTCGGTGGCGACGACGGTGGCGCGCAGCACGCCTTGGCGGCCGTCTTGATAGGTCACGGCGATCTCGCAGGGGATCTCTGCGGCTCCTGCATACAAGCCCTCGATGAGTGCTTGGTAGCGCTGCGCGAGGAATTCCCGGCGCAGCTTGCGCGTGCGCGTGAGTTCGCCTTCGTCGGGGTCGAGTTCCTTGGGGAAGTTGGCAAAGCGCACCACGCGCGAGCCCTCGGGCAGGAACTGGTTGATACGGCGGATCTCCTCGCGCACCAGCTCGCGCACCTCGGGGCGTTGCGACAGGTCGGTGAAGGTCGAGAACGCGATGCGCCGCTCCTCGGCCCAGCGGCTCGTGACGGCCATGTCGATGTTGATCAGCGCGCCGACCCAGGGGCGGCTAGCGTCGCCGAGCACCATCACGTCCTTGATGTAGGGCGAAAAGCGCAACCGCGTCTCGATGAACTGTGGCGGGTACAGGTGGCCGCTCGCGAGTTTGACGAGGTGTTCGACGCGGTCGAGATAGACGAGCTCGCCGCGCTCGGTCTGGCGCACCGCGTCGCCGCTGAGGTACCAGCCGTCGCGCAGGATGGCGGCCGTCTTGTCGGGCTTGTGCCAGTAGCCCAGAAACCCCGTGCCGCCGCGCAGCTGCAGCTCGCCGTTGTCGGCGATGCGCGCCTGCAGCGGTTCGCCGAAGGTGGGATCGACGTCGAGCAGCGGGCCCACGGTCTCGAGGTTGTAGCACTCGCCGCGGTGGCCCGCGATCAGGCCGAACTCCGAGCAGCCGTAGATGTTGCGCAGGCCCACGCCCATGGCATGGAACAGGCGGAACACGTCGGGCGCCATGGCAGTGCCGCCCGAGACGGCGATCTTGCTGTGGATGAAGCCGAACTGGTCGCGCAGCGGGTGCAGCACCAGCGCCTCGGCCAGCGGCAGCAGCAGGCGGGCGGCGAGCGGCGCCGCGCGCCCTTCGAGCCGGGCCACGTGCACGTCGTGGCCCACGCGCAGGCCCCAGCGGTAGACGCGGCGCGCCAGCCAGCCAGCGTCCAGCATGCGCGCTTCGATGGTCGCGGCGATGTTTTCCCACTGGCGCGGACCGAAGAGCACGATGTGCGGCGCGAGTTCGCGCAGATTGGGCAAGACCTGGTCGGGCGCCTCGGGGAAGTTCACCACCAGGGGCGTGATCAGGCCCAGCGTCACGCCCAGCAACTGCTCGGTCACCCAGGCCAGCGGCGTGTAAGAGAGGTATTCCATGCCCTCTTGCAGCGGCAGCGCGCTTTTCATGCGCAGCGCGTTGTCTATGAGCCAGCGGTGGCTGATCATCACGCCCTTGGGCTTGCTCGTGGTGCCCGAGGTGTAGGTCAGCAGCGCCAGGTCGTCGGCCTGGCCGTCGGCGATTTCGCGCGCAAAGCGCTGCGGCTGGCGCTCATGCTGGCGCGCACCTTCGGCGCTCAGTGCATCGAGTGAGTGCAGCAGCGGGTGCCGGTACGACCACATGCCTGCGTCGTCCCAGTACGCGATGCCACGGATGTCGGGCAGCCGGTCGAGCACCGAGAGCGCCTTGTCCACCTGCTCCTGGTCTTGCGCGAAGATGAAGCGCGCCTCGGAGTCTTCGCTGAGGTAGTGGAGTTCGTCGGGCGTGGCGTCGGGATACACAGAGACGGTCTTGGCGCCGAGCGCCTGCGCGGCGAACAGTGCCCAGAAGTGTTCTGGTTCGTTCTCGCCAATGATGACGACCGTCTCGCCGCGCTGCAGGCCTTGCGCCGCTGCGCCCAGCGCGATGTTGCGCACGCGCTCGAACACGTCGCCCCAGGTATAGGTGCGCCAGATGCCCTTGCGTTTGACACGCTGTGCCAGCCGCTGCGGGTGGTTTTGCGCGTGTGCGAGCAGCGTTTGCGGCAGCGTGGGAATGGTTTGCACGGCCGCGGGGGTGGAGGGGCGAACACTCATGCCGCGGCTCCCAGATAGGCTTTGACCACGGCCGGGTCGGCCTGCACCTGCGCGGGCGTGCCGTCGGCGATCTTGCGGCCGAAGTCGAGCACAGCCACGCGGTCGGCCAAGTCCATGACCACGCCCATGTCGTGCTCCACGAGCACCACGGGGATGTGCTTGGCTTCGCGCACGTCGATGATGAAGCGCGCAAGGTCTTCTTTTTCTTCAGTGTTCATGCCGGCCATGGGTTCGTCCATCAGCAAGACTTGGGGCTCCATCGCAAGCGCGCGGCCCAGGTCCACGCGCTTGCGCAGCCCGTAGCCCAGCGTGCCCACGGGCTGGTGGCGGATGCTTTCGATTTCGAGGAAGTCGATGATGTCCTCGACCACTTCGCGGTGCTGCGATTCTTCGCGCTGCGTCCACGGAAAGTAGAGGAAGGACTGCAGCAGGCCCGAGCGCATGAGGCTGTAGCGGCCCACGAGGATGTTGTCGATCACGCTCATGTTCGAAAACAGGTGCGTGCCCTGGAAGGTGCGCACGATGCCATCGCGCGCAATCTGGTGCACCGCACGGCCCTTGATGCTTTTGCCGCGGTAATGCACCGTGCCTTCCTGTGGCAGGTAAAAACCGCTGAGCACGTTCATGAGGGAGCTTTTGCCGGCGCCATTGGGGCCGATGATGGCGAGCAATTCATCGTCGCGCACATCCACCGACACTTCGGAAAGCGCGGTGACGCCGCCGAAGCGCAGGGTGACGTTTTGTGCTTGCAGCACTGTGGCCTTGGCGGCCCCCGCAGAGGTATTTTTGTCCATGGAGTGGGAGTGAGCAGAGGCCATCAAGAGAAGGCATTGATGCCGGTCAGCGCGCGGCCGATGATGAGTTTTTGAATCTCCGTCGTGCCATCGGGGATGGGCATCATGCGGGCGTTTCTGAACAGCAATTCCACTCCGAACTCCTTGGTGATTCCGTTGCCGCCGTGCACTTGCAGGGCTTTGGAGGCCACATCCACCGCCATTTCGGTGGCATACCACTTGGCCATGGCGCTTTGTACTTCGCTGCGCACACCGTGGTCAATCAGGTTAAACGCGCGGTACACGAGCAGGCGCGCGGCGTCGAGCTCGGTGGCGGCTTCGGCCAGCATGCCCTGGATCAACTGGTGGCCGCCGATGGGTTTGCCGTGCTGGCGCCGTTCCTTGGCGTAGGCCACGGCCTTGTCGAGCGCGGCCTGCGCGATGCCGATCGAGGTCAGGCCCACCATGGGGCGGGCTTTTTCGAACAGCACCATGGTGTTCTTGAGGCCTGCGCCGGGCGTGAGCATCATGTTTTCGGCGGGCACGCGCACATGGTCGAAAAAGAGTTGCGCGGTCGAGGTGCTGTTGAGGCCGAGCTTGTCGATGTTGCGGCTTTCGTAGCCGTGCTCAGCGCGGTCCACGAGGATCATCGAGAGGTTGCCAGAGCCTTCGCTCGAGGTGCGCACGATGACCATGCAAAAGTCGGAGTAGTGGCCGTTCGAGATCCAGGTTTTTTCGCCCGTCACGATGTAGTGGTCGCCTTCGCGCTGCGCGCGGCAGGTGACCTCGGCCACGTTCGAGCCCACGCCCGGCTCGCTGATGCCGCTGCACGCGATGATCTCGGCGCGCACCATGCGCGGCAGGTATTTCTTGCGCATGGCCTCGTTCGGGCAGACCTCGAGCGAATACGCGCCGAGCTGCTGGATCAGGAGTGAAATCGCCACGTCGCCCGAAATGCGCGCGAGCTGCTCGTACATCAGCGCGTAGGTCAGCCAGGGCAGCCCCATGCCGCCGTTTTCTTCCGAGATCAGGCCGTTGCCGCCCATGCCATAGGGCAGCATCATCTGGAAAATCTCCAGCATGCGTTCTTTTTCGATGAGCTTGTCGGGCTGGTAGCGCTGCACGATGGGGCGCAGCTTGTCCTCAAGAAAGCGGGTGAAGCCTTCGACGGCCATGCGTTGTTCTTCGGTGGGCAGAAAGTTCATGATGGGCTCCGCGCGGGTGCGTTGGTGAAATGGGACTGGTAGGTGCGGGGCGGCTCAGCGGCCCAGGATGGTGATGGCGGCCACGGCTTCCTCGATACCGTAGAGGCCGCCGCCGTTTTCGGCGATCGCCAAGCGTGCGCCTTGCACCTGGCGCGCGCCGGCCTCGCCGCGCAGCTGTTGCACGAGTTCGTGCAGCTGGCCTATGCCGGTCGCGCCTATGGGGTGGCCCTTGGATTCGAGCCCGCCCGAGGTGTTGATGGGGATGCGTCCGCCGAGCGTGGTTGCGCCGCGCTCGGCGAGCGGCCCGCCTTCACCGAAGGCGCAAAAGCCGAGGTTTTCGCTCTGGATGATCTCGCCGATCGCGGTGGCGTCGTGCACCTCGGCCACCGAGATGTCCTTGGGGCCGACGCCGGCCATTTCGTAGGCTTTCTTGGCCGCATGCACGGTGATGTGCTGGCCTACGTCCTCGGGGCGGCGGTTGGTGCCCGTGGCCACCACCGAGGCGAGCACGCGGATCGCGCGCTGGCGCTGCCCGAGCCGGGCGAGCGCGGCTTCAGAGCAAACGATGGCCGCCGCGGCGCCGTCGCTGACGGGCGCGCACATGGGCAGCGTGAGCGGGTAGGTGATGGGCGGCGCGGCCAGCACCTCGTCGATGGTGTAGGCGTTGCGGTACTGCGCGAGCGGGTTGTGCACCGAATGGCCGTGGTTCTTGGCCGAGACCGCGGCGATCTGGCGCTGCGTGGTGCCGAACTCGCGCATGTGAAAGCGCCCGAAGGCCGCGTAGATGTCCATGAACAGGCTGTACGGCGCCTTGGACGTGCTGCCTTCGGGTGGCACGATGCCGTGGCCCATTTGTAGCAGCGTGCTTTTGTTTTGCTCGACCGTGGAGACGTCCCAGGCACCGTCGAACACGCCAAACATCTTGGCCTTGTCGGTGCAGAACATTTTTTCGGCGCCCACCGCGAGCGCGATCTCGCCCGCCCCGGAGCGCACGTACTGCACCGCGAGGTGAAAGGCCGAGCTCGCGCTCGCGCAGGCGTTCTCGACGTTGAAGATGGGAATGGCCTCGAAGCCCATGGTGCGCAGCGCGATCTGGCCGCGCACCATGGTCTGCCCTTCGAGCGCGCCTTGGGTGGCGTTGGAGAAAAACGCCGATTCGATGTCGGCCACGGTCAGACCCGCGTCCGCGAGCGCCGCGTGCACGGCGTCGGCCGTGAGCTGCTTGATGCTCTTGTCGAGGAACTTGCCGGTCGGCGTCATGCCGATGCCGGCAATGTAAACGGGAGGCTGGGCGTGGCTCATGGAGGGCTCCTGAGTTACAAAAACAATAGCGAAAAAATAATATTAAAAAAGGGCTTTTGCGCTCATGAATGAAGCGCAAGCAGCTATCTTTTTGGAGTGGATTTTTCAAAAATTCGGGCGGCAGTCGCTGCCTGAAAAGCCCTGGGCTTGCGCGCCGCAGCCGGGGCTCAATAGCCCTTGAAGTTCGGCGTGCGCTTTTCGACGAAGGCGGCGAGCCCCTCTTTGATGTCGTGCGAATGGCTGTGCGCCTCGAGCACCAGGCGCTCCAGGCGCAGCGCGACCGCTTCGGGCTGCTCGAGCCCGTCGGCCACGGTCTGCTTCATGCGGCGCAACACCAGCGGGCTCTTGCTCGCGATGCGTGCGGCGAGCTTTTCGACCTCGGGCACGAGTTCGACGTCGGGCACGACGCGGTTCACGAGGCCCAGCGGCACCAGGTCGCGCGCGGGCAGGGTGTCGCCCGTGAAGAGCAGGTACTTGGCCGCCGTCGGCCCTATGCGCCGCGGCAGGATGGCCGCACCCCCGGCACCGGGAAAGACGCCGAAATTGGCGTGCGCGTCGCCGATGCGCGTGCTCTCTGCGGCCAGCATCAGGTCGCACGCCATGGCCAGCTCGAGCCCGCCGGCCATGGTCAGGCCGTTGAGCGCCGCAATCGTCGGCTTGGGGCAAAAGCGCAGCTTGTCCATCATGCGGTTGACCAGGTCGAGGAACTCGCCCATGGGGTCGCGCGGGCCTGGGTCGCTTTGCGTGTTTTCGAACACGCCCTTGAGGTCGGCGCCTGCGCAGAACGCGCGCCCGGCGCCCGTGAGCACGATCACGCGGATCGCGGCGTCGCGCTCGCAGCGCTCGATGGCCTCGAGCAGCTCGGTGCACATGGCGTCGGAGAGCGCATTCATGGCGTCGGGCCGGTTCAGCGTGATCCAGGCAGCAGCGCCGCGCTGCTCGAACAGGATGGTGGCGGGGGGTGCCATTTTGTTTTGTCTCCTGAAAGTCGTTGTACGTCCCGCTCCGGGCAAAGGGCGGGCGCTTTTGTTAGTGCAGAAGGCAGATTAGCCGCGCAACAGTTCCTCTGCGATGATCATTTTGCGCACCTCGGAAGTACCCGCACCGATTTCGAGGATTTTGATGCAGCGGAACAGCCGGTTGATTTCGGACTCCCAGATGTAGCCACTGCCGCCGTGAATTTGCACCGCATGGTTGAGAATGCGGTTGCAAGCCTCGCCTGCGTACAGGATGGATGCGGCGGTGATCTTGTGCGCAGCGCCGCGCCCACCGCCGCCGACCTCGAGATCGTTGACCTCGGCCAGCGTGCGCCAGACCAGGGTCTTCATGGCTTCGAGTTCGGTATACATCTCGGCCAGCATGGCTTGCACCATCTGGAAGTTGCCGATCGGCTTGCCGAACTGCACGCGCGTCTTGGCGTATTCGACGCACAAATCCAGTGCCCGCTCGCTGATTCCCACACAAAGAGCTGCCACGAGGGCACGCTCCAGGTCCAGCCCGCTCATGACCACTTTGACGCCTTCGTTTTCGGCCCCCACCAGGTTGGCTGCAGGCACGCGGCAGTTCTCGAGCACGAGTTCCCCTGTCTGGCTGCCGCGAAACCCCATCTTGACGAGCTTTTGCGCCACGCGAAAACCAGGAAAGTCCTTTTCCACGATGAAGGCCGAAATGCCCTTGGCGCCGCGCTCGGGTGCGGTCTTGGCATAGACCAGCAGCACGTCGGCCACGGGGCCGTTGGTGATGTAGATCTTGCTGCCATTGAGCAGGTAGTGGTCGCCCTCGCGGCGCGCCGTGGTACGCATGCTGCCCAGCGCGTCCGATCCGGCGCCGGGCTCGGTCAAGCCAAGTGCGCCGATCTTGCTGCCGTCGCACAGGTCTGGCAGGTATTTGCGCCGCTGTGCCTCGTTGGCGTTGCGGAAGATGTTGTTCACGCACAGGTTGTCGTGTGCGGCCCACGAAAGGGCGATCGCCGGACTCCAGCGTGCAAAGGCCTGGCAGATCAGGCCGGAGCTGAACAAGTCCATGCCCGCGCCGCCATATTCCGGCGCCACCGTGGCCCCCATGAAGCCGGCAGCGCCAATCTTCGGGAAGATTTCGGGCGGCCACCACTCCTCGTCGTCCATGCGCCGCGCGAGCGGGGGAAACTCCTTGCGCGCGAATTTGTCGGCGGCTTCCAAAACGGCATGGTCGTCCGGTGTCAGGCCGAACGAGGCGGGGCGGCTGGCAGGCATTCTCGGGCTCCTGAAACAGGGAAGTGAAGGGATGGATCCGTCGGCAGAAAACAAACTGCCGGACAAGAAATTGACCAAGCGTTTGGTCGAGGCGAAATGTAGGCGGGGCTTGCAGAACTGTCAAGCGTTAGATAGACTGCCGCAGTCCTCGTTGTTCGTTTTGCGTGACGTAGGCGCCTTTTCATCTTTAGGAGATTTTCATGAGCCACAAAGTCATCGTTGCCGGCGTCGGCATGATTCCGTTCGCCAAGCCCGGCGCCAGCGAGCATTACCACGTCATGGGTGGCAAGGCCGTGCATCTGGCCCTGGCCGATGCGGGTGTTGATTACGCTGCCGTGCAGCAGGCCTTCGTCGGTTACGTCTATGGCGACTCGACCTGCGGCCAGCGCGCGCTGTACCCTGTCGGCATGACGGGTATTCCCATCATCAACGTCAACAACAACTGCTCGACCGGCTCGAGCGCGCTGTTCCTTGCGCGCCAGGCCGTGGAAAGCGGCGCGGCCGATTGCGTGCTCGCGCTGGGCTTCGAGCAGATGGAGCCGGGCGCGATCAAGGCCAAGTTCACCGACCGTCCTACGCCGTTCGAAGAGTTCGACAACGTGACCGATGCGCTCGTGGGCCATCCCGAAATTCCACTTGCACTGCGCTACTTCGGCGGCGCGGGCAAGGCGCACATGGACAAGTACGGCACCAAGCTCGAAACCTTTGCCGCAATCCGCGCCAAGGCAAGCCGCCACGCCGTGAACAACCCGCTCGCGCTGTTCCGCAAGGAGGTGACGGTGCAGGATGTGATGGAGTCGCCCGCGGTCTGGCCCGGTGTGATGACGCGCCTCATGGCCTGCCCGCCCACTTGCGGCGCCGCGGCCGCCGTGATCTGCTCCGAGGAATACGCCAAGAAGCACGGGCTCAACACCCAGGTGAAGATCGTCGCCCAGGCCATGACCACCGATTTCCCAAGCACGTTCACGTCCAAGGACATGATGCGCGTGGTCGGCTACGACATGGCGCGCGATGCGGCACGCCAGGTCTATGAGCGCACCGGCATCGGTGCAGAAGACGTCGACGTGGTCGAGCTGCACGACTGCTTTGCGCAAAACGAGCTCATCACTTACGAAGCGCTCGGTCTGTGCCCCGAGGGCGGCGCCGAGAAGTTCGTGCTCGACGGCGACAACACCTACGGCGGCAAGGTCGTCACCAACCCCTCGGGTGGCTTGCTCTCCAAGGGCCATCCGCTGGGCGCGACGGGCCTCGCGCAGTGCTACGAGCTCACGCACCAGCTGCGCGGCACGGCCGAAAAGCGCCAGGTGCAAGGCGCGCGCATCGCGCTGCAGCACAACCTCGGCTTGGGCGGGGCCTGCGTGGTGACGATGTACCAAACCAACTGATTCGTGGCGTGATCCAAGGAGACGCGAACATGATCGACAAGAAATTCATCGGCTACCAGCAGCCGCCCACGCTGTGGGACGTGGAAAAAGGGCGCATCGCCTTTTTTGCCGACGTGATAGGCGCCAAGGACCCGATCTACACCGATGTGGAGGCCGCGCGCGCCGCGGGCTATCGCAACGTGGTGGCGCCGCCGACCTTCATCTTCGGCGCCGAGGGCGATTCGGGCGCCATGATGGAGCTCATCACCACGCTGAACATTGACCTCGGCAAGGTGTTGCACGGCGAGCAGCGCTTCGACTACTACGCGCCGGTGTGCGCGGGCGACACGCTGCGCTTCGAGTCCAAAATCACCGACATCTATGACAAGAAAGGTGGCGCGCTCGAGTTCGTCGTCAAAGACACGCGCGTGACCAACCAGCTTGGCGAACATGTCGCTGATCTGCATTCCGTCATCGTCGTGCGCCACGCTTGAAGGAGCTTTCCACCATGAATACCCCCATCAAAGTGCTCCAGGTCGGCGATGAGATGCCTGTGCTGGAGCTGCCACCGATCACGCGCACCACGCTCGCCCTGTTCGCGGGCGCCTCGGGTGACCACAACCCCATCCACATCGACATCGACTTTGCGCGCAAGGCCGGCATGCCGGACGTGTTCGCGCACGGCATGCTGTCCATGGCTTACCTGGGGCGCGCTCTGACCGAGTGGGTGCCGCAGCGCCAACTCATGAGTTTCGGCGTGCGCTTTGCCGCCGTCACGCACCTGGGCGACCGCGTGCGTTGCTCGGGCAAGGTGGTCGAAAAGACCGAGCGCGCCGGACGTCCCTGCGTGCGCGTGGACATCACCGCGGCCAAGAGCACGGGCGAGATCACCCTCGCGGGCGAGGCTCTGATCGCGCTGAGCTGACGGCCACAGGCGCCGAAAAGCGCAGCGCATTTTTCTTTCTCCAGGCCCAAGCCGGTCGAGTTGCCGTTGCGCCAGCGTGCGCAGCGGCGCCAGGCAGGCTGAGCGTGGGCCTTTTTTCTCTTACCCAAAGGAACAGCACCATGAAAAAACTCGAAGGCAAGGTTGCCATCGTTTCCGGTTCCGGGCGCGGCATCGGCCGCTCCATCGCGCTCAAGCTCGCGAGCGAGGGCGCCAAAGTGGTCGTCAACGACCTCGACCCGGCACCCGCCGAGCAGACCGTGGCCGACATCAAGGCTGCAGGGGGGCAGGCGCTGGCCTGCCCTGGCAGCGTCACGGCAGACGGCTTTGCCGAGCAGTTCGTCAAGACCGCCACCGAGGGCTTTGGCGGCCTGGACATCATCATCAACAACGCCGGCTACACCTGGGACAACGTGATCCAGAAGATGACCGACGAGCAGTGGAACGCGATCATCGATGTGCACCTGACAGCGCCGTTCAAGATCCTGCGCGCCGCTGCCGACTACATCCGCTTCGCCGCCAAGAAGGAAGCCGACGCGGGCCAGGAGGTGTTCCGCAAGGTGGTCAACATTTCGTCGATCGCGGGCCTGGGCGGCAACGCAGGCCAGGTCAACTACTCGGCCGCCAAGGCGGGCATCGTGGGCCTGACGCTGGCCATGGCCAAGGAATGGGGGCGCTACAAGGTCAACGTCAACTGCGTGGCCTTCGGCATGATCAAGACGCGCCTGACCGAGGCGCCGGCCAAGGGCGATGCCGCGATCGACATCGAGGGCCGCAAGATCAAAGTCGGCGTGAACCCCGACCTGCTCGCCATGATGGAGCGCAGCATTCCGCTGGGCCGCGCGGGCACGCCCGAAGAGGCTGCCGGCTCGGTCTATCTGCTGTGCACGCCCGAGTCCAACTACGTCAGCGGCCAGACGCTGGTGTGCGGCGGCGGCATCACGATCTGATTTTGCTTTACGACTGAGAGGACACCATGGACATAAACTTCAGCCCGCAAGACCTGGAGTTCCAGCGCGAGGTGCGCGCCTGGTTTCAGGCAAACACACCCGAAGCGCTCAAGCGCAAGGTGGTCACGGGGGAGATGCTGCAAAAAGACGATATCGTCAATTGGCAGCGTAAGCTCGACGACCGCGGCTGGCTCGTCACGGGCTGGCCCAAGGAATACGGCGGGCCGGGCTGGACGCCGACGCAGCGCTACATCTACGACCTCGAGCGCGCGGCGGCCAACGCACCCGTAGGCCTGTCCATGGGAGTCATCATGCTCGGGCCGGTGCTGATCGCCTTCGGCACGCCCGAGCAAAAAGCCCAATACCTGCCGCGCATCCGGCGCTGCGAAGACTGGTGGTGCCAGGGCTATTCGGAGCCCGGCGCGGGTTCGGACCTGGCCAGCCTCAAGACCGCGGCCGTCTCGGATGGCGACGATTACGTCATCAACGGCTCCAAAATCTGGACCACCTACGCGCACTGGGCCACGCACATGTTCTGCCTGGTGCGCACGGCCAACACGGGCAAAAAGCAGGAAGGCATCTCGTTTTTGCTGATCGAAATGGACCGCCCGGGAATAGAAGTCCGCCCCATCGTCTCGATCGACGGCGAGCACCACCTGAACCAGGTGTTCTTCACCGACGTGCGCGTGCCCAAGAGTAATCTCGTAGGGCGCGAAGGGCAGGGCTGGGACATTGCCAAATACCTGCTCACGCACGAGCGCACGAGCATCGCGGGCGTGGCCGACTCCAAGGCGCATCTTGCGAACCTGCGCGCCGCGGCCAGCGAGCGTCGTTCGGGCGGGCGCCCTGCCATCGAAGACCCGGCGCTGCGCCTCAAGATAGCGCGCGCCGAGATCGATCTCATGGCGCTCGAATACACCAACTTCCGCGTGCTCGCAGCCACGGCGGCGGGCAAGGCGCCCGGGCCCGAGTCCTCGCTGCTCAAGAGCATGGGTACGGCGGTGCAGCAAACCCTCTCGGAGCTCGACGTGGAACTGGCGGCCGAGCTTGCCTGGCCCTGGCACGACAAGGGCGAATTCGGCCAGGGGCGCTTTGCCCACGCCATGCCGCGCTATGGTTTTTCACGCGCGGCGACGATTTATGGCGGCAGCGACGAGGTGCAGAAAAACGTGCTCGCCAAGATGCTGCTCGCGGGCGGCGCGCATTGATCGGCCCAGCAGGAGGAAAAAGCCATGAATTTCGAACTTTCTGCAGAGCAAAAAATGCTGCGCGACGCCGCGCAAAAGTACCTGCAATCCGAGTACGCCTTCGACGCACGCAACAAGATCATTGCGTCTGACGTCGGCATGAGTGCCGCGCACTGGAAGCAGTTTGCCGACATGGGCTGGCTGGGTCTGGGGCTGCCCGAAGCGCACGGCGGCTTTGGCGGCGTGATCGAACTCACGCAGGTGGCCGAGGCCATGGGCGCGGCGCTGGTGGTCGAGCCCTACCTTGCGAGCACGGTGCTCGGTGCACAGGCGCTTGCACTGGCGGGCACGTCTGCACAGCAGCAGGCCTGGCTGCCCGCAGTGGCCGCGGGTGAGCGCATTCTCGCGCTCGCTCATGGCGAAACCGACGCGCGCCATGAACTGCGCTACGTCACGGCGCAGGCGCGTGCGCAGGGCGACGGCTGGGTGCTCAACGGGCGCAAGACGGGTGTGCTCGGCGCGCCCTGGGCGCACGGCTTCGTGGTCGCGGCCAGAACCTCGGGCGCGGCGGACGATGCGCAGGGCATCAGCCTGTTTCTGCTCGGCGCCGATACACCCGGCCTCAAGGTCGCAGGCTACCGCACCTACCACGGCAGCAAGGCGGGCGATCTGGTGCTCGATGGCGTGCGCGTGGGGCGTGACGCCTTGCTCGGTACCGAAGGCGCGGGCCTGGCGCTGCTCGAGCAAATCATCGACCTGGGCACCGTGGTGGCTTGCGCCGACGCGCTCGGCGGCATGGCGGCGCTCTTGCGCAAGACGGGCGAATACGTGCAGACGCGCAAGCAGTTCGACGTGCCGATCGCGAGCTTCCAGGTCATCCAGCACCGCATCGTCGACATGTTTGCCGCGGTGGAGGCGAGCCGTTCCATGCTGCTCATGGCGGCGCTGCACGCAGACCATGCCGACGCGCGCACGCGCGCCCGCATGGTGTCGGCGGCCAAATCGGCCATCGGCGAGCGTGCACGCTATGTCGCGCAGCAGGCGGTGCAACTGCACGGCGGCGTGGGCATGACCGAAGAGCTCGACATAGGCCACTACTTCCGGCGCCTGACGCTGTTTTGCAACCTGTTCGGCAGCGCCGACCACCACCTGCAGCGCTTTGCGGCCTTGAGCTGAGCGGCCCCTCCCCGGCGGAGCACGCAGGCACCGAGACGAAAGAGGAATCGAATGACAGAAATGGTTTCCAACGTGTCGGTGCACACCGACGAGTTCCGCCGCAACCGCGAGGCCTACGAGGCGCGCATTGCCGATCTGCACGAGCGCCGTGCGCGCGCCTTGGCGGGCGGCCCCGAAAAGGCACGGCGCCTGCACAAGCAGCGCAAGCAGCTGCTGCCGCGCGAGCGCCTCGCGGCCGTGCTCGACCCCGGCTCGCCGTTTTTAGAGTTTGGCCAGCTTGCGGGTGAGAGCATGTACGAGGGCGTGCCGCCGGGCGGCAGCATCATCACGGGCGTGGGCCTGGTCAGCGGGCGGCCCTGCATGATCATGATCCACGACGCCACCGTGAAGGGCGGCACCTACTACGGCATCACCGCGAAAAAGCACGTGCGCGCGCAGATGTTCGCCTGGCAGCACCGCCTGCCCTGCATCACCATGGTGCAGTCGGGCGGCGCGAACCTGCCCGAGCAGGAGTTCATCTTCCCCGACGACGGGCAGTTCGGCTCTATCTTCTACAACCAGATCCGCATGTCCGCCGAGGGCATCACGCAGATCGCCACCGTGCACGGGCCTTCGACCGCGGGCGGCGCCTACCTGCCCGCGCTGTGCGACGAGGCCGTGATCGTGCGCAACCAGGGCGCCATGTTCCTCGGCGGCCCGCAGCTCGTCTATGCCGCGACCAAGGAAGTGGTCGATGTGGAAACCCTGGGCGGCGGCGAGATGCACAGCCGCATCAGCGGCGTGACCGACCACCTGGCCGAAAACGACGCGCACGCGATCGCCATCGTGCGCGGCATCGTCGCCAACCTCGGCACAGGCCCCCGCCAGCGCTGGGACGTGGCCCCGCCGCTGCCGCCGCGCCACGATCCGCGCGAGATTTACGGCATCGTGAGCGCCGACAACCGCCACCCGACCGACAACCGCGAAGTGCTGCTGCGCCTGATCGACGACAGCGACTTGCAGGAGTTCAAACCGCTGTATGGCGACACCATGATCTGCGGCTTTGCGCGCATCAAGGGCTTCCAGGTCGGCATCCTCGCGAACAACGGCGTGATCTTTTCCGAAAGCGCGATCAAGGGGGCGCATTTCATCGAGCTGTGCTGCCAGCGCGACATCCCCTTGCTGTTCATGGCCGACGTGTCGGGCTTCATGGTCGGCCAGGCCGTGGAGCAGCAGGGCATTGCCAAGCACGGCGCCAAGTTCATCACGGCCATGGCCTCGGCCAACGTGCCGCGCTACACCCTGATCACCGGCGGCTCTTACGCCGCAGCCTACCTCGCGATGTGCGGGCGGCCATTCAAGCCCAACGTGATGATGATGTGGCCCACGGGCCGCGCCGCGCTCATGGGCCCAGAGCAGGCCGCCACCACGCTGACCATGGTGCGCGACAACATCCACGAGCGCGAGGGCACGAGCTGGAGTGAGGAAGAAAAAGAACGCTTCAAGCAGCCGATTCGTGAGCAGTTCGAGCGCTTCGCAAGCCCCTACAACTACGCCGCGCACCTGTGGTGCGACATGGTCATAGAGCCGACCGAAACGCGCGACACCATGGCGCTGCTGCTCGAACTCGCGGGGCGCCAACCGGCCAAGGAAACGCATTTCGGCGTGTTCCGCATGTGAGCAAGGGCTCGCGTGTCAGCCAAAAAATATGCATCAAATTGGCCACTAGCGCTGATGTATCAAGCGCTGGCAGCTACTGATTTGGAAGTTTTATGTTCAAAAAAATCCTGATCGCAAACCGCGGTGAGATCGCCTGCCGCATCGCGCGCAGCTGCGCGCGCCTGGGCATTGCCGTGGCGGGCGTGCATTCGAGCGCCGACCGCGACGCGTTGCATGTCGACAGCATCGGCGAGTCGATCGAAATCGGCGGCGCCCCCGCGACCGAGAGCTACCTGCGCATGGACGCCGTGATCGCCGCGGCGCGGCGCACGGGCGCGCAGGCCATCCATCCGGGCTACGGCTTTCTGGCCGAAAACCCCGCGTTCGCGCGCGCCGTCGAAGCGGCGGGGCTGGTCTTCATCGGCCCCACGCCCGAATCCATAGAGCGCCTGGGCGACAAGGCCGCGGCCAAGCACGAGGCGCGCGCCGCCGGCGTGCCCGTGCTCGGCGGCAGCGAAGAGCCCAGCCGCGATGCAGCTGCGATCGCCGCCACCGTGCGCGGCATGCCGTTGCCTGTGGTGCTCAAGGCCGCGGCGGGCGGGGGCGGCAAAGGCATGCGCGTGGTGCGCACGCTCGATACGCTCGAAGCCGACATCGCATCGGCCATGCGCGAAGGCGCGAGTGCCTTTGGCGACCCGGCGCTGATCGTGGAGCCCTTCATCGAGCACGGCCGGCACATCGAGGTGCAGATCGCGGGCGACGGCAAGGGCCACGTGATCCACCTGTTCGAGCGCGAATGCACGCTGCAAAGGCGCTACCAAAAGCTGATCGAAGAAGCACCCGCGAGCCACCTCGACGCGGCCCTGCGCGCGGCCATGCTGAGCGATGCCGTGCGCCTGGGCGAGCGCCTGCGCTACCGCGGCGTGGGCACGGTGGAGTTCATCGTGCACGACGGGCAGCACCATTTCCTCGAAGTGAATCCGCGCTTGCAGGTCGAGCACCCCGTGACCGAGGAAGTCACGGGCCTGGACATCGTCGAGCTCATGCTGCGCATCGCAGCGGGCGAGGGCCTGCCCGTGCGCCAGCAGGACTTGCAGGTGCAGGGCCACGCGGTCGAGGCGCGCGTGTGCGC
The DNA here is from genome assembly GCF_007655255.1 of Extensimonas perlucida. GTDB lineage: Bacteria > Pseudomonadota > Gammaproteobacteria > Burkholderiales > Burkholderiaceae_C > Extensimonas > Extensimonas perlucida. Next base: position 42,998 of record NZ_VMYE01000019.1, read on the forward strand.
CGAGGACGCGGCGCAGAACTTCATGCCCTCGACGGGCGAGCTCGTCGAGGTGCGCTTTGCGGCCAGCGGCGTGCGCGTCGAGTCGGGCGTGCGCGCGGGCATGGTGGTCACGCCGTTTTACGACCCCATGCTGGCCAAGCTCATCGTGCACGCGCCCACGCGCCAGGCCGCGCTCGACAAGCTCGACTGGGCCTTGGGTGAAACGCAGGTGCTCGGGGTGGAGACCAACATCGCCTTTTTGCGGCGCCTCTTGAGTCTGCCCGACACGCGCGCGGCCACGTTCCACACGCGCCTGGTCGACGAGGTGCTGGCCGAGTGGCGCATCGCCACGCCCAGCGCGCCGCTGCACTACATTGCCGCCGCTGCCGCCTGGTGGCTGCGCGACGCGCGCACCAGCGCGCCTGCTTACGGCGCCTGGACGGCGCTGGACGTGACGGGCTGGCAGATGCACGCGGGCAGCGATTCGATCACGCCGCTGCCGGCGCTGCTCGTGCACTCGGGTGGGCAGACGCACGAAGTGCGCGTCGGCGCGCTCGCGCCCGATGGCGAAGTCACGGTGCAGGTGGGTGCCGAATCCTTGCGCCTGGCGCTCGCACCCATGGCCGACGGCCACTGGCGCGTGCGCCGCGGCGATTGCCACGAAACGCTGCAGATCGCGTGCAAGGGCGAGGCGCTGTTCGTGCAGGGCAGCGCGGGCGCCTTCACGCTGGGCACGGCTTCGTACGTCAACCAGGTGGCCGCGGCGCGCAAGTCCAGCGGCCAATTGCGCACGCCCATGATGGGCGTGATCTTGCAGACCCACGTCGCCGTGGGCGACCAGGTGCGCGCGGGCGACGTGGTGGCGACCATGGAGTCGATGAAGATGGAGCTGCGCATCACGGCCGAGCACGACGGCGTGGTGCGCTCGCTCAGCGTACAGCCCGGCCAGATGGTCGAGCGCGGCCTCGTCGTTGCCGTGATCGAGGCCGAGGAAAGCGGCGAACCAGGGGCCGCAGAAACAGCCGAGGGTGCCGCCGCATGAGCCGGCTCAGCCGCACCGCGCGGCCCCGCCAATAGCACAGAACCACCAAGGAGACAAACCATGCACTACCAATCGATCAAACTCACTTTCGAGGGCGACGCCGTCGCGCGCCTGACGCTCGCGCGCCCCGACATGCAAAACGCGCTGAGCCTGGACGTCGTGGCCGAGCTACGCCACGCCTTGCAGGTCGTGGCGCAAAAAGAGCAGGTGCGCGCGCTGGTGCTCACGGGCGAAGGCAAGACCTTCTGCGCGGGCGGCGACCTCAACTGGATGAAGACCGTGCTGAGCCAGAGCCGCGCGCAGCGCATCGCCGACTCGCGTCCGCTCGCAGACCTGTTTTACGAATTCGACAACCTGCCCAAGGTCGTGATCGGGCGCATCAACGGCCCCGCGACGGGCGGCGGCTTTGGCCTGACCTGTATTTGCGACGTCGCTGTGGGTGCGACCACGGCGCGATTTTCGCTCACCGAGGCGCGGCTGGGCCTGGCGCCCGCGAACATCGGGCCTTATGTGGTGCGCCGCCTGGGCTTGGCGAAGGCGCGCCGCTATGGGCTCACGGCGCAGTTCATCGACGCGGTGCAGGCCGAGCGCGTGGGCCTGCTCGACCGCGTGGTGCCGCCCGAGGAGCTCGACCGCGCCATCGAGGAAGAACTCGCGCTCGTGCTGAGCCTGCCCGCGAGCGCGATCGCGCGCACCAAGCGCCTGTTCAACGACATGGTCGGGCGCCCGCCTGTCGAATGCATGGACTACACCGCAAACTGCCTCGCCGACGCCTGGGAGACGCCCGAAGCGCGCGAAGGCATCGCCGCCTTCCTCGAAAAGCGCGCCCCGGCCTGGAAAGTCACGCGCGCCTGAATTCGCCCAGCGCGGGCCGGCTGCGGCCCCTGGCTTCCCATTCACCGATTTCCCATTCCCCTTGCAAGAAAGAACCCCATGAGCGACGCAGATTCCGTGTTGTACGAAGTGCGCGATGGCATTGCCACCGTGAAGATCAACCGCCCCGAGATGCGCAACGCACTCTCGCCCGCCGCGGCCAACCGTCTCTACGAGTGCTGGGACGCCGTCGATGCCGACAAGGACGTGCGCGTGGCCATACTCACTTCGTCCGATTGCGGCACCTTCTGCGCGGGGCTGGACCTGCGCGAAGCCGCGCGCGTGAAGAAAGAGGAGGGCGTGGACATCCTCACCAAGATGAAGGACCCGTTCCACAGCCGCCAGCGCCGTGTGGCCAAGCCCATCATCGCCGCCATGACGGGGCATTTGATTGCGGGCGGCATGATGCTGAGCCTGAACTCCGACCTGCGCGTGGGCCTCAAGGGCACGCAGGTCGGCATCACCGAAACGCGCATCGCCGGGCGCGGCAGCCCCTGGGCCATTCCGCTGCTGTGGATGCTGCCGCAGCCGCTGCTCATGGAAATGGTGCTCACGGGCGAGCTCTACCCGATCGAGCCCTTCCATGAGCTGCGCTTCATCAACTACCTCGAAGACACGCCCGACGCCGTGCGCGCACGCGCGCAAAAGCTCGCCGAGCGCATCCGCGACAATGCGCCGCTGTCGGTCATGGCGGGCAAGGAGTCGATCATGACGGCCATGAGCGCGGGCTGCGATGCCGGCATGGCGCTCGCGCACAACATCTACCGCGCGGCCTACGCGAGCGAAGACGCCCAGGAAGGCCCACGCGCTTTCGCGGAAAAGCGCAAACCCGTGTGGAAAGGCCGCTGAAGGCCCAAGCCCCCGAACAACAGCGAATGGAGACACCAATGAACGCAGCGCAAACCGCGCCCGGCCTCGAACAACGCCGTGCCGCGCTCGCGCGGCGCATTCCGCAGTGGACGCGCCTCTCCATAGGCGACTGGTTCGACCGCCTCGCGGCCGAATTTGCCGAGCGCGAGCACATCTATACGCCCGAGAGAAGCTACAGCTACGCCGAGTCGCGCCAGACCGTCGATCGCCTTGCGAAGAGCCTGATGGCGCTGGGCGTACAGCGGCGCGACCATGTCGCCATGCTCTTTCCCACGGTGCCCGAGCTTGCGTTCTTGCAGCTTGCCGTGGCAAAAATAGGCTGCGTGTGCGTGCCGCTCAACGAGCGCATGGGCGCGGTCGATCTGGCCTACCAGGTGCGCCAGTCCGACAGCGTGTGCCTGCTCGCGATGGACCACTGCGAAGACCGGCACTACATCGACAAAATCCAGCAAATGCTGCCCGAGATGCTAGGAGCCTGTCGGACTTTGGGCGTCGAAAGCGAGAATGCGCCCCAGCGAGGCCAGTTTTTGCCGGATTCGCCGCCCCATAGCGGGACTATGGGGCAAGAAGACGGTAAAAAATGGGCCGCTGCGGCGCATTCGCAGCCGACGATTCCAAAGTCCGACAGGCTCCTAGGCGCGCCGGGCGGCTGGCGCGCCGAAGCGTTTCCACGGCTGCACAGCGTGGTCGTGCAGTCGCCGTCGGGCGCGCGCTACGGCGGGGCGCTCGATTGGGAGGCGTTTTTGCGCCTGGGCGATGGTGTTTCCGACGAGGCGCTGCGCGCGCGTCAGGAGGCCTCGCGCTACCCCGACGAAGTGGCGCTGATCTGCTACACCTCGGGCACCACGGGCAGCCCCAAGGGCGTGATGGTCACGCACGACATGCTCATGCGCAGTGCCTACAGCGCGGCCTACAGCCAGGGCCTCATCGAGGGCGAGCGCATCGCAAGCCCGCTGCCGCTGCACCACATGTTCATTTACGTGGAGGGCTTTCTGGCCTTGCTGTTCGTCGGCGGCGCCTACATTCCGCAGGCCTTGTTCGATGCCGGGGCGTTTTTGCAGCTCTTGGAGCAAAGCCGCGCCACGCGCATCGAGAGCGTGCCTACGATCGCCGTCGCGCTGCTCAACCACCCCGACCTGCCCCAGCGCAAGCTGTGCCTGCGCGCCATGAAAAACGCCGCCGCGGCCACGCCGCTGTGGGTCTGGGAGGCTTTGCAGCGCGACATGGGCATCACCGAAATGGTGACCGGCTGGGGCATGACCGAGACCTCGGCCGCTGCCATGTACACGCCATTTGGCGCCTCGCTCGAAGTCATCACCAACACCGTGGGCCTCGAAAAGCCGGGCGGCGTCGCGGGACTGGAGGAGTTTGGCGGCAACCTGGTCGAGTGCAAGCTCATAGACCCTTCGACCAAGGAAGACCTGCCGCCCGACGCCCCGGAGGGCGAGCTCGCCGTGCGCGGCAACATCGTCACGCGCGGCTACTACAAAAAACCCATAGAAACCGGCGAGGCCATAGACAAGGACGGCTGGCTGCGCACGGGCGACGTGTTTGCCCGCCGCAGCGACGGCTACTACCTCATCACCGGCCGGGCCAAAGACTTGTACAAAATCGGCGGCGAGCTGGTCGCGCCCAAAGAAATCGAAGAAATGATAGGCCAGCACGAGGCTGTCAACCAGGTCTATATCTGCGGCGTGCCCGACGAGCGCATGGGCGAGGTCGGCGCGGCCTTCGTGCAGTTCAAGGCCGGGCGCAGCTGCACCGAAGAAGAGCTCACCACCTTCGTGCAGACGCGCGTGGCGCGCTTCAAGATTCCGAAGTATTGGGTGTTCGTCGAGGACTTCCCCATGACGGCCTCGGGCAAGGTGCAGAAATTCCTCCTGCGCCAGCTCGCCTCGGAAAAGTTCGGCCTGCACGAAATCCGCAACCACACGACGTCGCGATAGCGCAGTCGTGACGCCACACGGGCGTCACTCCAGCAAAACCCTTCAGGAGACAACCCACCATGAATGCACCCACCGCAGACTTTGCCCTGCAACTCAACCTCGCGCAGCGCGTCAACGTCGGCGACATGCTCACGCGCAGCGCCGCGCGCGACCCGCACAAGACCGCCCTGGTCGAAGGCGCGCGCCGCATCAGCTACGAAGAGTTCAACCACTGGGTCAACCGCACGGCGCACGGCCTGCTCGCGCTCGGCTACCGCCAGGGCGATGCGCTCGCGCTGATGTCGGGCAACTGCATGGAGTTCCTCGTCACCTACTACGCCTGCGCCAAGATCGGCGTGGTCTGCACGCCGCTGAACCTGTTTTGGCGCCAGGGCGAGCTCAGCTACGTGCTCGGCCACGCGCAGGTGCGCGGCGTGGTGGCGCAGCAGCGCTGGCTTGGTGAACTGGCGCTGGTGCTCGGCGACCTGCCGGCGATCCGCGACCTGATCGTCATCGAAGGCCCCGCGCCCGCCGACCTCGCGCTGCCGCAGCGCGTGCAGGCGCAGTCGCTGGCGCAGCTCGGCGCGGGGCGCGCGCAGACCGATCCCGAAGTGCTGGTGCAAGACCGCGCGCCACTGTCCTACCTCTACACCAGCGGCACCACTTCGGCGCCCAAGGGCGTGGTCGGCAGCCACCTGGCCATTTACCTCGAAACGCTGGGCGTGATCATCGACACCGAGCTCAAGGCCAAGGACAAGGTCGTGGCCATGATGCCCATGTTCCACACGGCGCAGCTCAACGCTTTTTGTACGCCCGCGATCGCCTCGAACGCCACGCTCTACATCCTCGAAGCCTTCGACCCCGTGGTGCTGCTCGACCTGATAGAGGCCGAGCAGATCAGCATGTTCTTCGGCCTGCCGATGATGTTCCGCGCGCTGCTCGAAGAGCAGGAGCGCAAGCCGCGCAAAGTCTCCAGCCTGCGGCGCGCCGTGTACGCGATGGCGCCCATGCCCGACGACGACCTGCGCCGCCTCATAGACGTGTTCGGCTGCGAGCTCTCGCTGATGTTCGGCCAGACCGAAATGAGCCCGGCCTCGACCTGCTTTCGCCCCGAGCACCAGCTCTCGCATCCGGGCGCCATCGGCACGGCCGGCATCAACGTGCAGATCGGCATCATGGACGATGCCGGCAACCTGCTGCCACGCGAGCAGCCAGGCGAGATCGTCTATCGCAGTCCGCACCTGCTGACCGAATACCTGCACGACGAAAAAGCCACGCGCGAAGCCTTTCGCCATGGCTGGTTCCATTCGGGCGACGTGGGGCACTTTGGCGCGGACGGCATGCTCTGGTTCGAAGACCGCCACAAGGACGTGATCAAGTCCGGCGGCGAGAACGTCGCCTCGATCGAGGTCGAAAAAGCGCTCTACGCCGTCGAGCCCAAGCTCGCCGAGGTCGTGGTCGTGGGCCTGCCGCACGAGCGCTGGGGCGAGGCCGTGACCGCCGTGGTCACCGTGCGCCCGGGCGAGACCATAGACCCCGACGAATTGCTGGCCAAGGTCAAACAAAAGCTCAGCCCCTTCAAATGCCCCAAGGCGGTCGTCGTCGTCGATGCCATGCCCAAGACGGCCACGGGCAAGATCCAAAAAAACCAGGTGCGCAAAGACTTCGCGTCGTATTTCAACCGTTAGGCGGCGCCGCTGCCCCGTTTTTATAAGCAAAATTGGCCTCTAGCCCTTATGTATCAAGCGCTAGCAGCTATTAAAAGAGAAGTTTTTTTCGCAAAGGAGCCACTCCATGCAAGCATCCACCGCTGCCGACATCGCAGCGCAAAGACGCGCCGCGCTGGCGCTGCGCGTCCCAGTCTGGCCGCGCCTGACCATGGGCGACTGGTTCGACCGCCTGGCTGCGCAATATGCCGAGCGCGAACACATCTACACGCCTGAAAAAATCTACACCTATGCCGAGTCGCGCCAGATTGCCGATCGGCTCGCGAAAAGCCTGATGGCGCTCGGCGTGCAGCGGCGCGAGCACGTGGCCATGCTTTTCCCGACGGTGCCCGAGCTCGCGTTTTTGCAGCTTGCGGTGGCCAAGATCGGCTGCGTCAGCGTGCCGCTCAACGAGCGCATGGGTGCGGTCGATCTGGCCTACCAGGTCAAGCAATCCGACAGCGTGTGCCTGATTGCGATGGACCATTGCGAAGACCGGCACTACATCGAAAAGCTCCAGCACATGCTGCCCGAGATGCAGGGCGCGCCGGGCAGTTGGCGTGCTGAATCCTTTCCGCGCCTGCGCCACGTGGTCGTGCAGTCGCCGTCTGGCGCGCGCTACGGCGGCGCTTTGGACTGGGAAAGTTTTCTGCGCCTGGGCGATGGGATTTCGGACGAAGCGCTGGCCGAGCGCCAAAAGGCCTCGCGCTACCCCGATGAGGTAACGCTGATCTGCTACACCTCGGGCACCACGGGCAGCCCCAAGGGCGTGATGCTGACGCACGACATGCTCATGCGCAGCGCCTACGGCACAGCCTGGAGCGAGTGCTATGACGACGCAGAGCGTCTCGCGAGCCCATTGCCGCTGCACCATATTTTTGGCTACAAGATCGGCTTTTTGTCGGTGCTGTTCGTCGGTGGCGCGTATATCCCGCAGGCCTTGTTCGACCCTGGCAAGTTTTTGGCCTTGCTCGAAGCCAGCAGGGCGACGCGCATCGCCAGCGTGCCGACCATTGCCGTCGCGCTGCTCAACCATCCCGACCTCAAAAAGTACGACCTCAGCAGCCTGCGCGCCATGATCAATGCGGCTGCGGCCACGCCGCTGTGGGTCTGGGAAGCGCTGCAGCGCGAATTGGGCATCAAGGAGCTGTTCACCGCCTGGGGCATGACCGAAGTCGCCGGCGCGGCCATGTACACACCCTTTGGCGCGCCGCTCGAACTCATCAGCACGGCCGTGGGCAAGGACAAGCCCGGTGGCGCCTCGGGCGTGGAAGAGTTCGGCGGGCTGCAGGCGCAGTTCAAGCTCATAGACCCCTCGACCAAGGAAGACCTGCCGCCTGACATGCACGAGGGCGAACTCGCTGTGCGCGGCAACATCGTCACGCGCGGCTACTACAAAAAGCCCATGGAAACCGGCGACGCCATCGACAAGGACGGCTGGCTGCGCACGGGCGACATCTTCCGCCGCCGCGAGGACGGTTATTTCGAAATCACGGGCCGGGCCAAGGATTTATACAAAATCGGCGGCGAGCAGGTCGCGCCCAAGGAGGTCGAAGAAATCATTGGCCAGCACGAGGCCATCAACCAGGTCTATACCTGCGGCGTGCCCGACGAGCGCATGGGCGAGGTCGGCGCGGCTTTCGTGCAATTCAAGAGCGGGAAAACCAGCAGCGAAGAAGAGCTCACGGCCTTCGTGCAAGAGCGCGTGGCGCGCTTCAAGGTGCCCAAATACTGGATGTTCGTCGAAGAATTCCCCATGACGGCCTCGGGCAAGATCCAAAAATTCATGCTGCGCAAGATCGCCATAGCGCATTTTGGCCTCGACAACATCGCGGGGCGCGCTGCAGAACGGCGTTGAGTTTCTGCTCCCACCGTCCACCACCATCGATGCCGTAGCAGCTCGCGGCTGCGGCTGTGGGAAGGCGCGGGTAAGCGTTTGGCTCCCGCAACCATGCGAATCCGGTAAAGGGACCCTGCTTGCAGCAGGGGAGCTCAGTCGTTGAGCGGGGCTGGCAAGGGTTTGTTGTAAACCTTTGCCACATGCCAGCTGAGAAACGGGGCATGCGCGGCTTTCAAGCCACAGACATGTTGCGGGTCCGTGAGCCCCAGCACGGCGAGCGCCGATGCCGGCAGGCGTGGCGAGGGCTCGACCCTGCCGTCCGGATGTACCGTGATCAGCCCCTGATCGTAGGCGGCATCCAGATGCGCGGCCAGCAGCAGGCCGTTGTGCACGTCGAGCCGCTCGGCGTCGCTGGCGTCCTTCCACGGCTTGGCGTGGCTGGCGCGCAGCAGCTGCGGCACCTCCAGGCCGCTGATCGCGCAGCGCCCGCCCCAGTAATCGAACAAGCCCTGCCGGAAAAGCGCCTGCCCGCGCCGCTGGCGCACCAGCGCCTCGGCCTCGGTGGCATCGATGTGATCCGTGGCCTGCTGATATTGGGTGAGCAGCGCGTTGGGCAGCGTGCGCTCCAGCACCCGCGCCCGGTGCAGCAGCGTCAACAGTTCGTTGGCTGAAGCCACCTGCCGTGCACCGGCCGCGCCACCGGGAAGCGACCCGCTCCACGGCGCGCCGATGGGCAACTCCGCCAGCACGTCGCGGCGCGACAGCGCGGCGATCAGCGTCGCGTCCTGCGCGCGCAACCACAACTTGAGATCGCTGTCGGGCATGGCGAACGCCAGCCAACCGCTCGCCTCGCCCAGCTCGACGACGAAACCGGCGTCATTGGCGAGCTTGGCCAGGATGATGGGCGAGAGGCCGCTCATGCCGGATGCGCCGCCAGCCGGTTGTGTGCCGGCGCGCGGCGGCGCCAGTGGGTGTCGATCGCCTGGACGAAATCGGCGCGCACCAGCTTGGCTCGCGCCGCACACCAGTCGCCGGCGTCGCGGCGCAGCACGAAGCCTTCGACGTGCGGCGCGCCGAAGGCCGACGGGGTGCCATCGAGCAGGCGCTTGAGTGCCTCCAGCGTCAGCCGGCCGCGTGCGACTTCGGGCGCCGCAGAAATACCTGCACGCTGCAATAGGGCGTTACGCCGCTCACGGCTCCAAAATCGCCCGCTGGCGCGGTCATAGATATCGAAGCCGATGAACCAGTCCGGCAGCGCTGTGTAGGGGATGCTGTGGGTGAAGGCGCACCATTCGCCGAACAGGACGAGCTCGGGCGTGAGCGCCTCGCGCAGCCCGGCCTCGTGCTGCGCCAGCCAGGCCGCTAGCCGGGCAAACTGACCGGCATGGGGCTCATACAGATACTGGCCGCGGTTCTGCGCGCGCAAACTGCCATCCGGTGCCAGCGACAGCCCCAGGTTTGCCCCATCGATCTTTTCCTCGACCACCACCTCGCCGTTCAGCAGCTCCCGCACCTCGGCGGGCGTGAGTACCTTGTCGTCACGCGGTGCGCCCGGGCCGAGCCAGGCAAGGTGCGGCGTATGGGGGAAGCGGAAGAAGTCGGTCATGTCGGTCGCTCAACGATGCTGCTTTTCGGCATGTTTTTGGCGTGACCAAGCCTCGATGATCGGCTCCAACTGCACCTGATGCGCCGCCAAGGCGCTTTCCCAATCGTGCCAATCGGTGTCGCCGGCAAAAGCGATGCAGCCTTCACCGAATAGCTGGTACGCAGCCAGCGCTGCGGCCACGATTTTTCGGTCAGCGAGATCATGGACGACAGTGGCGAGCGCCGCGGGCAAAACACCATACCCATCGTTGTCGTATTCGATGTCCACGTCATCTACTGCCGCCGTGCTCCATTTGTGGATAACAACTTGAATGCCGTAATCGTTGAAGCCGAGTTTTCGGGTGTATTCGTCATAAATGTGCCCTGCAAGATCGAGCACCAGGTGCGACTCGCTTCGCTCGAACGCCGACAACCATTTCCAGACCATTTTGCGTAACTCAGGTTCTGGCGGCGTCGCGTCGATATCCTTGGGGTGCATCGGATCGGCCGCGCTGGCGGCGATCAGCACATTGGTGTCCACCACATAGCGCGCTTTCATGATGTGATTTTTTTCCGGCGCTCGAACATCAGGCGCGCCTGCTCGCGCGTTTCGCCCAAAGCATCACCGAAAAACCCTTCCGGCCAATTGCTCACCCGGCCGAACTCATCGATTTGCAGCGTCCTCAGCTGGGCCGACTTGCCTGTGCGCTCGACGAAATAGAGCGCCACTTCATCGGTTGACACGGTTTGTTTTGCCACCAGGGTTTGCATGCGCCGGAACAGATGTTCCGAGTGGGTTTCCACGACAAACTGCACCCCGCGCTGTTGGCTGATCTCAACGAACATTTCGGCGAGCACCGACTGAGCCAGTGGATGCAGGTGAATCTCGGGTTCTTCCAGAATGATCGTGCTGCCTTTGGGTGCAAAGTAGGCCACCACCAGCACCGGCAGCACTTGGGATACCCCAATGCCCACATCACGCAGATTGCAGGCTACGCCATCACGGTGAATCACCAATTCATAGCGGTTGGAGCGCCCCTGCTGGCGCACCTCGAGTTTTTCGGCCAATTTCATGCGCGCGAGCCACTTGGAAACGCCATCCACGACGATGTTCTGTTCCTCGCCCTTCAGTAACGCACTGGCCAGCAGCGCATCGATGGCGGCACGGCCGTCGCTACCCACATCACCGGGCTTGGTCTTGTTCCACGGATAGTCACGTTCAGGCTTGCGCCGCAGCGGCCCCAGGTAGCTGATGCCTTCCAGCTCACGGCGGATGGCGAGGCTCAAGTCCTCGGCCAACTGCCCGTCTTTGTCCAACCTTGCGATGACATCAGCGGACAACGCGATCGAACGCTCGGGCGCGCAATCCCGACCCTTCATACGCGGCTGCGATTCATTGTCCACCAGGATGGAAAACGCGCCCTTGTCACGGCGCACGGCCAGAAAGCGTCGTGCATCCGTCTGTAGCTTCAGGGTTTGCACGGTGACACTACCGGATGAGGTCTGACCATAGCTGCATTCGAATGTGCCCTCTTTGATGCGTGTGGAGTCGGCACGTCGAAAGTCGAAAGCCATCGTAAATTGCCGCGGTGATTCGGCCGCCTGGTTTAGCACGTCGTCAAAGCTGCCGAAGTTGAACAGGTCATTGACCTCATCCCCACCCAGATTCAGATGCACCGTGCGATCGGGCGACTGTACGGTCTGCTTGAGCAGCAGCAGGCTCTGGATCAAAGAGGATTTGCCTGACGAATTGGTACCCAGCAGCATGGTCACGGGCTTGAGTGCTAAGTCGCCAGTATCGCGCCAGGCTTTGAAATTGATGAGTCGCAGGCGGGTAAACATCAGCGCAATTCTCCGGTTTCCAGGCGATCCCAGGCCGCGAGCACGAGGCGCTGGGTGCGGTATTCGCCGTACTGGCGGGTCTCCTTGTCCTTGAGCACGCGGAAGGTTTCGGAGGGGTAATCGGCCCCCATCACGTCGGCGGGGTCGAGGAGGTAGCGCAGCTCGTCGCGGGTCAGGCCGTAGAGGCGGGCGTAGTAGGCGTCGAGTTCGGCGCGCAGCTTTGCGCGGCGCTCGGGGTTCCAGGGGAAGGGCTGGCCGCGCTCGGATGGCGGGCGCGGGTCGAAGGCCGGGTTTTCGGCCACCACGTCGTCGTAGAAAGGCCGCAGGTCGAAGGCGGTGTAGGTGAGCTCCAGCACGCGCGGGACGATGAAGGCGAGCGCCTCGGGGGTGTAGGTGGTGGGTGGTAGGACTGTGAACTGCTTCAGATAGAAATACGTGAGCGACGTTCCGCCGACCTTTTGGCGGGCGACGAAATCCAGGCAAAGCGCATTCAAGTTGCCCAAAAGACCACAAAGCTCTTTTGCTGGTCGTGCGCTCAGAAGCAGCGGCATTTTGTGGCCGACTGCAACGCGCGGCACCGCCGCCGCAATCACCGTGCGCTCGTTCGTCGCATTGGTGATGTCCCGCCAGCCTATCAGCCAGCCGCGCTGCCAGTCTTTGTCCCGCAGCCGCGCCTCCACCTCGGCGCGCTCCACCCAGTAGCGCGGGGTGGCGGTGTAGTCAGGGCGGGCCTTTTCGGCGTCCGTGCTGTCGCGGGCGCCGTCGGCTTCGTCGTCGTCGGTCAGCTTGGCCTGCGCGCCGGCGTAGGTGGCCCAGCGGTGGTCGAACTGGTGGATCAGCTTGGCTTCGTACAGCGGCAGCGGGTCGGCCAGTTCCCCGCGTTTGGCGGCAGTGCGGAACAGGTGGCTGTCGTTGGACATGTCCATCATCCGCAGGAACGTGATCCCCCACGGATTGCCGTCCGGCCGCCTCTCGTCCCACAGCACGGGCACGCGGCGGTAGATCTTTTTGGTCAGTTCGGCATCGGCCTGGCTGCGGAACACCGGGCAGGTGCGGGTGTTGGGGTTGAGCAGCGCGAACTCCGCGGGCGTGAGCGCGAAGCGGCGGCGTGCGTCCTTGAGCTGCTCCGGCGCGGTGAGGAAGAAGGCGAGCTCTGCGCGCTCGGCCTGGCCGAGGGTGAGCAGGCTGAACTTTTGTCGCGAGTCCACGGCGGGGAACAGACCGGCGCGGTTCTCGAAGTCGACCAGGCTCACCAGCCGGCCGTCGGCAATGTGCGAGAAGAACGCCTTGGTCGAGTCGTCGGTGGCGACACCGCTCGGCACGACGATGCCGGCGCGGCCCTGGGCGGCGCGCAGGGCGAGCGCGGTTTCGGCAAAGAGGGCGTAGGTGTTGACGTCGCCGACGCCGGTGAGCGGGTAGCGCAGGCCGTCGTGGGCGAAGGCGCTGGCGGCCTCCGCGGCGCGCTTGGCGGTCTCGAAGGCTTCGAATAGGCGCCGCTCGGGGCTGTCGGCCGGGGCGCGTTCCAGCGCGGCGATGGCGCGGGCGCGTTCGGCCTTGTTGCGGGCGTTCGCGATATTGGGCGCGCGGTTGGCAAAAAACTCCTGCTCCTGCAGCTTGATGCGCTCCCACGGCGGGTTGCCGAGCACGCAGTCGAAGCCGCCGCGCGCGAACACCTGGGCGAAGGCTTCGCGCCAGTGCAGCACGTGGTGGGCGCGGGCGGTCTGGCGCGCGGCTTCGATCACCGCCTCGTCCACTGGCTGGCCGGTGAGCGCGGCGAGCAGGTGCTCGGTGGTGGGGACGCGCGCTTCGGTGTCCGGCCGCTTGGGGCAGAGGTAGGCGGCGAGCAGCAGGTCTTCGGCCAGGCCCGCCCGTTCCTGCTGCGCGCGCACGGCTTCATACGCGGCGCGTTTGGCGGCGATCTGCTCCAGCGTGTCGTCGGGCAGATCGTCGAGCGCGGCGAGCTCGGCGGCAACGGTGTGGCGGGCAAAGTCGAGCAGCGGCTGCGGGCCTTGCTCAGTCAGGCGCGCGAGCGCCTTGCGCGCCTCGCGGTTGCGCTTTTTGAGCCGCTCGCAGGTAGCCTTGTCGTCGCCGGTGAGCGGCTTGAAGGCATCGTCCGGGATGCCCTGGGTGAGGCTGGCCGGATCGAGCACACCGAGCAGGGCGTCGCCCAGCACCAGGTGGGTGTCCAGAAACGACAGCGGCGCCTCGGGCGTCATCGCCTCCAGCCACAGCGCGATCCTGGCGAGTTCCAGCGCCATCGGGTTGCGGTCGACGCCGAACAGGCAGTGCGAGACCACCTCGCGCAGCGCGCGGCGGTGTTCGGCGGCGCCGGGCTGGCCCTGGGCGCGGGCGCGCGCCAGGTGCGCGGCCAGCCGCCGCGCGGCGGCGAGCAGAAAGTGGCCGCTGCCGACCGCCGGGTCGATGACGGTGATGGAGAGGATGGCGGTGGCTTCGTCGTCCGGCCGTTCGGCCTTTTTCTGCGCGATGACCGGCTCCAGCGCCGAGTCGAGCAGCGCCTGCACCAGGCTGTCGGGCGTGTAGTAGCTGCCGGAGAGCTTGCGGGCGTTGCCGCGGGTCTCATCGCCGCCGGCGAAGCCGAAGCGGGTGGCGCCCTCGTCGACCACCGGCACCAGTTCCAGCAGGCTCTCATAGACGCTGCCGAGCTCCTCCGGCCCCATGTCGTGCCAATTGACGCGCTCGGTGGCGCCGTCGCGGGCGATCCAGGCCAGCGCCCAGAGCGCGCCCAGCAGGTGGCGGTTTTGCAGCGCGGCGGCGTCGAGCTGCGGCGTCTGCTCGCTGCCGAACAGGCCGCCCAAGGCGGGCAGCGCCAGGCGCGGCTCACCGCTGGCCAGACCGCGGAAGGTGACTTTCAGCGCGGCGTAGAGATCGGTGTGCGCGTCGTGTGCGCTGTGGCGCACGGCGCGCTCGCGCAGGCGGCGCAGGCCATAGCCGCGTTCGTACAGCCGTTGGGCGGCGGGATCGCTGGCGGGCGGGTGCAGCAGGCCGCGTTCTTCCACCGTGAGCAAAAAGATGAGCCGATAGACCAGGCGCAGCAGTTGCTGGAAGTAGCCGGCGGGGGTGAGCCGGCCTGCGGTCAGCGCGGCGCGCAGATCGGCGTTGGCGGGTTCGGCCAGAAAGCCTTGGCCGAGTTCCAGGATGGCGCGCTCGACGCCGCGACGCAGTTCGTCGCGGGCGCGGATGCCGGTCTGCTGGCCGACTTGGCGCCACACTTCCAAGGCGCAGTCGGCCGGGTCGCCATCCGGGCGGCCGAAGCGGCTGGCGTGCAGCGTGAGCCACAGCGCCGAGAAGTCGGCGAAGCGCTCCTCGGTGAAGATGCGTTCGAGGTCCGCTTCCAGCCACGCCGGGCGGGTGAGGCTGGCGTTGTCGCGCACCAGGCGCAGCTTGAGGCCGTTGCTGACCAGGCCCCACAGCGCGGCGTCGGCGGCGTTGAGGTATTCCTGCAAGAGGCCAAATGGGCTGCGCCGGCGGCCGGCCTCGCCGAAGCGGGCGTGGCCGTCGTCGAGCCCTTCGCTGGGCGCGGCGATCAGCACCGGCACGTGGCCTTGGGTGTGGCTGATGGGAAAGCTGCGCTCGCCCAGCACGATGGGCTCGGCGCGTTTTGCGAGCGCGTCGAAACCGAGTGTTTCGAGCAGTGCGGTGACGAAGCGCTCGGCCGTCACAGGTGTAGGCGTGGGCGTGGCCAGCGTGGGCTGGAACTTCAGCCACTGCGCCTGGGCCATGCGCCAGGCGCGGGCGATCTCGTCACGCAGATTGAGGCCGTCGGGAATGGCGTAGTCGTGTGGCTGTTGCCGCGGCGCTTCGAGGTGGGCGACCTTGGCCAGCCACTCGGCGTTGAACAGGCTGCCTTCGATCGTGATGGCATCGTAGGCGAGTGTGGGCAGGGGGCGGCGGGTCATTTCAGTGCTCCGGCAGCAGCACGTAGGCGGCGATCACATCCACCGGCAGCAGCGCGCGCACCTGATACTCGCCGCGCGCACGGGCGGCGTCGCGCACGCGGCGATGGTCGGCGAGCAGCAGCTCGGCGCGCTGCGCGGCCAGCGATTCCAGCGCGGCGTTCTGCTGGGTGAGCGTATCGAGCGCCGCGAGGACGAAGCGCTCGCGCGCGGCGGGCGCCAGTTCGCCGCCGGCCGGCGCCGCGAACCAGTCGGCCACCGGCGGGGCGATCTGCCACTGCGGGTCGTTCCGGCCGACCAGCGCCACCGGCAGGGCCTCTTCGACCATCAGCGTGCGGGCGCCATCGCCGCGGCCGAGCGTGAGCTGGTGGCGCAGGCGCAGCAGCAGCACCGTGGTGAGCTGGGTGACGGCCGGGCTCACCCAGGCGCCAGTGCGGCCCAGGCGCGCCGGATCGGAGGTGCTCTCGGTGCGTTCATCCAGCGTGAATTCGAGCAGGTGTTCGGCGAGCGTGGCGACCAGCGGATGGGCGCGGTGGAGCGGACTGCAGCCAGGCGCGGCCGGCGGGGCGAAGTCGAGGTCTATGCGCCCCTCCAAGCCCTGCTCGGCCAGGCGCTCCTTGAGCGCCGGCGGCAGCGCCAGCAGCGGCACGCGCAGGATCTCCTTGCCGGCGCGACGGCGCACCTCGGGCGCAGCGCCCAGGCGCGCGAGGCTGCGCTCGACGAAGCGGCGCACGGCCTGCGCATCGCCGAGCGCGCTGCGCGCGCGCTGCCATTCCGGCAGCACCTCTTCAGGCTTGAGGCCGCGCTGGGCGAACACCGTGCGGTTGGCCTTCGTCCGTTCGGCAAGATCGGTCCAGATGACGTCCAGTTCCCGTGCGGGTGGCAGCTCGCCGAAGTCGAAGGTTTGTTGCACGCCTCGCCCTTGGCGACGCAGCAGCACGGCGGACATCAGCGCTTGGGTGAGGCTGTGGTCGTCGTCCGGCAGCGGCACGGGCACGCCGAGTTCGCGGCGGATGGCCTCGGCCTTGCGCAGGATGACGTTGAGCACCGCGCCATCCACCGGGTTGTTCTCGCCATAGAGCAGCACCGCGCGCACCACGCGCGCCGGCTGTCCGAAGCGGTCCACGCGCCCTTCGCGCTGCTCGTGGCGCGTGGGGTTCCAGGAGAGGTCGTAGTGCACCACGGCATCGAAGTGCTGCTGGAGGTTCACGCCCTCGGACAGGCAGTCGGTGGCGATCAGCAAGCGCCGCTCGTGTTCGCCGAGCGCCTCGGCGCGGGCGCGACGTTCCTCGGCCGGTAGCTCGCCGGTGACCACCTCGATGGTGTGTTTGGGGAAGCGCTGGCGCAAATGGGCGCCCAGGTAGTGGGCGGTGGCGATGTAGCGGCAGAACACCACCGGGGCGTGATCCTTCTCGAACAGCTCGTCCAGGATCGTCACCAGCCGGGCGAGCTTGGGGTCGTCGCGCTCGCCTTCGAGCTGGCGCGCCCGTTCCAGCAGCGCGCCGAGCGCGGCGTCCTCGGCACCCGGTTCGACGTCATCTTCGGTGAGGGCATCGCTGCTGCCGTCGAACACGCGCGCGGCGAGTTCTTCGGCGCCGTCCTCGTCGGCCGCCAGACGCCGGGTGGCGAGCGCCTGCGCCGCCGCGGCCGGACTCGAGGAGACGCAGCGCATCAGCGCCAGCGTGCCCCAGAAGGTGAGGCGCTGGCGGCGCGCGTCCCCACCGGCCTGTTCGGTGACGGCGGCGCAGTAGTCGAGCACAGCCTCGAAGAACTGCTCCCAGCGCCCGCTGAGGCGATAGGTGGCCTCGGCCACCTCACGGCGTGGGAATAGGCCGTCGTCCTGCCAGGCGTCGATGTCCGGTCGGCGGCGCTGCACGTAGTGGGCGGCAAGCGCTTGGCGGAGTTTTTCGCGCGCTTCGCCCTGGGCGGTGGCGAGCGCCTCGAAGGCCGGCTTGAGCAGCGCGAGCAACCGGTAGAACGCCTGCTCGTCGCCACTGTGCGGGGTGGCGGTGAGCAGCACCAGGTGGCGCTCGCCGTTGGCGGCCAGCTCCTTGAGCAGCGCGTAACGCAAATGCGTGCGGTCGCTGGCAGACGAGCAGGTGTGGGCCTCGTCGACGATCACCAGCTCGGGGCAGGCGCGGGCGAATTCGTCGCGCCGCTTCTGGCTTTTGATGTAGTCCAGGCTGACCACGGTGACGGCATGCTGCTCGAACAGGCTCACGCCGACCGGCAGGCCGCGCTCCAGACGCGCGGCGCTGGCGGCGGTGACCGCGACGGCCGGAAAGTGGAAGCGCTCTGTCAGTTCTCCGACCCACTGCTCGACCAGGTGTGGCGGGCAGAGCACGGCAAAGCGCTGGATCTCGCCGCGGTCGAACAGCTCGCGGGCGATCAAGAGCGCCTCGATGGTCTTGCCGATGCCCACATCGTCGGCGATCAGCAGGCGCACCGGGTCGAGCTTGAGCGCCATCAGCAGCGGCACCAGCTGATAGCTGCGCGGTTCGATGCCGATGTTGCCGAAGCTGCGAAACGGCCCGGCGCCGCGGCGCAGCGACAGCGTCAGCGCGTCGGCCAGCAGCGCGGCGGTTTCCCGGTTGCCGATGTCGTTGGCCGTGGGAGCAGCGAAGTGCGCGGGACGGATGTCGGGTTCGAGCCCCAGGTGCAGCCAGGCGGTGTCGGCCTCGGAACCGGACAGCGGGCGCAGGTGCAGGGCCTCAGGCTCGCTGGTGGGCAGCACCACCCAGTCGCGACCGCGGGCGCGGACCAGGCTGCCGGGGGTGTAGGTCGGTGCGTTCATCGGCTTAACCAAGCAATTTGGACAATTTTTTGAAGGACTGGGGCCATGGGGTGCGGTCTTCGCCGAAGCGCACGAAAGTGTAGCCCCGGTCTTCCCATTCGGTTTGCAGGGCGCGCGGCGTATCCGGCAGGGCCACGGCCACGTAGTGGTCGGGCCAGTGCAGCAGCAGGTTGTCGGCGTGTTCGGTGGCAAGCGGCGGCGGCAGATCGCCCGTTTCGGTGCCAAACGCCCGTTGCCAGATCGCTTGCCAGCCTTTGGCTTCGGTTGCATCCGCATCCGCATCCGCTTCCGCACCCCCTGACGGCGGCGCATTGTCCAGCAGTGCGGTTTCGGAGCAGGCCAGGCGCCACAGGATGCGGCGGGCGTGTTCGTCGCGCCGGTCCAGCAGTTCGTGATCCGGCTGGTTGTAGTACGAGAGCAGGCAGCGGTAGCAACCGGCGACGCAGGCAGTGTGGGGCAAGTCCTGCAGGTCGGCGGGCGGCGTCTGCCGCAGGGTCGCCAGATCGTCCGGCAGCTCGAGGTGCAGCAGGCGCAGCGCGGCCTGGGCGACGCGCGCCAGCGCGTCCGCTTCGCTCACCAGGCGCGACAGCACGCCAGCACCGCCTTCGGTGGCCTCGTAGAACAGCACGCCTTTGCGTTCGGCGCGGCTCGGCAGCGGTTCGGCCAGCAGTTCGCTTTCTTCGAGCTGGAACACCGACTCGATGCCACGCTTGAGCGCGTACTGCACGGTGGCCAGGGTCACGTCCGAGCAGGCGCCGGCCGGTTGCAGCAGCAGGGCGTTTTTCTGGTCCTCGACATAGGGCACCACGCGCTGCGGCGGCAGCTTGTCGGGGTCGGGCTCGGCGGCTGCATTGGCCTCTTCGTTTTCATCTTTTTGCCAGTAGCCGGTCTTGGGACTCAGGTTGAAGCCGAAGACGTTTTTATCCTTGCGCCGGCGCAGGCCCTTGTTGATGCGGGTGATGGTGGCGCCGGCGCTGTAGCGCAGCTGCACGATGTCGCCCTCGGCGTCGCGCGCCACCAACAGGCGCGCGTCGATCCGGCCGTTGCGCCGCGCCCACTGGAAGGTGGTCTGCAACTCGAAGGCTTGGCGCTGGCGCTCCTCGTCGTTGGCGGTGATGCGCTCGGCGGGCTCGGTGTCGACGGCATCGACACGGTAGAGCTCGCGCACCCACTCGGCGTTGCCAAGATCGGCCTGGCAGGCGTGGCAGCGCTCGTCCTGGATGTCGAAATGGGCGGCACCGCAGGCCGCGCACAGGCGCGCGGCCAGTGTCGGCAGCCGCTGCTGGCTCGCTGTGCCTTCTTGACTGCCAACGGCGATGCGCACGCGCACCACGCGAAAGGCGCGGCCCTCGTGATAGACCAGGCTGCGCGGGCCGAACTCGGCGATGCCCAGAAAGCGCGGGCGCTGCAGGAAGGTCTGGTTGCGCGCGCCGTCGCCGCTGCCCGGCACATAGGCCATCAGCGGCAGGCGCGGGAAGTTGTAGCCGGGCAAAAAGCCTTCGGTTGCAAGGTAGCGGTAGGTGTAGAAGTCGCTCGACAGCGTCTCGCGGCCGTGCAGCAGCAGCTCGATCTGTTCGATGGCCTGGCGGTGGCGGCGCTTGGCGGCGTCTTTTTCCTTGGGATCGCGCACGGTGAAGTCGTTGAGCGTGGCCTGGGCCTGGTCGCGCTGGCGCACGGCGCCGTTGAACAGCTCGCGCCAGCGCCGAAAGGCGGCATCGAAGGCATCGACCGCGCCGTCGAGCACGCGCGCGCAAAAAGCTTCCGCGCCCTCGTACCAGGGCGCTTGCTGCGGGCCGAGCTGGGGCGCGAGGTTGCGCAGGATCGGCAGCGCCTGGGCCTCGGCATGGCGGCGCACTTCCGGCTGAGCGAAAGCGTCGATCAGCTCCTTGCGCACCGGCAGGCCGGGCTGCTCGGGTTGCACCACGTCGGCAATTGCCTTGCCGAGCGCCTCACCGCTGGCGGCGAGCCAGATCGCCTGCAGGTGGCTTTCGAGCAACTGACGGTTGGCCAGGTCGATCAAGGGCGCGCGCACCTCGCCGTGCACCATCTGCCGCGGCTCGCGGAAGAAGAACTGGTCGTGCGGGCTGCGCGCGGCACAGTAGGTGACCACCAGCGCTGCCTGGCCACTGCGCCCGGCGCGGCCGGCGCGCTGGGCGTAGTTGGCCGGCGTGGGCGGCACGTTGCGCAGATAGACGGCATTGAGCGCCGAGATGTCGACGCCGAGCTCCATGGTCGGCGAGCAGTAGAGCACCGGCAGAAAGCGCGTGCTCTCGCCGAGGAGCCGGGCGCTGTCGCCCAGTTCGCCGCGCAGGGCCTCTTGGTCCTTGTCGCTATAGCGAAAGCGCGCCTCGCGAATCTCGCGCACGCGCGATTCGACCTGGGCGGTGTGCTCGCGGCCCTCGAAGCGGAAGATGGCGGCGCCGCCCGCCTGCAGGGTCTGCGCCAAGGTGCCGTAGAGCTGGGTGAAAAAGGCGTTGGCGCGGCCGCGTGCGAGCGTGCCGTCGCCAGCCAACAGACGAACGCGCTGGGAGGCGAGCCGCCAGCCGGGCGCGCGAAACGGCGTGGTGTCGTCACAGCGCACGAACTTGCCGCGCGCGGCGCCGAGCATCCATTCGAGCAGCTCGCGGTAGGCATCGCGCCCGAGCGGCTTGTCCACGCCCCACAGCGAGCCTTGGCGCAGCGCTTTGCCAAGCGGGCTTTGCAGGCCGGCGCGCAGGATCAGGTCCTCGTCCCGTCCCTGGCGCTGACCGCCGCCGGGCTGGTCCAAAAACAGCCAGCGCGCCGGGCGCAGCGTCTCATCGCGGCCAAAGGCCCAGGGCAGGCGCAGGAACTTGCGGCTCTCGTCAGCCAACTTGCGCAGCTGCTGGTCGTCGAGCGCGGCGGCGTCCACGGCGAGGCCCCGGCGCAAGTGGTCGAACAGCGCGGTGAATGCCTCGATGCGTACCTCGGGGCTTGCCGTGCGCATTACCGCCGGCGCATCGCGAAAGTTGGCCGGGTCGGAGGCGAAGGCGTCCAGGTCTTGATAGACGACGCGCAGCAGGCCGAGCTGCTCGAGGTTGGGGTTGGTGTAGCGCCAGCCGCGCCGCTGGTCGAACCAGGCGCGGTAAGCCAACACCTGGCGCAGCACGTTGGCGGCATCCTGCAGATCGCGGCCGGACAGCGCCGGCTCCTGCAGCCATTCGGCGAGGTGGGTTTGCGCCGGGTCTGCCTGGGGCGGGATCGGCCGGTCGAAGCCGAGCGCGCGCACCATGCGTTCGCCCAGATCGGCATCGGCGACGCCCTGCGGCGCGCCATCGAGCGCGCCGAAAAAGGCCGAGCGGATCAGGCTGACGAAGATGAAGTCGTTGAAATGGCCGGCCTGCAGCGCGGCGTCCTGGCGGTTGTCGGTGAAGGCGAGCAACTTGCGCGTGTGCGGCGCGAAGCCGGCCTGCTGCTGCATCCACTCCAGTGCCGCGGTGGTGATGACCGTGGTGGCCGAGCTGCGGCCCTCGGCCGAGAGCGACGCCAGCCGGTTGCTGTCCTTGCCCTGCACGCTGTGCGCCGCGCGGCAGCGCAGGCAGAAGCGGAACTTGCCGGATAGAAAGTAGCCCTCCACGCCCTGGCCGAGTGTGCCATCCGGCGCCACCCGCAGCGATACGGCCCGCAGCTTGCGGTAGGTCTTCTTCAGGCGCGGCGTGTTGGCAGCGCCGGTTTCGAGCCAGCTTTCCGGATAGTCCTCGAGCTCGCCGGTGAAGGTGAAATCGGCGTCGCTGGGGGTGACCAGAAAGAAGCCGGTCTGTTCGCCTTCGCTGTCGGCCTCGGCAGCGTCCTCGTCCTTGATGGCGGTGACGTCGTCGATGTCGCGAGGCAGCAGCACCGGCGCGCCGCCTTCCACGCGCCGACGCACTCCGTGGTACTCCTGCCCGCAGTCGCGACAGAAATAAGTGGGGTAAAGCCTCTTGATCTCCTCGCTACCCGGCAGGTACTGCTGGCCTTCGAGCACCACTGCGCGCGTGCCAGGCGGCTCCAGCGTGGCGTAGGCTGTCGCCGCGCCGGAGAGGAACTGGTGCAGTTTGAAGGCAAAGAACGGGTAGGGTGAGTCACTGCGGCCCGGCATACGCTCCCGTTCGGACAACGCGGCGGCGAGCAGGAACGCCTGCAAGGCGGCAAGGCAGTGCTGTGGATCAAGGCCGGATGCTGTGGCTAGATTGTCGGCAGCCTCGTCCACCATCAGCGGCTTGGCACGTGCCGGCTTGCCGTCACGAAAGTCGAGGCCGAGCGTGGTCTCGACCCATATGGCGAGCGGGTGGATGCGCAACTGGGTGTCCGAGAGCCGGTCGAAACCACCGGCGGCGATCGCCTGCCCGAGTTCGCCTCGGACGCTGTCGGCCGTCCGCGTGGGGTCGGTGGCCCGCTCCAGCGTCTCGGTGATGACGTCGCCAGGCTCGATGGCGGCATCGAACAGCTTGGCCGCGACCTCGGCAACCACCCGGTTCTTTTCTTCCTGCGAACCTTCGCTTGCCATCGTCGCCGAGGTGCCGATGCACTGCAGGCGCTCGGCTTGCAGGCGCTGCCTGACGCGGCGCACCAGCAGCGCAACGTCGGCGCCCTGACGGCCGCGGTAGGTGTGCAGCTCGTCGAGCACCAGAAAGCGCAGGTCGGTGCAGTGGTCGATCACCTCGCGGTCAAGTACATCCTGCCGGGTGAGCAGCAACTCCAGCATCATGAAATTGGTGAGTAGGATGTCGGGCGGGTTGGCACGGATCTGCTCGCGTACTTCCTCGCGCTCTTGGCCGGTGTAGCGCGCGAAGGTGACCGGCGGGGTGCGGCCGGGCAGGAATTTCTGCAGCTCTTCGAGCTGGCTGTTGGCGAGCGCGTTCATCGGATAGATCACGATGGCGCGCGTGCGCGGTGTCGGGTCCTCGTCCTTGGCGCGCAGGATGGCGTCGACGATGGGAATGAAAAAACACAGTGACTTGCCCGAGCCGGTGCCGGTGGTCACCACATAGCTGCGACCGGCGCGCGCCAATGCGATGGCCTCGGACTGATGGCGATGCAGCCGCAGGGGCTCGCCGCCGGCTTGAAAGATGTGTTGGGTTTCGGGATGGAGTTCACCCGCCGCGACATGTTCGGTGATGGATTTTCCGGGCTGGAAGCGGGGGTTGATTTGGATCAGGGGTTGTGGCCAATAGCGACCGCTGGCGAAGGCTTGGTCGACCTGGTTTCGGATGTCATCGGAGCGAATGAAGGTGAATGATCTAGCAAAGTTGCTGTAATCACAGATCAGGCTTTTCCTGAAATGGAACACGTCCATGGAGTCGTCCCCGATAAAGTGAATTGATCCTCGATTTTGAGACCAATTTCTCCTTTTTCATCTCGTCCATGTCGATATGAGCTAAAAAGCCCTCGCGTGTTTTTCAGAAAAAATGAGCCTGGCAATGCGCCGCAAGCGGCGAAGAGGCCGTCGGTTAATCCCAATTGTCCATTAGGACGCGGGACGATGGCGAGGCGACTGGCGCGGCAGTTTGCTCGCTGGTGATAAGTCCATGGCCAGTGCCATGGACGCCGAAGCAGCAATCAAAATAACTGTCAACCGTCAACCAGCGCCCGCGTAGGCGCGAAGCATCGCATGGACAGTCTGGATTTATTTGCCGACTTTGCCCTGCAGTTCGGCCACGCTTTCAGGGTTGACGAGCGACGACAAATCGCCGGGGCTGTCGCCCTTGTAGACGGCGCGCACCACGCGGCGCATGATTTTCATGTTGCGCGTCTTGGGCAAGTCGTGCACGAAGACGACCTGCCTGGGTCGGTACGAGGCGCCCATGCCATGCACCACCGCTTGCGAGAGCTCGGCTTCGAGCGCCGCATCGGGCTGCAGGCCCGGCATGGGCACGCACACGCAGACGATGGCCGAGCCCTTGACCTCGTCGGGCACGCCCACGACGGCAACCTCGGACACCTTTCCGGTCTGGGTCAGCAGGGTTTCGATTTCCGACGGGCCGGTGCGCTTGCCCGAGATTTTGATGGTGTCGTCGCTGCGCCCGAGGATGTAGTAAAGCCCGTCCTCGTCCTGCATGGCAAAGTCACCGTGCACCCAGATGCCGGGGATGATGCGCCAGTAGCTTTCGAGGTAGCGTTCGTCGTCGTTCCACAGGCTCTTGGTGAAGCCGATGTTGGGGTTGCGCAAAATGAGCTCGCCCACTTGGCCGCGCGGCACAGGCTTGCCGCTTTCGTCGACGATGTCCACGCCTGCGCCGAGGCCGCGCGCACCGAAAGAGCCGGGGCGCATCGGGTGGATCATGGTGCCGGTGAAGTTGCAGCCGCCCACTTCGGTGCCGCCCACGATGTTCATGATGGGCAGGCGCTTTTTGCAGACGTGGTCGAAAAACCAGCGCCAGGGCGCCTCCGTCCATGCTTCGCCGCCCGAGCAGGTCACGCGCAGCGAGGACAGGTCGTAACGCTCGACCTCTTCGTCGCCATAGCGCATGAGGCTGCGGATCAGCGTGGGTGCAACACCAAGGTAGCTGACCTTGTAGTCTTGCACCAAGCGCCAGAAGCGGCCCGTGTCGGGGAAGTCGGGCGTGCCTTCGACCACCAGCAGGCTGGCGCCGAAATAGCTCGGCACGCAGGCGCACATCGCGCCCACCATCCAGCCCATGTCGCTCATGAAAAAGAAGCGGTCGGAGGGCTTGAAATCAGCGCAAATGTGCATGTCGCGCGTGACCATGGAGCCGAGGAAGCTCACGTGCGTCCACACGCAACCCTTGGGCTTGCCCGTGGTGCCCGAGGTGTAGAGCAGGATGGCGGCGTCGTCGGCAGCCATCTCGGCGGTGGGCAGGTCGCTCGGCTGCTGGGCGACGAGGCTGGCCCAGTCATGGTCGCGCCCCGGCGTCATGGGGCAGGGGATGGCGTCGCCTAAGTGGCGCAGCACCAGCACATGCTGCACGCTGGGTACCTCGGCCAGCGCCTCATCGAGCACGGACTTCATGTGGCCCGGTGTGCCGCGGCGCCAAGTGCCATCGACGGTCAACACCACCTTGGCCTGGCCGTCGTTGAGGCGCGAGACGATGGGCTGGGGCCCGAAGCCCGAAAACAGCGGCATCAGGATTGCGCCGATCTTCAGCACGGCAAAGAACGCGATGAAGGTCTCGGGCAGGTTGGGCATGTACAGGCCGACGCGGTCGCCGCGCTGCACGCCCAGCGACTGCAGTGCGGCGGCGAGGCGGCAGACCTCGGCGTCGAACTGGGCATAAGTCAGCGTGCGGCGCTGCTGCGGGTCTTCGCCCTCCCATTCGAGATAGACCTGGTTCCACACGGGCGTGCCGCGGTGGCGGTCGAGGCAGTTGAGCACCACGTTGGTCGTGCCGCCCACGCACCAGCGCGACCATTCCAGGCCGCGCGACATGTCGAGCATCTGCGTGTAGGGCTTGTAAAAGCGAAAGTCGCAAAACTCGAACACCTGCTGCATCAGCCAGGCCGGATCCGCGTCGGCGCGCGCGGCCAGCGTGTCGAAGTCCGGCATGCCGGTTTTGTGAATGAAGGCAGTCAACCGAGCAGAAGCGATGTCCTCCGGCGTCGGCACCCAAGCAAACGGTTGTTTGTTAGAATTCATGGCGCCATCCTAGCGCATTTGCGCGCGCGAGTCCAGCAAAAGTCTTATCCAACGAGGTATGAGCCTGAAGCCCGCCCCGTGATTCCAAGGAAGAATGAGCCTGAAGGCAGGCCAGGGAGAAGCGACACAAGCGGCTGATAGGCAGCAGCTTAGGTGCAACGGGTCGA
>NZ_VMYE01000002.1 GCF_007655255.1 Extensimonas perlucida
CTATATGCCCAAGCCCGTCTGAACCCTTCGGGCATTGCGCCCACGACCACAAAAACGTCCACTCCTCGCCATGGCCAGCGTCAGGTCAGGCCCCGGCTCGTCTGGGCACTGGTGTCTTTCACGTTAAAAGGAAGCGGGTGTGCCTGGGTGGCGCACCCGCCGTCATAAGTTTCATGTGTCTGCTGGCCAATGTCGGCCGTTGAAAGGAGTGTGTCATGACCACCCAAACTAGCGTTAGTCTCAACTCTGCCCCGGACGTGGCAGCCCTGATTGAAAAAGACCGCATCCGCGGCAGCGTCTATACCAACGAGGCGCTGTTCGAGCAGGAGATGAAAAAAATCTTCCACAGCGGCTGGGTGTTCGTGGGGCACGACTCCGAAATCCCGAGCGCCGGCGAGTACGTGCGCCGCACGCTGGGCCTCGAAGAAGTGCTGATGGTGCGCCAGCGCGACGACTCGATCGCCGTGCTGGTCAACCGCTGCACGCACCGCGGCAACATGCTGCGCGTCGAAAAGCACGGCAAAGAGAAATACTTCACCTGCGCCTACCACGGCTGGGTGTTTGACCTCGGGGGCAATCTCAAAGACGTGCCCTACCCTGGTGGCTTCAAGAAAGACAAGTCTGATCTGGGCCTGCGCAAGTTGCGCACCGAGAGCTACCGCGGCTTCGTGTTCGCGAGCTTCAAGGACGACGTGCCGCCGCTGGCCGAGCACCTGGGGCGCGCAAAGATTTTGCTCGACCGTTCCTGCGACATGTCGCCCACGGGCCGCATCAAGCTCACGGCCGGCTGGGCCAAGCAGCGTTTTGCCTCGAACTGGAAGATGCTGCCTGAAAACGACACCGACGGCTACCACGTCAACGACGTGCACGCTTCGTTCGCGCAGGTCATCCGCTCGCAGTACGACACGGCCGTGATCGCCACCGAAGAAAGCCTGAAGTCGGAAACCAAGGACTGGGGCAACGGCCACACCGAACTGTATTTCTCGCCCACCTACAAACGGTATCTGGAGTGGCTCAACACCAGCGCCGACCGCTACCCCGACTATGTGGCGCAGATGAAAGCCTTCCACGGCGAAGCCAAGGCCGACCAGATTCTGCGCGACGGCCCGCCGCACGCGGCCATCTTCCCGAACCTGTTCCTCGGCGAGATGAACATCGTCATCTTCCAGCCCGTGAACGCGCACGAGTGCGTTCAGTGGCACACGCCCATGCTGCTCGAAGGTGCCTCCGACGAGCTCAACGCACGCATCATCCGCAACTCCGAGGGCGCGATGGGGCCGGCCGCTTTCCTGCTGGCCGACGACAGCGTGATCTCCGAGCGCCAGCAGATCGCCCTGCGCGGCGAAGACGCCTGGCTCGACCTCTCGCGCGGCCTGAATCGCGAGCATGTCGATGACATGGGCGTGGTCGTGAGCCACATCAGCGACGAGACGACCAACCGCGGCTTCTGGAACCACTACAAGTAGGTCATGACGGAGACGGCCTGAAACCCTGCTCCAGCAGAAAGACTTTTCCTTCCCCATTTCTTCCTTCATCCATCACCGCGCGCCGCGATGCTGCGCGCACCAGGAGCGTTGACATGACAACGATGACAGCCACGAAAGAACAAACCGCGACCGCCCCGGTCAGCGAGCGCGAGTACCGCATGGTGTGTGACTTCCTCTACCAGGAGGCGCGCCTTGCCGACGAGTCGCGCTACCTCGAATGGGAGGCGCTGGTCGAGGACGACATGGTCTATTGGGTGCCGCTGGGCGAGGGTGACTTCGACATGAACAAGCATGTCTCCATCATCGCCGACAACCGCTCGCGCCTGCGCACCCGCGTCGCGCAGCTGGCCACCGGCAAGCGCCATGCCCAGGTGCCGGTGTCGCCCATGCGCCGCCTGCTCAGCAATATCGAGGTGCAGCGTCTCTCCGACGACAGCTGGAAGGCGCAATGCAACTTCGTGCTCTACGAGCTGCGCAAGTCTTCCACGGGCCAGCTGGAAGTCTGGCCCGGCCGCGTCGAATACCACCTGCGCCGCCGCGCCGACGGCAGCCTGGGCATGTTCTTCAAGAAGGTCATGCTCGTGAACGGCGAGGAAGACGTGCCCAGCCTGGCGTTCATCATCTGATGCCCGCCATGGCAAAGTCCACAACGGAAAAGCCCCAGGCGAAAGCCGCCATCACGGGCTTGGGTTTCAGCGCCATGTCGCGCCAGCCCATAGGCAGCGTGCGCGAGCTGGCCGCATCGGCCATCCTCGCGGCGATTGCCGATGCGGGCCTGCGGGTCAAGGACATCGACGGCCTGCTGCTGAACAAAAGCCCTACGGCGCACACCGAAGAACTGCCGCTGCGCATGCAAAACGACATCGGCCTGCGCGATCTTTCCTTGCTCGCCGCTCTGGATTCGGAAGGCTCCACGGCGGTGCAGATGGTGCAATACGCTACGCTGGCTGTCGCTGCGGGGCTTGCCAAGGCGGTCGTTTGCGTGTTCTCTGACACGCCTATCAAGGAAAAAGGCAAGGGCGGAGGCGACACTTTCGCGCTGGCCATGCCCTTGTCCGGCATCGAGAGCTGGGAGGCGCGGCAGGGCTTTCTGGGCGCAACGGCGGGCTATGCGCTCGCGGCACGCCGGCACATGGCGCTGTACGGCACCACGCAGGAGCAGCTCGGCGCCTATGCGATCGCCTGCCGCCAATGGGCAGCGCTGAACCCGCAGGCGTTTTTGCGCAAGCCGATCACGCTGCAGGACTATTTGGCCTCGCCCTACGTGGTTGAGCCGTTTCGCGTGCTCGACTGCTGCTTTCCGGTCAACGGAGCGATCGCGCTCGTGGTCACGGCAGTGGATCGCGCGGCCGATGCGCCCAAGCCCCCCGCCTACATTCATGGTATGGGACAAGGTCACCGTGGCCGCTCGGGCCTGCGTGGCGACGAGCCCGAAGTGCTGACGGGTGCGGTGCAAGCAGGCAAGGCCGCGTACCGCAGCGCAGGTGTCACGGCGCGTGACGTAACGCAGTGCCAGTTCTATGACGCCTTTTCTTACGCGGGCGTGCTGAGTCTCGAAGGCTATGGCCTTGCCAAGCGCGGCGCCGGCGGTGCCTTCGTCGAACGCGGCCATACCGCGCCGGGCGGCAAGCTGCCGGTCAATACGGGCGGCGGCCATCTGTCGGGCTTTTACCTGCAAGGCATGACGCCGCTGTCCGAGGCCGTGATCCAAGCACGGGGCGCCGGCGGCGAACGCCAGGTCAAAAACGACCTGATCCTGGTCAGCGGCAATGGCGGCTGCCTCGACTACCACACCTGTGTGCTGGTGAGCCCGCACCAAAAACTCAATTGAGCGCGCCTGCCTGGAGAACACCCTATGGAAGCCATCGAACTGCACCGCTACGACGAGGAGTTCCTCGCCGGCATCGCCCAAAAGCAGCTGCTGATCGCCGTGAATCAGAAAACCGGCGCCGCGCTGGGCTACCACGAGCGCGGCTGGTGCGCCCAGCAAGACCCGAACGTGCGCTGGCAGCGCGCGAGCGGCAAGGCCGAGCTGTTGTCGTACACCGTCACGCGCCGCGCCTACTCGCCCGACTTTCCCGTGCCGCTGGTGCATGGCCTGGTTGAGCTCGAGGAAGGTCCGCGCTTGGTCTGTCGCATCGAGACCGATGCACCCGAGAGCGTGCAAGTTGGCATGGCCCTCCAAGCCGCTTTTGACGGCAAGGGCCTGATTTTCCGCATTGTGCGCGGTCGCACTGTGACCACCGCCGGACGCAAAACGGCGCGCACCACCACAAACCAAAGCAAGCCCATGGCGGCTTGAACTGAAGAAACCAGGAGATCCTTTTTCATGCTACCCCGCGACATGGTTCGGCGCTGTGCGCAGAACTATCCGACCAAGACCGCCTATCTGTGCGGCGACCGCAGCGCCACGTGGCGCCAGATGCACGAACGCTCCGACCGCTTTGCCGTGGCGCTGCAAAAGCTCGGCCACCGCAAGGATGACACCGTCGCCATCCTCACGCTGGAGACCATCGAAGTCTATGAACACTTCTTCGCCTGCATGAAGATAGGCGCGCCGCGCGTGGGTCTGAACACCCAGTACGCCTGGCCCGAAATGCTGCATGTGCTCAAAGACAGCGACACCAAGTACCTGCTCGTGCAGGCGCGCTGCAAGCACCTGATTGCAGATCACCTGGGCGACATCGCCGCTTTGGGCATCACGCTGATCGGCTACGGTGAAGGCCATGGCCTGCCGCTGGACTATGAGCAACTGCTCGCGCAGGCGCAGGGCGAGCCCGTCTGGCCGGCACTTGCGGGCGACGACGTGCTGTTCATCAGCTACACCTCGGGCACCACGGGCGTGCCCAAGGGCGTGCTGCTCACGCACGAGGGCGGCGCCAACTGCATCCTGCACTCGCTGATCCAGTTCGGCTTTTGCACGGACGATATCTGGTACATGCCGGCGGCCTCGGCCTGGGTCGTGATCATGATGACCTCGCTGGGTCTGGGCAACGGCATGACCATGGTGCTGCCCGATGGAGCGTTTCAGTTGCAGAACTATCTGCATGACGTGGAGCGCTTCAAAGTCACCGTAGGTCTGCTCGTGCCGACCATGCTGCAGCGCGCCATTGCCGAGGTGCGTGCCAACCCGGTGTATGACCTGTCTTCGCTGCGCCTGATGATCTACGGTTCGTCCCCGGCCACGCCCAAGCTCATCCGCGATGCCAAGGACACCTTCAAGGTGGCCTTGATGCAGACCTACGCGATGACCGAGGCCACGGGCGGCTGGATCAGCTACCTGACCGACAAAGACCACGATATGGCGCTGCGCGACGAACCGGGCTTGTTGAAATCGGTCGGGCGCATCGGCATCCACTACGACTGCACCATCCGCGACGGCGAGGGCACCATCTTGGCCCCGGGCGAAGTGGGCGAAGTCTGGCTGCGCGGCAACACGCTGATGAAGGGCTACCGCAACCTGCCCGAGGCCACGGCAGAGGCCCTGCCCGACGGCTGGCTGCGTACCAACGACATCGGCCGCCTCGACGAGCGCGGCTACTTGTATCTGATGGATCGCCAGAAGTTCCTCATCATCACCGGCGCCGTGAACGTGTTCCCGACCACGGTCGAAGCCGTGCTGGTCGAGCACCCGGCGGTCGAAGAAGTGGCCGTGGTCGGTGTGCCGCACCCCGAATGGGGCGAGGCCGTGGTCGCAGCGGTCGTCAAGCGCGCAGGGCATGCGCAAACCACGGCGGCGGAGCTCATCGACTTCTGCCACGGCAAGCTCAGCCGCCCCGAGACACCCAAGCACGTGGTGTTCGTGGACACGCTGCCCAAGACCTCGAACGCCAAGCTCAAGAAAAACGAGATCAAGGCCTGGCTCAGTTCCGAACCGGGACTCGTGCCTTGGAGTACGCAGGTCGAATAAACAGGAAAAGAAGTTTTCGGGAGCAGGTGCGCGCCACTTGCTCCCGGCAAGAAGACCCCCTCAACGCGAATCTCTCCTGGCAGGCCAGAGAGAACGCTTCACATCGAAAGACCAAGGAGACCATGATGAAAAACCGTTTCACCACACGCCTGGCGGCCACGCTGGCATTGGCCGCTTCGGCGCTGCTCGGCGCCACCGCCTGGGCGCAGGCTAAACCGCCTTTGAAGATCGGCGCCTATCTTTCCGTGACTGGCCCTGCGTCCTACCTGGGCGCGGGCGCCATGAAAACGGTCGAAATGTATGTGGACATGATCAATGCCGGCGGCGGCATCGATGGCCGCAAGATTGAGTTGTTCCGCTACGACGACGAATCCAGCCCGCCGCGTGCGAACACGCTCGTCAAGCGCATGCTCGACAACGACGGCGTGCAGGTGATCATCGGCGGCTCTACCACCGGGACGACGATGTCGGCCGTACCGCTGGTCGAGCGCGCTGGTGTGCCCATGCTGTCGCTCGCTGGCGGAACGGTGATCATCGACCCTGTGAAAAAGTTCGTCTTCAAGATGAATCAGACGGACGCCATGGCCATTACGCGCCTCTACGACCACATGCGCAAACGCGGCCTGGCCAACGTAGGTGTGATCGCGGGCACGGACGCCTTTGGCCGGGCCTGCCTCGCCGCGGCGCAGGAGGTAGCGCCGCAGCGAGGTGTCAAGATCGTGCGCGAGGAGTCTTTCAACGCCAAAGACACCGACATGACCGCGCAACTCACCAACTTGCGCCAAGTGCCGGGCATTCAGGCGATCCTGAACTGCGGCTTCGGCGAGCCGGCCGTCATCGTCACCAAGAACTACAAGCAATTGGGGATTCCCCTGCCGCACTACGGCACGCACGCGCTGGCTTCCGATACCTTCGTGAAGCTCGCCGGCGCTGCCGCAGAGGATATGGTGATGGCCAATGGCGCCATCCTGGTGTGGGATCAGCTGCCCGCCAACAACCCGCAGCAGGGTGTGGTGCAGGCCTACGTCAAGGCCTACCAGGCCAAGTATGGCGAGGTTCCGTCGTTTTTTGCCGGCAATGCGCACGATGCCATGCTGCTGATCCGCGAGGCTGTGCAGCGCACGGGCAGCGTAGATCCGGCCAAGCTGCGCGATGCGATCGAAGCCAGCTCCGTGCTCGGCGTGACCGGCCCTTTCCGCATGAGCCCGACGGATCACGTGGGGTTGACTGCCGCGTCCCTGCGCATCGTGCAGGTCAAGGATGGGCGCTGGAAGCTGCTGGAGTAAACACCTGTGGACGCTTTCATTCAGTTTCTGTCCTCCGGCCTCACGGAAGGGGCGCGCTACGCCTTGGTGGCGCTGGGCTTCACGCTGATCTACAACGCCAGCGGGGCGCTCAATTTTGCCCAGGGTGAATCGGTCATGATCGGCGGCATGGTCACGGCCGTGCTGCTGCAGACGCAGATGCCCTTCTGGCTGGCCATGCTGCTCGCGGTGCTCGCGGGCTTGGCGGTGTCTTTGCTGCTGCAGCGGGTGTTCACCTACACCCTGCAGCGTTCCGGGGTGCTGCAGGTGATCATCCTCACGGTGGCCTTCGGCATCATGTTGCGCGGCCTGGCCCATGTGCTGTGGGGTACGCAGACACGCTCGATCCCGCCATTCAGCGGCAGCGAGCCATTGCGCATCGGTGGTGCCACGATATTGCCGCAGGCGCTGTGGGTGATGGGCATCACGGCCGTGGTGCTGGCCGGGCTGGCATGGTTTTTCCGCCACAGCCGCACCGGGCGTGGCTTTGTCGCCGCCTCGCTGGACCCGACCACTGCGCAGCTCATGGGCATAGACGTCAAGCGTGTGCTGCTGTTGGCTTTTGGCCTGTCGGGTGTGCTGGGCGCGATCGGTGGCATCGTCACTGCGCCCATCACCTACACCTATGCCGATGTGGGCGTGATGGTGGGCCTCAAGGGCATCATCGCCGCGATCATCGGCGGCATGGGCAGCCCTTGGGGAGCGGTGTTCGGCGGTTTCGCGATCGGCCTGGCCGAAGCCATGACGGCGGGCTATGTGTCGTCCGCTTACAAGGATGCCGTGCCTTTCGTGATGATCGTGCTGCTGTTCATGGTCAAGCCCACGGGTTTGTTTGGCCGCCGGCGTGTGGAGCGTGTGTGATGGGAGTGATGGAATCTATGGCCCTTGCGGGTAAATCTGCGAAGGGGCGCACGGGCGAAAGTGTGACCCGTGGCGCAAGGCGTGGTGCGGCGCGCACGGCGTGGCTCGCGGCCCTGGCGCTGCTCGCTGCGGCGGTGTTTCCGTTGCTGGTGCCCAATCCGTTCTATCTGGCGGTGGCCAACCTGGTGTTCATCAACGCTGCCGTAGCCGTGTCGCTGACCTTGATGATTGGCACCACGGGGCAGCTGAGCCTGGGCCATGCGGCATTTTTTGCCAGCGGTGCGTACCTGTCGGCGTATCTCTCGACCATGCAGAACTGGCCGGTGCTGCTGGCCATCGTCTGTGCCGTGGCTGGCACGGTGCTGCTGGCCTGGCTCGTGGGGCGGCTGTTTCTCAAGCTGTCGGGCTATTACCTCGCGGTGGCCACGCTGGGGGTGGGTTTTTTGCTTGGCATCGTGTTGCGCAACGAGCCGCAGTGGAGCGGCGGACCGGATGGCATGTCCGTCAACCCGCTCACGTTCGCAGGCCACACCCTGCAAGGCGACGCCGCCTGGTACGGTGTGCTGCTGCTGGTGCTGGTGCTGACGGTGCTCGCCTCGGTCAATCTGCTGCGTTCTCCGGCGGGGCGTGCCTTGCGCGCGCTGCACGATGCCGAGATTGCCGCCACCACCATGGGCGTCGATGTGCAGAGCTACAAGGTGCGCATCTTCGTGTTTTCTGCGGCGATTGCCGGATTCATGGGCGCCTTGTATGCGCATTATTCGGGTTTCGTCACGCCGGATGCGGCTTCGTTTCTGCATTCCGTGCAATTCCTGATGATGGCCGTGGTGGGCGGCATAGGCTCCATCGCCGGAGCCGTGCTGGGCGCCGGCATCGTGACCTTGCTGCCGCATCTGCTGGCCAAGGCGGCCGAGTACGAGACCCTGGTGGTAGGTTGCATTCTGTTTGCGGTGGTGCTGCTCATGCCGCGCGGCATCGTGCCGACGCTGCGTGAACGCTGGCTTGCGCGCCGCGCTGCGCACCCGGGGGCACGCACATGAGCGCCGTCCTGCAAAGTCGTGCGGCAGAAAACGACATCGTGCGCCTGGAAGGCGTGCACAAGGATTTTGGCGGCCCCAAGGTGCTCGAGAACGTCACGTTCTCCTTGAGTCAGGGGCATGTGCACTCGCTGATCGGCCCCAATGGCGCGGGCAAGACGACGCTGCTCAACATCGTGAGCTGCCTCTATCGCCCGAGCGCCGGTCGGGTGCTGATCGACGGCCACGATACCGCCATGCTCGCGCCCCACGAGCTCGCCACGCTCGGCGTCTGCCGCACCTTCCAGAACCTCAAGATCTGCCGCAACATGACGGTGCGCGAAAACATCCTGCTGGGTGCGCACGTTGGTCTGCAGGGCGGACTCTGGGCCGGGATTTTGCGTCTGCCTGCGCTCGTGCGGCGCGACCGCGAGCTGAGCGACAAGGTGGAGGAACTGCTTGCCCTGGTGGGACTGGACGTTTCGCCCGACAGCCTGCCCGACGCCATGTCCTACGGTGCGCTCAAGCGGCTGGAACTCGCGCGGGCGCTGATTCGCACGCCGCGCCTGCTGCTGCTCGACGAACCCGCCGCGGGGCTCAACCCGAGCGAAAAGGTCGAGATGGGGCGCATCATCGAACGCCTGGCTGCGCAGCACATCACGGTGGTGTTGATCGAGCACGACATGAAGCTCGTGATGGGCGTGTCCGACCATGTGGTGGTGCTCAACTATGGCCGCTGCATCGCGCAGGGCACGCCGGCCGAGGTGGCACGCGACCCGGACGTGATCGCCGCTTATCTGGGCACCAAATGAATCCCCCCATCCCGCTTTGCGGTGCAAAGGAGCTATCCATGACGCAGCCTATTCCAAATGCTTCCCGCGCCTCGGGCGCTCAGCCGCTGCTGCGCCTGCGCGGCGTCGACAGCTGGTACGGCCACATCCAGTGCCTGCACGGCGTGAGCCTGGAGGTCATGCCAGGGCAGTTGGTGGCGCTGGTGGGCAGCAACGGCGCGGGCAAAACCACCTTGCTCAAAACCATCTCGGGCCTGCAGCCCCTGCGCGGCGGCAGCATCGAGCTGGACGGACAGCCCCTGGGCAAGCTGCCGGCGCACAGACGTGTCGGGCGCGGCGTTGCGCACTGCCCTGAAGGCCGTTGCGTCTTTGGGGACCTGTCCGTCGATGAAAACCTGCGCCTGGGCGGACAAACCCGCCCCAAGGCCGAAGTCGAGCGCGAGCTCGAACGCATGTACCAGCTGTTCCCCGCGCTCGCGAACCGGCGCAAGGAACATGCGGGGCTGCTCTCGGGTGGCCAGCAGCAGATGCTCGCGATCGGGCGTGCACTGATGAGCCAGCCGCGTCTGCTGCTGCTCGACGAACCCTCAATGGGATTGGCGCCGCTGATCGTCGAGGAGGTGTTCTCCATCATCGCGAACCTGCGGCGCGACGGCATGACCATCCTGCTCGTGGAGCAAAACGCGCACGAGGCGCTGCCGCTGGCCGACTGGGCCTATGTGCTCGAGAGCGGTCGCATTGTTCATGAGGGACGTGGCGCGGCGCTCATGGACGACCCGATGGTGCGCGCCGCCTATCTGGGGCTGGGCGTGGACGAGGATGCCCTGTGCGCGGCTGAGCCGCTGTTGGAGGCAGCCTGAAAATCGCTGCTTTGCCAAACTGCAGCCTGTTGATCAGTGCAACTCAGCTCTTGTGCTCACGAGGCTGGTTATGATGTTTCCCCCTGCGGGCCGCCGCTATGGACGGCCCGTTTCCTTTCCTGATTTTGGTTTATGAGCACTTCTGTTTCTCCCGCACCCCAAGCGCAAGGCGAAGGCGCTGCGCTGGCCTACACATTCATTGCCCGCACGAGCGAGGTCGAGCCCGGCTACGCGCTGCAGGTGCAGGTCGAGGGCCGGCCGCCGCTGGCGGTGGTGTGCCTCGAGGGCGAATACTTCGTCATGGACGACACCTGCACGCACGGTGACGCCTCCATGGCCGAGGGCGAGATCGTCGGCTGCGAGATCGAATGCCCTTTCCATGCCGGGCGCTTCGACATCCGCACCGGCGCGGCGACCACTTATCCCTGCACCAAGGCCTTGATGGTCTATCCGGTCAAGGTCGAGGACGAGCAGATATTCGCTGCGCTCGACGCGGGGCATTGCGCGGACGACGCGGCCTGATTGCGCGCAAGTCCTATATTCGTGGTCTTCTTTCTTGGGGGAGACGCGCCATGGACTTAGGGATAGCAGGCAAGTGGGCGCTCGTGTGCGGCGCGAGCAAGGGTTTGGGTTTTGGCTGCGCGCAGGCGCTGGTGCGCGAGGGCGTGAACGTCGTCATCAACGCGCGCAACGCTGAGACTTTGCAGCAGGCAGTAGCTAAATTGATAGCTGCTAGCCAAGACATATCAAGCGCTAGCGGCCAAAATGGCTTGAAACCCGTGGTGCTCGCGGTGGCTGCCGACATCACCACGCCCGAGGGCCGCGCTGCGGTGTTCAGCGCGCCTGGTGGGCCGGGGCGCGACTTCGACATTGTGGTCACGAACGCGGGCGGGCCGCCGCCGGGTGACTTCCGTGACTGGGAGCGCGCCGACTGGCTGCGCGCCATAGACGCCAACATGCTCACGCCGATCGAGCTCATCAAGGCCACCGTCGATGGCATGGCCGCACGCGGTTTTGGCCGCATCGTCAACATCACCTCGAGTGCGGTCAAGGCACCCATGAACGTGCTGGGCTTGTCAAACGGCGCGCGCAGCGGGCTCACGGGCTTTGTGGCTGGTCTCGCGCGCAGCAAGATCGCCGCGCAGGGCGTGACCATCAACAACCTGCTGCCGGGCAAATTCGCCACCGAGCGGCTGGGGGTTACCTTAGAGGCCATGGCCCAGGCTGCAGGTGTCAGCGGGCAGGAGATGCGCCGCCAGCAGCAGGCGCAGATACCCGCAGGGCGCTTTGGCACGCCTGAGGAATTCGGCGCCATCTGCGCCTTCCTGTGCAGCGTACAGGCCGGCTACCTCACGGGACAGAACATCCTGCCCGACGGCGGCGCCTATCCGGGTACGTTCTGAGCGAGGTGAAGGCGAGCGCGGGGAAACGGCTTCAGGCCCGCTGCGACGACACCCAGATACCGCCCACGATGAGCGCAAAAGCCGCGGCGTGAAACAGCT
The DNA here is from genome assembly GCF_007655255.1 of Extensimonas perlucida. GTDB lineage: Bacteria > Pseudomonadota > Gammaproteobacteria > Burkholderiales > Burkholderiaceae_C > Extensimonas > Extensimonas perlucida. The sequence goes on from NZ_VMYE01000002.1 coordinate 11,732, forward strand.
GCGGCGCCTCGCCCAGCAGCGCCGCCGAAAGCAGCGCCGCGAACAGCGGCGTGAGGTTGGAGAAAAAGCCCGCCACGGCCGGCCCCACGCGCTGCACGCCTATGCCCCAGCAACGGTAGGCCACGACGGCCGGGCCGATGGCGATGAACGCGAGTGCCACCACGAACAGCGCATTCCAGGTGATATGGCCGCGCCCCGTGGCCCACTCGAACGCCGAGAGCGCACCCGACCAGCCCAGACCAAAGACCACCTGGGCCATGAGCAAGCCGGCCCAGTCGCCACGCATGCCCGCGGGCGCGCTGGTGCGCACCAGCAGCCAGCTGTAAAAAGCCCAGGAAATCGCCGCGAGCAGCATGAACAGGTCGCCCGGCACCAGGCGCAGCGCGAGCAGCTGCGCCCACTCGCCGCGGCTGAGCACCAGCAGCACACCGCTGACCGACAGCAGCGCCCCTATCAGTTGCCGGGCTGCGACCCTGGCGCCGAAAAACAGCGCCCCCACGAGCAGCATCCAGACCGGCATGCTCGCGCCCACGAGCGTGACATTGATCGGCGTGGAAGTCTGCAGCGCCATGTATTGCAGCGCGTTATACAGGCCAATGCCCAGCAGCCCGAGCAGCGCAAACCGGCGCCACTGGCCCCATAGCGCACTGCCGGGCCGCAGCACGCCCCAGGCCAGCGGCAGCAGCAGCGCGAAGGCCAGCAGCCAGCGCAGAAAATTGAGCGTGAACGGCGAGACCAGCGTGTGCACCATGCGGCCCGCCACGGCGTTGCCCGCCCACATCAGCGGCGCGATCACGAGCAGGGCAGCGGTTGCAGGGGTGAGCTTTTGCGTCATGCCGCAACTGTAGCGGGCATGGCACGTTTGTGGCGCACAGCGTTTTGGATCATCAGACCTGCATGTTCATGATGTCGGTGTAGGCCTGCACCATGCGGTTGCGCACGTTGAGCGCGGCCTGAAAGCCGATTTGCGCCTTCTGGATCGCGAGCATGGTTTCTTCGAGGCTCACGGCGGGGTTTTCGAGCTGCACCTCGCGCTGCAGCTGCGTGGCCTGGTTTTGTGCCGCGCTCACCGATTGCAGCGCGCCCTTGAGTTCGCTGGCAAAGCCCGCGCTGCCCACACTGCCCGCACCTGCCTGCGGGGCTGCGGCGCGGCGCGCCAGACCGGCGCCCGCGAGGGGGACGGTGGAGCTTGAAATGCGCAGGTCCATGGCGATATCCTTGGGGTGGAACGAGGCGATGGCGCAATGCTAGTGGCGTGCGGGCGCTGCAGCACGCCGAAATAATGGTCAAATGAACGCCTTATCGGACGAACAGACCCGGGGAGCATGCGAATAATCACATGGCCCCAGAGTCTCGGCGCAGCTGCCTTTAGCATGCGCCGCGCGAGGAAACCACCAGAGCTTTTTCACGCACCATGTCCGCACTTGCCGAAATACCCAACACCCCGCCGGCGCGCGCGCCCTGGCAGCAGCGGCTGTCGGCGCTGGACGCGCCGCAGCGCCTGCGCCTGGGGCTTGGCCTGGCCTTGCTCGTGGCGCTGCTCGTGGCCGCCGTGGTGTTCGGCCGCCAGGCCGACTACCGCGTGCTGTTCGCCAATTTGAGCGACAAGGACGGCGGCGCCATCGTCGCGCAGCTCGCGCAGATGAACGTGCCCTACAAGTATTCCGAAGGCGGCGGCGCGATCCTCGTGCCGGCCGAGCGCGTGCACGACGTGCGCCTGCGCCTGGCGACGCAGGGCCTGCCCAAGGGTTCGGTCACGGGCTTCGAAATCATGGAAGGCGGCAACCGCTTCGGCATGACGCAATTCCAGGAACGGGTCAACTTCCAGCGCGGGCTCGAAGGCGAACTCACGCGCTCGATCCAGGCCCTGTCTTCGGTGCAAAGCGCGCGCGTGCACCTGGCGCTGCCCAATCAGAACGGTTTTTTCCGCGAGCAGCAAAAGCCCTCTGCCTCGGTACTGCTGAGCCTGTACCCGGGGCGTACGCTGGACCGCGCGCAGATCGCGGGCATCGTGCATCTTGTGTCCTCTAGCGTGCCCGAGATGTCGCCTGCAGACGTGAGCGTGCTCGATGACAGCGGCAAGCTGCTTTCGCAAGCGCCCGATGCTGCCAACGGTGGCGCCGACGCGCAGCAGCTGGCATACCAGCAGCAGCTCGAGCAGCAGTATGCGCGCCGCATCATGGACATCCTTGAGCCCGTCGTGGGGCCCGGCAACGTGAAAGCGCAGGTCACGGCCGAGGTCGATTTCAGCCAGACCGAGTCCACCTCCGAGCAGCACCGCCCCAACCTCGCGCCCGAGGCCAGCGCCGTGCGCAGCCAGCAGGTGGTGGAAAGCACGGGCCCGCAGCCGGCGGGGCCGCCCGCAGGCGTGCCCGGTGCCACGAGCAACCAGCCGCCAGGCGCCTCGAGCGCGCCCATCAATGGCGCCTCGGCCCCGCTGGCAGCGGCCAACGGCCAGCAACAGGGCGCGCCTGCGGGCGCCGCAAACAAACGCGAATCGATCACCAACTACGAGGTGGACAAGACCGTGCGCGTGACGCGCGAAAACCCCGGCGCCGTCAAGCGCCTGTCCGCTGCCGTGGTCGTGAACTACCAGACGCTCGAAGACAAGGGCAAGACCGTGACCAAGGCGCTCACGCCCGAGCAGGTCGAACGGATGACCGCGCTGGTGCGCGACGCCATAGGCTTCAACAAGGAGCGTGGCGATTCGGTCAACCTCATGAATGCGCCGTTCCAGGCGCTCGCCGCTGCGCCGTCCGAACTGCCGCTGTGGAAGCGCCCCGAAACCCTGGACCTGCTGCGCAGCTATGCGTGGCCCCTGGGTGCCGTGCTGCTCGCGGCGCTTGTGCTGTGGGGGCTGGTGCGCCCGGTGCTGCTGGGTGCGCGCAAAGCCGAGGCCGCCGGGCGCAGGCTCGATGCGCTCGAAGCCGAGCAGCCCGAGCGCCCGCCCCTGCCGGCGCCTGCGGCCCGCACCGAGGCCCTGCCTGCGACGCCCGAGCAACTGCGTCTGGAAGAGGCACGCTCGCTGGCCAAGCAAAACCCGGTAGCCGTGGCCAACATCCTCAAAACCTGGGTGAATGGCGAGACCCTCCCAGGATGAGCACGTGTCACACCGTATCTTGTTGAGATGACGCCACCATGGATGAGCAAGGTCTGAACAACGCCGCCATTTTGCTGATGTCCCTGGGCGAGGAGGAGGCGGCAGAGGTCTTCAAGCACCTCTCGCCCAAAGAGGTGCAAAAGCTCGGCGAGACCATCGCACGCATGCGCACGGTCTCGCGCGAGAAGGTTGATGAGGTCATCAACCGCTTTTCCGACGCCGCAGCGGCGCAAAGCCTGCTCGTGTCCGACACCGGCAACTATGTGCGCGCGGTGCTCAAGCGTGCGCTCGGCGACGACAAGGCGGCGCTGCTGATCGACCGCATCCTGCAAGGCGGCGACGTGTCGGGCATAGAGAGCCTGAAATGGATGGACCCGCTGTCCGTCGCCGAGCTGCTGCGCAACGAGCACCCGCAGATCATCGCCGCCATCCTCGTGCACCTGGACCCTGACCACGCGGCGGACATCCTCAAGCAGTTCAACGAACGCCAGCGTGCCGAAGTCATGCTGCGCGTGGCCACGCTCGAGGGCATTCAACCCACGGCGCTCAAGGACCTCAACGAAGTGCTGTTCCAGGTGCTCGCTGGTGGCGACAAGGTGCGCAAGAGCTCGCTCGGCGGGGTCAAGGCGGCCGCGGAAATCATCAACCTGCTCGGTGGCGCCATGGAAGGCGCCGTCATCGAGGCTATCCGCGGCTTCGACCCGGACCTGGCGCAGAAGATCATGGACAAGATGTTCGTGTTCGACGACGTGCTCAAGCTCGACGACCGCTCCATACAGACCGTGCTCAGGGAAGTGGCGTCGGAAACGCTGGTCGTGGCGCTCAAGGGCGCCGGGCCGGAGTTGCGCGAAAAGTTTTTCAGCAACATGTCTTCGCGCGCCGCCGAGGCGCTGCGCGAAGACCTCGAGTCGCGCGGCCCCATGCGCCTGTCCGAAGTCGAGGCGCAGCAAAAGGAAATTCTCAAGACGATACGGCGCCTGGCCGACGAAGGCCAGGTCACGCTAGGCGGAGGCGGCGAAGATGCCCTCGTCTGACGCGCGCCACTACGCACGCTTCATCCCGAGCGAGGAGGTCGGCGAGGTCACGCAGTGGACCTTCGGCACCGTGACCGCCGAGGGCGTGCAAACCCCGTCCATTGAGGCCGAACTGCCAGCAGCGGTCGCGCCTACGGTGGAGGAGCTGGCGGCGCAATTGCAGCAGGTGCATGATGAAGCCTATGCCCAAGGCCTTGCCGCGGGGGTGGAGCAAGGCCGCCAGCAAGCCAGCCTCGAATGGCAGCAGCGTCTCGACGACTACATCGCACACCAGGGCCAGCAGGCTGCCGAGCGGCTGCAGGCCATGCACCAATCTTTCGCGCAGGCGCTCGACGCGCTGCAGCAGCAGCTCGCGCAACAGGTGCTGCAGCTGGCGTGTGAGCTCGCACGCCAGGTGGTGCGGCGCGAACTCGCCACCGACGCGCAGGCGCTGCTGCCCGTGGTGCACGAAGCCGTCGAGCAACTGCTCGCCGAAGGCCGGCCCGCGCTGGTGCGCCTGCATCCTGCCGACAAAGAGGCGCTCGGCCCCGCGCTGCAGGCCGCCTTTGCGCAGGCCAGCGGCGTGCAATGGCTGGCCGATGCCAGCGTGCCAGTCGGCGGCTGCCAGGTCGAGTCGGGCGGCACGGTGATCGACGGGCGCCTTGAAACACGCTGGGAGCGCGCTATCGCCGCGCTGGGGCTGGAGTCGGCCTGGCAGACCTCGCCCTCCACCTCGCCTTCCTCAGCGCCTTCCTCAGCAGCGCCTGAAGACACGCCTGCCAATACGTCTGCCAGTACGCCGGCAGCGGGCCGCAGCGCGCCACAAGCCATGGAGGCCGGGCATGGCGATTGAGCCCGGCGCCTGGGAGCGCTTTTTGCAGGAAGCCCGCGACCGCGCGCGCGCCGAGCTGCCTTTGCAAAGCAGCGGCACGCTCACGCGCCTGACCGGGCTGGTGCTCGAGGCCAGCGGCATCCGTGCGCCCGTGGGCGCGCAGTGCACGGTGCAAATGCCGGGCCAGGACGCTGTGCTCGCCGAGGTCGTGGGCTTTGCGGGCGACCACGCCCTGCTCATGCCCGCGGGCGACATCCAGGGACTCTCGCGCGGCGCGCGCGTGGTGCCTGCCGCACCCTATGTGCCCGTGCCGCGCCTGGGCGAGCCGCCGCGCCCGCCCTTGCGCGGCGGCGTGCTGCGCCTGCCCATGGGCGCGGGCCTGCTCGGGCGCGTGGTCGACGCGCAAGGCCAGCCACTGGACCACGGCGGGCCACTCGCGGACATTGCCGCCGTACCGCTGGGCCGCGGCCAGATCAACGCCATGGAGCGCGACCCCGTACGCACGCCGCTCGACACCGGCGTGCGCGCGATCAACGCCTTGCTCACGGTGGGGCGCGGCCAGCGCCTGGGGCTTTTTGCGGGCTCGGGCGTGGGCAAGAGCGTGCTCCTGGGAATGATGGCGCGCTACACGCAGGCCGACGTAATCGTGGTCGGGCTCATCGGCGAGCGCGGGCGCGAAGTCAAGGAATTCATCGAAGACATCCTCGGCGATACAGGCCGCGCGCGCTCGGTCGTGGTGGCGGCGCCGGCCGACGCGCCGCCGCTGCTGCGCATGCAGGGCGCGGCCTACGCCACGGCCATCGCCGAGCATTTCCGCGACCAGGGCCAGCATGTGCTGCTGCTCATGGATTCGCTGACGCGCTACGCCATGGCGCAGCGCGAGATTGCGCTGGCCATCGGCGAGCCGCCGGCCACCAAGGGCTACCCGCCCTCGTGCTTTGCCAAACTGCCGCAGCTCGTCGAGCGCAGCGGCAATGGCCTGCACGGCGTGGGCTCGATCACGGCGTTCTACACCGTGCTGTCCGAGGGCGACGACCAGCAAGACCCGATCGCTGACGCCGCGCGCGCCATCCTCGACGGCCACATCGTGCTCGCGCGCGCGCTCGCCGAGGCCGGGCATTACCCGGCCATAGACATCGAACAATCGGCCTCGCGCGTGATGCACAGCGTGGTGCCGCGTACGCACCTCGAGCTCGCGCGGCGCTTTCGCGCGCTCTATTCGCGCTACCAGAAAAGCCGCGACCTGATCCAGGTCGGCGCCTACATGCCCGGCACCGACCCGCAGCTCGACGAAGCGATCCGCCTGCAGCCGCAAATGGCGGCCTTTTTGCAGCAGGACATGTACGAAGCCGCGACGCTCGAACAAAGCGTGCAGGCCATGGCGCAATTGCTGGATGCCTAAATCATGAGCAACGCCCAAACCTTGAATGCCTTGCGCATCGCCATCGACATGGCCGAACGCGAGCGCGATGCCGCGCGCCAGGGCCTGCAAGGCGCGCTGTCCGCACAACAGGCCGCGCAGGCCCAGCTCGAGCAGCTGCAGTCCTACGCGCAGGAGACCGAAGCGCGCTGGGGCCCGCGCGCCGACGCGCGCCTGCAGCCGCAAGTGCTGCAGCACCACTACCAGTTCATGGGGCGCCTGCAGCATGCCGCGGGCCTGCAAACCCAGGTGCTGCAAGGCCACGCTGCGCGCGTGCAGCAAACGCAGGATCAGCTCCTGAAGGCCGAACAGCGCTTGCTGAGCCTGCGCAAGCTGCTATCCCATAAAGAGCGCGAGCAGCACCAATTGCAAGTGCGCCGCGAGCAAAAACAGACCGACGAGCGCGCCATGTTGCAGCACCGCCTGCGCACACAGGCTACCCGCGCCCCATAAACCCGAATCGCCGACGCAGCCCCCGGAGCAATGACCATGGAACCCGCACGCATCGCCCCCGCCCCGCATCCGGCCAGCGCGCCGCAGCCAGCGCAGCCCTCGTCTGGCAAAACCTTCGACAAGGCCGCAGCAGGCACGCCGACGCAGGCGGGCGCGCAGGGCGCTGGCAGCTTTGCCGCCTTGCTGCTTGCGCTAGGAGCCTGTCGGGCTTTGGGCGTCGATAGCGAGAATGCGCCCCAGCGAGCTCAGTTTTTGCCGGATTCGCCGCCCCATAGTGGTGCTATGGGGCAAGAAGCCGGTAAAAAATGGGCCGCTGCGGCGCATTCGCAGCCGACGATCCCAAAGTCCGACAGGCTCCTAGATGGCGCCGCGGCGCAACCCACGGACACGCCCGCATTCGGGCAGGACGCCCTGGGCGGCATAGCCGCGAACAGCGCATCGGCGCCAGACGATGGCGCCCTGGACGTAGCCGTCGCTATGGCCGATCCCGCCGCGCTGGCGGCGTGGCAGGGCGCGCTGAGCGGCCAGCATGTGCAAGGCACAGCCCAGGGCACGGCGGGAGGTGCGGCGGGCGATGGGACGAATGGAACCGCGAAAGAAGGGCTGCTGGCCGGTGTAGGCCGCGGCATGGCGTTCGACGCGCCGGCCACCATTGCACAACCCCATGGCCTGGTTGCGCAGACGGCGCAGCTCGATCGCGCGGCTGATGCCACCGACCTCCAAGGGTTTCAGGGGCAGCAAGGGCCGCAGGCCGCGCAGGCCTTGCGCCGCACCCTGGCGCGCAGCGCAGCGCAGGCACAGGCGGGCCTTGCGGACAGCGCGGCGGCGCAAGCCGCGGCGATACCCGGCGCAACCGCGGTGCAGGGCGGCCACAACGGGGCGGACGTGCTGGCTGCTGGCCCGCAAGCCGCGCAAACCGATGCCGCCAGCGCCAGCACGCGCGGTGGTGCCGACGCCGCGCCGCGCAGCGATCCGCCATCGGCCACATTGCAGGCCACGCCAGCGACGGCGCAAACCGCAGCGCGCGATGCGCTCATCGCCGCCGCGAGCGCAGCGACCGCTGGCACGGCAGGCGATGGCTTGCGCGCCAAAGGCCGCGCGGGTGACGGCGGCGCCGCTTCGCCCGTCGTACCCGCAGCCGGCGGCAGCACTTTCGCGGCGACGCTGCAGCAGGCCGCAGGCGCCGTCGATGCCAGCGCCGTGCTCGCCGATCCGGCGCAGGCCGGGGCCGAAGACCGGCTCGCGCAGCAGATCAGCTACTGGGTGCACCAGACCACGCAGAACGCCGAAATGACCGTCGATCAAGGCGGCGCCGCGGTGCAGGTCAGCGTGTCTCTCACGGGCAACGAAGCGCGCGTGCACTTCATGACCGACCAGGCGCAGGCGCGCGCGCTGCTCGACGCGAACATGGCGCAGCTGCGCGAGCTGCTGCAAGGTCAGGGGCTGGTGCTCACGGGTACGAGCGTGGGCACCACGGCGCAGGGCCAGGGGCAGGCTGGTGGCGGACAGGCGCAGGAGCCGTCGACGCCAGGGCGGCCCGGCCGCGCACAAAGGGTGGTCGTGACCGCGCCAGCGGGCGCGGGCGGCGGGCTGCGCGCGGGTGTGGACCTGCGGCGTGCGCTGGACGTGTTCGCCTGAGTTCCCTACCCCGCTCGGGGGCCGCAGCTGCCTGAAAGTTATGTGCCTTTTATGCCGTTTACGCAGACCTATCAAGCGCTAATAGCTATGGTTTTCGATAGTCAAGGCATGGCGTTCGTGATCGCGTCCGAAGTGGCCGGGGGCGCATTCCCGGCACCTGCGGCAGCCGTGCGGATGCGCTTTTTTCCGGGATTTTCCCGGCGCTATTCTGGCTATGATCCGGGGCCCGGTCGCCCATAATGGCCCCACTGCTGCTTTGCGCAGCGCGCTTGCCTGACCCTCCTGCCGAACGCATTCATCCAAGGAATCCGAACGTGCCTCCCCCTTCCCCCGCAGCCCCTGCAGCGCCGGCCAAAAGCAAGAAACGGCTGGTCATCGTCCTTGTCGTGGTGCTCGTGCTGCTCGTCGCAGGTGGCGGTGCTGCGGCGTGGTTCATGTACCAGCGTGCCAATGCAGCCCTTGAAGACGATGCCGACGCCGCTGCGCCTGCGCATAAGGGAAAGGCCAAGGCGGAGCCGGCCGCGCCGCCCACCTACCTGCCGCTCGACAACATGGTGGTCAACCTGGCCGACCCTGGCGGCGACCGCTTCGCGCAGATCGGCATCACCTTGGAGCTGTCCGACGCCAAGGCATCCGACCAGGTCAAGCAATACCTGCCCACCATACGCAACGCCATCCTCATGCTGATCTCGCAGCGCAGCTCTGAAGATCTTTTGCGGCGTGAGGGCAAGGAGGCTTTGGCGGAGGACATTCGCCGCGAGGTCTCGCGCCCGCTCGGTTACGCGGTGCCGGAAAAAGGCGCAAGCACGGCGCGCGACGGGCATGGCAGCGCCGACAACCCGGTGCGGCGCGTGCTGTTCTCGAGCTTCATCATCCAATAGCCGGGCAAGGAGCGCGCATGAGCGAAGCATTTCTGTCCCAGGAAGAGGTCGATGCCCTGCTCGAAGGCGTCACAGGCGAGAGCCAGAAGGCGGCCAAGGAAACCGTCGAAACCGGCGGCGTGCGCAGCTACGACCTCGCGAGCCAGGAGCGCATCGTGCGCGGGCGCATGCCCACGATGGAGATCGTCAATGAGCGCTTCGCCCGCAACTTCCGCATCGGCCTGTTCAACTTCATCCGCCGCAGCCCCGAAATTTCCGTGGGCACCGTCGCGGTGCAGCGTTACAGCGCGTTTTTGCGCGAGCTCGTGGTGCCCACCAACTTCAACCTCATGGCCGTGCGCCCCTTGCGCGGCAGCGGTCTGATCGTGTGCGAGCCGTCCATCGTCTTCGGCATCATCGACACCTTGTACGGCGGCGTGGGGCGCTTTCAGACGCGCATCGAGGGGCGTGACTTTTCGCCCACCGAGCAGCGCGTGATCCAGCGCCTCGTCGACGTGATCAGCGCCGAATACAAAAAGGCCTGGCAAGGCATTTATCCGCTCGAGCTCAGCTACCAGCGCTCGGAAATGCAGCCGCAGTTCGCCAATATCGCCACGCCCAGCGAAATCGTCGTGTCCACGGCGTTCCAGCTCGAAATCGGCGAACTCGCGGGCGCCATCCACATCTGCATGCCCTACGCCACGCTCGAGCCTATACGCGACATCCTCTACTCCTCGACGCAGGGCGACTCGATCGAGGTGGACCGGCGCTGGGTCAAGGTGCTCTCGCGCGAGATCCAGGCCGCCGAGGTCACGCTGGTGGCCGAGCTCGCGCGCACCGAGCTCACGGTGGAGCAACTGCTCGCGATGAAGCCGGGCGACTTCATCGAACTCGACCGCCAGCCGCGCATTCAGGCTTCGGTCGATGGCGTGCCATTGTTCGAATGCCAGTACGGCACGCACAACGCCAAATACGCGATCCGCATCGAAGAGTCCCTGCACAAGTCTGATGCGGGCTGGATGGGAGAAAGACATGGCCACTGAAAACCACCCCGAACACAGCGCCGCAGGCGACGAAGACACGTTTGCCGACTGGGCGCAGGCGCTTGAGGAACAAAAAGCCGCGGACCAAAATCCGCACGACGCCGAGCAGGGCGGCCCGCTCTCGGGCGAGCCCGTGCACCCCGCGAGCGCCGCCGCCGAGCCGCCCGTGGGTGACATCAGCCGCGTGCTCGACATTCCCGTGCAGCTCTCGGTCGAACTCGGGCGCACCAAGGTGCCGATCAAATACATCCTGCAGCTCGCGCAGGGCTCGGTGGTCGAGCTCGACGCGCTCGCGGGCGAGCCCATGGACGTGCTGGTCAACGGCTACCTGATCGCCCAGGGCGAGGTCGTGGTGGTGAACGACAAGTTCGGCATCCGCCTGACCGACGTGGTCACGCCGTCCGAGCGCCTGCGCCGACTCAGCCGCGGCTGAGCCCAGGAAGGTCACGACATGGCCAACATGAGCCAGACACTCGCACTGTTGGTGCTGTTCGTGGGCGCGCTCGCGCTGCTGCCCTGGCTCGTGCGGCGCCTGCAGCAGCGCCGGCTCGCCGACACGGGCGCGATGGGGGCCGGCGTGCGCGTGCTCGCTGCCGTGGCCGTGGGGCCGCAGCAGCGCGTGCTCACCGTCGAAGTCGGCCCCGAGGGGGCGCGCAGGTGGCTTGTGCTCGGCGTCACGGCGCAGCACATCAGCTGCCTGCATGTGCTGCAGCCCGGCGCGCAAGCCAAAGCCGGGGCCATGCCGCGGCCCGAAGCATTTGGCGCTCCGGCAGCGGCACCGGGCCCCGCACCGGAGATAGACCCCGGCGCGGCGTCGTTCGCACAGGCCATGGCGCAGACGCAACCCACGCAGGGCAAGGGCGGGCATGGCTGAGCGCGCACGCCAGCAGTGGCAAACGGTAGCGCGCCGCGCCGTGCTGGCGCTCGCAGGCGTGCTGCTCGTGCCCTGGCCTGCGCTCGCGCAGACGCCCGGCACGCTGCCCCTGCTCGTGGGCAGCGGCAGCGCGGGCACGAGCTATTCCGTGCCTATCCAGACGCTGCTGTTTTTCACAGCGCTGTCCTTTTTGCCCGCGGTGCTGCTCATGATGACCGCGTTCACGCGCATCGTGATCGTGCTCTCGCTGCTGCGCCAGGCGCTGGGCACGCAGGCGGCGCCGCCCAATCAGGTCATCATCGGGCTGTCGCTGTTCCTCACCTTTTTCGTCATGGGGCCGACGCTGGAGCGCGTCTACCAGGACGCCTACCTGCCCTACACCAAGAGCACGCTGAGCTTCGAGCAGGCGCTCGACAAGGCCGAGGTGCCGCTGCGCGGCTTCATGCTCCGGCAAACGCGCCAGTCCGACTTTGCCCTGTTCGCGCGCCTGGCCAAGCTCGACGCCCAAACCACCGCCGAGACCGCGCCGCTGCGCGTGCTGGTGCCGGCGTTCGTGACCAGCGAGCTCAAGACGGCGTTCCAGATCGGCTTCATGGTGTTCATCCCCTTCCTCGTGATCGACATGGTGGTCTCGAGCATCCTCATGTCGCTGGGCATGATGATGCTCTCGCCCGTGCTCGTGGCGCTGCCGTTCAAGCTGATGCTGTTCGTGCTCGCCGACGGCTGGAACCTGCTCATAGGCTCACTCGCCGCGAGCTTCGTGACCTGAGAGGCTGAACGAACCCGCCATGAACGCCCAAACCGTCCTCACCATGGGCCAGGAGGCCCTGATGCAGCTGCTCATGATCTCCATGCCGGTGCTCGGCGCGGTGCTGCTCGTGGGCCTGCTCGTGAGCATCTTCCAGGCCGTCACGCAGATCAACGAGGCCACGCTCGCCTTCGTGCCCAAGCTCGTCGCCGCGGTGCTCGTGTTCGCGCTCGCAGGCCCCTGGATGCTCAGCACGCTGGTGGACTACATCCGCCGCACGCTGGAGGCCATCCCCGGCGCAGTGGGTTAGGTCAGGTTGACCAGGCCGCCCGGCAAGCCATGATCTCCCTCTCCGAAGCCCAGCTCGTGGCCTGGATCGCGCCGCTGCTGTGGCCGTTTTTGCGCGTGCTCGCGCTGTTTTCGGTGGCACCGGTGTTTTCCATGCGCGCCATCCCCATGCGCGTGAAAATTGGCCTCGCCTTTTTCGTGGCGCTGTGCGCGCAGGCCGTGCTCGCCGAGCAGCCGCGCATAGACTTCACAGGGCCCGCGGCGCTGGGCGCGATCGTGCAGCAGCTCACCGTGGGCCTGGCCATAGGCTTTGCCGTGCGCCTGGTGTTCGCCGCGGTAGAACTCGCGGGCGAGGTCGTGGGCCTGCAAATGGGCCTCAACTTCGCTTCGTTCTTTGACCCCACGAGCAACGCCCAAACGAGCGCCGTGGGGCAGTTCTTCGGCCACATGGCGACGCTGCTTTTCATCGTGATCAATGGGCATTTGCTCGTGCTCATGGCCGTGGTGAAGAGCTTCGAGCGCTTTCCTGCCGATGGCAGCTTTTTGCAGGCGCTGGCCACCATGCAGGTCACGCAACTGGGGGCTGCGGTGTTTTCGAGTGCGCTGTGGATCGCGCTGCCCATGGTCGCGCTGCTGCTGTTCGTGAACCTCGCGATGGGCATCATCTCGCGCGTGGCGCCGCAGATGAACATCTTTGCCGTGGGCTTTCCCGTCACGCTGAGCGTGGGCCTGCTGGGCATCGCCGCCACCCTACCCATGCTGGAGCAGCCTCTGCTCGCGCTGCTACAGCGCGCGCTTGATCTGTTTGGCTGACAAGCGGCGCCGAGCCTAAACCCCCACTGCAATAGACGTCATCAGCACACGCCGCCGAATTCCCGAGGGCCTTGCATTACTATTGACCCCAAATTTTGAACTTGGAGAGCTCCATGAGCGCCGTAGCTGAAAACATTGCCACTGAAATGCCCGCCCCCATTAACTTCACCGACAGCGCAGCGGCCAAGGTGGCGGATTTGATCGCCGAAGAAGGCAACCCTGACCTCAAACTGCGCGTATTCGTGCAGGGCGGGGGTTGCTCCGGCTTCCAGTACGGCTTCACCTTCGACGAAGTCGTGAACGAGGACGACACCACCATGGTGAAGAACGGCGTCACCTTGCTGATCGACGCCATGAGCTACCAGTACCTGCTCGGCGCCGAGATCGACTACAAGGAAGACCTGCAGGGCGCGCAGTTCGTGATCCGCAATCCCAACGCCACGTCCACCTGTGGCTGCGGGTCGAGTTTTTCCGTTTGAGAACCGGTTCTGAAAGCGGTTCGCCCCGGCCAATCCTTCAGGCCGGGTAGATCGCACCAAGCACACGGGCGCCGCGGGCGCCCGTGACGCTTTGCAGATTGCCAGGTTCGCCGCGCAGCGCCTGCCGCGCGAGCCAGGCAAAGGCCGCGGCCTCGACCTGCTGCGCCGGCAGGCCCAGCGCGTCGGTGGGCTGCACCGCGTGCTGCGGCAGCCGGCGCTGCAAGCGCTGCAACAGGTCGGAGTTGTACGCGCCGCCACCGCACACGGCGAGCAATTTGCTATTCTCAACATAGCGTAAAGCGCTTTCTGCACAAGCGCTGGCGGTCAATTCTGCCAAGGTGGCCTGCATGTCTTCGGGCGCGGGCGGTGCGTGTTCGGCGAGGTAGGCGTGCAGCCGCTCCTCGAGCCACGCGGCGTTGAACAGGTCACGCCCGGTGCTCTTGGGCGGCGGGGCTTGGAAAAACGGCTCCTGCTGCAGCGTCGCAAGCAATGCGGGCAGCACCTGCCCGCGCGCGGCCCAGGCGCCTTGCGCGTCGTAGGGCTGGCCGGTGTGTTGTTGGCACCAGTGGTCGAGCAGCATGTTGCCGGGGCCACAGTCAAAGCCCAGCACGCTGCCGTCGGCGCGCAGCACGCTCAGATTGGCGATGCCGCCGAGGTTGAGCACGAGCACGGTCTCGCCCGCGCGGCTAAATACCTGCTGGTGGAACGCCGGCACGAGCGGCGCGCCCTGCCCGCCCGCGGCGATGTCGCGGCTGCGAAAGTCTGCCACCACGGTGATGCCGCAAAGCTCGGCGAGCAACGCCGGGTTGCCCAGCTGCAGCGTGTAGCCCGTGCCGTCGAAGGCGAGCGGGCGGTGGCGCACGGTCTGCCCATGCGCGCCGATGGCACGCACGGCCTCGGGGCGTGCACCGCTCGTGGCGAGCAGCGCTTGCACCACCTGCGCATAGCTGCGCGCAATCGCGTTGCCGGCGAGCGCGGCCTGGTGCAATTCGCCCGGCGCAGGCGTGTGCAGGGCGAGCAGCTGTGCTTTCAATTCGGGAGCTAGTGGCGCAGATGCGGCGGCCACTACGGCCCATTTTGGCTTAGAAAAATCGACGAGCACGCCGTCCACGCCGTCGAGCGAGGTGCCCGACATCAGGCCGATATAAAGCTCGGACATGGACGGGCGTCGATGGTGGTGCGTCGGGTGGTGCGAGGCGGCGGTGCGCTGACCGGGGCCGGGCGCTGCACCGCGGCGCGAAGGATCAGTCGGCGCTGGCTTGCTGCACGCGCGCGGCAGCGTCGAGCTCTATGCGCATGTTGCGCGCGAGGCGCTCGAACGCGGGCCGGGCGGCAGCCGCCACCGGCGCAGCGGCGGCGCTTTGCTGCGCCATGATCTGCGGGTCTTGCTGTTTGCCATCGACGCGGAACTCGAAATGCAGGTGCGGCCCCGTGGCCCAGCCCGTCGCGCCCACCGCGCCTATGGTCTGGCCCTGCTCCACGCTCTGGCCCTTGCGCACGTCGATGCGGCTCAGGTGCGCATAGACGGTGACATGCGCCTTGTCGTGCTGTACGAAAACCACGTTGCCGTAGCCGTTTTGCACGCCCGCGAATGCGACCACGCCGTTGCCCACGGTGCGCACGGGCGTTCCCGTAGGTGCAGCAAAGTCGGTGCCCAGGTGCGCGCGCCACTGCTGCAAGATGGGGTGAAAGCGCATCGCAAAACCGCTAGAGACGCGCGAAAACGCCACCGGCGCGGCGAGGAAGGCTTTGCGCAGGCTTTGCCCGTCGAGCGTGTAATAGGCGCCCTTGGCCGCGCCGGGCTCCTGAAACCAGACGGCCTGGTGCGTCTTGCCGTTGTTGTGAAACTCGGCGCTGAGCACGCGGCCGCTGCGCAGCGGCTCGCCGTCGGCCTCGAGCACTTCATAGACCAGCGAGAAGCTGTCACCACGGCGCAGCGCGCGGCGAAAGTCGATGTTGGCGCCGAAGATCTCGGCCAGCTGCACGGCCACGGCGTCGGGGATGCCCGCGGCGTCGGTGGCCGCGAACAGCGAGCTTTGGATGATGCCGCCCCCAAGGCGGGTTTGCGCGACCAGCGGTGCGCTCTCGATGCGCGCGCCAAAGCGCTCGGCCTCACGCTCGACCACCAGGCGCTGGAAGGTATTGCTGTCGTCGGGCGCCCAGCGCACGGTGAGCTTGCGCAGGCGGTGGTCGTCGGTGGTTTCGACCGACACCAGGCGCCCTGTGCGCCCGAGCAGGTGCTGGCGCGCGACGTCACTCGCGCGCAAGAACGCCGCCGCGGCCGGATCGGCCACGCCCAGGCGCTGCAGCAGCGACTCTGCGGTGTCGCTGCTGCGCGTGAGTTCGGAGCGGTAGAGCGAAAAACCCGGCGCCTGGAGCGCGTCGAGCGCCGTGCCGTCGGCCAGCGACTCGACGGGGTAGCTGATCTGGCGCACGGGCAAGTCGGCCGCATCGGGCGCGAAAGCCGCCACGGCAAATGCGCCGCCACCGCCCGTGAGCAGCAAGGCTGCCACGGCGGCGGTGATACGGCGGGGGTGTTTTTGTGCGGTGCGCGACAGTTGCGCAATCAATGCCTTGCTGGCAGTGGTCAAACCATGGATCAAGATCTATCCCCAAACTGCAAGGGCTGCCGGGCCCATACGCTGGCGCCGAGCCAGCGCTGCCAAGGCAGCCGCCCCAAGCGCGCAGACCAAGACTGCGCAAGCAAAACACTGCGGAACCCTTGGGCCGCGCGGCATGCAGGCCCAAAGACTCCCCCGGAAAAGGGCAGGCGGTGCGGCACTAAAATCCGGCGCCACCCCCCAAAGTGGGCCGAAGTATAGCGACGCCCGTTGCGCCGGCATCCCTGAAAACCCTATGAATCCTTCCGCCGTTACAAAATACCCCGTGACCGATGCCGTGCGGCACGCGCTCGAAGTCACCTTGCGCGGTGTCGAAGAGCTGCTGCCACAGGACGCCTGGGTGCAAAAGCTCGCGCGCGCCGAGGCCACGGGCCAACCGCTGCGCATCAAGCTGGGGCTGGACCCGACCGCGCCCGACATCCACATCGGCCATACCGTGGTGCTCAACAAGATGCGCCAATTGCAGGATTTGGGTCACCAGGTGATCTTCCTGATCGGCGACTTCACGAGCCTGATCGGCGACCCATCGGGGCGCAACACCACGCGCCCACCGCTCACGCCCGAGCAGATCAAGGCCAACGCCGAAACCTACTACCGCCAGGCCAGCCTGGTGCTGGACCCCGCGCGCACCGAGATCCGCTACAACAGCGAGTGGAGCGAGCCGCTGGGCGCGCGCGGCATGATCGAGCTCGCGGCCAAATACACGGTGGCGCGCATGATGGAGCGCGACGACTTCCACAAGCGCTTCAGCACCGGCCAGCCCATCAGCGTGCACGAGTTCCTCTACCCGCTGATGCAGGGCTACGACTCGGTCGCGCTCAGGAGCGACCTCGAGCTCGGCGGCACCGACCAGAAGTTCAACCTGCTCATGGGCCGGCACCTGCAGCAGGAATACGGCCAGGAGCCGCAGTGCATCCTCACCATGCCGTTGCTCGAGGGGCTCGATGGCGTCGAGAAGATGTCCAAGAGCAAGAACAATTACATCGGCATCACCGAAGACGCCAACACCATGTTCGCCAAGGTGATGAGCATCTCGGACACGCTGATGTGGCGCTGGTTCACACTGCTGTCGTTCCGCTCGCTCGCCGAGATCGAGCGGCTCCAGCAGGAGGTCGCCGCCGGGCGCAACCCGCGCGACGTCAAGGTGCTGCTGGCCAAGGAAATCACCGCGCGCTTTCATTCGCCACAGGCGGCCGATGCGGCCGAGCAGGACTTCGTGCTGCGCAGCAAGGGCGGCGTGCCCGAGCAGATTCCCGAAGTGCGGCTCACGGGCGCGCCGCTGGGCATAGGTGCGCTGCTCAAGCAGGCGCAGCTCGCGCCCTCGACGAGCGAGGCGAACCGCCTTATCGACGGTGGCGGCGTGCGCGTCGATGGCGGCGTGGTCAGCGACAAGGGCCTCAAGCTGCCCGCGGGCAGCTACGTGGTGCAGGTGGGCAAGCGCAAGTTTGCGCGCGTGACCTTGGCTTGAGCTTTGCCGCTGGAAGGAAAAGTGATGACAGCACTCGACATCGTCGTCATGGCGGCCGGCAAGGGCACGCGCATGAAAAGCCGCATTCCCAAGGTCTTGCAGCGCCTCGCGGGGCGGGCGCTGCTGCTGCACGTGCTGGGCCAGGCGGCGCGGCTCGCGCCGCGGCGCGTGGTCGTGGTGACGGGGCACGGCGCTCCTGAAGTAGAAGCTGCTTGCGCCCGTTCCATGGGCGTTGAGGGCTATTTTGACCATCAATTCGAGCTGCAGTGCGTGCGCCAGGAACCGCAGCTCGGCACCGGGCACGCGGTGCAGCAGGCGGCGCCGCTGCTCGCGGACGACGGCCTCGTGCTCGTGCTCTCGGGGGACGTGCCGCTCACGCAGGCCGACACGCTGCGCGCGCTCGTCGCCGCGGCGCAGGGCGAGCGGCTCGCGCTGCTCACCGTGACGCTGCCCGACCCTACGGGCTACGGCCGCATCGTGCGCGCCGCGGACGGCAGCGTGCAGCGCATCGTCGAGCACAAGGACGCGAGCGCCGCCGAGCGCGCGCTCGATGAGATTTACAGCGGCATCATGGCCGTGCCCGCGCGTCTGCTCAAGGGCTGGCTCGCGCGCCTCAGCAACGACAACGCGCAGCGCGAGTATTACCTCACCGACGTGGTCGCCATGGCCGTGCAGGACGGTGTGCCCGTGGTCGCGCACTGCATCAGCGACGCGCTGCAGGTCGCGGGCGTGAACAGCCCCGCGCAGCTCGCGGCGCTCGAGCGCGCGCACCAGGCGCGCCAGGCGCAAGCGCTGATGGAGCAAGGCGTGCGCCTGGCCGATCCGGCGCGCTTCGACCTGCGCGACGACGCCTACAGCGGCACACCTGCCGAGCTGCGCTGCGCGCAGGACGTGGAGATCGACGTGGGCTGCATCTTCACGGGTCGCGTGGAGCTCGGCGAGGGCGTGCAGATCGGCGCGCACTGCCACATCAGCAACGCGCGCATCGCCGCGGGCGCGGTGATCCACCCCTACACGCACATCGCCGGCGAGCAAGCCGGTGTGGACGTCGGCCCGGGTGCTTTGGTCGGCCCGTTCGCGCGCCTGCGCCCCGGCGCGCAGCTCGGGCCGCAGGTGCACATCGGCAACTTCGTCGAAGTCAAAAACAGCACGCTGGCCGAAGGCGCCAAGGCCAACCACCTCGCCTACCTCGGCGACGCCAGCGTGGGCGCGCGCGTGAACTACGGCGCCGGCAGCATCACCGCGAACTACGACGGCGCGAACAAGCACCGCACCGTGCTCGAAGCCGACGTGCACGTGGGCAGCAACTGCGTGCTCGTCGCGCCCGTGACGGTGGGCGCGGGCGCCACCGTGGGCGGCGGCTCGACCATTGCCAAAGACGTGCCCGCGGGAGCGCTCAGCGTGGCGCGCGGCAGGCAGGTCAACATCCCCGGCTGGCAGCGGCCGGTCAAGCAAGCCAAGGCTTGACCATGCCGGTCCTGCCCTCCGGCGCCAGCGCACCAGACGAGCCGCAGACCGTGGCCGACGGCCTGGGCGCCTTGTCCGACAGCACTGACGTGGCCCAGCTGCGCGCCGCGCTCGCGCAATGCCGGCAGCACAACGCCGCGCTCGCAGCCGCGCAGGAGGAATTCTTGCGCGCCGTCTCGCACGACCTGCGCGCGCCGCTGCGCCACGTCACGGCCTATGGCGAGCT
The DNA here is from genome assembly GCF_007655255.1 of Extensimonas perlucida. Taxonomy (GTDB): domain Bacteria; phylum Pseudomonadota; class Gammaproteobacteria; order Burkholderiales; family Burkholderiaceae_C; genus Extensimonas; species Extensimonas perlucida. The sequence continues at coordinate 31,075 of NZ_VMYE01000002.1, forward strand.
CGTGCGTGAATTGCTCACCGAATTGCGCGGTGACTCCGCAATCCAGCCCGCTATGGTCGAAGGACAAAAGCAGACCGTGCAAGAGGCGCTCGACTTCCTCGCGACCATGGTGCAGTCGGCGCAGCGCATGGGGCGCATGCTCGACGGGCTGCTTGCGCTCTCGCGCGCACAGCGGGCGCCGCTCGCGTGCGCGCCGGTCGCACTGGCGCCGCTGCTCGCCGAGCTGCGTGCTCAGCTTGCGCCCGAAGCCGCCGGGCGCACCGTCGAGTGGCAGATAGCCCCCGACCTGCCCGCGCTGTGGGCCGACGCAGCGCTGCTGCGCGAGGTGCTGCACGAGCTGCTGGGCAATGCGCTCAAGTTCACGCGCGGGCGTGCCGTGGCGCGCATCGCGGTGCGCAGCGCGGGTGCAGACGGCGACTGCTGTGTGCTGCTCGTCGAAGACAACGGCGTGGGCTTCGAGACGGCGCGTGCGGGCGCCTTGTTCGGCGTGTTCCAGCGCCTGCACCGCGAAGAGGACTTCGCTGGTGTGGGCGCGGGCCTCGCGCTGTGCCGCGCCATCGCCGAGCGCCACGGCGCGCGCATCGCCATCACCGCCGTGCCCGACGCGGGCTGCACCGTGCGCCTGAGTTGGCCGCGCGCCAGCACCGGTGCCTCACCAGGCTGACGCTGGCTGCAGGTCCATCGTGCTCACACGGCAGGTGCGAATGCGGTCACGGGCGCGCTCGCCACGCTATTGCGCCCGGTTTTTTTGACTTCGTACAGCGCGGCCTCGGCGGCAGACATCCAGGCGCGCAGGTCGCTGTGGCCATGCTCGGCGCAGGCCACGCCCACACTGCAGGTGAAGTGCACTTCGGGCATGTCGCGCAGTTGCAGTCCTTCCACCTGCGCGCGAATGCGCTGCGCAATCTGCAAGGCATCCGCGAGTTGCATGCCCGGCAGCAGCACGGTGAATTCGTCGCCGCCGTAGCGGCCCGCGCAGTCGGTGGCGCGCACATTTCGTCGCACCACCTGGGCCAGCGCGCGTATGACTTCGTCGCCCACGCTGTGGCCGTGGGTGTCGTTGATGTGCTTGAAGTGGTCTATGTCAAGCATCAGCATGCAGGCCGGTGCGCCATGCGTATGGCAGGCGCGCAGCGCTGCTGTGGCTTGCTCTTCCCAGTGGCCGCGGCCATAAAGACCCGTGAGCGCGTCGATGCGGCGCAGCGCGTCGAGCTCCTGGTTCTGCCGCGTCACCTTGCGGATCAGGCGGTGGCTGCTCATGCTCGACGAGAGCGTGTGCACGATGAGCATGGGCAGGCACGCGAGCATCACGCGCATGGAGCTTTCGGGCGCCCAGTGAAAGCCTGCGAGCAGACCACCCAGGAGCGTTCCGGCGAGCAGCCCCAGCAAAGACATGATCCACAGCCCGCGTATGCCTGAGGCGATGCGGTCCATCATGGCCAGCGTGACCACGAGCACGCTGGGCAGCAGGTTGAAGTGCATCAAAGGCAGCAGCACACCGAAGAAAAAGGTGTCGAGCACCAAATTGAAGATTTCGGTGCGGTAGCGGTTGCTGCTGTATTTGGAGATCAGGTAGGCCAGATGGGGCCACAGATAGCACCCGAACAGGAAAAACCCCCAGGCGGGCCAACTCGCATGGCGCTCCCAGAACACCGTGCCCACCGCGAGACCGCCCAAGCCCAGGCCCAACACGCGCAAGGGATAGACGATGCGAAAAAAATGCTGCTGTGAAGGATGCACGGCGCGACCAGGTGATGGCAGGGAGGGCTGCGGAGCGTGTGACCAGAACCGCTGAAGCGGCAAAGTGTAAGTTTCAGCCAGCGTCAAGCGCAAGATAAATTTGGTTCCGCGCCGCCCTCAATGTGTGACTTGTAAAGAGACGCCGGGCGCAGCCAGGCTGCAGCAGGGCTGCGGACCTTGCCCCTAAAATGCCGCGCGTCAATGGCTGCCGCCCCGGCGGCCTTTGTTTTCCCTTCATCACCGGGGCCATGTCGAGGAAAACCATGTGCAAAAACCTCATGCGCCGGCGCGCGTTCGGCCTGGGCCTGGGCGCATTCGCGGGCGCCACCTTGCTTCCCGCCGCTTTCTCCCAGACCCGCACCACGGCAGCGTCCGCGGCCGTGCCCATGCCCGTCGCTGCCGCACCGCTCAAGGTCGGTTTCGTCTATGTCTCTCCGGTCACGGACGCGGGCTGGACGCACCAGCACGACCTGGGCCGCAAGGCCGTGGAGGCGGCGCTGGGCGCGCGCGTGCAGACCCGTTACGTCGAAAACGTGCCCGAGGGCGCGGACGCCGAGCGCGTGCTGCGCGAGCTCGCCGCGTCGGGCCATCAGCTCATCTTCACGACCAGCTTCGGCTACATGGAGCCCGTGCTGCGTGTGGCGCGCGACTTCCCGCAGGTCAAGTTCGAGGCCATCACCGGCTACAAGACCGCGCCCAACGTGGCCACGGCGAACGCGCGCTACTACGAGGGGCGCTACCTCGCGGGCATCGCCGCGGCGCGGCTTGCCGCGGGCGGTGTGGCCGGCTACGTGGCGGGCTTTCCCATCCCCGAAGTGCTGCAGGGGTTGAACGCCTTCACGCTGGGCATGCGTTCGGTCAACCCAGCGGCGCGCATCAAGCTCTTGTGGCTGGACGCCTGGTTCGATCCGCCGCGCGAGCGCGACGCCGCGATGACGCTGATGAACCAGGGTGCCGAAGTGCTCGCGTTCCACACGGGCTCGAGCGCGGTGATGGCCGCGGCGCAGGAGCGCGGCAGGCTCGCGATCGCCTACCACAGCGACATGCGCAGCGTGGCGCCCGACGCGCAGCTGCTGGCCGTGGTGCACGAATGGGGCGGCTACTACACCGAGCGCGTGCGCGCCGTGCTCGAAGGGCGCTGGCAAAGCGGCAATTTCTGGGGCGGCGTGCGCGCGGGCATGGTGCGCGTGGGCGCCTTCGGGCCCAAAATGCCGCGCGCCGTGCAGGCCGAGCTGCTGGCGGCGCAGCAGGCCATCGCCGACGGGCGCCTGCGGCCTTTCGCTGCGGGCCGCCAAGCGGTGCGCGACAACCAGGGCCGGGTGGTGATCCGCGCGGGCCAGGCGCTCGGTGACGCGCAGATTTTGCAGATGAACTGGCTCGTCGAAGGCGTGCAGGGAACCTTGCAGCGCTAAGTATTGGTAGTGAAAATGCCTTTTACGCTGATGTAGAAACCACTTGCAGCTATCTAATAAGTAGTATCTTGCCGTCGGCGTAGCGCCGCGTACAAGCCTAGGAGCCTGTCGGACTTTGGGCGTCGAAAGCGAGAATGCGCCCCAGCGAGGCCAGTTTTTGCCGAATTCGCCGCCCCATAGCGGGACTATGGGGCAAGAAGACGGTAAAAAATGGGCCGCTGCGGCGCATTCGCAGCCGACGATTCCAAAGTCCGACAGGCTCCTAGCTGGCAAACAAGTTGCTACGCTTGCGGGCATGACGATGAAAGCCTACCGCGGTGCCTTGCTGTATTTCACCGGGCCTGGGCAAGCCCATTACGAATCCGACGGGCTGCTCGTCGTCGGCCCCGGCAAGCCCGATGCTGCCGATACCGCTGGCGCCACCGCGGCCTTGAATTGCCCGCGCGTGCTCGCCGTGGGCAGCTACGGCGCGCTTGCGCCGCGCTTCGCGCAACTGCCGAGCACGCACTTTGCAGGCCGCATCCTCGCGCCTGGCTTCGTGGACATGCACATCCACTACCCGCAGACCGACGTGATCGGAGCGCCTGCCGAAGACCTGCTCGACTGGCTCGAGCGCTACACCTTCCCGCACGAGGCGCGCTTTGCCGATCCTGCGCACTGCGCTGCGGTGGCCGAATTCTTCCTCGACGAACTGCTGCGCCACGGCGTGACCACGGCGCTCACCTTTGCCACTTCGCACCCGGCCTCGGTCGATGCGTTGTTCGCCGCGGCGCAGCGGCGGCGCATGCGCCTCATCACCGGCAAGGTGCTGCAAGACAGGCATTCGCCCGAAGGCGTGCGCGACGACACCGTGCAAAGCCTGCGCGACACCGAGGCGCTGATCGGGCGCTGGCACGGCGTCGATCGGCTCGGCTACGCGATCACGCCGCGCTTTGCCCCCACGAGCACGCCCGCGCAACTGCGCGGCGCGGGCGAACTAGCGGCGCGCTACCCGAGCACCTGGATCCAGTCGCACGTGGCGGAAAACGCGAACGAAGTGCGCTGGGCGCGCGAGCTGTTCCCCGCCGCGCGCAGCTACCTCGCGGTCTATGACGACTTCGGCCTGATGCGCGAGCGCGCCGTGTATGCGCACTGCATCCACCTCGATGCCGCCGACCGCGCGCTGCTGCGCCAGCGCCACACGGCCGCCGCCGTGTGCCCGAGCAGCAACCTGTTTCTCGGCAGCGGCTTTTTCGACTACGCCGCCGCCGCGCGCGCGGGTTTTAGCTATGGTTTGGCGAGCGACGTGGGCGGCGGCACAGGCTTCAGCCCTTTTCACACCATGCTCGCGGCCTACTACGTGGCGCGCGAGGGCCAGACCAAGCAGGGCCTGGGCCTCACGCCGCAGCAGCTGTGGTGGCAACACACGGCAGGCGCTGCGCAGGCATTGGGATTGGCGGGCGTGGTCGGCAACCTGCAGCCGGGCTGCGAGGCCGACTTCCTCGTCCTCAACCCCGCCGCCACCCCGCTGCTCGCACGCAAGACGGCGCAGGCCGGCAGTCTGGACGAATTGCTGTTCGCGCTGATCGTGCTGGGGGATGACCGTGTCGTGGAGCGCTGTTTGGTGGCAGGGCAGGGGTGATTCCCTCCCGGACGATCAGGCCGGCCTCAAAGCGATCCGCTCCGGCGCATTCATAGATAGCCGACGACTCCAAAGTCCGACGGGCGTCTGAATCAGAGGCTCAGTGGGTGGTCGGCGCGCTGCGCCCCACGGGCTGCAGCGGCCAGGTCAGCGCGAGCCACAGCGCCGTGAGCGCGGCGGTCGCGGCGAACAGGCCCGGCGCGCCGGCCCAGCGCACCAAGGCCCCGCCCAGCGCTCCGCCGGCGAACAGGCCCAGCGACTGCAGGGTGTTGTAGCTGCCCAGCGCCGCGCCGCGCAGCTGCGGCGGCGCCATGCGCGAGACCAGGCTGGGTTGCGTGGCCTCGAGCGCGTTGAAGCCGCAAAAGAACACGAACAGCAGCGGCGCGAGCAGCCACAGCGTGGCGTGCCAGCCGCTCGCCGCGAGCAGCCCCAGCGCCACTTGCACAAGCAACACGCAGCCAATCGCGCCGAGCAGCGCCGCGCGCAGCCGCCCGCGCCGCTCGAGCGCGAACAGCCCGCCCATCGCAAGGAAGGACAGCACCACGGCGGGCAGATAGACCTCCCAGTGCTCGGCTTTGGGCAGGCCGGCCTGCACCAGCATCGCGGGCACGGCCATCCACATGCACAGCTGCACCGTGTGCAGCGCGAACACGCCGACATTCAGGCGCAGCAGGTCGGGGTGTGTCCAAACGTCGGCCAGGCGCCCCTGCGCTGCGGTGGCCTGCGCATGCTGCGCGGGCTCGGGTGGCACCCACCACAGCACCACGGCCACGCCCGCGAGCGCGAGCGCGCAAGTCAGGCCGAACAGGCCCGCAAGGCCTATGCGCGCAGCCAGCGCCGGCGCCGCCACGAGCGCAATGGCAAACATCAGGCCGATGCTGCCGCCCACGAGCGCCATGGCCTTGGTGCGCACGCCGTCGCGCGTCTGGTCGGCCAGCAGCGCCGTGACGGCGGCTGACACTGCGCCCGCGCCCTGCAGCGCGCGGCCCGCGAGCACGCCCGTGAGCGTGTGCGCAAGCGCCGCGATCAAGCTGCCCGCGGCAAACACCAGCAGCCCCGCGACGATCACGCGCTTGCGCCCCCAGCGGTCCGAGGCCATGCCCAGCGGCAGCTGAAACACCGCCTGCGTGAGCCCGTACATGCCCATGGCCAGGCCCACCAGCGCGGGGTCGTCGCCGCCGGGGTACTTGCGTGCCTCGAGCGCGAATACCGGCAGCACGAGGAACAGGCCCAGCATGCGCAGCGCAAAGATCAGCGCGAGCGACACGCTCGAGCGCCGCTCGAGCGCCGTCATGGTGGTGTCGGGGATTTTCGGCCGTGCCGCAGCGGGCGCAGAGCGGGAACGGGAAATGGTGGGCGAGGACACGATGGGTTCTGGCATGCAAAAAACGGACCGCGAAAAAGCGCAAAAAACAGGGCGCAGGGTGGGCACAGCAGCAGCGGCAAATCAGGCCGCAAACGCGCGCCCGGATTGTGCGCCTTTCGCCGTCAGTGTGTGCCCGCGGCCGGAAGTTCCGCGGCACGTGTCTAGGAGCCTGTCGGACTTTGGGCGTCGATAGCGAGAATGTGCCCCAGCGAGAGCAGTTTTTGCCGGATTCGCAGCCCCATAGCGGGACTATGGGGCAAGAAGACGGTAAAAAATGGGCCGCTGCGGCGCATTCGCAGCCGATGATTCCAAAGTCCGACAGGCTCCTAGGGCCCAGCAAATGCCAGAACGCCTCACTATCATGGGAGGTTTTCCCTGAGCAAGCCCTCGTGTCCCACCCTACCGCCGATTCCGCCGACCGTGGCCTTGCCGCGCCAGGCACACCTTCTGGCGCGGCGCCTGCGCAGGCATCCATACGCATCCGCGGCGCGCGCACGCACAACCTCAAAAACATCAGCCTCGACATTCCGCGCCACCAGCTCGTGGTGATCACGGGGCTGTCGGGCTCTGGCAAGTCGAGCCTGGCTTTCGACACGCTCTACGCCGAGGGCCAGCGCCGCTACGTTGAGAGCCTTTCGACCTACGCGCGGCAGTTCCTCGGGCGGCTCGACAAGCCCGATGTCGATGGCATCGAGGGTCTGTCGCCCGCGATCAGCATCGAGCAAAAAGCCAGCAGCCACAACCCGCGCTCCACCGTGGGCACGGTGACCGAGGTGCACGACTACCTGCGCCTGCTCTGGGCGCGCGCCGGCACGCCCTACTGCCCCGAGCACGGCCTGCCGCTCGCGGCGCAGACCGTGAGCCAGATGGTCGATGCCGTGCTCGCGCTGCCCGCCGACACGCGCATCCTGGTGCTCGCGCCCGTGGCGCGCGGCAAGAAGGGCGAATTCGCCGAGCTGTTCACGCAGATGCAGGCGCGCGGCTACGTGCGCTTTCGCGTCGATGGCCAGGTCTATGCCTACGAGGATCTGCCCGCGCTGCGCAAGACCGAGAAGCACGACGTTGATGTGGTCATAGACCGGATCAAGGTGCGTGCCGACGCGCAGCAGCGCCTGGCCGAGAGCCTGGAGGCCGCGCTGCGCCTGCTCGTCGAACTGGGCAGCGAGGGGCGTGGGCGCGTGCTGGTACTCGAACTGGACGGCGGCAGGGAACACTGGTTCAGCAGCCAGTTTGCGTGCCCGGTGTGCAGCTACAGCGTGCCGCCGCTCGAGCCGCGGCTGTTTTCGTTCAACGCGCCGCAGGGTGCCTGCCCGGTGTGCGACGGGCTGGGCCACTGCGAGGTGTTCGACCCCGCGCGCGTGGTTGCGTTTCCGGAGCTGAGCCTCGCGGGCGGCGCGATCAAGGGCTGGGACCGGCGCAACGCCTATTACTTCAGCCTGCTCGAAAGCCTGGCGCGGCATTACGGCTTCGACCTCGAAGCGCCGTTCGCATCACTGCCGCCCAAGGTGCAGCAGGTGATCTTGTACGGCTCGGGCACCGAGGCCATCCCTTTCAGCTATCCGCTCGATAGCGGTCAAGGCAAGACTGGCGGCGCGCGCATGGTGGTCAAGGAGCACCCGTTCGAAGGGATTTTGCCGAACATGGCGCGGCGCTACCGCGAGACCGATTCTGCCGTGGTGCGCGAGGAACTCGCGCGCTACCGCAGCACCCAGCCCTGCCCCGAATGCCAGGGCGCGCGCCTGCGCCGCGAGGCGCGCCACGTGAAGGTGGGCGAGGGCGCGCAGGCACGCACCCTCCACGAGATCAGCCGCGCCACGCTGGGCGAGGCGCACGCCTGGTTCGCGCAGCTCAAGCTCAGCGGCGCCAGGGCCGACATCGCCGCGCCCGTGGTGCGCGAGATCGCCACGCGGCTGCAATTCCTGAACGGCGTAGGGCTCGACTATCTGAGCCTGGAGCGCAGCGCCGAGACACTCTCGGGCGGCGAGGCGCAGCGCATCCGCCTGGCGAGCCAGATCGGCTCGGGCCTCACGGGCGTGATGTACGTGCTCGACGAGCCCAGCATAGGCCTGCACCAGCGCGACAACGACCGCCTGATCGCCACCCTGCAGCGCCTGCGCGACCTGGGCAACAGCGTGATCGTGGTCGAGCACGACGAGGACATGATGCGCGCGGCCGATCACCTGATCGACATGGGGCCGGGCGCGGGCGTGCACGGCGGGCGCGTGATGGCGCAGGGCAGCGTGGCCGAGCTGTGCGCGCACCCCGAATCACTCACCGGCCGCTACCTTGCGGGCGTGCTGCGCATCCCCGTGCCCGCGCGGCGCACGCCCTGGCTGCCGGTGCGCGCCGCGGCGCCGCACGAGGGCGACAAGCACGGCAAAGGGCGCGGGCGGCGCCCCCAAAGCACCGCGGGCGACGGTGCCCACGCAGGCGCCGCGGCGGCGCAACAGACGCCGGGCGCGCAGGGCCTGCAGACGGGGCAAGGCGCCGAAATTCCGGGCGCGGCCAGCGCGGCCAGCGCGGACATGTCCGCCGGCCTGCAGGCGCTGCGCATCGTCGGCGCCACGGGCAACAATCTGCAGGACGTGACGGTGGACTTTCCCGTGGGCCTGTTCACCTGCGTCACGGGCGTGTCGGGCTCGGGCAAGAGCACGCTGGTCAACGACACGCTCCACAAAGCCGTGGCGCGCCAGCTCTACCGCGCGCATGACGAGCCCGCGCCGCACCGCGGCATGCAGGGCCTCGAATACTTCGACAAGGTCATCAACGTCGATCAGTCGCCCATAGGGCGCACGCCGCGCAGCAACCCGGCCACCTACACGGGCCTGTTCACGCCGATCCGCGAACTGCTCGCCGAAGTGCCCGCGGCGCGCGAGCGCGGCTGGGGGCCGGGGCGCTTTTCCTTCAACGTGCCGGGCGGGCGCTGCGAGGCCTGCGAGGGCGACGGCGTGGTCAAGGTGGAGATGCACTTCCTGCCCGACGTCTATGTGCCCTGCGAGCTCTGCCACGGCCAGCGCTACAACCGCGAGACGCTCGAGGTGCAGTGGAAGGGGCGCAACATCGCGCAGATTCTCGACCTCACGGTGGAAGACGCGCTGGGCTTTTTCAAAGACCAGCCGGCGATCGCGCGCAAGCTGCAGACCTTGCACGACGTGGGCCTGTCGTACCTGCGCCTGGGCCAGGCCGCGACCACGCTCTCGGGCGGCGAGGCGCAGCGCGTCAAGCTCGCGCAGGAGCTCTCGCGCCGCGACACCGGGCGCACGCTCTACATCCTCGACGAGCCCACCACGGGCCTGCACTTTGCCGACGTCGCGCTTTTGCTCGAGGTGCTGCAGCAGCTGCGCGACGCGGGCAACACCATCGTCGTGATCGAGCACAACCTCGACGTCATCAAGACCGCCGACTGGATCATCGACATGGGCCCCGAAGGCGGCGCGGGCGGCGGCCGCGTGGTGGCGGTGGGCACGCCCGAGGCCGTCGCGGCGAATCCGGCGAGCCACACCGGGCGCTACCTGCAAAAATACCTATAAAAAAAGGCATTTGTGCAGGTGCAGCAAGCACAAGCAGCTATTTATTGTGAAGCATCTGCACGCGCCGCGTTGAGTGCGTCGCGCGTGTGCAGGGCCGCGGCGCGCGCGGCTGCGGCGAAGTCCTCCTTGGCCGAGGCGTAGAGGATGGCGCGCGATGAGTTCACGATGATCGGCCCCTCGGCGCGCAGCCCGGCGCGCACCGTGGCCGCGGCGTCGCCGCCCTGTGCGCCCACGCCGGGGATCAGCAGCGGCAGCGTGGGCGCGAGCGCGCGCACGCGCTCGATCTCGGCCGGGTAGGTCGCGCCCACCACGAGGCCGAGCTGGCCGTTGCGGTTCCACGGCCCTTGCGCCAGGCGCGCTATGTGCTCGTACAGCAGCGGCGCGCCGGGCACGCTCGCGAGGCGCTGGTTTTGCAGGTCGTCGCCGCCGGGGTTGGACGTGCGGCAGAGCAAAAAAGCGCCTTTGCCGGGGTAGTCGAGGTAGGGCGCGACCGAGTCGAAGCCCATGAAGGGCGAGAGCGTGACGGCGTCGGCGCCGTAGCGCTCGAACGCCTCTTTGGCGTACTGCTCGGCGGTGGCGCCGATGTCGCCGCGCTTGGCGTCCAGGATCACCGGCACCTGCGGCGCATGGCAGCGGATGTGCTGCAGCAGGCGTTCGAGCTGCTCTTCCGCGCCGTGCGCGGCAAAGTAGGCAATCTGGGGCTTGAACGCGCACACCAGGTCGGCGGTGCTGTCCACGATGGCGGCGCAAAAATCGTACATCTTGCGCACGTCGCCGCGCCAGGCGCCCGGAAAGCGCTCGGGGTCGGGGTCCAGCCCCACGCAGAGCATGGAGTCGTTTTGCGCCGTGGCCGTACGCAGCAGCTCGAGAAAGTCCATGGCGTGCCTCTTTGCAGTGACTTCAGGGTTACGCAGGTACGAGCCCCTCGGCCGCGCGTTTTTCGAGGATTTCGAATGCCGGCAGCGTCTTGCCCTCGAGCACCTCGAGAAACGCGCCGCCGCCCGTGGAGATGTAGCCGATCTGCTTTTCGATGCCGTATTTGGCGATCGCGGCCAGCGTGTCACCGCCGCCGGCGATGCTGAACGCGGGCGAGGCGGCAATCGCCTGGGCGATGGTGCGCGTGCCATTCTCGAACGCCGGGAACTCGAACACGCCCACGGGGCCGTTCCACACGATGGTGCCCGCGGCCTTGAGCTGCGCGGCCAGGCGCGCTGCGGTCTCGGGGCCGATGTCGAGGATCAGGTCGTCGGCTTCGACGGCCGTGGCCGGCTTCACGCTGGCCGGCGCGTCGGCGGCAAAGACCTTGGCCGTGACCACGTCGGTCGGGATCGGCACCTCGGCGCCGCGCGCGCGCATGGCCGCCAGCACGGCCTTGGCCTCGCCTACGAGGTCGGGCTCGGCCAGGCTCTTGCCTATGGGCAGGCCCGCGGCGAGCATGAAGGTGTTGGCGATGCCGCCGCCCACGATGAGCTGGTCCACCTTCTGCGCCAGGCTTTGCAGGATGGTGAGCTTGGTCGAAACCTTGGAGCCCGCGACGATGGCCACGAGCGGGCGCTTGGGCTGGGCGAGCGCGCGCGTGATGGCGTCGATCTCGGCCGCAAGCAGCGGCCCCGCGCAGGCGATGGGCGCGTACTGCGCGATGCCGTAGGTGGTGGCCTCGGCGCGGTGCGCGGTGCCGAAGGCGTCGTTCACGTAGATGTCGCACAGCGCCGCGAGCTTGCGTGCGAGCGCGGGGTCGTTTTTCTTCTCGCCGACGTTCAGGCGGCAGTTTTCGAGCAGCACGACCTCACCGGGCGCGACCTGCACGCCATCGACCCAGTCGCGCCGCAGCGCCACCTTGCGCCCGAGTAGTTCGGAAAGGCGCTCGGCCACGGGCGCGAGCGAGTCTTCGGGCTTGAACTGGCCCTCGGTCGGTCGGCCCAGGTGGCTCGTGACCATCACGGCCGCGCCCGCGTCGAGCGCGAGCTGGATGCAGGGCACGGAGGCGCGGATGCGCGTGTCCTCGGTGATGCGGCCGGCGTCGTCCTGCGGCACGTTGAGGTCACTGCGGATGAAGACGCGCTTGCCGCGCACGAGTCCCTGTGCGCACAGGTCGGAAAAGCGAAGAATGTTCATGAGAAAAGGGGCTTGCGGAAGGTGGACAGCGGCTGATTCTAGGAGCATGTGCCGCTTTGTCCACTTTACGCTGTCACCACCCCAGGCCGATGTGCAGCGGCAGATACACCAGCATGCCCACGACGATGGTGCCCAGGATGCCGCGGCGCCAGAAGTAGTAGCCGCCCGCGCACAGCAGCGCGGGCAGGCGTGCGTCGCGCAGTGTGGCGATGAGGTGGCCGTTGCTCATGAAAAGCTCGGGCGCGATCACCGCCGTGAGCGCCGCGAGCGGTGCGTACTTGAGGCCGCGTTTGAACCATTCTGGCAGCGGCATCTCGCGCTGCGAGAGCATGAAAAAGGAGCGCGTCACCACGGTGATCGCGGTCAGGCCCAGCACGGCCAGCAGGTATTCGCCCCAGCCCATGTTCATGGCGTGCGCTCCGTGGGCTGGGCGTTGGTGGACGCGGCGGGTGCGCCTTGGGCGGGCGGTGCAGCGGTCCGCGACGTGCTCGCGCCCGTCACCACGCTCGAACCCGCCGCGCGCAGCGCCACGGCAGGCTTGCGCAGGCGCCGCTCAGCCGCCTCGGCCAGCAGCCCGGCCGCGACGGCGGCAGCGATGGCGACCAGGATGTTGAGCTTGAGCGGCAGCGTAAACGCCGCGATCGCCGCCGCGGCAGAAACCACGGTCGCGATCCATGCCGGGCGATCGACCAGCATGGACAGCAGCACGCCCAGCAGCGCCAGCACGCCGGCAAAACCCAGCCCCCACGACAGCGGGATGGCGTTGGCGAGCACGATGCCCGCGATCGATGGCACCTGCCAAGCCAGCCAGTTGAGCAGCGACGCGCCCCAGAAATATGCGAGCTGCCCTGGCGCGGGGCGCGGCTCGGGGTAGCGCTGCATGAAAAAAACGAAGATCGCGTCGCCGCTGAAGTAGCCTATGGTCAGCCGCTGCAGCAAAGGGCGGTGCACGAAATAACTACGCCAGAGGTTGCTGAAGATGACGAAGCGCAGGTTCACGCAGGTCGCCGTGAGCCAGACCACCCACAGCGGCGCGCCCGTGGCCAGCAGCGGCAGCACCGCGAGCTGCGCGCTGCCCGCATAGACGAACAGCGACATCACGATGGCCATGGACACCGGCATGCCACTCTTGACCATGGCCACACCCGTGACCAGCCCCCAGGCGCTGATGCCCAGCGCGGTGGCGAGCATGTCCTTGGCGGCGAGGCGAAACTCGGGCTCGCGCGCAAGGGCGCGCAGCGACTGCGGGGTGCGCACCCCGTCGCCGTGCGCGTGCTCGCGTCCGCTGCTCATGCGCTTGCGCTCATGCCACTGTGGACGCAGTGCCGAGCACCTGTCCGGGCTGCAGCGCAAAGCCGCGCAAGAACTCGGCCGCCGCCAGGCGCTTGCCGCCCGTGCGCTGCAGCAGCGTGAGGCGCAGCGCATCCGTGCCGCAGGCCACCGTGATGCCCGCGTCGTCTATAGACAAAATCTGGCCGCAAGGCACATCTGACGGGCGCTGGTAGCTCATGATTTCAGAGCTCCAGAGCTTGAGCACGGTGCCGCCAAGCGTGGTGCTTGCGCCTGGGAAGGGGTCGAAGGCGCGGATACGACGCTCGATGACCGCTGCGGGCTGCGCCCAGTCGATCAGGCTCTCGGCCTTGTCGATCTTGGGTGCGTAGCACCCCCCTTGTTCAGGCTGCGGCCGGGGCTGCAGCTGCCCTGCTTCAGCCAACTGCAGCGCCTGCACGATCAGGCGCGCGCCGAGCGCGGCAAGCCGATCGTGCAGCGTGCCCGTGGTGTCGTGCGCCAGGATGGGCGTGGCCTCGGTGAGCAGCATGGGGCCGGTGTCCAGGCCCGCGTCCATTTGCATGATGGTCACGCCGGTCTCGGCGTCGCCCGCCTCGATGGCGCGGTGTATGGGCGCGGCGCCGCGCCAGCGCGGCAGCAGGCTCGCGTGGATGTTCAGGCACCCGAGCCGCGGCAGATCGAGCACCCATTGCGGCAGGATCAGGCCGTAGGCTGCCACCACCATCGCGTCGGGCCGGGCGTCCTGCAGCGCAGCACGCGCGGCTTCGGCGTCTTGCGGGTATTTGCCGTCCAGACGCAGGCTGCGCGGCTGCGCCACAGGGATGTCATGGGCTTGCGCCAACTGCTTGACCGCCGAGGCCTGCAGCTGCATGCCGCGCCCCGCGGGCCGGTCGGGCTGCGTGAGCACCAGCGGCACGCGAAAACCCGCTGCCAGCAGCTGCGCCAGCGCCACACTTGCGAATTCGGGGGTGCCGGCAAAGACGATGTTCATGCGCGGTGCTTTGGGGCGGTCAGAAGTCGTGCTCTCTGCCGCCCGAGAATTCGTCGGCAAACATCACCCGGCGCACCACGCCCGCGCGGTCTATGTGGACGTAGGCGAAGCGGCGCGTGCCCAGGTCGTCGATGAAGTGGTACGTCCAGATGTCGCCGTCGAAGCGCGCGACCTGCTCGAGCCGGATCGGCGGGCCGAAGCTGGCCTCGACGTCGCGCGCGCTCCATTGGTTGACGGGGATGGATTCAAAGCGCTGCTGCGTGAGCACCTGCGTGGTGCGCACGAGGCGCCCGCTCGCGTCGAAGTCGAGGTGGAACACCTGGTAGCCCGCGGGCAAGGTCGAATACAGCAGGCGCTGACCGCCGTCGGGCAGGCTCTGCGTGCTGCGCGGCGCGCCCAGGCGCGCGAGCACGTCTTCGCGCAGCGCGCCGGGCTTTTCCCAGTCGGGCGAGGCGCAGGCGGCGAGCAGCAGCAGCGCCAGGCTGGCCGCGGCGCGGCGCAGCGCCGGCCCGCCAGAATGTGCCATCGAGCAGGATTTCATGCGCGGGCCTCCTCGCGCTGCTGTTTGAGCAGCTTGGTCTTGATGCGGTTGCGCTTGAGTGGCGAGAGGTATTCGACGAACACCTTGCCCAGCAGGTGGTCGAGCTCGTGCTGTATGCACACGGCCAGCAGCCCCTCGGCCTCGATGACTTGCTCCTGCCCCTGCGCGTCGAGCGCGCGCACGCGCACCGCGCGCGCTCGCGCCACGCCGTCGTAAATGCCGGGCACCGAGAGGCAGCCTTCCTCGCCCTCTTGCCTTTCCTCGCTGGCCCAGAGGATCTCGGGGTTGATCAGCGCCATGGGCTGGTTGCGCTCCTGCGACACGTCGATCACCACCACGCGCTCATGCACGTCGATCTGCGTCGCCGCAAGGCCTATGCCCTTGGCGTCATACATGGTCTCGAGCATGTCGGCAACCAGCGCCTGGACGCGCGCATCCACGCTCGCCACCGGGCGCGCGACGGTGCGCAGGCGGGGGTCTGGGTAGCAAAGAATCGGAAGGACGGCCATGGCTCTGGGCAGGGAAAATAAATAGCAAAAGCGGCGCGGCGGGCGGTGCCTGTGCGCGAAAAATGTCGCTATTTTCGCTACTTTCAAGCGCTCTTGCGGCGCCCAGGCGCAATAATCATTGCCCCGGCGAGGGCTTGCACAGAGAATTCCGGGTGATCTTCATCGAACAAAGGAATCCCATGATGGTGGCATCGATGCGCATGCAATGTGCTGGCTGGGGGAGGGCCGCGGTGCTTGCCGCGGCAACGGGCGTCGCCTTGGCGGCCGCCTTGTATGCGCCCAAGGCGCAGGCGCAGAAATACCCCGTCACCAGCGGTCAGCGCGCCACGGCGCAGCAGGTGGCGCAGCGCGGCGTGCCCCTGTCTGAGCTGGCGCCCAACGCGCCCGACAAATACGTGGTCAAGCGCGGCGACACCTTGTGGCATATCTCGGGCATGTACCTCCAGCGGCCCTGGCGCTGGCCCGAGCTCTGGGGCATGAATCTGCAATCCATCCGCAACCCGCACCTGATTTATCCGGGCCAGACGCTGTACCTGCTCAAGGATGGCGGCTATGCGCGCCTCGCCACCAGCCCCGCGGGCGAGCCAGAAACCGTGCGCGTGACGCCGCGCGTGCGCACCGACAGCCTTGCCGACTCGGCCCTGCCCACGCTGGACCCGAAAGTGATAGAGCCCTTCCTCGAAGAGCCCTTGATCGTCGATGAAGAGGCGCTGGCAAACGCCCCGCACATCGTCGCCACCACCGAGGATCGTGTGCTCATGGCCGAGGGCCAGCGTATCTATGCGCGCGGCCCGGCCGATGCGCCCATGCAGCTCGGGCCCGACAAACCGCGCTATTTCCGCATCTACCGTGACGCCAAAGCGCTCAAAGACCCGGAAACCGGCGAAATTCTGGGCTACGAGGCGCATTACCTCGGCAAGGCCGAGTTGCTGCGCAGTGAAACCCCGGGCTCGGCCGGCACCGAGCAGGCGCCTGCCGCCGACCCCATCCCCGCCACCCTGCAGCTTGGGCTGACGAAAGAAGAGGTGCGCGCCGGCGACCGCCTGCTGCCCGCGCCGCCGCGCGAATTCCTCAACTTCATCCCGCGCGCACCGCAGCTGCCTGTGGATGCGCGGGTGGTGTCGGTCTATGGCAGCGCCGCGCTCGCCAATGCCGCGCAAAGCCAGGTGATTTCGCTCAACCGTGGCACACGCGACGGCATGGAAGCCGGCCAGGTGCTAGCCATCCTGAGCAAGGGCGCGCGCATCGTGGACAAGGCCGACCCCGACCGGCCCATGGTGCAACTGCCCAGCGAGCGCAACGGTCTGGCCGTGGTGTTTCGCACCTTCGAGCGCGTGTCCTACGCGCTCATTGTCGAAATCCACACGCCCGTGCGCATGGGCGACAAGCTGACCAATCCGCAATAAAGCGGTGTCCACCGCCAGCACCCCAGACATCGCCAGCCACCCTGCGTCGGCATGGAGCGCGAAGAACTCGCCGCCTGGCTGCGCCTGAGCGTGACGCCGGGCGTGGGGCGCACTGCGGCGCGCAAGTTGCTTGCGGCCTTCGGCCTGCCGCAGGCGGTGTTCGCACAATCGGTGCAGATGCTCGAGCGCTGCGTGAGCCCGGCGCAGGCGCGCGCGCTGCACACCCTGCCCGAAGGCTTCGAGGACTTGTGCGCACGCACCTGGGCCTGGCTGCACGCAGAGGACGCTGGGCCAGCACAAGGGCCGGCGCATGCGCTGCTGAGCCTGGCCGACGCGGCATATCCGCGCGCGCTGCTCGACACCGAGGACCCGCCGCTGCTGCTGTATGCGCTCGGGCCTGCCGAAGTGCTGCAGGGCGACCCGTTCGCCCAGGGCCGCTGCCTGGCCATGGTGGGCAGCCGCAACCCCACGGCGCAAGGCACCGAAAACGCGCGCCAATTCGCCCGCGCGCTGCACGCGGCGGGCCTGTGCATCGTCTCGGGCCTGGCGCTGGGCATAGACGCGGCGGCGCACGAGGGTGCCTTGGAGAGCGCCGCAGCAGAGGCGCCAGCGCGTGCATGGCCCGCCACGATCGCCGTCGTCGGCACGGGGCTGGACCGCGTCTATCCGCGCCGCAACCTCGAGCTGGCCCGGCGCATCGCAGCGCAGGGCCTGATCGTGAGCGAATACCCGCTGGGCACGCCCCCGCTCGCGCCCAACTTTCCGCAGCGCAACCGCATCATCGCGGGCTTGTCGCGGGGCACATTGGTCGTCGAGGCCGCGCCGGCCTCGGGCTCGCTCATCACGGCGCGGCTCGCGGCCGAGCAGGGGCGCGAGGTGTTCGCGATCCCCGGCTCCATCCACGCACCGCAGTCGCGCGGCTGTCATGCGCTCATACGCCAGGGCGCCAAGCTCGTCGAAAGTGCGCAGGACGTGCTCGAGGAGCTGCGTCTGCCCGCCCCCGCGGCGGCGCCAGCCCAGGAGCAGCGGGCCCCCGATGCGCCCGCGCCTGCCGAGACGCCCGAAAGCCCCTTGCTGCAGGCGCTGGGTTTCGACCCCATAGGCTTGGATGCGCTGCTTGCGCGCACCGGCCTCGATGCGGCCACGCTGCAGGTGCAATTGCTCGAGCTCGAACTCGCGGGCAGCGTGGCGCGCCTGCCCGGCGGGCTGTTTCAGCGCACAGGGCGCGCCTGAAAAGCTGAGAGTCTTTCGTCCATGGCCGCCTTGCACACCCAAACACCCCCGCGCGTCGTTGCAAATGCGCGCCATAGCCCGAGCTATGGCTGCGCTTTGCGCCGCTATCGGTGGCGTTTTGATGCGCCTTTCGGCCGCGGCCAAAAAACTCTCAGCCTCTGAGCAGGCACGGACGGTGCCGGCCGGGAGTTCACAAGGGGGCCATCCGGCTTTGTTGGACAATGCGGGGCTTTCCGCCGACGGCCACCGGTGGTGTTTTCCTCGGCAAAACGACTTTTCCTCACCGCAAACACACCATGAGTGCATTTCACGAAGAGCGCGTGCTCAGCGTCCACCACTGGACCGACCGATTGTTCAGCTTTACCACCACGCGCGATCCGGCGCTGCGGTTTTCCAACGGCCACTTCACGATGATCGGCCTGCTCGTCGAGGGCAAGCCGCTGCTGCGCGCCTACAGCATCGTGAGCCCGAATTACGAAGAGCATCTGGAGTTTTTGAGCATCAAGGTGCCCGACGGCCCGCTGACCTCGCGCCTGCAGCACATCCAGGTGGGCGACAGCATCATCGTGGGCAAAAAGCCCACGGGCACGCTGCTCATAGACTACCTGCTGCCGGCCAGGCGCCTGTACCTGTTCTCTACGGGCACGGGGCTGGCGCCGTTCATGAGCATCATCCGCGACCCGGCCACCTACGAAAAGTTTGCCGAGGTGGTGCTCGTGCACGGCGTGCGTCTGGTGTCCGAGCTGGCCTACCACGAGTACCTCACGCAGGAGCTGCCGCAGCATGAAATCCTCGGGGAGATGGTGCGTGCGCAGCTGCGCTACTACCCCACAGTGACGCGCGAGCCCTTTGTAAACCAGGGCCGTATCAACGACCTGATCGACAGCGGCAAGCTGTTTGCCGACCTCGGCGTGCCGCCGCTGGACCCGCAGGTGGACCGCGCCATGCTCTGCGGCAGCCCGGCCATGCTGGCCTCGCTCAAAACCATTCTCGAAGCGCGGGGCTTCAAGGAAGGCAGCACCACGACGCCCGGCGACTTCGTGGTCGAGCGCGCCTTCGTGGACAAGTGACACGCCGCGCGGCGCATGGCAGCCCCTACGCGCTCGCGGTTCCCCAGTCCGAAGGGCTCCTACTGCGGGTACTGCGGCGCCGGCGCGGGCTCGTTGCCGACGAGGCGAAAGCCCCGGCCTTCGAGCACCACGGGCGCGCCTACGGGTACGGACTGGGCGCGCTGGAAGTAGCGCACCGAGCCGTCGTCCATGCGCACGTGCACTTCATAGACCGTCTCGGTGCGGCTGCGTTTTTCTATGGTGTTGCCCAGGTAGCCGCCCCCTACGGCGCCGGCCACGGTGGCGAGCGCGCGCCCCGTGCCGCCGCCCACCTGGTTGCCCAGCACCCCGCCGAGCACGCCGCCCGCCACGGCACCGACGCCGCTGGTAGGTGCAGACTTCTGGATGGCCCGCACCGACTCGACGCGGCCGCAGACCGCGCACACGGGCGCGACAGGGGGCACGGGCTGTGGCGCCTGCGCCACCGGCTGGGGCGCCGCAGCCGGTGCAGTGGTGGTGGCGGTAGTGCCTGCACGCGGCGCGACCGCATGCGGGCGCGCGGGCCGTGCCGGCGCGGGCGCATGGAGCGGCGCGTTGGTCGCCGCCGGCGCGGCACCTGCGGCAGTTTGTGCTGCTATCGTTCCAGGAGCTTGCTGCGCCGGTTGATTCTGCGTCTGGGGCGCTTTTTCTTCTATGACTTCGGATTCCGGCGTGCGCGCCGCGACCTCGGCTTGCTGCTCTTGTTCTTGTGAGGCGGCCTTGTGCTGCTGTGCGATCAGCGTGCCGCCCAGCGCAAGCACGGCCAGCGTGAGCGCACCTACCGCACCCCACAGCCATTTGAGGGTCGATGATGGGGCCGGCGCAGCAGGCTGCTGCGCATCGGCCGTGGAAGAAAACGTGTTCATGGGCTTTTCTCCTCTCGCATGAAACAAGACCAACTGGGGTTTGGAGTCAAGCTTAACGATTACAAGGGGCGCAGGTTTGGCCTGTTTGTAAATGCAGTGACAAATACGGACAAAGTAGGCTGGGTTGAAACCCAGCTTACCCTGCGCGCACTGGCAAGCGACGACAAGGCTACAAATTCGGCGCCAGCAGGCGCTGCAACTCGCCCAAGTCCATGCCGCGGCGCTGCGCCAGGTCTTGCAGCTGGTCTGGACCTATCCTGCCGACGTTGAAGTAACGGCTTTCGGGGTGGCTGAAGTAAAAGCCGCTCACGCTCGCCGCTGGCGTCATGGCCAGGCTGTCGGTCAGGTGCATGCCGATGTCGTGCGCCTGCAGCAGCTCGAACAGGCCGCGCTTGATGCTGTGGTCGGGGCAGGCCGGGTAGCCGGGCGCAGGGCGGATGCCGCGGTATTGCTCGGCGATGAGTTGCTCCACGCTCAGCGCTTCGTCGGCAGCGTAGCCCCAGAGCTCGCGGCGCACGCGCGCGTGCAGCCATTCGGCGCAGGCTTCGGCCAGGCGGTCGGCCAGCGCCTTGAGCATGATGGCGCTGTAGTCGTCGTGCTGGCCCAGAAATTCGGCCTCTTTCACGTCCACGCCCAGGCCCGCGGTGACGGCAAACGCGCCCAGGTAGTCGCGCAGCGGCGCCCGGCTGTCGATTTGAGCATCATTTTGGCCGCTGGCGCTTGTTGCGCCTGCGCTAGCAGCTCTTGATTCAAGAGCATTCTGCATCACTTCACGAGGCGCCACGAAGTCCGCCAGGCAGCGGCTGGGGCGCATCTGGCCGTCGGGGCCGGGCTGCTTTTCGGTCTGCTGGCGCAGGCCGTGCCACACGAGCACGGGCGTTTGCCGCGCCTCGTCGGCATAGAGCGCGATGTCGTCGTCGCCCACGCGGTTCGCGGGCCAAAAGCCGACCACCGCGTTGGCCGTGAGCCAGCGGCCAGCGACGATCTTTTGGAGCATGGCCTGCGCGTCGGCAAACACGCGCTGCGCCTCGGCGCCCACGACCTCGTCGTGCAGGATCGCCGGGTATTTGCCCGCCAGGTCCCAGGTCTGGAAGAACGGCGTCCAGTCGATGTAGGGCACCAGGTCGGCGAGCGCAATGTTGCGGAACACGCGCCGGCCGATGAAGTGCGGCACGGGCGGCTGGTAGTCGGCCCAGGCGATGGGCGTTTTGTTCGCACGCGCCTTGGCCAGCGGCCACAGCGGGGTTTGCTTTTTGTTTGCGTGCAGCGCGCGCACTTTGTCGTAGTCGGCGCGCAAGTCAGCGAGGAACTGCGCGCGCTGCTGGCCCAGCAAGCCCTGCGCCACGCCCACGCTGCGCGAGGCGTCGGGCACATAGACCACGGGGCCGTCGTAGTGCGGCGCGATTTTCACCGCGGTGTGCACGCGGCTGGTGGTGGCGCCGCCGATCAGCAGCGGAATCTGGCGCTCGCGGAAGTACGCGTCCTTTTGCATCTCGGCCGCCACGTGCTGCATTTCTTCGAGGCTGGGGGTGATCAGGCCCGACAGGCCCACGATGTCGGCGCCCACCTCCTTGGCCTTGGCCAGGATGTCGTGGCAAGGCACCATCACGCCCATGTTCACGACCTCGAAGTTGTTGCACTGCAAGACCACGGTGACGATGTTCTTGCCGATGTCGTGCACGTCGCCCTTCACGGTGGCGATGACGATCTTGCCTTTGCTCTGCACGGCGACGCCGGCCTCGGCCTGCGCGGCTTTTTCGGCCTCGATGTAGGGCAGCAGATGCGCCACGGCCTGCTTCATGACGCGCGCGCTCTTGACCACCTGCGGCAAGAACATCTTGCCTGCACCGAACAGGTCGCCGACCACGTTCATGCCGTCCATCAGCGGCCCTTCGATCACGTGCAGCGCGCGCCCGCCGCGCGCGAGCACCTCGCGGTAGGCTTGTTCGGTGTCTTCGGTGATGAACTCGGTCACGCCATGCACCAGCGCGTGCGTGAGGCGCTCTTGCACCGTGCCTTCGCGCCAGGCGAGCTTTTTGCTGTCGTCGCGCGCGGCGCCCTTGGCGCTTTCGGCGACCTCGATCAGGCGCTCGGCCGCGTCGGGGCGGCGGTTCAGGATCACGTCCTCGACGCGCGCGCGCAGCTCGTGGTCGAGCTCGTCATAGACGCCTATCATGCCCGCGTTGACTATTCCTAAGTCCATGCCCGCGCGGATGGCGTGGTAGAGAAACACCGTGTGGATCGCCTCGCGCACCGGATCGTTGCCGCGGAAGCTGAAACTCACGTTGCTCACCCCGCCCGACACCTTGGCGCCCGGCAGGTGCCGCTTGATCCAGCGCGTGGCTTCGATGAAGTCCACCGCGTAGTTCGCGTGCTCCTCGATGCCCGTGGCCACGGCGAAGATGTTGGGGTCGAAGATGATGTCCTCGGGCGCAAAGCCGACCTCATCGACGAGGATGCGGTAGGCGCGCTCGCAAATCTCGATCTTGCGCTGAAAGCTGTCCGCCTGGCCCTGCTCGTCGAAGGCCATCACCACCGCCGCCGCGCCGTAGCGCCGCACGAGGCGCGCCTGGCGTTGGAACTCGGCCACGCCTTCCTTGAGACTGATCGAATTGACGATGCCCTTGCCCTGCACGCAGCGCAGGCCCGCTTCGATCACGCTCCACTTGGAGCTGTCGATCATGATGGGCACGCGCGCGATGTCGGGCTCGGAGGCAATGCAGCGCAAAAAGCGCACCATCGCGGCCTCGCTGTCGAGCATGGCTTCGTCCATGTTCACGTCGATGATCTGCGCGCCGTTTTCGACTTGTTGGCGTGCCACGGCCAGCGCCTCTTCGAACTGGCCGTTCAGGATCAAACGCGCAAACGCCTTGGAGCCGGTGACGTTGGTGCGCTCGCCGATGTTGACGAACAAGGTATCGGGGCCGATGACCAGCGGCTCGAGGCCCGAGAGCCGCAGTGGAGGAGGGGAAGCTTGCGTCATGAAAAGACTCACCTGAAAAAGCCAATGCAGGTGAGCGTCGTTGGGCAAAAGGGAAAGCCCGCCAAGCCTGACCGGCTGCGGGCCGGCTGCAACGCTCCTTGGCGGCAAGGGGGCGATTTTACGGGGGCGCGTGGGCGCTCCTGGTAGGAGCTGGGGGCTTTGCTGGGCCGTCGATTGCTATTGAGGAAAGAGCTGCTTGCGCTTTATGTTCCTTGGCAAATGGCCAAAAACACCCAAAATCCCTCTACATTGCGCCTTTGCGTCGCCCGCCATGCGCCGGCACCTGTGAAGGCGCGCAGCGGCGCAAAATTCAGCGAAAGAAGGCGCTCGGCGACTGCCCGAACTGGCGCTTGAACATGGTGGCAAAGGCGCCGGGGCTGTCGTAGCCCAGGGCCAGCGCGACGTCGATCACCTTCTGCCCCTGGGCCAGCCGCTCCAGCGCTTGCAACAGGCGCGCCTGCTGGCGCCAGCGGCCAAAGCTCATGCCGGTGTCGCGCTGAAACAGGCGCTGCAGAGTCTTGGCGTTCACCCCCAGCCGGCGTGCCCAATCGTCGAGCGTCGATGGGTCGTCGGGCCGGCGCTCCAGCTGGGCGCAAATGCGTTTGAGCCGCGCGTCGCTCGGGTTGGGCAGGTGCATGGGCAGCACCGGCAGGGCGTGCAGCTCGTCGAGCAGCAGGCGCATCAGGCGCCCGTCGCGCGAATCGGCGGTGTAGGGCACGGGAACCGCAACGGCCGCCTGAATGAGTTCGCGCAGCAGCGGCGAGATGCCCACCACCTGCGCCTGCGTGGCCAGGCCGGGCGCGGCGTCGGGCCGCACGTACAGGCTGCGCATGCGCAGCGCGCCGATGCTGCGCACCTGGTGCACCGTGCCGGCTGGCATCCAGATGGCGCGCGTGGGCGGCACGATCCACTGGCCGCCCTGCGCCAGCACCACCATCACGCCGTGCACCGCGTGAATCAGCTGGTGGTGGTGCGGATGCTGGTGGTCGCCCGTGCTGCTGCCGGCCGGGTAGTCGGTGGCGCGCGTGGTGACCGGCAGGCGGCTGCCATCGATCTCGGCCAGCGAGGGCGTGCCGAACAGCGGGGCGGAGGGCGGTGGCATGGTGTGTCCTTTTCAGAAAGATAGCTTCCCTAATAGCGCAAGCAAGACACGCATGCTAACCCTAGGATGGGCGCCCATGACTACCGCACTCTCCTCCCACGAAACGGCAGCGCCGATGCCAGCCGCCCGGCCTGGCGTGGCCTTCGGCATTCTGGGCGCCATCAGCGCGTCGCACCTGCTCAACGACATGATGCAGTCGCTGATTCTGGCCATGTACCCTGTGCTGCAGGGCAATTTCAACCTCAGCTTCGGCCAGATCGGGCTGATCACGCTCACCTACCAGGTCACGGCGTCGCTGTTTCAGCCGCTGGTCGGTTGGTACACCGACCAGCGCAGCACCCCCTATTCACTGCCAGTGGGCATGTGCTTTACCTTGAGCGGGCTGCTGTTGCTGGCGTTTGCGGGCCAGTTCTCCACGGTGCTGCTGGCGGCGGCGCTGGTGGGCACCGGCTCGTCGATTTTTCACCCGGAATCCTCGCGCGTGGCGCGCATGGCCTCGGGCGGGCGGCACGGGCTGGCGCAGTCGCTGTTTCAGGTGGGCGGCAACACCGGCAGCGCGCTGGGGCCGCTGCTGGCGGCGGCGGTGATCGTGCCTTTTGGCCAGCGCAGCGCGGCCTGGTTTGCGCTGGCGGCGTTGGTGGGCATTGGGCTGCTCGCGCGCGTCAGCCGCTGGTACGCGCACCAGCACCGCGCGGCCCCGGCAGCGCCGCGCGCTGTGGCGGGCAAGGGCCTGAGCCGCGCGCAGGTGCTGGGCGCGGTCGCGGTGCTGCTGGTGCTGATCTTCTCCAAGTATTTCTACATCGCCAGTCTGTCGAGCTACTACACCTTTTACCTGATGCACCACTTCGGCGTGTCGGTACAGAATGCGCAGCTGCTGCTGTTCGCGTTCCTGCTCGCCTCGGCGCTGGGCACGCTGATCGGCGGCCCGCTGGGCGACCGCATCGGCCGCAAGCCGGTGATCTGGTTCTCCATCCTGGGCGTGGCGCCCTTCGCGCTGCTGCTGCCGCATGCCAACCTGCCGTGGACGGTGGCGCTCACGGTGCTCATCGGCCTGGTGCTTTCATCGGCCTTTTCGGCCATTTTGGTGTACGCGCAGGAGCTGATTCCCGGCAAGGTGGGCATGGTGTCGGGCCTGTTTTTCGGCTTCGCCTTCGGCATGGGCGGCCTGGGCGCGGCCGTGCTGGGCGTACTGGCCGACCACACCAGCATCGAGTATGTCTATCAGGTGGCGGCCTACCTGCCGCTGCTGGGCATCGTGGCGGCGCTGCTGCCCAAGGTGGGCGGCGCCAGGAAGCCCACCTGAAAAATTCCTGATTCGATAGCTTGCAGCGCTCTACCAACAAAGGCTCAATCCATTTTTCGAAACTGACGTGCGCTCAAACGCCGGCGTCCAGCAGCTTGGCGTTCAGCGCCTGCGCGCGCAGGCGCTGCAGCAGCTCCTGCACGTGCGCACGATCGCGCGTTTGCAGCACGAGCTCGATGTCCACGTATTGCCCTGCGAGCGGCGTGAAGGCGCGCTGGTGGTGGATTTCCTGCACGTTGGCGCCGGCCTCGGCCACCAGGGCGGTGATGCGCGCGAGTGAGCCGGGCACGTCGCGCGTGCTGACCACGAGGCGCACGAGCCGCCCGCTGCGCACCATGCCGCGCCCGATGATGGCCGCGAGCAGCAGTGGGTCGATGTTGCCGCCCGAGAGCACCAGCCCCACTTTGCGCCCGGCAAAGCGCGCCCGCTGGCGCAGCAGCGCGCCCAGGGCCGCCGCGCCTGCGCCTTCGGCCAGGGTTTTTTCGATTTCGAGCAGCATGACGATGGCCTGCTCCACGTCGCCCTCATCGACGAGCAGCACCTCGTCCACATGCGCGCGGATGGCCGCGAGGCAATGCGCGCCGGGGCCGCTCACGGCGATGCCCTCGGCGATGGTGCTGTCGCCCTGCGGCAGGGCGCTGCCCGTGAGGGCGTTGAACACGCCCGGAAAGCGCATGGTCTGCACGCCCAGCACTTGCACGTCGGGGCGCAGCGCCTTGGCCGCGGTGGCCACGCCGCCGATGAGCCCACCGCCGCCCACGGGCACGACCAGCGTGTCGATGGTGGGCTGCTGGGCGAGCATTTCGAGCGCCAGCGTGCCCTGGCCGGCCATGATGGCCTCGTCGTCGTAGGGGTGCACGAACACCAGCTGCTGCGCGGCCGCGAGCGCCTGCGCGTGCGCGCGTGCGGCGTCCAGCGTGTCGCCGTGCAGCACCACCTCGGCACCGAAGCTGCGCGTGCGCGCCACCTTTACGCCGGGTGTGAAGCGCGGCATGACGATCACCGCCCGAATGCCCAGCCGCTGCGCATGGAAGGCCACGCCCTGCGCGTGGTTGCCCGCGCTCATCGCGATGACGCCGCGCGCACGCTCCGCGGGGGTGAGCTGGGCGAGCTTGTTGTAGGCGCCGCGCTCCTTGAACGAGGCGGTGAACTGCAGGTTTTCGAACTTCAGGAACACCTGCGCGCCGCAGACTTCGCTGAGCGTGCGCGACTCGACGCAGGGAGTCTCGAGCACCTGGCCGCGCAGGCGTTCGGCGGCTCGTTGGATGTCGTGCAGGGTAAGCATGGTGCGCATGGTAGGCCGGCGCCATGGGCGGTGTGGGCGCAGCGAGCGGCCTCAGCGCGCCGCGGCTGGCAGGCCGAACAGGTGGTCGAACACCCAGGTGAAGACGAAGGTATAGACCAGAAAAAACAGCAGCAACCCAAAGTCCATCGCCAGCGCCTGCCACAGGCTCACGCCAAACCACCAGGCGAGCAGCGGCACCAGCACCAGCGACAGCCCGGCCTCGAAGCCGATGGCGTGCGCCACGCGCCGCGCCAGGCTGCGCCCGCGCACGCGCTGGCGGCGCTCCCAGCGCTCGAACAGCGTGTTGAAGAGCACATTCCACACGATCGCGATCACCGAGCACACGACCGAGATCACACCCGAATGCACCGCGTTCTGCCCGGTGGCCCACATGAAGCCCAGCGCCGAGACGGCGATCGCGATGGCCTCGTACGCGGCGACGAAAATCACGCGCCGCCAAGGGCCTTGCAAGGAGCACAGCAGCGGCGCCGTAGGTGGATGTGGCATGGGGCGAGACTGTAACCCTTGCCGATGCACGCCATGCGCGGGACGGCAATGAGCGCCAGCATTAGGAGGTTTTCGCTCGTTTTAGAGGAGCTGCTTGTGCTTATTGATAGAGCGCTAGAAGGCTAAAACATTACCCGATTTTTGCTACATATACAATAGCTATCCCCGCGCCCGCGCCGCCACGGCGGGCCACTGTGCGGCGAGCTGCTCGCGCGCGCTGCGCCAGCCAATGGCGATGATCTCCTCGACGCGGTCGAACTCCATGAAGCGCACCGCGCCCAGCGGCGGCTGGATCAGGATCTCGGGCGGGTCTTGCTGCAAGCTGGCCTCGGTGATGCGCGCCTGCATGATGTAGAGCGAGCCCAGCAGCACCTCGAAGATGCCGGGCAGCGGCTCTTGCGGCGTGCGGCGCAGCCAGGCGCTGATCTGCGCGAACATGGGGCTTTCCTTGGCGCGCAGGCTCTCGAGCAGGCGCGTGAGTATGGGCGTGAGCGCACCGCCGTTGGTTTTGCCGCGCTCCTTGCCTTGTGCGTCGCTCAGGCCGTTTGTGGTTGCGCTGTTGCCCTCGGCGCCGTTGCCGTCTGCGATACCACCTCTGGCTGCGCCATTGCCGTTCGCACCCTGGCCCTTCACCGCCACGCGGTTGCGCCGGCCGCTCACGATGTCGTGGTTCAGGTCCACCGCGATCACCACCTCGGCCCCCAGCGCGCGCGCCACGCTCACGGGCACGGGGTTGACCAGGCCGCCATCGACGAGCAGGCGGCCGTTGCTGCGCACCGGTGTGACGATGCCGGGCACGGCGATGCTCGCGCGTACGGCCTCGGTCAGCTCACCGCTGCGCGCCACCACCTCGGCGCCGGTCTCCCAGTCGGTGGCCACGGCGGCAAAGGGCAGCGCCAGGTCTTCGATCAGCGCGCCGGGCACGTGCGCGCGCACGAACTCGGCCACGCGCTGGCCGTCGATCAGCCCCGAGCGCGGAAACACCGGGTCCAGCAGCGCGACGATGCCCGCCCAGTCGAGGTTGGCCAGCCGCTCGGCCATGCGCTCGATCTTGCCCGACGCATACACTGCGCCGACCACCGCGCCCATGCTCGTGCCCGCGACGCAGTGCACATTGATGCCGGCCTCCTGCAGCGCGCGCAGCACGCCGATGTGTGCCAGCCCGCGCGCCGAGCCACTGCCCAGCGCCACGCCGACGCGCGGCTGGGTTGCAAGGGCAGGGGTGGTGGGTGAGGGTGACGGCATGGTTTTTTGAAGTTGAAGTGTGCGAAGACAGGCCCGTAGTTTGGCGCAGACTTTGCGTTCATCACGGTTGTCCATGAGGCGGAATTTCCCGATATGCGCGATATATGCCCCGTCATTGCGAGGGCCGTCAGGCCCGCGGCAATCCATACGGCCTTCGATGCGAGGCCTGCACCCCTTGCAAAGCCGGGGCTGGATTGCCGCGCCCCCACGGGGCTCGCAATGACGGGTGTCTTTCATGCCGGGATATCAAAACCGGAACCCACCCGCGACCCAATTGCCTCGCCAGCCGCCTCGCCAACACCCCCAGCCGAACAAGGCATATTCACCCTGCCCATAATGGCGCCGATTTTCCCGCCCCCCGATTGCGATGACCGTGTCCCAGCTGCTGCCCCGCCCCATGCAGGCCCGTGCGCCTGCGTTTTCGTCGCGCGAATTCCGTGCGGCGCTGGGCATGTTCGCCACGGGCGTGACCATTGTCACGGCGCGCGGGGCCGGGGGTGAGCTGGTCGGGTTGACGGCGAGCTCGTTCAACTCGGTGTCGCTGGCGCCGCCGCTGGTGCTCTGGAGTCTGGCGCATGCGGCCTCGGTGCTGCCGGCCTTCATGGCCGGCTCGCACTACGCGATCCATGTGCTCGCGGCCGACCAGCGCGACCTGGCCGAACGCTTTGCGCAGCGCGGCGTCGATCGCTGGGCGGGCGTGCAGCACGCGCCGGGCGTGGCCGGTGCGCCCATCATTGCGGGCGCGGCGGCGGTGTTCGAATGCTTCAACCGCAGCCAGTATGTCGAGGGCGACCACACCATCTTCGTCGGCGAAGTCGAGCATTGCGCACACCGCCCCGGCACGCCGCCGCTGCTGTACCACGGCGGGCGCTTTTACACCGAGCATCCGCTGTAACGCTCTTATAAAAAGAGCTTTTCACGCAAACTGGGTGGGCTCAATAGCTGAAAAATGTGTGCGCTTCAGCGCCCGGCGTCGGGCAGCTCGATCTTCACTTCGAGCACTTCGAGGTTGTCCTGGCGTTCGAGGTGGACTTTGATGTCGTTCGGGTCAATGGCCACGTATTTGGAGATGACGGCCATCAGTTCGCGCTGCAGCGCGGGCAGGTAGTCGGGCTGGCCGGCGTTGCGGCCGCTGCGCTCGTGCGCGAGGATGATCTGCAGGCGCTCCTTGGCGACGGTGGCCGTCTTCTTTTTCTCGCCGAGCAAAAAGGACAGGAAAGAGGCCATGGCTCAGCGACCCCCGAACAGGCGTTTGAAGAAGCCGGGTTTTTCGGCTTCGACGAAGCGCAGCGGTTTGTCTTCGCCGAGAAAGCGCGCGACCACGTCTTTGTACGCCTCGGCCACGTCCGTGCCTTGCAGGTGGATCGCCGGGACGCCCTGGTTGGACGCCTGCAGCACGGACTCGGACTCGGGGATCACGCCGATCAGCGGGATGCGCAGGATGTCCTGGATGTCTTCGAGCGAGAGCATCTGCCCGTCCTGCACGCGGCTGGGGTTGTAGCGCGTGATGAGCAGGTGCTCCTTGACGGGCTCGGCGCTTTCGATGGCGCGGCGGGTTTTGCTGCCCAGCATGCCCAGGATGCGGTCGGAGTCGCGCACCGAGGAGACTTCGGGGTTGGTCACGAGCAGCGCCTCGTCGGCAAAGTGCATGGCCATGAGGGCACCGGTTTCTATGCCCGCGGGCGAGTCGCAGACGATGTATGCAAAGCCCATGTCGGCCAGATCTTTGAGCACTTTTTCGACGCCTTCGAGCGTGAGCGCGTCCTTGTCGCGCGTCTGGCTCGCGGCGAGGATGAACAGGTTGTCGCACTGCTTGTCCTTGATCAGCGCCTGGTTCAGGTTGGCCTCGCCGTGGATCACGTTGATCAGGTCATAGACCACGCGGCGCTCGCAGCCCATGATGAGGTCGAGGTTGCGCAGGCCGACGTCGAAGTCGATCACTGCGGTCTTGTGGCCGCGCAGCGCGAGGCCCGAGGCAAAGCTGGCACTGGTGGTGGTTTTGCCCACGCCACCTTTGCCGGAGGTCACGACGACGATTTTGGCCATGTGTTGCAAAGTCCCTGAGGGATGAGAAGGTGAATGAGTGTCAGATCCGTGAATGGTAATCAAAGCGGCTCGATGAGCAGCTTTTCGCCTTCGAGGCGCACCTGCGCGGGCTTGCCCAGCACTTGCGCGGGCAGGGCCGTTTCGGTGGTGCGGTAGATGCCGGCAATCGACACAAGCTGCGGCTCCATGCAGGTGCTGAAGATGCGCGCTTCGGTGTTGCCGCGCGCGCCCGCGATGGCGCGCCCGCGCAGCGGCGCATAGACATGCACGTTGCCGTCGGCGATCACCTCGGCGCCAAAGCTCACCACCGACAGCACCACGAGGTCGGCGCCGCGCGCATAGACCTGCTGGCCCGAGCGCAGCGGCTTGTCGATCACCACGGCGGCAGCGCCGGGCACGGGCACTTCGCGCACGACCTCGCGTACCACCTCGCGCACTACCTCGACCTCGCGCACGCTGGTCTGCGGCGCGGCCGAGGCGGGCGCTACGGCGCTCGCGCCGCGTTCGCGGGCGGCGCTCGCGTCGGGCGCGGCCACCAAGCCCGCAGCGTGCGCCGCCGCCATCTGCGCCAGGCTGCCGCCGCGCACGGCCACGGGTTGCGTGCGGTGCTGGCGCAGCAGGGCGCCGAGCGCGGCAAAGTCCACGGCCGCGTCGCTCTCACGCAGCGCGGCCAGGTCGATCAGCACCGGGTCGTTGTCGAAAAAACCGGGATCGGCGGCCAGGCGCGCGGTGAGCTCGGCCGCCACCTGTGCCAGATCGGCCGTTTTGAGCAGCACCGCCACCAGGGGCAGCGAGGCGCTTTTGAGTTCAAAGCTGGTGCGGGTCGC
The DNA here is from genome assembly GCF_007655255.1 of Extensimonas perlucida. GTDB lineage: Bacteria > Pseudomonadota > Gammaproteobacteria > Burkholderiales > Burkholderiaceae_C > Extensimonas > Extensimonas perlucida. The sequence continues at coordinate 62,081 of NZ_VMYE01000002.1, forward strand.
GCCCGGGGAGTCCATGGACATGGGGTGGTGCTGTGTCGAGGAAAAGCACTGTGCACCCAAAAAGCACAGGCGCAGCAGAGCCGGCAAGTGTAATGTGCGCGTGGGTACCTCAGACGTCGTGCGTCCAGGGCGGCAGCGGCGCCCCGCAGTGCATGCAAAAGCGCGCCTCGGGCAAATGCCCTTCGCTCAAGCATTCGGGGCAGGTGCGGGTGGTGACGGGGGTGGGCGCGATGCCCAGCGAGGCTTGGCGCTGCGCTGCCATCTCGGCCGTCACGATGCCCGTGGGTACAGCCAGGGTGCCCCAGCCCAGCAGCATCATCACCGACGAAATGAAGCGGCCCAGGTCCGTCTTGGGCGTGATGTCGCCAAAGCCCACGGTGGTCATCGTGGTGATGGCCCAATACACAGAGGTGGGAATGGTGGTGAAGCCGTGCGCCGGCCCCTCGACCACGTACATCAGTGTGCCCAGAACCAGCACCACCATGAGCACGCCGGTAATGAACACCGTGATCTTGCGTCGGCTGGCGTGCAAGGCCAGCGCCAGACCGCGGTACTCGGTCATGTAGGCCGTGAGCTTGAACACGCGAAACACGCGCAACAGGCGCAGCACGCGCACGTCGATCAGCACATGCGCTTCGGGCAGTAGCAGCGCCAGATAGGTGGGCAGCAGCGCGAGCAGGTCGACGATGCCAAAAAAGCTGGTGGCGTAGCGCCACGGGTGCGGCACGCAGGCCAGGCGCAGCAGGTATTCGAGCGTGAACAGCAGCGTGAAACCCCACTCCGCCAAGGTGAAGACGCCGCCCAGGCGCTGGTGCAGCGCGGGCACGCTGTCGGCCATGACCACGGCCACGCTGAGCAGGATCGCCACGATCAGGCCCTGGTCGAACCAGCGCCCGGCGCGCGTGTCCGACTCGAAAATGATGGTGTAAAGCCGCTGGCGCCAGCCCTGCAGGGGGCGGCCCGCAGCGACAGGGCGTGGCGGCGCTGCCTGGGTGCCCCGTTTTTGATACATTTTTCGCTTCCGCTCCACTTCGACCACTCCTTGTCCCATGCTTCCGCTGCTTCACGTCGATGGTGCCATCGCCACCATCACCCTGCGCCGCCCGCGCGTGGCCAACAAGCTCACGCCCGAGGACCTGCCCGAACTCATCCGCCACGTCGCCACCGTCAACCAGACGCCCGGTGTGCTGGTGCTGGTGCTGCAGTCCGAAGGCAAACATTTTTGCAGCGGCTACGACATCGGCCAGGTCGCGCAGAGCCAGAACAAGGGCAGCGCTTTCGGCGAGATGGTCGATGCGCTCGAAGATTGCCGCGCTGTCACCATCGCCGCGATCCAGGGCGGCGTCTATGGCGGCGCCACCGACATGGCGCTGGCCTGTGATTTTCGCGTGGGCACCAGTGCCGCGGAGATGTTCATTCCGGCCGCGCGCCTGGGCCTGCACTTTTACCAAAGCGGTCTGGAGCGCTACGTCAGCCGGCTGGGTGTCGACATGGCCAAGCGCCTGTTCCTGTGCGCCGAAAAGCTCGACGCGCGCGCGATGCATGCCTGCGGCTACCTCACGCACCTGGTCGAAGGCCCCGACCCTGCCGAAACCGTGCGCGCCCTCGTGCAGACACTCGCGGCCATGGCGCCGATTGCCTTGCTGGGCATGAAAAAGCACCTGAACCAGATCGCCCGCGGCCATGCCGACGCCGAGAGCATCGCGCGCGAAGTGCAGCGCAGCGCAGCCTCGCAAGACCTGCGAGAAGGCGGTCTGGCCTGGCAGGAAAAGCGTGCGCCGGTCTTTCAGGGGCGCTGAGCCGACTTTTTTCTCCGCCTCACCACGCCATTCCCATGTCCATCTGGAAAAAACCCATTTCATTGCAAGCGCTGCAAGACGCCCAAGCCAATACTGCCGCCAGCCACCTGGGCATAGAGATCACCGAAATCGGTCCCGATTTTCTGCGTGGGCGCGTGCCCGTGGACGCGCGCACCAAGCAGCCTTTTGGTCTGCTGCATGGCGGCGTGAGCGTGGTGCTGGCCGAATCGCTGGGCTCCATGGGCGCCTACCATGCCTGCCCCGAAGGCCACCACGCCGTGGGCCTGGAAATCAACGCCAACCACATCCGCTCGGCCACGAGCGGCTGGGTCACGGGCACGGCGCGTGCGGTGCACGTGGGGCGCACCACCCAGGTCTGGCAGATCGACCTCGTCAACGATGCCGGGGAGCTGACCTGCACCTCGCGCCTCACCATGGCCATCCTCGCGCCGCGCTGAGTTTTGTAAGTGTGGGTAAATAGGACTTGTGGCGGCGCGACAGGCGCGGTAGCGTATGCGGCATCATGTCCAGCCTCGCACACCCCGCCGCCAGAATCGACCTCTCGGGCCTCGTCGCGGCCGTCGCCCAGGCACCTGACGACGAGAGCCTGAACAACCCGCTGTCGCCTGCGCAATGGGACTTGCTGGGCACTTATTTGCAGCCCTTGACCATTCCGAGCGGGCATGTGCTGTTTGCGCAAGGTTCGGCGGATCGGACGCTGTATTTCATCGAAAGCGGCAACCTGAGCGTGCACTACCAGGACGAAAAAGAGCGCCTGCGCATTGCACTTGTTGGCCCAGGGTCCGTGGTCGGCGAGGGCGCGTTCTTCGCGCACCGGCCACGCAGCGCGACGGTGCAGTCCACCGCGGCCAGCAAGCTCTGGGCCTTGGCGGCGCTGCGTTTTGCCGAACTCGCCAACCGCCAGCCAGCCATTGCCTTGGGGGTGGCGATGGCAGCCGGCGCCGTGATGGCCAAGCGGCTGGGTAACCGGCGGCGGCGCGTGGCAGTGACTTGATGCAACCCGCCCGCTGCGGTGCGGTACCGCGGCTGCGCGCAACTTCGGAGAGCTAAACTAATCAAGCCCACCTCCCCCCGAGAATTGCCGTCATGTCCTTGTTCAGCTGGTTCACCCGTCGCCCTGCCAGACCCTCCGCCGCTTCACGGAACACACCCCATCCTCCCACGGCGAGCCAGGCGCACGCCAGCCCGTCGGCGCTGGGCGCGCCTGCAGGCGCATGGCGAAACGAGCGTATGGAACGGCGCGAATTGCTGTACGCGGTGGTACGAAACGCCATGATCCGCGCGGGTGTGCTGTCGGCCCATTACAAATTCAAGGTGCTGTCGCTCGATCCACGCGGTCACCAGTTTCTCGTCATGATCGACCTGGCGCCCGAGTATGGCGGCCAGGTGGAGCGCCTGGGCACCCTCGAAACCCTGATCACTGACACGTCCAGAAGCCGTCACGACATCCTGGTCACCGCCGTTTATTGGCGCATCAAGGACTTTGCCGCCGCCGCACGTGCAGCGCAGCCCGCGGCAGTGCAAAAGACCCCGCAAACGGCCACGCCAAGCGTCCCTGCCGCCGGTGCGCGGCAGCCCAGCGTCGGTGCGGCGCCGGCCTACGACCCCATCGCCGAGGACGAGGTCGCCGCCTTCAAGCGTGCGCTCGCCAGCGCCGGTGCTGCGGCAAAGCCCGTCGCGGCCAGTCAGCCCGGTGTTCTGGCGCACTCCGGCCCCTTGCTCTCGCCAAACCGTCCCACGGGTTTCGAAAACACGGAACTGGTGGACCTCGACGACCACGCGCACATGCTCGGTAATACCCAGTACGGCGCCCTGACTTGACCGGCGCATCGGGGGTCAGCCGTGGCCCGTTTCGGGCCTTGGCGCGTCCGGCGTGTCAACCGCGCAGCAGCTTGTCTTCCGCCAGCGCGAGCGCCGCGGGCTGGCCCGAGAGCACCAGCGTATCGCCTTCGGCCAGCACCACGTCGTCTGCCGCCTCGACCATGCGGCCCTGGCTGCGGCGCAGGTTCACCACCTCCACCCCCATGGCGTGTAAGGCCAGCGCGCCCAGCGTGCGCCCCACGGACGGCGCCTGCGGGGGCAGGCTCACGGTGGTCAGGCGCTCCTGTTCGCGCTCGCTCCCGCCGTCATCGTCGGCGCCATGAAAATAGCCGCGCAGCAGTTGATAGCGCGCGTCGCGCTGCTCCTGCACCAGGCGCAGCACGCGCCGCAAGGGCACGCCCACGAGCGCGAGCGCGTGGCTCGCGAGCATGAGCGAGCCCTCTATGGTTTCGGGTACGACCTCGGTCGCGCCGGCGTCGCGCAGTTTGTCGAGCTGCAGGTCGTCTTGCGTGCGCACCACGACGGGCACCTGCGGCGCGTGCGCGCGTGTGTGCGCGAGCACCTTGAGCGCGCTCGGGATGTCCACATAGGTCACGACGACGGCGCTCGCGCGTGCCAGGCCTGCGGCCGTCAGCGCCTGCAGGCGGCTCGCGTCGCCATAGACCACCGATTGCCCCGCGGCGGCGGCCTGGCGCACGCGGTCCGGGTCCAGGTCGAGCGCGATGTAGGGAATGCGCTCGCGCTCCAGCATGCGCGCCAGGTTCTGCCCGCAGCGGCCAAAGCCGCAGATGACCACGTGCCCACTGGTGTTGATGGTCTGGCGTGCGATCGCCGTGACCTGCAGCGACTGCTGCAGCCAGTCGCTCGCCACGAGGCGCATCACGATGCGGTTGCTGTACATGATCAGAAACGGCGTGGCCAGCATGGACAGCACCATGGCCGCAAGAATGGGGTTCATGAGCGCGGGCCGCACCAGCCCTTGATCCTGTGCAAGCGACAGCAGCACGAAGCCAAACTCCCCCGCCTGCGCCAGGTACAGCCCCGTGCGCAGCGCCACGCCCGTGCTCGAACCCACGCCGCGCGCGAGCAGCAGGATCAGCGCTGCCTTGAGCACCAGGGGCACAATGAACAGCGCGAGTACCAGCACGGCCTGGTCGACGAGCACATGCCAGTCGAGCATCATGCCTATGGTGATGAAAAACAGGCCCAGCAGCACGTCATGAAAAGGGCGGATGTCCGTGCCCACCTGGTGGCGGTATTCGGTCTCGGACACCAGCACGCCCGCAATGAAGGCGCCCAGCGCCAGGCTCAGGCCTGCCAGGTCGGTGAGCCAGGCCAGGCCCAGCGTGATCAAGAGCAGGTTGAGCATGAACAGCTCGTCGCTCTTGCGCCGTGCCACCAGCGTGAGCCACCAGCGCATCACGCGCTGCCCGCCGGTGAGCAGCAGGCCCACGAGCAGCGTGGCCTTGAGCAGCGCCCACGCCAGCGAAGAGACCAGGTCCTCGGGCGCCGCACCGAGCGCAGGAATCAGCACCAGCAGCGGCACCACGGCAAGGTCCTGGAACAGCAGCACCCCCATCACGTTGCGGCCGTGTGCGCTCTCGAGCTCGGCGCGCTCGACCATGAGTTTGACGACGATGGCCGTGCTGCTCATGGCCAAGGTGCCAGCGAGCGCCAGCGCCGTCTGCCAGCCCATGTCCCACACGCCGCCGCGCAGGCGCGACAGCAACAGCAGCAGGGCCATCATGACGAGCATGGTCGTCAGCACCTGCAACAGCCCCAGGCCGAATACCTGCCGGCGCATGGCGCGCAGCTTGGGCAGACTGAACTCGAGCCCGATCGCGAACATCAGAAACACCACGCCGAATTCGCCCAGATGGCGCGCGCTCTCGGGGTTGCGCGCAAACCCGAGTGCATACGGTCCGATCAGCACACCCGCCGTCAAATAGCCCAGCATGGGCGGCAGCTTGAGGCTGCGAAACAGTGCCACGCCGAGCACGGCGGAGAGCAGATACAACAAAGTCAGCGCAAGTGAAGACATGGGGTGGATGCTATCCCACGGCTCTATAAAATCGCCCCAATGACCGCAGTCCCTGGCGCCCCGCGCCCCTTCGACGCCGAGCAGGCCCTGCGCCTGGCCCGCGAAACCTTCGAGATCGAAGCCGCCGCGCTGCGCGCCCTGGCCGCGCGTGTGGATGCGCACTTTGCGCAGGCGGTGCAGCAGATTCTGGCCGTCAAGGGCCGCGTGGTGGTCATGGGCATGGGTAAAAGCGGGCACATCGGGCGCAAGATCGCCGCCACGCTGGCCTCCACGGGCACGCCCGCGTTCTTCGTCCACCCGGCCGAGGCCAGCCATGGCGATTTGGGCATGGTGACGGCCGACGACCTGGTACTGGCCATCTCCAACAGCGGCGAGAGCCACGAGCTCACGGCGCTGCTGCCCGTGCTCAGGCGCCTGGGCGTGCCGCTCGTCGCGCTCACCGGCCAGCTGCAATCGACGCTCGCGCAGCACGCCGACCTCACGCTCGACTGCAGCGTGGAGCGCGAGGCCTGCCCGCTCAATCTGGCCCCCACGACCAGCACCACGGCGCAGCTCGCGATGGGCGACGCGCTTGCCGTGGCCTTGCTCGAAGCGCGCGGCTTTCGGCCCGAAGACTTCGCGCGCTCGCACCCCGGCGGTGCGCTCGGGCGCAAGCTGCTCACGCATGTGCGCGACGTGATGCGCACGGGCGACGCCCTGCCGCGTGTGCACCCCGAGGCCACGTTCAGCACCCTGATGCGCGAGATGAGCGCCAAAAGCCTGGGCGCGGCCGTGGTCGTCGATGCGCAGGAGCGCGTGCTCGGCATCTTCACCGACGGCGACCTGCGCCGGCGCATCGAAGCCGGCGCCGAGCTGCGCACGGCCACCGCCGCGCAGCTGATGCACGCGAATCCGCGCTGCATAGCCCCCGACGCCCTCGCCGCCGACGCCGCCGAGATGATGGAGCGCCACGCGATCACGAGCGTGCCCGTGGTCGATGCGCAAGGCACGCTGCGGGGCATGGTGCATATCGGCGACCTCATGCGTGCCAAGGTGATCTGATGCGTATCTCCCACCCTGCGAACCTCGCGCCCGCACAGTCCTTCGCGCCTGAGCTGCTGCTCGCCGCGCAGGGCGTGCGCGTGGTGTTTTTCGACGTGGACGGCGTGCTCACCGACGGCGGGCTGTACTACAGCGCCGAGGGCGAGACGCTCAAGCGCTTTTCCACCCTCGACGGGCACGGTCTCAAGCTGCTGCGCCAGGCCGGCATCACGCCGGCCGTGGTCAGCGGGCGCGACTCGGCGCCGCTGCGCCTGCGCCTGCAGGCCCTGGGCGTGGAGCACGCGGTGTTCGGCACCGAAGACAAAGCCCCCGCGGCCGAGCGCATCCTCGGCGCGCTGGGGCTCGAGTGGGCGCAGGCCGCCGCCATGGGCGACGACTGGCCCGACCTGCCCGTGCTGCTGCGCAGCGCCTTCGCCTGCGCGCCGCCCGAGGCGCATGTGGAGGTGCGCCACGCGGCGCACTACGTGACCGCGGCGCGCGCCGGCGCCGGCGCGGTGCGCGAGCTGTGCGACCTGCTGCTCACCGCACGCGGGCGCTACGCTGCCTTGCTCCAAGCGTACCAACCACGGTACCAACCATGAGCACACACCGCCCTCTACGACGCCCCCAAGGCGCAGGCCTGCGCCAGCGCACGGAAAGACTCTCGCTCTACCTGCCCATCATGGTCATGGGCGCGCTCGCCCTCGGTTCGTGGTGGCTGGTGCGCAATGCCCCGCGCGCCCCCAGCGCCACGGGCGCACAGGCCGTGCGCCACGACCCCGACTACTTCATGCGCGATTTTTCCGTGCGCAACTTCGACGCCGCCGGGCGCCTGAAAAACGAGGTGCGCGGCACCGTCATGCGCCACTATCCCGACACCGAGACGCTGGAAATCGACCAGGTGCGCATGCGCGCGCAGGGCCAGGACGGCCGCTGGACCGTGGCCACCGCCAAGCGCGCGCTGAGCAACGCCGATGGCTCCGAAGTGCAGCTGTTCGGCAACGCCGTCGTCACGCGCGAGCCGCTGCCGCCCCAGCCCGGGCAGCCGTCGCAGCCGCGCATGGAGTTCCGCGGCGACTTCCTGCACGCCTTTACGCAGACCGAGCGCGTGCGCTCGAACCAACCCGTGACGCTGATCCGCGGCGCCGACCGCTTCACGGCCGACGCCATGGAATACGACAACGTCGAACAAGTGCTGCAGATGCGTGGCCGGGTGCACGGCGTGCTGATGCCCAAAACCGAGCGCTGAGAGGCTGAGAGTTTTTCGGCCGCGGCCGAAAAACTCTCAGCCTCTGAGGCCGCACGCCGGAGCCGGGCATCGCGCCCCAAGGCGCTGCATCCGGCCCGCTGCAGCTTTCAGCTGCGCTCCGCCGCGCGCTCGCCGACGAAAATCTCCACGCGGCGGTTGCGTGCGCGCCCTTGCGAGGTGTCGTTCGACGCCACTGGTTGGTACGAACCACGGCCCTCGATGGTGATGCGGCTGATATCCACGCCGCGCGACACCAGGTAGTCGCGCGTACTTGCGGCGCGGTTCAGCGACAAGGGGTTGTTGACCGCGTCACCTCCCGTGCTGTCGGTATGGCCGACGATATGCACCGTGGCGTTCGGGTTGCCGCGCAGGCTCGCCGCGAACTGGTCGAGCACCGGCGCGAAATCGGGCTGGATGTCGGCACTGCCCACGGCGAACGAGATGTCGCTCGGAATGTCGAGCTTGAGCCGGTTGTCCGCCGTCTGCGTGACTGCCACGCCCGTGCCGCGTGTGGCCGCCTCCATGTCGCGCTTTTGGCGCTCCATGTTCTGCGACCAGATGTAGCCACCCAGCGCACCTACGCCCGCGCCTATGAGCGCGCCTTTGCCGGCGCTGCCGTCCGTGGCCGAGCCGATCACGGCCCCGGCCGCCGCGCCCACGGCCGCGCCGGTGGCCGTGCGCCGCTGGGTCTCGCTCATGTCTGCACAACCCGCGAGCGCAATGGCTGCGGCGCCGAGGCCTGCAATGAAGGTTTGACGCATGATGGAACTCCTTTGAAAGTCATGGAGGGGAAACGGGAGGCGCAAGATTGCAAGAGGCCTTCCCGACCCTCATTGTGGCGGTTCGTGCGGCGGCTGCGGCGAATGCGTGGGCGGGGACGGGGCAGTGGGGCCGGCTGCAGCGGACGGCCCTTGTTCGCCGCTGGGTGGCGGCGTTGGCAGCTCGCCCCGCTTGCGCCCCGCGAACATCGTCCACCAGACGATGAACAGCAGCAGCGCGAGCGCGAGCAGCGCTTCAAGCAAAATGATTCCCATGAGATCAAACCTCCTGCGCCTGTGGATGGCGCTGATTGTAGGAACGCTGGCCGCGTGCTCCACGACCCCACCGGGCCCTGCGCGCCCTTCGGCGCCCGCCGCGGTCACGCCCGCCGCTGCACCCACGCCGGCCGCGCCCACTGCAGGCAAGAGCCGCTGGGTGCCCGCGTCCTGGGACGAGCTGCCCGGATTTGGCACCGACGCACTTCATGAAGCCTGGAACGCCTGGCTCAAGAGCTGCGAGCGCCCCGCGCCCACCTTTGCCCCCCTGTGCCGCGAGGTGCGCCAGCTCAGCATCGCAAGCGCCGAGGAGCAGCGTGCCTGGATGGTCGCGCGTCTGCAGCCCTACCGCATCGAGGCCGCGGACGGCAACCCCGACGGCCTGCTCACGGGCTATTACGAGCCGCTGTTCGATGCCGCACGCCAGCCCGGCAACGGCTTCAGCATCCCGCTCTATGGTTTGCCCGCGGGCTACGGCGCGCGCCGCCCCTGGTTCACGCGCCAGCAGATCGACACCCTGCCCGAAGCCCAGGCCGCGCTGCAGGGCCGCGCGATCGCCTGGCTGCGCGACCCGCTCGAGGCGCTGGCGCTGCATATCCAGGGCTCGGGCCGGCTGCGCATCACCGAGCCCGACGGCAGCGTGCGCCTGGTGCGCCTGGCCTTTGCCGGCACCAACGACCAGCCCTACCAGAGCGTGGGCCGCTGGCTGCTCGACCAGGGCCTCACGCGCGACGCCACCTGGCCCGGCATACGCGCCTGGCTGGCGCAAAACCCCGCGCGCGCCAACGAGCTGCTGTGGGCCAACCCGCGCTACGTGTTCTTTCGCGAAGAGCCGCTGAGCCCGCTGGACGCAAACTTCGGCCCGCGCGGCGCGCAGGGCGTGCCGCTCACGCCGGGGCGCTCGATCGCCGTCGATCGCCAGAGCATTCCCTACGGCACGCCGGTCTGGCTGGCCTCCGCGGGCCCGCAGGTGCAGCTGCAGCGCCTGGTGCTCGCGCAGGACACGGGCAGCGCCATCGTCGGCGCCGTGCGCGCCGACTTCTTCACCGGCTGGGGTCCCGAGGCCGGCGACCTGGCCGGGCGCCTCAAGCAGAACCTGCGCCTGTGGGCGCTGTGGCCGCGGTGATCTACGGCCCGGTCAACCCAGATTGTTCATGAGGACGCGGGATGATCTTTCTGCGTCATTGCGAGGGCTGAAGGCCCGCGGCAATCCATGGGGCGGTCGCAACAGTGCCTGCGTGCATTGCAAAGGTCGGAACTGGATTGCCGCGCCCCTGTGGGGCTCGCAATGACGGGTTTCTTGCCGGCGGCCAAAATGACCGGCAGCCGTCCGCCAGCGCCCGCGTAGGTGCGTAGCACCGCCTAATGGACAATCTGGGTTCAATCCAGGCTCAGGTAGCGCGTCACCACGGGCGGCTCGGTGCCGAGGTGGAAGGCGTATTTGCGCTCGCGCAGTGCCACGTCGGCCGTGGTGACGCGCTCGGCGCGGCGCAGGTGCTCGGTCCACGACTCATCGACGATCTGCTCCACGTAGCGCTCGGGGCGGGCCAGGTCGTGCAGCAATTGCCAGTCGAGCGCGCCCCGGCGCAGCAGGCTGCGGCGGCTTTGCTGCATGAGCGCGCCAAATTCCGCGGCGCGCGCCGGGTCTATGCAGTATTCGACCGTCGTCACCACGCGCCCGGTGTCGGGCGTGACGGCCGGCTGCGGCGCTGCCAGGCCCTGCGCCGGGCTCCAGTCCTCGTCCGCGTGCCGGTCGGCCACGAGCCGCTGCACCAGCGCCATCGCGGCCACGGCCACCGGCGCGGCGAGCGCCAGGCTTAGCTGCACCGAAGTCAGCGCCGCCACCTGGCCCCACAGCGCTGCGCCCAGGGCCGTGGAGCCCATCATGGTGATCTGGAAAATCGACATGCCGCGTGCACGCACCCAATTGGGCAAGGCCAGCTGCGCCGAAATGCTCAGCGAATTGGCCGCGATCATCAGCGCGACGCCCGCACACACCATGGCCGGCATGGCCACATACACGTTGGGCGCGATCGCCACCACGGCGCTGGCGCCGGCCTGCAAGGTGGTGCCGCGCAGCAGCAGCAGCTCGTGCGGCGTGGTCTGGCGCCAGCGTGGCACGAACAGCGCCGCCACGATCGCGCCGGCGCCCATGGAGGCCATGAGCAGCGCAAACGTCGCCGCGCCGCCGCCCGGCAGTTCGCGCGCCACCAGCGGCAGCAGTGCGAACAGCGCCGTGGCGTTGATGTAGAACATGGCGATGCGGGCGAGCAGCGCGCGCATGCGCGGCGACTGGCGCACGAACTGCACACCCACGCGCATGGCGCTCCACAGGCGTTCGCGCCCGAGCGGGTGCGGCACGTGCGGGCGCCGCCAGCGCATGATGGCCAGCCCCGAGAGCACCGACAGCAGCGCGTTCAGCGCAAACACCCACACGCTGCCCGCACTTGCGATGATGACCCCGGCGACCAGCGGCCCGACGATGCGCGAGGTGTTCATGGCCACGCCGTTGAGCGCGAGCGCTGCGGGCAGCTGCGGGCGCGGCACCAGCTCGGGGATCAGCGCCGCGAACACCGGCCAGCGCAGCGCCAGCCCTATGCCGTTGGCAAAGGTGAGCAGCAACAGCAGCGGCACCGAAATCGCGCCGGCAAAAATGACGGCGCTGAGCAGCAGCCCCACCACCGCCACCCAGAACTGCGTGAACATGAAAAAGCGCCGCCGGTCCAGCATGTCGGCCAGCGCACCGCTGGGCAAGCCCAGAAAGAACACCGGCAGCGTCGAGGCCGATTGCACCAGCGCCACGGGCACGGGCGAGCGCGTGAGCGAGGTCATGAGCCAAGCTGCGGCCACGTCGTTCATCCACATGCAGATGTTCGCCGTCACCCAGGTGAGCCAGAGCATGCGAAACACCGGCGCCCTGAGCGGCGCGAGCGGCGACAGATCGGCCCTCTCGGCACTGCGCGCCGCGAGCCGCGCGACCCCATCGGCCGCCGCATGCTCGGCAACTTCCGCCGCCGCCGCCGCTGGGGTGGCGCGGGCTGCATCGGCGGAGGGCGCGCCAGCGGGCGAAGGAGGGGGCGAAGGAGGGGGAGAGGGAGGCGACATGCGCAGCGATTGTGCAATGCCCGCGCTAGTGCCTCGTGGAGGACAGCGTCAAAAATGTTTAATCAAAACAGGCTTTGACGTAGATATATCAAGCATAAGAAGCTATATTAAAAATAGCATTCAGGCGTGCGCCTTGTTGCGCCCCAGGTGCCCAAGCGGCAGCGCGCCGCCGGCCTTGACCTCGCCGAGCGAAAAACTCGTATGCATGTCTTTCACATTCGGTAGGTTCAGCAGCACCTCGCGCGCGAACTGCGAAAAGCGCTCGAGGTCGGGTGCAACCACTTGCAGCTCGAAGGTGCCCGTGCCACTGATGTAGTGGCACGACACTACCTCGGGGATGCGGCGGATCGCCTCTTCCATGGCGCGCGTGAGGTCGCCCGTGTTGCGCTCGGCGTCCAGGCGCACGAAGGCTAGCACGCCCAGGCCGATCTTGTGCCGGTCGATCTCGGCGCGGTACCCGCGGATGAAGCCCGCCTCCTCGAGCGCACGCACGCGCCGCCAGCAGGGCGCGGCCGACAGGCCTACGCGCTGCGCGAGCTCGGCGTTCGTGAGGCGCGCGTCGGCCTGCAATTCCATGAGGATGGCAAGGTCAAATTTATCGAGGGTCTCCAAGGCGGGCTCCAAGGGCGCAAGATTCTTGCGCAGCATAGCCAAATTCAGGCAAAAAACGCAAAGAATTATCGGCGCCATCGCTCTACACTTTTCACCCGAACGCCCGTTTGACGCGCTGCCACACGACTGCTTCCGAGGTATGTTTCTTGCGAGCAAAAGCAGCGCCCCGGCCCACACCATATCGGAGACATCGTCATGAACGCCCCCTTGCCAGACCACATCCGCAAAGCCCTCGAAAAGGCTTCGCTCGACGACAAATACGCGCTCAGCGAAGGCCGCGCCTTCATGAGCGGCGTGCAGGCGCTGGTGCGCCTGCCCATGCTGCAGCGCGAGCGCGACGCGACCGCGGGCCTGAACACTGCGGGCTTCATCAGCGGCTACCGCGGCAGCCCGCTGGGCGGCTACGACCAGGCGCTGTGGGCCGCCAAAAAGCACCTTGCGGGGCACCACGTGGTGTTCCAGCCCGGCGTGAACGAAGAGCTTGCCGCCACCGCCGTATGGGGCACGCAGCAGCTCGACCTATACCCGCAGAGCAAAAAGTACGACGGCGTGTTCGGCATCTGGTATGGCAAGGGCCCGGGCGTGGACCGCTGCTCGGACGTGTTCAAGCACGCGAACATGGCTGGCACGGCGCGCCATGGCGGCGTGATCGCCGTCGCGGGCGACGACCATGTCGCCAAGAGCAGCACCGCCGCGCACCAGAGTGACCACATCTTCAAGGCCTGCGGTCTGCCGGTGTTCTTTCCGAGCAGCGTGCAGGACATCCTCGACATGGGCCTGCACGCCTTTGCCATGAGCCGCTTTTCCGGCCTTTGGGCGGGCATGAAGACCATCCAGGAGGTGGTCGAGTCGTCATCCAGCGTGTCGGTCGATCGCGACCGCGTGCACATCGTGTTGCCCGAAGACTTCGCCATGCCGCCCGGCGGCCTGCATATCCGCTGGCCCGACGCGCCGCTCGAACAAGAGGCGCGCCTCATGGACTACAAGTGGTACGCGGCGCTCGCCTACATCCGCGCGAACCGCCTCAACCACAACGTGATCGAAGGCCCGCAGGACCGCTTCGGCATCATCGCGAGCGGCAAGGCTTACAACGACACGCGCCAGGCGCTGCTCGACCTGGGGCTCGACGACGACACCTGCCGGCGCCTGGGCATCCGCGTGCACAAGGTCAACGTGGTCTGGCCGCTCGAGGCCACGGGCACGCGCGCGTTCGCGCAGGGCCTGCAGGAAATCCTCGTGGTCGAGGAAAAGCGCCAGGTCATCGAATACCAGCTCAAGGAAGAGCTTTACAACTGGCGCGACGACGTGCGCCCCACGGTGGTCGGCAAGTTCGACGAATCCTCGGGCGGCGAATGGGGCACGCCCAACCCCGGCGAGCATTGGCTGCTGCGCCCCAAGGCAGATCTCTCACCCGCGCTGATCGCGCGCGCCATCGCCAGGCGTCTCACCAGGATTGGCGTGCCCGAAGACGTGGCCGCGCGCATGCAGGCGCACCTCGCCGTACTCGACGCCAAGGAGCGCGCCCTGGCCACTCCGGTGGCGCAAACGCCCGACCGCCTGCCCTGGTTTTGCAGCGGCTGCCCGCACAACACCAGCACGCGCGTGCCCGAGGGCTCGCGCGCCATGGCCGGCATAGGCTGCCACTACATGGTCGTGTGGATGGACCGCGCCACCGCCACCTTCACGCAAATGGGCGGCGAGGGCGTGCCCTGGGTCGGCCAGGCGCCGTTTTCCAAGGACGCGCATGTGTTCGCCAACCTGGGCGATGGCACCTACTTCCACAGCGGGCTGCTGGCCATACGCCAGAGCATCGCCGCGGGCGTGAACATCACCTACAAAATCCTCTACAACGACGCCGTCGCGATGACCGGCGGCCAGCGCGTGGGCGAGCGCCCCGAGGGCCATTCGGTGCTGCAGATCATGCACAGCGTCAAGTCCGAAGGCGCGTCCAAGATCGTCATCGTCACCGACGATCCGCAAAAATACGAGGGCGTGGCGCTCGCCGAGGGCGTCACGGTGCACCACCGCGACGAGCTTGACCGCATCCAGCGCGAGCTGCGCGAAGTGCCAGGCTGCACCATCCTGATCTACGACCAGACCTGCGCCACCGAAAAGCGCCGCCGCCGCAAGCGCGGCACCATGGCCACGCCGGCCAAGACGGTAGTCATCAACGAGTTGGTCTGCGAAGGCTGCGGCGACTGCTCCGAACAATCCAACTGCCTCTCGGTCGAACCCGTAGAGACCGAATTCGGGCGCAAGCGGCGCATCAACCAGAACACTTGCAACAAAGATTTCTCGTGTCTCAAGGGCTTTTGCCCGAGCTTCATCACCGTTGAAGGCGGCACGCTCAAAAAACCGCAAAAGGAGAAAAAAGGCAGCCTCGCAGGCCTGCCCGAAGTCCCCGAGCCCACGCTGCCCGTGGCCGAAAGCGCCTGGGGCATCGTCGTCGCGGGCGTGGGCGGCACGGGCGTGATCACCATAGGCTCGCTGCTGGGCATGGCGGCGCACCTCGAGGGCAAGGGCGTGGTCACCATGGACTCGGCCGGCCTCGCGCAAAAGGGCGGCGCCACCTGGAGCCACGTGCAGATCGCCAACCGCCCCGAGGCGCTGCACGCCACCAAGGTCGATACCGCCAAGGCCGACCTCGTGATCGGCTGCGACGCCATCGTCACGGCGCAAAAAACCACGCTGGCCGCAATGCTGCCAGGGCGCACGCACGTGGTGCTCAACAGCCACAACACGCCCACGGCGGCGATCGTGCACAACCCCGACTGGCAATTTCCGCGCGGCAGCTGCGAAAGCGCGATCGCCGAGGCCGCGGGCGGTGCGCAGGCCATCAGCAGCTTCGAGGCCGAGCAGGCCGCCGTGCAATTGCTCGGCGACAGCATCTACACGAATCCGTTGCTGCTCGGCTACGCCTGGCAAAAGGGCTGGATCCCGCTCACGCGCGAAGCGCTGCTGCGCGCCATCGAGCTCAACGGCGTGCAGGTCGCAAACAACCAGGCCGCGTTCGAATGGGGCCGCCGCTGCGCGCACGAGCCCGCTGCGGTGCAGGCGCTGTACCAGGCCGCGCAGGTGATCGAGCTCGTGAAAAAACCCTCGCTCGCCGAAATCGTCGCCAAACGCGTGGACTTCCTGACCGGCTACCAGAACGCCGCCTACGCCGAAAGCTACCGCGCCTTCGTCGAAAAAGTGCAGGCCGCCGAGGCACGCCTGGGGAATCAGCAGGGTGCCGGCACGCGCCTGTCCGAAGCCGTGGCGCGTTCACTCTTCAAGCTCATGGCCTACAAGGATGAATATGAAGTCGCGCGCCTGCACACCGACCCCGCGTTCACCGCCAGGGTCGCCGGCATGTTCGAGGGCGACTACACCATCGTGCACCACCTTGCACCACCGATGCTGGCGAAGAAAAACGAGCGCGGCGAGCTCGTCAAAAAGCCCTACGGCCCCTGGGTGCGCCGCGCGTTTACCGTGCTCGCCAAGCTCAAGGGCCTGCGCGGCACGGCGCTCGACCCCTTCGGCAAGACCGAGGAACGCAAAACCGAGCGCGCGCTGATCGGCGAATACCGCGCCTGCATCGAGGAACTGCTCGCAGGACTCACGCCCGAGAAGCTCACACTCGCCGTGGAAATCGCACGCCTGCCCGAAGGCATACGCGGCTTTGGCCACGTCAAAGAACGCAATCTGCAAACGGTGCGTAGCAAGTGGCAGGCGCTGATGGCGCAGTGGCGCCAGGCGCCGGCCGCAACCAAGGACGCGGCCGTGGCGCAGCGCCAGATGGCTTGAGTCCCGGCGGAGCGCCACCAAGCCCGAAAGCACAAAGGGCTTGTGCAATACGCGCTCTCAGCTATCTTGCTGAAATTCTTTAGCCCCTGTTGATGGCTCCTGCCACTCGGGCCGGGGCTGCTTGCCCTCCTGCTCTTTCCATGTGGCGATAAATCAAGCCGCGTGACACGCCCAGAATGCGCGCCGCTTTGGACACGTTGCCGCCACATTCGGCCAGGGTTTTCGCAATCCATTGCCGATCTGCTGCGCGCAGGCTGATGGGTGTGGCTGGCGGTTGCGGCTGAGCGGGTGCGAAGGGCGGTGGCGAAGCGGATTCCTTGACAGCAACTGCGGCGTGTGAAGCGGGCGGCGCAGCCATGTCAGCGGCAGGCACGCTACCAAGATGAAACGAAGCCGCGTCGCGTTCGTACCCATGCAGGCGGGCGCGCAGCCACAGAGCGAGTCCATTGGGGAGCCTGTGCAGTGCGGGTTCGCGGTGGCGACTCCAGGCTGCAAGTTGTGTTGGCGTTATGCCGAGCGCTTCGTGGGCGGACGCTGGCCTGGCGCGATCCTGCATTGGATTTTTCTGTGGCAGCCCCAGAAGACGCGCTGCTGCGTCATTGCACCAGCACAGCTTGCCATTGGCATCCACGCCGATCAGGCCTTCCATGGGGGTGTCGATCATGCTCGGCAGGGTGTGCAGGTGCACGACGATCTGCTCGTGCGCCTGGGCTTGCAGCAGCCGGTTTTCGATCCCTGCGGCATGCAGGATCACCACCGAGGGCGCGTCAAAACCGAAAGCTTGCGCTTCGATGGAAACATTCAAAATCCCCACCAGCTTGCGCTGGGCGTCATGGATGGGCGCCGCAGCGCAGTGCAGAGTTTGCAGACAATCGAAAAAATGCTCGCCTGCACGCACGGTACAAGGCTGGCCCGTGCGCGCGACCAAACCCGGTGCCGTAGTCGCCACGGCGTCTTCGGACAGGTTGACCCCTGTTCGGAACGCGCGTGAAAACAAAAAACTATCTGCATTCACTGGCTGTATGACCTCCAGCACCACGCCTGTGCCATCGGTCAGTACGGCCTGGCAGCGTGTACCTGCAAGCAAGGCCTGCAATTGCCTCAAGTCGTGCGCTGCTACGTCGAGTAGTGTGCGATTGCGCGTCTGTGCCGTGTGAATGCGGCTGCGGGTAACGAGGTCGAACTCCACCGGCTCACTGGGCTTTCTATGGGCCTGCAGACAGCGGTTCCAGGACTGGATCACGCCCTCGCTCACGACCCCGCTGGGGCGAACGCCTTCTTCAAAAAACTGCTCGCGCGCGAGCGCCAGACGCTGCGCCTCCGAGGCAATGAAAGGCGGCGGTAGAGTCCGGCTCGTGTGCGTTTTGGGAGAGACTGGCATGGTGCTCCTCACTCGCATAGCAGGACTAGTAATAGTGCGCGTGTGGGGTGTGTCATTGACATCTCTATACGCTCCATACGTTCACCCAGCGTTCATAGCCCGCCGGGAGAAGGCAGCGCAAGCCGTTCAGCCCTGTGCCGTGGCAGGGTCGATGACGGCCGCCACGGGCGTGATCTTGTTGGCAGGGATACCCGCCTTGGCCGCATGAGTGCGGATCATGGCCTCGTCCGGGGCGTTGTAGATGCAAAAAATCTTGTCGCCGGTGACGTAACTGTGTTCCCACTGAATGCTGGGCCCCAGTTCCCGGATCACTTGGTTGGAGCTTTGCGCAGCCCCCTTGAGCTGCTCTGCAGACATGCTTCCGGCGCCGGGGATTTCCCGCTCGATGACAAATTTAGGCATGGATAAGACTCCTGAAATGAATATGGAAAAACAAAAAATCACTACCTCTTTCCAGAGAGGCCAAGAAATTAAAGATGAAAAAGTCCAAGGCGTCCAATCCGTGCAAACCCTGATTCAAAAAGAGGCGACAAGCGCCCACGAGCGGCCATGCGTGCGCATTGGAATAGATGGCTGCTCCATATCGGAACAGTTCCTGACCTAGGGAAAGTACCGAGTTCTTCTTCCACGGACGGATCGGTAACTTTGCGGCCGTGGAGTTGAATGGGCTTTGCACCTGGCTCCACGTTGCAGGCGCAAACCCGCTGCATGCGACTGGCATGCACGACACCCGAGGAACAAACCATGAACATCTCTGACATTCAACACCTGATCACGGAAAAAGCCGCCAAGTTTCTGGCGCGTGGAACGCACTCCCTGCTGATCGACGGCCAATGGGTCCCGGCGCAAAGCGGCCAGACCATGGACGTCATCAATCCAGCCAACGAAGAGGTCCTCGGCAAGGTGCCCTCAGCCGGCAAGGCCGACGTGGAGCTGGCGGTGAGTGCTGCGCGCCGGGCCTTCGACCACGGCCCCTGGAGCAAAATGCACGGCACGGAACGTGAACGTCTGCTGCTCAAGCTGGCCGACCTGCTCGAGGCCAATGCCCAGAGTTTTGCCGAAGTCGAAGCCATGGACAATGGCAAGTCGGCCGCCATTGCGCGTGCTGTCGATGTGGCTGTTTCCATCGATACCCTGCGCTACATGGCGGGCTGGGCCACCAAAATTGAAGGCGCGACCACTGACATTTCGGTTCCGATTGCGCCGCAGGCCGAGTTCGTGACCTTCACGCGGCGCGAAGCGGTTGGTGTGGTCGCTGCCGTCGTGCCGTGGAACTTCCCGCTGCTGATGGCGGTGTGGAAGCTGGCGCCGGCCCTTGCCGCCGGCTGTACGGTGGTGCTCAAGCCGGCGGAACAAACGCCCCTCACGGCCTTGATGCTGGGCGAGTTGATCCTCGAAGCCGGCTTCCCTCCTGGGGTGGTGAACATCATCATCGGTGACGGCCCCTCTGCCGGGGCTCCGCTGGTCAGCCATCCCGGCATAGACAAGGTCAGCTTCACGGGCTCGACCGAGGTGGGCAAGCTGATCGGCAAGGCTGCGGTCGAGAACATGACGCGCTTTACCCTGGAGTTGGGTGGCAAGTCGCCGGTGATCGTGCTCGACGACTGCGACCCCGCCACGGCTGCCGCTGGTGCCGCCCAAGCCATCTTCTTCAACCACGGACAGGTTTGCTGCGCCGGCTCCCGCCTGTACGTGCAGAAAAAAATGTTCGACCGCGTGGTGGCCGACGTGGCACAAATTGCCGAATCCATGCCGCTGGGCCATGGTCTCGATCCGGCTGCGCAGATGGGGCCGCTGGTGTCCCAGGAGCAAATGGAGCGTGTCTGCAATTACATCGATATCGGCCGCACGCAGGGAGCACAGGTGGTCACGGGCGGTGGTCGCGCAAAGGACAAGGGCTACTACGTGCAGCCCACGATCCTGACCAACGTCAACCAGGGCATGCGCGTACAGCAGGAAGAAATTTTCGGACCCGTGCTGACCGCCATGCCCTATGACGATCTGGACCAGGTTGCCGCATGGGCCAATGACACGCCCTATGGTCTGGGCGCAAGCATCTGGTCAAACAACCTCTCCAAGGTACATCGCCTGATTCCCAAGATCAAGGCCGGATCGGTCTGGGTCAACTGCCACAGCATGCTCAACCCCGCCATGCCTTTTGGGGGCTACAAGCAGTCGGGCATAGGGCGTGATCTTGGCAAGGCGGCTTTGGATTCTTACCTCGAAACCAAATCGGTTTTCATCGCGGTTTGAACCAGTCATCCAAACTTGCGTAAGGCAGGATCAAAACGAGGTATTACTGTGTGACATGCCTTGTCCTGCTCTGACCAGCACGGGTTTTACCCATCATTTCACGTCCAATTCAACTCTCACAGGAGACACCATGAAACGCCCATACTCCTCCCAAACCGTATTGCCCGTGCTTGCAGCATCGATGCTGCTGGCGGCCACGCAAACGAGCATGGCCGAACCAGCCCAGGCATCCGCTGCGCGCATTGCTGCGGCGACCCGCAAAGTCGATGGCAACTTCATCCGCGCCAACGAAGCCAAAACCAATGACTGGCCCAGCTACGGCCTGGACTACGCCGAAACGCGCTTCAGCAAGCTCGACCAGATCAACACCGGCAACGTCAAAAACCTGGGCCTGGCCTGGTCATACGACCTGGGCTCCAAACGCGGCGTCGAAGCCACCCCGCTCGTGGTGGACGGCATCATGTACGTCACGGCCTCGTGGAGCGTGGTGCACGCCATCGACGTGCGCAGCGGCAAAAAAATCTGGACCTACGACCCCAAAGTGCCCAAGGCGCTCGGCTACCGCGGCTGCTGCGACGTGGTCAACCGCGGCGTGGCCCTGTATGAAGGCAAGGTCTATGTCGCCTCGTTCGACGGCCGCCTGATCGCCCTCGACGCCGCCACGGGCAAAAAGGTCTGGGAAAAAGACACCATCATCGACCACAAGCACTCCTACACCATCACCGGCGCGCCGCGCATCTTCAAAGGCAAGGTCATCATAGGCAACGGCGGCGCCGAATACGGCGTGCGCGGCTACATCACCGCCTACGACGCCAAGACCGGCGCGCAGAAATGGCGCTGGTTCACCGTGCCCGGCGACCCGAGCAAACCCTTCGAAGACGAATCCATGGCGCGCGCCGCCAAAACCTGGGACCCGAGCGGCAAATACTGGGAAGTGGGCGGCGGCGGCACCGCCTGGGACACGCTGACCTTCGACCCCGAACTCAACCTCATGTACGTAGGCACGGGCAACGGCAGCCCCTGGTCACAGCGCAAACGCAGCCCTGCTGGCGGCGACAACCTGTACCTGTCCTCCATCGTCGCGCTCGACCCCGACACCGGCAAATACGTCTGGCACTACCAGGAAACGCCCGGCGACAACTGGGACTACACCTCCACCCAGCCCATGATCCTGGCCGACCTCAAGATCGAAGGCCAGCCGCGCAAGGTCATCCTGCACGCACCCAAGAACGGCTTCTTCTACGTCATCGACCGCACCAGCGGCAAACTCATCTCGGCCAAGAACTTCGTCGATGTGAACTGGGCCACGGGCTACGACGCCAACGGCCGGCCGATCGAAACGCCCGAGGCGCGCCCCGAAGGCAAGCCGTACGATGCCATCCCCGGCCCCTACGGTGCGCACAACTGGCACTCGATGTCGTACAACCCGCAAACGGGGCTCGTCTATCTGCCCGCGCAAAACGTGCCGGTCAACCTGATGGACGACAAGAACTGGAGCTTCAACGCCAAGTCTCCGGGCGAACCCGGCTCGGGCACCGGCTGGAACATCGGCGCCTTCATGAACCCTGTGCCGCCCAAGAGCAAGCCCTTCGGGCGCCTGATCGCCTGGGATCCGGTGCAGCAAAAAGCCGTCTGGACGCAAGAGCATGTCTCGCCCTGGAACGGCGGCACGCTGAGCACGGCGGGCAACCTGGTGTTCCAGGGCACGGCCGACGGGCGCTTCGTCGCCTACAACGCCAAGACCGGCGAGAAACTCTGGGAGGTCGCCACGGGGACCGGCGTCGTCGCAGCACCATCGACCTACATGGTCGATGGCAAGCAGTATGTGTCGATTGCCGTCGGCTGGGGCGGTGTGTATGGCCTTGCGCAGCGCGCCACCGACCAGATCGGCCCGGGCACGGTCTATACCTTCGTGCTCGACGGCAAGGCACCCATGCCCTCCTTCGTGCAGCAGCGCAACGACAAGCTCCTCAGCGGCGTCAAATACAACCCTGCCGACATCCAGGCCGGCACCATGCTGTACGTGAGCAACTGCGTGTTGTGCCACGGTGTGCCGGGCGTGGATCGCGGCGGCAACATCCCGAACCTGGGCTACATGGACGCCTCGCTCATCGAGCACCTCGATAAGGTCATCTTCAAGGGCCCAGCGATGGAACGCGGCATGCCGGACTTCACGGGCAAGCTGAGCATGGAGGATGTGCAAAAGATCAAGGCCTTCATCCAGGGGACGGCGGACGCCATACGGCCGAAGAAGTGAGCGTAAAACAACGGCGGTGCGTGCTTTCGGGCGGTCTCTACCTTATCTGGCGGGCTTACGGAAATGCTCCAACGTATTCATGCAAGCCCGCCATCCTGCCCCGCAAGTGCAAGGGCCTGTGTTGCCAGCGCTTGCACCATGCGCGGCTCGAAGGGGTTGTGCCCTGTTTCTTCGATCCAAAGCAAGCGACTGCCAGGCAGCCGCGCATGCACCTCCCACGCGGCGATGGGGCGGCATACCCAATCCAGGCGGCCATGAAGCAAGATGGTCGGAATGCCATGCAGACGCTGCAAATGCTTGAGAAAAAAGCCCTCATTCCTGCCGAAACATCCGTGGCGCAAGTAGTGCGCCTGTATGCGGTATTTATCGACCAGAGTGCGGGCAAGCTCTGGCGCCACGCCATGGCGTGGCGCGACCAGCCGGCGTTCCGTCACGCAGGCTTCCCAAGCCTCCCAGGCCAAGGCAGCGGCCAGCGCTTCTTCGGGCGCGCCTTCCAGCACCGCGTGCGACAAAGATGCCAGCGCGCCATCCGCGGTTGCGCTGGCAAACTGCTGCACCAAGGCCTGCCAGGCATCGGGCAAAAGCACGCGCACCTGATGGAAAAACCAGTCCAGGTCTGCCTTGCGCCCCAGAAACACGCCGCGCAGCAGCAAGCCTTTGCACACCGAAGGATAAGCTGCAGCGTAGGCAAGCCCCAGTCCCGCTCCCCAAGAGCCGCCGACCACCAGCCACTGCGCAATGCCCAAGTGCTTGCGCAACTGCTCCAGATCGCGCAGCAAGTGGAGGGCGGTATTGGCGTGCAGGCCGCCCCTGGGCGTGCTGCGGCCGCAGCCGCGTTGATCGAAAAACACCATGCGAAAACGTGTGGGATCGAACAATCGCCGATGTGCAGGACTGCAACCGCTGCCGGGGCCGCCATGGAGAAACACCAATGGCACCCCTTCGGGGTTGCCGCATTGTTCGTGATAAACCCTATGGCCGCCTCCCACAGCCAGCATTCCACTGGCATAAGGGGCTATCGGTGGATAAAGCATGGAAGGCATGAAAAGGTGCGTATGTCAAGAGGGCGGGTTGTCAATTCTAGGAGCCTGTCGGACTTTGGGCGTCGAAAGCGAGAATGTGCCTCAGCGAGAACAGTTTTTGCCGGATTCGCCGCCCCATAGTGGTGCTATGGGGCAAGAAGCCGGTAAAAAATGGGCCGCTGCGGCGCATTCGTAGCCGACGACTCCAAAGTCCGACAGGCTCCTAGGGATTATCCCTAGGGAACTTGCCGGGTAAAACTGGCACACTGAGTCTGTCCCTTCGGATCATCCGAAGGATTTTTGTTCCTCCAAACCTTGAAAGGAGTATCACCATGAAATGGGAAAAACCTGCTGCAATTAATATGCGCTTTGGTTTTGAAATCACCATGTATATTGCGGTTCGCTGAAATATAAATCCCGCCAAGCTGCCTTGGCGGGATTTATCTGTAAAAGTTGCCGCGACATGCGGCATGAATGAAGTTTCCTGGAAGCAGGAAATTGGTGTCACGATCATCGACGGGTTTTATTTTGAAAATCCATGTTCTCGGCGCTGCTGCCGGTGGCGGCTTTCCGCAATGGAATTGCAACTGCCTTCACTGCACGGCCATACGCAGCGGCAGCCCAGATTACCGCGCGCGCACGCAGTCTTCGATTGTGGTGAGTGGCAACCACACAGATTGGCTGCTGTTCAACGCATCGCCTGACATCTTGCAGCAGTTGCGCGCATTTCCGGCGCTGCAGCC
The DNA here is from genome assembly GCF_007655255.1 of Extensimonas perlucida. Lineage (GTDB taxonomy): Bacteria > Pseudomonadota > Gammaproteobacteria > Burkholderiales > Burkholderiaceae_C > Extensimonas > Extensimonas perlucida. The sequence continues at coordinate 86,225 of NZ_VMYE01000002.1, forward strand.
AGGGCGCACGCTGCGCGACACTGCCATCCGCGCCATCTTTTTGATAGACGCGCAGATCGACCACACTACCGGCCTGTATATGCTGCGCGAGCACCGCGAGCCCCTGCAGATATGGTGCCATGCCTTGGTGCGCGAAGACCTCACGCACGGCAATCCTATATTCAACCTGCTGCGCCACTATTGCGGGGTGCAGTGGCACGATGTCCCTCTGCACGGGGAAGGCTTTGCCATCCCGGCTGTGCCGGGGATCGGGTTTGATGCGCTGCCACTTATCAGCAACGCTCCGCCGTATTCACCGCACCGCGACCGCCCCCAGCCGGGCGACAACGTAGGCGTGACGCTGACCGACCAGCAAACCGGCAAAAAGCTTTTTTATGCTCCCGGTCTCGGCCAGATGGAGCCGCATGTCTGGGCGGCCATGCAAGCGGCTGACTGCGTGCTGGTCGATGGTACGCTGTGGAGCGACGATGAAATGATCGCACTCGGCGCATCGCGAAAAACCTCTCGTGCCATGGGGCACCTTCCGCTGAGCGGGCCTGGCGGCATGCTCGAATGGCTGGAGCAACTGCCCCGTCGCACGCGCAAGGTGCTGATCCATATCAACAATACCAACCCGATCCTGAATGAGCGCAGCCCTGAGCGGCAAGAACTGACGCGCCGCGGCATCGAGGTGTCCTACGACGGCATGGAGATCGAACTGTGAGCCAACACCACCTCCCACCCCCCTGGAGCAAGGAAGAATTCGAGGCAAAACTGCGCGGCAAAAACAGCGGCTACCACATCCACCACCCTTTCCACGTGATGATGGCCGAGGGCAAGCTGACGCAAAAGCAGTTGCAAGGCTGGGTGGCCAACCGCTTTTACTACCAGATTTGCATCCCGATCAAAGACGCAGCCATCCTGTCCAACTGCGATGACCGCGAGATTCGCCGCGAGTGGATCCAACGCATTCTCGACCACGATGGCTACAAGATCGGCGGCATCGAAGACCCGGGCGGGATCGAGGCCTGGATTCGCCTGGGTGAAGCCGTCGGCCTGACGCGCGAAGCCGTCACGTCCTTGCGCCATGTGGCGCCGGCTGCGCGCTTTGCCGTGGATGCCTACGTGAACTTCGCACGGCGCCAGCCATGGCAAGAGGCCGTGGCATCCAGCCTGACCGAGCTGTTCGCCCCGCACATTCATCAGCAGCGCATAGACACCTGGCCCACGCAATACCCGTGGGTACAGACGCAAGGCCTGCACTATTTCAAGCAGCGCCTCACACAGGCGCGTCGCGACGTGGAACACGGGTTGCGCTTCACGCTGGACTATTTCAGCCAGACACGTGCCATGCAGGAGCGTGTGCTGGACATACTGCAGTTCAAGCTCGACGTTCTGTGGGCCCTGGCCGATGCCATCATGCTCGACCAATGCCACATCGAGATCAAGGGGCCCAAGCATGGCTGAGCTGCCTTCCCTGACGCCGCAGGAGCGCCCGCGCCTGGCCGGGCACTTCCGCCTGCAATGGGAGGAGGCGCAAAAGGCCTGGGTGCTGCTTTACCCGGAAGGCATGGTCAAGCTCAACGGCAGCGCCGGGGAAATCATGCGCAGGATCGACGGCCGCAAAACGGTGGGCGAGATCGTGGAGGAACTGGAACGTGCATTCGCCACCGCGGGGCTGGCCCAGGATGTGCAAGACTTTCTGGTCATCGCACAACAGCAAGGCTGGATCAAGACATGAGTGAGCCTGCCACCCAGGCTTTTGCAGCTGGCGGCCCGGACATCGGCCCACCGCTCTGGCTGCTGGCCGAGCTGACCTATCGCTGTCCGCTGCATTGCGTGTTTTGCTACAACCCCGTCGATTTTGCCCACGCCGGCCCGGAGTTGGGCACGGACGATTGGCTGCGCGTGCTGCGCGAGGCGCGCGCCGCGGGCAGTGTGCAATGCGGCTTTTCAGGCGGCGAACCCCTGCTGCGCGACGACCTCGAGGTGCTGGTGGCCGAAGCGCACCGGCTGGGCTTCTATACCAACCTGCTGACTTCCGGTGTGGGCCTGACGCAGCAGCGTGCCGCGGCCCTCAAAGCCGCAGGCTTGGACCACATCCAGCTCTCCTTTCAGGACTCGACCAAAGAGCTCAACGATTTTTTGTCCCACACCAAGACGTTCGATCTCAAGCGCCGCGTCGCCGACACGATCAAAAGCCATGGCTGGCCCATGGTGATGAACTGTGTGATCCACCGCCAGAACATAGACCACATCGGCACCATCATCGAGCTGGCGGTGGAGCTCGGCGCCGAATACCTGGAGCTGGCCAACAACCAGTATTACTCGTGGGCCGCCCTCAACCGGGATCAACTGCTGCCCTCGCGCGCGCAGTTGCAGCGTGCCGAAGCCCTGACCAACGACTATAGGCAAAAGCTCGGCGACAGGATTCGCATTTTTTTTGTGGTGCCCGATTACTATGAAACCCGCCCCAAAAAGTGCATGAACGGTTGGGGCAACGTGTTCCTGACCATCACGCCCGATGGCTATGCGCTGCCTTGCCACACGGCGCGCATGCTCCCGGACATCGACTTCCCGAACGTGCGCGACATGCGCGTGGACGACATCTGGCACCGCTCACCCGCCTTCGACCGCTTTCGTGGTTTTGCGTGGATGAAAGAGCCTTGTCGCACCTGCCCGGAAAAAGAAAAGGACTTGGGCGGCTGCCGTTGCCAGGCCTTCATGCTGAGCGGCGATGCGGCGAATGCCGACCCGGTGTGCAGCAAATCGCCCCAGCATGCGCTGATCGAACAAGCCGTTGCGCGCGCCCAGCTGCCTGATGCCGAACGCGTGGACGCCAAACCTTTGGTGTTTCGCGATCCGGCCAATGCACGGCCCGCGTCCCGATTTTTTGAACCGTGAGGGATACGCGCGCTGGGCTCCCTCGGGCAGCAGTCGGAATGCGCGCGCATATCAAAAAGCATAGCAAGGAGACGCCATGGACTTGCACGTCAACGGCAAAAATCACCCCCTGCAAGGCGACCAGGTCGCACCCGAAATGCCCTTGCTCTGGGCGCTGCGCGACGTGCTGCAGCTCACGGGCACCAAGTTCGGCTGCGGCATCGGCGCCTGTGGCGCGTGCACCGTGCACCTGGATGGGCAGGCCGTGCGCTCCTGCGTGACGCCGCTGTCTGCCGTGCAGGGGCGCGAGGTGCGCACGATAGAGGGGCTGGCCTCGCCCGCTGGCCTGCACGCCTTGCAGGCCGCCTGGATCGCGCAGCAGGTGCCGCAGTGCGGCTACTGCCAAAGCGGCATGCTCATGGCCGCGGCAGACTTGCTCGCGCGCCACCCGCAGCCCAGCGACGCCCAGATCGACGAGGCCATCAGCAATCTGTGCCGCTGCGGCACCTACCCGCGCGTGCGCGCCGCCATCCATGCCGCGGCGCACGCCCAGCCCACGGCAGCCGCGCCCACGGCCGAGATGATGCGATGAAGCGCCGTACCTTCGTGTTGAGCGCCCTCGCCGGCGCAGGGCTGCTCGTGGTCGGCTGGGGCGTGGCGCCGCAGCGCGCGCGCCTGGGCAAGCCCGAGGACTTTGCCGGCAGCGGCGGCGAGATCGCGCTCAATGGCTGGATCCGCATCACCCCCCAGGGCCGCGTGGTGATGGCCATGCCTCGCGCTGAAATGGGGCAGGGCGTGCACACGGCGCTGCCCATGCTGGTGGCCGACGAGCTGGACCTGCCGCTCGAATGGGTCAGCACCGAAACCGCGGGGCCGCAATCCATTTATGGCAACGTCGCCATGTTCGTCGCGTCGCTGCCTTTTCATCCGCGCAGCACCCAGCCGGGCCAGGAGACGGTGGCGGCGCGCACGGGCCAATGGTTGGTCGGCAAGCTCGCGCGCGAGCTGGGCCTGAGCGTGACCGGCGGCTCTTCGACCGTGACCGACGCCTGGGAGCCGGTGCGCCTGGCCGCGGCCACGGCGCGCGCGCAACTGGTGGCTGCCGCCGCCCAGCGCTGGAGCGTGCCAGCCGCCGAAATCCAGGTACTCGATGGCGCGCTGCAGCATGGCGCGCGCCGTGCCCACTTTGGTGAACTGGCCGAAGCGGCCGTGCGCATCCAGCCCGAGCACGTGCGCCCCAAAACCGCAGCGCAGCGCAAACTCATCGGCCAGGCCGCGCTGCGCCGTGACGTGCCCGCGAAAGTCACAGGGCAGGCCGTGTTCGGCATCGATGTGCGCCCGCCCGGTTTGCTGTTTGCTGCCGTGCGCATGGCGCCCATGCTGGGCGGCGGCGTGGGCGCGCTGCGCAACGAGGCCGAGGTGCTGCGCATGCCCGGCGTGCAAAAGTGCCTGCGCCTGGGCGCGCACGCTGGCGCCACGGCGGGCGTGGCCGTGGTGGCGCACACCACCTGGCATGCCCTGCGCGCAGTGCAGGCGCTCGACGTGCAATGGCAGGCGCCGTCGGACGATCAAGGCCAGCCCAAGGCAGCGCAGACACTGGCCGATTCCGACCGCATCCTGCAGGCTCTCGTGCACGAAGCCAAGGAGGGCGACGGCGGCACCACGTTCCACAGCCGCGGCGATGCCGCGCAGGCCGAAGCGCAGGCGCGCCACCAGATCGAGGCAACGTACCAGGCGCCCTACCTGGCGCACGCCACCATGGAGCCCATGAACGGCACCGCCTTGCTGCAGGACGGCCGGCTGACGCTGTGGCTGCCAACGCAAGTGCCCTCACAGGCGCGCAAGCTCGCGGCCAAGGCGGCGGGGGTGGACGAAGCGCACGTGGTCTTGCACGTGACCCTGCTCGGCGGCGGCTTTGGCCGGCGCCTCGAAGTGGATTACGTGCTGCAGGCGGTGGAGGCCGCCAAGGCCATGCCGGGGCGGCCGGTGCAAATCCTTTGGCCACGCGAGGAAGACACGACGCACGACTTCTATCGCCCTGCGAGCGCCGCGCACCTGCGCGCGAGCTGGGGTGCAGACTGGGGCAAGGCGGGCGCGCGCCCGCAAAGCCTGCGCATCCACAGCGCGGGCGATGCCATCACGCCGCGCTGGATGGCGCGCACCTTGCCCGCACTGGCCGGGCCCGTGGACATGCCCGACAAAACCGCCATGGAGGGCCTGTTCGACCAGCCCTACGCCATTCCCCACCAGCACATGCACCACGCTGCCACGCGCAACGAGGTGCCGGTGGGCTTCTGGCGCTCGGTGGGGCATTCGCACCATGCGTTTTTCATCGAGAGCTTCATCGACGAGATGGCGGTCGAGAGCAAGATGGACCCGGTGGCCTTCCGCCTCTCGCTGCTCGCCGACATGCCGCGCCATGCGGCCGTGCTGCGCCTGGCGGCGGACAAGGCCGGCTGGGGCGCTCCGCTGGCCGCAGGCCGCGCGCGCGGCGTGGCTTTGCACGAGTCGTTTGGCAGCATCGTCGCGCAGGTGGCGGAAGTCTCGCTCGACCAGGACGCGCCGCGCGTGCACCGCGTGGTCGTGGCGGTGGACTGCGGCACCGTGGTCAACCCCGGCATCGTCGCGCAGCAGATGGAGAGCGGGGTGATCTTCGGCCTCACGGCCGCGCTGCATGGCTGCATCGACGTCAAAGACGGCATGGTGCAGCAGAAAAATTTTCCCGACTATCCGCTGCTGGGCCTGGCGCAAAGCCCGGTCATCGAAACGCACATCGTCCCGAGCAGCCTGCCCCCGACGGGTGTCGGCGAGCCTGGCACGCCGCCCATCGCGCCGGCCGTGGCCAATGCCTTGTTTGCCTTGACCGGCAAGCGTCTGCGTGCGCTGCCCCTGCGGCTGGGCTAGATTTTCGTCGGCACAAGTGCCGACGGTGGCAAGGCAACACACCCATACCCGAGTGGGCCATGGGTGTGCTGCGACTTTGCCGCGCCCCTGTCTTCTTTCGGACTTATCCTGAAGCAGCTCTCCTTGTGCGGGTGAGCCGGGTGGCGTTGACGTGAGTCAAGTCCTTGCACCGCTACGCTGCCTATAGTTCGTTCCCGTTTGCCCCCGCTTGCCAGCCACGGCGCCTTTTGGCTTGGCTGCGGCGCAGCTCCCTGAAAGGAAACGCGCATGCCCCGTTCCGGTTTCGACAATCCGCCCAGCACCCTGCCCAGTTCGTTCGCAGACGCGCTCGACCCGGCATTCCGCGCCGCGCTGGCGCAGCAAACGGCCTCGCTGTCGCCTATGGCGGGGGTGCTGTCCGCAAGCGATTGGGCCATGCATCTGGCCGCATCGCCCGGCAAATGCCTGGACTTGCTGCGCCTCGCGCTGCAAAAGAACGACGCCTTGCTGCGCTACGCCACCGAAGAGGCGATCGACCAGTTCCAGCGGCTCGCCGATGGCCCGCAAGGGCCGCAAGAGCAGGCGCCGCCAGGCGCGACGAGCGACGCGCAGACCGCAGCGGCGCAACCGCCCCGGCGCCACCTCAGTGTCAAGCCGCCCACGCTGGACCCGCGCTTTGCTGCGCCCGAATGGCAGCAGTGGCCGTTCAACGTGCTGCAGCAGTCGTTTTCGCTCACCGAGGAGTGGTGGACCGCGGCCACGCGCGGCGTCTGGGGCGTGGACAAGCACCATGAAGACATCGTCGCCTTTGCGGCGCGGCAGCTGCTCGACGTGTTCTCGCCGGGCAACCAGTTGCTCACCAACCCGGTGGCGCTGCAGCGCACACGCGAGCAAGGCGGCATGAACCTCGTGCACGGCGCGCTCAATGCGCTCGACGACTGGCGCCGCGCGCTGGCGGGCGAGCCGCCGGCGGGCGCAGAGAATTTCGCCGCGGGCCAGAACCTGGCCATCACGCCCGGCAAGGTGGTGCTGAAAAACCACCTGATAGAGCTCCTCCAGTACGCGCCCACGACCGAGACCGTGCACCCCGAGCCCATCCTGATCACGCCGGCGTGGATCATGAAGTACTACATCCTCGACCTCTCGCCGCACAACTCGCTGGTCAGATATTTGGTCGATCACGGCTTCACGGTGTTTTGCATTTCCTGGAAGAACCCCACGGCCGAGGACCGCGATCTGAGCCTGGACGACTACCTGAACCTGGGTTTTCGCGCTGCGCTGGCCGCCGTGAACGCCATCGTGCCCGAGCGCAAGGTGCATGCCGTGGGCTACTGCCTGGGCGGCACGCTGCTCGCCATTGCCGCCGCCGCGATGGCGCGCGACGGTGACGAGCGCCTCGCCACGATGACGCTGTTTGCCGCGCAGACCGACTTCACCGAGCCCGGCGAGCTCGCGCTCTTCATCGACGAGAGCCAGCTGAGCCTGCTCGAAGCGCAGATGGACGTGACCGGCTACCTGCGCGCCGAGCAGATGGCCGGTGCTTTTCAGATGCTGCGCTCGTACGACCTGCTGTGGTCGCGCATGGTCAACGACTACCTGCTCGGCGAGCGCCGGCCTCTGAACGACCTCATGGCCTGGAACGCCGACGGCACGCGCATGCCTGCCACCATGCACACGCAGTACCTGCGCCGCCTGTTCCTCGACGACGACCTCAGCGAGGGCCGCTACCACGTCGATGACAAACCCGTGAGCCTGGGCCGCATCACGCTGCCCACCTTCATGGTCGGCACCGAGACCGACCACGTCGCGCCCTGGCGCTCGGTGCACAAGCTGCACTACCTGAGCCCGGCCGAGATCACCTTCGCGCTCACGAGCGGCGGGCACAACGCCGGCATCGTGAGCCCGCCGGGCCACCCGCGCCGCCACCACCGCATCCTCACGCGGCCCGCGGAGGGCAATTACGTCGATCCCGACGACTGGCTTGCGCTGGCCGAGCTGCGGCCCGACTCGTGGTGGCCCTCGTGGCTGGCGTGGCTTGAGGCGCATTCGGGCGCGCCCGTGGCGCCGCCGGCCATGGGCGCCAAGGGGTATCCGCCGCTTGCCGACGCGCCGGGCACCTATGTGCTGCAAAAATGAGCGTACCTGGCAGCAAGCGCCGACATCAGGATTGCTTCTGAAACTGTAGCTGCTTGCGCTTGATGCATATGTGTAAACAGCCAATTTGTTCATAAATTGTGGAGCTCAATGACTGCACCCTCTGCCTTCCCGCACTGCCCGGCGCTGCCGCCGCCGCTGCCCATGCTCATCGCAGCGGCGGCGCTGCTGCTCGCTGGTTGCATGTCGCTCGCGCCGTCCTACGAGGCGCCCCAAGCTCCTGTGGCCGAACGCTACGCGGCAGAAGACCTCGGCCGCGCCGACGGCGGCGTGCAGGCGGCCGCGCTGGCCTGGCGCAGCTACTTCACCGAGCCGCGCCTGCAACAGCTGATCGCGCAGGCGCTCGAAAACAGCCGCGACCTGCGCAGCGCCACCCTGCGCGTGGCCGAGGCGCAGGCGATTTTGGGCATTCAGCGGGCCGACCTGTTCCCCACAGTCGCGGCCACGGCCGACGGCGCACGCGGGCGCACGCCCGCCGACCTGAGCCCCACGGGCCGCGCCGTCACGGCAAGCCAGTACCAGGCGGGGCTGGGCCTTGCGAGCTGGGAGCTCGACTTCTGGGGCCGCGTGCGCAGCCTGCGCGACGCCGCACTCGAGAACTACCTCGCCACCGACGAGGCGCGCCGCGCCGTGAGCGTGAGCCTGGTCACGCAGCTCGCCAACGCCTACTTTGCACTGCGCGAGCTCGACGAGCGCCTCGCGCTCGCGCAGCAGACGGTTGCCAACCGGCAGGAAGCGGTGCGCATCTTCACGCGCCGCTTCGAGGTCGGCGCGATCGCGCGCACCGACCTCGTGCAGACAGAAACCCTGCTGCACCAGGCGCAAAGCCTGGCCGCACAGCTCGGTCAGCTGCGGGCCCTGCAGCTGCACGCGCTCAGCCTGCTCGTGGGCATGCCGCTGCCAGAACTTGCGCAGCCCGGCACGCTCGACGACCAAGCCATGGCCACCGAGCTGCGCGCCGGGCTGCCGTCCGACCTGCTGCTGCAGCGCCCCGACATCCTGGCCGCCGAGCACCGCCTGCGCGCGGCGCACGCCAACATCGGCGCGGCGCGCGCGGCCTTCTTCCCGCGCGTCACGCTCACGGGCGCCTACGGCACGGCGAGCGCCGAGTTCAGCGGTCTGTTCGATTCCGGCAGCAGCGCCTGGCAGTTCATGCCCAGCCTGTCGCTGCCGATCTTCGACGGCGGGCGCAACCGCGCCAGCCTCGACCTGGCGCAGGTGCGGCGCAACCTGGCCGTGTCCGACTACGAAAAAACCATACAGTCTGCGTTCCGCGAAGTCTCCGACGCGCTCGCCGCGCGGCGCTGGCTGGGCGAACAGCTCGGCGCCGACCGTGCCACGCTGGCCGCGCAGGCCGAGCGTGCGCGCCTCGCGCAGCTGCGCTACGACAACGGCAGCGCTCCTTATTTCGAAGTGCTCGACGCACAGCGTGAGCTGCTCAGCGCGCAGCAGCAGCTCGTGCAAACGCGCCGCGCGCTGCTCGCGAGCCGCGTGAACCTCTACGCCGCGCTCGGTGGCGGCAGTGCGGAATTCGCCACGCTGCCCGCGCTGGCCACGCTGCCTTCCTCTGCTGCTGCGGCTGCCACAGCGCCGTCCGCCCCCTGAACCCACGCCACGAGTTCCGCCATGCCCGTCCCCATGCCAAGAAAAAAAATCCTCATCGCCTCTGCCATCGTCCTCGTCGTCGCGCTGCTCGCCTGGTTCGGCTGGAAAAAGCTGCGCGCGGACGGCGACGCGCAAGCCGTGGTCGGCGGCAATGGCCGCATAGAGGCTACCGAGATCGACGTGTCCACCAAATTCGCGGGCCGCGTGGTCGATGTGTTCGCCAATGAGGGCGACTTCGTCAGCGCGGGCCAGGTGCTCGCGCAAATGCAGGTCGATACGCTCACGGCCCAGCGCAACGAAGCCGTGGCGCAAAAGCAGCAGGCCATGACCGGCGTGGCGAGCGCGCAAGCCCAGGTCAAGGTGCGCGAGAGCGACCTCGCCGCCGCGCAGGCCGTGGTGGTGCAGCGCGCGAGCGAGCTCGACAACGCGCGCCGGCGCCTCGTGCGCTCGCAGACGCTCGCGACCGAGGGCGCGACGTCCATCCAGGAGCTCGACGACGACCGTGCCGCGGTGCACAACGCCGAGGCCGCGCTGGCCGCGGCCAAGGCGCAGGCCCAGGCCGCCGAGTCGGCCATTGCCGCGGCCAAAGCGCAGGTCACGGGCGCGCAGGCCACGGTGGAGGCGCTCACGGCCACGATAGCGCGCATAGACGCCGACATCGCCGACAGCAAGCTCAAGGCGCCGCGCGACGGCCGCGTGCAGTACCGCGTGGCCCAGCCCGGCGAGGTGCTGGGCGCGGGCGGCAAGGTGCTCAACATGGTCGATCTGAGCGACGTCTACATGACCTTTTTCCTGCCCGAGACCGTCGTCGGCCGCGTGCCGCTGGGCACCGAGGCGCGCATCGTGCTCGACGCCGTGCCGGGCTACGTCATTCCGGCCAAGGTCTCCTTCGTCTCCAGCGTCGCGCAGTTCACGCCCAAGACGGTGGAAACCGCGCTCGAGCGGCAAAAGCTCATGTTCCGCGTGAAGGCGCGCATAGACCCCGAGCTGCTGCGCAAGCACCTCAAGCAGGTCAAGACCGGCCTGCCCGGCATGGCCTGGGTGAAGATAGACGCGCAAGCACCCTGGCCGGAAAACCTCGGCGTGAAGGTGCCTGAATGACGCTGCCCGCCCGCAACCCGCAACCCGAAGGCGACGCCCTGCAGCACGGGGCTCGCCTCGATGGCAGCGTCGTGCGCCTAGACGGCGTGGGCCTGCGCTACGGCGAGACGCGCGCGCTCGATGGCATTAGCCTCGAAATTCCCGCAGGCCGCATGGTGGGCCTGATCGGCCCCGACGGCGTGGGCAAGTCCAGCCTGCTCGCGCTGATCTCGGGGGCGCGCGCCGTGCAGGAGGGAACGGTGGAGGTGCTGGGTGGCGACATGCGCTCCAAGCGCCACCGCGACCGCGTCTGCCCGGCCATCGCCTACATGCCGCAGGGCCTGGGCAAGAACCTCTACCCCTCGCTCTCGATCGAGGACAATCTGCAGTTCTTCGCACGCCTGTTCGGCCACGGCGCGGCCGAGCGGCGCCGGCGCATCGACGAATTGACGCGCGCGACCGGGCTGTACCCGTTCCTCAGCCGCCCCGCGGGCAAGCTCTCGGGCGGCATGAAGCAAAAGCTCGGCCTGTGCTGCGCGCTGATCCACGACCCGGACTTGCTGATCCTCGACGAGCCCACCACGGGCGTCGATCCGCTGGCGCGCAGCCAGTTCTGGACGCTGATCGGCGACATCCGGCGCGAGCGTCCCGGCATGAGCGTGATGGTGGCCACGGCCTACATGGAAGAGGCCGAGCGCTTCGACTGGCTCGTGGCTATGGACGCCGGCCGCGTGCTGGCCACCGGCACGCCGCAGGAGCTGCACGCGCGCACGCACACGCAGACGCTCGAACAGGCCTTCATCGCGCTGCTGCCCGAGGAGGAAAAGCGCGGGCACCAGGCCGTGGTGGTGCCGCCTTTCGTCGATGGCGAAGACATCGCGATCGAGGCGCGCGATCTCACCATGCGCTTTGGCGACTTCACCGCGGTCGATCATGTCAACTTCCGCATCCGCCGCGGCGAGATCTTCGGCTTTCTCGGCAGCAACGGTTGCGGCAAGACCACCACCATGAAGATGCTCACCGGCCTGTTGCCGCCCAGCGAAGGCGAAGCCTGGCTGTTTGGGCAGGAGGTCGATGCGCACGACATTGCGACGCGCCGGCGTGTGGGCTACATGTCGCAGGCGTTCTCGCTGTATTCGGAGCTCAACGTCGAGCAAAACCTGGTGCTGCACGCGCGCCTCTTTGGCGTGCCCGAGGCGCAGATTCCGGCGCGCGTGCAGGCGCTGATGGAGCGCTTCGGCTTGGCCGAGCATCCCAAGGCCTTGCCCGACAAGCTGCCGCTGGGCGTGCGCCAGCGCCTGTCGCTGGCCGTGGCGCTGGTGCACGAGCCCGAGCTCTTGATCCTCGACGAGCCGACCTCGGGCGTCGATCCGGTGGCGCGCGACGCGTTCTGGCAGTTTCTGATCGATCTTTCGCGCAAGGACAAGGTCACGATCTTCATCTCGACCCATTTCATGAACGAGGCCGAACGCTGCGACCGCATCTCGCTCATGCACCAGGGCAAGGTGCTGGTCAGCGACACGCCCAAGGCCATCGTCGCCCAGCGCGGCGCGGCCACGCTCGAAGAAGCCTTCATCGCCTACCTCAAGGACGCCGCGCCGGCCGAAGTCGCACCCGCAGGCACGGCAGCGCCAGCGTCCGCAGCGCCCAAACCCCATGCCCCGGCGCATCCACGCGCGCGCCTGTTCAGCCCCGGACGCGCCTTGAGCTACACCTTGCGCGAGGCACGCGAGCTGCGCCACGACCCGGTGCGCCTGGTGATGGCATTGTTCGGCACCGTGGTCTTGATGCTCATCATGGGCTACGGCATCACCATGGACGTGAACGACCTGAGCTACGCCGTGCTCGACCGCGACCACAGCCCGCTGAGCCAGAACTACGCGCTCAACCTCGCGGGCTCGCGCTACTTCATCGAGCACGCGCCGATCACCGACTACGCCGAGCTGGACCGGCGCATGCGCAAGGGCGAGATTTCGCTCGCCATCGAGATTCCGCCGGACTTCGAGCGCAAGCTGCTGCGCGGCCAGCCGGTGGAGATCGGCGCCTGGGTCGACGGCGCCATGCCCATGCGCGCCGACACCATCCAGGGCTACGTGCAGGGCATGCACCTGAAGTGGATGGAAGACCTGGCGCGCACCCAGCTCGGGCAAGAACTTGGCACCGGCGCCGCGACCGTGGAGACGCGCTTTCGCTACAACCCGGACGTGCGCAGCCTGCCCGCCATGGTGCCGGCCGTGATCCCGTTGCTGCTGATGATGATCCCGTCCATCCTCACGGCGCTCTCGGTGGTGCGCGAAAAAGAGCTGGGCTCCATCATCAACCTCTACGTCACGCCCGTGACGCGCGCCGAATTTCTGCTCGGCAAGCAGCTGCCCTACATCGTGCTGGGGGTGCTGAACTTTCTGGTTCTGTCGCTGCTGGCCGTGACCTTGTTCGATGTGCCGGTCAAGGGCGGGTTTCCGACCTTGCTGCTGGCCTCGATCGTCTTTGTCGGTTTCTCGACCGGATTCGGTCTGTTCGCCTCGACCTTCACGCGCAGCCAGATCGCGGCCATGTTCTTCACCATGGTCGGCTCCATGCTGCCGGCGATGCAGTTCTCGGGCCTCATCCACCCCGTGTCATCGCTCGAAGGCGTGGGGCGCATGATCGGCGAGGTCTATCCGCTCGCCAACTACGTCACCATCAGCCGCGGCGTGTTCAACAAGGCGCTCACCTTCGCCGACCTGCACGCCATGTTTCCGCCCATGGTTGCGTCGGCGCTGCTCATCGTGGCCTTGGCCATCGTGCTGCTGAAAAAGCAGGAGAAGTGAGCATGGCGAATCGATGGAGCTACCTGACCAACATCTACCGGCTCGGCATCAAGGAGCTCTGGAGTCTGGTGCGCGACCCCATCATGCTGGTGCTGATCGCCTACGCCTTCAGCTTCCAGGTGTATATCGCCGCGACGGGCATTCCCGACAGCATCAGCAAGGTGCCCATCGCGGTGGTCGACGAGGACGACTCGGCGCTGTCCGGACGCATCGTCGCGGCGCTGCAGCCGCCGCAATTCATGCCGCCGCAGCGCGTCACGCTGCCCGAGGTGGATGCCGGGCTCGACGCCGGGCGTTTCACTTTCTCGCTCGACATCCCGCCGAACTTCCAGCGCGACGTGCTCGCGGGGCGCTCCCCGGCCGTGCAGCTCAACGTCGATGCCACGCGCATGGCGCAGGCCTTCACGGGCAGTGGCTACGTGCAGCAGGTCGTGCTCGGCGAGGTCAACGAGTTCATGCAGCGCTACCGTAGCACCCCGCAGCTGCCGGTAGAGCTGGCGCTGCGCATGCGCTTCAACCAGGCCTTGACGCAGTCCTGGTTTGGCGCGCTCATGGAGATCATCAACAACGTCACCATGCTGTCCATCGTGCTGGCCGGCGCGGCGCTGATCCGCGAGCGTGAACACGGCACCATCGAACACCTGTTGGTCATGCCCGTGACACCTTCGGAGATCATGCTCGGCAAGATATGGTCCATGGGAATGGTGGTTCTGCTTGCGACGGCATTCTCGCTGCACTTCATCGTGCAGGGGGCGCTGCAGGTGCCTATCGAGGGCTCGGTGACGCTGTTTCTGGCGATTGCCGCGCTGCACCTGTTCGTCACCACCTCCATGGGCATCTTCATGGGCACGATCGCGCGCAGCATGCCGCAGTTCGGCATCTTGATGATGCTGGTGCTGTTGCCCATGCAGATGCTCTCGGGCGGCTCCACGCCGCGCGAGAGCATGCCGCAGATCGCGCAGAACATCATGGAATTCGCGCCCACCACGCACTTCGTTGCCGCCTCGCAGGCCATTTTGTACCGCGGCGCCGGCATTTCCGTGGTCTGGCCGCAGGTCGTGGCGCTGTGCCTCATCGGCGCGGCCTTCTTCGCCGGCGCGCTCGCGTACTTCCGCAAAAGCATCACGCACATGGCGTGAGCACACCGTTTTTTCCACTCCCTCCGCACCTGCCATGCCAGACACCGCCTTGCCCGCGCCTGCCCACTCGGCAGACCCCAGCACCACGGACTTGCGCGTGGTGCGCAACCGCACCTTCGACGAGATTGCCGTTGGCGACACGGCCAGCCTAGAGCGCACGCTCACGGCCGAGGACATCCAGCTGTTCGCGATCCTCTCGGGCGACGTGAATCCGCAGCATCTGGACCCGGAGTTTGCCGCCTCCACGCGCTTTCATGGCGTGATCGCGCACGGCATGCTCGGCGGCGCGCTGATTTCGGCCGTGCTGGGCACGCGCCTGCCCGGCCCGGGCACGATTTATCTGTCGCAGACGCTCAAATTCCTCGCGCCCGTGCGCGTGGGCGACCGCCTGCGTGCAAGCGTGCGCGTGGTTGCGCGCGACGAGGTCAAAAAACGCCTGCAGCTCGAGTGCAGCTGCGTCAACCAGGACGGCGTGACCGTGATCAGCGGCGTGGCCGAAGTGCTCGCGCCGACCGAGCGCATAGCGCGCCCGCGCAGCACGCTGCCCGAAGTGCGCCTGACCATGGGCGAAGCGGGCCTCACGCGCCTGCTGGACCTTGCGCGCCCGCTCGGGCCGCTGCGCGTGGCGGTCGTGCATCCGTGCGACGAAATCAGCCTGCTGGGCGCGCTCGATGCGCACGCGGCGGGGCTGATCGAGCCCGTGCTCGTGGCGCCGCGCGCGCGCCTGCAAGCCGTGGCGCACTCCGCGGGGCTGGACATTTCCGATCTGGCCATCGAAGACGTGCCGCACAGCCACGCCGCCGCTGCGCGCGCCGTGCAGCTGGTGGCGCAAAACCAGGTGCAGGCGCTCATGAAGGGCAGCCTGCACACCGACGAGCTCATGGGCGCAGTGGTCGCGCACGACGCGGGCCTGCGCACCAAGCGCCGCATCAGCCACTGCTACCTGATGCAGTCGCCCGCCTACCCGCGCCCCTTCATCGTGACCGACGCGGCCGTCAACATCGCGCCCACGCTCGAAGACAAGGCCGACATCGTGCGCAACGCGATCGATCTTGCGCACGCGATCGGCGTGGCGCAGCCGCGCGTGGCGATCCTCGCCGCGGTCGAAACCGTGAACCCCAGCATGCCCGCGACGCTGGACGCCGCCGCGCTGTGCAAAATGGCCGACCGCGGCCAGATCAGCGGCGGCATCCTCGACGGGCCGCTCGCGTTCGACAACGCCGTGTCGATTGCCGCGGCGCGCATCAAGGGTATCCAGTCCGACGTGGCGGGCCAGGCGGACATTCTGGTGGTGCCCGACCTCGAAAGCGGCAACATGCTCGCCAAGCAGCTCGAATACCTGGGCGGCGCCGCGAGCGCGGGCATCGTGCTCGGCGCGCGCGTGCCCATCGTGCTCACGAGCCGCGCGGACACGCGCGAAACGCGCATCGCCTCGTGCGCCCTCGCGCTGCTGCTGGCCCAGCACTACAAGGCGTCGCCCCCATGAGCGCCGTACAGAACGACCTCATCCTGGTGCTGAACTGCGGTTCCTCGAGCATCAAATTCGCGCTCTACGACGCCGCCGTGCAGCCACTGCCGCGTGCGCCCTGGTGGGGCGGCAAGGTCGAAGGCATCACCGGCGCGCAGCCGCAGTGGAGCGAGAACGGACAGGCGCCACAAGCGCTGCAGCTGGACGCCAAGGCGCCCTACCACGCGGCGCTGGAGCACATCCGCGCGCGCGTGCGGGCTTTTCTGCGGCAGCACTGCGCGGGCCGCGGCATCGGCGTCGTGGCGCACCGCGTGGTGCATGGCGGCAGCAAATACTTTGCGCCCGTGCGCATGGACGCGGCCGTGCTTGCCGACCTGCGCAGCTACATTCCGCTCGCGCCGCTGCACCAGCCGTTCGCGCTCGAGGCCATCGAGGTGCTGCTCGCGCACCCCGAGCTGCCGCAGGTCGCGGTGTTCGACACGGCCTTCCACCACACCCTGCCCGAGGTCGAAAAAATGCTGCCCTTGCCCTATTCGGCCTGGGAGCGGGGCGTGCGCCGCTATGGTTTTCATGGCTTGTCGTACGAATACCAGTCGCTCGCGCTGGCCGAGCGCTACGGCGCGGCCGCACGCGGGCGCACCATCGTCGCGCACCTGGGCAGCGGCGCGAGCCTGTGCGCCATGCAGGACTTGCGCAGCGTGGCCACGACCATGGGCTTTTCGGCGCTCGACGGGCTCATGATGGGCACGCGCTGCGGCGCGCTCGACCCCGGCGCGCTGCTGTACCTGATGGAGATCGAAAAACGCACGCTCGCAGAAGTCGGCCACATGCTCTACCACGAGTGCGGCCTGCTGGGCGTCTCGGGCGTGTCGGCCGACCCGCGTGAGCTGCTGCCGCTCGAAGGCGGCAATGCGCGCGTGCAGGCGGCGCTCGCGCTGTACGTGCGGCGCATCGTGCGCGAGATCGGCGCGCTCGCTGCCGTGCTCGGCGGCCTGGACATGCTGGTGTTCACCGCGGGCATAGGCGAACACAACGACACCTTGCGTGCGCGCGTGTGCGCCGGGCTCGCCTTTTTGGGCGTGGCGCTCGACGCCCAGGCCAATGCGCGCCACGCGCCTTGCATCTCGAGCGCGGCAAGCCGCGTGCGCGTGGCCGTCGAGCCCACCAACGAAGAGTGGATCGCCGCCTGGCACGCCGCGCGCCTGCTGCAAGACGGGCCCGGGGCTCAGACGCTGTAGATATCGAGCACGGTGTCGATCAGGTCGTTGAGCACCACGATCTTCTTCCTGCGGATCAGCCAGCTGCCTTCGTGCGGTGCGAGCAGGTACTCATAGTGGCCGTAAAAAAGCTGCGTAGCAGCGTTGCGGAACAGGTGCGTGAGGAAGTTCGCCTTCACGCTGCAGCTGCCATCGGCCTGCAGCACGGGGCGCACGTTGCTCACCGTGTGGCAGGTGCGCGGCAGCGGAATGGAGGCCGCCGAGCGCCCCGTGCGCAGGCGGTACACGCGGTCTTCGAGGCCCGTGCGGTTCGGGTAATACATCAGCGAGACCGCGCTGCGCGGGTTGTCCACGAGCTCGTATTCCGAGTCCCACGACGGAATCCAGTATTCGGCCTGGGCATCGAACAGGGCGAGCCAGTCGTCCCAGCGGCGCTCGTCGACGCACTCGGCTTCGCGGTACAAAAAGGCGCAGACGCTTTGCTGCAGTTCTGTGGCGTTCATGGTTTTTTTGCTCTCAAGTGGTTTTTGCGGGTGCTCATTCGGCCTGCATGAGCTCGAGCCAGCGCTGGTGCTGGGCGACGAAGATGCCCTCGTCGGACACGCGCACGCCGCTGCTGGCGGGGTGTATGCCCAGGGCTGCGGCGTCGGCGTCGGCGCCCACGATTTCGTGCGCGGCGCCGCGTGTCATGTCGCTCCAGCGCATCACGTCATGGTTTTCGCAGCCGATCTGCGAGGCGTTGAATTCGGTCAGGTCGTCGGGCGTGGCCATGCCCGAGGCGTTGAAGAAGTCCTCGTACTGGCGGATGCGCTTGTCGCGCTCAGCCGGCGCCTCGCCCACGGGGCCGAAGCAGTAGATCGTGACTTCGGTCTTGTTCGCGGCGATCGGGCGGAACACGCGGATCTGCGTGCCCATCTGGTCCATGATGAACACGTTCGGGTAGACGAGCAGGTTGCGCGAGCGCAACACGGCCCACTTGGCTTTCTCTGCGCCCAGGCGCGCCTCGATGTCTGCGCGCGCGGCATAGACGGGCCTGTCCTGCGGGTTGGTGATGTCGGTCCAGATCACCGTGTGGCCGTTTTTCAGGTCGTAGTAGCCGCCGCGGTTGCGCGTGAAGTCGCCCACCGCGAGCACTTTCATGCCCTTGCTCTCGGCATTGATGCGCGCGCGGTTCTTGATCATCTGCACGTAGTTCGCATGCACCGTATCCACGTGGTAGCCATCGACGCCATTTTCGACCTGCAATTTCCAATTGCCGTCGTAGGTGTAAACCGAGCGGCCCGGGAGCACTTCGAGGCCTTGCGGGGATTGATCGACCACCAGGTCGAGGAAGGTCTTGCTCTCGGCCAGATGGTCTTCGAGTGGCTCGGCGTCGGGGTTGAGCGTGGCAAACAGGAAACCGCGGTAGCTTTGCAGGCGCACTTTGACGAGGCCGCGCTTGCCTTTGTCGAAGTCGCTCGGGTAGCCGGCGCCGTCTTGGTTCATCACCGACAGCAGATCGCCCTTGGCGTCGAAGACCCAGCCGTGGAACGAGCACGTAAAGTTGTTCACGCTGCCCTTGGAGGTGCGCGCCAGCGTCGCGCCGCGGTGCGAGCAGATGTTCACGAAGGCGTTGAGCGCACCGTTCTTGTCGCGGTTCACCACGATGGGCGTGCGCCCGATCCACGCGGTCAGGTAGTCCTTGGGCTTGGGCAGCTGACTTTCGTGGGCCACGTAGACCCAGATTTTTTGCCAGATTTTTTTCTGCTCGAGCTCGAACAGTTCTTCATCGACAAAGATGCGTCTATCGACCGCGCGCAGCGCGTCGCGCTCGTGGTGCACGCATTCATCGAGCAGGGATTGGGGGGCGGCGTCCATGGCAAGTCTCCTTTGCTTGAGGGGGAACGAAAAACGGGTGGGGCGCAAGACTCTCAGCCTCAGTCCAGCGCCGGAAAGCCACGCCCCGCGGCGAGCGAGGCGGCGGTGAGGATGGCGTTGAGCAGCATCGAGTGGTCGGCCACGCCGCGGCCCACGATGTCGTAGGCCGTGCCGTGCGCCACCGTGACGTGCGGGTAGGGCGGGCCCACGACCACGGCCACGTTGCCCGCGAAGGCCGCGGTCTTGATCGCGATGTGGCCCTGGTCGTGGTACATCGCGAGCACGATGTCGTAGCGCCCCTCGATGCAGTGGCGAAACACCGTGTCGGGGCTGATCGGGCCGCGCACGTCCAGGCCCGCGGCCTGCGCGCGTGCGATGCCGGGCAGCATGCGCTCCTCTTCGGGGCCTTTGGCGTGCGGGTTGAAGCCCGCCACCGCGATGCGCGGGCGCGCCAGGCCCCAGCGGCGCAGCACCTCGTGCAGCGTGCGCACGGCGGATTCGATGAGCTCGGCCGTGATGAGCGCGGACACGTCGCGCAGCAGCACGTGGTCGGTGAGGTGCGCCACGCGCAGCGGGCCCGAGACGAGCAGCAGGTAGCTCTCGCCGGGCTTGGCCTGCACCACGCGGTCGAGCACGCCGGCCATGTCCATGGCCACCGAACTGATAGGCGCCATCACGGTGGCCTGCAGCCGGCCCGCGCGTGCAAAGGCATCAGCCTCGTCGAGCCAGACCGCCGAGGCGCGCCCGCAGGCTTCGTTGTCGCGCCCGGGCGTGACCAGTGCAGGGTCGAGCGCGCCCGAGTCGAGCACGTCGAGCGCATCCGCGCCGCCGCGCAGCTCTTCGGGCGCAGCCACGGTGCGCACGCGCACGGGCAAGCCGAGCTGCGCCGCGGTCTGCTGCAGCACCGCGGCGCTGCCGATGGCGACGGGTTGGCACACCGCCTGCAGCCGGCCGCTCGCCCAGGACTTGAGCAGCACCTCGGGCCCTACGCCGCAAGGGTCGCCGATCACTACGCCCACGCGCGGCAGTTCGGCAGTTGTGTCAGAAGAAGTCACGGCTAACTCCAAAAATGAAAACGGGGAAAGGCCAAAAACGCAGGCTTCATGGGCGTGACGTTTGCTATTAAATTGATTGCGAAAAATAGGTGGTCAATTTGGCATCTAGCGCTTTAACAACAAGCACAAGCAGCTCTTTTTATGATTGCAGAAATCATGGACTTTCTGGCGTGCGTCCAAGCCAGCGCAAAGCGTTGCCCTGGCGCAGCGCCTGCTGCGCGGCGGCGTCCAGCGCCAGCGCGGCCACGCGGCCCACCGGGTCTTTGTCCATGATCGCGAACGGGTAGTCGCTGCCCAGCATGATCTGGCCGAGGCCAAAACTCTGGATCAAAAAGGCGATGCCGGCCGCGTCATAGACCAGGTCGTCGTAGAACATGCTGCGCGCTGCCGTGCGCGGCGCCACGGGCATGGCCTGCTGCAGCGGCGGGAACTGCTCCCAGGCATGCTGCAGGCGCGGCAGCAGCTGCGCGAGCGTGCCGCCGCCGTGGCTGAAGGCGATGCGCAGGCCCGGATGGCGCGCAAGCGTGCCGCCGGTCAAAAGCGAAGCGGCCGACAGCCCCACCTCGCCCGGAAACGCGAGCGCCTGCTCCAAAATCGGCGGGCCGACCAGCCTGTCCATGCCCGCGGGGCGCAGCGCGTGCACGAAGATGGCCGCGCCCCAGCGCTCTGCCGCCGCAAAAAACGGCTCGAAGCGCGCGTCGCCAATGCTCACGCCGTCGATGTTGCTGCCGATCTCGACGCCCGCGAGGCCGCACTGGTGCACGGCGTGGTCGAGCTCGTCGATCGCGCGCTCCACGTCCTGCAAGGGCACGGCGCCCAGGCCGACGAAGCGCGCAGGCGCCTGCTGCACCATGCCTGCGATGCTCTCGTTCAAATAGCGCGTGAGCACCTGCGCGTCGGCGCCATCCAGCCAGTACGAGAGCAGCTCGGGCATGGGCGAGAGCACCTGCTGGCCGACCTGCATGGCGTCCATGTCGGCCAGGCGCACCTGGCAGTCCCAGCACTGGTGCGACACGGTGCGATAGACCTTGCCGTCCAGCATCACGTGCTTGTGGCAGGGCTGGGCATCGGCCATGCTGGGCCAGCGCACGCCCAGGCGCTGCCCCAGGTAGGGCGGGAATTCGGCCGGAACGACGTGCGTGTGCACGTCCATGCTTGCAAAAGTGCTCATACGGCAGCGGGCCTGTGGGCAGACGGGGTTTCGGGCGGGGGTTCGGACTGTTGTGCCGCAGAAGAGGGCGGGCGCGAGGGCGGTGCGGTGCGCCCGCTGGACGGGCGGTTTGCGAGGTACCTGCCCAAAATCTCCACCCACAGGCGCAGCAGGCGCTGCACCTGCGCGGGGTCTGGCGCCCACAAGTGGCGCACGCCAAAGCCGCGCACCAGGCTCACGGTGAGCAGCAGCAGGTCTTCGCTGAGCTCGGCGCTCAGGCCCAGCTCCTCGATCACGGCGAGCCACTGCTGCTCGACCGGGCGGCGGTAGTTGTGCACCACGGCCACGGCGGTGTCCTTCAGGGCCGGGTCTTTAGCACCCGCGAGCAACAGGTCCAGGCCCACGGCGAAGCAGTCGCTGAAATAAAACGCCTGCGTGTCCTTGAGCAGCGCCTGAGCCGGATTGCCCGAATGCCGTGCGCTTTCGGCCAGGCGCAGGCCGTCGGCCAGAGCGATGCCAAACACGTGCTCCATGGCCGCCGTGACGAGTTCGAGCTTGCTCGGGAAATGGTGTACCAGCGCCCCGCGCGACACCCCGGCGCGCTGCGCGACCTCGGGCGTCGTGAGCCCGACGAAGCCGCGCTCCTTGAGCACCGCGAAGGCCGCGTTGAGGATGCGCCCGCGCGTCTCGTCGCTGCGCATGGCCTGCGTGCGGCGCGGCTTTTGGGCTGCGGCACGCGGTTTGCGGCGTGGCGCGGCGGGGGTTTCGGGGTTCTGCGGCGCTGGCATGGTGCTCATGGAAAAGGCAAGTTTGCTCGGTGGGCTAGCCGCGCATGGTGCTGCCGCCGTTGACACTGATCACCTGCCCGGTCACGAAAGCCGCTTCGGTCGAAGCCACGTAGCTGACCATGGACGCGACCTCGGCCATTTCGGCCGCGCGCCCCATGGGGATGATGCTGACGAAGCGCTCGACCAGCGCAGGGTCTTTTTCGGCGATCTCCACGAGCTGCGGCGTGCGCACCGCGCAGGGGGCGACCGTGTTCACGGTGATGCCGTCGCGCGCGAACTCGCGCGCCAGGCCCGTGGTCAGGCCGTGTGCGCCGCCCTTGGCCGCGTTGTAGGCCGCGTGCGCCCACAGGCCGCTCATGACCGAGTCCGCGCCGATGATGATGATGCGCCCGTAGCGCTGCTGTTGCATGGTCGGCAGGGCCGCGCGGCAGCACCACAGCACCGTCCAGAGGTTGCGGTCTATGGTCTGCTTGAGCGTCTGCGGCGTGTGTTCGAGAAAGGGCAGGATCACGCCGCCGCCCGCGTTGTTCACGAGGATGTCTATGCGCCCGAAGGCGTCGCGCGTGGCCTGCATCAGCGCCTCGGCCGTGGCCTCGAGCGACAGGTCGCCCGCGGCGGTGATGACCTCGGCGCCGGTGGTGCGCACCGCGGCGGCGCTGGCTTCGAGCCCTGCGGCATCGGCATCGGCGAGCGCCAGGCGGGCGCCGTCGCGCGCCAGGCGCAGCGCGATCTCGAGCCCGATGCCGCGCGCCGCGCCCGTGACCACGGCCACGCGGCCCGCGTGCGGCTGCGCCTTGAAGGCCCAGTCCTGCCCCGAAGATGTCACCGTGCTCATGCGGCCTCCTGGCGTTCGATCTGGCCGACCTTGCCGAAGGCTGGCTTGGGCAGACTGCCCCAGGTGTCGAGCGCGAGCGGATGCGGCTCGAGCATGCGCGGCTCGCGGGCGCCTTTTTCGGGGAACTCCTCCATGCCGAAGCTGTATTCGATGGTCATGCCGTCGGGGTCGAGGAAATACAAGAAGATGCTGCCCGAGGGCATGTGGCGCCCCGGCCCGAAGACGATGGGGATTTCGGCCTTTTGCATGCGGTTCATGGCGCGGCCGATGTCGTCGATGTCGCTGACCATGAAGTTCACATGGTTCAGGTGGTTGCCGCCTTGCGAGCGCCCGATCGCGAAGCTGTGGTGGAACGGATTGGGCTGGCAGCGCATGAAGGCAAAGTGCCCTTCGACGAAGTCCGAAATCGCAAAGCCGAGCTGCGCGTGCAAAAACGCCGCCATCTCGTCGAAGCGCTCGACCGAGAGCACCACGTGCCCCAGGCGCGCGATCTTGGTCAGGCGCTGCTGGAAGGGCACGGCCATCTGCTGCATGCGCGTGTAAAGCTCCATGGTCAGGCCCGAGTGCGGCTCGACGAAGCGCAGGCCGTCGCCCTGGCGCAGCAGGGCGCGCTCCTCGGCGCCGATGTCGTGCACGGCCAGGCCCAGGCTTTCGAGGTGCTTGCGCGCGTGTTCGAGCTCGGCGCGGCTTTCGAGCTCGAAGCCCACGCGCTTGACGCCCGGCGCCGCAGCCGGGTAGAGCACCATGTTGTGGTGGTCGGTGCTGCAGCGCAAAAATGCCGGCCCGCCGGGCACGCGCTCGGTCAAGTCCAGCCCCACGAGTTCGGTGTAGAACTTGGTCGAACGCTCGATGTCGGTGACGTTCAAGGCCACGTAGCCGAGCTTGCGGTAGCGAAAAGGAATGCTCATGGCAGTGCTTTCTTACAACAGGATGCTCACGCGCCCTTGCGGACGCAGCGATTCGAGGTCGAGCACGCAGCGCTTGCTGCGGATCTTGAGCGCGCCGTCGGCGCCGCGCACCAGCGTGTAGTCGGTGCTGCCCACGTAGGTGTCGGTGAAGCCGTCCTTGCTGCGGTAGGTGACGAAGGCGGCGTTGACCTGCGCGCTGTCGGCGCTGCGCGCGAGGATGCGCACGTTGCTCACGAGGTGGCGCGTCTTGGAGCGCGGCTGCTCGGAGACGGCCATCTTCTTGTTCAGGCGCTTCACGCGCTCGCTGAGCCGGAAGGCGTCGTCGGCGATGTAAAACAGGCTGCTGTCGGGGCTGGCGTCGCGCGGCAGGTCGGTGGCGGGGACTTCGTAGCGCGCGTCGGCGGTGTAGAGCGCAAGCCAGTCGTCGAGCCGCCAGTCGTCGAGCAGCGCGGCTTCGTGGTAGAGAAAGTCTTCGACTTCGGAGCGGGTCAGGTTTTGCATGGGCTGCCTCCTTATTGATTCGGCCCTTGTGCACTTGAATTTATCTGCACCGCCCCCAACTCGGATTCATGCAAGCAACTGACATGAGATCGTTGAGCCGCGAAGCGCGGCATGAGCGCCGGGTTCAGGTCATCCGGCTACGCAAGGCCGGCAACACCTACGACAAGATCGCCGCGCTCACCGGCCTGAGTCGCACAGGCGTCTTCAACATCTGCAAACGCCATGAGGCGCTCGGTGCCAAGGCGCTGCACGACGCCATTGGCGGGCGCAAGCTCGGCGAAAACCGCTTGCTCGACCCCGCCCAGGAGGCCCTGGTGCGCAAGCTCATCGCCGACAAGACGCCCGATCAGCTCAAGATGCCCTACGCGCTGTGGACCCGCGCCGCTGTGGCCCAACTCATCGAACAGCGCTTTGGGCTGCGACTGCAAGTGCGCACCATGGGCAAGTACCTGGCGCGCTGGGGCTTCACGCCGCAAAAGCCGATGAAGAAGGCCTACGAGCAGTCACCGGCGGCGGTCAAGAAGTGGCTCGACGAGGACTACCCCGCCATTGCCGCGCGGGCCAAGGCCGAGGGAGCCGAAATTCACTGGGGCGACGAGAGTGGACTGCGCAGCGACGATGTACGCGGCCGTGGTTTTGCGCCCAAGGGCCAGACGCCGGTGGTGCGGGTCAACAACAAGCGCCACAACCTGTCGGTCATCTCCACCGTGACCAACAAAGGGCAGATGCGCTGGCGCATCTTTGACGGGGCGCTCAACACCACAATCCTGATCGACTTCCTGCGCCGGCTGATCAAGGGACAGACCAAGAAGGTGTTCCTGATCCTGGACAACCTGCGGGTGCATCATGCCAAACCGGTCAAGGCCTGGCTGGCCGAGCATGCCGATGCCATCGAGGTGTTCTACCTACCGAGCTATAGCCCGGAGTTGAACCCGGATGAGATGGCCAATGCGGATATCAAGCAGGCGGTCACGAAGCTGGCACCGGCGCGAACGAAGCTGCAACTGGCCAAAGCCACAGCCAAGCACCTTCGCAGCGTGCAACGCCAGCCCGAGCGCATCCGCAAGTACTTCGAGCACGCCACGGTACGCTATGCGGCTTGAGTCAAGTTCATTGAGGCCGGATCAATAGTTCTTCTGCTGGGCTTCGTTCAAACGGCTCAGGCGCTTGTGCCATTCGGTCCAGAAGGCGCGCATCTGAATCTCATCATCCGCGGCGGGTTGCGGCCTGCCCATGCCTTTGGAGATGTCGTTCCAAGGCACTTCCTGCAGGTTGTTGAAGCCCGCCTGGCATTGCTGCAGCGCCTCGACGTCGTCGGGCGTGGCAAAGCCGCCGGGGCCGAGGAATTCGAGAAAGCTCTCGAGGCGCGACTTGCGTGCCCATTCGCCTTCTTCAGCCGGCGCGAGCGCCCAGGCATTCACGTGCAGGTGGTCGGGCGCGAGCGGGTAAAACGTGCGCACCGTGATCGCCATGATGTCGTTGATGATCAGGTTCGGGAAGATCAGCAGATTGCGGTTTTTGAACGCGATGCGCTGCGCGCGTTCGGCGCCAAAGCGTTCCGTGAGGCGCGCGATGATCTTGTCGATGTCGGCCTTGCCCTGCTCGCCCCAGGCCGGAATCCACTGCCCGATCGGGCGGCCCCAGGGCGCGGAGTATTCGATCACGCCGTGGCCGTTGCCCAGGTCGCGCCCCGCGCCTTCGATGCCGACGGCGGCGAGCGCACCTGCCGTGCCCTTGAGGTAGTCGAGGTAGGTGGCGTGCGTGGTGGCGGCGTGGTAGCCGTCTATGCTGTTTTCGACCAGCAGCTTCCAGTTCGCACGCATGCTGTATTCCTGCGTGCCGCCGACGATGGTCATGCCCGCTTCAGACTGGTCGGCCACGAGGTCTATGTATTCGCGCGCCTGGCCCAGGTAGGTGGGCAGATCGACGATGTCCTTGTCGAACGAGACGAAGTGAAAGCCGCGGTACTCCTCGTGGCGCGGCGCGGGCGTCAGGTCGGCGCCGCCTTGCGCGTTGAAGTCCGGCGCATACGAGGCCTGGCCCGGCTGCTCGCGCAGCTTGCCCGTGGAGTGGAACACCCAGCCGTGGTAGAAGCACAAAAAGTTCTTGGCCACACCCGAGCGCTCGCGGCACACCGTGGCGCCGCGGTGCGGGCAGGTGTTCATGAGCGCGTTGATGCGCCCGTCGGTGTCGCGGTTGAAAATCAGGCGCCGGCCCGCCACGGTGCGCGTGACGAACTGCCCAGGTTTGGCAATCTCGGAGGCGTGGCCCAAGTAGAGCCAGCAGCGGTCGAAAATCGCCTGGCGCTCGGCCGCCACGACGTCCGGATCGACGAACGAGGCGCGCGGCACCTTGAAGAGCTGGCGTGCGGGGTCCACCAGCAGCTTGATGCTTTGCGAGAGGTCTTTCATTGGTCTCCTCATTTCTTTTGTGAATGCCCTTGCCCATCCTGAGGATGCAAGCAAGCATCGACTGCGCGCACAAAACAAACAGAACTGACTGTTTTTTGCGCGCAAGCAGGCTTTGGTGAAAGGGCAACCGCAGCGATGCTGTGGTTGCCGGCATTTTTGCAAAATATCGACAGACGGCGCATTAAGGATAACCCTAGGTTTTCTTGAGATTTTCACTGGATGTTTATCGCTGCGCTGCGCACGTCTATGGGCAAACGGCCGCAGCACGCGCAGCCATGCGCCATTTCATGGCACCATGCTGCCCCTGTTTTGCGCCGTTTTTCATAGGAGACACCTGCCATGAGCCTTGCCGTCCAGATCCGCCAGCCCGGCGGTCCCGAAGAACTGCAGATCGTCGATGTGCCCGTGGGCGAGCCCGGGCCCGGCGAAGTGCGCATCCGCCACCACGCCGTGGGGCTGAACTTCATCGACGTTTATCACCGCACCGGCCTGTACCCGCTGCCGCTGCCCGCCACCATAGGCATGGAAGGTGCGGGCGTGGTCGAGGCCGTGGGGCCGGGTGTGACGCACCTCGCCGTGGGCGAGCGCGTGGCCTACGCCGGCCAGCCGCCCGGCAGCTACTGCGAGCGCCGCGTGATGCCGGCGCAGTGCGTGTGCAAGCTGCCCGACGGCATCAGCTTCGAGACCGGCGCGGCCATGATGCTCAAGGGCCTGACGGCGCAATATCTGCTCAAAAAAGTGCGCCCCGTCGAAGGGCTCGCGCCTGGCGACCATGTGTTGTTTCACGCGGCCGCGGGCGGCGTGGGCCTGATCGCGTGCCAGTGGGCCAGGCACCTGGGCCTGCAGCTGATAGGCACGGCGGGCACAGACGCCAAATGCCAGCTCGCGCTCGCCAACGGCGCGGCGCACGCGGTCAACTACAACACCGAGGACTTTGCCGCGCGCGTGCGCGAGATCACCGGCGGCAAGGGTGTGAAGGTGGTGTACGACTCGGTGGGCAAGGACACCTGGGACAAGTCGCTCGACTGCCTGCGCCCTTTCGGCCTGATGGCCAGCTTTGGCAACGCCTCGGGCCCGGTGCCGCCGTTTTCGCCGGCCATTTTGGGCGCCAAAGGCTCGCTTTACGTCACGCGCCAGACGCTGTTCACGCACATCGCCACGCGCGAGAGCACGCAGGCCATGGCCGATGACTTGTTTGCCGTGGTGCAAAGCGGCGCCGTGAAGATCCACATCGAGCAGCGCTACCCGCTCGCCCAAGTGCAGCAGGCGCACCGCGACCTCGAAGCGCGCAAGACCACGGGGTGCACGATTTTGACGCTGTGATTTCCATAGCGTTCCTGGGCGGGCACTGCGCTACGCACCCGCCCCGAAATCCGGCCCCGGCGCCAGCGTGCTGAGCGGCAGCGTATGCAATTCCTGTAGCAGCAAGGCAAGCTGCTGCGCCGCGGCTTCGACTACGGCGCGGCCCTTGGCGGCGCTCGCAGCGGCGGCGTTGCCCACGGCGCCGGCGCGGTGGTAGTCCTGCATCTGCCAGCCGAGCTTGGCGCTTTTGCCGTTACCCAAAATGGCGTAGCGCGCTGCGCGGTCTTGCGCGCTCGAGTGGAAGTGGCGCGCCTCGTGCAGGGCCACGCGCGCGGGCGCGAGGTGCAGCATCATCGAGGTTTCGATCTCGCCCGCGTGGATGCCAAAGCGGTGCTCGGCGGCGCTGAACAGGCCCAGCACTTCGTCCGGCAGCGGCAGGCTGAACCAGCTCGCGCCATACACCAGCAAGTCGCACTGCGCACGCAGCTCGCGCGCGACGATGTCCATCACGCTGACCTGCCCGCCGTGGCCGTTGAAGAGCAGCAGCTTTTTGACGCCCGCGCGTGCCACGCAGTGGCCGATTTCGGTCCACAGCGCGAGCACCGTGGCGGGCGAGAGCGTGAGCGTGCCGGCAAAGCGGCTGTGCTCGGTGCTCAGCCCCAGGTTTTGCGGCGGCAGAAAGAGCACGGGCAAGTCGGCTGGCAGCAGCGGCAGCGCGGCGTCTATCACGCCTTGCAGCAAGGTGGCATCGACCGAGAGCGGCAGGTGCGGCCCGTGCTGCTCGATCGCGGCCACGGGCAGCACGGCCACGGTCTGCGCCGCCAGGCCAGACGCCTGGCGTGCGGCAAACTCGCGCGCGCTCAGCTCGGCCCAAAAGCGCACGGGGGTGGCGGGCGAAGCGGTGGATGGCGAAGCCGAGGCGGGCGAGCCGGGCGGGGGTGCAGCAGCGTTCATGCCCGCGATGGTAGCGGCCGATGCACCACCGGTGGTTGCAGCGTTCAGAGCAACTTGACCAGCGTTGCCACGACCGCGGCCTGCGCGACCAGCATGCCCGCGACCCACTTGATGAGATCGGTCTTGGCGTCCGCGAGGTCGGCCTTGGTGGCCATGCGCCATTCGACCAGATTGGTCTTGGTGGCCAATGGGGTCTGTTCCGTGAGCGCATCCGCCAACGCCTCGGCCTGCTCTTCGGCCAGGCGCGGCTCCATTCCGGCGGCCTTGAGCCGGTTGGCGTATTTGAGGGTATCGAAGGTGATCGCGCTCATGGCGCGCAGTGTAGTAATTCCAGGCACGACAAATCGCAACACCCCCTGCCCAGCATGCGCTACGCTAGGAGTCTGTCGGACTTTGGGCGTCGATAGCGAGAATGTGCCCCAGCGAGACCAGTTTTTGCCGGATTTGCCGTCCCATAGTGGTGCTATGGGGCAAGAAGACGGTAAAAAATGGGCCGCTGCGGCGCATTCGCAGTCGACGATTCCAAAGTCCGACAGGCTCCTAGCTGTGTTTCATCGCTGATTCATAAAACCATGCCCCAAGCCCCCTTGCCTGCCCTCGCGTCCGCCTGGCGCCGCTACCGCTGGCTGCGCGCCGCGGCCTGGGCGCTGTTGGCGCTGGGGCTGTGGTGGCTGCTGGGCTGGATGGTATTGCCGAGCCTGCTGCACCGGCCGCTGGAGCGGATAGCGAGCGCGCAGCTGGGCCGGCAGGTGACGGTCGGCGCGATCGCGTTCAAGCCCTGGACGCTCGAGCTCACGCTGCGCGACCTGAACGTGGCCGGCGCCAGTGCCTCCGGTGCGCCGGGCGCGCCGGCCACGCCGCCGCAGTTGCATATTGCCAGCATTTACGTCGATGCCGAGCTGCAGTCGCTGCTGCGCCTGGGGCCGGTGCTGGACGCGCTGCGCATAGACGCGCCCACGCTGCGCATCACACACCAGGGGCAGGGGCGCTATGACGTGGACGACATCATCGCCAAGCTCACGGCGCCGTCCGAAAAACCGTCTGCGAGTGCTGGCCCGCTGCGCATGGCGCTCCACAATCTGGAGCTGACGCGCGGCAGCATAGACTTTGCCGATCTGCCCGCAGGCACGACGCACCGCGTGCGCGCGCTGCACCTGGGGCTGCCGTTTTTGAGCACCCTGCCCGCGCAACGCACGACCTACGTGACGCCGCAGCTTTCGTTCACCGTCAACGGCAGTCCGTTCGACCTCAAGGCGCAGGCGCAGCCTTTTACGCCCGAGCGTGCCGGCAAGGCCGCGCTGCACTGGAAGGGTGTCGATCTGGCTCCCTATCTGCCCTACCTGCCCGCGAGCCTGCCGGTACGGCTGCAGGGCGCGGTGCTGGACGTGGATTTGCAGCTGAATTTTGCGCGGGCGCCGCGCCCCAGCGTGCAGCTCTCGGGGCAGGTGCGGGCGCGCCAACTGCGCCTGGCTGACCGGCAGGCACAGCCGCTGCTGGCGCTCGAGCAGCTGCGCGTGGACCTGGCCGACGTGCGTCCGCTCGAGCGCGTGGTGAAGCTCGCGCTGGTCGAGCTGAAGGCCCCGCAGGTCTATGCTGCGCGCCGTGCCGATGGGGCATTGAATTGGGCCCAACTTGGCGCCCAGACTGCACATGCAGCTACTGATTCAGATGACGAAGCGAGCCCCAAAAAGGTGGCCCGAACCGGCGCGCAGAACGAAACGAGCAACGAAGCGGCCGTCCGTGGAGCAGCCACTGCCACCACCAAGGCCGCCGTGCAGGGTGCCGACGCTCCCAGCGTCCTAGCGAGCGTCCCAAAGAGCGCCCCCGCAAGCACCTTTGCCGCCACGCCGCCCGCCCCGGCCGACGCGGGCTGGAGCGTCGAGGTGGCGCGCGCCGCCGTACAGGGCGGGCGCGTGCAGTGGCGCGACGAGAGCACGCGCCCTGCGGCGGCGCTCGAAGCGCATAACATCAGTCTCGAAGCAACGGGTTTTGCACTGCCTTGGCGCAAGCCCATGCCGCTGCACGGCGCACTCGAGCTGCCCGCACAGGGCACGCTCGCGTTCGAAGGCGAGGCGGATGCGAACCATGCCAGGCTGCAGCTCACGGCCAAGGACGTGGCGCTGCAGCTCGCGGCACCGTACCTGGCGCAGGTGCTCGAGCCCACACTGAGCGGCTGGCTCAGCGGCACGCTGGGCCTGCAGTGGCAGGCGCCCGGCGCGGGTACGGGTGCTGCTGTCGCAGACGCCGCGCACTCCGCGGGCCTGCGGCTGAGCGCACAGCCGCTGGTGCTGCAAAAGCTGGCCCTGCGGCAGGGCAAGGACACGCTCGCCAGCGTGGGCAGGATAGAACTGCAAGGCGCCGAGGCCAACCTGGCGCAGCGCCAGATCACGCTGCAGCGCCTGGCCATTGCCGAGCCGCAGCTGACCGTGGCGCGCGACGCCCAAGGCCATTGGATGTTCGAGCGCTGGCTGCGCGGCGGCGCTCAGGCGGTGGGCGCTGATGCACAGCCGCCCGCCAAAACCGCTGATCAGGGCGCCGAACCAGCCGCTGAAAAAACCGCTAGGAAGGCAAAGACCGCCCAGGCTACGCCGGCGACCGTCCCCTGGCATGTGCAACTGGGCGAGCTGGCGCTCAGCGGCGGTGCTGTCGATTTCCGCGACGAGGCGCAGGACGCCACCGTGCGGCCCGTGGCGCTGCGCCTGTCGGCGCTGCAAATCCAGGCGCGCGCGCTGAGCACCGAAGCGCGCAAGCCCATTGCGCTGCAGCTTTCGGCCCAGGTGGCCTCGCGCCGCGGCAAGCCGGGCCAGCTGCACTACCAGGGCAGCGTGACGCCCATGCCGCTCGCGCTGCAAGGTCGCATCACGGCGCTGAAGCTGCCGCTGCACGCGCTCGACGGCTACCTGGGCGAGTTCCTGGCGATCCGCCTGCGCCATGCCGACCTGGGTTTTCTGGGCCAGCTCGCATATGCGCAAACGCCGCAGGGGCCCAAGCTGCTGCTGGCAGGCGATGTGGCGCTCGACGCCCTGCGCGCCGACAGCACGGCAGCCTCCACCGCCAAGACGGCGTCGCAGGTGGGGCAGGAACTGCTCGCCTGGCAAGACCTGAGCCTGCGCGGCCTGCGCCTGGCGCTGGCGCCGCGGCAGCCGCTGCGCCTGGACGTGCGTGAGACCAGCCTCAGCGACTTTTACGGCCGCATCGCGCTCAACGAGGAAGGGCGCCTGAACCTCGCCGACATCGTCAAGAGCACGGGCAAAGACGCAGGCAAGGACGCAGGCAAGGACGCGGACGCGGTCGGCGTGGCAGCCGCGGGTGCGCCGGGCAGCGCCAGTGCCTCGCCCCCGGCCGCTGTGCCCGCGCAGGCAGCGGCGCAAACCGTCGCCCAAGCCACGCCGCAAGCCCCCGCATCCGCCTCGCAAACCGCCACGCCCCCTGCACCGGAGCGCGACCCGCTGGCGCCGGTGATCCACTTCGGGCCCATGAGCCTGGTCAACGGCACGGTGCAGTTTTCGGACTTCTTCATCCGCCCCAACTACTCGGCTGATCTGTCGCAGCTCACGGGAAAGCTCAGCGCGTTCTCGTCCGAAGCGTCGAACGGCGTGCCCGAGCTCGCCGAGCTCGAGCTGCGCGGGCGCGTCGAAGGCTCGGCCACGCTCGAAGTTACGGGCAAGCTCAACCCGCTCGTGCGCCCGCTGGTGCTCGACATCCAGGGCAAGGCGCGCGACCTGGACCTGCCGCCGCTGTCGCCCTACGCCATCAAATACGCGGGCCACGGCATCGAAAGCGGCAAGCTCAACATGGACGTGGCCTACAAGGTGCAGCCCGACGGCCAGCTGACCGCGAGCAACAAACTGGTGCTGCGCCAGCTCACTTTTGGCGAGCCCGTCGAAGGCGCGCCAGCCAGCCTGCCCGTGCGCCTGGCCACGGCGCTGCTGGCCGACAGCAATGGCGTGATCGACCTCGACCTGCCCATCAGCGGCTCGCTCAACGACCCGCAGTTCCGCCTCGGGCCGGTGATCCTCAAGATCATAGGCAACATCATCACGCGCGCCGTCACCGCGCCCTTCCGGCTGCTCGCGCACGCTTTTGGCGGCGGCACCGAAGACCTGGGCCAGGTGGTGTTCGCCCCCGGCAGCCCCGAGCTCACGGCCGAGGCGCGCCAACAGCTCGACAAGGTGGTGCAAATGCTCACCGAAAAGCCGGCGCTGCAAGTCAGCGTGACGGGCATGGTGAACCTCGCGCAGGAGCGCGAGGGCCTGCAGCGCGAGCGCCTGCGCCAGCTCGTGCTGGCCGAAAAGCGCCGCGCGGGCCGCGGCAGCGCAGCCAAAGAGCCCGCCACCCCATCTGCCAGCGATGCGGCGAAGGCCCCCGCTGCCGCCGTGCAAGACTTGGCCGCCGATGAGGCGCCCACCTTGTCCGCCGACGAATACGCGAGCCTGCTCAAGCGCGTGTACCGCCGCGCCGACATTCCCAAGCCGCGCAACCTGCTGGGCCTGACCAAAGACCTGCCCGTGCCCGAGATGGAAGCGCTGCTGCTCGCGCACCTGCCCGCAAGCGAAGACCTCGCCCGCGAAGTGGCCACGCACCGTGCCCAAGCCGTCGTGCGCTACCTGAGCGCGCACCAACTGCCCTTGGAGCGCCTGTTCGTCAACGCCCCCAAGGTCAGCACCACGCCCGAAGAAGGCTGGGTGCCACGCGCGAAGCTGGGGCTGGCGATGCATTGAACCCAGATTGTCCATTAGGACGCGGGATGATGGCGAGGCAGCTGGCGTGGCAGTTTGGTCGCGGCTGAGAAGCCCATGGCCGGGGCCATGGGCGCCGAAGCAGCGGCCAAAATGACCGTCAGACGTCCGCCAGCGCCCGCGTAGGTGCGAAGCACCGCCTAATGGACAATCTGGGTTGAACGCCGCGCGGCTGCTTGGCGTTCTCGTACCTCATGTTGAAACGCTGAAATTGCTTGAAAACGCTCTGCCGCCTTCGAGCATGCCCAGCATGGCTGCCCATCAAGTTGCCGCCACCGCCTTGGGACAGCTGACCGCCAGAGGTGAGTTTGTCTATCGGGATGCGATGGCCTCGTTGAGTCCCCCGCAGCGCATGCGCCGATTTTTTGTGGGCCTGGACTTACGCAAACAAGGATGCAGCGAGGTTTTTGCCATGGGGCGAACGCCTTGCCTAACCCCGATTTGCGTAAGTCGTGTGGGCTTAAGGCCCGGCAAGCCCCGTCACGGGCTAAGACCAAAAGTAAGACCTGGCGCAGCGGGAAAATAAAAACCCCAAGTAAATCAATTACTTGGGGTTTGCAACTGGCGGAGAGGGTGGGATTCGAACCCACGGTACGCTTGCACGTACGCCTGATTTCGAGTCAGGTACATTCGACCACTCTGCCACCTCTCCTGTGTGTCGAAACGCTCAATTATAGCAAGATTCGGATAACGGATTTCTTCTGCTTCAGCCGCATAACTTTTGCAGCGGGCACCCATCGGTCAATACAGCGGCGCTGCCAGCTTCACCACGTACAGGGTGTTCGCGTCCTCCTTGCCGTTGCCCAGCACCTTCTGGCGCACGCCGCCGGTGCCGTTAGGCTCGATGGCAAAGTCGTCGTCGTTGATGATGCCCACGCGGTTGGCGTCGATGACCCACAGGCCTTCCATCTTGTCGTGCGGGTAGGCCATCTCCTTGACGGCGTCGTACACCAGTGTCTTGGCTGCGGGCTGGATGCCCACGTCGGCCAGGGCCGTCCAACCGGCCGCGTAGTTGTTGTCGGTGCCGCCGTCCTTGGCCACCAGTTCCAGCGTCTTGCCGTTGACCAGGAGGCCGGTGGCCGTGTCGCGGGTAATGGCGGGGTGGTTCAGCGTGCTGCTGCTGGCGTCCACGTTGGTGGCTTTGGAGATATCGATCTTGTAGAGGTTCTTGCGCACGGTGCCGGTGTCGCGGCCAAAGAACTTGGTGTCGCGCTCGATCACCAGAAAGCTGGTGGCCGACAGGGCCACGATGTCGGAGTTGGCGAGCCCGGCTGCGTCCTGCTTGTAAAGGTACTGGGCGCGCGCGCCGGTGTCCAGCTGCACGGTGACGATGCGCGTGAGATTGATGCTGCCCACGGCAGAAGTGGGGTTGTATAGGTTGGACTGCATGATGCCTACCAGCGTCTTGCCGTCCGGGGTGATGGCCAGCCCCTCCATGCCGCGGTTGGGCCAGCGTTTGGCAAGCTCTGGTGGCAACACGCGGCCTGCGCGGTTGCGCGGGTCGGCAGCAAACGGGTTGATACGCTCAATTTCTTTGCCGCCGGCATCAAAGTGCACCATGTGCGGGCCGT
Source organism: Extensimonas perlucida (assembly GCF_007655255.1). Taxonomy (GTDB): domain Bacteria; phylum Pseudomonadota; class Gammaproteobacteria; order Burkholderiales; family Burkholderiaceae_C; genus Extensimonas; species Extensimonas perlucida. The sequence goes on from NZ_VMYE01000002.1 coordinate 121,514, forward strand.
ATTCGTCGCTCAGCCAGAAGCTGCCGTCCGGCATGGCCACCAGGCCTTCAGGGTCCAGGCCGCTTTCATCAAAGCCCTGCACACCGTCGTCGTCCGGGTCCAGCGTGACTTTGCTGCCGTCCAGGTTATAGGCGACTTCACCGGTGGAGCCAAAAGCCGAGTTGGGCAGGCCGGTGATGGAGCGACCCTTAGGGTCCTTCAGCGCCACGGTGCGCACCAGCGTGACCTGGCCCTTGTCGTCCAGCTTGAACAGGCCGATGTGTGGTGTGAACGTGGGCACAAGAAAAAACTTGCCGCCCGGGATGGCACCCGGCAGCGGGTCGGCGTTGGGTCCGCGGTCCGTCAGTGCGTAAAAGTGCCCGGCCAGCGTGGGGTGCGGTGCCATGGCAGACCCAAAACCGCCGTTGCGGATGGCGGTCTTGTCGGCGTTGTTCAGGGTCTGCAGCGTGGTGAACGGCAGCGCCGCACCATCCTTGCCCGGGTAGATATAACCGTCGCCATCATTGCCGCCGCCACACGCGGCGAGCAGCAGGCTGGTAACAAAAAGGCCACAAGCAAAACGGAGTTTCATGGTACATGATGAATGTGAGTGAAAGAACCGCGCGATGGTGCGACCCGCATGTGACAGGCCAATGAACAAAAACGATGACAGGGCGGCCCGCCACATGCCCAGGCAAGGTAGACCGCCCACGATGGATGAAAATATGATGAAAACAGGCTCTAGCGCTTACTGGTAAAGCTGCTAGCAGCTATCATTTTTACATTTCAATCCCCAGCACGGACGCTGCAAAAAAGCAAAGGGCCCGAGGGCCCATTGCTTTGTGTCGGTGCCAGATTGAGTCAAGCTGGCGGGGTTTGCGACTACGCCGCTGCCAGCACTGCCACGCCACCCATGTAAGGCCGCAGCACTTCAGGAATCGTCACGCTGCCGTCGGCTTGCTGGTAGTTTTCGAGCACGGCGACGAGTGTGCGGCCCACGGCGAGGCCCGAGCCGTTGAGCGTGTGCACCAGTTCGTTTTTACCTTGCGCATTTTTGAAGCGGGCCTGCAGCCGGCGCGCTTGAAAGGCTTCGCAATTGCTCACCGAGCTGATTTCGCGGAAGGTGTTCTGGCCGGGCAGCCAGACTTCGAGGTCGTAGGTCTTGGCGGCGCCAAAGCCCAGGTCGCCGGTGCATAGGCTCATGACGCGGTAGTGCAGGCCCAGGCGCTGCAGCACGGCCTCGGCGTGGCGTGTCATGGCTTCGAGCGCTTCATCGCTTTTTTCGGGGTGCACGATCTGCACGAGCTCGACTTTGTCGAACTGGTGCTGGCGGATCATGCCGCGCGTGTCGCGGCCGTGGCTGCCGGCTTCGGAGCGAAAGCAGGGGGTGTGCGCGGTGAGTTTGCGCGGCAGCTCGCTCTCAAGGAGCACGGTGTCGCGCACGAAGTTGGTGAGTGGTACTTCGCTTGTGGGAATGAGGTAGAGCGCGGCCTGCTCGGGCGTGGGATCGGCATCCTGCCCGCCTTTTTGCGCGGCAAAAAGGTCACCTGCGAACTTGGGCAATTGGCCAGTGCCCAAGAGCGAGTCGGCGTTGACGATGTACGGTACGTAGCACTCGGTGTAGCCATGCTCGCCGGTTTGCAGGTCGAGCATGAACTGGGCGAGCGCGCGGTGCAGGCGCGCGAGCGGGCCTTTCATGACAGAAAAGCGTGCGCCCGAGAGTTTGGCGCCGGTTTCGAAGTCCAGCCCCAGCGGCGTGCCGACATCGACGTGGTCTTTGGGCGTGAAGTCGAACTGCGGCGGGGTGCCCCAGCGGCGCACTTCGACGTTGGCACTCTCGTCCGCCCCCACGGGCACGCTTGCGTGCGGCAGGTTGGGCACGGCGAGCAGCAGCGCGTGCAGCTCAGTCTGGATGTGCTCAAGGCGCGTGGCGGAGCGCTCGAGTTCGTCCTTGAGCTGCGCGACCTCGGCCATGAGCGTGTCGGCGTTCTCGCCCCGTGCCTTTTGCTGGCCGATCTGTTTGGAAAGGCTGTTGCGCCGCGCCTGCAGCTCTTCGGTGCGCGTTTGCAGCGTTTTGCGCTCGGCTTCGAGCGCCTGGAAGGCGGCCACGTCGAGGAAGGGTTGGGGTTTTTTGCGCGTTTCGAGCCGGGCGATGGCGCTGGGCAGGTCTTTGCGGAGGAGGAGGAGGTCGAGCATGCGCGGGATTTTAGGGCTTGGCTGCAGCCGCACCGTGGCGTGCGCCGTTGCGGGAACGCTTCGTGCATACACTCGCAGGCGCGGTCGCAGCGGTGCCTGAATCGTTCAGTGTCTCAAGATTCAGAAAGCGCGGCCGTTTTTCGAGTGCTGCTCAGAGCGCCCGCGGTGGTGAGCAGGTTCTAAGGTGTGCCGCACATGGAAAGTTACCTGCTCGACTGGGCCAATTTGCTGCTGCGTTGGCTGCACGTGGTCACGGCGATCGCCTGGATAGGGTCGTCGTTTTATTTCGTCTTTCTCGACAGCAGCCTCACGCCGCCGCAGGACGAGGAACTGCGCCGCCAGGGCGTGAGCGGTGAGTTGTGGGCCGTGCACGGCGGGGGCTTTTACCACCCGGTGAAGTTCAGCGTCGCGCCGCCGCAGCTGCCCGCGCACCTGCATTGGTTTTTCTGGGAAAGTTACAGCACCTGGCTCAGCGGCTTTGCGCTCTTTACGGTGTCGTATCTGTGGAATGCGGGCACCTATCTGATCGACAAGTCGCGCATGGACTGGCCGCCGGCGCAGGCCGTGGCGCTGGCGCTGGGCTTTCTGGTGGTGTTTTGGTTGCTGTACGACGCCATCTGTCGCATCTGGGGGCAGCGCCCGCGCGGCGACGCCATCGTCGGCGCGCTGGTGCTCGTGCTCGTCGCGGCGGCGGCCTGGCTGGCCTGCCATTGGTTTGCCGGGCGCGCGGCCTTTTTGCTCGTGGGCGCGATGCTCGCCACGGGCATGAGCGCGAACGTGTTTTTCTGGATCATTCCGGGCCAGCGCAAGATGGTGGCGGCGCTGCGCGCGGGGCAGCCGGTCGATCCGCTGCACGGCTTGCGCGGCAAGCAGCGCAGCGTGCACAACACGTATTTCACGCTGCCGGTGGTGTTCGCGATGCTCAGCGGGCATTACAGCTTCCTGTGGAGCCACCCGCAGAACTGGCTGGTGCTCGTGCTCATGATGTTCGCGGGCGCGAGCATCCGCCAGTTTTTCGTGCTGCGCCACGGCTACAAGCTCGGGCGCAATCGCCATCCGCTGCCGTATGCGCTCGTGGGCGTGGCCGTGCTTGCGGCCCTGGTGTGGTGGCTGCGGCCGCAGGCTTCGGATGATCCTGTTTTGATAGCTGCTAGTGCAAGCGCATCAAGCACTGGAGGCCAAAATGATGCTGAAAAAGTGGAGGCCATCGTGCAGCAGCGCTGCGTGTCTTGCCATGGCGCGCAGGTGCAGATGAAGGGTTTGCGTTTGGACCTGCCGGGCAGCTTGCGCCAGCACGCGCAGGCGATCTACCAGCAGGTGGTGGTGGAAAAACGCATGCCCATGAACAATGCCACGCAGATGACCGAGGCCGAACGCGCGCTCATCGCGCGGTGGTACACGGCGGGCGCGGCGAGCAAGACGGGCGCGGCGGACGGCGCGGCAGGCAGCGATGCAGCTACGCGCGTGCATCCTTGAGCGCATGCATGGCTGGCGCTGGCGCTGTGGCTGGCGTGGGCTTGCGCGGCAGGCCCAGGCCCGCGAGGTACACGTCGAGCGTGGCGCTGCCGGCCTGCACAAGGTCGAAGCCCGCAGGGTCGAGCAGCCACTGGTTGACCAGCCCTTCGAGCAGCACCTGCAGCCCGAGCACGGCGGTGTCGAGCGGCACGGGGGGGGTGACGGCGCGCACTGCGAAGGCTTTTGCCAGCGTCTGGCGGTTGCGCTGCAGGCACTCGGCGTGCACGCGCAGGTGGCGCGACTGCACGGCGCCGAGTTCATCGACGTATTCGACCTTGTGCGTGGCGATCTGCAGCACGCGCCGCGTTTGTGCGTCGGTGGCGATCAGGTGCAGCACCTCGAGCATCGCGGCGTGCAGTTCGGCCACCGGGTCTTGCGCCTGCACGAGCTGTTCGTGCGCGAGCATTTGTTCGAGTGGCAGGCTCACGCGCTCCATCATGGCGTTGACGAGGTCGGCCTTGTCCTTGAAGTGCCAGTAGATCGCGCCGCGCGTGGCGTGTGCGGCCACGGCGATGTCGTTGAGCGAGGTGCGCGAAACGCCACGCGCCTGAAACAGTTGTTCGGCAGCATCGAGCAAGCTCTCCCGCGTGGCCTGCGCGTCGGCCTTGGTGCGTCTTGCCATCAAAAAACCCTCCACAGTGCGTGCCGATCGGGCGAATATACATACATTCGCGGATGTATATATACTGCGCCGCTTCATGCCGCGACCAGGCTGATGGACAGGCGCTCGCTTGGCACGCGGGATGCATGGCCTGGGACTGCAACATTTTTCCCCTTTTGAGTCGTGCTCGCCGGGTTTTCTGGCGGGGCGAACGTCTGATTTTTTTATCGAAGGAACACCATGCCTGCCTTGCGACATGCCCAGACTGTTCTACCGTTTTTCTCCGCGGCGCCAGTGTGGCGTTTGCGCGCCGGGCTCGTGGCGATGGCGGTGTGTGCCACCGTGCTGTTGAGTGCCTGCGGCAAGCCCGAGGCGCCTGCCGGCGCCGGTGCCCAGCGCCCGCCGCCTGAAGTGGGCGTGGTCACGGTGCAGCCCGGCGAAGTCGGCTTGGTGACCGAACTGCCCGGCCGCGTGGAGGCTTTCCGCATCGCACAGGTGCGCGCGCGCGTGGCGGGCATCGTGCAAAAGCGGCTGTTCCGTGAAGGCAGCGACGTCAAGGCGGGCGAGCTGCTCTACGCGATCGACCCCGCACCCTACCAGGCCGCGCTGCAAAGTGCCGAGGCCACGCTGGCACGCTCGCAGGCCAATTTGCTGCAGGCCACGGCGCTGGCCGAGCGCTACAAGCCGCTCGTGGCCGTGAACGCCGTGAGCAAGCAGGATTACGACAACGCCGCGGCGGCGCAAAAGCAGGCCGAGGCTGACGTGGCCGCGGGCAAGGCCGCCGTGCAGACCGCGCGCATCAACCTGGGCTACGCGAGCGTCACGGCGCCGATTGCGGGCCGCATCGGGCGCGCGCTCGTGACGGAAGGCGCGCTCGTGGGGCAGGGGGAGGCCACGCAACTGGCCGTGATCCAGCAGATCAACCCCGTGTACGTCAACTTCACGCAATCGGCCACCGAAGTCATGCAGCTGCGCAACGCCATGGCGGCGGGGCAGCTGCAGCGCGTGGGCAATGAAAACGCGGCGCGTGTGCGCATCGTGCTCGAAGACGGCAGCGAATACGCCCAGCCCGGCAAACTGCTGTTTTCGGACCTGACGGTGGACCAGGCCACGGGCCAGATCACCCTGCGCGCCGAGGTGCCCAACCCCAAGGGTGAGCTGCTGCCAGGCCTGTACGTGCGCGTGCGCGTCGAGCAGGCGCAGTTGCCCAACGGCATCACGGTGCCGCAGCAGGCCGTCACGCGCACGCAGCAGGGCGACACGGTCACGGTGGTCAGCCCCGACGGCAAGCTCAGCCCACGCAAGGTCAAAGTCGGTGCGGCGCGCGGCAACCAGTGGGTGGTGCTAGACGGCCTCAAGGCGGGCGAGCAGGTCATGGTGGACGGCTTCCAGAAGTTGATGATGCTGCCGCCGGGCACCCCCGTGAAGGCCGTGCCCTGGCAAGCCGCCGCGGCGGGTGGCGCCGGGGCCAGCGCGGTCGCAGCCTCCGGCGCGCCGGCAGCGCCAAGCTCCTCCCCGGCCAGTGCGGCCAGTGCGGCCAGCGCTCCCGCTGCGGCGCGCCAGTGAGCGCCAGTCGCTAACCAAGAGGAGCGCTCTTCATGCCCAAGTTCTTCATTGACCGCCCGATTTTTGCCTGGGTGGTTGCCATTTTCATCATGGTGCTGGGTGGCGTGTCGATCACGCAGCTGCCCGTGGCGCAGTACCCCACGGTGGCGCCACCGAGCATCGTGGTGTCATTTACCTACCCCGGTGCGTCCGCGCAGACGCTCGAAGACAGCGTGATCGCCGTGGTCGAGCGCGAGATGAACGGCGCCACCGGCCTCGCCTACATGGAGGCCGTGAGCCAGGCCGACGGCACGGGCACGCTGACGCTGAGTTTCGAGCCCGGCATCAACCCCGACATGGCGCAGGTGGACGTGCAAAACCGCCTCTCGCGCGCCACGCCGCGCCTGCCTGCGGCGGTGACCCAGCAGGGCGTGAAGGTGGACAAGTCGCGCTCGAACTTCCTGCAGTTCGCAATGCTTTCGTCCGATTCGCCGGACGTCACGCTTTATGACCTGACCGACTATGCGGCGCGCAACGTGGTGCCCGAGCTGCAGCGCGTGCCCGGCATCGGGCAGGTGCAGCTGTTCGGCGCGGAGCGCTCCATGCGCGTGTGGATAGACCCGGCAAAGATGCAGGGCTACAACGTCTCAACCGCCGACATCGCCGCCGCCATTCAGGCGCAGAACGCGCAGGTGTCTTCGGGCAGTCTGGGCAACATGCCCAATCTGAAAGAGCAAACCATCACCGCCACCGTGGTAGTGCCAGGGCAGCTCAGCACGGTGGAGCAGTTCGGCAAGATCGTGCTGCGCGCCAACCCCGACGGCTCCGCGGTGCGGCTCAAGGACGTGGCGCGCATCGAGCTCGGCGTCGAGGCCTACATGACTTCGGCGCGCCTCAACGGCAAGCCGGCCGCGGGCATTGGCATACAGCTCTCGCCCAGCGGCAACGCGCTCGCGTCGGCCAAGATGGTGCGCGCGCGGCTGCAGGAGCTGGAAAAGTATTTCCCCAAAGGGGTGCGCTGGAGCCTGCCCTACGACAGCTCCAAGTTCGTCTCGATCTCGATCGAGAAGGTGGTGCAAACGCTGTTTGAAGCCATCGTGCTGGTGTTCATCGTGATGTTCGTGTTCCTGCAGAACATCCGTTACACCTTGATTCCGACCATTGTCGTGCCGGTGGCGTTGCTGGGCACTTTCGGCGCCTTGCTGGCCATGGGCTTTTCGATCAACGTGCTGAGCATGTTCGGCATGGTGCTGGTGATCGGCATCGTGGTGGACGACGCCATCGTGGTGGTGGAAAACGTCGAGCGCATCATGAGCGAAGAGGGCCTGCCGCCGCGCGAAGCCACGCGCAAGGCCATGGGGCAGATCTCGGGCGCCGTGGTCGGCATCACCGTGGTGCTGGTGTCGGTGTTTTTGCCGCTGGCGTTCTTTGCGGGCTCTGTCGGCAACATCTACCGCCAGTTTTCGGCGGTGATGGCCGTGTCCATCGCTTTTTCGGCCTTTCTCGCGCTCTCGCTCACGCCGGCTTTGTGCGCCACGCTGTTCAAGCCCGTCGAGGCCGGGCACCACCACGAGAAAAAAGGCTTTTTCGGCTGGTTCAACCGCAGCTTCAACCGCAGCGCCAAGCGCTACGAAGGCTGGGTGGCCAAGCTCCTGCACCGCGGCGGCCGCATGATGGTCGTCTATGTGGCCCTGGTGGCGGCTGTTGGGTTGCTGTATCTGCGCCTGCCCACTTCCTTTTTGCCCAATGAAGACCAGGGCTATGCGCTGGTGAACATCCAGCTGCCGCCGGGCGCGGCCGACAGCCGTACCGGTGTTGTGGTCAAGCAGATCGAGGACTTCATGCTCAAGCAGCCCGAGGTGGACAACATCGTGACCGTGCAAGGCTTCAGCTTCTCGGGGCGTGGGCAAAACGCCGGCATCGCCTTCGTCACGCTCAAGGACTGGGCCGAGCGGCCCGGTGCCGCGCATAGCGTCGAAGCCATCGTAGGGCGCAGCATGGCGGCATTCTCGAAAATTCGTGACGCCTTCATCTTCGTGCTGAGTCCGCCGCCGATTCCCGAACTCGGAAACAGCACGGGCTTCGCATTTCGTTTGCAGGACCGCGGCAGCAATGGCCACGACGCGCTCGTGAATGCGCGCAACCAGCTCCTGGGCATGGCCATGAAGAGCCCCGTGCTCACCGCCGTGCGCCCCGACGGCCTCGAAGACGCGCCGCAGCTGCAGGTGGACATAGACCGCGACAAGGCGAGCGCGCAGGGCGTGAGCTTTGCAGCCATCAACAACGCCATCTCGGTGGCTTTCGGCTCGTCCTACATCAACGATTTTCCGAACGCGGGGCGCATGCAGCGCGTCGTCGTGCAGGCCGATGCCCCTGCGCGCATGCAGCCTGAAGACATCCTCAAGCTCACCGCCATCAACAGCAAGGGTAATCTGGTGCCGTTTTCCACCTTTGCCACGACGCGCTGGGTGACTGGCCCCATGCAGACGGTGCGCTACAACGGCTACCCGTCGATGCGCATCGCGGGCAACGCCGCGCCGGGCTACAGCACGGGGCAGGCCATGGCCGAGATGGAGCGCCTGGCAGCGCAACTGCCCGCGGGCTTCGGCTTCGAGTGGACGGGCCAGTCGCGCGAGGAAAAGATCGCCGGCGCGCAGGCCATCGTGCTCTATGCGTTCGCCATCCTGGCGGTGTTCCTGTGCCTGGCCGCGCTGTACGAGAGCTGGTCGATCCCGTTCTCGGTGATGCTGGTGGTGCCGCTGGGCGTGCTGGGCATGCTGCTCGCGGTGCTCATGCGCAGCATGCCCAATGACGTGTATTTCCAGGTCGGCCTCGTGACCATCATTGGCCTGTCGGCGAAAAACGCGATTCTGATCATCGAATTTGCCAAGGACTTGCAGGCCGAGGGGCGCAGCGTGTTCGACGCCGCGCTGCAGGCGGCACACCTGCGCTTCAGGCCGATCCTGATGACCTCCATGGCCTTCATCCTCGGCGTGGTGCCGCTGGCCATCGCGACCGGAGCGAGTTCGGCCAGCCAGCGCGCGATCGGCACGGGCGTGATCGGCGGCATGATCACCGGCACCTTCTTGGCGATCTTTTTCGTGCCGACCTTCTTCGTCGTGGTGCGCAGCCTGTTCAAGGGTGAGCCGCGCCCTGGGCAGGCCGCCCCGGCCAGCACCGCTGAACACAAGGAAAACTGAACCATGGCTTCGACCGTTTTCGCGCCCCGCTTGCGCTGGACTGCGGCCCTGCTGGCCTTGGGGCTCAGCGCCTGCTCTTTGATTCCGACCTACGAGCGCCCCGCCGCGCCCGTGGCGCCGCAGTGGCCCAGCGTACCCGGCGGCGCTGCAGCGCCCGTGGCCGACGCGGCCAAGCCGCTGGCAGCGGACATCCGCTGGCAGGACTTCGTCAACGATGCGCGCCTGCGCGCCCTCGTGGAATTGGCGCTCGCCAACAACCGCGACCTGCGCGTCGCCGCGCTCACGATAGAGCAAGCGCGGGCGCAATACCAGATCAACCGCGCGAACCAATTGCCCACCGTCAGCGCGGGCCTGACGGGCAGCTACCAGCCCGGCGCCAACGGCAACATGGCGCACGCCTACACCGTGGGCCTGACCATGGCGAGCTGGGAGATCGACCTGTTCGGGCGCCTGCAAAGCCTCAAGGAGGCGGCGCTCGCGCAGTTCTTTGCCACGCAAGAGGCGCGCAATGCCGTGCAGACCAGCCTGGTCGCCTCGGTCGTGAGCACCTGGCTGAGCCTGCAGACCGACGACGAGCTGCTCGCGTTGACCGAGCGCACGCTGGCCACGCGCGAAGAATCGCTCAAGCTCATCCGCATGCGCTTCGAGCAGGGCGTGGCGTCCGAGCTCGACCTGCGCCAGGCCGAATCGCTCGCCGCCACGGCGCGCGCCACGCTGGCGCAGCAAAGGCGTCAGCGTGCGCTCGACTACAACGTGCTCACCCTGCTCGTGGGCCAAAGCGTGCCCGAGCAGCTGCTCGACACGCAGCAAGGCGTGCAATTCGTCGATGTGCCTGCGGGCATGCCGTCCGACCTGCTCACGCGCCGCCCGGACATCCGCCAGGCCGAGCAGCAGCTGATCGCGGCCAACGCCAACATCGGCGCGGCGCGCGCGGCCTTCTTCCCGCGCATTGCGCTCACGGCCTCCACGGGCAATGCGAGCAACCAGCTCTCCGACCTGTTCAGCGGCGGCACCTGGGTGTGGACGCAGGCCAACCAGACTCTGCTGACCATCTTCGACGCCGGGCGCAACCAGGCCGGGCTCGATTCCGCCCGCGCGGGCCGCGAGATCGCGGTGGCGCAGTACGAAAAAGCCATACAAACGGCGTTCCGCGAAGTCTCCGACGCGCTCGCGGGCCGCGCCACGCTGGGCGACCAGGTGCGCGCGCTGCAGCAGCAGGTCGATGCTGCGCTGGCCAGTTACCGCCTGTCCGACCAGCGCTACCGCAGCGGCGTGGCCAGCCACCTCGAACTGCTAGACGCGCAGCGCACGCTGTTCGCGGCGCAGCAGGCGCTCGCGCAAACACAGCTTGCGCAGCGGCAAAACCAGGTGCTGCTCTACAAGGCGCTGGGCGGCGGCTGGAGCGAAGCGGATACGCCCGTGGCGAAAAACTGAGCGGGGTGCCCCGCGCGCTCAGCCTCTCAGGCTGCGCGCGCCAGCTCCGGGTCGGTTTGCGCTGCCGCTGTGGGGCCAGCGCGCACGGCGATGCCGCTGGCTGCCAGCTTGGCATCGTGCTTGGACATAGCGGCCAGGTTGGCCACGTCTTCGGCGCGGCGCAGCGCGCCCGGCGCGATGCGCACCACACCAATCGACAAGGTGGTGCAAGGGAAGAAGCGGCGCACGCCGTCACGGTCCTCGGCGTAGATGCCCCCGGCCTGGCGCGCGGCCTCGTCGAACAGCAAGAGGGCCTCGCGCGCGAACTCCGCCACGAGGTTCTCGCAGCGCTGCAGCCAGTCGCCGCTCTGGAACAGCAGCACGAAGTCGTCGCCCCCCACATGCCCGACGAAGTCGCGGCGCGGGTCGCAGTGCGCCGTGGCCAGCCGGGCCAGCAGGCGGATCATCTGGTCGCCGCGCCAGTAGCCGTAGTAGTCGTTGAAGGGCTTGAAGTGGTTCAGGTCGGCGTAGCAGGCCGTGAATTCGGTGCCGTTGTCGAGCAGGCGCTGTATGTGCAGGCTTATGGGGATGTTGCCGGGCAGGAAGGTCAGGGGATTGGCGTGGCGCGCGGCCTCAATGCGCGTTTCCGTGACGGCGCGCACCAGCTGGGCGCCCGTGCCCAGGCCCAGATAGCGGCCATTGTCGGTCACGATGTAGCCATCGTTGAGGTAGCGCTGATCCTGCGCGGTGAGGATGCCCATGAGCTGCTCCACGTCACAGTCGAGCTCGACCACGCGCGGTGATGGATTGGCGAATGCCAGGCAGGGTTTGCGGCCATGGACCTCGCGGAAGTAGAGCGTGGCGTAGCGGTTCATGAACTGCAGGCGGTTGACCAGTGCGATGGGGTGCGTGCCTTCGATCACGGGCAAGGCGTGCAGGGTCGGGTGCGCGTGGAACAGCGCGGCGACGGCGTCGTTGCTCGTGTCGGGGCTGACAGCCGGCGCCTGCACCAGGGGGAGGCTGCGCAGAATGCCGGGGCGGGCCGTCTGTCCCAAATGGGGCAGCACGGCTACGTGCCGGTCTTTCAGCACGGCCAGCGCCTCATCATCCAGGCGCGCGCGCGGCGCTTGCGCCGGGCGGCCCAGCAGCCAGCCTTGGCCGAAAGGGATGTCCAGATCGCGCAGGGCGTGCAGGTCTTCGCGGGTTTCGATGCCTTCGGCGATCAGCTGTGTGCCAAACATCTCGGCGATGCCTTTGATGGCCTGCAGCATCTGCAGCTTTTCGGGGTGCGCGCTGATGGCGTGGATGAAATGCTTGTCGATTTTCACGAAGTCGGGCTTGACCTCGGACCATAGGCGCAGGCTCGAGCGGCCATCGCCGAAGTCGTCGAGCGCCAGGCGTATGCCGCAGGCGTGCACGGTCTTGACGGCTGCGCGCAGCATGGCCATGTCGGTCACGCGCTCGTGTTCGGTGACTTCGAGCACCAGCATGCGCGCCTTGCTCCCCATGCTGCGCACCGCCTGGGCGAGCTTGGCGCCGAAAATGGACACGCCCAGCACCAGCGCGTCGGCGCTGATGTTGACGAACAGGCGCCCCGGCGCGGTGCCGGGCGGGTGCGTGGCCGCCCAGTCGCGCAGCGCCGTGAAGATGCAAAACAGCTCGAAGTCGGCCAGCACGTGCTCGCGCTGTGCCTGCTCCAGCAGCGCTATGGGCGTGTGCCAGGCCGTATCCCGCGGGCCGCGAATCAAGGCCTCGTGGGCATACACCCCGCCCGCGCGCAAGTCGCCCAAGGGCTGGAACACGCAGTGCAGCGCGCTCGCGCGCACCAGACGCGCCAGCACCCCCGTGCCGTGGCGCAGCGCAGGGGAGAGCAGGGTCAGCATGGCCGCATGCCGGGCGGACGGTGGTATCTGGGTCATGAGAGCGGGGCAGGGGCAGGGACGAAACCATAATCTCCGTCGATGACGGGAATATGGCGGTCCGCCAGATGCTATTGTTTTTGATGATTTTTTCATAAAGAAAAACGGCATTTATGCTTTTATATAAAGCGTAGGCAGCTATCATTTCGATTGTGAACCCCCCTCTTTTTGGGCAGACTTCAACGTGTTTGCCAGCCACGAGGCGTGCCATGCCAGACCAAAGCGCCCCTCTTTCCCCGCCGCTGCCTGATCCGCACACCCGTCCGCATGCCTTTTTGCAGGCCTTGTTCGAGGCCGCGGTGCGCAGCGCCCAGCCCTTGCACGGGCTCGCGGCTGCCTTGCCGGCGCCGCCGCGCGGGCGCACGCTGGTACTCGGCGCGGGCAAGGCGGCGGGTGCGATGGCGCAGGCGCTCGAAGCGCTGTGGCCTGCGGATGCGCCGCTGTCGGGCCTGGTCGTGACGCGCTACGGCCACATTCCGCCGCGGCCCGCGGGTGTGCCGCAGCGCATCGAAGTGATCGAGGCCGCGCATCCCGTGCCCGATGCCGCGAGCGAGGTGGCCGCGCAGCGCATGCTGGCGCTCGTGCAGCAAAGCCGCCTCACGGACGATGACCTCGTGCTGTTCCTCGTCTCGGGCGGCGGCTCGGCGCTGCTTGCGCTGCCTGTGGAGGGGCTGACGCTGCAGGACAAGCAGCGCATCAACCGCGAGTTGCTTGCGAGCGGCGCGAACATTGCCGAGATGAACTGCGTGCGCAAGCACCTTTCGCGCATCAAGGGCGGGCGCTTGGCGCTCGCATGTGCGCCGGCGCCGGTGTGCACGCTCGCGATCAGCGACGTGCCCGGCGACGACCCCGCCGTGATCGCGAGCGGCCCCACCGTGCCCGATGCGAGCACCTGCGCCGAGGCGCTCGAAATCGTGCGGCGTTACGCCATCGCGCTGCCGCAGGCGGTGCGCCAAGGGCTGGAAAGCGGCGCGCTCGAAACCCCAAAGCCCGGCGCTGCGGCCTTTGCCAAAAACACCGTGCGCCTCGTCGCCACGCCCTGGCAGGCGCTGCAGGCCGCGGCGCAGGCGGCGCGCAGCGCGGGGATCGCCGCGCATGTGCTGTCAGATGAAGTCCAAGGCGAGTCGCATGAAGTGGCCAAGGTGCACGCGGCGCTGGCGCGCACGGTGGCGCAGCGCGGCGCGCCGTTTGCCGCGCCTTGCGTGCTCTTGTCGGGCGGCGAAACGACGGTGACGGTGCACCCGCGCCCCGCGGGCGCCTTGCCGGGGCGCGGCGGGCGCGCGGGCGAGTTTTGCCTCGCGCTCGCGCAGGCGCTGCAGGGCGCGCCGAACATCTGGGCGCTCGCGGCCGACACCGACGGCATGGACGGCAGCGAGAACAACGCGGGCGCCTGGGTGGCGCCGGACACGCTCGACCGCGCCGCACGCGCCGGTCTGCGCGTGGCCGAGCACCTTGCGCGCAACGATTCCTGGGGATTCTTTTCAGTCCTGGACGATCTGCTCGTGACCGGCCCGACCTACACCAACGTGAACGACTTTCGCGCGATTTTGGTGCGCTGAGCGCAAATACGCGCTGGAAGCGGGCCTGTGGGCGTCAGAAGCTGTGGCGCATGCCGATGCCGAAGCTGTTGCCGGTGTCCTGGTCCGTGATGCGGTCGTTCATGAACATGGCATACACGTCGGTGCGCTTGGACAGGTTGTAGTCGTAGCCGATCGTGAAGGTCTTGCGCTTGAGGTCCACGTCCGTGAGCTTGGTCTGCGCCCACGAGGCCAGCACCTTGCCCGGCCCGCCGAGCGGAATCGAGGCGCCGACCTGCGTGGTCTTGGCCTTGATGGGGCTGTCGTCGGACTTGGCCTCGCCATACGTGAGGTAAGCCTTGACGATGCTGAAGTCGTACGCGCCGCCGAGCATCCAGTCCTTCTTGGTCGTGCCGAAGTAGGTGGTGGGGGCGGGGTTGCTGATTTGGTCGTGCTCGTAAAACGCCGTGAGCGTGAGCGGGCCGTTGAAATACAGCGCGTTGACGCCGACGTTCTTCTTGCCGTTGCTGCCTGCCACTTCGCCGAACTGGTAGTGCAGATTGGCTTTCAGGCCCGAGAAGTCGGGCGTGGTGTAGATGATCTCGTTCGACCAGCCGGTGTCAGAAGGTGTGGTGGCTTGCCAGTGCGAGGCGTTGAACAGCGGCACGTTCATGTGCAGGATCAGCGGCGCGAAGGTGAACGAGTCGCCCAAGGGGTTGGCGATCACCGAGGGCAGGAAGTTGGGCGCCAGGCCGCGTCCCAGCGTCACCGCGCCAAAACTGCCCGAGAGCCCCACATTGGCATCGCGCGAAAAGAAGGGGTCGTTCGGGAAGCGACCGGCCTCGCCCGTGTCCATGCGCATGTAGCCCGTCAGGGCGAAGTTGGCCTTGAGCCCGCCGCCCAGGTCTTCGCTGCCCTTGAAGCCGAACCACGAGGTCGTCAAGCCGCCGCTGCCCACGGTGCTGGTGCGCTCGGCGTCGCCCGCGTAGCGCATGGAGCCCACGTAGGCATCGAGCAGGCCCGTGACTTGCACGGAGCTTTGGGCCTGGGCGGCAGCGGCGCACAGCAGCGCGGCGGCCAGGGTGACGAGATTCTTTTTCATGGATAACCCTCCTGGAAAAAATGAACACCGGCATGGTTGGTGTGACACCGGCGCACGAGCCATGGCCGCCTCCCGGCAATGCACCGGACACAAAAAGCGGCCCTGCGGATTAGAGCAATTCTCATGCCGCTGCAAGCTGGTGCATGCCATTGGCGCCGCAAGTGCGGGCGGCCGGATAGGCGGCACCATTTGATTTTGCTCAACACGGGCGGTGGCGCGGCGCGGCACAGTCGGCACCATGCTGTCATCCACCCTGTTCCCCCTTCCTTCGGAAGCCGAAACGGCGGCTGCGGGCGACATGCTGCGCCAACGCCACGAGCACCTGGATTCGGTGCTGCACCTCGATAGCGGCCGCGTGGTGCTCGGCGTGTGCGAACAAGGCGAGTTGCGCCATCGTCTGGGGCTGGTCGAAGGGCCGTGCTGGCTGGACGCGGCCGATGCCTTGCTTGGCAAGCACTGCGCGGTCGATATGGTGGCCGAAACTGCGGTGCAGGTGCGCCGCTTGCCTTTGGATGCGTTCCAGCAAGGTTGCGCCGCGCTGCCGGAGCCTGCGCGCGCCTTGCTGCACGACATGGCCGCCGCCTGCCGTCGGCAGACGGACTTGGCCGTGAGCCGCCTGGCGCAGGACGCCGAGGCGCGCTGCGCGCAATGGCTGCTGCAGCACGCGCAGCCCGAACCCAACGGCACCCTGCGCGTGACCCTGCAAGAGCGCAAGCGCATCATCGCCGCGCAATTGGGCATCGCGCCCGAGACTTTTTCGCGCATCCTGCGCCACCTGCGCGAGCATGGGCTGATTGCCGGCACGGGCAACGTGCTCAACCTGCCGCAGCCGCACGCCCTGCAATCGGTCGCGGGCGGCTGAGCGGCCCGCAGGGCGGGGTTCGGGTTCTACCCAGGTTACACGCGCGCTGCGGCTGCGTATGCTGGTATCCATGCGCCCGCGGTTCGAGGCGCGTGGATGCCCCAAATGTTTGATTTTCCCTTCGTTCGGGCGTTTGCGGACACGGTTTTTGCGCCGAAGGTGGCCTGATGCCCCTTGCTGCGCAATCAATCTCCGTGCCGCCGTCCGCCGTCCGCGCGGGCGGTGGCCCCGCTTGGAGCATGCCCGGCACCCTGGTGCTGCGCCTGATCGGCGTGGCGCTGGTGCTGCTCGTGCTCGCGGGTGCCGCCAGTGCCTGGCTCGTGGCGCGGTACGTGCAACAAGATGCCCTGCAGCAGCTCGCGCGCCAGCAAAGCGACGAGGTCGATCTGCTGGCACGGCTTTTCGCGGGCAAGATCGAGCAGGTGCAAAAGCAGCTGCGCGGCGCAGCCACGCGCATCACGCCGCAATTGCTCGCGCAGCCCGCGGCGCTGCAGCGCGCGCTGCAGCAGGAACTCGCGGCCGCGCCCTGGTTCAGCACCATGACGGTGGCGCGCCCGGACGGCACCGTGCTCCTGCACTTGCAAGCGCCCCAGGCCGGCACGGTGCGCGACAGCGGTGCGGCGCCCCAAGGCGAGGACGAGCTCGGTCCAGACGAAGCCAGCGCCGCTGAGCGCGCGCTCTTGCAACGCGCAGTGCGCGAGGCCAGGGCGCAGATCGGCGAGGTGCTTGCCAGCGGGCCGGCAGCGGCGCGCATGGCATTCAGCCTGCCGCTGCTGGGGGCGAACGGGCAGGTGCTGGGCGCGCTGGGCGCCAGCGTGCCGCTGCAATCGCAGGCCTTGTTCGCGCCCGCTGTGGCCGCAGTGTCCCAGCAAGGGCAGGCGCGGCTGTTGGTGTTCACGCGCGCGGGCCGCATTCTTTTCCACACCAATGCGGCCCGCGTGCTCGGCAGCGTGCGCGACGAGGCGGGCTTTGCGCCCGCTGCCGCGTGCGCGCCGGCAGCGCTTGGGGGGCATGCGCATGCGCAGGTGCAGGCTGGGTACCTGGCGAGTTGTGCGGACATGCCGCTGCCGCAGTGGAGCCTGGCGCGCGTGCGCGCCGTGCCCGATCTGCTCAGCGCGGGGGCGATCCTGCGCCGCGGCGCAGGGCAGGCTGCAGTGGCCATGCTGGGCTTGTGTGGCTTGCTGCTGGTGGGGCTGATGGCCTGGCTTGCGCAGCCACTCGCGCGCCTGGGGTGCGCGGCGCAGCGCGTGCTGCGGCACCTCGATGGTCTGCCTGAAGCGGCTGCGCCGGGCGCGGTTTTCCTGCAGCCCGGGCCTGCTGCGCAGGCAGCGCAGCCAGGAGCCTGTCGGACTTTGGGCGTCGAAAGCGAGAATGCGCCCCGGCGAGGCCAGTTTTTGCCGGATTCGCCGCCTCATAGTGGTGCTATGGGGCAAGAAGACGGTAAAAAATGGGCCGCTGCGGCGCATTCGCAGCCGACGATTCCAAAGTCCGACAGGCTCCTAGGGAGTGGCACCGGTGCTGCGGCCGCAGCGGATGAGGTGGACGCGCTGGCGGCCTGGCTGCAGCGCTTGCAGCAAGAGGGTTTGCGCCAGTGGCAGCGCGGCGATGCGCTCGCGGCGCAGCTGCAGGCCATTTTGGCGCATGCCCCCGTGGGCATCGCGGTCTCGCGCCAGGGCGTTTTGCAGCTGCTCGGGCGCCAGGCGTGCCAGTTGCTCGGCTACGGCGTGCACGAGTTGCAGGGCCGCTCGGTACGCCGCCTGCATGCGAGCGATGCCGACTATGCGCACTGGCGCGCGCGTGTGCAGACCGAGTTTGCCGCCCACGGCGTGCTCGACGGCGAGGCGCGTTTCCTGCGCAAGGACGGCAGCCTGATGTGGGCGCGCGTGCAGGCGCGGCCCATACAGGCAGGCGATGCCGAGGCAGGCATCCTGTGGCTGTTCGAGGACATCACCGCCTTGCGCGAGGTGCGCCACCAGCAGGAGTGGGAGCGCACGCACGACGCGCTCACGCAGCTGTGCAACCGCGCGAGCTTCGAGCAGCGCCTGGGCCTGCTGCTGGCAGAGCGCGGCCAGGCGGCCCAGGTCGCGGCACGGTCAGGCAATGTGGCCGTGGTGCACGCGGGCTTCGATCCGGCCGAGGCGGGCGTGCTGCTGTTTCTGGACCTGGACCACCTCACGCTGGTCAATGAAGTCGCGGGCCACGGCGCGGGCGACGACGTGCTGCGCCATGTCGCGCGGCTCATCGACAGCCAGGTGCGCCACAGCGGTTGGGCTGCGCGTCTGGGCGGCGACAAGTTCGGCGTGGTGCTGCCGCGCTGCTCGCTCGCGCGTGGCCAGGCCGTGGCCGAGCAGCTGCGCGCCGCGGTGCAGGGGCTCGAAGCCGCCTACCACGGGCACGGCTTCACGCTCAGCGTGAGCATAGGGCTGGTGCCGCTGGCCGAGGCGCACTGGCACGACCTGCGCACCGTGCTGCACGCCGCCGACATGGCCTGCTACGAGGCCAAGCGCGCCGGGCGCAACTGCGTGCGCACTCAGCCGGTGCTGCAAGATCGCGGCGACGCGGCTCTGACGCGCGGCCTGCGGGCGCGGCAAGCTTGACCCAGGTCGTCCATTGAACAATCGGGGCTTAACCCAGCTGCTTCAGTCCGATGCCAAAGCCCCGAGCGCGCGCAGGATGTGCTCGGGCGTGGCCGGGGCGTCGAGGCGCAGCGGCTGTGCGGCGAAGGGGCTGGCCGCCGCACCCGCAATACCCTCTGCGCCCGCTGCGCCCGCTGCACCTGGAGCGGCGGCGATGGCATTGCGCAGCGCCTCATAGACGCTGAGCGCGAGCATGAAGGGCGGCTCGCCCACGGCCTTGCTGCCGCCCACGTTGTCCTCGCGGTTGGGCTCTGGCCACAAGTCCACGTGGAATTGCGCGGGCACGTCGCCCGCGGCGGGGATTTTGTAGGTGCTGGGCGCGCAGGTGCTCAGGGCGCCGGCGTCGTTCCACACGAGCTGCTCGGTCGTGAGCCAACCCATGCCCTGCACGAAGCCGCCCTCGATCTGGCCGCGGTCTATGGCCGGGTTGATGCTGCGGCCCACGTCGTGCAGGATGTCCACGCGCAGCACGCGGCTCTCGCCCGTGAGCGTGTCTATGGCCACCTCGGTGCAGGCCGCGCCGTAGGCGAAGTAGTAAAACGGCCGGCCCGTGAGCGTGTGCTTGTCGTAGTGGATCTTGGGCGTGCGGTAAAAGCCGTCGCTCCACAGCTGCAAGCGCTGCGCGTAGGCGAGCTGCACCAGCGCCGTGAAGCTGCGTTGCTGCGTGGGCGAGTGCACCTGGCCGTCGGCAAAGCGCACCTGCTCGGGGTGGCAGCCGTCGAGCTGCGCCACCAGCGCCGCCAGGCGCGTGCGCACCTGGCGTGCGGCGTCCTGCGCGGCGCGGCCGTTGAGGTCGGTGCCGCTCGACGCGGCCGTGGCGCTCGCGTTGGGCACCTTGGCGGTGTCGCTGGCCGTCACCTGCACGCGGCCAAGCGGCACGCCCAGCGCGTCGGCGACGATCTGCGCCACCTTGGTGTGCAGCCCTTGCCCCATCTCGGTGCCGCCGTGGTTGACCTGCACGCTGCCGTCGGTATAGACATGCACCAGCGCGCCCGCCTGGTTGAACTGCGTGGCCGTGAAGCTGATGCCGAATTTGACCGGCGTGAGCGCGAGCCCACGGCGCAGCACGGGCTGCGTGCGATTCCAGGCCAAAATGGCCTCTTGCCGGCGTCGGTACTGCGCAGACAGCTCCAGTTGTGAGAGCAATTGCGGCAGGATGTTGTCTTCCACCGCCATTTGGTAGGGCGTGGTGTGGCGCCCCGCGGTCGGGTCGGGGTCGTAGAGGTTGCGCCGGCGCACGTCGAGCGCGTCACGCCCCAGCGCGCGCGCGATGTCCCCGAGGATGGCCTCGATCGCGAGCATGCCCTGCGGCCCGCCAAAGCCGCGGAAGGCCGTGTGGCTTTGCGTGTGCGTCTTGCAGCGCAGCGAGGTGATTTCCACGTCGCTCAGGTAGTAGGCGTTGTCGCAGTGGAACACCGCGCGGTCGGCCACCGGGCCCGAGAGGTCGGCCGAAAAGCCGCAGTTGGCCGCCATTTGCAGCCGCAGGCCCTGGATGCGCCCGGTGTCGTCGAAGCCCACCTCGTATTCGTAGGCGAAAGGGTGGCGCTTGCCGGTGATGAGAAAGTCCTCGCGCCGCGCGAGCCGCAGCTTCACGGGGCGGCCGAACTTGTGCGCGGCCAGCGCCGCCCACACGGCGATCTGGCCGGCCTGCGTCTCCTTGCCGCCAAAGCCGCCGCCCATGCGCCGGCACTCCACGCGCACCGCGTGCTGCGCGAGCCCCAGTGCGTGCGCGACCCAGTGCTGCACTTCGGCGGGGTGCTGCGTGCTCGAATGCACGAGCCACTGGCCTTGCTCGAGCGGCAGCGCGTAGGCGATCTGCCCTTCGAGGTAAAAGTGCTCCTGCCCGCCGACCTCGAAGCGCCCGCGCAGGCGATGCGGGGCCGCCGCCAGCGCCGCCGCCGCATCGCCGCGGCGCAGCGTGACGGGCGGCAGCACGTAGCTTTGCGCCTGCAGCGCCTGCTCCAGTGTGAGGATCGCGGGCAGCGGCGCAATGTCTGGCTGCACCGCACGCGCCGCGCGCCGCGCCTGCGCCGGGCTGTCCGCCACCACCAGCCCCAGCACCTGGCCCAGGTACTGCACGCGCTCGTGCGCAAAAATGGGCTCATCGCGCGCGGGCGTGGGCAGCCACAGGTCGCCGGGCAGGTCGCCCGCGAGCACCACGCCGTGCACGCCGGCCAGCGCGAGCGCGGGTGCCGCGTCGATGCCGCGCAGCAGCCCGTGCGCACACGGCGAGACGATGGGCGCGGCGTAGAGCGTGCCCTTGGTCTCGGGCAGGTCATCGACATAGGGCGCCGCGCCGCAGACCTGGGCACGCGCGCTTTCGTGCGGCCAGGGCTGGCCCAGCGCGGGGCTGAGGGACATCGGCAAGGATGCGGCAGAAGCCGCGGCAGGCAGCGTAGCGGGCTTCATCGCGCGACCTCCTGCAACAGCGGCGGCAGGTAGTGATGCTCCAGACTTGGTAGCTGCTGATGGAGATGGGGCGGGCACTGGGGCCCATTTTCGTCTTGATGTTCGGGTTGGCTTTCCAGCCAAAAGCGCTGCAGCAAGCGCCCAAGCACGGCGCGGCGGTAGCTGCTGCTCGCGCGCAGGTCGGACAAGGGCGTGAACTCTGTTTGCAGGGCGTGCGCGGCGGTGTCTAGGGTGGCCTGCGTCCAGGGCTGGCCGAGCAGCGCGGCCTCGGTGGCCCGCGCCCGTGCGGGCGTGGCCGCGACGCCGCCCGCGCCTATGCGCACGCGCTGCACCACGCCCTCTGCGACTTCGACCTGCAGCGCGAGGCACACGGCCGAGATGTCGTCCTCCCAGCGCTTGGAGACCTTGTAGGCGCGCAGAAGCTGCGCCGTGTCCGGCGCTGCACCGGGCGCACCGGGAGCACCGGGAGCATCCTGCGCACCGGGCGCACCGTGCGAGTTGTGAGCACCCGGCGCGGACGACGCGGCGGGTGGCCGCGGCACCAGGATGCGCACCAACAATTCGTCGGGCGCGAGCTGGGTGCGCCGGTAGCCGGTGTAAAAGTCTTCGATGGCGAGCAGGCGCTCGCCGCGCGTGCTCGCGAGCACGAGCTGCGCGCCCAGCGCGATCAAGAGCGGCATCGAATCGCCGATCGGCGAGCCGTTCGCCACGTTGCCACCCAGCGTGCCCGCGTTGCGCACCGGTAGCCCCGCAAAGCGCGCGCCAAAATCGTGCAGCTGCGGCCACTGCTGCGCCAGCGCGGCAAACGCATCGGTGAGCGTCACCGCCGCGCCGATGGCGATCAGGTCGGCGTGCCAGTCTATGCGGCGCAATGCGGGCACGCGCGTGACATCGAGCACCTGCGCAAAGCGCCGCTGCTGCTGCGTCACCCACAGGCCCACGTCGGTGCAGCCGGCCACCACCTGCGCTTCGGGCCGCGCCGCGCGCGCCGCTAGCAGGGCCGGCAGGGTGCGCGGCGTTTCATAAGCAAAATTGCCTTCCAGCCCTTTATCCTCCTGCGCAAGCAGCTCCAATAGACGTAGCAATTCGGCTTCGTCGAAAGCCACGGCGGGCAGCGTGCCCATGCGCTGCGCGGCCTGCAAAATGGGGCGGTAGCCGGTGCAGCGGCACAGGTTGCCCGAGAGCGCCTCGAGCGCCTGTTCCGGCGTGACTGCTGCCCCCCCGCGCTCCGCAGGGCTGGCAGCGATCTGGTTTTGGTAGAGCCCGAACAGGCTCATCACGAAACCCGGCGTGCAAAAGCCGCACTGCGAGCCGTGGCATTCGAGCATCGCCTGCTGCACGGGGTGCAGATCGGCGCTGGACGCCGCGCCTACAGCGCCCTGGGCGCCAGGCGCAGCGGCTGCCGCAATCGGGTGCGCAGGGTGCTCGGGGCTGCAGGCATCGCCCCGCGCCTCGGTTTGGGGATCGGCAGCGGCGCACGCACGGCGCAGCAGCGGGTCGCGCGTCAGGTCTTCCACCGTCCACAGCGCCAGGCCGTCGATCGAATGCGCAAGCCGAATGCAGCTGTTCACGGCGCGGTAGCGCAGCCGCCCCTCGTGCAGCTCGGCCAGCACCACGGTGCAGGCGCCGCAGTCGCCCTCGCCGCAGCCCTCTTTGGTGCCGGTCTGCCCCAGGTCTTCGCGCAGCAAGTCGAGCAAGGTGCGCTCGGGCGGCACATGCGCCAGCCTGACCAACTGGCCACGGCGCACGAAGCGTAAGGGGCGGGTGTTCATGGGGAGTGAATCTAGACAACGAAAGGGAAAAGCGGTCTATGCTCTGCGCCATTGTGCGGCGGCGGACGGACGTCGATGAAATAGCATGTTCTATGCCGGATCGGGGCCGCCAGAATCCGTCGTTCCTGAGCGTAGTGCGCTGCCAAAAAAAGAGCTTCCCGCGCATGCTGCGTGCGCTGAGGCATCGAAATTGCTTCAACATTGCTCCAATAAAATTGGGATAGCCAAGCAAGTGCACCGCATGAACGCATCGTCCTCTTTGATTGCCGCGGGAAGCGACCCAGATCGCGGCTCCGCCCCGCCGCGTCTGCAGCTCGCCGGCATCCGCAAAAGCTACCCCGGCGTGGTGGCCAACGATGATGTGTCGCTCATGGTGCAGCCGGGCGAGATCCATGCCGTGCTGGGCGAAAACGGTGCGGGCAAGTCCACGCTCATGAAGATCATCTACGGCGCGGTGCAGCCCGACGCTGGCGCGGTGTGGTTCAACGGCCAGCCCGTGCAGGTGCGCAACCCGCAGGAGGCGCGCGCGCTGGGCATTGCGATGGTGTTCCAGCATTTCAGCCTGTTCGACACGCTCACCGTGGCCGAGAACGTGTGGCTGGGGCTGGACAAGGGGCTGGCGCTCGCCGAGGTCACGCGCCGCATCAGCGCCAAGGCGGCCGAATACGGGCTCGATGTCGATCCGTTGCGCCCGGTGCACACGCTGAGCGTGGGCGAGATGCAGCGCGTGGAGATCATCCGCGCGCTGCTCGGCGCGCCGCAGCTGTTGATCCTCGACGAGCCGACCTCGGTGCTCACGCCGCAGGCAGTCGAAAAACTCTTCGTCGTGCTGCGCCGCCTCGCCAGCGAGGGCTGCAGCATCCTCTACATCAGCCACAAGCTGCACGAGATTCGCGCGTTGTGCACGGCTTGCACGGTGCTGCGCGGCGGCAAGGTCACGGGCGTGTGCAATCCGGCGCTCGAATCGAACGCCTCGCTCTCGCGCCTAATGATTGGCGCCGAGCCGCCCGCGCTGCAGCACCGCGCGGCGCCGCCGGGTGCGCCCGTGCTGCGCGTGCAGGGCTTGTCGCTGCGGCGCGCCGATCCGTTTGGCGTCGATCTGGTCGATGTGCGGCTGGAGGTGCGTGCGGGCGAGGTCGTGGGTATTGCGGGCGTGTCGGGCAACGGGCAAAAAGAGCTGCTCGCTGCGCTCTCGGGCGAGGACACGCGCGCCGCACCCGGCAGCATCGAGATCGTGGGACCGGGTGCGGGCCGGCAGGGGCAGGACGTGAGTCGGCAGGTGCAGGACGTGAGCCGGCAAGGGCCGGGGGCCCGCCGTGCGCTGGGCCTGCACTTCGTGCCCGAGGAGCGCCTGGGCCGCGGCGCCGTGCCCAGCATGGACTTGGCGCACAACCTGCTGCTCACGCGCGCGGAGGCCGTGGCTGCGGGCGGCTGGATTCGGCTCGCGGCGCTGCAGGCGCAGGCGTGCGGCATCATCGAGCGCTTTCGCGTGCGCGCCGCGGGGCCGCAGGCGCCGGCGCAGTCGCTGTCGGGCGGCAATCTGCAAAAATTCATCGTCGGGCGCGAGATCGACGCCCAGCCGCGCCTGCTCATCCTGGCGCAGCCGACCTGGGGCGTGGACGTGGGCGCAGCGGCGCAGATCCGCACCGAAATCCTGGCGCTGCGCGACGCGGGCTGCGCGGTGCTCGTGCTCAGCGAGGAGCTCGACGAGCTGTTCGAGCTCAGCGACCGGCTGCATGTGCTCGCCAAAGGGCGGCTGTCGCCCGCGGTGCCGCGCGCCGAGGCCACGGTGGCGCAGATCGGCGCCTGGATGAGCGGTCTGTGGCACGCCGAGGTGCAGGCGCGCCTGGCGCAAATGGCTGAAACACAAGTCGAAATTCCGCCCGAAAACCCCGGCGCAGCCGCGTCCAGCAGCGACGGAGCCGCGCATGCTGCGGCTTGAGCCCCGCCCCATGCCCTCGCGCGGCTGGACCTATGCCTCGCCGCTGCTCGCGCTCGCGCTCACGGTGCTGATCGGTGTGGCGCTGTTCGCGCTGCTGGGCAAAGACCCGCTGCGCGGTCTGCAGGTGTTTTTCTGGGAGCCCGTCAAGTCGGCTTACGCGCTCGGCGAGCTGCTCGTCAAGGCCACGCCGCTGCTGCTCATCGCGCTCGGGCTCGCGGTGTGCTTTCGCTCCAACGTGTGGAACATCGGCGCCGAGGGGCAATACATCCTCGGCGCGATCAGCGCGGGCGGCGTGGCGCTGCTCGCGACGCCCGAGACGGGGCGCTGGATCGTGCCTGCGCTGCTGCTCGCGGGGGTGCTGGGCGGCATGGCCTGGGCCGCGCTCACGGCGCTGCTGCGCGAGCGCTTTCACGCGAACGAAATCCTCGTGAGCCTGATGCTGGTTTATGTGGCTTCGCTCTTGCTCAGCTACCTGGTGTTCGGGCCGTGGAAAGACCCGCAGGGCTACAACTTTCCGCAGACGCGCATGTTCGAGCGCGTGACGCAGATTCCGCGCCTGTGGCCGGGCACGCGCGTGCACGTCGGGCTGCTGCTCGCGCTCGTTGGCGCTGCGGGGCTGTGGGTGTTTTTGTTTCGCACGCGCGCGGGCTTTGCGCAGCAGGTGGGCGGGCTCGCGCCTGCGGCGGCGCGCTACGCGGGCTTTTCTTCGCGGCGTGCGCTGTGGCTCGCGCTGCTGCTGTCGGGCGGGCTCGCGGGGTTGGCCGGGGCGCTCGAAGTCGCGGGGCCGATCGGGCAGCTCACGCCCTACGTGCCCGCGGGCTACGGCTTTGCCGCGATCATCGTCGCCTTCGTCGGGCGGCTGCATCCGCTGGGCATGGTGCTGTCGGCGGTGCTCATGAGCATGTTCTACATCGGCGGCGAGCTCGCGCAGTCGCGCCTGGGCCTGCCCAAGTCGATCACGGGCGTGTTCCAGGGCCTGCTGCTGTTCACGCTGCTGGCCTGCGACACGCTGATCGTGTACCGCGTGCGCTGGGGCCGCGGCGGTGCGCGCAAGGCAGGGGGTTGAGGCATGGAATCCTACGCATTGCTCATCGCCGCCACGCTCAACGCAGGCACGGTGCTCGCGCTCGCGGCGCTGGGCTTGCTCATCAACGAAAAGGCCGGCATCGTCAACCTCGGTGCCGAGGGCCTGATGCTGTGCGCCGCGATCGCGGGCTTTGCCACCGTGGTGCACACGGGTAATACCTGGCTGGGCTTTGCCGCGGGCATGGGCGCGGGCGCGCTGCTCGCAGGCGCATTCGGCGTGCTCGTGATCTGGCTGCACACCAACCAGTACGCGACGGGGCTCGCGCTGAGCTTGTTCGGCAGCGGCTTTTCGGCCTTCGTGGGCATAGGCTACGTGCAGGCCAAACTGCCCGAGCTGCCGCGCTACGCGATTCCCTTGCTGGGTGACGTGCCGCTGCTCGGGCCGGCGCTGTTTCGCCAGCACCCGCTCGTGTACCTGACCATGCTGCTCACGGCGGCGCTCGCGTGGTTTTTGTACCGCGCGCGCGCCGGGCTGGTGCTGCGCGCGGTGGGCGAGTCGCCCGCGGCGGCGCACGCGCTCGGCTACCCGGTGCGGCGCATCCGCTTTGCGGCCGTGCTCGCGGGCGGCGCGCTGTGCGGCCTCTCGGGGGCTTACCTTTCGACGGTTTATACGCCGCTGTGGGTCGAGGGCATGGTCGCGGGGCGCGGCTGGATCGCGCTCGCGCTCACCACCTTTGCCACCTGGCGCCCGGCACGTGTCTTGCTTGGCGCGTACCTGTTCGGCGGCGTGACCATGCTGCAGTTCCACCTGCAGGCCACGGGCGTGGAACTGCCCAGCCAGTGGCTGAGCATGCTGCCCTACGTGGCCACCATCGTGGTGCTCGCGCTGATTTCGCGCAACCCGGTCTGGATTCGTGTCAACATGCCGGCCTCGCTCGGCAAGCCGTTCCATCCGGGGTGATGCTGGCGCCGCATCGGTTTTTCGTCCCTGCAAGCCTTCTGTTCTGAAAGGACTCCCATGACTGACCTGCACAAACGCTCCTTGCTCAAGCTCGCCACGTTCTCGGCCCTGGCAGCGGCCGCGCTCGCCGGCTGCGGCAAGAAGGAAGAGCCCGCCCCCGCGCCCGCTGCCGCGCCGGCTTCGGCCGCGCAGGCGCCTGCGCCCAAGCCCGAGCCGCTCAAGATCGCCTTTGCCTACGTGGGCCCGGTGGGCGACGGCGGCTGGTCTTACGCGCACGACTTGGGGCGCAAGGCGGTCGAGAAGGAGTTTGGCGACAAGGTGCAGACGAGCTACGTCGAGAGCGTGCCCGAAGGCGCCGACGCCGAGCGCGTGTTCCGCGACATGGTCGGCCAGGGCAACAAGCTCGTGTTTGGCACTTCGTTCGGCTACATGGAGAGCATGGCCAAGGTCGCCCCCGACCATCCCGAGGTCAAGTTCGAGCACGCCACGGGCTACAAGACCGCAGACAACCTGCGCACCTACGACAGCCGCACTTACGAGGGCGCCTACCTCGCGGGCATCATCGCGGGCGGCATGACCAAGAGCAACACGCTGGGCGTGGTGGGCTCGGTGCCCATCCCCGAGGTGGTGCGCAACATCAACAGCTTCACGCTCGGCGCGCAAAGCGTGAACCCCAAGATCAAGACCAAGGTCGTTTGGGTGAACGAGTGGTTCAACCCGCCCAAGGAGACCGAGGCGGCAACCTCGCTGATCAACGGCGGCGCCGACGTGCTGTTCCAAAACACCGATTCACCCGCCGTGCTCAAAACCGCCGAAGACAAGGGCAAGCGCGCCTTTGGCTGGGACAGCGACATGAAGGCCTACGGCCCCAAGGCGCACCTCGCGTCTTCCATCATCAACTGGGGGCCGTACTACATCCAGAGCGTCAAGGAGGTGCTCGACGGCACCTGGAAGACCGGGCGCAGCTGGTGGGGCGTGAAAGAGGGCGCGATCGACATCGTCTCGATCGCCGATGACGTGCCCGCCGAGCTCAAGGCCAAGGTCGATGCGGCCAAGAGCGGCCTCAAGGACGGCAGCCTGGTGATCTGGAAAGGTCCCATCGTGGACAACACCGGCAAGCACGTGCTCGACAAGGACGCCGTGGCCGACGATCAGTTCCTGGGTGGCATCAACTTCTACGTCAAGGGCGTGGAAGGCAAGGTGCCGGGCGGGGAGAAGAAGTAAGGGCAAGAGTAAGCCGCTCAACGCGGAGGTCTGGGCCCTGCGGGTGCGATCTGCACGCTTTCGGTCCAAGCCGTCGGGCGCGCCAGTGCAATCTGTTGGCGCGCCTGCGCTGCCGAAGCGATCCACGCCTTTTCTGCGGCGTATTCCAGGAACGCCTGCGTACTCAGCAGCACGCAGGTTTTGGGCAGAGCCACGGCGTTGCGTAAAAACCAGGCATCTTCGAACAAGACCAGGGGGCGCGCCGCCGGTGCCTGAAGCTGCAAGTCGATGAGCAGGCTTTGGATAGAGAGCTCACCCAGGTTGGGCGGAGTCTGGTAGTTCGGCTCCTGCGCGCGCAGCCTGGCCAGGGATGCACCCACCTGCGTGGTGAAGGTTTCGATGTGCTCTGCATGGGTGTTGTAGAACGCCAGCAGGTTGCGCGCCTCGATGGAGGCGTTGGCGGCCAGACCGCGGTGCACCGTATCGGCGCAGACGACATCGGTCAGCCCCAGGCGGAACTTCAGCAACAAGTGCAGCAGATCGCCCGCAGCCAGGGAAAACAGCGGCCCCGCGTCGGGGATGAGCAGGCGGCTCATTGCGCGGGCCATCTGGTTGCGGCGTGCAGCTTCACTGCCGAATAAGGGGGAGGCTCAGTGTGCCGCAGCCGTGGAGTTTTTGCGGCCGCCGCGGCGTTTGGGGGCAGTGGGCGCGGCTTCGATCAGGCATTCGTCGAGGGCGCTGCGTGCGGCCTCGAGTTGCCGGGAGACGAAGTCTTGCGGCAGGCGCGGCAGGGGCAGGTTTTTTTCTGCCAGCAGGTGGAGCACGTAGTCCGCATCGGGCAGGTCAAGCTGCTGCGCCGCTTCCATGAGAGAAATTTTGCCCATGCTCGTTGCCAGCAGGGTTTTGACCGTGGGGTCCAGAGCCATGGGCTCTGCGGGATCGTCACGCCCCAGCGAGGCGAACAAGGCCGACACCAGTTTGTTGAGTGAGCCCCCATGTCTGGCAACATAGGCCTTGGCCTTGGCCAGATCGTCTTCATCGACTTCGAAACCGATTTTTGCTTTGCCCATGGTGCACCTGCGCGGATGTTTTCCCCAATGATTATGGGGCATTTTGACGCGCTGCATTTTGTTCTGTCAACCCGGCGTTGCCCCGTGCGGCGCCAGGGTGTTTGTTTTTGGAGCCCGCCCGTGCCCACCACCGATCTTCCCGCCCTGTTCGCGCGCATTGCCCCCGCGCGCCTGCCCGAGCTGCTCGCCGCGATGCCCAAGGCCGAGCTGCACATCCACATCGAAGGCTCGCTCGAGCCCGAACTGATCTTTGCGCTCGCGCAGCGCAACGGCGTGGCGCTGCCGTATGCGAGCGTGGCGCAGCTGCGCAGCGCCTACGCTTTCACCAACCTGCAGAGCTTTCTGGACATTTACTACGCCGGCGCCAGCGTCTTGCTGCACGAGCAGGATTTTTACGACATGGCGCGCGCCTATCTTGCGCGCGCTGCTTCTGAAAACGTAGTGCACGCGGAGATTTTCTTCGACCCGCAGACGCACACGGCGCGCGGCGTGCCTATGGAGGCGGTCATCCACGGTCTGCACCGCGCCTGCGTGGATGCGCGCGCCGAGTGGGGCATTTCGGCGGCGCTGATCCTGTGCTTTTTGCGTCACCTGAGCGAGGAAGACGCCTTTGCCACGCTGCAGCAGGCCCTGCCGCTGCGCGATCGTTTCATCGGCGTGGGGCTGGATTCGAGCGAGCTCGGGCATCCGCCGGAAAAGTTTGCGCGCGTGTTCGCACGTTGCCGCGAACTGGGCCTGCACGTGGTCGCGCACGCGGGCGAGGAAGGGCCGCCAGCCTACATCTGGAGCGCGCTCGACGTGCTCCACGCCGAGCGCATAGACCACGGCGTGCAGGCGTTGCATGATGCCGCGCTGCTCGCGCGCCTGGCGCGCGAACGCACGCCGCTCACCGTGTGCCCGCTGTCCAACCTCAAGCTCTGCGTCTTTCCGAGCCTGGCGCAGCACAACCTGCCGCAACTGCTCGCCGCGGGCTTGTGCGTGACGGTCAACTCGGACGATCCGGCCTACTTCGGCGGCTACATCAACGACAACTTCACGCAGTTGTTCGCCGCCACGGACCTCACGGCGCAGCACGCCTACGCGCTCGCGCGCAACAGCTTCGAAGCCAGTTTCGTCGATGCGGACACCCGGCGCGCCTGGCAGGCGCGGCTCGACGCGGTATTCGAGCGCTTTGCGCAGGAGTAGGCAGGAGTAGGCGCCCTCCTCGGCGTCTGCGGTGCGGACGTTGATCGTTTGGCCGGGGCAGGCTGGCGCGCGCGGGCGCTTGCGCTGCGGGCGAAGCTGGGACAATGCACGCACAACAAGCCCCGGAGACAGCACCATGCGAAGCGCCCCAAGCCCGGCTCCAAACATGCCCCCCACTGCGCCCCCCGCCGAATCCGCCGCGCAGCGCCCGATGGCGATCGCGCTCGCGGGCATGGTGGCGCTGGCCGTGGCCATGGGCATAGGGCGTTTTGCGTTCACGCCGCTGCTGCCCATGATGCTGCACGACGGCCTGCTCGACCTGCCCGGCGCGAGCTGGCTCGCGAGCGCGAATTATTTCGGCTACCTGGTCGGTGCTGTGCTGTGCACGCTGCAGCCCTGGCTGTGGGCGCGGCTGCGCGTGCTGCCTTTGTTTGCCTTCGTCACGCTGGTGCGCGGTGGACTCGTGGCGACGGGGCTGCTCACGCTCGCGATGGCCTGGCCCGCGCCTGCGGCCTGGCCTGTGCTGCGCTTTGCCGCAGGCGTGACGAGCGCCGTGGTGTTCGTCTATACCTCGGGCTGGTGCATGGCGCGGCTCGCGCGGCTGGGCGTGCCTGCGCTCAGCGGCATGATCTACATGGGGCCGGGCGCGGGCATCGTGCTCAGCGGCCTTGCGGCCAGCGCCATGACGGCCTGGCACTGGCGCGCCGCGGCGGGCTGGGTGCTGTTCGGCCTGCTCGCCTGGGTGCTAGCGGCCTCGGTCTGGCGCACCCTGCGCGGCAGCGACGAGCGTCTGCACGCGGGCGCGCCGGCGGGGCAGGCAGCAGGGCCGACAGGGAGCGGCGCGAGCGCACCGCCGCAGGGCCGCGCCGAGATGGCCTGGCTCGCGCTGGCTTACGGCTTGGCGGGCTTTGGCTACATCATCACCGCGACCTTCCTTCCCGTGATCGCGCGCACGGCCCTGCCGGGCTCGGCCTGGCTGGACATGTTCTGGCCCATTTTCGGCCTGGGCGTGATGGCCGGCGCGCTGCTCGTCTCGCGCCTGCCGCACGGCGGCGACTTTCGCCTGCGCCTGATCGTGTGCTATGTGCTGCAGGCCGCGGGCGTGGCGGCGAGCCTCTACCGCCCGAGTCTGGCGGGCTTCGTGCTGGGCAGCGTGCTGCTGGGCCTGCCTTTTACCGCGATCACCTTCTTTGCGATGCACGAGGTGCGCCGCCTGCGTCCGGCCCAGGCGGCGAGCTTCATCGGCTTGCTTACGGCCATGTATGGCGTGGGCCAGATCCTCGGCCCGGCGCTGGTCGCGCTGTTGCTGCGCCGCCTGCCGGACGCCGCGACGGGTTTTGCGCTGTCGCTCGAGGTTGCCGCGGCGGCGCTTTTTGTGGGCGCGCTGATCTACGCGGGCATGGTGTGGGCGTATCCCGTGCGCGCGGCCAAGCACTAGCGGCACTGCAGATTTTCGGGACTGTGTCATGGCCGCGCGCTGCGCGTGGAAGTCCGGCGCAGGACACCTGCCCGTTTCGGGCAAAATAGCACGGTCGTTCTATTTTGCCGCGCATGTCCAAGCCCTCGAACTCCCCGCCAGCGCCTGTGCCTCCGGCGCTAGGAGCCTGTCGGACTTTGGGCGTCGAAAGCGAGAATGCGCCCCAGCGAGACCAGTTTTTGCCGGATTCGCAGCCCCATAGTGGTGCTATGGGGCAAGAAGACGGTAAAAAATGGGCCGCTGCGGCGCATTCGCAGCCGACGATTCCAAAGTCCGACAGGCTCCTAGGGCGCGCAGCGTCCGGCGCTGCGGCGCGCGCGGGCCGCGCCCTGCAAAAAGGCCGGCAGACCAGGGCCGCGATCGTCGATGCAGCGCTCGGGCTGGCGACGCACATCGGGCTCGAAGGGCTCTCCATGGGCGCATTGGCCGAGCTCATGGGCATGAGCAAGTCGGGCGTGTTCGCGCACTTCGGCTCGCGCGAGGAATTGCAGATCTCGGTGATCCGCGAATACCACGCGCGCTTCGAGCAAGAGGTGTTCTACCCCGCCTTGCAGGCGCCGCGCGGCGTGGCGCGCCTGCGGGCGCTGTTCGAGCGCTGGATGGCGCGCACCTCGGTCGAGATCGACTCGGGGTGTCTCTACATCAGCGGCGCGGTCGAATTCGACGACCGCCCCGGCCCGGTGCGCGACGCGCTCGCCTCGTCGGTGCGCACCTGGCACGCGGCCTTGAAGCGCGCGATCGTGCTGTGCAAGGAGTGCGGCGAGCTGCGCGCCGACCTGGACGAGGAGCAAATGCTGTTCGAAGTCCACGGCCTGATCCTCGCGCTGCACTACGAGGCGCGCTTTTTACAGGCGCCCGGCTCGCTCGCGCGCGCGCTCGCGGGCTTTGACCACATCCTGCAGCGTTATGGCGCAAAAGTGCCGCCAGCGCAGGTTATACCTTCACCCTCCACTCTCAAGGAATGAGCACCATGCCCCGCTACACCCCGCCCCTGCGCGACATCGAATTCGTCCTGCACGAAGTGTTCGGCCTGAGCGACGAGCTCAAAGCCATGCCGCCGTATGCCGAGCTCGACGCCGCCACGCTGCGCGCCGTGCTCGAAGAAGGCGGCAAGTTCGCCGCCGAGGTGATTTTCCCGCTTAACCTGAGCGGCGACACCGAGGGCTGCACACTCGACGCCACGACGCACGCGGTGCGCACGCCGACCGGCTTCAAGGAGGCGTATGCGCAGTTCGTAGCCGGCGGCTGGCCCGCGCTGTCGTGCGATCCGGCCTACGGCGGGCAGGGGCTGCCCATGGTCATCAACCAGTGCTTCTATGAAATGCTCAACGCCGCGAACCAGGCCTGGACCATGTACCCCGGCCTTTCGCACGGCGCCTACGAATGCCTGCACACGCACGGCACGCCCGAGCAAAAACAGCTGTACCTGCCGCGGCTCACGAGCGGGCACTGGACGGCCACCATGTGCCTGACCGAGCCGCACTGCGGCACCGACCTGGGCCTGCTCAAGACGCGCGCCGAGCCGCAGCCCGACGGCAGCTACAAGCTCACGGGCACCAAGATTTTCATCAGCGCGGGCGAGCACGACCTTGCGGAAAACATCGTGCACCTGGTGCTCGCGCGCCTGCCCGATGCGCCTGCGGGCAGCAAGGGCATCAGCTTGTTCGTGGTGCCCAAATTTTTGCCGCAGGCGGACGGCAACCTGGGCGCGCGCAATGCGATCTACTGCGGCGGCCTCGAACACAAAATGGGCATACGCGCGAGCGCCACCTGCCAGATGGTGCTCGACGGCGCCACGGGCAGCCTGGTGGGCGAGCCGCACAAGGGGCTGGCTGCGATGTTCGTGATGATGAACGCCGCGCGCCTGGGCGTGGGCGTGCAGTCGCTGGGCCTGACCGAGGTGGCCTACCAGAACGCGCTGGCCTACGCCAAGGAGCGCCTGCAGATGCGCAGCCTTTCGGGCCCCAAGGCAAAAGACCAGCCCGCCGACCCCATCATCGTGCACCCCGACGTGCGCCGCATGCTGCTCACGGCCAAAGCCTGGGCCGAGGGCGGACGCGCGCTTGCGATCTACTGCGCGCTGCTCGTGGACAAGGAGCTGCACCACCCCGACGAAAAAGTGCGCGCCGAGAGCGCCGAGCTCGTCGCGCTGCTCACGCCCATCGCCAAAGCCTTCCTCACCGACAACGGCTACCAGGCCGTCACGCTGTGCCAGCAGGTCTTCGGCGGCCACGGCTACATCAAGGAGTGGGGCATGGAGCAGTTCGTGCGCGACGCGCGCATCAACATGATCTACGAGGGCACGAACGGCGTCCAGGCGCTAGACCTGCTCGGGCGCAAGGTGCTCGCCAACCAGGGCGCGACGCTGCGCAAGTTCGGCAAACTTGTGGCCGCGCTGGCGCAGCAGGAAGCCGCGAACCCGCAAATGGCTGAATTCATCCAGCCGCTGGCCGGCCTGGGCGAAAAAATGACCCAGTTCACGACCGAAATCGGCATGAAAGCCATGCAAAACCCCGAAGAAGTGGGTGCCGCAGCGACCGACTACCTGCGCGTGGCCGGGCATCTGGTATTCGGCTACCTGTTCGCGCGCATGGCGCAGGTTGCGCTGCGCCAGATCGCCGCGGGCCATGCCGAGCCGTTTTACCGCGCCAAGCTGCAAACGGCGCGCTTTTACTTCGCGCGCCTCTTTCCCGAAACCGCCGCGCTCATGCGCAGCGCGCGCTCGGGCAGCCAGGTGCTGATGGACACCGAGGCGGCGCTGGCTGGAGATTGAGAATCATTTTGGGCCTCAGCCCTTTACCAGCAAGCGCTAGCAGCTATTTTTTAGTGAGCTCCTGGCCGACGCTGCATGTGGGCCGCGCGCATTGCGCGGATACTCGGCCCATACCCATTCCACCACGTCAAGGAGACCCGTTTTGACGACCCCCAACCCTGGTACACCCCACCCTTTCGACGAAGCCATGGCCTTCACGCCCTGCGACGCACCCGCAGGCTGGCCTGGCCATGCCACCACGCGCTACTGGCAAGGCCGCACGCACCCCGGCTACGCAAACATGGTCGGGCCTTTTGGCGGCATCACGGCGGCGCAGGCGCTCAACGCCGTGATGCTGCACCCCGAGCGCCTGGGCGAACCGCTCGCCCTCACCGTGAACTATGCCGGCCCGCTGGCCGACGGCCCGTTCATCGCCGCGGCCACGCCGCTGCGCACCAACCGCTCCACACAGCACTGGAGCGTGGCGCTGCTGCAGACCGACGCGAGCGGCGCACTCGCCGTCACCACCACGGCCACGGCCGTGACTGCGGCGCGGCGCGAAACCTGGAGCGTGAGCGACACGCCCGCACCCACCGTGCCGCGCCCGCACGAGGTGCTGGCCGAAGCGCGCGGCGGCGTGCCCATGGAGTGGCGCCAGCGCTACGAAATGCGCGCGATCGTCGGCGACTTTCCACGCGAGTGGGACGACAGCCACGGCCACAGCAGCCTCACCCAGCTATGGATGCGCGACGCGCCGCCGCGGCCGCTCGACTTCTGCGCGCTCGCGTCGCTGTGCGACCTGTTCTTTCCGCGCCTGTTTTTGCGCCGCGCGCGCCGCGTGCCCGTAGGCACGGTGTCCATGACGGTGTATTTCCACGCCGGCAGCACCGAGCTTGCGGCCACCGGCGCCGGCTACCTGCTCGGTCAGGCGCAGGCGCAGGAGTTTCGCAACGGCTTTTTTGACCAGACCGGGCAGGTGTGGAACGAAGCCGGCACCATGCTCGCGACCACGCACCAGGTGGTCTATTACAAAGAATAAGGCCCGAATGAAGGCCCGGATCGCACGCACTTTCCCCATCCTTTGAGAACCACTATGAACCCCAGCACCCAGGACATCCTCGTGCACACCGAAGCCGGCGTGTGCACCATCACCTTCCACCGCGTGGACAAGAAAAACTCCTTCACCGCGGCCATGTACGCCACGCTGGCTGCCGCGCTCGCTGCGGCCGAAGCCGACCCGCAGGTGCGCGTGCTCGTGTTCCAGGGCGACGCGACGGTGTTCAGCGCGGGCAACGACATCACCGACTTTCTCGAACGCCCGCCCCTGGATCAGAATGCGCCGGTTTTTCAGGTGCTGCGCGGCCTCGCGAGCTTCCCCAAGCCCATGATTGCCGCCGTCTGCGGCCCCGCCGTGGGCCTGGGCACGACCATGCTCTTTCATTGCGACCTCGTCTATGCGGGCGACAACGCGGTGTTTTCCATGCCTTTCGTGAACCTGGGCCTGTGCCCCGAGGCCGGCTCCAGCCTGCTCGCGCCGCAAATCCTCGGCTACCACCGCGCAGCCGAGGCGCTGCTGTTCGGCGAGCCCTTCCTGGCCGAGGCCGCGCTCGAAGCCGGCCTGGTGAACCGCGTGGTGCCGCCCACCGAATGCAACGCGCTGGCCCAGGTGCAAGCGAAAAAGCTCGCGGCCAAGCCCTTGAGCTCCCTCATCGAAACCAAGCGCCTGCTCAAAAAGGGCCAAACCCCCGCCGTGCTCGAGCGCATCGCCGAAGAGGCCGAAACCTTCAGCCGCCTGCTCACCGCCCCCGCCGCGCGCGAAGCCTTCACTGCGTTCCTCGAAAAGCGCCGCCCGGATTTCAGCAAAGTTTGATGCCGTCTTGCGCCCGCGGCAGCCCAAGGGGCGGTGAAGAGACAAGCGCTGCCACGCTCCGCCACGCGCAAAGGCGCACTGTGTGTGCGGCCGCAAGGCTTGAAAGGGCATGCAACGGTCATGAACAGGTTCTGAGCGTTTTGCTTACTGCTTTTGCGCATTGCCGCAGGCTTGCAAGGGGGAGGCTCCTACGATGGCGGTTCTTTTTCAAGGAGAACCGATGGCCGTGCAATCCCCCTTTTTCGGCAAACGTGAACCCGATGCGTTTGCTTCGCGCCACAGCGCGCACACCGCTGCGGGCCTGAGTGCCACCGCTGCCGCGCCAACACCTGCAGCTGCCAGCGTCCAAGCCACCAAACCCGCTCCCGACAGCCAAGGCAGCAAGCTCATCGTCGGGCCGAACATCAAGCTCAAAGGGGTCGAAATCACCGATTGCGACACCCTGGTGGTCGAGGGCATGGTCGAAGCCACCATGGACTCGCGCGTGATCCATATCGCTGCCGAGGGCGCTTTCCGCGGCTCGGCAGAAATCGACATCGCAGAGATTTTTGGCGAATTCGACGGCACCCTGACGGTGCGCCAAAAGCTCGTGATTCACCAGTCCGGCAAGGTGCGCGGCAAGATCCGCTACGGCAAGCTGGTGGTCGAAGAGGGCGGACAGCTTTCGGGCGAGATCGCCGTCGGCGTAGGAACCACGCAAAACGCGGCGAAGAAGGGCGTCGAGGAAGTCGCGGCTTCTGCGCCGACCGTGCCGCTCGCGGCCTAGCAGCCTGTCGGACTTTGGAATCGTCGGCTGCGAATGTGCCGCAGCGGCCCATTTTTTACCGGCTTCTTGCCCCATAGCACCCCCGTTCAACCCAGATTGTTCATTAGGACGCGGGATGATGGCGAGGCGACTGGCGAGGCGACTGGCGAGGCAGTTTGGTCGCGGCTGAGGAGTGCATGGCCAGTGCCATGGACGACGAAGCAGCGGCCAAAATGACCGTCAGCCGTCCGCCAGCGCCCGCGTAGGCCCGAAGGGCCGCCTAATGGACAATCTGGGTTCAACGCCTAACCAGCGCCAGCAAGGTCGCCAGCGGCTGTTTGGCGCGCACGGATTCTTGCGGCACGGATACGATGATTTTCCATTCAGGTTGGGCGCTGTCGCGTGGGATCGGCTCGCCCGGGGGCAAGCCGTCGCGCTTGAGCACCACGGCCACGGGCGGGGTGTTGGCGCTGGCGCCGCGGCGCAGCACCACGGCGATTTCTCCGCGCGCCAGGCGCACGAAAGTGCCGGGCGGATAAATGCCCAGCGCTTTGACGATGGCTGCGCCGAGCGCATCGGGCTGGCGCGTGTCGTCGAAGTAGCTCGCGCGCATGGCGGCCGCCACGTCCATGGGCGCGCGGGTCGCGCGTGGCGCGATGCGCGCGGCGAACTGGTCGGCACGCCGGATCAGGCGCGCGAGCTGCTGTGCCTCGGGGGCTGGTTCCAGCGGCCCCTCGAAGTGCTGGTGGTGGCAGCGCACGGCCTCGAGCCAGACCGGGTCGGCCACGCCCAGCTGGCGCAGCAAGGCTGCGGAGCGCTCGGGGTGCTCGGCGATGGCGGCGATCTGCGCGGCGCTGAGTGGCTCGGTCTGCTGCGCCAATTGGTCTTGCAGCGCCGTCATCGCGATGTTCATCGTCAGCGCCGCGCGGCCCACTTGCAGCGTGCGCACGTCTGGCCAGCGCAGCACCTCATGCGCCACGATCATGCAGGTACAGGCCACCAGCATCGCATGCGTGGCGCTGTACGCCGCCGTTTCTTGCGCAGACAGGTAGATCAGCGCGAACAGCGTGGCGTCCGGCGCCTGGATGCAATTGCGTACCAGTGTGTCGTGCAGGTGCTTGAAGCGCTCACCAAAATCCGCCGCAAGGGGTGTGGTCAGCAGCCGCGTGGCGCGCAGTTGCAACTCGGGCCAATCGGGTCGGTCGTCCTCCGCGCGCGCAGGGCTGGCAAAGACCTCGGCGCCGACCGGCGCCGCCGTGAGGGCTCCGAGCGCATGGCCGGACAGCAGTAGTTTGTTTAGGTGTCCAAGGTAGGCCTGGCGCGTTTCCCTGGATTCGTCCACGTCCAGCCAGAGGTTCGGGCTGAGGGCAAGAACGCGCCGTAGCTCCTCCTGGTGGGCGATCACGTAGCCCTTTTGCGCGAGCAAAACGCCACCGTCTCCGCGCAGCGCAAAAGGCAATGGCCGGCCGAGGGGGATCGCTTCAGGAGAGAGGGCAACGAGTTTCATCGTTGTGGATTATTTCGCACGGCCGTCGGATGCAAGGGTGGCAAAGGGCGGTGGGACGCTGGCTATTGCACGGACTTCTCGACCGCACGGCGAGGTCCATGCCTCCATTCACGCAGCGCATGCAGTCTGTTTTTCATAGTGCCTTATGCTTATAGGATAAGCGTAAAAGGCCAATTTGACTCCAAATTGTTGGGTGCACCTCAAGCGCTCCCCTCGCCAGCTCCGAACACTGCATGCCACAGCGCGAGGATGGCGTCGCGCTGCGCCTGCATGGCGGCGGGGGCGCACTGTGCCGGGGCTTCGTCGAGCCGCGCGCGGTGCTGCAGGCGGCGCAGGTCGCGGTAGGCGTCGGCAGCGGCGCGCCCGACGCCGTCGGGCAGCAAACCGGCCTGTTCGGCGCGCTGTAGCAAGGCGATGTTGCCGACGTTGTCTATCAGTTCGGGATGGGCCGCGGCGTGCGCGAGCACGAGGTATTGCACGGCGAATTCGGCATCCAGCATGCCGCCGGGGCTGTGCTTGACGTCGAATGTGTCCGCAGGCACGCGCTGCGCGGCGCGCACGCGCGCACGCATGGCGACGATCTCCTGGCGCAGCGCCTGCACGTCGCGCGGGGCGGTGAGCACGGCGCGGCGCACGGCGTCGAAGTGCGCGCGCAGGTCTTCGCTGCCGAGCACGAAGCGCGCGCGCGTCATGGCCTGGTGCTCCCAGGTCCAGGCAGTGTTGCTGCCGCGCTGCTGCTGGTAGTCGGCGTAGGCTTTGAAGCTCGTGACGAGCAGGCCCGAGTTGCCGTTGGGGCGCAGGGCGGTGTCGATTTCGAACAAGTCGCCTTCGCCGGTCTTGACGGTGAGCCAGTTGATGAGCTTGCGCACGAAGGCGGTATAGACCTCGGGCGCGCGCTCGTCCTCGTCGTCGAACACGAACACGATGTCCAGATCGCTGCCGTAGCCCAGCTCTTTGCCGCCAAGCTTGCCGTAGCCGATGATGCCGAACTGCGGCACCTCGCGGTGGCGGTTTTTGAGGCGGCTCCAGCACCACTCCGAGGTGACGCGCAGCACGCTGTCGGCGAGCGCGCTGAGGTCGTCGGCCACCTGCTCCACGGTGATGCGGCCCTCCACGTCGCGCGCGAGGATGCGGAAGGTCTCGGCGTGGTGCGCGCGGCGCAGCAGGTTGAGCAGGGCCTCGTCGTCGTCCTCGCCCGTGGACTGCAGCGCGGCGCGGCGCAGCGCGAGTTCGCGCTCGAAGTCGGCGGGCACGAAGCGCTCGGCGAGCAGCGCTTCAGAGGCGAGCTCGTCGATCACGCCCGGGTGCTGCTGCAGATAGCGCGCGAGCCAGCGCGCCGCGCCCAGCAGGTGTAGCAGCTGCTCGTGCACCGAGGGGCGCTCGAGCAGCAGCGCGAGGTAGCTCTCGCGGCGCAGCAGCGGTTCGAGCCAATCGATCATGCGCACGGCGGCCTGGGCGCTGGTGCGGCCCTCGTTGAGCCATTGCGCGGTGCGCAGCACGAGGCGGAACAGGCGCGTGCGCGCCTCGTCGCGCAAGGCCGCGATGCGCGGCAGCGTGCGCCACTGCGCGACGCGCTCGCGCAGCGCGGCGGGCAGCTGTTCGAGCAGGCCCTCGAGGTCGGGCGGCACTTTGCCGTTGCCAGCACCGCAGCTGCCGCCGTTGCAGGCGCGCTTGCCAGCGGTCTCCGCGTCGCCACCGAGAAGGTGGTCAAACTCCTGCGCGACGAGTTCCCGGTGCGCGTCGAGCGCGTGCAAAAAAGCGCAGCAATCGCCGTAGCCCATGGTCTGCGCGATCCAGGCCAGGTCGTCGTCGCGCGTGGGCAGCAGGTGCGTCTGCTGGTCGTCGAGGTACTGGATGCGGTGTTCGACGCGGCGCAGGAACACGTAGGCCTGCGCAAGCGCCTCGGCCGTGGCCTGGGGCATCAGCCCGGCCTGGGCCAGGCGCGGCAGGGCTTCGAGCGTGGCGCGCCGGCGCAGTTCGGGGAACTGCCCGCCGCGCACCACCTGCAGCAATTGCACGATGAACTCGATCTCGCGGATGCCGCCGCGCGAGAGCTTCACGTCGTTGGCGCGCTCGGGGCGGCCGGCGCTGCGCCGCGTGGCGTGGTCGCGGATCTGGCGGTGCAGCGTGCGCAGGGATTCGAACACGTTGTAGTCCAGGTAGCGCCGGAACACGAAGGGCAGCACGATGTTGCGCAACTCGCGCACCTGCGGGTGGGCCAGGCTGGTGCGCGGCGCCACGACGCGGCTTTTGAGCCAGGCAAAGCGCTCCCATTCGCGCCCCTGCACCTGCAGGTATTCTTCGAGCGCGGCGAGCGAGACTGCGGGCGGGCCGGAGTTGCCGTTGGGGCGCAAGGCCAGATCGACGCGGAACACAAAGCCGTGCTCGGTGGGCTCGCCGACCAGCTGGTAGATCGCCTTGACCGCGCGCGCGAAATACTCGTGGTTCGAGGTGCGGTTGCGCCCTTCGGCGTTGCCCGCGGTTTCGCCGTCCTGCGCATAGACGTAGATCAGGTCGATGTCGCTCGAGACGTTGAGCTCGCGCGCGCCGAGCTTGCCCATGCCGACGATCCATAGCGGAACTGCGGCGGCTTCGGGTCCGTCATCGGTGCCCAGCGGCCGGCCATAGCGCTCGTCGAGTTCTGCGCAGGCATGCTGGCAGGCGCGGTCGAGGGCGAACTCGGCGAGTTCCGTGGTGGCACGCGTGACGACGGACAGCGGCGCCTGGGCCTCGCAGTCGAGGCGGATCAGCCGCTCCATGACCAGCTGGCGCAGCACGCGCAAGGCCGTGCCCACGTCGTAGCCGCGCGCTTGCAGCGCCGCGAAGGCGGGTGCCAGCGTTGCGTGGCACGGCGCGCCGGGGGGCAGCAGCGCCAAGTCCTGTGCATAGCGCCGCTGCAGACGCTGGAAAAAACGCGAGTGCTGCGCCAAGCCAGCAGTGGGCGCGGCGATGTCAGGGCTGAGCGAGGAGGACGTGGACATGGCGAACGCGGCGTTCGAGAGGGAGAGGGGAAAGAGCGGGCACAAAGACGGTTTGCCAGCGAAACAAAAACACACGAGGCGAAGGTTTCGCACCAAGGAGCACGCCGGTCCTGCGGGTCATAATTTCGGCCACTTTACGCCCGCCAATGACCGCCGCCGCCGCACGCCCCACGCGCCTTATTCGCATCGTCGCCGCCAGCGCGCGCTGGACGCTGGGCCTGTTGCTGGCGTTCTGGCTGTTGCTGGCCATCGTGTGGGCGGGTTTGCATGGCTGGATTGTGCCGCGCATCGGGGACTTTCGCGCGTCCCTGGAGGCGCAGGCCACGCGCATCGTGGGGGTGCCTGTGCGCATTGGTGCGATCACGGGGCGCTCGACGGGGCTGGTTCCTTCCTTCGAGCTGAGCGAGGTGGCGCTGCTCGACGCGCAAGGCCGGCCTGCGCTGCAGCTGCCGCGTGTGGTGTTGGCATTGTCGCCGCGCGCCTTGCTCACGCGCGGCTTCGAGCAGCTCTACCTCGAGCGCCCGCAGCTCGACCTGCGCCGCACGGCGGACGGCCGCATCCTGATCGGTGGCATCGCGCTGGCGCAAGGCGGTGGCGACAGCCCCTTTGCCGACTGGTTTTTCGCCCAGGCCGAGGTGCTCATCCGCGGCGGCACCGTGCGCTGGTTCGACGAGCAGCACGCGGCGCCCGCGCCGCTGGAGCTGCGCCAGGTTGACGTGCTGTTGCGCAACCACGGCTGGCAGCACAACCTGCGCGTGGACGCCACGCCGCCGCCGGCCTGGGGCTCGCGCTTCACGCTCATGGCGCGCATGCGCGCCCCGCTGCTGCACCCGCGCGACGGGCAGTGGCGGCATTGGAGCGGGCAGTTGTTCGCCGATTTTGCGCACGTCGATCTGGCGCAGCTGCGCGCGCAGGTGCTTTCCGATGCTCCTGTAGAAGTAGCTAAAGGGGCTGGAAGCATGAGGGTATGGGCCGACATCGATCGTGCCAGCCTGGTGGGCGGCGTGGCCGACCTGGCCTTGACCGAGGTGCACACCACGCTCGCGCCCGAGCTGCAGCCGCTGGCCTTTGTCTCGCTGGGCGGGCGCATAGGCGGGCAGCGCCTTGCGGGTGGCTACACCCTGTTCACCGAAGGGCTGCGCTTTCGCACGGGCGACGGCCTCGCCTGGCCCGGCGGCAACCTGCGCCTGCAGCGTACCGCGGCCACGGACCGTGTGCCCGAGCACACACAGCTGCAGGCCGAGCGGCTGGACCTCGCGGCGCTCGCGCAGATCGGCACGCGCCTGCCGCTCGACGCCGGCGCGCGCGCAGCGCTGCAAAGCTACCAGCCGCAAGGCCTGGTGGAAAGCCTGCAGGCGAGCTGGCGCGGGCCGCTGGCCGCGCCCACGCAGTACCAGCTGCGCGGCAAGGTGCAGGGGCTGGCGTTCGCCGCCGGCGGTGACCCAGGCAGCGCCGCGCCGGGCGCGCAGGCTGGCGTGCCCGGCGTGCGCGGCGCAGCGGTGGAGCTGGACCTGAACCAGGACGGCGGCAAGGCCGCGCTGGCGATCCGCGGCGGGGCGCTGGTATTGCCCGGCATCTTCGAAGAGCCGCAGGTGCCGCTCGACTACCTGGACGCCGAAGTGCAATGGCAAGTCCAGCCAGTGCCGGCAAAAGGGCAAAAGCCCGCAGCGGCGCAGGCACCGCGCATCGCCGTACAGGCGCGCAAGCTGCGCTTTGCCAATGCCGACCTGCAGGGCGAGGCGCAGGCCAGCTGGCATACGCGCGAAGCAGCGCCTGGGCTTGCGGCGCAGGCCGGGGAAGGGCGTTTTCCGGGCGTGCTCGACCTCACGGGCAGCCTGGCCCGCGCCGACGGCGCGCGCGTGTGGCGCTACCTGCCCCTGGGCCTGCCCGAAGAGACGCGCCACTACGTGCGCGACGCCGTGCGCGCGGGCCAGGTCAGCCGGGTGCAGTTCCGCGTGCGCGGCGACCTGCGCCAGCTGCCCTTCAGCGACCCGCGGCAGGGCGACTTTCGCGTCACTGCGCACGTGACGAACGCCACCTACGCCTACGTGCCGGCCACGCCGCCCGCCAGCTTGCCCTGGCCGGCGCTGACCGATCTGAGCGGCGAGCTGGTGTTCGACCGCGCCAGCATGAGCGTGCGCAGCGCGAGCGCGAGCTTTGCGGGCCTGCCCGGCCTGCGCCTGTCCAAGGTCGAGGCGCGCATCCCCGACCTGGACCACACCGTGGTCAGCGTAAGTGCCGACGCGCAGGGGCCGCTGCCGCAGCTGCTGCAGCTCGTGCGCAGCTCGCCGCTGGCGCGCCTGACGGGCAACGCGCTCGACCAGGCCAGCGGCACGGGCAATGCCGGCCTGCAGCTGCATCTGCAATTGCCCATCAGCCGCATCGAACAGTCCAAGGTGCAGGGCAGCCTGGCGTTTGCGGGCAATGAGCTGCGCATCACGCCCGACACGCCCCTGCTTGCGCGCACCCAGGGCAAGGTGCAGTTCAGCGAAACCGGCTTTAGCCTGGCGGGCGTGCAGGCGCGCGCCCTGGGGGGCGATGTGCGCCTCGAAGGCGGCATGCGCCCCGCGCCGAATGCTGCAGGCGAATCCCCCA
The DNA here is from genome assembly GCF_007655255.1 of Extensimonas perlucida. GTDB lineage: Bacteria > Pseudomonadota > Gammaproteobacteria > Burkholderiales > Burkholderiaceae_C > Extensimonas > Extensimonas perlucida. Next base: position 165,494 of record NZ_VMYE01000002.1, read on the forward strand.
TCCAATTGCGCGCACAGGGCACGGCCACGGCGCTGGGCCTGCAGCAGGCGCGCGAGCTCGGCTGGGTGGCGCAGCTCGCGCGCCACGCGAGCGGCAGCGCCGCCTATAGCCTGAACCTGAACGTGCGCCGCGGTGTGCCCGAACTGCTGCTGAGCAGCAACTTGCAAGGCCTGGCCCTGGCGCTGCCCGCGCCGCTGGCCAAAGCCGCGCAGACCAGCCTGCCGCTGCGCTACGAAAACCGCTTGCTGCGCGAAGCCGAGGCAACGCCCGCTGGCGGGGTGGCACCGGTGCTGCGCGACCAGCTCACGGTAGAGCTGGGCAGCGTGGGCACGGCCACCTGGCAGCGCGAACTGCGCGCCGGGCGCACGCGCGTGCTGCGCGGCGCCATCGCGCTCGGGCTCGCGGCTGGCGAGAGCCTGCCCTTGCCGGCCGATGGAGTGCAGGCCCTGGTGCAAGCCGACAGGCTGGATATCGACGCCTGGGCCGCGGTGCTGGAGCCGCTGGGTGCGAGCGCTGCCGGCACGCCCCCCGACAGCCAAGCCAGCCCGGGCAGTCCGGGCACCGGTTTGCCGGCCGCAGACACCCCGGCCGACTATTTACCCACGCGGTTTGCGCTGCGCACGCGGGAACTCAGTGCGCAGGGGCGCACGCTGCACCAGGCGTTGCTCGCCGGCACGCGCGAAGGCGGCGTCTGGCGCGCCAACGCGAGCGCTGACGAGCTCGAGGGCTACGCCGAATACCGTCCTGCCAGTGCACGCGAGGGCGCACGCGATGGCGGCACCGGTCAGCTCTACGCCCGGCTTGCGCGCATGCGGCTGCCGCCTAGCCAGGCCGCGCAGATCGAAGAGCTGTTCGCCGAGCAGCCCAGCAGCCTGCCCGCGCTCGACGTGGTCGTCGAAGACTTCGAGCTGCGCGGGCGCAAGCTAGGCCGCGTGGAGGTCGAGGCCCACAACCGTGGCGGCGATGGCGCCGCGCGCGAGTGGCGCCTGGCCAAGTTCAACATCACCGCCCCCGAGGCCAGCCTCACGGCCAGCGGTAACTGGGCGCTGTTGGGGGGCGCCAGCGCGGGCAGTTCCGACAGTTCCAGCGCCGCTGCCAGTGCTAGCCGGCAGCGGCGCACGGCGCTTGACTTTCGCCTCGACATCCGCAACGCCGGCGCGCTGCTCGCGCGTTTTGGCATGGAGGACGTGGTGCGGCGCGGCAAGGGGGTGATGGAAGGCCAGGTTGCCTGGACGGGCGCGCCCATGAACCCCGACTACCGCAGCATGAGCGGCCAGCTGCATCTGGATGTGCAGTCCGGCCAGTTTCTGCAGGCCGACCCGGGGCTGGCCAAGCTGCTCGGCGTGCTGAGCCTGCAGGCCCTGCCGCGGCGCCTGACGCTGGACTTTCGCGACGTGTTCAGCGAGGGTTTTGCGTTCGACTTCGTGCGTGGCGACGTGCGCATAGAGCGCGGCGTGGCCAGCACCAACAACCTGCAGATGAAAGGCGTGAACGCCGCCGTGCTCATGGAAGGCAGCGCCGACATGAACCACGAAACACAGGACTTGCACGTGGTCGTGGTGCCCGAGCTCAACGCCATGACGGCCTCGCTCGTGGCCACGGCCATCAACCCTGTGGTCGGCCTGGGCAGCTTCCTCGCGCAGATGGTGCTGCGCGGCCCCTTGACGGAAAGAACCACGCGCGAATTCCACATCGATGGGCCCTGGGCCGATCCACATGTGGAGCGTGTTGCCACCACCGTGCGTGACAAGCCCCTGCCAGAACCCGCGCGCACTGTCCCGGCGGGGGACGCGCCCGCGCAACCTGCCGCTGCAGGTGCGCCTGCGGCGCCGACACCAGCTTCCCAGCCACATTCCGCGAAAGGAGAGCCCTCATGAAAATCGCCGCCATCCAGATGGTTTCGGGCATGGACACCCAGGGCAACCTGGCCACCGCGCGCAGTCTGCTCGAACGGGCCGCCGCGCAAGGCGCCGAGCTCGCCGTGCTGCCCGAATATTTTTGTTCCATGGGCCGGCGCGACAGCGACAAGCTGCTGCTGCGCGAAACACCCGGCGCCGGCCCGATACAGGACTTTCTCGCGCGCTGCGCACACGAGTTGCAGCTGTGGATCGTGGGCGGCACGCTGCCGCTTTTTGCGAGCGACGCCGAGCACGTGCGCAACAGTTCGCTGGTCTATGACCCGGCGGGGCATTGCGTGGCGCGCTACGACAAGATCCACCTCTTTCGCTTCGCCAACGGCCGCGAGCACTATGACGAAAGCCGCACCATAGAAGCCGGCACCGAGCCGGTGCAGTTCGAGCTCACGGCGCGCTCGGGCGCGCGCTGGCGCGTGGGCCTGAGCGTGTGCTATGACCTGCGCTTTCCTGAGTTGTACCGCGCGCATGCGCGCGCCGGCGCCGATCTGCTGCTCGTGCCCAGCGCCTTCACCTACACCACGGGCGAGGCGCACTGGGAGATTTTGCTGCGCGCCCGCGCGATCGAGAACCTGGCCTATGTGCTCGCGCCCGCGCAGGGCGGACAGCACGAAAACGGTCGCCGCACCTGGGGCCACAGCATGCTCATAGACCCATGGGGCAGCGTGCTCGCATCGCTCGCGCAGGGGCCCGGCGTGGTGCTGGGCGAGCTCAGCGCGCAGCGCCTGCAGGAGGTGCGCACGCAGCTGCCGGCGCTGGAGCACCGCGTGCTTTGAGTCTCAGCATGGGGGCGGTGCCGCGCAGCGACCCGCCGCGCGGCAAAACCCGGCTCACAGCGCCTTGCGCAGGTTGGTCGGGGCGATTTTGAGGGACTCGCGGTATTTGGCCACGGTGCGGCGCGCGCACTCTATGCCTTGCTCCTTGAGCATGTCGGCGATCTGGCTGTCGGACAGGGGTTTGGCGGGGTCTTCGGCGGCGACGAACTGTTTGATCAGCGCCCGCACCGCGGTGCTCGAGGCGTTGCCGCCGGTTTCGGTGCCCAGGCCGGAGCCGAAGAAGTATTTGAGCTCGAACGTGCCCTGCGGGGTGGCCATGTATTTGGCCGTGGTCACGCGGCTGATGGTGGACTCGTGCAGGCCCAGTTCGTCGGCGATGTCGCGCAGCACGAGCGGGCGCATGGCGATTTCGCCGTGCACGAAAAACGCTCTTTGCCGCTCCACGATGGCACGTGAGACGCGCAGGATGGTGTCGAAACGCTGCTGGATGTTTTTGATGAACCAGCGCGCCTCCTGCAGGCGCTGCTGCAGGCCCTGGTGGTTTTCGTCGCCCTTGTGCGTGCGCAGGGCGCCGGCGTAGAGCTCGTGCACGCGCAGGCGCGGCATCACGTCGGGATTGAGCTGCACGCTGAACTGCGCGCCGCCGTCGTGGCCGCGGCCCGCAATTTTGCGCACGATCACGTCCGGGATGACCAGGTTGCGCTCCACGTTGGCAAAGCGCCGGCCCGGTCGCGGCTCGAGCCGCGCGATCAGGGCCATGGCGGCGCGGGTGGATTCCTCGCTGCTGGCGCAGGCTTGCGCCAAGCGGCGCACGTCGCGCTTGGCCAGCAGTTCCAGGGGCTGCGCGCAGATGCCCAGCGCGGTGTGCACGGTGTCCGCATCCGCAGCGCCTTCCTGCTGCAAGGCCTTGAGTTGCAGCGTGAGCGCCTCGGCCAGGTTGCGCGCGCCCACGCCCACGGGCTCCAGGCTTTGCAGCAGCCGCAAGGCCAGGTTGAAGCGCTGCACCAGCTCCTCGATGTCTTCGACGGCATCCGCGCCGGCCAGGGCGGCCGCGAGCTCTTCTAGCGAATCCTCCAGGTAGCCGTCGTCGTTGAGGGACTCGATGAGGAAATACAGCGCCGCCTGGTCGAGCTCGGACAGGCGCAGCGCGCGCGCCTGGCGGTGCAAAAAGTCGGTCAGGGATTCCTGCGCGCGGGCCAGGTCGATGGCGTCGGTTTCGTCGCCATCGTTGTTTTGCTTGCGCGCGGGTGCGTCACCGCCCCAGTCCGCGTCGCTGGAGGCAGATTCGGCGCCATCGGAATCTTCGCCCTGCCAATCGAGCGCTCCGGCTTCGCCCGATATTTCCGCATCATTTTGCCCATCAGACGCCGTGAAATCATCGCTTTTAGCTTCTGAAAACGAAGCATCTTCAAAGGGCGCGTCGAACTCGGGCGCGGGTGCCTCGGGCGGCTGCTCGCCGGCGTCCGCGGCGGGCGCGTCGTCTTCCACGAGGCGTTCGAGGAAGGGGTTTTCGTCGAGCATCTGCTCGACTTCCTGCGCGAGCTCCAGCGTGGACAGCTGCAGCAGGCGGATCGATTGTTGCAGCTGGGGGGTGAGGGCAAGGTGCTGCGAAAGGCGCAGGGAAAGGCCGGGCTTCATGGCGCAGTATCCGGCGCGTTGCACGGGGGCGTGGCCGGCGGTGCGAAGAGCGGTGCGAAGAGCGATGCAAAGAGCGGTGTGAACGGCGCAAGCATGGCGGTCACATGCGGAAATGCTCGCCGAGGTACACGCGGCGTACTTCGGCGTTGTCGACGATTTCGGACGGCGTGCCCTGGGCCAGTACCCGTCCGTCGCTGATGATGAAGGCGTGGTCGCAGATGCCCAGCGTCTCGCGCACGTTGTGGTCGGTGATGAGCACGCCTATGCCGCGCGCTTTGAGAAAGCCGATGATGCGCTGGATTTCGATCACCGCGATCGGGTCTATGCCGGCAAAGGGCTCGTCGAGCAGGATGAAGCGCGGTTGCGTGGCCAGTGCACGGGCGATTTCCACGCGGCGGCGCTCGCCGCCCGAGAGCGAGGGCGCGGGCGCGTCGCGCAGATGGTCCACGCGCAGCTCCTGCAGCAGCCGGTCGAGGCGCTCCTGGATGGTCGCAGCGGAGAGCGGGCGACCGTCGGGGCCGCGCTGCAGCTCGAGCACGGCGCGCACGTTTTCTTCGACGCTGAGCTTGCGGAAAATCGAAGCCTCTTGCGGCAGGTACGACAGGCCCAGGCGCGAGCGCTGGTGGATGGGCATGTGCGCGATCGAGTGGTCGTCAATGCGGATGTCGCCGCCGTCGCAGCGCACCAGCCCCACGATCATGTAAAACGACGTGGTCTTGCCCGCACCGTTGGGGCCCAGCAGCCCGACGACTTCACCCTTGTCCACGCGCAAGGAAACGTCCTTGACGACCTTGCGGCTGCCGTAGGTTTTTTCGAGGTGCCGCACTTCCAGGTGGCCGCCGGCAGGGGCTTGCTGGGGCGCGGCCGGCCCGGCGTCGCGTACGGCTGCGGTCATGGGTTTTCCAGGCTCTGGCTGGGGCGCAGGGCCGGCGCGCTGGCGGGTTTTGCCGGTGCAGCCGCTGGGGCTTGCTTCGCAGGGGGCTCCTTGGGCGAGAGCATGGCGCGCACGCGCCCACCCGCAGCCGGCGCAGTGCCCGCGGGACGGTTGGCAGCGCTGGGCTGCCCATCGACGGTGAACAGGTCGGTGAGGTTGTTGTAGACGATGACCGCGCCCGACACCTCGTCGCTCAGCGTGGCGTTGCGGTAGCGGCGCAACTCGGCGCGGCGGATGAAGCGCACGGTATCGTTGCGGCCATCGTATTCGATGACTTCGCCTTCGCCCTCGATGAATTCATCGGGCGCGCCCGGCGGGGTGTCGCGCTTTTGGCGGAAAAAGGCGCGCTTTCCGGGCTCCGCCGTGGCCACGCCGGACTGGTAGCCGTCGGCATCCTGGCGCACCTCTACCTGTGCGCCGCGCAGCACCATGGTGCCCTTGGTCACGACCACATGCCCGGTGAACACGCTGGTTTGCTTGAGCTCGTCATGGCGCAGCGCGTCGGCCTCGATGTTCATGGGCTTGCCGCGGTCGGCTTTTTCGGCCAGGGCCACGCCCGAAAAAGCTACCGCAGCACTCAACAAAAGAAGGGAGGGAAGCCGGTGTTTCATAAGGGCATGGATCTTGCTATTTGCTGCCTTGCATTGTAGCCCGGCCCGTCGGCAGGCAGGCATCAGCCCTGGCGCACCTGAGCGGCAAGGTGTTCGACGATTTTGAGCACGGTCTGCATGCTGCCGGCCATGGTGCCGTCGGTGTAGTAGCGCCCCGCGATGCCCATGGAGGGCACGCCTTCGACGCCGTAGGCATCCTGCAGCTGCGTGGCGCGGCGCACCTGGTTGGCGACGCCGAAAGACTGGTACATCTCCTTGAACTTGGCCGCGTCCACGCCCTGCTGGGCGATCCAGGCGAAGATGGCCTCATCTTTGTTGAGCGGCTTGCGCTCCGCATGGACGGCCTGAAAGACCTTGGCGTGCAGGGCGTCGAGCTTGCCCATGCCTTCGAGCGCGTAGTAGAGCTTTTGCTGCGGCACGAAACTCGCATTGAAGGCCACGGGCACGCGGCGCACGCTAATGTATTTGGGTGCGCTCTTGAGCCAGGCTTCGAAGCTCGGCTCGAAGGCGTGGCAGTGCGGGCAGCTGTACCAGAAGAATTCGAGCACTTCGACTTTGCCCGCGGGCGCGTCGGTGGGCACGGGTTTGGCGAGCCTGAGGTAATCCTTGCCTTCCCGGAAGGCGTTTTGCGCCTGGGCCGAAGGGGCCAGCGGCCCCATGAAGGCGAATGCCAGGGTGGACGCGGTGGACAGCGAAAACGCGCGGCGTTGCATGGTGGAATCTCTCCGGTCGGTGTCTATGGGACAAAAGGCTATGAGTGCGGAATCGGTACGAGGTTTTGGCGTTACGCAGGTTCAGTGCTGCACGCGCACCAGCGCTGCGTCCACGCCGGCCGCTGCCAGTTTGCCCTTGAGGTCCTCGGCATCGTCACGTTTGGCAAAAGGCCCCACGCGCACGCGGAACACCGTGCGGCCGTTTTGCTCGCGCTCGCTCACGCGCGCTTCCCAGCCCAGCATGGCCAGCTTGGCGCGCTGGGCGTCGGCTTCGGCCTGGGAGCGGAAAGCACCGGCTTGAACAAAGTAGTCGAAGGCGTTGCCGTCTGCAGCCGCGGCGCGGGCCGCAGCAAGCTCACCCAGGGGGTCGGCGGAGCCGGCCTTGGCATCGGCTTTGCCGGCGGCGGGCTTGGCGCCGGAGACGGCGGCCTCTGCATCGGCCGGCGCGGGCGCGGCCGTGGCGGCTGGGGTGGAGGCGGGTTGCGCGGAGGGCTGTGCGATCGGTGCCGGGTTTTTGCCGTAGAGCGGCGCGTTCGGGTCCCAGTTCTTGTTCTTCTGGTCTTCCTGCGCGTCCTGGCCCGGCGAGCGGATGACGCCCTTGTTCATGAAGGGCACGGGCACCTTGGTCACATAGACGGCCACGACCAGGGCAATGCCCAGGCCCACGACCAGGCCGATGATGAAGCCGACGATGGTGCCGCCCTGTTGCTGCTTGTGCATGTTCTACCCACCTACATTCTTTGCGGCGCCGCGACGCCGAGCACCGCGAGGCCATTGTGCAATACCTGCGCCGTGGCGGCGACGAGCGCCAGGCGGGCGCGCTTGACGGCTTCATCATCGACGAGGATGCGCTCGGCGTCGTAGTAGCTGTGGTAGCTCGCCGCCAGGTCGCGCAGGTAAAAGCTCACGTCGTGTGGCGCCTCGCTGTGCGTGGCGGCGCTGAGCATGTCAGGGTACTTGGCCAGTTGCAGCATCAGCGCCTGCGCCTCACGGCCTTGCAGGGGCGAAAGGTCAACCTGCGCGAGCGCAGCCACGTCGCCACCCCAGGCAGCGAGCACCGAGCAGATGCGCGCATGGGCGTATTGCACGTAATACACCGGGTTGTCGTTGTTCTGCGCCACGGCCAGATCGACGTCGAAGGTGTATTCGGTGTCGGGCTTGCGGCTGAGCAGGAAAAAGCGCACCGCGTCCTTGCTCGTCCACTCGATCAAGTCACGCAGCGTGACGTAGCTGCCTGCGCGCTTGCTGATCTTGACCTCCTGCCCGCCCTTGGTCACGCGCACCATGGTGTGCAGCACGTAGTCGGGGTAGCCGGGCGGGATGCCGATGTCGAGCGCCTGCAGGCCGGCGCGCACGCGCGCAATGGTGCCGTGATGATCCGTGCCCTGCACGTTCACCGCCTTGGTGAAGCCGCGCTCCCACTTCGTCACGTGGTAGGCCACGTCGGGCACGAAGTAGGTGTAGCTGCCGTCCTGTTTGCGCATGACGCGGTCTTTGTCGTCGCCATATTCGGTGGTCTTGAGCCACAGCGCGCCGTCTTGCTCGTAGGTCTTGCCCTTGGCGATCAGGCGCTGCACGGTTTGCTCGACGCGGCCGCTGGTGTAGAGGCTGGACTCGAGGTAATACTGGTCGAACCTGAGGTCGAAGGCGCGCAGGTCTTTGTCCTGCTCGTGGCGCAGGTAGGCCACGGCGAAGTGGCGGATCGACTCGATGTCCTCGACGTCGCCGCTCGCAGTGAAGGCGCAGTCGTCGGCCTGCACGGTTTGCCGGGCGAGGAAGGCGTCGGCGATGTCCTGGATGTAGTCGCCGTTGTAAAAATTTTTGCTCTCGGGGTTGTCGGGGTCGGTGGGCCAGCACGGGTCGCCGGGCTTGAAGCCCTTGGCGCGCAACTGCACGCTGCGCGCGAGCGTTTGAATTTGCACGCCCGCGTCGTTGTAATAAAACTCGCGGTGCACGCTCCAGCCCTGCGAAGCGAACAGGTGGCACAGCGCATCGCCTATGGCCGCCTGGCGCCCGTGGCCCACGTGCAGCGGCCCCGTGGGGTTGGCCGAGACGAATTCGACGATCACGCGGCCGCCGTGCGCGGGTTGAAAGCCGTAGCGCGCGCCGGCCGTCAGCACTTCGCGCACCACCTGCTGGTGTGCGGCGGGCAGCAGGCGCAGGTTGATGAAGCCCGGGCCGGCAATTTCTATGCTGGCCACCCAGCGCTGGAAGGTGGGCGCTGCGAGCAGCGCAGTGCGCAGTTTTTCTGCGACTTGGCGTGGATTGAGCTGCAGCGGCTTGGCTAGCTGCAGCGCGGCCGTGCAGGCGAGGTCGCCGTGTGTGGCCGCCTTGGGCGATTCGAAGGCCGCCTTGGCGCCGGCACCGGGGGAGAGTTGTTCGAGCGCAGCCGCCAGGTCGGCGAGCAATTCTTGTTTGACGGAAAGCATCGCGCGATTCTACGAGGCGCTCTGGCGAGATTGCTGGCGCGGTTGCTGTCGCAAGTGGCCCGCGCCGCGCCGGATTCCGGCCACGCCGCCGCTGTGGCGTTTGCGGCACGCGCGGGCACAGTGAACTGCTGCGGGCCGTTGTGGGCGCGCTGGAGCTATGGTGCAATGCGAGCGGGGTGTCATGCCCTGTTGACTCCTTTATCTACTCTTTCAGGAGAACCGCATGAAACAGCTTCTTTCCATGTCCGTGCTGGGCCTTGCCCTCGCGATGGGCGCTGCCCACGCAGCCGATAGTGCCAGCGCCGCGGCCGGTGCAGCGAGCAAGCCCGCCGCTGCCCCCACGGCGCAGCAGGAAAAAATGAAGGCTTGCAACGCCCAGGCCAAGGGCAAGAAGGGCGACGAGCGCAAAGCCTTCATGAAAGAATGCCTGAGCAACAAGCCTGCTGGCGCACCCGCCGCTGCAGCCAGTCAAGCCGCCGCACCCCAAACCCAGCAGGAAAAGATGAAAGTCTGCAGCGCCGAAGCCAAAGGCAAGAAAGGCGACGAGCGCAAGGCCTTCATGGCCGAATGCCTCAAAAAATAAGCCTTCGCTGCTGAACCCAAAGGCCGGCCTAGGAGCCTGTCGGACTTTGGAATCGTCGGCTGCGAATGCGCCGCAGCGGCCCATTTTTTACCGTCTTCTTGCCCCATAGCACCACTATGGGGGCGGCGCATCCGGCAAAAACTGGCCTCGCTGGGGCGCATTCTCGCTTTCGACGCCCAAAGTCCGACAGGCTCCTAGCGTCGGCTTTTGCTTTTTCGGCGGCGGTGCAGTTTTACCAGCCGCGCGCCCAGAACACGGCGAGCACGGCAATCACTGGCAGCAGGTGCGACTCGAACATGATGAGCCGGCGCACCGTGCGCACTGCGTCGGCGCCGGGCAGCGCGCCCGTGGAATGCAGCGTACGTTGCCAGCGGCGCAAGGCCAGCGTGGGCGCCACGTGCAAGGCCGCCATGAGCACGAACAGCGTCACCTTGAGATGCAAAAGCGGCTGCGGCGCGTACCACGCCGCGCCCTTGATGCCCCAGAACACCCGCGCGAGCCCCGTGGCCAGCACGGCAGCCAGGCACACGAGGTAGATCACATTCAAGCGGCCCAGGCGCTGCACCACCGCGGCATTGAGCCATTCGATGCGGCACAGCGCGGCTTGGCTCGAGAGGAATACCGTCAAGGTCAGCACGGCCACCAGGTGCAGCGCGGCCAGCAGGGCTTCGAGGGTCATGGCGGACGCCCTTTCAGAGAAGAAAACCCAAGGGAGGGAGCCTTCAGGCAGCCTGCCCAAAGAACCCCGGCTGGGCGTAATTGTGCTTGAGGAAGTCTATCCACAGGCGCAGGCGCAGTGGCAGGTGCTTGCGTTGCAAAAACACCGCGTAAATACCGTTGGGCGGCGCGGCATACGCTGCCAGCACCTCGACGAGCCGGCCCGCGGCAATATCGGCGGCCACCTCCCAGGTGCTGCGCCAGGCGATGCCGTGGCCTGCGAGGCACCAGTCGTGCAGCACTTGCCCGTCCGAACAGTCGAGCGGCCCGGCGGGTTTGAAATGCACGATTTCACCGCCACCACTGCCACCGCCGGTGCCACCACCGGATGCCGGCACGCGAAACGCCCAGCCGCGCGTCTGCGCCGCTTCGCTCGAGAGCGCAAGGCAAGCGTGCGCCGCCAGCTCGCCCGGGTGCTGCGGCGTGCCGCGGCGCTGCAGGTACTCGGGCGTGGCCACGCACAGGCGCCGGTTGTCCGCGAGGCGGATGCTCACGAGCGACGAGTCGGGAAAGTCGCCCACGCGTACCGCGCAGTCGAAGCCCTCGGCAGCCAGATCGAGCACGCGGTCGCTGAGCGACAGCGACAGCGTCACCTCGGGGTGCGCCGCGTGAAACTGCGGCAGCAGCGGCGCCACGTGGCGGCGCCCGAAGCCTGCGGGCGCCGTGATGCGCAAATGCCCCGCCGCGCGCACGCCGCCTGCGGACACGCTGGCCTCGGCATGGGCCACGTCGGCAAGCAGGCGCTGGCAGTCTTCGAGAAAGGCGCTGCCCTCGTGCGTGAGGCTGATGCGTCGCGTGGTGCGCACGAGCAGCTTGACGCCCAGATGCGCTTCGAGCGCGTCTATGCGCCGCCCGATCAGCGCAGGCGCCACACCTTCAGCGCGCGCCGCAGCGCTCAGGCTGCCGCGCGTGGCCACGGCGACGAAGGAGGCAAATGCCTTGAGCTTGTCCATTCACTTTCCACTTTTGCAAAAAAGTTGCAGGTTTCGATATTTTCAGGGGATTTATGTGCGTGGACAAATCGAATACAGTGGCCCGCTTTCGCACGCCGCGCTGCGTGTGCCCGCGTTTTGCCCTTTTGGCTGAGAGGAATCCCGATGACCGCACGCACCACCGTCCACCGCCTGCAGGTGGCCACCATCTTGTATGACTTCATCGAGCAGCAGGTGCTGCCCGGCACCGGCGTCGCAAGCGCTGCGTTCTGGCGCGGCTTCGATGCCATCGTCGCCGACCTCGCGCCCAAGAACATCGCTCTGCTGGCCGAGCGCGACCGCCTGCAGGCCGAGCTCGACGCCTGGCACAAGGCGCACCCCGGCCCCATTCAAGACATGGCCGCGTACCGCGCCTTCCTCGAACAAATCGGCTACCTCGTGCCGCAACCCGCGCAGGTGCAGGTGAGCACGGCGAACGTCGATGCCGAGCTCGCCTCGCAGGCCGGCCCGCAGCTCGTGGTGCCGATTTTGAACGCGCGCTACGCGCTCAACGCCGCCAATGCGCGCTGGGGCAGCCTGTACGACGCGCTCTACGGCACCGACGTGCTGTCCGAAACCGAGGGCGCGACCAAGCGCACGCCCGACGGCAAGGCGTACAACCCCGTGCGTGGCGCCAAGGTGATCGCCTACGTGCGCCGCCTGCTCGACGCCTTTGCACCGCTGGCGCAGGGCTCGCACGCCGACGCCACGGCCTACCGCGTGGACGGCGGGCGTCTCTCCGTGGCGCTGCAAGGTGGCGCGAGCACGGGGCTCAAGGACGCCGCGCAGTTCGCCGGCTACCGCGGGGACGCGGCCCAGCCCAGCGCCGTGCTGCTGCGCCACCACGGCCTGCACATCGAAATCCAGATCGACCGTAACACGCCCATAGGCCAGAGCGACGCCGCGGGCGTGAGCGACGTGGTGCTCGAAGCGGCGCTCTCGACCATTCTCGACCTCGAAGACTCGGTGGCCGCCGTCGATGCCGAAGACAAGCTGCTGGGCTACAGCAACTGGCTGGGCATTTTGCGCGGCACGCTCACTGAATCGTTCGAGAAAAACGGCAAGACGCTCACGCGCGGCCTCAACCCCGACCGCAGCTACACCGCACCCGTTGGCCAGGGCACGCTGCGCCTGCACGGCCGCTCGCTGCTGTTCGTGCGCAACGTGGGCCACCTGATGACCAACCCAGCCATTCTCTACACCGCCGCCGACGGCACGGTCAAGGAGATTCCCGAAGGCATCATGGACGCCGTCGTCACCACCACGATCGCACTGCACGACCTGCAAGGCCATGGCAAGCTGCCCTCGGGCGAGGCGCTGCGCAACTCGCGCGCGGGCTCGGTGTACATCGTCAAGCCCAAGATGCACGGCCCGGCCGAAGTGGCCTTTGCCGCGGAATTATTCGGCCGCGTCGAGCAGATGCTGGGTCTTCCCGACAGCACCGTGAAGCTCGGCATCATGGACGAAGAGCGCCGCACCAGCGTGAACCTCAAAGCCTGCATCGCCGCCGCCGCGAGCCGCGTGGCCTTCATCAACACGGGCTTCCTCGACCGCACGGGCGACGAAATCCACACCGCGATGCACGCCGGCCCCATGATCCGCAAGGGCGACATGAAAAACAGCGCCTGGATTCAGGCGTATGAAAAGAACAACGTGCTCGTGGGCCTGGGCTGCGGGCTACGCGGCAAGGCGCAGATCGGCAAAGGCATGTGGGCCGCGCCCGACCTCATGGCGGCGATGCTCGAGCAAAAAATCGCCCACCCCAAGGCCGGCGCCAATACCGCCTGGGTGCCCAACCCCACCGCGGCCACGCTGCACGCGCTGCACTACCACCAGGTCAACGTCGCGCAGGTGCAGCAGGAGCTCGAGCGCATCGACGCCGATGCACAGCGCGAAAGCCTGCTGCAGGGCCTGCTGACGGCGCCTGTCGCAAGCCAGCCGAACTGGAGTGCGCAGGAGCGCCAGGAGGAGCTCGACAACAACCTGCAGGGTATTCTGGGCTACGTGGTGCGCTGGGTCGATCAGGGCGTGGGCTGCTCCAAGGTGCCCGACATCCACAACATCGGCCTCATGGAAGACCGCGCCACGTTACGCATCAGCAGCCAGCATGTGGCCAACTGGCTGCTGCATGGCGTGGTGGGCTCCGAGCAGGTGCGCGCGACCTTCGAGCGCATGGCCGCCGTGGTCGATGCGCAAAACGCCGGCGATCCGCTGTACCGCCCCATGGCCGGCCATTTCGATACCAGCATGGCCTACCAGGCCGCGTGCGATCTGGTCTTCCAGGGCCTCACGCAACCGAGCGGCTACACCGAACCGCTGCTGCATGCCTGGCGCCTCAAGGTGAAGGCCGCGGCTTGAGCGACCGAGCGTTTTTCGTGCGCCTGCCTTGCGTGCCCACAAAAGATCGGGCGGGCGCGGCAGCGGCGGGCCTGCGAAACCATGCTAGAATCTATAACTCTTTGGAGGGGTGCCCGAGTGGCTAAAGGGGGCAGACTGTAAATCTGTTGGCTTACGCCTACACTGGTTCGAATCCAGTCCCCTCCACCAGCCATGGCGTGGTTGCATGGATGCCGTGAAGGCAAGGATGCTGGCCGCGATGTGTGCGGGTTGTGCGGGAGTAGTTCAATGGTAGAACCCTAGCCTTCCAAGCTAATGACGCGGGTTCGATTCCCGTCTCCCGCTCCATTGGAAGTTTTGTGAGTGTTGTGTGCCGCCTCAGGGCGCCACCTCTTGCCCATGTGGCTCAGTGGTAGAGCACTCCCTTGGTAAGGGAGAGGTCGCGGGTCCGATTCCCGCCATGGGCACCATTTTTTGGTGTGTCCAAGTTTGGTTGCGCCGAGTTTCGGTTGTTGTATTGATACAAATATTTTTCGGAGTCGGAAAATGGCAAAAGGAAAATTCGAACGCACGAAGCCGCACGTGAACGTGGGCACGATTGGTCACGTGGATCATGGCAAGACCACGCTGACGGCGGCCATCGCCACGGTGCTGTCGGCCAAGTTCGGCGGTGAAGCCAAGAAATACGACGAAATCGACGCAGCGCCTGAAGAAAAGGCGCGCGGCATCACCATCAACACCGCGCACGTCGAATACGAAACCGCCAGCCGCCACTACGCCCACGTGGACTGCCCCGGCCACGCCGACTATGTGAAGAACATGATCACCGGCGCAGCCCAAATGGACGGCGCCATCCTCGTCGTCTCCGCCGCCGACGGCCCCATGCCGCAAACGCGCGAGCACATCCTGCTGGCCCGCCAGGTGGGCGTGCCCTACATCATCGTCTTCCTCAACAAGTGCGACATGGTCGACGACGAAGAACTGCTCGAACTCGTCGAAATGGAAGTGCGCGAACTGCTCGACAAATACGACTTCCCCGGCGACGACACGCCCATCATCCGCGGCTCGGCCAAACTCGCCCTCGAAGGCGACAAAGGTCCGCTCGGTGAGCAAGCCATCATGAAGCTCGCCGAAGCCCTGGACAGCTACATCCCCACGCCCGAGCGCGCCATCGACCAGCCCTTCCTCATGCCCGTCGAAGACGTGTTCTCCATCTCCGGACGCGGCACCGTGGTCACGGGCCGTGTCGAGCGCGGCGTCATCAAAGTCGGCGAAGAAATCGAAATCGTCGGCATCCGTGACACGCAAAAAACCACCTGCACCGGCGTGGAAATGTTCCGCAAGCTGCTCGACCAGGGCCAGGCCGGCGACAACGTCGGTATCCTGCTGCGCGGCACCAAGCGCGAAGACGTTGAGCGCGGCCAGGTGCTGGCCAAGCCCGGCACCATCAAGCCGCACACGCACTTCACCGCTGAAGTCTATGTGCTGTCCAAGGAAGAAGGCGGCCGCCACACGCCGTTCTTCAACAACTACCGTCCGCAGTTCTACTTCCGCACCACCGACGTGACCGGCGCGATCGAGCTGCCGGCCGACAAGGAAATGGTGATGCCTGGCGACAACGTGACGATCACCGTCAAGCTGATCAACCCCATCGCCATGGAAGAAGGCCTGCGCTTTGCCATCCGTGAAGGCGGGCGCACCGTCGGCGCCGGCGTCGTGGCAAAGATTCTTGCCTGAGGCTTGAGAGAGGTTCAGTAGGGGTATAGCTCAATTGGCAGAGCGTCGGTCTCCAAAACCGAAGGTTGTAGGTTCGATTCCTACTGCCCCTGCCACTTGAAGGTGGCCTTCACGAGCCCGCCAAACTCTGGCGGGCTTCAGTGTCTTCAAGGCGCTGGAAACGAGATTGCGGGAATACATCAGATATGGCCACAACACAGGTCGAAACCGTACAAACGGGTGCAGATAAAGCCAAAATCGCAGCAGTAGTGGTTTTGGTGCTCGCTTCTGTGGCCGGCTTTTATTTGCTCGCCAAACAGGGTGCGGTGGTGCAATGGGCCGTCCTGCTGCTGGGTCTTGTGCTTGCAGTGGGTGTTTTTCTGCTCTCGGAGCCCGGGCGGCGTTTTGTCGGCTTCGCCCGTGAAGCCTGGCGTGAGGTCAAAAAAGTCGTTTGGCCCAGCCGCAAAGAAGCGGTGCAGATGACGGCTTATGTATTTGCTTTCGTCGTGATCATGGCATTGTTTTTGTGGATGACGGACAAAACGCTGGAGTGGGTTTTGTACGATCTGGTGTTGGGTTGGAGAAAATCATGACGAATGTTACGGAAGCGGTTGAGGCCGCGAACAACCTGTCTCCTGCCACTCCGGGTATGCAATGGTATATCGTCCATGCTTATTCCGGCATGGAGAAGGCGGTCGAGCGCAACATTCGCGAACGGATCGCGCGCTCCGGCATGCAGGATAAATTCGGCCGTATCCTCGTGCCCACCGAAGAGGTGGTCGAAATCAAAAACGGTCAGCGCAAGACGGCAGAACGGCGTTTGTTTCCGGGCTACGTGTTCGTCGAAATGGTCATGGACGACGATACCTGGCACCTCGTCAAACATACGAGCAAGGTCACGGGCTTTGTCGGTGGAGCAAAAAACCGCCCCGCGCCGATTTCGGAAGAAGAGGTGCAAAAAATCCTCCAGCAGATGCAGGAGGGGGCTGAAAAGCCGCGCCACAAAGTCGAATTCATGGTGGGCGAAGTGGTGCGCATCAAAGATGGGCCATTCACCGATTTCAATGGCGCGGTGGAAGAAGTCAATTACGAGAAAAGCCGCTTGCGCGTTTCCGTCATGATCTTCGGACGCTCCACCCCGGTGGAACTCGAATTCGCCCAGGTGGAAAAAACCTGAAAGGCCCTTGCGCCGTTTGGCGCAAGGCTGCGAAAAGAACGGTGCGCTTTCCGGCTCGGCGCACGAAATACATTTCAAAGAGTCGTTTATCACGGGGAGCCTGCAGGAGATGCAGGCGTTCGCACCCGTAAGGAGTAAAGCATGGCGAAGAAAATCGTCGGCTTCATCAAGCTGCAAGTGCCAGCTGGTAAAGCCAATCCCTCACCACCCATTGGCCCGGCGCTCGGTCAACGCGGTCTCAACATCATGGAGTTCTGCAAGGCATTCAATGCCCAGACCCAGGGTGTGGAGCCGGGCCTGCCGCTGCCAGTGGTGATCACCGCCTTTGCGGACAAGAGCTTCACTTTCATCATCAAGACGCCGCCCGCGACGACGCTGATCAAAAAAGCGATCAAGCTCGAAAAAGGCTCTTCCAATGCGCTCAAGACCAAGGTCGGCAAGATCACGCGCGCGCAGCTCGAAGAAATAGCGCAAACCAAGATGAAAGACATGAATGCAGCCAGCCTGGATGCGGCGGTGCGCACCTTGGCGGGTTCGGCGCGCTCCATGGGCGTTTCGGTGGAGGGTTTGTAAATGGCCAAGTTGACGAAAAAGCAAAAAGCCTTGCAGGGCAAGGTGGACAGCACCAAGCTGTATCCGCTGGGTGAGGCTCTGGCGCTCGTGAAGGAAGCCGCAACGGCCAAGTTCGACGAATCGATCGATGTTGCCGTGCAGCTTGGCGTCGATGCGAAGAAGTCCGACCAGGTGGTGCGTGGCGCCGTGGTGCTGCCCAATGGCACCGGCAAAACCACGCGCGTGGCAGTGTTCGCCCAAGGCGCCAAGGCAGATGAGGCCAAGGCGGCCGGTGCCGACATCGTCGGAATGGACGACCTGGCTGCCATGATCAAGGCCGGCGACATGCCGTTTGACGTGGTGATTGCCGCGCCGGATGCCATGCGCATCGTCGGCACGCTGGGCCAGATTCTCGGTCCGCGCGGTCTGATGCCTAACCCCAAAGTGGGTACGGTGACGCCCGATGTGGCCACGGCTGTCAAGAATGCCAAGGCGGGTCAGGTGCAGTTCCGCGTGGACAAGGCCGGTATCGTGCACGGCACGATTGGCCGCCGCTCGTTCGAAAACGAAAAACTGCAAGGCAACCTCGCGGCCCTCATCGACGCGCTGAACAAGGCCAAGCCCGCATCGAGCAAGGGGCAATACCTGCGCAAGGTGGCTTTGTCCTCGACCATGGGTATCGGGGTGCGGGTAGATACCCAATCCATCGCTGCCTGAGGCGGGGATGCCGCGTTCATCGCGGGCAAAAAATCTTCAGGCTTCTTTATGGGGCCTGATGTGGTGGGTCGCAGATGCGTGCATCTGCGGGCCATCCAAGACCGTTGGTGTGCAGACCGGTGCACTTAAACCATTCATGGGCCAACGCAGATGGCGATCCCGCTGCAGATGGAATTTGTTCCACCACAGTTGGTCGCTGCAACAAGAGCGTGTTCCAGGGTGCAAGCCCCAAAACACATTTTTTAAGGAGTAAACCTTGAGTCTGAATCGCAGTGAGAAAGAAGCGGTCATACAAGATGTGACCAAGCTCGCCGCTAAAGCTCAAACGCTCGTGATTGCGGAATACCGTGGCATTACGGTGGCCGACATGACACGACTGCGCGTGGATGCACGCAGCAAAGGCGTGAGCCTGAGTGTTCTCAAGAACACCCTGGCACGCCGCGCGGTGGCAGGCAGCGCATTCGAAGTGGTGTCGGACCAATTGACGGGTCCGCTGATCTACGGCTTCTCGGAAGACGCCGTGGCTGCCGCGAAAGTGGTGGCCGATTTTGCGAAGACCAACGACAAATTGGTCATTCGCGGTGGCGCATTCGCAGGGAAAGCCCTCGACGTTGAAGGCGTGAAGCAGCTGGCCAACATTCCTTCGAAGGAAGTATTGCTGGCGCAGTTGTGTGGCTTGCTGAAGTCCCCCATCTCGCGTACCGCAGTGGTGCTCGGCGCGCTGGCTACGAAAAAAGGCGAAGCTGTCGCCGCATAAGGGCGCAGCAAACTTGTCAACCCTGACCCATGCAAGCGCAGCTGTCTGGGCCACTCGCGGCGAAAACGCCCTGGGCCTGCAGCGCGAATGTGGCATGGGTCCTCAACCCAATATCAGGAAATCAAAATGGCATTCGATAAAGACGCATTTCTGACCGCTCTCGACAGCATGACGGTCATGGAACTCAATGACCTGGTCAAGGCCATCGAGGAAAAATTCGGTGTGAGCGCTGCCGCCATGGCTGCTCCCGCTGCGGGCGGTGGTGCTGGTGGCGCAGCGGCTGCTGCTGCCGAAGAGAAGACCGAGTTCAACGTGGTGCTGCTAGAAGCTGGCGCCAACAAGGTGTCGGTCATCAAGGCTGTGCGCGAAATCACCGGCCTGGGCCTCAAGGAAGCCAAGGACTTGGTCGATGGCGCTCCCAAGAACGTCAAGGAAGGCATTGCCAAGGCCGACGCCGAAGCTGCTGTCAAGAAGCTCGTGGAAGCCGGCGCCAAGGCCGAACTCAAGTAATTTTGGCCGTCCGCAAGGGCTGGAGCGCTCGCCAAGGGCCTCCAGCCTTTGGCGCTTTCAGAGCGCACCCGAAAACCCCGCTGCTCGGGCGGTTTTCGAGTGTCTTCTGAATACCCCCGACAGCAGAAGACGCCTTGGTACGGGCGATGTGCAAGGCATCGCCGTCCGCCATGGTTGGTAGCGGCCAACCGCCAAGCCTGCAAAGTTTGACTTTGTGGGGCAGTCGTCGAAGACCCCCTTCCATGTCTTTGCCCGGAGATCTCATGGCTTATTCTTTCACCGAACGCAAACGCATCCGCAAAAGTTTCGGCAGCCGCGAAAGCGTGTTGGAAGTTCCCTATCTGCTACAAATGCAAAAGGACGCCTATACGGCTTTCCTGCAGGCAGATACGCCGCCCCAAAAAAGGGCCAACGAAGGCCTGCAGGCCGCATTCCAATCCGCGTTCCCCATCGTCTCGCACAATGGCTTCGTCGAGATGAAGTTCATCGAATACAACCTGGCCAAGCCGGCGTTCGATGTGCGCGAATGCCAGACCCGCGGCCTCACCTTTGCCTCGGCCGTGCGGGCCAAGGTGCAGCTGATCATTTACGACCGTGAATCTTCCACGGCCCACTCGAAGGTGGTCAAGGAGGTCAAGGAGCAGGAGGTCTACATGGGCGAAGTGCCGCTCATGACCGACAAGGGCTCGTTCATCATCAATGGCACCGAGCGCGTGATCGTCTCGCAGCTGCACCGCTCGCCCGGCGTGTTCTTCGAGCACGACAAGGGCAAGACGCACAGCTCGGGCAAATTGCTGTTTTCCGCGCGCATCATTCCTTACCGTGGTTCGTGGCTGGACTTTGAATTCGATCCCAAGGATATTTTGTATTTCCGCGTGGACCGTCGGCGCAAGATGCCGGTCACGATTTTGCTCAAGGCGATCGGCCTGAATGCCGAGCAGATCCTTGCGCACTTTTTTGTCAACGACAACTTCCGCCTGATGGACAGCGGTGCGCAGCTGGAATTCATTGCCGACCGCCTCAAGGGTGAGGTGGCGCGCTTTGATATCACCGACAAATCCGGCAAGGTCGTCGTTCCCAAGGACAAGCGCATCACGGCGCGCCATGTGCGCGAGCTCGAACAATCGGGCACCACGCACATCAGCGTTCCCGAAGACTATCTGATCGGCCGCGTGCTCGCGCGCAACATCGTCGATCCCGACACCGGCGAAATCCTCGCCAAAAGCAACGAGGAGTTGACCGAGGCCCTGCTGAAAAAGCTGCGCAGTGCAGGCGTGCAGGAGCTGCAGTGCCTCTACACCAACGAACTCGACCAGGGCCCCTACATCTCGCAGACGCTGCGCATCGACGAGACCGCGGACGAGTTTGCCGCGCGTGTGGCGATCTACCGCATGATGCGCCCCGGCGAGCCGCCCACCGAAGACGCCGTGCAGGCCTTGTTCCAGCGCCTGTTCTACAACCCCGACACGTATGACCTCTCGCGCGTGGGGCGCATGAAGTTCAATGCGCGTGTGGGGCGCGCCGAGTCCACCGGCCCCATGGTGCTGTCGAATGAAGACATTCTGGCCGTGGTCAAAATCCTGGTCGAGCTGCGCAATGGCCGCGGCGAGGTCGATGACATCGACCACCTGGGCAACCGCCGCGTGCGCTGCGTGGGCGAGCTGGCTGAAAACCAGTACCGCACGGGCCTGGCGCGCATCGAAAAGGCCGTCAAGGAACGTCTGGGGCAGGCCGAGCAAGAGCCGCTGATGCCGCACGACCTGATCAACTCCAAGCCGATTTCTGCGGCCTTGAAGGAATTCTTCGGCGCCTCGCAGCTCTCGCAGTTCATGGACCAGACCAATCCGCTGGCCGAGATCACGCACAAGCGCCGTGTCTCGGCGCTTGGCCCTGGCGGTCTGACGCGCGAGCGTGCCGGCTTCGAGGTGCGTGACGTGCACGTCACGCACTATGGCCGCGTGTGCCCGATCGAAACGCCCGAAGGCCCGAACATCGGCCTGATCAACTCGCTGGCGCTGTACGCGCGCCTGAACGAATACGGCTTTATCGAAACGCCGTACCGCCGCGTGGTCGATGGCAAGGTCACGAGCGAGATCGACTACCTGTCCGCGATCGAGGAAGGCAAGTACGTGATCGCCCAGGCCAACGCCGCGCTCGACAAAGAGGGGCGCCTGGTGGGCGAGCTGGTCTCGGCGCGCGAAAAGGGCGAATCCATTCTGACCCCGCCCGAGACCGTGCAATACATGGACGTGTCGCCTGCGCAGATCGTTTCGGTGGCCGCGTCGCTCGTGCCCTTCCTGGAGCACGACGATGCGAACCGCGCCCTGATGGGCGCCAATATGTCGCGCCAGGCCGTGCCCGTGCTGCGGCCCGAAAAACCCCTGGTTGGCACCGGCATAGAGCGCGTGGCTGCGGTCGATTCGGGCACCGTGGTGACGGCCAAGCGCGGCGGCGTGGTGGACTATGTGGACGCCACGCGCATCGTGATCCGCGTCAACGACGCTGAAGCGGTGGCCGGTGAGGTCGGGGTGGACATCTACAACCTCATCAAGTACCAGCGCAGCAACCAGAACACCAACATCAGCCAGCGCCCCATCGTCAAGCGTGGCGACCGCCTCGAAAAAGGCGACGTGATCGCCGACGGCGCCTCGACCGACCTGGGCGAGATCGCGATCGGGCAGAATATGCTGATCGCCTTCATGCCCTGGAACGGCTACAACTTCGAGGACTCGATCCTGATTTCCGAAAAGGTGGTGGCCGACGACCGCTACACCAGCATCCACATCGAGGAACTGGTGGTCATGGCGCGCGACACCAAACTGGGCGCCGAGGAAATCACGCGCGACATTCCGAACCTGAGCGAGCAGCAGCTCAACCGCCTCGACGACTCGGGCATCATCTACGTGGGTGCCGAGGTGCAGCCTGGCGACGTGCTCGTGGGCAAGGTCACGCCCAAGGGCGAAACCACGCTGACGCCTGAAGAAAAGCTGCTGCGCGCGATCTTCGGCGAAAAGGCCTCCGACGTGAAAGACACCTCGCTGCGCGTGGACCAAGGCTCGCAGGGCGTGGTGATCGACGTGCAGGTGTTCACGCGTGAAGGCATCCCGCGCGACAAGCGCGCGCAGCAGATCATCGACGACGAGCTCAAGCGCTTCCGCCTCGACTTGAACGACCAGCTGCGCATCGTCGAGGCCGACGCCTTCGACCGTATCGAGAAGCTCCTGCTCGGCCGCGTGGCCAACGGCGGCCCGCAAAAGTTGCCCAAGGGCACGAAGATCGACAAGGCCTATCTGGACGCGATCGACAAGTTCCATTGGTTCGACATCCGCCCCGCCGAGGACGAGGTCGCGGCGCAGCTCGAGAGCATCAAGAACGCGCTCGAGCAGACGCGCCACAACTTCGACCTCGCGTTCGAAGAAAAGCGCAAAAAGCTCACGCAAGGCGATGAGTTGCCCGCAGGCGTGCTCAAGATGGTCAAGGTCTATCTGGCCGTCAAGCGCCGTCTGCAGCCCGGCGACAAGATGGCCGGCCGCCACGGCAACAAGGGTGTGGTCTCCAAGATCGTGCCGATCGAGGACATGCCCTACATGGCCGACGGCACGCCCGTGGACATCGTGCTGAACCCGCTGGGCGTGCCTTCGCGCATGAACATCGGGCAGGTGCTCGAAGTGCATCTGGGCTGGGCCGGCAAAGGCATTGGCCAGCGCATCGGTGACATGCTGCAGCGCGAGGCCAAGGCGGCCGAGCTGCGCAAATTCCTCGAAGAGGTTTACAACACGCGCGGCCGCAGTGAAGACCTGGCCAAGCTCAGCGACGAGGCCTTACTCGCCATGGCGTCCAACCTCGTCGATGGCGTGCCCTTTGCCTCGCCCGTGTTCGACGGCGCTTCGGAAGACGAAATCCGCGCCATGCTGCAGCTTGCCTACCCGGACGACGTCGTTGCACGCAAGGGCCTGACCCCCGCGCGCACGCAGGCCTACCTGCACGATGGGCGCACCGGCGACCGCTTCGAGCGCCCGACCACCATAGGCTACATGCACTACCTCAAGCTGCACCACCTGGTGGACGACAAGATGCACGCGCGCTCCACCGGGCCGTACAGCCTGGTCACGCAGCAGCCGTTGGGCGGCAAGGCGCAATTTGGTGGCCAGCGTTTCGGCGAGATGGAAGTGTGGGCGCTCGAGGCTTACGGCGCCGCCTACGTGCTGCAGGAAATGCTCACCGTCAAGTCCGACGACGTGCAGGGCCGCACCAAAGTCTATGAAAACATCGTCAAGGGCGAGCACTCGATCGAGGCCGGCATGCCCGAATCGTTCAACGTGCTGGTCAAGGAAATCCGTTCGCTGGGCCTGGACATGGAGCTGGAGAGGGATTGACGGCCAGCGGCCCGGCGCACCACCGCGCGCGGGGCCGCGACATTTCGCCTGCCTGCACCCCGATTCCAGCCCCGTCCTCATCATTTAAGGAAGTTCGACATGAAGTCCTTGCTCGACCTGTTCAAACAATTCACGCCGAATGAGCACTTTGACGCCATTCGCATCGGCCTGGCCTCGCCCGAGAAGATCCGTTCGTGGTCTTTTGGCGAGGTGAAAAAGCCCGAAACCATCAACTACCGCACCTTCAAGCCCGAGCGCGACGGCCTGTTCTGCGCCAAGATCTTCGGCCCCATCAAGGACTACGAGTGCCTGTGCGGCAAATACAAGCGCCTCAAGCACCGCGGCGTGATCTGCGAGAAGTGCGGCGTCGAAGTCACGCAGACCAAAGTGCGCCGCGAGCGCATGGGCCACATCGACCTGGCCGCGCCCTGCGCGCACATCTGGTTCCTCAAGTCGCTGCCCAGCCGCCTCGGTCTGGTGCTCGACATGACGCTGCGCGACATCGAGCGCGTGCTGTATTTCGAAGCCTATGTCGTCACGGACCCGGGCATGACGCCGCTCAAGAAGTTCAGCATCATGAGCGAGGACGACTATGAAGCCAAGCGCAAGGAATTCGGTGACGAGTTCGTTGCCAAGATGGGCGCCGAGGGCATCAAGGAGCTGCTCGAATCGATAGATATCGAGGCCGAAATCGAAAGGCTGCGCGGCGACCTGACCGGCTCCGAAGCCAAGGTCAAAAAGAACGCCAAGCGCCTCAAGGTGCTCGAGGCGTTCAAAAAATCCGGCATCAAGCCCGGCTGGATGGTGCTCGAGGTGCTGCCCGTGCTGCCGCCCGACCTGCGTCCGCTGGTGCCGCTCGACGGCGGCCGCTTTGCCACGTCGGACTTGAACGACCTGTACCGCCGCGTCATCAACCGCAACAGCCGCCTGCGCCGCCTGCTCGAGCTCAAGGCGCCGGAAATCATTGCGCGCAACGAAAAGCGCATGCTGCAAGAGGCGGTGGACAGCCTGCTCGACAACGGCCGCCGCGGCAAGGCCATGACGGGGGCGAACAAACGCGCGCTCAAGTCGCTGGCCGACATGATCAAGGGCAAGGGCGGGCGCTTCCGCCAGAACCTGCTGGGCAAGCGCGTCGATTATTCGGGCCGCTCGGTGATCACCGTGGGCCCCACGCTCAAGCTGCACCAGTGCGGCCTGCCCAAGCTCATGGCGCTGGAGCTGTTCAAGCCCTTCATCTTCTCGCGCCTCGAAGCCATGGGCATCGCGACGACCATCAAGGCCGCGAAGAAAGAGGTCGAATCCGGCACGCCCGTGGTCTGGGACATCCTCGAAGAGGTGATCAAGGAGCACCCGGTGCTGCTCAACCGCGCGCCCACGCTGCACCGCCTGGGCATCCAGGCCTTCGAGCCCATCCTGATCGAAGGCAAGGCGATCCAGCTGCACCCGCTGGTCTGTGCGGCCTTCAACGCCGACTTCGACGGCGACCAGATGGCCGTGCACGTGCCGCTGTCGGTCGAGGCGCAGATGGAGGCGCGCGTGCTCATGCTCGCCTCGAACAACGTGCTCTTCCCGGCTTCGGGCGAGCCCTCCATCGTGCCCTCGCAGGACGTGGTGCTGGGCCTGTACTACGCCACCCGCGACCGCATCAACGCCAAGGGCGAGGGCTTGATCTTTGCCGACACGGGCGAAGTGCAACGCGCCTTCGACGCGGGCGAAGTCGAGCTTGCCTCGCGCGTGAACGTGCGCATCACCGAGTGGCGCAAGAACAAGGAAACCGGCGAATTCGAGCCCGAAGTCAAACTCGTGGCCACCACCGTGGGGCGCGCGCTGCTGTCGGAGATTCTGCCCAAGGGCCTGCCTTTCGAGCACCTCAACAAGGCGCTCAAGAAAAAGGAAATCTCCAGGCTCATCAACGTGTCCTTCCGCAAGTGCGGCCTGAAGGAAACCGTGGTGTTCGCCGACAAGCTGCTGCAAAACGGCTTCCGCCTGGCAACGCAGGCCGGCATGTCGATCTGCGTCGATGACATGCTGGTGCCGCCGCAAAAGGCCGAGATCATCGAGCGCGCCGAGGCCGAGGTGAAGGAAATTGCCCAGCAGTACGCCTCGGGCCTGGTCACGGCGGGTGAGCGCTACAACAAGGTCGTGGACATCTGGGGCAAGGCCGGCGACGAGGTCTCCAAGGTCATGATGCAGCAGCTGGCCAAACAAAAGGTCGTGGACCGCCACGGCAAGGAAGTCGATCAGGAGTCGTTCAACTCCATCTACATGATGGCCGACTCGGGCGCGCGCGGCTCCGCGGCGCAGATCCGCCAGCTCGCCGGCATGCGAGGGCTGATGGCCAAGCCCGACGGCTCGATCATCGAGACGCCGATCACGGCCAACTTCCGCGAAGGCCTGAACGTGCTGCAGTACTTCATCTCCACGCACGGCGCGCGCAAGGGCCTGGCCGACACGGCGCTCAAGACGGCCAACTCCGGCTACCTCACGCGCCGCCTGGTTGACGTCACGCAAGACCTGGTGGTGACCGAAGACGACTGCGGCACGGCCAACGGCTCGCTGATGCGCGCCATCGTCGAAGGTGGTGAGGTCATTGAATCGCTGCGCGAGCGCATTCTGGGCCGCACTGCGGCCGAAGACGTGCTGCACCCCGAAACGCAGGCCGTGCTCGTGCCGGCCGGCCAGGTGCTGGACGAAACCCTGATCGAAGAGATCGAAGCCGCGGGCGTGGATGAAGTCAAGGTGCGCACGGCGCTGACCTGCGAGACACGCTACGGCCTGTGCGCGCGCTGCTACGGCCGCGACCTGGGCCGCGGCGGCCTGATCAACCTCGGCGAAGCCGTGGGCGTGATCGCCGCGCAGTCCATCGGTGAGCCCGGCACGCAGCTGACCATGCGCACCTTCCACATCGGCGGTGCCGCCTCGCGCGCCGCGGTGGCCTCGAGCGTCGAAGCCAAGTCCAACGGCATCATCGGCTTCAACGCCACCATGCGCTACGTGAGCAACACCAAAGGCGAGCTCGTGGTGATCGCGCGTTCAGGCGAAATCATCATCCAGGACGAACATGGCCGCGAGCGCGAGCGCCACAAGGTGCCCTATGGCGCGGTGCTGACCGTCAAGCCCGACCAGGCCGTGAAGGCCGGCACCGTGCTCGCCAACTGGGACCCGCTCACGCGCCCCATCATCACGGAATTCGCCGGTCGTGTGAAATTCGAGAACGTCGAAGAAGGCCTCACGGTGGCCAAGCAGGTGGACGAGGTCACGGGCCTCTCGACCCTGGTGGTGATCGATCCCAAGCGCCGCGGCGCGGCCAAGGTCGTGCGCCCGCTGGTCAAGCTGCTGGACGCGGCGGGCAACGAGGTCAAGATTCCGGGCACCGACCACACGGTGACCATCGGCTTCCAGGTGGGCGCGCTGATCCAGGTGCGCGACGGCCAGGACGTGGGCCCCGGCGAAGTGCTGGCGCGCATCCCGGTCGAAGGCCAGAAGACGCGCGACATCACCGGCGGCCTGCCGCGCGTGGCCGAACTGTTCGAAGCGCGCACGCCCAAGGACAAGGGCACGCTGGCCGAGCTCACCGGCACCGTGTCCTTCGGCAAGGAGACCAAGGGCAAGATCCGCCTGCAGATCACCGACCCCGACGGCAAGGTGTGGGAGGAGCTCATCCCCAAGGAGAAGAACATCCTCGTGCACGAAGGCCAGGTGGTGAACCGGGGCGAGCTCATCGTCGATGGCCCGGCCGATCCGCAGGACATCCTGCGCCTGCTCGGCATCGAAGAGCTCTCGCGCTACATCGTCGATGAGGTGCAGGACGTTTATCGCCTGCAGGGTGTGAAGATCAACGACAAGCACATCGAGGTGATCGTGCGCCAGATGCTGCGCCGCGTCGTGGTGGACAACCCCGGCGAGTCCAGCTACATCGCGGGCGAGCAGGTCGAGCGCTCCGAAATCCTCAACACCAACGAGGCGCTGCAGGCTGAGGGCAAGATTCCGGCCACCTTCACCAACGTGCTGCTGGGCATCACCAAAGCCTCGCTCTCTACGGATTCCTTCATTTCCGCGGCATCGTTCCAGGAGACCACGCGCGTGCTCACCGAGGCGGCCATCATGGGCAAGCGCGACGAGCTGCGCGGCCTGAAGGAAAACGTCATCGTGGGCCGCCTGATCCCTGCCGGTACGGGCTTTGCCTACCACCACGCGCGCAAGGCCAAGGACGCCATGGACGAGGCCGAGCGGCGCGCCATCGCCGAGGCCGAGGCCGCCGAGCTGGAGGCCGCAGCGCACGCTGTGCCCGAGGCTGAAAGCACCAGCGGCAGCGACGCCTCCGCAGACTGAGCACGGACCGCACTACAGCGCCACAGCGCCCCCGTCCCAAGGTTTTCGCCGGGCGGGGGCGTTTTTTCAGTCCCCGCTCCAAGCCTGCACCCATGGCCTTGTCTGCGCTTTTCTGGCTGGCCGCGGCCGCCTTGCTGTTTTGGGCCGTTGGCGCCTACAACCGCCTCGTGCGCCTGCGCGCGGGCGTGGCGCAGGCATTTGCCGGCATCGCCGCGCACGGCGCTCGCCTGCTGGCCTTGCTGGAGGAATTCGGCGCCGCCAATCCTGTCGGTGAAGCCATGCCCGCGCATGCCGTGCTGAAGGCCGCCGCGGCGCAGTTCGCCATTTGCCTGGCCGCCGCGCGCGCCGCGCCCTTGCATGCCGCGGAAATCGCGGCGCTCGCCACGGCTGCGCAGGTGCTGGGCACGGCCTGGGGCGCGGCTTTGCACGAGCTGCCAGAAGCCGAGGGCAAGGACGCGCCCGCGGCTGCCACCACCGGCCCACGCGCGCTCTGGCGCCAGCGCTGGGAAGAAGAACAGATGCAAAGCAGCGCCAGCGTGCAACAGTTCCACACTGCGGTGCAGCATTACAACGCGGCGATCGCGCAGTTCCCCGCGCTGCTGCTGGCATGGCTGTTTGGCTTCAAGGCGGCGCGCGCGCTGGAGTGGCACCTTTCGCAAGGCAAGCCATGAACCCAGGCAAACGATCGCACGCGCCCACGCGCCCACTTTCCCCCATGCCCGCGCCTGCAGGCGCACAGGCAGGCGCGCCCCAGAGCACGCGCGCGCACGTGCCCGACGTTCCCGGCGTCGCCTTGTGGCAGCAGCTGGGCGCCGTCGCCGCCGCGCTGCAAGACATCATGGCGGGCCGCTCGGGCACGGCGGTGCTCGCCGCAGTGGCGCCCGAGATGCGCCCTGGCGTGCAGGCCCTGCTGTACCAGGTGCTGCGCGCGCTCGGGCGGGCGCAGGCGCTGCGCAGCCAACTGGCCGCACGCAGGCCGCCGCCGCCGGTCGATGCGCTGCTGTGCACGGCGCTGGCCCTGGGCTGGCAGGAGGACGCGGCCCCCTATCCACCGCACACCCTGCTGCACCAGGCCGTCGAAGCCGCGAAACACCACCCCGCCACGCGCGCGCACGCGGGCTTCCTCAACGCCTGTCTGCGCCGCTTTTTGCGCGAGCGCGCCGCGCTGGTGGCCGCGACCGACGCCGATCCGCTGGCGCGCTGGAACCACCCGCCGTGGTGGGTGCAGCGCCTGCAAAAAGACCATCCGCAGCATTGGCAGCAGATCCTGCAGGCCAACAACGCTGCGGCGCCCATGGCGCTGCGCATCAACAAGCAAAAATGCACGCTGACGCAGTACCAGCAAGCACTACAAGCTATCAATATAGAAGCTGATGCGGTGACCGAAAGCGCTCTGCTGCTGCGCCATCCGGTGCCCGTGCACAAGCTGCCGGGCTTCGAGGCGGGGCTGGTCTCGGTGCAGGACGCCGGGGCGCAACTGGCCGCGCCGCTGCTGCTGCAGGGGCTGGACCTGGCCCAGTCCCAACTCCAGCCCCAACTCCAGTCCTTGCGCGTGCTCGACGCCTGCGCCGCGCCCGGCGGCAAGACCGCGCACCTGCTCGAACTCGCGCCGCCCGGCGCTCCGCTGCAGGTGACGGCGCTGGAAGTCGATGCGGCGCGCTGCGAACGCATCCATGCCAATTTGCACAGGTTGGGCCTGCAGGCGCAAGTGCTCGTGGCCGACGCCGCGCGCCCGCAGGATTGGTGGCCGCAGCATTGCGCCGGCCTGCCCTTTGACGCCATCTTGCTCGACGCGCCCTGCACCGCCTCGGGCATAGTGCGCCGCCATCCCGACGTGCGCTGGCTGCGCCGCCCCGGCGACATCGACCAGCTTGCCGCCCAGCAGCGGCGCCTGCTCGACGCGCTGTGGCCCTTGCTGCGCCCCGGCGGCCGGCTGCTGTATTGCACCTGCTCGGTATTCCGCGCCGAAGGGGAAGACCAGGCGCAAATGTTTCTTGCGCGCCACAAAGACGCACAGCGGCTGCCCGCGCCCGGGCATTTGCTGCCCTCGGGCCCCGACAATCCCCGGACTGGCCTGGACGAGCTGCCTTATGACCACGACGGATTCTTTTACGCCTTGTTTCAAAAAACCCTGGCATGACAAGTGGGCCGGCTGGGCATTGCGCCTGGGCGTCGCGCTGCTGTGTGCGCTGCTGCTGCAGGGGCAGGCCTGGGCAGAGCAAGCCGTGGGCGAAGTCGAAGAGCTGCGCGTAGAGCGCGCCGAGGACGGGCTGTACCTGAGCGCGACCCTGCAATTCGCCCTGCCCGAGCTGGTCGAAGACGCGCTGCGCAAAGGCATCCCCATGTTTTTCGTGGTGCAGGCGCAGGTGCTGCGTGATCGCTGGTACTGGTCGGACCGCGAGGTGGCCGACGCGCGCCGCTACCTGCGCCTGAGCTACCAGCCGCTCACGCGCAAGTGGCGCCTGAACACCTCGCCCGCGCCCTTCAGCAATTCGGGCCTGGGCGTCACCTTGGGGCAGAGCTTCGACGACCTGGCCGACGCGCTCGCCGCGATGCGCCGCATTGCGCGCTGGAAGATCGCCGACGCCAGCGCGATCGAGGTCGGCGCAGGCCATACGCTGCGCTTTTACTTCCAGC
Source organism: Extensimonas perlucida (assembly GCF_007655255.1). GTDB lineage: Bacteria > Pseudomonadota > Gammaproteobacteria > Burkholderiales > Burkholderiaceae_C > Extensimonas > Extensimonas perlucida. The sequence continues at coordinate 195,890 of NZ_VMYE01000002.1, forward strand.
TCGACCTGTCGCAACTGCCGCGCCCCTTCCAGATCGGCGCCGTGGGCCGCGCGGGCTGGAGCCTGCAGCTCGAGCGCAGCCTGCGCTTCGTGCCTGAAACCGCGCCATGAGCCGCGCCATGAGCCGCCCCCGCAAGCCAGCGCCCCCGCCGCCGCAGACCGGGCCGGACGCCGCCACCGACGCCGCCGCGGCGGACGGCTCGGCCGCCTCCGCCTCCGCCTCCGTGCGCGCGGCCCAGCGGCAGGCGCGTGCCGTGCGCTGGATGGTGGGCGTGGGCCTGGCCATCGTGGTCGCCATCGGCCTGGTGCTGCTGTTTTTGCTCACCCTGGCCACGAACAACCGCGAGCTGTACGAGCGCCATTACCCCTGGCTGCTCGGGCTCAACGTGCTCGTGGCCGTGCTGCTGCTGCTCGTGCTTGTGTGGATGGTCGCGCGGCTGGGCCTGCGGCTGCGCCGCAAGCGCTTTGGCAGCCGGCTGCTGTTCAAGCTCGCGGGCATTTTCGGCCTCGTGGGCCTGGTGCCGGGGCTGCTGATCTACATCGTCTCGTACCAGTTCGTCACGCGCTCGATCGAGAGCTGGTTCGACGTGAAGGTCGAAGGCGCGCTCGCCGCGGGCGTGAACCTGGCGCGCGTCTCGCTCGACGCCATGGCCAGCGACATGGCCGCCAAAACACGCGCTGCCAGCGCCCAGCTGGCCCAGGTGCCAGACGCCGCCGCCGGGTTGGTGCTCGAGCGCATCCGCGACCAGCTCGGCGCCACCGACGTGGTGCTGTGGAGCGCGGCAGGCCGCCCTTTGGCAAGCGTGGGCCAGTCGCGCTTCGAGCTGAACCCCGAGCGCCCCAGCGCGGCGCAATTGCGCCTGGCGCACGAGCAGCGCCTGACCACGCAGATCGAGGGGCTGGACGACATTGCACCCGGCACCACCGCGCCGCCCCCCGCGCGCGTCAAAGTGCTCGTGCTGGTCAGCAGCCCCAGCGTGGGCCTGTTCGCAGAGCCGCGCTACCTGCAGGCCACCATTCCCTTGCCGCCCGCGCTCATCGCCAACGCCATTGCCGTGCAGGAGGCCAACCGCGAATACCAGGAGCGGGCCCTCGCGCGCGACGGCCTGCGCCGCATGTACGTGGGCACGCTCACCCTGAGCCTGTTTCTGGCCGTGTTCGGCGCGGTGGTGCTCGCGGTGCTGCTGGGCAACCAGCTCGTGCGCCCGCTGCTCGTGCTCGCCGAAGGCGTGCGCGAAGTGGGCGCCGGCAACCTCAGCCCCAAGGCCGCGCTGCAGGGCAAAGACGAACTCGGCGACCTCACGCGCTCCTTTGCGCTCATGACGCAGCAGCTCGCGGACGCGCGCGCTGCGGTCGAGCGCAGCATGGGCGAGGTCGATGCCGCGCGCGCCCAGCTGCAGACCATTCTGGACAACCTCACCGCGGGCGTGCTGGTGCTCGACACGCAGGGCACTTTGCTCTCGGCCAACCCCGGCGCGTCGCGCATCCTGCGCCTGCCGCTGGCAGAGCACATCGGCCAGCCGCTCGCCCAGGTGGCGGGGCTGGCAGAGCTGGCGGCTGCCGTGCAGGCGCAGTTCGACGCCCTGCGGGCAGAGCACGACGCACCCGACGCGCCCAACGTGCACGACATGCGCCCCGCCGGCCACTGGCAGCAGCCCTTCGAGCTGCACGGCGCCGCCGGAGCCACGGTGCAGCACCCCATCAGCCTGATCCTGCGCGGCGCCGTGCTGCCGGGTGGCGCGCACCTGCTCGTCTTCGACGACATCACCGAGATCGTCTCGGCCCAGCGCGCGCAGGCCTGGGGCGAAGTGGCGCGCCGCCTGGCGCACGAAATCAAAAACCCGCTCACCCCCATCCAGCTCTCGGCCGAGCGGCTCGCCATGAAGCTCGCGGGCAAGCTCGCGCCGCCCGAGCAGGCCATCCTGGCCAAATCGGTCAAGACCATCGTCGAGCAGGTCGATGCCATGAAGCGGCTCGTGAACGAATTCCGCAACTACGCGCGCCTGCCATCGGCCGAGCTGCAGCCGCTGGACCTGAACGCCCTGGTGAGCGAGGTGCTGCAGCTGTACGGCGAGGAAAACGCCACCGTCCCCGTGCAGGCAGACCTGGACCCGCGCTGCCCGCCCATCGCGGGCGACGCGCAGCAGCTGCGCCAAGTGGTGCACAACCTGCTGCAAAACGCGCAGGACGCCACCCTGCAGGCCACGAGCGGCCAGGCGCCACCGCCGCCCGTGCGCATCGTCACGCGCTGGAATGAATCCTCCCGCCGCGTGCGCCTGAGCGTGCAGGACAGCGGCCCCGGCTTTGCGCAGCACATCCTGCAGCGCGCCTTCGAGCCCTATGTCACCACCAAGCCGCGCGGCACCGGCCTGGGCCTGGCCGTGGTCAAAAAAATCGCCGACGAGCACGGCGCGCGCATCGAGCTGTCCAACCGCGTCGAGGAGGGCGTGGTGCGCGGCGCCCAGGTGTCGCTATCATTCGCCACGACAGTTTCCGTGGCGTCGTGACAACAACGCCACAATCTTTTCGAGGTGCTTCACATCCATGGCAAACATTTTGGTGGTTGACGACGAGCTAGGCATCCGTGAGCTCTTGTCGGAAATTCTCAACGACGAAGGCCACAGCGTAGATCTGGCAGAAAACGCCACCCAGGCCCGCGCCCTGCGCGCCAACAATGGCTATGACCTCGTGCTGCTGGACATCTGGATGCCAGACACCGACGGCGTGACGCTGCTCAAGGAGTGGGCCATGGGCGGCTTGCTCACCATGCCCGTGATCATGATGAGTGGGCACGCCACCATAGACACCGCCGTGGATGCGACACGCATAGGCGCCTTTTCCTTCCTCGAAAAGCCCATCACCCTGCAAAAGCTGCTCAAGGCCGTAGAGCAGGGCCTGGCCCAGGGGCTGCGCCCCCCGCAGCCGTCCGCCGCCACAGCGGCCCCCGCGCCGCAGGCCGCGCCAGCGCTGCAGCCCGCGCCGCCCGGCCACGCCGCAGCCAATGGGTCCGCCGAAGCCGCACCCGCCACCCGGGCCGACCCAGCCCCCACAGGCCACCAGGGCTTCGACCTCGACCTGCCCCTGCGCGAGGCACGCGACCAATTCGAAAAAGCGTATTTCGAATTCCACCTGGCCCGCGAAGGCGGCTCCATGACCCGCGTGGCCGAAAAAACCGGCCTCGAGCGCACCCACCTCTACCGCAAGCTGCGTCAACTGGGCGTGGAACTGGGGCGCGGCAAGCGCGGGTATTGAGCCTGGTTTCCACATTGCCCATGAGGCAGGCCTCCATGGCCTCTCCGAGCTCGCGCACACTGGTGAACACGCCGCGGTGCAGCCGCTCGGTCGTAATGCCGCGAAAGAAACGCTCGACCATGTTCAGCCAAGACGCCGAGGTGGCGTGAAGTGCATGTGAAACAGGGGGCTTGTGGGTGGTGTAGCTGTCGGCAATCAGGTGCAATGTTTTGTCGGGCCCACTGTACGGCGTTGGCTGCAGACAGGTGCGTGGACTTGGGGAACGCCAACAGGAAAGAGATGCTGATTGCGCAAGGAGTGTATTGGGTGCAAAATAAGTGCATATCCATTGCGTGGAGTTGGCGCCATGAGCACCGTACTGCAAAAACCCTTCGCCGAGCAGTTCCGAGAGCCGGACACGCCTTACCTGTCGCCGGCCCGGATCGGGGATTTCTTCGGCTTCAAGGTACAGGAGTTGGCCGAGCGCGCACACGTCCATCGAAACACCCCGACAGCGAGGCCCCAGGCCCCCCAGTTGCAGAAGTATCTGCAGGACATGGTGCGGGTGCTGGCCGTGGCCACCGAGATGACCGGCGATAAAAAGCGTGCAGCATTCCTGCTGCGCAACGAGCCGCTGCGCGCCTTTGGCTACAAGACGGCGGATGCCCTGATCCAGGACGGGCGAGCCGATATGCTCATCGCTTACTTGGAGTCGCTGGCGGGCGGCGCTGCGGGATGATCCTGGCCGTCACGCTCGGCGAGGACAAGGACGAGGCCTGCTACCGCGTCATCTCGCCAGCCTACGCCGGCGCGCCGCTGTCCGGCATGGGCGCTGCGCGCCAGGGCGGCCGCTTCAACCGACCGGGACAGGAGGCGCTCTATCTGTCGCTGGACGAAACCACCGCACTGGCGGAATACAAGCAGGACAACCCCTGGCTGCGGCCGGGCACGATCTGCACTTTTTTCGTCCGCGGACTGCGGGTCGCTGACCTCAGCGCCGGCTTCGACCCGGCGAACTGGCCGCCGCTGTGGGCTGATTTTTCAGTGGACTGGCGGACGGAGTGGTTCGGCAAATCCGTGGAGCCGCCCTCCTGGTACATGGCCGACGATGTCGTCTCTGAGGGGCTGGACGGAATCCTGTTTCCCTCGCAGGCTCGCCGCAGTGGCCTCAATCTGGTGGTCTATCGGAGTTCGTCCAGGCCTCTCGATCAATTGCGCGTGTACGACCCCGACGGCGCCCTGAGGAAGATCGCGCCTCGGTAAGCGGTCGGGCGTCTTCGTCAGAAATTGGGGTCAGAAATTGGGGTCAGACTCCAATTTCCGCGCCCCATAGAATGCCGCCCATGTCCCACGAAGACGACGCCTCGTACAAACTGCTGTTCTCCGCACCCGAAGTGGTACGCGACCTGGTGCTGGGCTTCATTCCCGATGCCTGGCTGCACAGCCTGGACTACTCCACGCTCGAGAAAATGCCGGGCAGCTACATCACCGACGACCTGCGCCAGCGCGCCGACGACGTCGTCTGGCGCGTCAAGGCCGACGGCGAATGGATGTACCTGTACCTGCTCATCGAATTCCAGAGCAGCGTCGATGCCTGGATGGCCGTGCGCATCATGACCTACGTCGGGCTGCTGTACCAAGACCTGATCCGCCGCAGCGAAGTGCCAGGCGGCAAAAGGCTGCCCCCGGTGCTGCCCATCGTGCTCTACAACGGCGACGCCAAATGGACGGCCGCCACCGACATCGCCACACTGATCCCCAAAGTGCCCGGTCTGGTGGCAAAGTACCTGCCCAAGCTCGAATACCTGCTGATCGACGAAAACCAGTACGCCGAAGCAGACTTGGCGGAGTTGAAAAACCTCGTGGCAGCCATCATCCGCATCGAGCACCCGGAGAATGAACAAGCGCTGCTCGCGCTGATCGACCTGGTCAACGAGCTGCTGCAAGGCAATGCAGAGTTGAAGCGCACTTTTGCGATCTGGATTCGTGCGGTACTCTTGCGTCAGAGCAAGGACAGCCTGGTGCTGCCCAAGGTGCAAGACTTGAAGGAGTTGAAAATGACGTTGGCTGAACGCTTTGACCAGTGGGCGCGGAATTATGAGCAAAAGGGCATCGAGAAAGGCATCGAGAAAGGTGAAGCCCTCCTGCTGCAGCGCCAGTTGACGCGCCGCTTTGGCACTTTGCCCAGCGACGTCGTTGGCCAGATTGCCGGGGCCACCGCAGCACAGTTGGAGCAATGGGGCGACCGCGTGCTGGATGCCGCCAGCCTGGAAGAAGTCTTTCGCCCCTGAGGGCGCAGAAATTGGGGTCAGATTCCAATTTCCGCGCCCCATAGAATGCCGCCCATGCCTCGCGAAGACGACGCCTCGTACAAACTGCTGTTCTCCGCACCCGAAGTGGTACGCGACTTGGTGCTGGGCTTCATTCCCGATGCCTGGCTGCACAGTCTGGACTACTCCACGCTCGAGAAAATGCCGGGCAGCTACATCACCGACGACCTGCGCCAGCGCGCCGACGACGTCATCTGGCGCGTCAAGGCCGATGGCGAATGGATGTACCTGTACCTGCTCATCGAATTCCAGAGCAGCGTCGATGCCTGGATGGCCGTGCGCATCATGACCTACGTCGGGCTGCTGTACCAAGACCTGATCCGCCGCAGCGAAGTGCCCGACGGCAAGAGGCTGCCGCCCGTGCTGCCCATCGTGCTCTACAACGGCGACGCCAAATGGACGGCCGCCACCGACATCGCCACACTGATCCCCAAAGTGCCCGGTCTGGTGGCAAAGTACCTGCCCAAGCTCGAATACCTGCTGATCGACGAAAACCAGTACGCCGAAGCAGACTTGGCGGAGTTGAAAAACCTCGTGGCAGCCATCATCCGCATCGAGCACCCGGAGAATGAACAAGCGCTGCTCGCGCTGATCGACCTGGTCAACGAGCTGCTGCAAGGCAATGCAGAGTTGAAGCGCACTTTTGCGATCTGGATTCGTGCGGTACTCTTGCGTCAGAGCAAGGACAGCCTGGTGCTGCCCAAGGTGCAAGACTTGAAGGAGTTGAAAATGACGTTGGCTGAACGCTTTGACCAGTGGGCTCAGAAGTATGAGCAAAAGGGCATCGAGAAGGGCCTCGAGCAGGGCATTGAAAGAGGCATCGAGAAGGGCGAAGCCCTCCTGCTGCAGCGCCAGTTGACGCGCCGCTTTGGTACTTTGCCCAGCGACGTCGTTGGGCGGATTGCCGGGGCCACCGCAGCGCAGCTGGAGCAATGGGGCGACCGCGTGCTGGATGCCGCCAGCCTGGAAGAAGTCTTTCGCCCCTGAGGGCGTGGCGCCGCCGCTGCGAGCGCTCATCCACCCATTGCGAACAGGTCATCTCAGTGGGCCTGTAGCCAGTCGGCGAACTCAGCCACTGAAAGGACAGGAATGCGAAACTGCGACCTGACCGCCTGAATGTCGCCGTCGCCACTTACCAGAGCATCGGCCTGGCCCACGGCTGCGAGTGCCAGAAAGATCACATTGTCGGCGTCACGAATCTCTGGCAGTCCCGCAGGCGGCGTCTCGACCTTGACGGTTTCCACGAACGGCAGAAATTCAGCCAGCAGTGCCTCTTGCTCGTTTTGGCTCAGTTTGAATTTGGGATAAGCGAGCACGCGCAGCAACTCGCAGATCGTGTCGCGGCTGGCCAAAGGGATCAAGCGCTTGGTCTGCCAAGCCTCCTGCAGCCAGGCAAACTTGCCGCGCGAGAAGATCAGGGCCGAAACCAGGCAGTTGGTGTCGAGGACAACGCGCGGGGCGCTCATCCGCGCTTTCTTGCCCAGGCGATGGCGTCAGCCACGTCATCTTGCGTGATACCCAGTTCCTCCAACTTCGCCCGTACCGCGTCGGCCTGCTGCAGTCGCACCGGCGTCAGCACGATCTTGCCGTCTTGAACGGTCACGTCGTAGTAGTCGGCTTCGCCCACCGTTTGGACGATGGCCTTGGGCAAGGTGACTTGGTTCTTGCTTGTGCGCTTGGCCAGCATGGCAACATCCGAAAGTAAGGAAGTAAGGAGCGCGATTTTAGCCCCCCCAGGAGGCGAGCCAATGCAGCAAGCATGCCCCATGCATTCGCCCCTACAGCCGCTCATCCACCCATTCACGCGGCCACACCGACTTCACGTCGAACACCACGCCGCCCGGCGCCAGCAGCTGTTGGACCTGCTCCGGCGCCATGCGGCAAAACGGCTCGTGCGCCACGGCCAGCACCAGCGCGTCCCACGGCCCCGCGGGCAAGGTGCTGGCCAGTGGCTCGCCATACTCGTGCAGCACCTGCGGCGCATCGGCCACGGGGTCGTGCACCTGCACCTGGGCGCCAAAATCGCGCAGGGTGTGCACGATGTCCATCACCTTGGTGTTGCGAATGTCCGGGCAGTTTTCCTTGAAGGTCACGCCCAGCACCAGCACGCGCGCGCCGCGCGGTGCAAAACCGCGCCGCGACAGCAGCCGCAGCACCCGCATGGCCACATGCTCGCCCATGCCGTCGTTGATACGCCGCCCGGCCAGGATCATCTCAGGGTGGTAGCCCAGCTGCTGCGCCTTGTAAGTCAGGTAGTACGGGTCCACGCCAATGCAATGCCCGCCCACCAGCCCAGGGCGAAAAGGCAAAAAGTTCCACTTCGTGCCCGCCGCGTCCAGCACCTCGCGCGAATCCAGCCCCAGGCGCTCGAACAAAATCGCCAGCTCGTTGACCAGCGCAATGTTCACGTCGCGCTGAATGTTCTCGATCACCTTCGCCGCCTCGGCCACGCGCAGCGAGCCCACCGGGTGCGTGCCCGCGCGAATGATCTGGCGATACAAAGCGTCCACATAAGCCGCGCACTCGGGCGTCGAGCCCGAAGTCACCTTGACCACGTCCGCCAGCCGCCGCTGCCGGTCGCCCGGGTTCACGCGCTCGGGGCTGTAGCCCACGAAAAAGCCCTCGTTGAAGCGCAGGCCCGAGGCGCGCTCCAGCACCGGCACGCACACCTCCTCGGTGCAGCCCGGGTACACCGTGCTCTCGTAAATCACCAGGCCACCCGCGCGCAAATGCCGCCCCACGAGCGCGCTGGCCGCCTCCAGCGGCCCCAGGTCAGGCCGCGCCGCCGCGTCCACCGGCGTAGGCACGGCCACGATGAACACGTTGCACGCGGCCAAGTCCGCCTCGTCGGCGCTGAAGCGCAAGCGGCCCGCCGCCGCCAGCTCCTGCGCATCCACCTCGGCGCTCGCGTCGAGCCCCTGCTGCAACTGCGCAATGCGCGCCGCGCTCACGTCAAAACCCACGGTAGCATGGTGCTGCCCGAACGCCACCGCAAGCGGCAGCCCCACGTAGCCTAGGCCGATGATGGCGATGCGGGGGGAGGAGGGGAGGGGTGAAGGGGTCAGGGGCATAAAAAGCAAACGAAATGGCAAGAAAGCAGGCGTGGGCCGAAGAGCGTAACGAGGCAGCCTCTATCATCCGGCACCGTGTGGTCAAAAGCTGATGTGCCAAGCACAGGGCGCTATGATCGCCGAACTACCCCGGTTGTTTCCGGCCCGTTCCCTCTCAACATGACCACACCCGAGCGTAAACGCGCGCAGATTTCTGGCGTCACCGGTCAGGAAACCCGCCCCAACGTGCCCGCCGGTAGCCGACCTCAGCCCCGCAGCGGCACCGGCCTTCCCAACACCCGCTCGAACACCGCCCGATATCCCTCCACCATCCGCTCCAGCGTGTAGCGGCACTCGACCACCCGTCGGTTGTGCTGGCCCATGCGCCGCACCCGCTCGCGGTCGGCGGCCAGCGTGCGCAGGGCAGCGGCGTAAGCCTCCGGCTCACCGACCGGACACAGCAACCCGCCCAGGGCGCGCTCGATAAGCTCCGGGTTCGACGCCGCGTCGCTTGCCACCACGGCAAGGCCGCTCGCCATCGCCTCCAGCAGTGCCAGGCTCATGCCCTCGCGCACGGTCGGCAGCAGCAGCACATCGAACTGCCGGTACAGCGCCGGCATGTCCGCGTGAGGCACGCGGCCAATCGCCTTGAGTCCCGCCCAGCGCGGATCGCCGATGCCCGCCCGCGCACCCGTGGTGTAGTGAATCTCCACGTCCGGCCCGGCCAGGCGCGCGATTTCCGGCAACAGGTCGGCGCCCTTGCGGCGCGTCAGATTGCCGCTGAACAGCACCTGCAGCGGACCGTCAGTCGGTTCCCCCACAGCCGGAGAAAACCGACCTGTATCCACGCCATTCGGAATCACCTCGATGGCGCCGGTGAACCGCATGTCCTCCCGCACCAGCGCTGCCGTGAATGCGCTCACCGCGGTCACTGCCTGTGCGCGTCGCAGGGCGAGCCGCGTGAACAGGCGCAGATCGGTGGCGTAATGCAGGCACTGCGCGCGCGAACTGAAAGGCCGCATCGCGCTATCGAGCACGTAGTTGTGGAAAGTCACCACCAGCGGGGTGCCGCGCCGACAAGCGAATACCGCATGATCCGGTGGCGCATGCACCAGATCGGTTGGCTGCTGGCCCAGGCGCCACAGCAGCGGCGGGCAATACTCCCAGGCCGGTGGATAGGTTTCAAGCCCGTAGCCTTGTATGGCGCGCGTGAGCGCGCTATGCACTACCGATGCCCCACTGCCGGCCGGCACGCAGCCGATGATGCGCGGATCGCCCTGCATCAGGCCGGCGCAAACGGTTCGAGCAGCCGGTACGGCGCGGAGCGGTAGCGCACGCGGCCGGCGCACAGGGCGAGCAGCACCGCGGCTTTCTTGGGCGAGATCGCTGCCGCCAGTGGCGAGGCCCGCCACATGCGCCAGCAACGCATGCCCAGTCCGGCACCGCGGCAGCCGATGAACAGCCATTGCTGCGCCACCACCTGTGCCGCGGCCGGATTGCCGGCGAAATGCTCGCGTAGCCGGACGAGCCATGCCTCGAAGGCACGCAGCTCGTCCAGAGAGTCAATGGGCGCCGGGTCCCGGACCCGCACGTGCAGGTCCACTTCCTCCTGGCTCGCTGAAATGCCGCAGTCGGTCAGATAGCGCGCACGGATGCGGTGCGCTAACGCCGCCTGTTCAGAATTGAAGACTCTGGATGCCTGTACGGCCGAAAGCCGATACCGCATCAGAACTTGCGGGACATTGCCGAAACGCGCGCCAGCAGCGGCAAGTCGGGTCCACAGGTCGTAGTCCTCGGCCGCGCGTTGAAATTCAGCGCTATAACCCCCGATCCGCAACACCCAGTCACGACGCATTAGAACGGATGGATGCAGTAGCGGGGGCTGAAAATGAAGCGCAGCTTTGATGGCGCCGTCATCTACCGGAGGCCGCGCGATTCCCCCCGGCACATGCCCAAATCGGCGATACCAGGTGCCGCAAATATCCAGACCGTGGGTATCGATAAACATCACTTGCGTTTCCAGCCGGGGCGGGTATGCGACATCGTCGTCGTGCATTACCGCGACCAACGGCGACCGGGCCATTGTTAGTAGACGATTGAGCGCCACCGGCAAACCCTGGCCGTGCGCGTGGCGGATGACCCGGACGCGGGCGTCACGCTGGCGCGCCGCGTCGAGCACCTGCGCAGTGTCGTCGGTCGAACCGTCGTCGAGCACCAGAATCTCGATGTCGCGCAAGGTCTGCCGCTGCACGCTGGCCAAGGCCGCACGCAGCAGCCCGGCGCGGTTGCGCGTAGGCACCAGTACGCTGACTTGCGGATGGGTCGTCACGCCGGCTCGCGTCATGGCATCGACGGCTTGGCCGTGACGCGTAAAAGCAGGTCTTCCCACTGCGGCATGATGCGTTCGGATGTGTAGGTGGCCGCACGTGCCCGCCCCAGGACGGCATAGTGACTCCGTGCCGTGTCATCCGTGAGCAGATGGGCTAATGCATCCGTGAACGCACCTTCGTCACTATCGGGAGTGAGTACGCCGGCCTTCCCGCCGTCTAATACCTCCCGCGGGCCGGATTCACAGTCCATTGCGACCACAGGCAAACCGGCACTCATCGCCTCAATGAGCGTCAGGCCAAACCCCTCATAACGCGAGCACATTCCAAACACGGTGGCCTTTTGGTAAAACGGTGTCGGATCGTCCACGTGTCCGGCAAACAATGTCGTAGATCCGACGCCGAGTCGCTCAACTTCCGCTTCGAGCGCACCCTTTTCAGGCCCCGTTCCGACGATTATCAGATGGTGCTCGATGCCCCGGTCGAGCAGCGACCGATGCGCGCGAAGCAGCCGGTCCAGGGCCTTCTGTGGCGCGAGTCGCGCGACTGTAAGAAGCACTGGCCGTCGAAACCACGGGTCCCACTCCGAGCGCCACGAGGTGGAAGCCTCGGGTGTCGGCAGTTCTATGAAGTTGGGGATTACCCACCAATGCGGCGGGCGTCTGCATCGCAACGCCTGAGCTAGGGATTCGGCCGCGCCCTCGCTCGGAAACACAATGCATTGAGCCCGCCGATATACCCATCGGGCAATCGAATCGTGACCGGGGGGCAAAAGTGAGCCTAAACGTGAGTAAGCCACATGCGTCCACGAAATGAAGGGCCGACAGGCGATCATGCTAGCCAACCAACCGTAGTTGGTCGCGGCGATTTCCTGCGCCGCCAGCACAACGTCGTGCGCTCTGGCCAAGCGCGTCAGCCCGAATAGTGCTTTGATTTGCCGTCGGCGGCCGGCGGGTACCAGCGGCGCGAATGTCATGCCGGGCTCGACTGGGCTGACAGGCGCGTCGGGCGTGGGAAATAGCGTAGTGAGCGTAATGGACCAACCAGATTCCATTAGGCGGCGACTGACGGACATCACGATACGTGTGGTGCCCCCGGCCGCCAGCGTGGGCAGGATGATCAGCAACTGCTTGCGCACTTTTATCCGTCCTGCGCCGGTCGGTACGCCAGCATTTCCAGTGTTTCCTCGAAACACTTTGGAAAAGGATGCTGATCCCGAAGCGTGTATAGGCCCAAATGAAGTGCGTGATTCATGATGTAGCGAACACGGTTCAACGCCCGCAGGAGTGATCGTCCGGGTTTGCGAAACGAGAAAAAAAGACGCGGCGCATGGAGCACGATTTCCGTGCGCTCAAAGCCAGCCAGTTCCAGTACCTGGCGCAGGGAGTATTCATTGAAGCTGATGAGGTGCGTGAAGTCTATCGCGTGGTTAAAACCACCGAGCAGGCTGCTGGCATTGGGTACCGCGACGCTGATCAACCCGCCAGGTTTGAGCAGCCCATACAGACGCTCCAGCGTTTCGATGACCTGGTCCCGCTGGATGTGTTCGAGCACCTGATGAAGCACGATGGCATCGAATCGGCCCGCGCAGTCGTCGAGCGTTTGTGTTCCAAGATGCCGCAGGTCGACGGTGGTGCCGGCCAATCGATCTCGGGCGTGTCGCAGCACCGATTCGGAAATGTCGGCCCCGACCAGATGGCGAAGGCCAAGCCTATGCAGAACCGACAGCATGTAGCCGTCGGCGCATCCATAGTCGAGGATGTGCGCATCGGGCGGGAGCCGCGTCAGCCAGCGGGGGGCGCGATCCCGCATGAGCTCGTTCGTATTGAGCGTTTTTGAGTCCCTGAGTTGGTGTAGACGCAAATAATGCTCGTTGTAATGCTCGAATGCGCGATTGGTCATCTCATGCCCTGTTGATGGTTTCGCGCTTTTTTGAGGATAGCGCTTTGAAATGCGATCATCGCCACTTCCGAACCATAAGCGGCGATGGCGGCGCCGGTCAGGCCAAACGACGGCACCAGCAATAGCGTGCAGCTCGCACCGGCCGCCGCGCCCACTGCATAAATCCAATAGAGGTGAGTTTGCCCGTCGCGACTGACAATTACGGCGGTCAGCAGCGTGCGGATCACGAACAGGCAGGGCATGAAAGCAAGCAGGCGAATGACGTTGGCGGAGGGAGCGTAACTTTCACCCAGTAGTACAGGTAGCCAGTGGGCACCGGCCATCAGCACCAGGCCGCCCGCCACGGCCAGCGATAGCGGCATTGCGCCAAGCACAAATATCGTCGAAATGCTGGGCGTGCTGCGGTAAGCGCGGGGAAGCAGTGCTTCCAGCAATGCCTGCAGTGGAACCAACAAAAGCTCGGTCACCCGCTGCGCCGCGCTGAATACCCCTACGCCGGCCATCGCATCCAGCCGCGCCAGGATGGGTTTGTTGGCTTCCGCCTGCACGCGCACGGCCGAGCCAGCAAAGGCGAAGGGAAAGCCGACGGCGGTGAGGCTGGAAAGGGATATGCCTGATCGGCGCGGCCGGCCGAATACGCGTATCACTACGAGCGTTGCGGCAAGCAGGTAGGCGGCCGTGATCGCGCCGTACCACAGCGCCCAATCGGCCGGCGTGGGTACGGTTACGGCGAGAAGAGCGCAAAAGACGGCCAGCCGCGCCAGGATCAGCCCCGTCATGGTCGCGCCGAAGCCGGCCATGCGTTGCGCCGCCTGCCAGGTGCGGGCCAACACTTCGAGTAGGCTGGCGCCCACCACATCCGCCAGCACGATGGCCACCACCGAATAAGCCGGCAGAACAGGTGACACCAGCAGCCGGCACGCGACGAACGCCAGCACGCACAGTGGCACCACGGAAGCAGCCCACAGCCATAGCGCATCGCCCAGATGCATGGCGAGCTGCTGGGGATTGCGGGCGCCATCGCGCAGCATGACCGCCTGCCCGCCAAGCCCTGCCAGCGGCGCAAAGAACGTGGCCACCGCCATCACCGCGATCAGCGTCCCGTAGCCGGCCGCGCCCATCGACCTTGCGACGAGCACGAACAGCGCCGTCTGCGCAGCCGTGCGCAGCGCCAGCCAGCCGAACAGCGTGCCGCTGGCGCGCAGATAGCCTCCGGGGCGCCAGGCAAGCAGGCGTGTGAATATGGCGGTAGTTGCGTTCAAGGTGGTGTTGTTCCAGTTGAGCCTCTTGCAAAACTCGCTGTCTGAACGGATTTTTCTTGTCGCACGGCGGGCAAAAAAGGTAGCAGGCGACCATTGCTGCATGATGATATTGCCTTGATTTCTTCATCATATCTGCCTTGAAGAACGGTACCACAAGCATGGTGGCCCCCGGCAGATTCATGCAACGCTGGAGTGCGGTTCAGCACGAGTTGATCCCGGAGATACGGGCCGCCGATAAGGAGCTTCCATTTTTCAAGGCCAAGTCTATTTTTTCCCCAAACACCTCCCACGCAAACCCCCGCGCAAACGCGCGGATGCTCGCCTCGTCCAAAGGCGTGGCCAGCAGTTGCACTACGGCGTCGGCAAAGGCAGTGGCATCGCCGGGCGGCACCAGGTAGCCGCTTTGGCCGTGCGCCACGGCGTCTGGCACCCCGCCCGTGGCATAGGCCACCGTGGGCAGGCCGTGGGCGGCGGCTTCGGTGGCGACCATGCCGAAGCCTTCGGGGTCGTTGGGTCGTTCGCGGATGGGAAAGACATGTACCTGTGCGGCTTGGTAAGCGGCGGCGAGTTCTTCTTCCGATACTTTGCCGAGAAAAAGCACATGCTGCGCCACTCCGGCTGTTGCGGCGGCGGACTGGATGCTGGCGGGGGTTTGCGCCTGGCCGAACAAGGCATTGGCGGGCGCATCGCCGATCACCAGCAGGCGCGTGTCGGCCCGCTTGGCAACGATGCGCGGCAGCACTTCGGTGACGAATTCGCGCAGGCCTTTGCGCGCCGTCAGGCGTCCGACCGAAAGCAGCAGCGGCGCATCGCCCAGCCCGTGCGCGGCGCGAAAGGCGCGGGCAGCGGGTGTGGGCAGGGTGCCGGGTGCATCGGCTGGCAGCTGTACGCCTGGGTGCACGATGTGGATGCGCTGCGGGCTAATGCCGGCCTGCGCGGCCAGCGCTGCCGTGGCACGGCTGTTGGCGATCACGGCGTCGAGCCGGCGCAGCGCCGGCAGCCACAGGCGCCGGTACAGCGCATGCGGCACGGTGATGTCCAGCCCATGCACGTAGGCCACGGCCCGCGCACCCGCACAGCGCGCGGCCAGCCAGGCGATGGGCGCCGTCAGCCCGCTACCGGCCAGCACCACGGCGGGGCGCTCGCGCCGCGCGGCCCGCAAGGCGCGCCAGGTGGCGGCGAGCACAAAGCGCCACAAGGGCTTGAGCGGCACTTCTTCCACCGTGACGCCCGTGGGGGCCTTGGCGGCTGCACCTGCGGGGGCGATCACGTGCACAGGGTGGCGCTTGCCAAGCTCCGCCGCCAGATGCCAGTTGAGCCGCTCCATGCCGCCCCACAGCGGCGGAAAGTTGCGCGTCACAAGCAAGACGCGCGGGCGCTCGGGCAACGGCTGCGGGGGCATGGCGTTTGGTGTAGCGGTGCGGATCGCCATCAACCCTCGCGCTTGTAAGTCAAATTGGTGATCTGCTCGGAAAGCAGGCCGATCAGAAACACGATCACCGCTGCCGAAAGCAGCAGCGCGCTCATGTTGGTAAAGCGGCGCTCGGCTAAAAACGTGTGCAGATAATTGCCCAGCCCGAGCAGCAAAAAGCCCGCGCTGACCGGAAAGAAGAGCTTGAGCGGTGAATACAGCGTGGCGATTTTGAAGATGATGAGCAAAAACCGCACGCCGTCGCGCACGAGGCGGATGTGGCTTTTGCCTATGCGCCGCGCCGCGACGATGGGCACGTAGGCCACGGGGTACGCGCTGCGAAAGAACGCCATGGTGCACGTAGTGGGGTACGAAAAGCCGTTGGGCAGCAGGTACAAAAATTCGCGGAACCTGGCGGCGCGCACGGCGCGAAAGCCGCTGGTCAGGTCTTGCACCTTGTGGCCCGTCATCCAGCTGGCCAGGCGGTTGTAAACGCCGTTGGCCACGCCGCGCCCCACGCTGGCCTGCGAGCCCTGGCCGCGCGCGCCCACGGCCATGTCGTAGCCCTCGTCCAGCTTGGCCAGCAGGCGCGCGATGTCGGCCGGGTCGTGCTGGCCGTCGGCGTCCATGAAGACCAGCACATCGCCCGTGGCGGCGCGCGCGCCGGCTTTGATGGCGGCGCCGTTGCCCATGCTGTAGGGGCGCGCGAGCACTTGCGCGCCCGCGGCGCGGGCGATGGCGGCGGTGTCGTCGCTGGAGCCGTCGTCCACCACGATGACCTCGGCGGCGGGATAGTGCGCGCGCAGACGCGCGAGCAGCGGGCCTATGGCGGCGGACTCGTTTTTGGCGGGGAGGACGACGCTGATCGTGCTCAAGCCAACGGCGGTGGCAGCGGCGCCAGCAATGGCGCTAGGGCTGGCTGGCTGGCTGGCTGGCTGGCGCATGTGCGGATTTTTCAAGGCGGTCTATCAACTTTTCGTGGGCGGTGATGCTGTCGTTCCAGATTTTGGCCTGAAAGATATTCTTCGGCGTCTTGGCGCGCATCAGTTCCAGGTTTTGCCGCGCAAGGTCGAAGCGGCCTGCACTGATGGGGATTTCGACCAGGCGCTCGGCCACGGGCAGGTAGGTGCGGTACGAAAAAGCGGCTTCCACATGCTGCATGGTGGCGGCAAAGTCGCGCTCGTCGAAGTAGAGCATGGCCAGAGCATCGTTGGCGCAGTAACCGACTTCGCGGCCCGTGGCGATGTGCTTGTTTTTCAGAATTTCGTTGCCCAGCCAATAAAAGTCGGCCCGGCTGAGGCCTGGGCAGGCGTCTTGCATGATGATCTTGGCGGTTTTGTCGAGCGCATCGCAGATGATGCCGTTCAAGCGGCCGGTGGTGATGCGCTCGGGGTGGGCCTTGTATTGCGCAATGCGTGCGCCGGCCTGGCCGGTGAAGCACGAGAGCTGCAGCGCCTGCATGCCAACGCCCAGGTCTTGCGGGTGCGCGTCGGCAAAGCGCGCCATGGCTTCGCCCGCCGCGTGGTAGTTGCCCATCATGGCGTAGGCGAGGGCAAGGTTTTCGGTGGCGCGCACGGACTCGGGGTGCTCCTGGTGCCAGACCATGGCAGAGGTCAGCTTGTCGCCCTGCACTGCCGCCACGGCATGGCACACCGTGGCCACCAGCGCACCATAGACCACGAGCAGCGCCGGGCCCAGCAGCCCGCCGCGCCTGGCCGGTGCCGGCTGCGCGCTCGCCCCGGCGGCACTGCCCACCGTGCTGCTGCGGCGCAAGGCCAGCGCGGCAATGGCGACGACGGGGCCGATGGCGGGCAGGTAGTTGCGGTGCTCAAAATAAAGCTCCAGCGGGATGATGGTGGACTCGAGCAGGTGGCCGGCAAAAAACCACAGCACGGCAAACGCATAAACCGGCGCGCGCCGGCGCAGCCACAGCGCCGAGGCGATCAGGCCGGCGATGAGCAGCAGGGCGGCGAGGGTCGTGGCCGGCTGCAGCAAGCCGGTGGACACCGGAAAGTCATCCTGAAACGGGCCGATCAGGGCGCGGCGCGGCATGAGCAGCAGCGACAAATAGCGCAGCACGATGCGCGGCTCGGTCAGCACGCGCTCCTGCCAGGTAAAGTCGCGCGTGGAATAGGCGCCGGCCAGGTTGGGCAGCAGCTTGAGGATGTACCCCAGGATGCACAGCGCAGGCAGGCCCAGAAAGACGAGCGTCCATTTTTTGTAAGCGGCGCCCAGCGGGGCCACGGTGCGCTGCAGCAGCGTGGCCTGCAGCACGAGCAGCAGCAACGGCAGCAGCGCGCCATTTTCCTTGCTGAAAACGGCCAGCACGGTGCCCAGCACCACGCTCGCGCTCAGGGTGGCGTAGCCGGCGCGCACGCGCCGGGCGGCCAGCAGTTCCAGCCCCTTGAGGTAGCCCAGCGTGCCCAGTAGCGAAAAAGTGAGCGCCAGCGTGGTCATGCGCTGCACGATCATCAGGTTGGTGGACACCAGCAGCGGCTGTGCCATCCACAGCGCCGCTACGGCCAGCGCCAGCCAGTGCGCGCGCAGGCCCGTGTCGCCGCGCAGGCGCTGTACGCGCAGCGCGCACCACATCAGCAGCAGCGCGTTGAGCAGGTGCAGGCAGATGTTGGTGTGGATGAAGTCTGCCGGGGCCACTTCCCACGAGGGTGTGTTGAGCAAAAACGATGCGAGCGCCACCGGCCGCCCCAGCGGGCCGCCCTTGGGCTCGGTGATGAAGGCAATGGCCGAATGCAGGTCGCTAACGTGGGCCAGGCCGGAAAGATTGGGGTAATCGTCAAAGAAAAAGCCGCTGCCGAGCCCCGGCGCATAGAGCTGGTAGCCCAGCACGGGCAGCAGGCAGACGGCGGCGGCAAGCAACAAAAACGCGGGGCGGAGCATGGGCAATGGACGGGCGGGGGATTTGCGCACCGCGGGCACTGGCAGCGGCGCGAGGTGCTGGGCGGAGATTGGAGGGCGCAAGGGCGGAAGAGCTCGAAGGCTACACCATCAGGGGCTTGGCGCGGGCGGGGAGTGTGGCGGGCAGCGCCCGGCGGGCTGGGCATTGTGGGGCGCAGCGCAGTGTGCGATGTGGCCGCAAGGGGCTTGTGCGCCTGTGCTGCGCAGGCGGCGCATTCGCCGCACAAGGGTCATAGGCTCTCGCCCAAAAAAAAGCCCCTCTCGCGAGGGGCTCGGTGCGCCTATGCCGTGTGCTTAGCGGCAGCTGGCGGGGAGGTATTTGATGGGCAGGGCGGCGGTACCACCCGGCTTGCACTTCCAGACGAGCACGCCATTGGTGGTGGACTGCACGGACATCACGAAAGTCTTGCCCGCAGCAGCGCCGGGGAATTTCGACGTGTCACCAGTGGTCTTCAGGGTCAGGAGGCCATCGCTATCCCAGTCGGGCGTACCTGTCAGGCCATAGGCAGTAGCGGAAACACCTGCCGAGGCCAAACTAGTGGGCAAGTGGCCCTGCGAAGAGTAGAACTCGGCAATGCTGGTCTTGGCCTCAGCGCCCTTGGCCAGGACTTCAGAGACCTTGGCGCGCACGGTGTAGTCCTGGTAGGCCGGCAGCGCGATGGCGGCCAAGATGCCAACGATCGCGACGACGATCATCAATTCGATGAGGGTGAAACCCTGCTGCATGGAACGCTTCATGGAAAACTCCTGGTGAAAGGAAGAAAAGGAAAAAACCTGACGGCAGCAAGCATGCAGCAATCGTGCCATGCCTGGGCTACCGGGCTGCCGGTGATTTTGCAGCGCCGCAGGGGCCCGGCGCTGACTTGCATCAAGACATTGGCGCGTGGGGCTGACAATTTTGTCGTACGGGAATGTCCTTTGGTGGGCTGCAGGCAGGAAATGCGCGGCCGTTGCCATCTTGGCAATGCCGCATTCCGGCTGCGGCGCCGTCAGCGCTGCTCGAACACCATTTTTGTGTCCGCCAGCTCGAGCTGGTCGCCGCTGCGCAGCAGCACGGGCGCGCTGCCTATGGGGGTGCCGTTGAGCCGGGGCGCCTCGGGGCCGTCCACGTGGGCGAGCATGAAGCCCTGGCTGCGGCGCGTGATGGAGGCCACGGCCACGCCCGGCTTGCCCAGCGTGGTGACGACTTTTTGCAGCACCATTTCGCGCCCCGCGGCGGCGCCCGAGAGCACGCGCACGCTGGCCGTGGGCAGGGGTTCGGGCAGCGGCGCCATGGCAGAGGGGCGCAAGGGGGTGGGGCTGTTGTCTTCGAGCAGGCGCAGCGTGTATTTGCCCACCTGCACCGTGTCACCATGGCGCAGCAGGCTGCGGCGCACGGGCTTGCCGTTGACGTAGGTGCCGTTGGTGCTGCCCAGGTCTTCGATGGCGACCTCGCCGCCCTGCAGGTGCAGCACGGCGTGTTCGCCGCTCACGGCCAGGTTGTCGATCACGATGTCGTTGTAGGGCCGGCGGCCTACGCTGGTGTATTCCTTGGTCAGCGGCACTTCGCGGGTCATGAGACCGTCGATGGCAATGATCACGCGCGGCATGGCTTGGGGCTCCTGGTGGGTTGCAGTCTTGGTGTGCGTGGTGTGCGTGGTGGGCGGCAGCGGCGGCCCTGGGCGGCAGGGGGCAGGGTGTCAGGCGGAACGCCAGCGTGTGAGGATACCGCGTTTGGCGGCGCCGACTTTGGCGCGAACGGCCCCTGCGACCTTGGCTCCGATTCGGGCGCCTACCTTGGCCTGCACCAGCAGCACGCTGATGTTGTCGCGCCCGCCGTGGGCGTTGGCGCTGTCTATGAGCAGGGCGGCTTTTTCGGTCAGCGGCATGGGGGCGCGCAGGATTTCGGCCAGCTCGGCGTCGGCCACCATGTCGGTCAGGCCGTCCGAGCACAGCAGGTACAGGTCGTGCTCCGCCACGGTGAATTCGTTGATGTCGGCCGCAGCATGCGGCTCACTGCCCAGGGCGCGTGTGATCAGGTTGCGCATGCCCACGGTGGCGGCCTGCGCGGGTGTGAGCAGGCCGGCGTCTATCTGTTCCTGCAGCCAGGAGTGGTCGCGCGTGAGCTGCTGCAGCGTGCCCGCGCGCAGGCGGTAGCAGCGCGAGTCGCCAATGTGCGCGAGGACGAGCTGCCGGCGCACGAACAGCGCCGCCACAAAGGTGGTGCCCATGCCCGCACAGGCAGGCTGGGTGCGTGCCGCGTGCCAGATGCGCTGGTTGGCGTGGCTGATGCTGGCCTGCAATGCCGCACGTGCTGCCTCTGCCGATGCCAGCGGGCCGGCCTGGGCATGCCACTGGGCGATGTCGGCGCGCACCGTGGTGATGGCCATGGCGCTGGCGACTTCGCCGGCGTTGTAGCCGCCCATGCCGTCGGCCAGCAGCCCGAGCTGGGTGGCGCGGTCGAAGGCTGCGGCGTCTTCGTTGTTGGGGCGCAGCCGGCCGCGGTCGGTGCGGGCGGCAAATTCGTAGCGCATGGCGGCGGGGTGGGGGGTGGGTGCTGGGTGCGTTGGCGCCTGGACGTGCGGGCTTTGGGGTGGGGCGCGGCGCGGGTCAGGTGCCGGCAGGCGGCGGGGTGCGGCCTTGCCAGAGTCTGCCCACGCCGGCCACCGAGGTTGCGCCCGTTGTGTCAGGACTTTGTAACACAAAACAAAGCGCCCGGAACCGAAGTTGCGGGCGCTTGGGGATGAACCAGGGCAGGGAAATGCTTACTTCGTGAGTGCCGCCTTGGCGAGTTTGCCGAGCTCGGAGGGGTTGCGCGTGACGATGAAGCCGCATTCTTCCATCACGGCGAGCTTGGCCTCGGCCGTGTCGGCGCCGCCCGCAATGAGCGCGCCGGCGTGGCCCATGCGCTTGCCGGGCGGGGCGGTGACGCCGGCGATGAAGCCGATGATGGGCTTTTGCATGTTTTCCTTGCACCAGCGCGCGGCGATGGCTTCGTCGGGGCCGCCGATCTCGCCGATCATGATGACGGCGTCGGTTTCGGGGTCGTCGTTGAAGGCTTTCATCACGTCGATGTGCTTGAGGCCGTTGATCGGGTCGCCGCCAATGCCCACGGCGCTCGACTGGCCCAGGCCCACTTCGGTGAGCATGGCAACCGCCTCATAGGTGAGCGTGCCCGAGCGGCTGACCACGCCGACGCGGCCCTTGCGGTGGATGTGGCCGGGCATGATGCCGATCTTGATCTCGTCCGGGGTGATGAGGCCGGGGCAGTTGGGGCCGAGCAGCAAAGTCTCTTTGCCGCCGGCGGCGACTTTGGCCTTCATTTTGTTGCGCACGATGAGCATGTCGCGCACGGGGATGCCCTCGGTGATGCAGACCACGAGGTCGAGGTCGGCCTCGACGGCTTCCCAGATGGCTTCGGCAGCGCCGGCCGGGGGCACGTAAATGACCGAGACGGTGGCGCCGGTCTGCTGTGCGGCCTCTTTGACCGAGGCGTAGATGGGGATGTTGAAGATCGATTCACCGGCCTTTTTGGGGTTCACGCCGGCGACGAAGCAGTTTTTGCCGTTGGCGTATTCCTGGCACTTTTCCGTGTGAAACTGGCCGGTCTTGCCGGTGATGCCCTGGGTGATGACTTTGGTGTCTTTGTTGATGTAGATCGACATGGCTTTTCCTGATCTTGCTGATGCGGCAGTGTGCGCCCGCGCCTTTTGCTTTTACTTGGCCACCGCAGCCACGATCTTGGTCGCGGCTTCGGCCATGGTGTCGGCGGGGATGATGGGCAGGCCGGATTCTGCGAGCATTTTCTTGCCCAGCTCTTCGTTGGTGCCCTTCATGCGCACGACCAGCGGCACCGAGAGGTTCACGGCCTTGCAGGCGGTGATTACGCCGGTGGCGATGGTGTCGCACTTCATGATGCCGCCGAAGATGTTGACCAGAATGCCCTTGACCTTGGGGTTCTTGAGCATGATCTTGAAGGCTTCGGTGACTTTTTCTGCCGTGGCGCCGCCGCCCACGTCGAGGAAGTTGGCCGGCTCGCCGCCGAAGAGCTTGATGGTGTCCATGGTTGCCATGGCAAGGCCGGCGCCGTTGACCAGGCAGCCGATGTTGCCGTCGAGGCTGATGTAGGCGAGGTCGAACTTGGAGGCTTCGACTTCGGCCGGGTCTTCTTCGTCGAGGTCGCGCAGGGCGACGATTTCAGGGTGGCGAAAGAGCGCGTTGTCGTCGAAGTTGAACTTGGCGTCGAGCGCGATGAGGCGGTTTTGGCTGTCGCGGTTGAGCGGGTTGATCTCGACCAGCGAGGCGTCGGTGTCCATGTAGCACTTATAGAGCTTTTGGAACATGTCTATGGCCTGCGCCATGGAGGCCTCGGGCAGGCCGATGCCGGTGGCGATCTTGCGCGCCTGCGCTTCGGTCAGGCCGACGAGCGGGTTGATGTATTCGGTGATGATTTTTTCGGGCGTGGCGTGGGCCACTTCCTCGATGTCCATGCCGCCTTCGCTCGAGGCGATGAAGGCCACGCTCTGCGTGGCGCGGTCGGTCAGCAGCGAGACGTAATATTCTTTTTGGATGTCTGCGCCTTCTTCGATATAGAGGCGCCGCACTTTCTGCCCTTCGGGGCCGGTCTGGT
Source organism: Extensimonas perlucida (assembly GCF_007655255.1). GTDB lineage: Bacteria > Pseudomonadota > Gammaproteobacteria > Burkholderiales > Burkholderiaceae_C > Extensimonas > Extensimonas perlucida. Next base: position 218,927 of record NZ_VMYE01000002.1, read on the forward strand.
GCGTGACGAGCTGCATGCCCAGAATCTGGCTGGCAAGCTCTTTGACCTGATCCACGCTCTTGGCCAGCTTGACGCCGCCGCCCTTGCCGCGCCCGCCGGCGTGGATCTGCGCCTTGACGACCCAGACCGGGCCGCCGAGCTTTTGCGCGGCTTCGACTGCTTCTTGCACCGTGAACGCAGGAATGCCGCGCGGCACGGTCACCCCAAAATTGCGCAGGATTTCCTTGGCTTGGTATTCGTGAATCTTCATGAGGCCTCTCTCAGGGAAGGATGACAACAGCCCGTCTGTCGAGCCAAGAACCACAGGCTGTCAGTGACAAGGGATATGGCAGCTGGCGAATGTATCATGCTGCGGCGCATCATTTAGGCGACAGCGAGTGTCCCTCGGGCGCTGGTAGGAGATTTCCATGTTCAAGGTATTCATCGACGGCGAGGCCGGCACCACGGGTCTGCAAATTCGCGAGCGCCTGCAGGCCATGCCGCAGATCACGCTGCTGAGCATCGCGCCCGAGCAGCGCAAGGACCCGGCGGCCAAGCGCGCGCTGCTGGCCGAGGCGGACCTGGTGGTGCTGTGCCTGCACGACGACGCGGCGCGCGAGAGCGTGGCGCTGGTCGCGCAGGTGGAGGCCGCCACGGGCCGTACGATCAAGGTGATAGACGCAAGTACCGCGCACCGCACGGCGCCGGGCTGGGTGTTTGGCTTTCCTGAGCTCGTGCCCGGCCAGGCGGATGCCGTGCGCCAGGCGCGGCGCGTGGCGAACCCGGGCTGCTACGCGACCGGGGCGATCGCGCTGCTGCGCCCGCTGGTGGACGCAGGATTGGTGCCGCCGGACTTTGCGCTCGCGCTGCCGGCGGTGAGCGGCTATTCGGGCGGGGGGCGCAGCATGATTGAAGCGCATGAGCAGGGCACGGCGCCGCCGTTCGAGCTCTACGCGCTCGCGCTGCAGCACAAGCATGTGCCCGAGATCATGCGCTACGCCGGCCTCACGCGCCGCCCGATCTTCGTGCCCGGCGTGGGCAACTTCCGCCAGGGCATGCTCGTGCAGGTGCCGCTGCACCTGGACTTGCTGCCCGGCGCGCCCAGGGCGAGTGATCTGCACGACGCGCTTGCCGCACACTATGCGCGCAGCAACACGCCCGCGCAGTGGGTGCAGGTGCTGCCGCCCACGCAGGACGGCCGGCTCGACGCGACGGCCGTGAACGACACCAACCAGCTCGAGCTGCGCGTGTTCGCCAACGAGGCCGAGCGCCAGGCGGTGCTGGTCGCGCGCCTGGACAACCTGGGCAAGGGTGCGAGCGGCGCGGCGGTGCAGAATTTGCAGCTGATGCTTGGCGGCTGAACTTTTGATGCTTTTATATCGATAGCTGCTTGTGCTTTCGTATCAATGGGTTGAGGCCAAAAACATCTAAAACCTGGTGGTTTTGCCGTCCGGCGCCAGGGAGCGCCCGGTGTCGTGGCCCAGTGCGCGAAATGCCGGGTAAATTCCTTGTTTTCATCGCAATGGGCGCGGATTGATCCGATACATTCGGGTTTGCTGCGTGCGTGCGCTACGGCTTGCGTGCGCGTCCAAACCGTTGTCATCGATCCCGACTTCATTCAGCCCGAGCCCGCATGTTCGTCATCATTGGTTATGTTCTGAGCCTGGTGTGCGTTTTCGGCGTGTTCATATTGCACGGCGGAAACATCATGGTGGTGCTGCACGCGCTGCCTTTCGAGATGGCCACCATCGGCGGCGCGGCGGTGGGGGCATTTTTGGTGAGCAACCAGCCCAAGGTCATCAAAGCCACGCTCAAGGCGCTGGGCGGCGTGCTCAAGAGCTCCAAATACACCAAGGCGCGTTATCTGGAGCTCATGACCATGCTCTATGAAATTTTGCAAAAGGCGCGCAAGGAAGGGCTGATGGCAATCGAGAAGGACGTGGAAGCGCCCAGCGAGTCGGAAATATTCAGCAAATTCCCAGTGGTTGGAAAGGATCACCACGTGATCGAATTCACGACCGACTATCTGCGCATGATGGTGTCGGGCAACCTCAATGCGCACGAGATCGAGTCGCTGATGGACGCCGAAATAGACACCCACCACGAAGAGGCGCATGCGCCCGTGGCCGCGCTCAACCGTGTGGCGGGGGGCTTGCCGGCGTTCGGCATCGTGGCGGCGGTGCTGGGCGTGGTGAATACCATGGGCGCCGTGGGGCAGCCGCCTGCAGTGCTTGGCGGCATGGTGGGCTCCGCATTGGTGGGCACGTTTTTGGGGATTTTGCTGGCCTACGCCTTCGTCGAGCCGCTGGCGGCGCTGATCGAGCAGAAAGTCGAAGACGCCGGCAAAGAGCTGCTGTGCATCAAGAGCACGCTGCTGGCGAGCATGCAGGGTTACAACCCGGCAACGGCGATAGAGTTTGGTCGCAAGGTGCTGTTTTCGGGCGATAGGCCGGATTTTGCCGAGCTCGAGAACCACGTGCGCGGCAAGAAATAAAGCCGTGCCGCTGCCTCACCGACCTGCAGTTTTTTCCTGACGGACTACGCCATGGCCGACAAGAAACTTCAGCCCATCATCATCAAGCGGGTCAAAAAGGGCGGTCACGCGGCGCACGGCGGCGCCTGGAAGATCGCCTACGCCGACTTCATGACGGCCATGATGGCGTTTTTTCTGCTGATGTGGCTGCTGGGCTCGACCACCGAGGGTGATCGCAAGGGCATTGCAGACTACTTCAGCTCGCCGCTCAAAGTTTCTCTTGCCGGCGGCAGCGGGGCGGGCAACAGTTCGAGCGTCATTCCGGGCGGAGGCAACGACCTGGCCAGGGTACACGGCCAGGTGCGGCGCGCGGAGCCTTCGGCAAAAGATGCGATGCGCAATGTTGACAGCCCGCGCACGGCTCGCTCCAAAGATGACGGGGCGCGTATTCGGGCGCTGCAAAAGCGCCTGGACGCTGCGATCACGGCCAACCCGCGCCTCAACGAATACCGCTCGCAGATCCGCATAGACCTCACGCCCGACGGCCTGCAGGTGCAGATCGTGGACGAGCAGAATCGCCCCATGTTCGACAGCGGCAGCGCCGTGGTCAAGCCCTACATGCGCGACATCCTGCATGCGATCGGCGCAGCGCTGAGCGACGTGGACACCAGCATCAGCCTGGCGGGCCACACCGACGCCACACCCTACACCAACGGCGAGCGCGGCTACAGCAATTGGGAGCTCTCGGCCGACCGCGCGAACGCTGCGCGGCGCGAGCTGATCGCGGCCGGCATGCCCGAGGCCAAGCTCGCGCGCGTGGTGGGGCTTGCGGCCAGCGACCTGCTCGAGCCCGACAACCCGCGCGCGCCGCTGAATCGGCGCATCACCATCACGGTGCTCACGCACGAGGCCGAAGAGCGCCTGCTGAACAAAAAACCCGTGATCGTGCCTGCGGCAGAATTGGCGGCGCAAAAGAGCGAAAATCCCGCCTCGACCGCGCAGCCGTAACGAGTTGTCACAATAGCGGTGCATTCCACCATTTTGGCTATCTTCTGCCATTCCTGACCGAAAGGGTCCCCGACGTGAGCCATGCCCTTCGTTTTTTGATCGTCGATGATTTTTCCACGATGCGCCGCATCGTGCGCAATCTGCTCAAGGAGAGCGGCTACCCCGACGCCGACGAGGCCGAGGACGGCGTGGCCGCTCTCAACAAGTTGCGCAGCAGCAAGTTCGATTTCGTCGTCACCGACATCAACATGCCCAACATGAACGGCTTCGAACTGCTCAAGGAAATCAAGAAGGACGAGCAGCTCAAGCATCTGCCAGTGCTCATGGTGACCGCCGAGGCGCGCAAGGAAGACATCGTGGCCGCGGCGCAGGGCGGTGCAGCGGGCTACATCGTCAAGCCCTTCACCAAGGCCACGCTGGAAGAAAAGGTGGGCCTGATTCTGCAGAAGATGGGGCTGGGCAAAGCATGACGGCGCCTGACGATGGCGCTGGCGCAGCGGATGCTGCGCGCAGCGCGGACGACGTCCACCACAAAATCGGCCGCCTCGCGCGCCAGTTGCACGACGCGCTCAACGAGCTCGGTTTTGCCGATCGGCTGCGCAGCTCCATGGGCGAGCTGCCCGACGCGCAAAGCCGGCTGTCCTACATCGCCCGGCTCACGGGGGAGGCTGCCGAAAAGGTGCTCAGCCACGTCGAGCAGGCCAAGGCGCAAAACGATCACATCACGGCGCAAACGCTGCGCGTCAAGGCGCTGCTCGTCAAAGACCCCGTGGCCGCCGTCGCCAAGGGCGAGGTGATGAACTACCTGCTGGACATGGAGCGGTTTGCCCAGGAGGCCGACACGCACCTGACCGAAATCATGATGGCGCAGGATTTTCACGACCTCACGGGCCAGGTGATTGCGCGCGTCGTCAACCTCACGGCGACGCTGGAGCGGCAGCTGGTGGAGTTGCTGATCCAGACGGCGCCGGCGGATGCCCCCATGCCCGCCATGCCGGCGCAAACCGAGCGCCCGCACCTGCCCGGCCCGGTGGTGGACCCCGAGCACACGCCCGACGTCGTGACCAGCCAATCGCAAGTGGATGACTTGCTGGCCAGCCTTGGTTTTTGAAAAGGCGCAGAAAATTGGGGTCAGATTCCAATTTTCGGCTGCGCCAATGTATGCAAAAATAAGCCTATAGCGCTTATCTGGTAAGCGCTCATAGCTCCTAAATATATAGTGTCATCCCTTTGCGCGCACAGCGTCCTGCACGAGGTCTTCGGTTACGAGCAGTTCCGCGGCCCGCAGCAGGACATCGTCGAGCACGTGATCGCCGGCGGCGATGCGCTGGTGCTCATGCCCACGGGCGGCGGCAAATCGCTGTGCTACCAGATTCCGGCCATCGTGCGTCAGCGGCAGGGGCGCGGCGTGGCCATCGTGGTCTCTCCGCTGATCGCGCTCATGCACGACCAGGTCGGCGCGCTGCACGAAGCAGGCGTCGAGGCCGCGTACCTCAATTCGACGCAGGACTTCCAAGCCACGCAGGAGGTCGAGCTGCGTCTGCTCGCCGGCGCGCTCACGCTGCTCTACGTGGCGCCCGAGCGGCTCAACACGCCGCGCTTTCTGGGCCTGCTCGACAGCCTCTACCACGAAGGGCACCTGAGCCTGTTCGCGATCGACGAGGCGCACTGCGTGAGCCAGTGGGGGCACGACTTCCGCCCCGAGTACCGCACGCTCACCCTGCTGCACGAGCGCTACCCCGAAGTGCCCCGCATCGCGCTCACGGCCACGGCCGATGCGCTCACGCGCGCCGACATCGTCGAGCGTCTGCAGCTCGAAAACGCGCGCCAGTTCGTGAGCAGCTTCGACCGCCCCAACATCCGCTACCGCATCGTCGAAAAAAAGGACCCGACCGCACAGCTGCTGCGCTTCATCAGCCAGGAGCACGCGGGCGAGGCCGGCATCGTCTATTGCCAGTCGCGCCGGCGCGTCGAAGAAGTCGCCGCCCTGCTGCAAGAGGCCGGCATCCCCGCGCTGCCCTACCACGCGGGCCTGGCGCACGGCGTGCGCCAGCAGCACCAGGATCGATTCCTGCGCGAAGAGGGGCTCGTGATGGTCGCCACCATCGCCTTCGGCATGGGCATAGACAAGCCGGACGTGCGCTTCGTCGCGCACCTCGATATGCCCAAGAATATCGAAGGCTACTACCAGGAAACCGGCCGCGCGGGCCGCGATGGCCTGCCCGCCGACGCCTGGATGGCCTATGGCCTGCAGGATGTGGTTAACCAGCGCCGCATGATCGACGAAAGCCCCGCCGCCGAGGCGTTCAAGCAAACGCTGCGCGGCAAGCTCGACGCCCTGCTGGCGCTGGCCGAAGCCACCGACTGCCGCCGCGTGCGCCTGCTGGGCTACTTCGGCGAAGCGGCCACGCCCTGCGGCAATTGCGACAATTGCCTCGCGCCGCCCGCAGTGTGGGACGCCACCGAGGCCGCGCGCAAGCTGCTCTCGACCATCTACCGCGCGCAGCAGGCCAGCGGCATCAGCTTTGGCGTGGGCCACATCCTGGACATCGTGCGCGGGCGCAAGACGGAAAAGGTGGAACAGTTCGGGCACGAGCGGCTTTCCACCTTCGGCATAGGCGCCGAGTTCAGCGAAGCGCAGCTGCGCGGCGTGCTGCGCCAGCTGCTCGCGCTGGGCGCGGTGGGCGTGCACAAGGTGCTGCTCGAAGGCGGCCGCAGCGTGGACACGCTGTGCCTGACCGAAGGCTCGCGCGCCGTGCTGCGCGGCGAACGCGCAGTGCAGCTGCGCGCCGCCAGCGCCGCGCCCGCACCCGCGGTGCGCCGCACACGCCGCCCCGCGGCCCCGCCGGCGGCCGCGAGCGCGCTCGGACCCGACGCGCAGGCGCTGTTCATCAACCTCAAAGCCTGGCGCGCCGAAGTCGCCCGCGCACACAACCTGCCCGCCTACGTGATCTTCCACGACGCCACGCTCGCCGCCATCGCCGAGCAACGCCCCACCACGCTCGAGGACTTGCAAGGCATCAGCGGCATGGGCAGCAAAAAGCTGCAGGCCTACGGCGAGGAAGTGCTGCGCATCTGCCGGGCGGGGTGAGGGGGAAATTGGGGTCAGATTCCAATTTTTTCGCCCTCGTCATTGGGAGTACCGCAAGCCCCGCGGCAATCCATGCCCGCGAATCCACGCAGCGCCCCATGCACAGGCTGCCTTGGATTGCCGCGCCCCTGCGGGGCTCGCAATGACGGGTGTTTGAACCCAGATTGTCCATTAGGCGGTGCTACGCACCTACGCGGGCGCTGGCAGGCGCCTGACGGCCATTTTGGCCGCTGCCTCGGCGTCCATGGCACCGGCCATGGACTTCTCCTCAGCAGCCAAACTGCCGCGCCAGCCACCTCGCCATCATCCCACGTCCTAATGAACAATCTGGGTTGAAAGAAGGGCCGAGCGCAGCGACGGCCCGTGTGGTATTCCTTTGCCCTTCTGTATGCGCCGAGGAGCGCAGCGCCCGGCGGGAAAAGGGCGCGCGACTGTTTGAGCGAAGCGCAGCGCAGCGAGTTTCGCGCGACCCCGCCGGGCGCGAGCACCGCAGGTTGCCCTGGGCGCCGTTCAGGCGCACAGGGACGCAGACAGCAGGGTCGCCTTCTTTTGCCTTCTTTTCTTGGCGAGACAAGAAAAGAAGGTGCGCCGCCGGGCGCATCTCCCGGCACCCACCCTTGGCCCCTTCGCTTTCGCAAATAATTGGAATCTGACCCCAATTAAGGGCATCGCAGGCGCGATGCACGCGCCGGGAATTGGAATCTGACCCCAATTTCTGCATGTTTTTGGCCATTTACGCAGACGCAGCAAGCGCAAGCAGCTACCAAAACCATACAAAACCCACCGCATCCAGCCCATGCTAAGCTGATCGCCATCACTGTTTTGCACGGAGAAAAACCCATGCCCGGCCTGCTGCCCGATGTCGATCCCGACGGTCTGCTCGAATTTTCGGTGGTCTATACCGACCGCGCGCTCAACCACATGTCCAAGCGCTTCGTGGGCGCGATGCAGGAAATTCTCGCCACGCTCAAAGAGGTGTACCACGCGCAGGCGGCCGTCATCGTGCCTGGCAGCGGCACCTTTGGCATGGAGGCCGTGGCGCGGCAGTTTGCGCAGCGGCAGAAGGTGCTGATCGTGCGCAACGGCTGGTTCAGCTACCGCTGGAGCCAGATTCTGGAAATGGGTGGCTTTGCCGGCGAGGCCATGGTCTGCAAGGCGCGCCAGCAGGGTGCGGGCGCGCAGGCACCCTGGGCGCCGTGCCCGGCCGCCGAAGTGGCCGCGCGCATCCGCGCCGAGCGGCCTGCCGTGGTGTTTGCCCCGCATGTCGAAACCGCGAGCGGCATCGTGCTGCCCGACGACTACCTGCGCACCGTGGCCGAGGCCGCGCACGACGTGGGCGCGCTGTTCGTGCTCGACTGCGTGGCCTCGGGCGCGCTGTGGGTGGACATGCAGGCGCTGGGCGTCGACGTGCTGATCTCGGCGCCGCAAAAAGGCTGGAGCGGCCCGCCCTGCTGCGCCCTGGTGATGCTGGGCGCACGTGCGCGCGCCGCCATCGAGGGCACGACGAGCAACAGCTTTGCCTGCGACCTCAAAAAATGGCTGCAGATCGCCGAGGGCTACGAAAAGGGCCAGCACGCCTACCACGCGACCATGCCCACGGATGCGCTCGTGCGCCTGCGCGACGTGATGCGCGAGGCGCGCGCGCATGGCTTCGACCAACTGCGCGCCGAGCAAATCGAGCTGGGCGCCAAGGTGCGCGCGCTGCTCGAATCGCGCGGCTTTGCGAGCGTCGCCGCCGAGGGCTACAAGGCGCCCGGCGTGGTCGTGAGCTACACCACCGACCCGGGCATCCAAAGCGGCAAAAAGTTCGCCGAAGTCGGTCTGCAGACGGCCGCGGGCGTACCGCTGCAGTGCGGCGAGGGGCCGGACTTCATGACGTTTCGCATGGGCCTGTTCGGGCTCGACAAGTGGCAGCACGTCGAGCGCACCGTGGGCCACCTGGCGGCGGCGCTGGATCGCATCGCGGCGCAGGCGTAATGGGGCGTTGCGCGCCGATATTTGTGCGCTGGGTGATATGGTTTTAGTAGCAATCGTTGCGGACTTTGCGACGTGACAGACCAGGCCCGCGCACTGCAAAAAGCCAAGCGGCAGGCGGGCGCCTTGCTCGTGCTGATGGCGGCGCTGTTCGCTGCGAGCTACGCGCTGCCGCGTGGCCTGGGCGCGGACTGCCTGCGCGCCATGGCCGAGGCTGCGATCGTCGGCGGCCTGGCCGACTGGTTCGCCGTCTCGGCGCTGTTCAGACGCATCCCGCTGCCGCTGCTGCAGCGCCACACCGACATCGTGGTGCGCAACAAGGAGCGCATAGGCGGCAACCTCGCGCGCTTCGTGCGCGACAAATTCCTCGACCCGCCTTCGCTCGTGGCGCTGATCCGCCGCAACCCGCCCACGGCGCTGCTCGCGCAGTGGCTCAACACGCCGGCGAATGCCGAGCTGCTCGGGCGCCAACTCGCGCGGCTCGCACTCGCGGCGCTCGAGATGGTGGAAGATGCGCAGGTGCAGCGCCTGCTGCGGGCCGCGGCGCGCACGCTGATCGGCCAGCTCGACCTCACGCGCTCCATGGCTGCGGTGCTGCAGGCGCTCACGCACGAGGGCCGGCACCAGGCGGTGCTCGATGATCTGCTTGAACGCCTCGCGCAGCTGTTGCGCGCCGAAGACACGCGCGCCTTCATCGCCGCGACCATCGTGCAATGGCTCAAGCGCGAACATCCGCTCAAGGAAAAGGTGCTGCCCAGCGAATGGCTCAGCGACAAGGGCGCGAATGCGATCGCACACGCCGTGGAAAGCCTGCTCGCCGAAATCGCGCGCAACCCCGAACACCAGCTGCGCGACGCGCTCGATGATGCGCTGCAGCGCCTGATAGTGCGGCTGCAAAGCGACCCGGCCTGGGAGCGCAAGGGCGAAGAAATCCGCCGCTATCTGCAGACCGACCCCACGGTGGGCGCGTATGCCGAGTCGCTGTGGGGCGGGCTGCGCCAACGCCTGCAGCGCGATCTGGCTGACGAGCATTCGGCGCTCGTGCGCCGCATCGCCGGCATGGGCCAGTGGCTCGGGCGCGCGCTCGCGGGCGACGCACTGCTGCGCGAGCGCCTAGACGCCCAGCTCGAGCTCTGGGCCGTGCAATGGGCGCCCGAGGTGTCGCAGTTCTTCGCCCAGCACATCGAGGGCACGGTGCAGCGCTGGGACGCGCGCGAGATGGCGCAGCTGCTGGAGCTGCACCTCGGGCCCGATTTGCAGCACATCCGCATCAACGGCACGCTGGTGGGCGGGCTGATCGGCTTGCTGCTGTTCGCCCTGTCGCACGCGGGGGCGCTGTACGCGGCGATGCGGGATGTGCTGGGAAGGTGAGCGAGCGGTTGCTTGGCTGGCGGATGGTGCGGATGGGGGAGAAATTGGAATCCGCCCCAAATTTCCGCGCGGCAAAGGCCGAGCGTAGCGAAGGCCCGTGTGGTATCCCCGCCCTTCTGTATGCGCCGAGGAGCGCAGCGCCCGGCGGGAAAAGGGCGCGCGATGTTTGAGCGCAGCGAGTTTCGCGCGACCCCGCCGGGTGCGAGCACCGCAGCTTGCCCTGACCGCCGCGAGGCGGGCAGGGACGCAGACAGCAGGGTCGCCTTCTTTTGCCTACTTTTCTTGGCGAGACAAGAAAAGTAGGTGCGCCGCCGGGCGCAATTCCCGGCACCCGCCCATCGCGCAATAACCCCCGCAAATAATTGGAATCTGACCCCAATTTTCTGACCCCAATTTTCTGCAATTTTCTACTCAAGGCTTTCCGATCAGCGCAATGGCTTTGCGGCGCACCTGCGACAGTTCGGCCGCAGTCACCTTGCCTTTGCGCGTTGCTTTGCGCGCCTTCCAGTCCACACTCTTCACCTGATCGGACAGCACGGCGCTGGGCTTGTTACCGGCGATCACGACCTCGAACGGATAGCCCTTGATCTGCGTGGTCATCGGGCAGCACAGCATAAGTCCGGCGCGCGCGTTGTAGCTCGCCGGGCTCAGCACGAGCGCCGGCCTATGCCCGGCTTGTTCGTGCCCTGCCTGAGGGTCGAAAAGCAGCCAAACGATGTCGCCAGCATCCGGCACATACGGCCCCATGCCTCATGCCCCCTCGATCGGGGGTGCGATCTCGTGCGCCGCCTTCTGCATCAGAAAGCCTCTTTGCCGACCGCCGGGCCGAAGCCGACCTCGCCATGCAGGTTATCGGGCGTGATGCCCGCAATGAGCGCTTCTAGCTCGTCCTCGCGCACCGGCTCGATGATGATGCGCCCGCCTTCCTCGCGCACGTCCACGGGCTGATCGACACGCAGCCGAGTTGCCGCCATGACGGCGGCCGGGATGCGTACCGAAGCGCTATTGCCCCATTTTTTCACGAGAACTCTCACGATGAGCCTTGATGTATCAACAAATGTAGATACTATACTGGCGGGCGTAGGGCGTGGCAACGGTCGTTGGGGAAAAAATTGCAATCTGACCCCAATTTCCTACGACCCCAATTTCCGCGCGGAAAAGGCCGAGCGTAGCGAAGGCCCGTGTGGTATCCCCGCCCTTCTGTATGCGCCGAGGAGCGCAGCGCCCGGCGGATAAAGGGCGCGCGATTGTTTGAGCGCAGCGAGTTTCGCGCGACCCCGCCGGGTGCGAGCACCGCAGCTTGCCCTGGGCGCCGTTCAGGCGCACAGGGACGCAGACAGTAGGGTCGCCTTCTTTTGCCTACTTTTCTTGGCGAGACAAGAAAAGTAGGTGCGCCGCCGGGCGCATCTCCCGGCACCCACCCATCGCGCAATAACCCCCGCAAATAATTGGAATCTGACCCCAATTTCTGTTTTGCCTACTTTTCTTGGCGAGACAAGAAAAGTAGGTGCGCCGCCGGGCGCATCTCCCGGCACCCACCCATCGCGCAATAACCCCCGCAAATAATTGGAATCTGACCCCAATTTCTGCTGCAAGCCATAGCCACTGCGAAGATCGAGATCGCGGCATCCACAGCTCTTTGGCTGGAGTATGAATCCGTGCTCAAGCGGGATGAGATTCGTGCTCTGCACGGCTTCAGCGCTGCAGAGATTGACACCATGCTTTCTGCGCTGGCCGTTTGGGTGCATCCGGTGATGCTGCACTACGTCTGGCGGCCCCAATTGCGCGATCCGGGCGATGAGATGGTGCTTGAGGCGGCCGTGAATGGGCAAGTCCAGGCCATTGTGACGCACAACACACGTGACTTTGTACGGGTTGCCCCAAGTTTTGGTTTGCAGGTAATGACCCCTGCCGAACTGCTTTTGATGATGGAGGTGCAGCGATGAGCACTTTTGCATTGCGTCTGCCTGAGTCTCTTTATGCGCATGCCAAGTTATTGGCCGAGCGAGATCAGGCTTCTTTGAATCAATTCATTACTGTGGCTGTTGCCGAGAAGGTGTCTGCCTTGCAGACGGCCGAATTTTTTGCACAGCGCGCCGGGAATGCCCAAAAAGACGATCTGGCCAAGCTTTTGTTGCAAGTAAAAGGCCGCAAACCGCTGCAGGGTGATGAATTGCCGAACTGAGTGCGGTATGGCATGACGGAAAATTGGGGACGGTTTTCAATTCCTCCCCCGGCACGCCGCACCCCGCCTCAAAACCGCTCCAGCTGCGGGTGCGCGAGTTGCCCGCCGCGCACCAGCATCTTGCCGTACTCGGCGCAGCGGTGCAGCGTGGGGATGACTTTGCCGGGGTTGAGCAGCCCGGCGGGGTCGAAGGCGGCCTTGAGGGCGACCATCTGCGCGTTTTCCTCGGCGGAAAACTGCACGCACATGGAGTTGAGCTTTTCCACGCCCACGCCGTGCTCGCCCGTCACGGTGCCGCCCATGGCGACGCTGGTTTCGAGGATGTCGGCGCCGAAGCGCTCGCAGCGGTGCAGCTGGTCGGGGTCGTTGGCGTCGAACAGGATCAGCGGGTGCAGGTTGCCGTCGCCCGCGTGGAACACGTTCACGCAGCGCAGCTGGTACTTGCGCTCCATCGCGGCGATGGCCTGCAGCATGTCAGCGAGGCGCTTGCGCGGGATGGTCGAGTCCATGCACATGTAGTCGGGGCTGATGCGGCCGCTCGCGGGGAAGGCGTTTTTGCGTCCGCTCCAAAAGCGCAGGCGCTCTTCCTCGGACTGACTTACTGCGATTTTGGTAGCGCCTGCGGCAAGCAGCACCTGCGTCATGCGCTCGATTTCCTCTTGCACTTCGGCGGGCGTGCCGTCGCTTTCGCACAGCAGGATGGCGGCGGCGTCAAGGTCGTAGCCCGCGTGCACGAAGTCTTCGACCGCGGCGGTCATGGGCTTGTCCATCATCTCCAGCCCGGCCGGGATGATGCCGGCGGCGATCACTTCGGCCACGGCCTCGCCGGCTTTGCGCACGTCGTCGAAGCTCGCCATGATGCAGCGCGCAAGCTGCGGTTTGGGGATCAGGCGCACCGTGACTTCGGTGGTCACGGCCAGCATGCCTTCGCTGCCCATCACCGCAGCGAGCAGGTCGTAGCCGGGCGCATCGAGCGCCTCGCTGCCGAATTCGACGGGTTCGCCCTCGACGGTGAAGCCGCGCACGCGCAGCACGTTGTGCACCGTAAGGCCGTATTTGAGGCAGTGCACGCCGCCCGAGTTCTCGGCCACGTTGCCGCCTATGGTGCAGGCGATCTGGCTGCTCGGGTCGGGCGCGTAATACAGGCCGTGGGGCGCGGCGGCTTCGCTGATGGCGAGGTTGCGCACGCCGCACTGCACGCGTGCGGTGCGTGCAAGCGGGTCGAGCTGCAGGATGCGGTTGAAGCGCGCGAGCGAGAGCGTCACGCCCATGGCGTGCGGCAGCGCCCCGCCCGAGAGCCCCGTGCCCGCACCGCGCGCGACCACGGGCACCTGCAGCGCGTGGCAGGTTTGCAGCACGGCCTGCACCTGCGCCTCGGTTTCAGGCAGGCACACGGCCAGCGGGCGCTGGCGATAGGCCGTGAGGCCGTCGCACTCGTAGGGCGTGGTGTCTTCGCTGTGCCACAGCAGCATGTGCGCGGGCAGCACGCGCTGCAGGGCGTGCACGATTTCGGCCTGGCGCTGCTGGCGGGCGGCGGACGGGGCGGCGGCGGGCGGAGTGGAGGGGGTGTGCATGGCGTGGCTCGGCAGATCTGTCAGAACAGGTTCTCAGAAGCCGATTTTCGCCCCGGCGCCGAGCAAGGTGGCCACGCCCAGCGCGGCAAAGACGGCGGCGGCGAGCGCGCGCACGAGCTTCATCGGGATTTTGGCCGCGAGCTTGTCGCCCACGAACACGGCGGGCACGTCGGCGATCAGCATTCCGAGCGTGGTGCCGGCCACGACCAGCAGCGGCGTGCCGTAGTGCGCCGCCATGGCCACGGTGGCGATCTGCGTTTTATCCCCCATTTCGGCCAGGAAGAAGGTGAGCAGCGTGGCGCCGAACACGCCCAGGCGCTGGGCCACGTGGGCGCCGTCTTCTGCCATCTCGTCGGGGATCAGCGTCCACACGGCCATGCCGACGAAAGACAGCCCCAGCACCCAGCGCAATACTTCAGGGCGCACGTGGGCGGTGATCCACGCACCGAGCGCACCCGCCAGGCCATGGTTGGCGATGGTGGCCAGCAGGATGCCAAGGATGATGGGGGCCGGTTTTTTGAACCGGGCTGCCAGCAGGAAGGCGAGCAGCTGCGTCTTGTCGCCGATTTCGGCGAGCGCGACGACGCCGGTCGAGACCAGGACGGACTCGAGGAGCATGGGTGGAACCTTTGACGATCTTTGCGCGAAAGGCGCGGATCGTAAAGGTTTTGTGCGCTGCGCTCAGCCGCTCACATGCGAAACACCGCGTACTGCGTCTCTTTGGCCGGGGTGCGCCCGGCCATGGCGAGCAGCTCGGCGAGCACGGGGCGCGTCTGCACGGGGTCTATGACCATGTCGCACCAGAGCTGGCGCGCCCAGTCCATGGCGCCGGCAGACTCGGCCGCGCCGCTGGCCGCGCCCGTGGGCGCGCCTATGGTGGCGCGTAGTGCGGCGCGTGCGTTGGGCCACATCAGCAGCGCGTTGGGCTTGAGCGCGCGCCCGCACAGCGCGTAGTAGGCCGCGCCGTAAGCGTGGCCGGTGATCAGCGTGAACTTGGGCACGTCGGCATTGGCCACGGCGTTCATGAGCTTGGCGCCGTGCTTGCCCACGCCCTGGCGCTCGGACTCCTCGCCCGACAAAAAGCCCGGCGAATCGGCAAGGAACAGCAGCGGGATGTCGCGCTGGCCGCACAGCTCGATGAAGTGCGCCCCCTTGGCGCCGGCCTGCGCCGTGAGCGCGCCGTTGCCCGCGAGCACGCCGACTTCAATGCCCTCGAAGTGCGCAAAGCCCGTGACCAGCGTCTCGCCGTGCAGCTGCTTGAACTCCTGAAAGCGGCTGCCATCGACGAGGCGCGCGATGACTTCGTGCGCGGTGTAAGGGTCATCGGCGTGCGTGCGCGCCAGGCCGTAGAGCTCGGCCGGGTCGTAGCGCGGCGGCTCTGCTTGGGCGCGCGTCCAGCGCAGGCGCGGCGGCTCGCCCAGGTGCGCGACGATGTGGCGCGTGATCTCGAGCGCGTGCCGGTCGTCGTCGGCGATGTGGTCGGTCACGCCGGAGAGGCGGCTGTGCATCTCGGCGCCGCCCAGGGGTTCTATGCCTATGACCTCGCCAGTCGCGGCGAACACCAGCTGCGGGCTGCCGAGGAACATCGCGCCCTGCTTGCGGATGATCACCACCTCGTCACACAGCGCGGGGATGTAGGCGCCGCCCGCGGTCGAGGGGCCGTGCACGATGGCGATCTGCGCAATGCCCTCGGACGACATCTTGACCTGGTTGTACATGATGGAGCCGGCATGGCCCTCGTCGGGAAAGATGTTGGCCAGATCGGGCAGAAAGCCGCCGCCGGACTGCACCATGGTGATGCAGGGCAGGCGGTGCTGCCACGCGAACAGCTGCGCGCGCGTGTGCTTTTTCGTGGTCATGCCGAACATGGTGCCGCCCTTCACGGTGGCGTCGTTGATGATCAGCATGCACGCGCGCCCGCAGACCCAGCCCACGCCGGTGATGATGGTCGCGCCCGGTGGCACGCCCTCGTACATGTCGGCGCCCGCGAGCTGGGCGAGCTCGATGAACGGCGTGCCGGGGTCGGTCAGCGCGGTGATGCGCTCGCGCGGCAGCATCTGCCCGCGCTCCTGGTGCAGCTTGCGCGCCTTGGCGCTGCCGCCCTGCAGGGCCTCGGCACTGCGCTCCTGGAGCTGCGCCAGGTAGCGCTGGTAGGCCGCGCACCGTTGCTGGAAGGCCGGATCGTCGGTGGCGACCTGGGACGCGATCGTGGGCAGTGCGGTCAAAGTCATGGCTTGGGCTTGGTGAACTAACAAATGTTTGTTATCTTACATACCTTCGGATGTTTTTTGCAACGCAGTTTTTTCCCCTTCGCCCTTCAGCCATGAACCACCACCGCAGCGCCCCCCACTTCGCGCCCATTGCCGCCGGCGCCCCCCGGCCCGAGAGGAGTTTGTCATGAGCGTCATGAAGTCCTCGCTCTCGACCGGCACGCCGGAATTTCAGGCCAACCAGGCCGCTTACGCGGCGCGCATCGCCGACCTGCATGCACGTCGCGCTGCCGCGCTGGCCGCAGGCCCGCTGCCCGCGCAGGAAAAGCTGCGCCAAGCCAAGCAGCTGCTGGCGCGCGAGCGCGTCGCGGCATTGCTCGATGCGGGCTCGCCTTTTCTGGAGCTGTGCCAGCTCGGCGGCGAAGGGCTGTATCCGGGGCAGGCGCCCGGTGCGGCCATCGTCACGGGCGTGGGCGTGGTTGCGGGGCGGCCGTGCATGGTGATTGCCAACGATGCGAGTGTCGATGGCGGCAGCTACAACGCCATCACCTGCAAAAAGCACGTGCGCGCGCTGCGCTTTGCCTGGCAACACCGTCTGCCCTGCATCACGCTCGCGCAGCCCGCGCCGCCTGCCGAAAAGGATGAACCCGGCGTGTTCCCAGACGACGGGCAGTTCGGCTCCATTTACTACTACCAGCTGCGCATGTCGCGCGAGGGCGTGCCGCAGATCGCGAGCGTGCACGGCCCGGCGGCCGACATCCTGGCGTTTGCACCCGCGCTGTGCGACCAGGTGGTGATGGTGCGCAAGCAAGGCGCGCTGGCCTTCGGCCCCGAGCCCGCACTCGCTGCCGGCGACGCCGAGCGCCAGACCACGCTCAGCGGCACCGCGGACAACCTGGCCGAAAACGACAGCCACGCCATGGCCATGCTGCGCGACATCGTCGCCAACCTCGGCGACCTGCCGCGCCAGCGCCGCGACGTGGCCCCGCCGCGCGCGCCACTGCACGACCCGCGCGAGATCCACGGCATCATCAGCGCCGACCCGCGCATCCCCACCGACAACCGCGAGATCGTGCTGCGCCTGATCGACGGCAGCGAGCTGCACGAGTTCAAGCCCGGTTACGGCGACACGCTGATCACCGGCTTTGCGCGCATCATGGGCTTCGAGATCGGCATCCTGTGCAACAACGGCGTGCTGTTTTCCGAAAGCGCGATGAAGGCCACGCAGTTCATCGAACTGTGCTGCCAGCGCGGCATTCCGCTGCTGTTCATGGCCGACATCAACGGCTTCATGGTCGGGCGCGAGGCCGAGGAGGCCGGCATCGCCAAGCACGGCGCAAAGATGATCACCGCCATGACCAGCGCCAACGTGCCCAAATACACGCTGATCATCGGCGGCTCCTACGGCGCGGGCTACCTGGCGATGTGCGGGCGCCCGTTCAAGCCCAATGCGATGATCATGTGGCCCAACGGCCGCGCCGCCATCATGGGCCCCGAGCAGGCCGCGACCACGCTCGCCATGGTCAAGGACGACCAGCACAAGCGCGACGGCACGAGCTGGACCGACGAAGAGCGCGAGGCCTACAAGGCCCCCGTGCGCAAGACCTTCGAGGACTTTGCCAACGCCTACAACTTCGCGCGCCACACCTGGTGCGACATGGTCATAGACCCCGTGGAGACGCGCACCGTGATGGGCATGCTGCTCGATCTGGCCGGCTGCGTGCCCGAAGTTCCCACGCGCTACGGCGTCTATCGCATGTGAGGGCCGTTTTCATGTTCAAGAAAATACTGATAGCCAACCGTGGCGAAATCGCCTGCCGCATCGCGCGCACCTGCCGGCGCCTGGGCGTGGAAGTGGCGGGCGTGCACTCGGTGGCCGACCGCGACGCGCTGCATGTCAAGGAAATCGGCGAGTCGATCGAAATCGGCGGCGCTCCGGCGTCCGAGAGCTACCTGCGCATCGACGCCGTGATCGCCGCGGCCAAGGCCACGGGCGCGCAGGCCATCCATCCCGGTTTCGGCTTTCTGGCCGAAAACGCCGCGTTTGCGCGCGCCGTCGAGGCCGCGGGCCTGGTCTTCATCGGCCCCACGGGCGAGGTCATCGACCGCCTGGGCGACAAGGCCGCAGCCAAGCAAGAGGCGCAGGCCGCGGGCGTGCCCACGGTGCCAGGCAGCCTCACGCCCAGCGAAGACCGCGCCGAAATCGCCGCGCTGGTGCGCCAGACCGGCCTGCCCGTGATGCTCAAGGCCGCGGCCGGCGGTGGTGGCAAGGGCATGCGCGCGATCGCACAGCTCGCGGGCCTGGAGGACGAAATCGACGCCGCCATGCGCGAAGCCAAGAGCTCGTTCGGCAGCGCCGGCCTGATCGTTGAAAAACTCGTCGAGCGCGGCCGCCACATCGAGGTGCAGATCGTGGGCGACGGCAAGGGCCATGTGATCCACCTGTTCGAGCGCGAATGCACGCTGCAGCGCCGCCACCAGAAGCTCATCGAAGAAGCGCCCGCGGCCCAGCTCGACCCCGAGCTGCGCGCACGCATGACGGCCGACGCCGTGCGCCTGGGCCAGCGCCTGAAGTACCGCGGCGTGGGCACGGTGGAGTTCATCGTCGGCGGCGAGGACTACTACTTCCTCGAAGTCAACCCACGCCTGCAGGTCGAGCACCCTGTGACTGAGGAGGTCACGGGCCTGGACATCGTCGAGCTCATGTTGCGCATCGCCGCGGGCGAGGGCCTGCCGCTGCACCAGGAGGACGTGCACTTGCGCGGCCACGCGGTCGAGGCGCGCATCTGCGCCGAAGACCCGGCGGCGGGCTTTCTGCCCTCCACGGGGCGGCTCGTGCAGGTGCGCTTCCCGCGTGAGGGCGTGCGCGTGGAAACCGGCATCGAGGCGGGGATGGAGGTCACGCCCTACTACGACCCCATGCTCGCCAAGCTCATCACGCACGCCGAAACGCGCGACGCCGCGCTCGACCGCCTGCGCCAGGCGCTCGACGACACGGCCATCTTCGGCGTCACGACGAACTGCGACTTCCTCAAGCGCCTGATCGACCTGCCCGAGACGCGCAGCGCGCGCTTTCACACGCGCCTGATCGACGAGCAGATCGCCAGCTGGGACTTGCGCGCCGCACAGCAGACGCGCCAGACACTCGCGCTCGCGGCCTATTACTGGCTCTACGCGCAGCGCCGCAATGCAGCGCGGCCACTGTGGCAAGGCTGGGGCCACAGCGGCTGGAGCCTGGGCACGGGCGACGAGAGCCTCAGCGCCGCACCCAGCCTGCACATGGCCTACACGGGCGGTAGCGTGGCGATCCGCTTCGCGCCGTTGCAGACCGACGGCAGCATGTGCATAGGCGTGGGCGACGACTGCCTGCGCGTGGCGCTGCAGCCCGTGGGCGCGGACGAGTTTTTGGCCATCATTGAAGCGCGGCGCGAGCGCGTGCGCCTGCACCAGGACGGCGACACGCTGTACCTGCACGACCGCCAGGGCGTACACGCGTTCCAGGCCGTGCCTTACCTGTCGTACATCAGCGCGGCGGCGCAGGCCAGCGGCGAGCTCAAGGCGCCGATGATGGGCTTGATCCTCAAGGTGAACGCCGCCGTGGGCGAGCATGTCGAAAAAGGCGCCGTGGTGGCGCTGCTCGAATCCATGAAGATGGAAATGCGCATCTGCGCCGAATGCGCAGGCACCGTGACCGCGATCCACTGCCAGGCTGGGCAAACGGTGGAGCGCAACGCCATCGTCGCGGTGATAGAGCCGGACGAGGAGGCTTGAGGCGGCTCTCCCAAGCAGGCAGGCCGGTGGGAGCGGGCGTCCCATCCGGCTTGTATGGCAGCCCGCACACGCTGCATGGGTATATCAAAAAAGTGAGCTGCTTACGCTGTATTCATAAGCGTAAAACGGCATTTTGACCCTGAATCATGGCGCAATCTGCGGGCGTCAGGACGGGTGAAATGTGCAGCGCGAGGCTCAGCGAAACACCACCGTCTTGTGCCCGTTGAGCAGCACGCGGTGTTCGCTGTGCCACTTCACGGCGCGCGCGAGCACCAGGCTTTCGGTGTCGCGCCCGCGCGCGGCGAGGTCTTCCACCGTGTCGGTGTGGTCGGCGCGTGCCACATCCTGCTCGATGATCGGGCCCTCGTCGAGCACGGCCGTGACGTAGTGAGCCGTCGCGCCGATCAGCTTGACGCCGCGCTCGTGCGCCTGGTGGTAGGGGCGCGCGCCCTTGAAGCTCGGCAAAAAGCTGTGGTGGATGTTGATCGCACGGCCTTCGAGCCGGGTGCACATGGCGTCGGAGAGCACTTGCATGTAGCGCGCGAGCACCACGAGCTCGGCGCCTTCGGACTCGATGATCTCGAGCTGGCGCGCCTCGGCCTGTGCTTTGGTGGCCGCCGTCACGGGAATGTGGTGAAAGGGCACGTCGTAGCTCGCGGCAAGCTGGTAAAAGTCGCGGTGGTTGCTGATGATGGCGCGGATGTCCAGGCGCAGCAGCCCGCTTTTGTGGCGAAACAGCAGGTCGTTGAGGCAATGGCCCTCGCGGCTGACCATGAGCACGGTCTTCATGGGTTCGGCCGCGGCGTGCAGGCCCCAGCGCATCTGGTGGGGCTGGGCGAATGCGGCCCAGTCGGCACGCAGTTGCGCAGGCTCCTGCGCGTCGCAGGCGAACTGCACGCGCATGAAAAACAATCCCGTGGCGTGGTCGTTGAACTGCGCGGCTTCCTCGATGTTGCCGCCGTGCTCGAGCAAAAACCCCGAGACGGCATGCACCAAGCCCCTGCGGTCGGGGCACGAGAGGGTGAGAATATAGGTTTGGTTCGCGGAAGGGGTCATAAGCGCACGATTGTCGCAGCCCCGCGAGCGCGAGCCGGATTGCAGGAATGCCCACATCGCAAAACGCCAAAGCAAGCACCGAAGAGGCCCCGCCTCGCCCGGCGCGCCCGCTCGCGCCCTGGCAAGGGGCGTTGCTGTACCTCGTCTTCGGCGTGGTCTGGATCTATGTGGGCGACGCTCTGCTCGAGCGTTGGGCCGGCGACACTGCCGAGCTCACGCGCTGGCAGACCGTCAAGGGCTGGCTGTACGTGCTGCTCACGGCGCTGCTGGCCGGTGTGCTGCTGTGGCGCGCGCAAAAGGCGCGGGCCGAAAGCGCGAGCAGCGCGGAGCGCCAGCGACTGGCGCACACCGCGGTAGAGCACACCGCCGAAGGCGTCGTCGTGACCGATGCGCAAAGCCGCATCCTCTCGGTCAATACGGCGTTCACGCGCCTCATGGGCTATACCGAGCAGGAGGTGCTGGGCCAGACGCCGCGCCTGTTTAAGTCGGGGCGGCACGATCAGGCGTTCTACCAGGCGATGTGGGCGCAAATACTGAGCACGGGCCACTGGCAGGGCGAGATCTGGAACCGGCGCAAAAACGGCGAGATCTTCCCCGAGCACATGTCGCTGAGCGCGGTGCGCAACGCCGCGGGCGAAATCACACACTACGTGTGCGTGTTCAGCGACATCTCTACCGAAAAAGCGCAACACGAGCGCATGGAATTCCTTGCGAACCACGACCCGCTCACGGGTCTGGCGAACCGCCTGTGGTTCGTGCAGCAGCTCGAGGCCGCCATGCAGCAGGCGCGTCCCAGCGGCGAGCGCCTGGCCGTGCTGCAGCTCAACCTCGACCGTTTCAAGGACGTGAACGACAGCTACGGCCACACCGTGGGCGACCAGGTGTTGCGCCACATCGCGCAGCAACTGCAGTCGGTGCTGCGCGCGGGCGACCTGCTGGGGCGCATGGCGGGGGATGAGTTCGCGCTGGTGGCGCGCCATCTGCGCCACCCCGACGAAGCCGCCACGGTGGCGCGCCAGCTCATCGCGGCCGTGGCCGTGCCCTGGCGCTCGCCCGAGGGCTTCGAGGTCGAGGCCGGCGCAAGCGTGGGCATCTGCCTGTTCCCCGAGCATGCGGGCACAGCCAAGGCACTGCTGCAGGGGGCGCACGCCGCCGTCTATGGCGCCAAGGCGCAGGGGCGCGGTGCATGGTGTTTTTACGCCGAGGAGATGACGCAGGCTGCGCGCGAACGCCTCGCGCTCGAGTCGCGCCTGCGCCAGGCGCTGCAGCAGGGGCAGCTCGTGCTGCACTACCAGCCGCAGATCGACATCGCCACGGGCCGTATCGTGGGGGCGGAGGCGCTGGTGCGCTGGCTCGACCCCGACGAGGGCCTGGTTTCGCCCGCGCGCTTCATTCCCGTGGCCGAAGTTTCGGGCCTGATCGTGCCGCTGGGCGCCTGGGTGCTGGCCGAGGCTTGCCGGCAAGGGCAGGCGTGGCGCGCTGCGGGCCTGCCGGAGCTCACGCTCGCGGTGAACGTCTCGCCGCGCCAGCTGCGCCACAGCGACCTGCCCGCGGCGGTGGCGCAGGCGCTGGCGCAAAGCGGCTTTGCCGCAGAACGGCTGGAGCTCGAGATCACCGAGAGCGCGCTCGCCGAAAACCACGAACACGCGCTGCGCATCCTGCACCAGCTGCGCGCGCTCGGCGTGCAACTGGCGATCGACGACTTCGGCACTGGCTACTCGTCGCTCGTGCAGCTCAAGCGCTACCCGATCCAGGTGCTCAAGATCGACCAGGGCTTTGTGCGCGACATTCCGCGCAACGAGGACGACATGGCCATCAGCAACGCCATCATTGCGATGGGCCACAGCATGGGCCTGCGCGTGCTCGCCGAGGGCGTGGAAACCGCGGCGCAGCTCGAATTCCTGCGCGCGCACGGCTGCGACAGCTACCAGGGCTATCTTCGCAGCCGCCCCGTGCCCGCGGCCGAGTTCGAGGCTCTGCTGCGTGCCGATGCAGGGCGCTGAAAAGCCCGCCCGCAACATTTGCTTTCACGCCGCCGTCATCGTGGCGCGCAAGGATTGGGGGCATCACCAACCCAAGCTTTGCGCGCCATGACTGAAAACCTGTCCATTCCCGTGTCGTCCCCGTTTCGTTCCCGTGCCCCGCGCGTGCTGGCGCTCGTGCTGCTGTGCGGCGCCGCCTTCGGCCTGAGCGCCTGTGGCGGTGATGACGACAGCCCCAGCTACAAGCCGCTGTCGCTCAACATCGCGCACATCAACGACCACCATTCGCAGCTCGATCCGTTTGCCGCCACGCAGCTGCAGCTCGACGGCGTGGCCACGCAGGTCGATCTCGGCGGTTTTGCGCGCCAGGCGGCGTTCTTCAAGTCGCTCGCAGGCACGCCCAACCTGCTCAAGCTGCACGCGGGCGACGCGCTCACGGGCACGCTCTACTACACCTTCTTCAAGGGCCAGGCCGACGCGCAGCTCATGAACAGCATCTGCTTCGACGCCTTCATCCCCGGCAACCACGAGTTCGACGACGGCGACGCCGAGCTCAAGCAATTCCTCGACTATCTGTGGGACCCGGCCAACCGCCCCGCCGGCAGCAGCTGCAAGACGCCCGCGCTGTCGGCCAACATCGTGCCGCAGGCGGGCACTGCGCTTGCGCCCAGCGGCGCTGCGCCCTACCTGCAGCCCTACCTCATCCGCAACATCGACGGCGTGGACGTGGGCATCATCGGCCTGACCACCAAGGACAAGACGACGAACTCCTCGCGCCCGCTGCCCACCACACAGTTCCTCGACGAAGCCACTGCCGCGCAGCAGACCATAGACACGCTGCGCAACAAGGGCGTGCGCCACATCGTGCTGATGACGCACCTGGGCTACGACAACGACAAGGCGCTCGCGGCCAAGCTCAGCGACGTGGACGTGATCATCGGCGGCGACTCGCACACGCTGCTGGGCGACTTCCAGGCGCTGGGCTTGAATAGCGCCGGCGCCTACCCCACGGTGGCCAAGAACAAGTCGGGCGAGACCGTGTGCATAGGCCAGGCCTGGGAATACGCCAAGGCGAGCGGGCTCATGCGCGTGGAATTCAACGCGCAAGGCAGCGTGGACAAGTGCAGCGGGCAGGCCTCGCTGCTGATTGGCGACAGCTTCAAGCGCCAGGACGGCACAGGAGCCTGGCAGCCGCTGGCCGACGCCGAGCGCCAGGCGCTGATGGCCAAGCTCGCAGCCAACCCGGCCGTGAAGGTGCTCAGCCCCGACGCCCAGGCTGCGCAGACGCTCGCGGCTTACACCAGCCAGGTCAGCGCCGAAAAGGCCAAGTCCATAGGCAGCGCCAGCGAGGCCCTGTGCCTGGTGCGCGTGCCCGGCGAAGCGACCAACCGCAGCGCCGGCGTGGCCGGCTGCGAAAGCGCCAACACGCTTGCGCGCGGCAGCGACGCTGCGCAGGCGGTGGCCGAAGCCTTCCTGAATGCGAGCAAGCGCGCCAATTTCGCCCTGCAGAACGCGGGCGGCGTGCGCATCGCCATCCCCGCCGGGCCGCTGAGCATGAATACCGCCTTCACGCTGCTGCCCTTTACCAACGTGCTCGTGGAGCTCGACGTGAGCGGCGCCGAGGTGGTCGCCGCGCTCGAAGACGGTGTGGCGAATCACCTCGACAACAAGCAGTCCGACGGCTCGCACCCCTACGCTGCGGGCCTGCGCTGGGACCTGGACATGAGCCAGCCCAAGGGCCAGCGCATTGCGAACTTGCAGGTGCGCGACAAGACCACGGGCGCCTGGGCGGCGATAGACCCGGCCAAGACCTATGTGCTCGTGACCAACGATTACGTCGCCTCGGGCAAGGACGGCTATACCGCGCTGGGCAAGGTTTACGCTGCGGGCCGCTACGTCAACACCTACCTGCTCTACACGCAGAGCTTCGTCGATTACGTGCTTGCCAAAGGCACACTGAGCCGCCCGCAGCGCGGCGACTATGCGCACCAGAAGGTGGTCACCAAGGCCGGGGTGACGCTGCCTTGATGTGTTGGGTCGGGTGCGCAGGAAGTCTGGCGCCGCGTGCACCGGCCTTTTTCGCGTGCCGGCTTTTTCAGCCTTTGCGGTGCTGTCAGCGGGCCGAAAAACCATCCCCCAGCGCCGCTCCCTCACGCCGCGGGTCGGCGCTGCCTTCGAGCACGGGGCGGCCACGCCAGCGCGTGCGCATGATGGTTGCGATGCCGCTGCTTTGCGCGCCGAGGCTGACCTGGTGCCCGCGCGCGCGCAGGCCGCGCACGAGCGCGTCGTTATCGCCTGCCAGGCCGCCTGGTGGAGCCGCGGTGTTGACGTTCGGGTGCTCGCCGCCGACATAGGTCACAGGGCTGTTCGCGGCGCCAAAGTCGATCATGGCCGTGGCCTGCTGCGCAGACAGGCCCCAGTCGAGCGCGCCCACCAGCGTCTTGGTCACATACTGAATGATGGCCGCGCCGCCGGGCGAGCCCGTGGCGAGCACGAAGCCGCCCCTAGCAGCCTGTCGGACTTTGGGCGTCGAAAGCGAGAATGCGCCCCGGCGAGACCAGTTTTTGCCGGATTCGCCGCCCCATAGCGGGACTATGGGGCAAGAAGCCGGTAAAAAATGGGCCGCTGCGGCGCATTCGCAGCCGACGATTCCAAAGTCCGACAGGCTGCTAGAGCCGTCCGGCTTTTTGCGGAACACCAGCGTGGGCGCCATGGAGCTGCGCGGGCGCTTGCCGCCCTGCACGCGGTTCGCGATCGGGCCGTGCGCGTCGCGCGGCAGCACGGAAAAGTCGGTGAGCTCGTTGTTCAGCAAAAAACCGTGCGTCATGCGAAACGAGCCCATGCTGCTTTCGATGCTGCTCGTCATGCTGACCACGTTGCCGCGCGCATCGACCACGGTGATCTGCGTCGTGCCTTGGCCTTCAGCGCTGCTCAAGCCCATTTTTTGCACCTGCGCAAACTCGCCGGGCTGCGCCGTGCCCATGCTGCGGTCGGCGGCGATCAGGCTGGCGCGCTCGCGCAGATAGTTTTTATCGAGCAGCGCCGCGGCCGAGCCGCCGGGCAGTGGCACGAAGTCGGGGTCGGCGATGTAGCGGTTGCGGTCGGCGTAGGCCAGGCGCTCGGCCTCGGTGATCCAGTGCACGGCTTGTGCCTGCGGGTGGCCGCCGAGGGCGTCGAGCCCGGTCGGCGGCAGACTTGGCAGGTCGAAGTTTTCCAGTATGCCCAGCGTCGCCGCCACGGTGATGCCGCCCGAAGAGGGTGCGCCCATGCCGCAGACCCAATAGGTGCGGTAGCCGGTGCACACGGGCGCACGGCGCAGCGCGCGGTAGTTGGCCAAGTCATCGACGCTGGTCAGGCCCGGCGTGATCGGCACGGCCGGCTGGCCGCCGCGCGTGAGGCGGATTTTTTGCACGATGCTCGCCGCGATGGGGCCGCGGTAGAAAGCATCCACACCATCTTGGGCGAGCGTCTGCAGCGTGGCTGCGTAGGCGGGGTTGCGCAGCAGGCTGCCGCGCGGTTTGGGGCTGCCGTCGGGCTGCAGGAAGTACGCTGCCGCCTCGGGGTCGGTGCGCAGCAGCGCTTGTGCACCGGCAATGGCGTCGGCCAGGCGCCCGCCGATGGCAAAGCCGTGCGCGGCAAGGTGGATCGCCGGCTGCAGCAACTGCGGCCAGGGCAGGCGTCCGTGGTCGCGGTAGGCGAGCTCCAGCATGCGCAGCACGCCGGGCGTGCCCACCGAGCGCCCGCTCTGGCGCAGCGCGTTGAACGCTGCCGGAGCCTCGGGCGCGCCGCGCACGGGTGCGGGCGGCGCCGGGTCGCCCTCGCTCACGGTGCGCAGATAGTCCTCGGTGGCCGCGGCGGGCGCGGTTTCGCGTCCGTCGTAGGACGTGACAGTGTTGCGCCGCGCGTCGTAGTGCAGCAAAAAAGCCCCGCCGCCCAGGCCCGAGGACTGCGGCTCCACCAAGCCCAGCACCATTTGCGCAGCCACCGCCGCATCGACGGCCGAGCCGCCGCGCTGCAAAACCGCGCAGCCGGCCTGCGCCGCCAGCGGATGCGCCGCCACGACCATGAAGCGGCGCGCGCGCACGAGCGGCTTGGCGCGGTAGCCCGAGGCCGGCTCGGGCACGCCGGGCGCCACGGCGGCTTGGGAGCCGGCTGGAGTGCCTGGTTGGGCGTGGCGCTGATTTGCGTGTGCGCTGGCAGCATCTTCGCTGGTGCTGACGGCGCTGCACGGCGCGGGTGCGCTCGACGGCCGCGCGGGATCGCGCGCCTGCGCCGTGCCCGTCGCAAGGCATGCCAAGGCGAGCCAGAAGGCAAACTGGTGCAGCAGGCGCGGCGTGGTGGCGGACATGGATGGAGGAGACGTGCGATGCGCAATGTGCGGCGTGCACAGTCAGAGGTAGATGATGAAGGCCACCAGAGCGACGATCAGCCCGTATTTGATGAGGTAATACAGCGGCTTGCTGAAGTTCTTGAGCCGGCGCCGGTATTGCCCCGCGTACCAGAAGATGCGGAAGATCTTGTTGATGACGCCGGTTTTGTCGCCGGTGTCGTTGGGCGAGGCCGCGGCGCTGAGCAGCGTGCGGCCCAGCCAGCGGTTCACGGCCTGGGCCCAGCGGTATTTCATGGGGCGCTCGAGGTCGCAAAACAGGATCAGGCGGTTGCGCTCGGTGCCGTTGATGGCCCAGTGCAAAAAGGTTTCATCGAACACGAAGCCCTCGCCGTCGTGCCAGGCGTGGCGCTCGCCGTTGACCTCGATGAAGCAGCGATCGTCGTTGGGCGTGGCCAGGCCCAGGTGGTAGCGCAGCGAGCCGCCGAACGGGTCGCGGTGGATGTTGAGCTTGCCGCCTGGCGGCAGCTCGGCAAACATCGCGGCCTTGACGCCGGGGATGTCGCGCAGCAGCGCCACGGTTTTGGGGCACAGGGCCGAGGCCGAGGGCGGGCTGACCTCGTACCACTTGAGGTAAAAGCGCTTCCAGCCGTTTTTGAAAAACGAGTTGAAGCCCGCGTCGTCGTTCTTGTCGGTGCCGCGGATGCGCCCCTGCTCGCGCAGCGCGAGCGCCTCGTCGCGGATCATCTCCCAATGGTCGGCGATGGTCTGCAGGCCCGGGAATTGGCTCGTGGGCAGGTAGGCACTGCGCGTGGGCACGGCCGAAAAGGCGTAGAGAAAGACGTTGATCGGCGCGACGAACGAGGAGTGGTCGAACAGCTGGCGCATGAACGGCAGCCGCGTGCGCCCGCGAAAATGCACGTACAGCACGCAGGCCAGAAAAAACCCCACGATGGCCCATTTGACGATGCTTGCCCCATTCAGGTCCATATTTCACTCCGTATCCCGTGCATGCCTTGCGACGGCGGGTTCTCGCGCCGCAAACGCGCATTGTGCCGGCAAGCGCATGCCCCATGCCCGCACGCAGGCAAGGCGTTTGATCTTGGGCAAGCCTCAGCCACCCGCGTGGGCGCTTTTGGGAGCGCCGTAAGTCAGCAAGTCGTAGGCCGCGCGCACGCGCTGCAGGTCGCGCCCCAGGCTGCGGCTTTGGGGCAAGAGGCGCAGCCAGTGCAGGCGCGGCAGGTCGGTTGCCAGCGCGGCCTGCATCGCGGGGCTGCTGTGCGCGAGCCAGTCTGCCCACAGCGCATGGCCGGCGGCGAGGGTGCCGCTTTCGGTCAGATAAATGGCGCAGGAGTGCGCATAGAGCAGCGCGTCGCGCGCCTGGCACAGCGGCAGCGGCAGCACGGCGCTCGGGTCCTCCTCGAAGTCCACGAAGCCCACCACGCCGTCGCTGCAGCGCACCATGTTGCGTGCAAAGGCCTGGCTCAGGCAGGCGCCTGCAGCGTGCACCTGTGCGAGCGCCTGCAGGCCCTGCTGCCAGATCGTGAGGATGGTCTGCGCGTCGCCGCGCGCGGCGTCCATTTCGTCGATCAGCGTGCCGCGCGTGGCGAGGTTTTGCATCAGAAAGCCCTCGGGCTGCGCGGCCAGCACCTGCGGCACGCGCAGGCCCAGCGCGTGCAGCGCGCGCAGGCGGCGCACTTCGGTGGCAATGGCCTCTTGGCCACCCAGGTTCGGCACGGGCTGCAGCGCCGCAAGGCGCAGCGTGCGTGCAGCCAGGCCGAGCACGCGGTAGCGCCAGATGCTGTGCGGGGTGCCGGCTTTTTTCAGCCACACGCGTTCGCCGTCGATCTCATACGGTACGACGTTGCCCTGCTGGCGCGGCAGCTGCGCGCGCAAAAAGGCTGCGTAGGTCTCGGGTGGGTGGGCGGGATTAGCAAAAACCGTAGCGGCAGTGGCAGGAGACAAGGGCGTCATGCGGCAAAAAGCATGCAAAAGCTAAAGTGCCAAGCGTAGCGCATGCGCTCGTTCGCGCGACGCGGCGGTGACCGAAAAGCTAACGCTGCGGCGCCGGCTGAAAGCTGTGCGCGTCGGCCATGGGCCAATACAGGCGGTACAGGTTGGGCAGCGCGTCGAGCATACCGGGCGCGGTGTCGAGCAAAGCGCCGGGCTGCAGCGGCGTGAGCAGGCGCGCGAGCGGGCGCACTTCGGTGGCGCTGATGCGGCGCACGATGTGCTCGGTGGTGATTTCGCTCGGGTGCGACAGGCCCGCGGCCTGCAGCAGCTCCTTGAAGGCGTGCAGCGTGCTGCGGTGCAGCTGCGCCACGCGCTGGGCTTTGTCGGGCACGACCAGCGCGCGCTGGCGCCGTGCGTCCTGCGTGGCCACGCCCGTGGGGCAGCGGCCGGTGTGGCAGCTTTGCGCCTGCACGCAGCCCAGCGCCATCATGAAGCCGCGTGCGGCATTGCACCAGTCGGCGCCCAGCGCCAGCATGCGCGCCAGGTCGAAGGCCGACACCACCTTGCCCGCGCAGCCTATGCGCACACGATCGCGCAGGTTCAGGCCCACGAGGGTGTGGTGCACCAATTGCAAGCCCTCTTGCAGCGGCGCGCCTACGTGGTCGCTGAACTCGACCGGCGCCGCGCCCGTGCCGCCCTCGGCGCCATCGACGGTGATGAAGTCGGGCGTGATGCCGGTCTCGCGCATGGCCTTGGCGATGGCGAACCACTCCCACGGGTGGCCTATGCACAGTTTGAAGCCCGTGGGCTTGCCGCCCGAGAGCATGCGCAGCCGCGCGACGAACTGCAGCAGTTCGATGGGCGTGGCAAACGCGCTGTGGCTGGGCGGCGAGATGCAGTCTTGCCACGCGGGCACGCCGCGCGCCTCGGCGATTTCGGGCGTGACCTTGGGGCCCAGCAGCATGCCGCCCTGGCCGGGTTTGGCGCCCTGGCTGAGCTTGATCTCGATCATCTTGACCTGCGGCGCGCTTGCCTGCTCGGCAAAGCGATCGGGGTTGAAGCTGCCGTCGGCGTTGCGGCAGCCGAAGTAGCCCGAGGCGATCTCCCACACCAGGTCGCCGCCGTGCACGCGGTGGTAGCGCGAGATCGAGCCCTCGCCCGTGTCGTGCGCAAAGCCGCCGATCTTCGCGCCCTGGTTGAGCGCAAGAATCGCGTTGGCCGAGAGCGCGCCAAAGCTCATCGCCGAGATGTTGAACACGCTCATCGCATACGGCTGCGTGCAGGGGCTCACCGAGGGCGAGGGCTGCTGCGGCGTGCCGCCGACCCAGACGCGAAAGTCGTGCGAAGCGATGCGCGTGGGCGCGAGCGAGTGGTTGATCCATTCGTAGCCGCTCTCGCTCACGTCGAGCAGGGTGCCGAACGGGCGGTTGTCGGGCTCACCCTTGGCGCGCTGATAGACCAGCGAGCGCTGCGCGCGCGAAAACGGCTCGGCCTCACGGTCACCCTCGATGAAATACTGGCGGATTTCGGGGCGGATGGTTTCGAGCAGATAGCGCAGGTGCCCGATCACGGGGTAGTTGCGCAAAATGGCGTGGTGCGGCTGGATCAGGTCATAGAGGCCCAGCAGCACCAGCAGCGCACACAGCGCGAGCGCTGCGCCCGTGGGCCAGCCCAGCGCAAGCCCGCCCTGCACGCGCTGCACGGCCACCACGCCCGCCCACAGCAGGGCGAGTACGCACAGCAGCAGTGCGGTGTAGCGGATCGGGAATAGCGTGGGCAGGGGTTTTTGCATGGGGCTGGCAGAAAGAGTGGTGGGCTCTTGGCCATCATAAAAGCCCCTGAGGTCCGATGCTCCCGCCAGCGTAGATGCCCTTGGATACCGTGCAGTGAAAGACCGTGGATGCTTCCATAAAGATAGCTTCTCATGCTTTTTTACTGCGGGTTTTGGACCGATTCGATCAAAAAAGGCCGCACGCGGCGGCCTTGCGAGGTGACGGCGCTGCCCGCGCGTCAGAAGTCCACGGTCAGGCCCGCGTAGATCGAGCGCCCCATGCCGGGCACGCCGGTGCCCCAGAGTGTGGTGCCGGCTTTTTCCTTGTTCATCGACATGGTCGTGCCCTGGCCCAGGTAGGCACCGCCGAGCGGCTGGTAGTAGAGCTTGTCGAACAGGTTTTCGACGCCGAAGTCCACGCGCACGTTTTTCCAGCGGTAGCTCGAGCGCAGGTTGAAAAGCGCGTAGCCGGGCGTTTGCAGCTCGTTGCGCACGTCCGAAACCTGCGACTTGCGCTTGACCATTTGCAGCTCGAGCCCGTTGCTCCAGCGCTCGTACTGGTGCGTGAGCGCCAGCTTGGCGTTGAGCGGCATGATGTTGTAGAGATGGTCGTCCGTGTCGCGGTTCTTGCCGTTGGTGTAGTTGAGCAAGCCAAGCAGCCCGAAGCGCCCGAAGTCGGTCTTGGCCAGCGGCATCTTGCCCGAAAGATCCAGCCCATACAGGCGCGCGCTCTGGTTGGCGTAGCGCAGGACGACGAACTGGTTGCGCAGGGGCATCGTCGCGGGGGCGTTGCCCATGGCGCTCCACTGCACCGCGTCGATGAAGTTGTTCACACGCGAGTAGTAGGGCGTGGCCTTGAACTCCCACTCGCGGTCGGCGGCGTGCAGGTCGAACGTGGCCGAGAAGGTGTGCGCCATCTCGTGCTGCAGGTTGGGGTTGCCGAAGTAGCCGTTGCCGTCGCCCACAAAGTTATTCATCCCTGCGGCCATGCCCATGCTGGACCAGGAATAGCGTTCGTAGAGGTTGGGCGAGCGCGTCTTGAAGGCGTAGCCGAATTCCACGCTGCGCGTGGTGTCGGGCGTATAGCGTGCGATGGCCGCGAGGTTCCAGTTGTCGTCGCTGCGGCTGCGGTCGCTCGCGTTGAAGGCCGCAGTGTTGTACATCATGTTGTAGCCTTGCACCGACCCGGCATCGGTCTTGACGCGCTCGTAGCGTGCGCCGACCAGGCCCATCCACTGCGCGTCGATCTGGCGCTCCCATTCGCCAAACAGGCCGATGCGGTCGCGCTTGCCGTCGTTGATGTTCCAGAAGGTGTTGGGCCACATGCCGCCGCCCGATGGGGGCCACCAGTCGTCGAGGCGGTAGTTTTGCAGCTCGCCACCCACGCGCAGCAGGTCGCGCGGGCCCAAGTCTATGCTGGCCTTGATCGAGGCGCCGGTGTTTTTGCTCTGCGTGTACATGGGCATGCCCGCCGCGCAGGCCGAGCCAATGGGGGAACACGGGTTGCCGTTGGCTGCCGTGGGCCCGCCCGAGGCCGTGCCGTACCAGTAGCGCTTGTCGTCGCCGAAGTCCATGAAGTGATCGACCTTCTCGTGGTAGGCGCGCGCCTCGAGCGCGCCCCAGTCGAACTGCCCCAAGTAGCGCAGGTTGATGCGGTGCTGGGTGTTGTCGAGCATGTCCATGCGCTGGTTCGGGTACAGCTGGTAGGGCATGTCTTGAAAGCCGAGCTTGGCCTCGACGAGCTGGCCGCTGCCGCGCCAGGCCACGCCGAGCTCGTGGTTGCGCGTCTCGTAGGCCGTGGAGCCGACCTCGTCGCGCGCCAGCGTGTGGCCGGGGCGGCCCGTGGCGTCGTAGTTCTTGAAGTCGCCGCCAGCCTTGTAGTTGTCGGACTGCGCGATCGAGCCCGCGTAGGTGATGTTGAAGGTCTCGGTCGCATAAGTGGCGCGCAGGTTGGCGCCCGCGGCGTCGCCGTTGCTGCGGTAGTGCGTGCCGACCTGGCCCGTGGTCAGGTTGGCCGTGCCGGGCGCGGCGAACACCGGCGGCAGCGGCTCGACCACGATGGCGCCGCCGATCGCGTCGCCGCCCACGCTCACGGGCGCGATGCCGGCATAGACCTGCACGCTGCCCACGTTGCTCGGGTCTATGTACGACAGCGGCGGGTTCATGTGGTTGGGGCAGGCGGCCATCAAGTCCATGCCTTCGAGCTTGATGCGCAGCCGGTCGTCGGCCAGGCCGTGGATCACGGGCAGGCTGGAGACGCCGCCCGCGCCGTACAGGCTCACGCCCGGCATGTCGCGCAGCAGGCTCGCGGTGTCGCTCGTCGCGGCGCGCAGCGCGGGCAGGTCTTGGGGCTCGGCGGGCGTGGCAACGGTGCTGGTCGCCTTGGGTGCCGTCACGGTGACTTGCGGCAGGCGCGGTGTGGTGTTTTCTGGCGCGTCTTGCGCCTCCTGCGCGGCGACGGCCTGGCAGACCGCAGCGGCGATGAGGCCGAGCGCGAGGCGCTCGGCTTGGGGGGAACGGGTTTTCATCGAAATCTCCTGAATATGAAGGTTTTTTTGCGGCGCGCTGGCGGCGCAGGCACGCAAACGGGCAGGGCCATGCGCGCGGCGCATGCCTGCAATGGCTTGGGTTCAGGAGAAAACGGGGGGTGCGCGTGTGCGGTGTGCGCGCAGCGGCTCGTGCGTGCGCGGCGCTTGCGTGGCGGCGCCCTGCGGCGCAGCCTGGGCTTGTGCGGCGCTGAAACTGACTTGTGCGGTTGCGGGCGGCGGCGCGGGCGTGTGGCCGTGCAGCACGCACAGCGGGCAGTGCGGCAGCGACAGCAGCGCATCGGGCGTTTGCGGTGCCGCCGGGTCGGGCGCGCTGGCATGCACGGCGCCCATGGCGCTGCACACCTGCTCGTCCCAGGGCAGCGCATCGGCCGCGGCCCAGGATTGCGCCCAGGCCGAGAGCAGCGGCGTGCCCAGGCTCCACAGCAGCGCGCACAAGGCGAACCACGCGCCGAAGCGCTTGAGCCGCGTGTTGCGCAATGCCGTCATGGTGGGGTTGCCGATCTGGGGGTGGGTTTTCAAGCGCTGGCCGCGAGCCGCTCGGCCAGCCGCGTCAGCGCGTGCTGCACCGTGGCGGCGCGTATTTGCGCGCGCGTCGTCAAGCCGTCCTCGGCAAAGTGCCGTACCTCGCTGTGCAGCAGCGGCGCATGATCGGGCGCGCAATCTGGCTGGGTGGCCGGCAGACACCAGCCGAACCACACCGTGCCCACGGGTTTGTCGACGCTGCCGCCGCTCGGGCCCGCGACGCCGGTGACGGCGAGGCTCAGCTGCGCGTGTGCATGCGCGAGCGCGCCGCTGGCCATCGCACGCACCACGGGCTCGCTCACGGCGCCGTGGCGCGCGATCAGCGCCGCGTCCACGCCCAGCAGCTCGGTCTTGGCCGCGTTCGAGTAGCTCACGAAGCCGCGCTCGAACCATTGGCTCGAACCCGCAAGCTCGGTGCAGGCCGCGGCGATCAGCCCGCCCGTGCAGCTCTCGGCCGTGGCAAGCATCCAGCCGCGCCGCAGCAGCTGCGCAGAAATAAGGGTCAAAACAGGCTCTAGGAGCCTGTCGGACTTTGGAATCGTCGGCTGCGAATGCGCCGCAGCGGCCCATTTTTTACCGTCTTCTTGCCCCATAGCACCACTATGGGGCGGCGAATCCGGCAAAAACTGGCCTCGCTGGGGCGCATTCTCGCTTTCGACGCCCAAAGCCCGACAGGCTCCTAGCGCAGGTATATCAAGCGCTTGCAGCTCTTGTTTTAGGAGTCCCTGCGCGCTCATGCAAAAAACCTCCAGAGCGCGATCACGAACAGCGTGCAAAACGCCGCCACGAAGTCGTCCCACAAAATGCCGAAGCCGCCGCGCCAGCCCAGCCCCTTGCACACGCGGTCGGCCCAGCCCACGGGGCCGGGCTTGGCGGCGTCAAAAAAGCGAAACAGCACGAAGGCCCAGAACTGCCCCCAGCCGCCCATGGGGCTGGCCAGCCACAGCACGAGCCAGAAGGCCACGATTTCGTCCCAGACCACGGCGGGCGGGTCGGCCACGCCCAGGTGCCGCGCCGTCAGCGTGCAGGCCCACCAGCCAAGCACGGCGCCCGCGGCGATCAGCAAACCGATCTGCAGAGGGCTCAGCCACTGCTGCAGCACGAGGTAGCTGAGCCAGGCCCAGAGCGTGCCCACCGTGCCCGGCGCAATGCGGCTCAGCCCCGCGCCTGCGCCGAGCGCGAGGAAATGCGCCGGATGCAGCAGCAAAAAGCCCACGCCGGGCCGCAGCGGACGGCGCGGGGGCGGGGTGCTCGAAGGCTTGCTCACAGAAAGGGTTGGCATGTCGCCACGCTGGGCTGGTTCGTCTGTTTTGGGGTTCGGGCGGCGGGCAGGTCCATGAAAAGTGGATGGCGCCGAACCCAAAGGGTTGCAAATTCTAACGAGCCTGCTTGGGCGCGGTTGCGGTGCGGGTCGCCACGGGCAGGGCAGACGCTTCATGCCCATGCCCGTGCGCGGGCAGCGGACGCAGCGCCATCCCATGCAAAAATCCGCCGACCTCCGTGCCTGAGACCATGCCATGCCCAGCGATCTCCCCGATGCCTTTGGGCAAGCCCAGACCTTGCTCGAGCGCCTGCAGCGCCAGCCGCAGGCCTTTGGCCATGCAGCGCCCAGTGTGGAGCGGCTGCAGACGCATATCTCGTGGCTGCTGCTCGTGGGCGAGCATGTTTACAAGTTCAAAAAGCCGCTGAAGCTCGAATTCCTCGACTTCAGCACGGCGGCGCTGCGGCGCGCGGCCTGCGAGGAGGAGCTGCGCATCAACCGGCGCACGGCGCCGCAGCTGTACCTCGACGTGGTGGCGGTGGTCGAGGACGATGCCATATCCCAAGCGCAAGAGTCGGGCAGCTTGCGCGTGCTGCCCGCGGCCGAGGCCGACGCCCGCGGCCTGCAGGCGTTGGCACATGCCGTGCACATGCGGCGTTTTGCGCAGCACGATCTGCTCGCGACGATGCTCGCACAAGGGCGCCTGCTGCCCGCGCACATCGACGCGCTGGCGCGGCACGTGGCGCAATTCCACGCTGCGGCGGCGGTGGCCGCGCCGGATGCGGGCTGGGGCAGCGCGGCTGCGGTGCGCGCGCCAGTCATCGAGTGCGTGCAGGCCGTGCAAAGCGTGGCTGCGGCAGCGCTGCCCGCGCTCGCGCCCATGGTGCAGGCGCTCGCACAGTGGTGCGCGGCGCAGGGCGAGGCGCTTGCGCCGGTGTTCGCGGCGCGCCTGCAGCAAGGCTGGGTGCGTGAATGCCACGGCGACCTGCATCTGGGCAACCTGGTGCTGCTGGCGGGCGCGCCGGTGCTGTTCGACGCGATCGAGTTCAACCCCGCGCTGCGCTGGATCGACGTGATGGCGGACGTGGCCTTTCTGGTCATGGACTTGCACGTGCACGGCCGTGCCGACCTGGGCTGGCGCTTTCTCAACGCCTGGCTCGAGCGCACGGGCGACTACGCGGGGCTGGCGCTGCTGCGCTACTACAGCGTCTATCGCGCCTTGGTGCGCGCGCGCGTTGCGGGGGTGCGGCTCGCGCAGCTGCACGCCGAGGCGGGTACATGTGCGGGCGAGGTGCAGGCCCAGGCACAGGCCCAGGCGCAGGCCCAAGCACAGGCCCAAGCAAGGGCCGAAATACAGGCCGAAGCACAGGAAGCGGCAGGCGAAGTGCAGCGCTACGTGCAGCTTGCAGCCTCTTTGAGCGCGCCGGGGCCCCGTTGGCTCGGCCTCGCGCATGGCTTTTCCGGGGCCGGCAAGACCACGCAGTCGCAGGCCTTGGTCGCGCGTGGCGTGGTGCGCGTGCGCGCCGATGTGGAGCGCAAGCGCCTGTTCGGCCTTGCGCCCGAGGCCTCGAGCGCGACCGTGCCCGGCGGCATTTACACGCCCGAGGCCACCGAACGCACCTATGCGCGCCTGGCCGAGCTCGCGCGCGCGGTGCTGCAGGCGGGCTACCCCGTGCTCGTCGATGCCACGCTGCAGGACGGCGCCCAGCGCGCGCGTTTCATCGCGCTCGCGGCAGAGTTGCGCGTGCCTTGGCGCATCCTGTCCTTCGAGGCGCCGCCCGAGGTGCTGCGTGCGCGCATCACCCAGCGCGAGCAGGCGGGCGGCGATGCGTCCGAAGCCACGCTTGCGGTGCTGGAGCGGCAGCTGGCCAAGGCGCAGCCGCTGTCGGCGCACGAAGAGGCGCACACGCTGCATCTGGACACGACGCAGCCCATCGATTGGGATGCCGTGCTGGCGCAGCTCTTGCCGGTGGCCGGGCCGGGCGCTGCTACCAATGAAACGGCTGCGGCAGCAGGTACAGCAGCACCGCGGTCATGACCAGGTAGCGCAGCAGCTTGCCTACGGCCATGTACGCCACGCAGGGCCAGAACGGCAGCCGCAGCCAGCCGGCCACGGCGCACAGCGGGTCGCCGACGATGGGCAGCCAGCTCAGCAGGCAGGCGCGCGGGCCAAAGCGCCGCAGCCAGGCCAGCGCGCGCAGCTCGGGCGCACTGCCGCGCACCTTGTCCACCGCCTTGTGCGTGCCCAGGCCCAGCCACCAGTTCAAGGCGCCGCCCAGCGTGTTGCCCACCGTCGCGACGAGGATGGTGGGCCAGAACAGCGCGGGATTGAGCTTGATGAGCCCGAACACCGCAGGCTCCGAGCCCATGGGCAGCAAGGTCGCCGATACGAACGAGACGAGGAAAACCGTGCCCAGGCCGTATTGCGGCAGCGCGAGCAGTTCGAGCAGGTGTTGCAGCCAGGCTTGCATGGTGGCGCGAGTGTAGGGTAGGCGTGTATCCGGGAAAACGCGCATGGCGCAGCGGCTCGATCAGGCACGCCAGGCGTTCCAAAATGCCTAAAATTTGAGCGGCCAGGAGCCTTTCGGACTTTGGGCGGCGCAGCTGCAGCCGACGGGTACAAAGTCCGAAAGGCTCCTACAATCGCGCCTCTTTTTTTGCTGCGTCACTGCGACTGCCATTGCGCGCTGCCATGCATATCGGCCCCTACCGCCTTCCCAACCGTCTGTTCGTCGCCCCCATGGCGGGGGTGACGGACAGGCCATTTCGCCAGCTGTGCCGCCACTTCGGCGCGGGCTACGCGGTCAGCGAGATGGTGACTTCGCGCCGCGACCTGTGGGACAGCCTCAAGACCTCGCGCCGCGCCGACCACAGGGGCGAGCCGGGGCCGATCGCGGTGCAGATCGCGGGCACCGACGCGGCCATGATGGCCGACGCGGCGCGCTACAACATCGAGCGCGGCGCGCAGATCATCGACATCAACATGGGCTGTCCGGCCAAGAAGGTGTGCAACAAATGGGCCGGCAGCGCGCTCATGCGCGACGAGCCGCTCGCGCTCGCGATCATCGAAGCCGTGGTGGCCGCTTGCGCGCCGCAGGGCGTGCCGGTGACGCTCAAGATGCGCACCGGCTGGTCGGCTGCGCAGCGCAACGCCGTGGCACTCGCGCGGGCGGCCGAAAGCGCCGGCGTGCAGATGCTCACCGTGCATGGCCGCACGCGCGAGCAGGGCTACAGCGGCGCAGCCGAGTACGACACCATCGCCGCGGTAAAGGCGGCGGTGCGCATCCCCGTGGTGGCCAATGGCGACATCGACTCGCCCGCCAAAGCGCGCGCCGTGCTCGCCCAGACGGGCGCCGACGCGCTCATGATAGGCCGCGCGGCGCAGGGCCGACCCTGGATATTCCGCGAGATCGACCACTACCTGAGCACGGGCGAATACCTTGCGCCGCCGCTCGTGGCCGAGCTGCGCACCTTGCTGCTCGCGCACCTGCAAGACCACTACCAGCTCTACGGCGAGCACACCGGCGTGCGCAGCGCACGCAAGCACCTCGTCTGGTACACGCGCACCCTGCCCGGCGGCGCGGCCTTGCGCCAGGTCATCCACAGTGCGCAGGAAAGCGCCACGCAGTGGCGGGCCGTGGCAGACTATCTGGATGCGCTGGCCGCGCGCATGGACCGGCTGCCTGCGCCTGGCGATGCCTGCCCAAACCATACCAACATATCTACGACAGAGGGACTGGCGGCATGAACAAACCATCGATTGCCGATTGCGTGCGCGAAAACCTGCAAAGCTACTTGCGCGACCTGGACGGCGAGACGCCGCACGGCATGTACGACATGCTAATGCGCGTGGTCGAGAAACCGCTGCTCGAAGTGGTCATGGAGCACACCGGCCACAACCAGTCGCGCGCCGCCGAGTGGCTGGGGCTCAACCGCAACACGCTGCGCAAAAAACTCATGGAGCATCAGTTGCTTCGATGACTATCCTAATGATAGCTGCTTGCGCTTGCTACGCCTGCGATAAATGCCAATTTCAATCAAAAAACCGCACCTGCCCATGAACGCCCTGATCTCCGTTTCCGACAAAACCGGCATCGTCGAATTCGCCCGCGCGCTGCACGCGCTGGGCGTGCGCCTGCTGTCCACCGGCGGCACCGCCAAGCTGCTCGCCGAGCACGGCCTGCCCGTGACCGAGGTGGCCGAAGTCACGCAATTCCCGGAAATGCTCGACGGCCGCGTCAAGACCCTGCACCCCAAGGTGCACGGCGGCCTGCTCGCGCGCCGCGAGGTTCCTGAGCACATGGCGGCGCTGAAGGCCCACGGCATCGACACCATCGACCTGCTGGTCGTCAACCTCTACCCGTTCGAGGCCACCGTGGCCAAGGCCGGCTGCACGCTGGCCGACGCGATCGAGAACATCGACATCGGCGGCCCGGCCATGGTGCGCAGCGCGGCCAAGAACTGGGCTGACGTGGGCGTGGTGACCGACGCCAGCCAGTACGAGGCCGTGATCGCCGAGCTCAAGGCCCACGGCAAGCTGTCCCACAAGCTGCGCTTCGCCCTGTCGGTGGCGGCATTCAACCGCATCAGCCAGTACGACGGTGCCATCAGCAACTACCTGTCTTCGGTGAGCTTCGAGGAAGAGAAGCTGAGCGAGAGCTATGTGCCCGAGCTCGCCGCCTTCCCCGGCCAGTCCAACCAGCAGTACGTGAAGGTGCAGGACCTGCGCTACGGCGAGAACAGCCACCAGCAGGCGGCCTGGTACCGCGACCTGCAGCCCGCCGCGGGCTCGCTGGCTACCGGCATCCAGCTGCAGGGCAAGGAGCTGTCCTACAACAACATCGCCGACGCCGATGCGGCCTGGGAATGCGTCAAGAGCTTCGAGGCGCCGGCCTGCGTGATCGTCAAGCATGCCAACCCCTGCGGCGTGGCCGTCGGCAAGGATGCGCTGGAGTCCTACAGCAAGGCCTTCCAGACCGACCCGACCTCGGCCTTCGGCGGCATCATCGCCTTCAACCGCCCGGTGGACGGCGCCGCCGCCCAGGCGGTGAGCAAGCAGTTCGTCGAGGTCCTGATGGCGCCCGACTTCACCGCCGAGGCCCTGGAAGTGTTCAAGTCCAAGGTCAACGTGCGCCTGATGAAGATCGCGCTGCCCGAGAACTACGGCGCCGTGCGCAACGCGCTGGAGACCAAGCGCGTCGGCTCCGGCCTGCTGCTGCAGACCGCCGACAACCACGAGTTGCAACTGGCCGACCTGAAGGTCGTGACCGTCAAGCAGCCCACCCCCGAGGAGCTGAACGACCTGCTGTTCGCCTGGAAGGTGGCCAAGTACGTCAAGAGCAATGCCATCGTGTTCTGCAAGAACGGCATGACCATGGGCGTGGGCGCCGGCCAGATGAGCCGTCTGGATTCGGCCCGCATCGCCTCCATCAAGGCCGCGGCGGCCAACCTGACGCTGCAGAACACCGTGGTCGCCAGCGACGCCTTCTTCCCGTTCCGCGACGGCCTGGACGTGGTCGTCGATGCCGGCGCCACCTGCGTGGCCCAGCCGGGCGGCTCCATGCGCGACCAGGAGGTGATCGACGCCGCCAACGAGCGCGGCGTGGCGATGGTCTTCACTGGCGTGCGCCACTTCCGCCACTGAGCGGCGGCCCCGACTGCACCCAACAAAAAAGCGGCCTCGGCCGCTTTTTTGTTGTCTGCCAGGCCCTGGACGGGCCGGGGGGCGGGTCGTCGCCTTACTTGGCGGAGGTCTTCATCAGGCTGGACTTCAGCTCCTTCATCTTCTCCTGCAGCGGCGGATAGGGGCCGAAGCGGTGCTGGTCGGCCGAGGCGCCGTCCACATAGGGCGGGAAGGCGGCATCGACCGGCTTGTTCCAGCGGGCGGGGAAGTCGCGCTCCAGATGGGCCTTGGGCGGACGCGGGTGGCTGAGCACGAAGGCGGCCACGTCGTAGGCTTCGTCGTCGCTCAGCTGCGGACGGTCGTGGGTGCTGCCCAGCGGCATGTTGGCCTTGATGAAGGCCGAGGCGGTCAGCAGGCGGTTCATGCCCGCGCCATAGTTGAACGAATCCTTGCCCCACAGCGGCGGGAAGGTGTAGCCGCTGGCGCTGCCGACCGGGCCCGCGCGTACGCCGGCCCCCTCGGCGCCGTGGCAGACGGCGCATTTCTCCTGGTAGATCTTGCCGCCGGCGACCGTGTCGGCACGCCGGTTCGGGGCCTTGAACGGGGGCAGGCCCTGGCCCTCGACCTTGGCGCCGACCGGGATGTCCTTGGACAGGAAATGCATGTAGGTGACGAAGGCCTTCATCTCGCGGCTGTCCAGCGGCAGCGGCTTGCCGGCCATGCTGCGCTCCATGCAGCCGTTCACGCGCTCTTCCAGCGTGCTGATCTCGTCTTCGCGACCGCGGTACTGCGGGAAGGTGGCATGAACGCCGACCCAGGGAATCGCGAACTTCTTGGTGCCGCCTGCCTCGTGGCAGGACACGCAGGCCAGGTTATTGCCGGCAAAGCGCATCTTGGGATTCTTCACCTCCGGGCCGATGTAGGCGAAG
Source organism: Extensimonas perlucida (assembly GCF_007655255.1). Classification (GTDB taxonomy): domain Bacteria; phylum Pseudomonadota; class Gammaproteobacteria; order Burkholderiales; family Burkholderiaceae_C; genus Extensimonas; species Extensimonas perlucida. Next base: position 260,536 of record NZ_VMYE01000002.1, read on the forward strand.
GTGCGCTCGCTCAGTTCCTTGCCATAGCGGACCATGCGGCCATAGGCATCGTCGGGGAGCTTGGAGACGTCATAGGTCTCCGGTGGCTGAACGGTGAGGGCGGGAGATGGCGTGGCAGCGGACGGGGTCTGGGCGTGCAGGGTCCCGGCGGCCGCGAGCAGGGCCAGAGGAATCAGGCGGACGTACATCGGCAGTCTGGAAAGTTGGATTAAACAGGGGGGTATGCGCTGCGCATACTAGGACGCCCCTGTCTTTCCTGCAGCCAGACGCTGCCAAATCCCTTGCGCGCGGCTGGTCTTGCTGCTGGTCCTGTACGCGGGGGGGCATGGCCCCCCGCACCTCGATGAGCCCGCGCAGGCGCCGTCAGGCCGGCTGACGCGCCAGCGTGGCGAATACCGCCCGTGCTGCCTCAACCGTCTGTGCGATGTCCTCCTCGCTGTGCGCCGCGCTGACAAAGCCGGCTTCGTACAGCGCCGGTGCGATATACACGCCCCGCTCGAGCAGCCCGTGAAACAGCCGGTTGAAGCGTGCGCCATCGCTTTGCATGACTTGCTGGTAGTTTTGCGGCAGCTCGGGCAGCAGGAAGAAGCCGAACATCCCGCCTTCGCTGTCGGCGGCAAACGGCACGTCTTCGGCGGCCGCGGCGGATTTCAGGCCATCCATCAGCGTACGCGTCTTCTGTGCAAGCGCATCGAAGAACCCCGGCTTGCTGATCTCGCGCAGTGTGGCCAGGCCGCAGGCCGTGGCCACGGGGTTGCCGCTGAGCGTGCCGGCCTGGTACACCGGCCCCAGCGGCGCGAGCTGCTCCATGACCGCACGCTTGCCGCCGAAGGCCGCGAGCGGCATGCCGCCGCCTATGACCTTGCCCAGCACCGTGAGGTCGGGCGCGAAGCCGGGGATGGCCTGCGCGTACAGGCTTTGCGCGCCGCCCAGCGCGACGCGAAAGCCCGTCATCACCTCGTCGATGATGAGCAGCGCGCCGTACTGCGTGCACAGCTCGCGGCAGCGGCGCATGAAGGGCACACGCGCGCGCACGAAATTCATGTTGCCGGCGATGGGCTCCAGGATCACGCAGGCCAGTTCCTGGCCATGCTCGGCAAACGCCTGCTCGAGCTGCGCCACGTCGTTGTAGGGCAGCACCAGCGTGTGCTGCACCACCTCGGGCGGCACGCCGGCGCTCGTGGGGTTGCCGAAGGTAGCCAGGCCCGAGCCGGCCTTGACCAGCAGCGCGTCGGCATGGCCGTGGTAGCAGCCTTCGAACTTGATGATCTTGCTGCGTCCGGTGGCGCCGCGTGCCAGGCGCAGCGCGCTCATGCCCGCCTCGGTGCCCGAGCTGACCAGGCGCAGCATTTCCATAGAGGGCAGGTGCGCGAGGACTTCCTCGGCGAGCTCGATCTCGCGCTCGGTCGGCGCGCCAAAGCTGAAGCCGTCGCGCGCGGCCTTTTGTACGGCCTCGAGCACGGTCGGGTGGCCGTGGCCCAGGATCATCGGACCCCAGGAGCCTATGTAGTCGATGTAGCGCTGGCCGTTGGCGTCCCAAAAGTAGGGCCCCTGCGCGCGCGTTATGAAGCGCGGCGTGCCGCCCACGGCGCGAAACGCGCGCACGGGCGAATTGACGCCGCCAGGAATGACGCGCTGGGCACGCTCGAACAACAGGGTGTTGCGGTCGGTGCCAGCGCCGGGGATGGATTCAGTGTTTGGTGTCATGGGGTGGGATGACGAAACCTTCGAAACTCGTAGTCTCTTCCAAAAGCGTGTCGATGCGGTCGCCTTCGTCCTCGTCGTCGGACTGCGCCCAGAACATGCGGTCTGGCAGCGCATGGCCCATGCCCGGACGAAAGCCCGAGGCCAGGCAGCCGTCGAGATAGGCAAGCGCTTCGCTCGTGGCTTCGCCGAGGTCGAAGCCATTGGCTATCAATGCCGTGAGCGCCGCCGAGAGCGTGTCGCCGGCGCCGGTGAAGGTGGCGTCGAACAGCTCGAACCTGCCGCTGCCGAGGATTTTTTCAGGCGAGGCCAGCACGTTTTCGACGAACTGCTCGGGCAAGGGAATGCCCGTGACCAGGGTGTAGGGCACGCCCAGTTCGCCGGCCGCGCGTGCGAGGTCGCGCGCCGTGGGGCTGCGCTCGCCGTCCCAGTCGGGCAGCAGCCAGCGCCAGAGCGTGCCGTGGTTGCCCACCAACACCGAGGTCTGCGGCAGCAGCAGCTCGCGGAAGGCGTCGAGGTAGGGCTCGATCGCACTCTCGCGCAGCCACGACAGGTCGGGCATGTAGGCGATCACCGGCACGCCGTCGTAATCGGCGGTGATTTCGGCAATCGTGCCTATGTTTTCGGGGCTGCCCACGAAACCTACCTTGATGGCTTGCACGCTCAGGTCTTCGAGCACGGCGCGCGCCTGCTCGCCCACGGTTTCATCGTCAAGTGCGCTGTGGTCGAAAATTTCGGTGGTGTCGCGCACATAGACGCCCGTGGTGACCGGCAAGGGGTGCGCCCCTACGCTCGCGCTGGCAGTAATGTCCGCCGCCAGCCCCCCGGCGCCGCAGGGGTCACTGGCATTGAAAACCAGAATGCAGGCGGGAAGCGCCTGGTCTGCAGCTTGGCGGTCGCCCGTCATGTCAGACGCAAAAGGGGAAGGCGATGGGGTCATGGGCACCGTGTTTTTGCATGGCAAGGGTGCAACTGTAATTCAGGCGCCGCGCGGCGTTGGGGAGAGTGGGCGCACATCGCCTGTTGTTTTTTGGCTCCCCACGCATGCCAGATTCCGCGCCGGGTGGTCTGGCAGATACGAACGCACCGATACAATGCCCTCTCATTGTAGGAGCCAGTCCCAGAAAAAATTGCAACTACCATGCCGGCTGCCGGTGCAGGAGTTTCATGCTTGCCGCGCACCGATCGACATGATATTTACCGAAGCAGGCATTAAGCTGTGAGCGATCCCAGGTCTTGGATATGTTTGGTTTGCGGCTGGGTTTACGATGAAGCCAAAGGCTCGCCCGAGCATGGCATTCCTCCCCATACGCCATGGGAGCAGGTTCCCATGAATTGGACATGCCCCGAATGCGGGGCGCGCAAGGAAGACTTCGAAATGGTGCAGATATAGACAGGGGCCGGGCGGATCGTTTTGTTTATGCACATTTTTCCTTCAGAGGAGTGGCAGCAATTGACTATCAATGATCCATCCTTCAAGGTGCTGGTGGTGGATGACAGCAACACCATCCGCCGCAGTGCCGAGATTTTTCTCAAGCAGGGCGGCCACGAGGTTTTGCTGGCAGAAGACGGTTTCGACGCTTTGTCCAAGGTCAACGACTACCATCCCGATTTGATTTTTTGCGACATCCTGATGCCCCGGCTCGATGGCTACCAGACGGTCGCTATCATTCGGCGCAACGTCCGGTTTGCGGATACGCCGGTGGTCATGCTGTCCTCGAAGGACGGTGTGTTCGACAAAGCGCGCGGACGTATGGTGGGATGCCAGGAATACCTGACCAAGCCGTTTACCAAAGACCAATTGCTGCAGGCCGTGCAACGGTTTGCCCATTCCTCCCAAGGAGCGACCTGATGTCCATCAAAAAGGTGTTGGTGGTTGATGATTCGAAGACCGAACTGATGTTTTTGAGCGATCTGCTGCAGAAAAAGGGGTTTCAGGTGCGCACGGCTGAAAATGGGGAAGAGGCTTTTCGCTGTCTGGCCCTGGAAAAACCTGACCTGATTCTCATGGACGTGGTCATGCCTGGACAAAACGGGTTTCAACTCACGCGCACCATTTCGCGCAACCCCCTTTATGCCGATGTGCCCATCATCATGTGCACGAGCAAGAACCAGGAAACAGACCGTGTCTGGGGCATGCGCCAGGGCGCGCGCGACTACATTACTAAACCGGTCGATCCCGCCGAATTGCAGGCCAAGATCGACGCCCTGGGCTGAGCTCCATGAGCAAGCGTGAAGCCCTGCGGGAATTTCAGGCGCGCATCGTCACCCGGCTTCAGAGCGCCAGGGCGCAGGGCGCGCTGGTGGCTTCCTGGCTTGCCGTCGAGTCGGCCGGGCAGTCCTATCTGGTACCGCTTGGCCATGCCGGGGAAATCTTTCCCGGGACTTCCGTGCAGCCTGTGCCCCACACCCTTGGTTGGTTCCTTGGTGTGGCGAATCTGCGCGGGAGTCTGGTCGGGGTCGTCGATCTGGCTGCGCTGCTGCATGCGACGCCCAGACGCGATGAACAGGCCTTGTCCGAAATCAGCCTGCTGACGTTCAATCCGGCGCTCGAAGTGAACGCGGCCCTGCTGGTGGATAGACTGCTCGGGCTGCGCAGCGCACAAGATTTCGTTGCCTCGGAGCCGCCCGCGGAGGATGGGCCATCGTATTTCGGGGCCACTTATCTGGATGCGCACGGCGCACGCTGGCGGGAGCTGAATCTGCAGCTGCTGGCCCAGGACTCCACATTTTTGAGTATCAATGCCTGAGTCTTTCTCTTTTCACGACTTGCGCAAGCCAGGTCCGTCCAGGCTCTTATATGGCACATTGGCGCACCCGTGTGTGCGGTAGTCCTATTTCTTGTAAGGTTGACCATGTCCATCGTTGATCAATTGGGGAAGTTGTTCCACCGCCAGCAGACGCCCGCCGTCCGGGGAGAAGAGGGGGCGGGTGAACGGCCGCCGGAGGGCGCTACCTTACTCGACTCCTACCAGGCGGATCCCATGCACAGCGTGCAAGGTGATCCGGGGTTGCCGCCGCAGCGGCAGGAGCCCGCACCTGTCGAGGTGCAGGATGAACTGATCTCCCTTCCCTTGCTTGGGCAGGCCACGGCGGCCCAGCACCAGAGGCGTCTGTTGGCGTTATTGGCGGGCGGTGTGGTGTTGCTGGTATTGATTGCGGGTTGGGCGCTGCAGCGTGCGGACCGTGCCGCGCAGCAGATCGAAGCGACGGGCCAGGCCCTGACGCAATCGCAGCGGCTTGCCAAGTCGGTGACGCAGGCATTGGTGGGCAAGCCCCAGGCATTTGCCGAAGTGGCGGAGAGCGCGGGGATTCTGGCGCGCAACGTGCGCGCGTTGATGCATGGAGACAAAGAACTCGATGACGTGAAGGCTCTCGGCGAGTCATTCAAGTCCGAGCTCGACACCGTCACCCCCTTGGTAGAACGTGCGGAGCGCAATGCCAAAGTAGTGCTGGGGCAGCAGAAAATTTTGTCCCAGGTCGCGGGTGCCTTGCGCACCATCAACCGGCAATCGGCGGAGCTGCTCGAGAATGCCGAAACCATTGCTTCTCTCAAGGTGCAACAAGGCGCGCCCGCGCCCGAGGTGGCTGCAGCCGGTCAGCTGGTGATGCTGACCCAGCGCATCGGCAAGTCGGCGAGTGAGTTTCTGACCCTGGAGGGGGTCAGTCCCGAAGCGGTGTTTCTGCTCGGCAAAGACTTGAATGCCTTCAAGGAGATTGCGCAGGGCCTGCTCGATGGCAATGCCGAATTGCACCTCAGCCCGGCACGCGATGCGCAAACGCGCGAGCAGCTCCAGAGTCTCCTCAAGCGCTATGAGGAAACGCGCACGCAGGCTGGCGCCATCTTGGGTAATTTGCAGGGCCTGATGACCGCCCGGCAAGCGCAGACTGCTATCGTTTCTGATAGCGAGCCGCTGCGCCATAGCCTGGAAGGCCTGCAGACCAAGCTCTCGGCCCAGGCGGGTCTTGGTGCGGGGCAGGTGTTTCTTTTGGTGCTGGTGGCCTTGTTCGTGCTGCTGTGCGGCGTCGGCTTTGCGCGCGTGCTGCTGCTCGAGAGCCGTCGGCGCGAAGCAGCCGCCGATCGCTTGCAGCAGGAAGCCAGGCACCAAGAGCAGGAAGCCAAGCGCATCAACGATGCCAACCAGGCGGCCATCTTGCGTTTGATGAACGAGTTGCAATCCGTTGCCGAAGGCGACTTGACGCAGGAAGCCACGGTGACCGAAGACATCACGGGCGCCATCGCCGATTCGGTGAACTACACGGTGGAAGAGTTGCGCCAGCTCGTGGGCAACGTGCAAAACACGGCGACGCGCGTGGCGCAGACCACGGCGCAGGTGGATGCCACGTCCACGGAGTTGCTTGCCGCCTCGACCGAGCAGCTGCGCGAAATCCGCGAAACGGGCCGCTCGATTCTGGACATGGCCGGCCGCATCAACGAAGTCTCCACCCAGGCGCAGGAATCGGCCGCGGTGGCGCGCCAATCGCTGCAGGCGGCGGAATCCGGTCTGCAGGCCGTGCAAAACGCCATTGGCGGCATGAATGCGATCCGCGACCAGATTCAGGAAACCTCCAAGCGCATCAAGCGACTGGGTGAATCCTCGCAGGAAATCGGGGAGATCACCGAGCTGATCTCCGACATTACCGAGCAGACGAACGTGCTCGCGCTCAATGCGGCCATCCAGGCGGCATCCGCGGGCGAGGCCGGGCGCGGCTTTTCCGTGGTGGCTGAAGAGGTGCAGCGCCTGGCCGAGCGTTCGGCGGACGCCACACGCCAGATCGCGGCGCTGGTGAAGGCCATCCAGACCGACACGCAGGATGCCGTGGCCGCCATGGAGCGCTCCACGCAGGGCGTGGTGGAGGGTGCGCGCCTGTCCGACAGCGCGGGCACTGCGTTGGCCGAGATCGACCAGGTGACGCGCCGCCTGGCCGAGCTGATCGAACAGATTTCCTCCTCCACCTCCCGCGAAGCCGTGTTGGCGAACGAGGCCGCAGACAACATCCAGCACATTTTCGCGGTGACCGAACAAGCGGGCGAGGGCACGCGCGCCACTGCGCAGCAGGTGCGTGAGCTCGCGCAGGTCGCCGAAGAATTGCGCCAGTCGGTGGCGCGGTTCAAAATCGCCTGATTCGCCTGATGCCGTCTTTGTCGTACCAACCAGCTGGGCTCATTGCGGCCGGAGGCGAATCCATGCCATCTCTTGACGTCAACCACGCGCCAGCGACAGAGGCCAGCCAGCAAGAGCGCGACCTGGGGCCCTTGGCCTGGGTGTTGGAGGAATTGCGCAAGTCCCTGGACGCTGCCGTCAAGACGATGCGCCGTTTCGTGCATGAAGCCGAACATACCCGGGAATCCGACTTGGCGGCGCTGGATGCAGGCGCTTTGCGCATCGCGCGCCAGCAGCTGCACCAGGCCAGCGGTGCCCTCGAAATGGTGGGCATGGCGCCCGCTGCGCTGCTGCTGCGCGCCATGGAAGCGGCGGTACACAAATTCGTGCAGCAGCCACCGCTGTGCACCAGGGAAACCATATCCACCATAGAGCGTGCAGGCTTTGCCCTGGTCGAGTACCTCGAGTATGTGCTGGCGGGCAAGCAGGCGTCTGCGGTCGCCTTGTTTCCGCAATACCGTGAAGTGCAGACGCTCGCGGGCGCCGAGCGCGTTCATCCTGCGGACTTGTGGCCCACCGAGCGGCGTATCCGCGAGCCTGAATTTGCTTTGTCCGTGGCGCCCTTGGCCTACGGGAGTGCGGCGCGAGCCCGTCTCGATGCCGTCGTGCTGCAGATCGTCAAGTCCGGCGATGCTGGCGCCGCGCGGAGCATGCGGGATATCTGTCTGGGTTTTGCCGCGGCCCAGGCCGATAGCCGCGTGCGCACCTTCTGGAAGGTTTGCGCGGGCTTCTTCGAAGCCTTGGCCGGTGATTTGCTTCCCCCGGATGTATATGTCAAACGGGTGGCCTCGCGTGTGCTCATGCAGTACGCCACGCTCGCCAAGGGCGAGGACGGCGTCGCCGATCGCCTGTTACAGGACCTGCTTTTTTTCTGCGCACAAGCCAGCACTGAAAGTGCCGATACCTTCCCCGCACTCACGGCAGTGCGGCAAGCGTTTGGCTTGCATCGGTTCGAGCCGGTGCGTTACGAGGTGGCGCGTTTCGGCCGCTTCGACCCGGGCTTGCTGGCCCAGGCGCGCAAGCGCATGGCAACAGCCGCGGAAGTCTGGTCTGCATTGGCCGGGGGCGATCGTGCCAAGCTCAAGCCGGCCGTGGACCAGTTCAGTCTGGTCTGCGATTCCCTGCGCAAGCTGCTGCCCGGCAGTGAAGATCTGGCGCAGGCTCTGGCGCAGGCGGTCGATGCCACGGCGCGCACGGATGAGCCTCCGGCCGCCCCTTTGGCCATGGAGGTGGCCACCGCCATTTTGTATCTGCAAGCGGCTTTCGAGGAACTGGATGCCGATGGCGCGCAAATGGAGGCGCATTTCGGGCGCCTCGCCGAACGCCTGCGCACGGTGCTGGCCGGCGCAGAGCCCGAACCGCTCGAGGCCTGGATAGAAGACCTGTACCGCAGCGTCAGCGACAAGCAAACCATGGGCAGCGTGGTCAACGAACTGCGCGCTTCTTTGGCCGAGTTGGAAAAAGCGCTCGACCAGTTTTTTCGCACGCCGCAGGACACCCGCGTACTGGTGCCCGTGCCCGGACAAATGGCGCAAATGCGCGGTGTGCTTTCGGTGCTGGGGCTTGAGCAGGCAGTGCGGGCCATGGCGCGCATGCGCGAGGTGGTGGAGCGTCTGCTGGCCCATGCCATCCCCGAGGAGGAGCTGGCCCAAACCTTTGAAAAACTGGGCAACAGCCTCGGCACCCTGGGTTTTCTGATCGACATGCTGAGCTACCAGCGCAATCTGGCGCGCAAGCTCTTCATTTACGACGAAGCGCAGGACGAGCTGCGCATGTTGACGGGCAAAACACGGGTGCGGGCCACGGACGACGCATCCTCGGCGCAGGTCGCGGCGCAGGCACGCGCAGGGGCCGATTTGCCGCCCGTGGTACCCCGCTTCCCGGTGCAGGCGCCCGCCCAGGAGCCCACCGATTTTGCGCCACTGCTGGAAATGCCGGGTGATCTCGGGGGGGCGAGTGAACCGGCGCAGGAAGACGCACCAGCTTCAGAGCAGGCAAAAGAGGCGCTGGCGCGGGCCTTGCCCGCCACGCTCGGAGCCGGGGTTTCCGGGCAGACCGCGCCGTCGGTGCCTGACGCGGAAGACGATGAATTGCTCGAGGTGTTCCTGGAAGAGGCACGCGAGGTCGTGGCGCAAGGCCTCGCGGCCATCGCGGCATTGCAGGAGGAGCCCGGCAATCTCAGCGAGCAGACCACACTGCGGCGCGCCTTCCACACCCTCAAGGGCAGTTCGCGCATGGTGGGGCTCAACGAGTTCGGCGAGGCGGCCTGGTCCATGGAGCAGGTGCTCAATGCCTGGCTCGCTGAGCAAAAGCCGATACCCGCAGCCTTATTGGAGTTGGCAGGGGATGCCTTGCGCGCATTGGGGCAATGGGCGGACGACATTGCTGCGGGTGTGGCGGCGCCATGGCAGGCGCAGGCATTCCGTACTTCGGCCGATGCCATGCGTTTGCACGGCACCCTGGTGCCCCTGGAATCGCCGTCTGCGGGAGCCGCAATGGCGGCTGTTGCCGATGCGGCGCAGCCGGCGGTTGCCGATTTGTCTGCGTTGCAGCAGGCGCCGCATGTGGAGTCCAGCGAGTCCGAGGTGCCAGAAGCGCCTGCGGAGCAGGCTGGGGTGGCTGTGGAGGCGGTCGCGCCACAGGAGCCTGTCGCGGAGATTCCGTTTGCTGCCGAGGGCGCTGCCACTATGGAGGCGGGGGCTGCCGAGCAAGCGCAGGGCGCGGAGGAATGGCCGGCGCTGGAATTGCCAGAAAATGCACCCGGTACGCCGCCGCAGGGGCCCGTGGCGGAGATTCCGTTTGCTGCCGAGGTGGAAGAAGTCGATTTTTCCGCGTTTGCCGCTGCGCAGGAACAAGTGTCTGCAGCCCCGCAAGCGCCGATCGCCGAGCCTTTGCCGGAGGCCGTGGCGCAGGCACAGGAGTTGACGCTGGAATTTGCTTCGCTGCCAGAGGTCGCCCTGCCCGCGGCCGCGCAGGCGGGGGGCACGGAACTGCCGGGCGCGCAACCGCCCAGCATGGAGCTGCTGCCCGCTGCGACCCAGACAATCCAGACCTTCGAGCCGCGCCAGGAGGACGGAGCACCAAAGGAGCTGGAGGAATTTCTGGCGGATCTGTCCGTGGACGTGCTCGCCGACCTGTCAGAGGGACCGTCGTCGATCGTTCCGTCCGCGCCGCAGGAGTCCTCCTCCAGCATGGAGGCGCCACCCGAGGTGCCTGTGGAAAGCGCAGCGCAGGATCAGGATGCGGTCAAGGTCATTGGTGACCTGCGCATTGGCGCCGCGCTTTACAACGTCTATCTCAACGAGGCGGACGAGTGGTCGCATGAGCTCGAAGATCGTCTGCAGGCTTGGTCGCTCGAGCTGCACGCACCCGTGCCCGATATGGCGGTGGCCCGGGCGCACGCGCTGGCCGGTGCCTCTGCCACCGTGGGTTTTCAGGCCTTGTCGGACATGGCCCGCCTGCTCGAGCATGCATTGCAGCATGTGCAACTGCAGCCGGGCGGAACGCCAGAGCAGGCGCGGGTATTTCTGGCGGCGGCGCAGGACATGCGCCGCCTGCTGCACCAATTCGCAGCCGGTTTCCTGAAGGAGCCGAGCGCGCAGGTGCTGGAAGACCTGCACGGCATCCTGGCGCAGGAGGTGCCCAGTGGGTCCATGCCGCTGCAAGAGCTGGAAGAGGAATTCGTCGAGGCGACTACACCCTACAGCGAAATGGCCGCCGAAAGCGCGCCTGCGCCCACAACACTGCAGACGCTCGCGCCCGCCGCAGACCTGGAGTCACCCCATGCTGGCGTCGCGGCGACCGCTTCGGCAGAGGTCGATGACGAGGCGGATGCGAGCGACGCCATCGACCCCGACCTGTTCCCAATCTTCGAGGAAGAGGCGCAAGAGCTCTTGCCGCGGCTCGGTACGGCGCTGCGCCAGTGGGCCGCGCACCCCAGCGACCTGGAGGCGCGCAATGCCGCACTGCGGGTCTTGCACACCTTCAAGGGTAGCGCCCGTCTGGCCGGTGCCATGCGCCTGGGCGCAAGGGCGCACCGGCTCGAATCCCTGATCGAACAACTGGATGTCCACCATCCGAAGGCTGAGCAAATCGAGCCCTTACTCGGCCGCTTCGATGCGTTGCGTGCGCATTTCGATGCCTTGTGCGCGCAGGCCGAGCAGGAATCGAACCCGCCGCTGGCCGCAGATGCCATTGCTGCGGTAGCCACGGCCGCCACGGAGCATGCGGAGATGCCCGCGCCGGAATCCGCAGTGTCCGCACATGCGGCGCCGCAGGCCTCGCCAGCGCTGCCGGCAGCGTCTTTGCCGGGGCCGGCGCCCTTGGTCATTGGGCGCGCGCAGGCCGCGCAGTCGGTGCGTGTGCGTGCGCAGTTGCTCGATCGGCTGGTCAATCAGGCCGGCGAGGTCGTGATCAGCCGCGCGCGCCTGGACGCGCAGGTGGCGCAGCTGCGCAGTTCGCTCGCAGACCTGACGGGCAATCTGGAACGCTTGCGCCAGCAGTTGCGCGACATTGAGGTGCAGGCCGAATCACAGATGCAGTCCAGACTGGCGCAGGCCAAGGATTCGGCCAGCGGATTCGACCCGCTGGAGTTCGATCGCTTCACGCGCGTGCAGGAGCTCACGCGCATGATGGCCGAGTCGGTCAACGACATTGCCACGGTGCAGCGCAACCTGCAGAGATCCGTCGAAGGGGCGGAAGACGAACTCAGCGCGCAGGCGCGTCAGGCCCGGGAGTTGCAGCGCGACTTGCTGCGCACGCGCATGGTGGAGTTCGACGCGATTGCCGAACGCCTCTATGCCGTCGTCCGCCAGGCGGGCAAGGAACTGGGCAAGCAGGTCCGGCTCGAGCTGCGGGGCGGATCGTTCGAGTTGGACCGCGGCGTGCTAGAGCGCATGGCGCCGGCGTTCGAACACTTGCTGCGCAATGCCGTGGCCCACGGCATTGAGCCTGCCGAGCAACGCCAAGCCCAGGGTAAACCCGCCGCAGGCACCATCATCGTCGATGTGCGCCATGAGGGCAACGACGTGGCCATAACGTTCCGCGACGACGGCGCTGGCCTCGATCTGCCGCGCATCCGCGCCAAGGCCATTGCGCAGGGCTTGCTCGCGCCCGATGCCGAGTTGGGCGTCAGCGATGCAGCGAACCTGATCTTCCAGTCCGGATTTTCCACGGCTGCAGACGTCACGGGGATTGCCGGCCGAGGTGTGGGCATGGACGTGGTGCGCGCCGAGGTCAATGCGCTCGGCGGACGCATCGAAACTTCTACCGAGGCGGGCCAGGGGACGGCCTTCCGGCTGGTGTTGCCGCTGACCACCGCGGTGACGCAGGTGGTCATGCTGCGCGCGGGCGAGTTGACGGTGGGCATGCCCGCCAATCTCGTGGAGATCGTGCGGCGCGCCACTGCTGTGGACCTGGAGCAGGCCTATCGCAGCGGGTTTTACGAAGAGGGCGGGGAGCGTCTGCCGTTTTTCTGGGCGGGTGCGCTGCTGCAGTCTTCGGTGCGCAGCAAGGAGCCCGTAGGCAAGAACCGGCCGGTGGTCATCGTGCGCAGTGCGGCGCAGCGCATCGCGTTGCACGTGGACGAGGTGCTGGGCAACCAGGAAGTCGTGGTCAAGCAATTGGGGCCGCAGCTGTCGCGTCTGCCGGGACTTGCCGGCATGTCGCTGCTCGCTTCGGGCGCCGTGGTGCTCATCTACAACCCCGTGGCGCTGGCCACCGTCTATGGCGAACGCGTGCGCGCCGCCGGTGCGGGGCTGCCGGCCGTGCTCGAGGCAATGCCGGCGCCGACGGCAGGCGCACCGATGGCGCCGGCCGTGGCGCTGGGGCCGAGCCAGGTGCCCTTGGTGCTCGTGGTGGACGACTCCATCACCGTGCGCCGCGTCACCCAGCGTTTGCTACAGCGCGAAGGCTACCGCGTGGCACTGGCGACGGATGGGCTGCAGGCGCTTGAGCGGCTGCAGCAGGAGCGTCCTGCGGTGGTGTTGTCCGACATCGAAATGCCGCGCATGGACGGCTTCGACCTGCTGCGCAACATCCGTGCGGACCAGGCTCTGCACGACCTGCCGGTCATCATGATCACTTCGCGCATTGCGCACAAACACCGCGAGCACGCGCACGAGCTGGGCGCCAACCACTACCTCGGCAAGCCCTATTCCGATGAGGAGCTGCTGGGGCTGGTCGCGCATTACGCGCGGCAGGCGGCCGCAGTTCAGGCATAGCGACGGGGTATTTCCTCTCCACGACAAAAGGCGACCATGGACTCCGCAAACAAGCCAGGAACCTTCCCGGGCGACAGCCGCCTGCTTTCTTACCTTGCGCTGATGGCGCGCGAGCGTGCCTCCGACCTGTTTTTGCTCGACGGCGCGCCGCCCACGCTCAAGCGCCAGGGGGACTTCACGCCCATCACGCAGGCTCCGCTGGGTGCCGAGGACATTCGTGCGATGGCCTACTCGATCATGCGCAAGGCGCAGATCGACGAATTCGAGGCCACCATGGAGTGCGACCTTTCGTTCCAGATGGGGGCGTCGGGGCGCTTTCGGGTCAACGTGCACCAGCAGCGCGGCAAGGTGGGCATGGTGGTGCGCCACGTCACGGCGCAGATCCTCTCGCTCGAAGAACTGGGTTTGCCCGCCGTGTTCAAGCAGCTTGCCTTCTTGGAGGCGGGGTTGGTGCTGACCGTGGGGGCTGCCGGCTCGGGGAAAACCACCTCGCTGGCGGCCATGCTCAACTACCGCAACGAGAACGCGACAGGCCACATCCTGACCGTGGAAGACCCGATCGAATACCTGCATGGGCACAAAAAATCGCTGGTCACCCAGCGTGAAATCGGTCTGGACACGCGCTCGTACGACGATGCCCTGCGCCACGCCATGCGCGAGGCGCCGAACGTGATCATGATCGGCGAAATCCGTGACCGCTCCACCATGCAGCATGCGCTGCACTACGCCGAATCCGGGCACTTGTGCGTTTCCACCATGCACGCCAGCAACGCGCGCCAGGCCGTGCAGCGGATTTTGAATTTCTTTCCTGAAGATGCGCACAGACAGGTGCTGATGGACTTGTCGCTGAACTTGCGTGCAGTGGTGGCGCAGCGCCTCGTGAGAAGCGTGCACGGCCAGCTCGTGCCCGCAACCGAAGTCATGCTGTGGTCGCCCTACGTGGCCGAGCTGCTCCAAAAAGGCCAAATCGACGAACTCAAGACCGCGATCGAGCGCAGCGGCGAGCCCGGCATGTGCACCTTCGACCATTCCTTGTACGAGCTCCAGCAGCGTGGTGTCATCACTGCCGAAGAGGCCCTGGCCCATGCCGACAACCGCACCGATATGTCGCTGCGCCTGCGGCTTGCCGCCGGCGCTCCTCCAGTGGGCGAAGGCCTGCAGATCAGCCCGCAGGACAGAGGCGGCAGGTCCAGCCTCGGCTGAGAGGCGGGCCGGTTTCCCGCTCCCGCTGCAGTTGCGCGGCGCTGGGCATGGGCGGCCTGCGCGCAGCTTGCGGCCGCAGTCTTGGCTTGCCCGTAGAATTGTCTGCATGCCTGCCGATACTGCGCCCATGAACCTGACGCACCATTTTTTGATCGCCATGCCCGGCGTGCGCGACGCCCTGTTCGCGCGCAGCGTGGTGTATGTGTGCGAGCACAACGAGCGCGGCACGCTGGGGCTCATCATCAACAAGCCGAGCGACATCACGCTGAGCCAGCTGTTCGACAAGCTCGACATGCCGTTGCAGCGCGCCGACCTGGCCACCCAGCCCGTGTTGCAGGGCGGGCCGGTGCAGACGGACCGCGGCTTCGTATTGCATGAAGTGGTACACGCGTCTGCAGTCGAGGGAACGCAGCAAGCACAGGAGCAGGACGAAACCCTCTACGCCTCGACCCTTCGCATCCCCGGAGGCCTGGAGATGACCACGTCGAAGGACGTGCTCGAGGCACTTGCGACCGGCGGCGGCCCGCAGCGCCTGCTCATCACGCTCGGTTATTCCGCCTGGGGTGAGGGCCAGCTCGAATCCGAGCTGCGCGAAAACGCCTGGCTCACCGTAGGGGCCGACCTCGCGGTGCTGTTCGATACGCCCGTGTCCGAGCGTTACGACCGCGCCCTGGCGCTGCTCGGGCTGCAGTCCTGGATGCTCACCGCCGAGGCGGGGCATGCCTGATGAAGATGGACGAGACGGCTGGCCTGCCTGCGCCAGTGCCCGCGCAGTTGCAGACCTTTCTGGCTTTCGACTATGGCCTGCGGCGCACCGGTGTGGCCGTGGGTACGCGGCTCTTGCGCAGCGCGAGCCCGCAAGCCAGCATCCACGCCGCGGGTGATGCGCGCTTTGCCGAGGTGGCGCGGCGCATTCGTGAGTGGCAGCCCGACGCTCTTGTGGTGGGCGTGCCCTTTCATCCCGATGGCGCGAGCCACGAAAACACCGTGCGTGCGCGCAAGTTCGCGCGCCAGCTGCACGGGCGCTTCGGCCTGCCGGTGTACGAGGTCGACGAGCGCTACAGCACCACCGCGGCGCTGGCCGAGGCGCGCACGCCGGATGCCGATGCCGGCGCGGCCTGCATCATCCTGGAGCAGTTTTTGAGGAGCCTGCCATGAGTTTCCCCCCGCCTGCCGCCGCAGGCCACCTCGTGCTCGACGCCGAGGCCCTCTACCGCGAACTGCTGCAAGGGGTGCGCGCGCTCATGGCGCCCGCGACGCGGCTCGCGGGCATCGCCTCGGGTGGTGCCTGGCTGGCCGAGCGCCTGCAAAAAGACCTGGGTCTGCCCGGCGCGCCCGGCGTACTGTCTTCGGCGCTGCACCGCGACGATTTCGCCCAGCGCGGCCTGAGCGCGAGCGCGCAGACCACGCTGCCGTTCGA
Source organism: Extensimonas perlucida (assembly GCF_007655255.1). GTDB lineage: Bacteria > Pseudomonadota > Gammaproteobacteria > Burkholderiales > Burkholderiaceae_C > Extensimonas > Extensimonas perlucida. The sequence goes on from NZ_VMYE01000002.1 coordinate 276,249, forward strand.
CGTGGAAGGCGCCGACATTCTGCTGCTCGACGATGTGCTCTACACCGGACGCACCTTGCGCGCCGTGCTCAATGAGTTGTTCGACTACGGTCGCCCTGCGCGCGTGCGCTTGGCGGTGCTCGTCGATCGCGGCGGGCGCGAGCTGCCCGTGCAGGCCGACTTCGCTGCCGCGCGCGTGGCGCTGCCGCCCACGCAGTCGCTCGCCCTTGCGCGCGACGCGCAGGGCCAATTCCACTTTCAGATCGAGGAGGCCTGAGCGTGCTGCACCGGCGCAATCCCCAGCTCAACGCGCACGGCGAGCTGATCCACCTGCTGTCCACCGAGGGCCTGCCGCGCGACATCCTGCTGCAGATACTCGACACGGCCGACAACTTCGTCAGCATGAACGACCGCGAGGTCAAAAAAGTGCCGCTGCTGCGCGGCAAGAGCATATTCAACCTGTTTTTCGAAAACAGCACGCGCACGCGCACCACGTTCGAGATTGCGGCCAAGCGGCTGTCGGCGGACGTGATCAACCTCGACATCGCGCGCAGCTCGGCGAGCAAGGGCGAGTCGCTGCTCGACACTATCGCCAACCTGAGCGCCATGGCGGCCGATGTGTTCGTGGTGCGCCACGGCGAGTCGGGCGCGCCCTACCTGATCGCGCAGCACGTGGCGCCGCATGTGCACGTGATCAACGCGGGCGACGGGCGGCATGCGCACCCCACGCAGGGGCTGCTCGACATGTACACCATACGCCACTACAAAAAAGACTTCAGCAATCTCACGGTGGCTATCGTCGGCGACGTGCTGCACTCGCGCGTGGCGCGCTCGGACATCCACGCGCTGACCACGCTGGGCGCGGCCGAGGTGCGCGTGGTCGGCCCGCGCACGCTGGTGCCCGCCGACATGGCGCCCATGGGCGTGCGCGTGTGCCACACGCTGCAAGAGGGCATCAGGGACGCCGACGTGGTCATCATGCTGCGCCTGCAAAACGAGCGCATGAGCGGCGCGCTGCTGCCTTCGCGCCAGGAATACTTCAAGCACTTCGGCCTCAGCCCCGAAAAGCTGCGCTGGGCCAAGCCCGACGCGATCGTCATGCACCCCGGGCCGATCAACCGCGGCGTGGAGATCGACTCCGCCGTCGTCGATGGCCGCCAGAGCGTGATCCTGCCGCAGGTCACCTTCGGCATCGCGGTGCGCATGGCGGTGATGTCCATCGTCGCCGGGAACGAAGCCTGAGCCATGCGACAAAGTTCTTTATTGATAGCTGCTAGTGCTTGCTACATAAGCACTAGAGGCCAATTTCATATAAAACCATGAACTTACTCATCCAGCACGGCCGCGTGATCGATCCGGCCAGCGGCCTCGACCAGCACTGCGACGTCGCGCTGGCCGCCGGGCGCATCGTCGCGCTCGGCCAGGCGCCGGCCGACTTCGTGCCGCGGCGCGTGCTCGATGCGCGCGGCTGCATCGTGCTGCCCGGACTGGTCGATCTGGCGGTGCGCTTGCGCGAGCCCGGACACGAGCACGAGGGCATGCTCGAATCCGAACTGGCCGCCGCGGTGGCCGGTGGCGTGACCAGCCTGGTGTGCCTGCCCGACACCGAGCCCGTGCTCGACGAGCCCGGCCTGGTCGAAATGCTCAAGTCGCGCGCCGAAAGGCTGCATCTCGCGCGCGTGTTCCCGCTCGGCGCACTGACGCGCGGCCTGGGGGGTGAAGTGCTCACCGAAATGGCCCAACTCACCGAGGCCGGCTGCGTCGGCTTCGCGCAGGCCGAGGTGGCGTTGCCCAATACGCAGGTGCTGCAGCGCGCGCTGCAGTACGCGGCTACCTTCGGCTACACCGTCTGGCTGCGTCCGCAGGACGCGCACCTGGGGCGCGGCGTGGCCGCCAGCGGCCCGCTGGCCACGCGCCTGGGGCTGGCGGGGGTGCCCGTGGCGGCCGAAACCATCGCCCTGCACACCATCTTTGAGCTGCAGCGCAGCACGGGCGCGCGCGTGCACCTGTGCCGGCTTTCGAGCGCCGCGGGCGTCGAGCTGGTGCGCCGCGCCAAGGCTGAGGGCCTGCCGGTGAGCTGCGACGTGAGCATCCACTCGCTGCACCTCACCGACACCGACATAGGCTACTTTGACAGCCGCGCGCGCCTCGCGCCGCCGCTGCGCCAGGCGCGCGACCGCGACGCGCTCCGTGCGGGCCTGGCCGACGGCACCATAGACGCGCTCGTGTCCGATCACACCCCGGTCGATGAGGACGCCAAGGCCTTGCCTTTCGCCGAGGCCGAGCCCGGCGCCACGGGGCTCGAATTGCTCCTGAGCCTCGCGCTCAAGTGGTCGCAGGAGCAGGGCGTGCCGCTGGTACGTGCGCTCGCCGTGGTCAGCAGCGCGCCGGCGGGTGTGCTCGGCAATGCGCTGGGCTTGCCGGATGCGCCGCACGCGGGGCTGGGGCGGATCGTCGAAGGTGGCGTGGCCGACCTGTGCATCTTGGAGCCGCAGGCCCGCTGGAGCGTGCGCGCCGACACGCTGCGCAGCCAGGGCAAGCACACGCCGTTTCTGGGCTACGAACTGCCGGGCCGGGTGCGCTGGACCCTGGTGGGCGGCGCAGTGGCGTTCGAGCGCGCCTGAGAGGCTGAGTGGCGGTTGGGTGCTGCACGGATGTTCCGTTTCATGAAGCAAGTCATCGCCTGCGGGCGGATGTTGTGGCTGCTTTGGCATCTGGTCGTGGGCGTGACGATCGTGCTGCTGCGCTTTTCACGCTTTTCGCCCGAGCAGCAGCAAATGCGCGTGCAGGTCTGGGCGCAGGCCTTGCTGCGCATTCTTGGCGTGTCCTTGCGCATCGTGGGCAGCCCTCCAGCGCAAGGGCCCGTGCTGCTCGTGGCCAACCACATTTCGTGGCTCGACATTCCGGTGCTGCACGCCACGCGTTACTGCCGTTTCGTCTCCAAGTCCGACGTGCAGTCCTGGCCCCTGCTCGGCACCCTGGCCTCGGCTGCGGGCACGCTGTATCTCGAGCGCAGCTCGCGCCGCGAGGCTCAGCGCATGGTGCATCAGCTACAGCAGGCGCTGCAGCGCAACGAGGTGCTGGCCTTGTTTCCCGAGGGCACCACGGGCGACGGGCGCACGCTGCGGCCCTTTTATCCCAACCTTTTGCAGGCCGCCATCGCCTGCGACGCTCCCGTGCAGCCCCTGGGCTTGCGCTTTGTCGACAAGGCCAGCGGCCGCATCAGCTTTGCCCCCAGTTACACGGACGACGAAATCCTGCTGGTTTCGCTCTGGCGCACGCTGTGTGCGCCGCCCATCGAAGCCGTGGTGCACTTCGGCCCTCCAGAGCACGCGCAAGGCCGCGACCGGCGCGCCTGGAGCCGCGACTTGCAGCAGGCCGTGGACCGCCTGCGCCAAGGTTGAGCTTGCACTTTGGTTCCCCACCGGCTGCGATGGCTGCGATTGCAGGCGCGCGAATCTGGCTATAATTGCTGGCTCAGGCGCTTTAGCTCAGTCGGTTAGAGCGATGGAATCATAATCCACAGGTCCGCGGTTCGAATCCGTGAAGCGCCACCAGATTTTTCGGCATTTTGTGCCCTTGAGGCCCGCAGCAACGCTTCGTTCTGCGGGCTTTTTCGTTGGTGCCGGTGCAGGCGTGGCTGCAAAGAAAAAGGCGCCGGAGCGCCCGCTTATCGGGCTTTAGATTTTCGGGGGGCCCAGGACAATGACCGACGTCACGCAATCGAAGTCGTTCCTGCTCTCGCCACCATGGAATCCAGCCAAGAAAGAAACCTGCCGGCCTCCGAGCGCAAGCTGCAAAAGGCGCGCGAGGATGGCCAGGCGGCGCGCTCGCGCGATCTGGCGCATCTGGCCATTTTGGGCACTGGCGCAGTGGTGTTGCTCGTCGGCGCGCCCGCGCTGATAGATCATTTGCAGCGCGCCATCGAGCGCCAGTTTGCGTTCGATGCGGCCACGGTGCTGGCGCCCGCAAGCATGTTCGTGCGGCTGCAGGACATGGCCTGGATCGGGCTGCTCGCGAGCGCCCTGTTTGCCGCGCTTACCGGTGGCGCGGCGGTGCTCAGCGCGATCGGCGCGGGCGGCTGGGTGTTCAGCTTCAAGCCGATCACGCCGCAGTTCAATCGCCTCAACCCCTTGACGGGCGTGGGCAACCTGTTCACCAAGCAGCAGCTCGCGCAGGTCGCGAAGATGCTGCTGCTGAGCGCGATCTTGACCTTCGTCGCCTGGAAGCACCTCGCGGGCAGTCTGGGCCGTGTGGCGCAGCTCGTGCTGCTGCCCGCGCCGGCGGCGCTGGGGCAGGTGGGGCAGTGGCTCACCGAAGGCATGGGGCTGCTCTTGCTTGTGGTGTTTCTGGCCGCGGCCATAGACGTGCCGCTGCAGGCGTACTTCTTCAAGGCGCAGCGCCGCATGTCGCACGAGGAAGTCAAGCAGGAGCACAAGGAATCCGACGGCAACCCGCAGATCAAGGGCCGTATCCGCCAACGCCAGCGCGAAATGGCCGACCGCGCCAGCGTGGCCGCCGTGCCCAAGGCCGACTTCGTGCTCATGAACCCTACGCACTACGCCGTGGCGCTGCGCTACGACGAGGCCACCATGGCCGCGCCGCAGGTGGTTGCGCGCGGCACCGACCTGATCGCGATGCGCATCCGCGACCTTGCCACGAGCCACGGCATCCCCGTGCTGCAGGCGCCCATGCTGGCGCGCGCGCTGTACGCGCATGCCGAGCTCGAGCAGGGCATTCCGCCCGTGCTCTACACCGCCGTGGCGCAGGTGCTGGCTTATGTCTATCGCCTCAAGGCGGCGCTGCGTGGCGAAGGCAGGATGCCTGAGGCGCTCGTGCCGCCCGAGGTGCCGCCTGAACTCGATCCGCTGCAGCGTACGCAAACCGTGGGAGGCAGCGCATGAACGCCGCAGTGAAGTCCTGGCAGCAATCGTTGCAGCAGTGGCTGGGCGGCAATGCCGCGATGCTGCAGGGCCTGATGGCGCCACTGCTTGTGGTGGCGATCCTGGGCCTGATGGTGCTGCCCATCCCGGCGTGGCTGCTCGACACCTTCTTCACGTTCAACATCGCCGTCGCCCTGATGGTGATGATGGCCGCGGCCTACATGGTGCGGCCGCTGGACTTCGCGTCTTTTCCGTCGGTGCTGCTGCTGACCACGTTGATGCGTCTGTCGCTCAACGTGGCCTCGACGCGCGTGGTGCTGCTGCAGGGGCATACCGGCCCCGGCGCGGCGGGCGCGGTGATCGAGGCCTTTGGGCACTTTCTGATCGGCGGCAATTTCGCCGTCGGCCTGATCGTGTTTGCGATTCTGGTGGTGATCAACTTCATCGTCGTGACCAAGGGCGCCGAGCGCATCGCCGAAGTGTCGGCGCGCTTCACGCTCGACGCCATGCCGGGCAAGCAGATGGCCGTGGATGCCGACCTCAACGCCGGCCTGATCGACGAAAAGGAGGCCAAGCGCCGCCGCGCCGAGGTGACCGAGGAGGCCAACTTCTTCGGCGCCATGGACGGCGCCTCGAAGTTCGTGCGCGGCGACGCGGTGGCGGGCATTTTGATTTTGCTCATCAACATCGTCGGCGGCTTTGCGATCGGCGTGCTGCAGCACGGCCTTTCGGCTGCCGAGGCGGCCAACAGCTACATCCTGCTGGCGATTGGCGACGCGCTGGTGGCGCAGATTCCCGGCCTGCTGATCTCCGTGGCCGCGGCCATGGTGATCTCGCGCGTGGGCAAGGAGGATGAAATGGGGCAGCAGATCGTGCAGCAGCTCTTTGCCTCGCCGCGCGTGTTTGCCGTGGCGGCTGCGATCTTGCTGCTGCTGGGCTTGATCCCGGGCATGCCGAACCTGGTGTTCCTGGGCATGGGCAGCGCGCTGGGCTACGCCGCCTGGGCCATGCACCGCAAGCAGCAGGAGCCGCCGCCGGCCGAACCCGCACCGCCGCCGCCCGTGAGCGATGGCGAGGCCACCTGGGACGACCTGCAGCCCATCGATCTGCTGGGCCTGGAGCTGGGCTACCGATTGATCACGCTCGTGGACAAAACCCGCCAGGGCGACCTGCTCACGCGCATCAAGGGCGTGCGACGCAAGTTTGCGCAGGAGGTGGGCTTTTTGCCGCCCGCGGTGCATGTGCGCGACAACCTCGAGCTCAAGCCCAACGGCTACCGCGTCACGCTGCGCGGCGTGGTGGTGGGCGAGGGCGAGGCCTTTCCCGGCATGTACCTGGCGATCAACCCGGGCGGCATCAGCACGCCGCTGATCGGCACGCCCACCACCGACCCGGCCTTCGGCCTGCCAGCGCACTGGATCGACGAGCGCCAGAAAGAAGCGGCGCAAATGGCCGGTTTTACCGTCGTTGATTCGGAAACCGTGCTCGCGACGCATTTGTCACACTTGATGCAAGTGCACGCCGCCAAGCTCCTGAGCCGCACCGAGACGCAGCAGCTCGTGGAGCACGTGGCCAAGCTGGCGCCCAAGCTCATCGAGGAAGTGGTCCCGAAAATGGTTTCCATCACGACGTTCCAAAAGGTCCTGCAGCTGCTGCTGGAGGAGTCGGTGCACATCCGCGATATTCGCACCATCATCGAAACGCTGGCTGAATACGCGGGCAGCATCAGCGACCCCGTGGAGCTTGCGCGGCGCGTGCGCGTGGCCCTGGCGCCCGCGATCGTGCAGCAAATCTACGGCCCCACGCGCGAGCTGCCCGTGATCGCGATCGAGCCCGGCCTGGAGCGTCTGCTCGTGCAGGCGCTGGGCAATGCGTCCGGCCCCGCGCTCGACCCCGGCGTGGCCGACCTGCTCATGCACAAGTCGGCCGAGGCCGCGCAAAAGCAGGAGGACATGGGGCTGCCCGCCTGTCTGCTCGTGCCCGACCAAATCCGCATGGCCGTGGCGCGCCTCGTGCGCCGCGCTGCGCCGCGCCTGCAAGTGCTGGCGCACAGCGAAATCCCTGAAACCCACACCATCCGCATCGGGCCCATTTTGCAAGGAGCCGCCGCATGAACATCCAACGCTTTCTGGCCCCCACGGCACGCGAAGCCCTGGCCAAGGCCCGCATGGCCTTCGGCGAAGGCACCATCATCCTCTCGAACCGCGCCACCGAGCAGGGCGTCGAAGTCGTCGCCACGGGCGAAGAAGCCCTGGCGGCGCTCGACGGCGCGGCCACTGCGCCGCGCCGGGACGTGGGCACGGCTGCGGTGGCCGGCGGCCAGGCTTCGCAGCGCGCGGGCGGCAAGGCCGTGGCGGCCCAGCCCAAGCCGGCGCGCAATCCGGTCGAGGAAGATACCGAGCAGCTGGCCATGAGCACGCTCTCGTTCCAGGACTACGTGCGCGAGCGCATGCTGCGCCGGCGCCATGAGGCCTTGCAGGGCGGCGCAGCGGCCGCGCCGCAGTCGGCCCGTGGTCGCGCTGAACCCACGCTGGCGACACCTGCCGCGCAGCCTGCGCCTGCCGTGGCGCGGCACAACCCGCTGCGCAGCATCCCCATGGACCTGCCGCCCGAGCCCGCACCGCGCCGGCGCGCCGAGCCTTCTGTGGCGCCGGCGCCGGCCGAAACCGGGCAGCGCCAATTGCTGGGCGAGCTGCAGGCCATGAAGGCGCTGATCGAGGACCGCTTCAACACGCTGGCCTGGCTGGGGCAGGCGCGGCAGAACCCTATCCAGTCCAACCTCATGCTCAAGCTCATCCGCGCCGGCTACTCGCCCACGCTGGCGCGCGCCGTGCTCGAGCGCCTGCCCGAAGAATTCTCTGCGGGCGAGGCCTTGCGCTGGCTCATGGAGGTGCTGGAGCGCAACCTCAAGACCGACGCGCAAGCGCCCGCCTTGTACGAAGAAGGCGGCGTCTATGCCCTCGTGGGTGCGACGGGCGTGGGCAAGACCACCACCACGGCCAAGCTCGCGGCCTTGTGCGCGCGCCTGTACGGCCCCGCGAGTGTGGGCCTGATCACGCTCGACACCTACCGCGTCGGCGCACACGAGCAGCTGCGCACCTACGGCCGCATGCTGGGCATCGTCGCCCACCTCGCGCACGACCGCGCGGCGCTGCAGGACTTGCTCGGCCTCCTGGGTGGCAAGAAGATGGTGCTGATCGACACCACCGGCATCGCCCCGCGCGATCCGCGCAAGCGCGACATGCTCGACGTGCTCGACCTGCCCAACGTGCAAAGGCTGCTGGTGCTCAACGCCGGCTGCCACGGCGACACGCTAGACGACGTGCTCACGGGCTTCAAGACCACGGGCGCGCAGCAGGCCATCCTTTCCAAGGTCGATGAGGCCGTGAAGCTCGGGCCTGCGCTTGATGCGCTGATTCGCCACCAGATGGTGCTGCGCGGCGTGACGAACGGCCAGCGCGTGCCCGAAGACTGGGAAAACGCCGACGCGCACAAGCTCATCAACCTGTCCATGCGCGCGCCTGTGAAGTCGGCCTTCGATCCGCGCGAGTCGGAGCTGAACTTCTTCTTCACTCCGTCCGGCGACGGCATGGCCTTGCAGGGAGCGCTCGCCGATGCTTGAGGCCTGTTTCCACCAAGGCGCGGGGCTGCACCGCTTCATGCCGCAGGCGCGGCTGCGCGTGCTCGGCGTGACGGCCCCCGAGCATGCCGCGCCCCAAGCGCTCGAAGCGCTGTGGCAGGTCTGCGCCGCCTTGCAAAAGCTGGCCGGCCCGGTGCTGGTGCTCGATGGCACGGCGGGCGAGTCGCAAGAGGCCCCGGGTTTGCTGCACCTGCTGCAGCAGGCGCCCTGGCACGAGCGCGAGGGCGCCATCGCAGGTGGCGCGGCACATGCCAGCGCCTCGCTGGCCGTGCTGCCGGCGGCGCGTGGTCTGCCGCGCCTGCTGCACCTGGCCAAAGATGCGCAGGCGCCGGCTTTGCAGGGCTTGCTGCCGTATTTCAGGGCCTATGGCATGCTGGTGCTGTATGCGCCGGCGGACTTGCTCGGGGTTTTGCTGGCGCAGACGGCGGGCATGCCGCTGGTGCTCATGTCTGGCGACGCCGAGGCGGTGCTGGCCGGCTACCACGGCGCCAAACAGCTGGCCCTGCATGCGGGCTTGACCAGCCGGGTGGTCGCGCTGCTCGAGCGCGGCGATGCCGCAGAGCGGGCGCAGGCGCAGGCAGTCTTGGACAATCTGCGCCGCTGCGCCCAGCAGTATCTGGGCGGCCTGGTGCACACTGCCGCCATCCACAGGCAAAATCCCCAGGACATTCAGCGCCTGGCCTTGCAGCTGCTGGAGAACGCGGGCAGCATTGAGGCGCAGACGGCCAGTTTCGCGCCGCTTCCCGCGGCAGCAGATGCAGCTGCGCACTTCGTTCGGAGGCATTGACTTGATGTACACCGCCAAAGGGCAGTTCGACCGCGATGCCATGCTGCACCAGCACGTGCCCCTGGTGCGGCGCATCGCCCACCACATGATCGCCAAACTGCCCCCGAATGTGGAGCTCGACGACCTGATCCAGGTGGGCATGATCGGGCTCGCGGACGCCCTTTCACGCTTCGAGGCCGGGCAGGGGGTGCAGTTCGAGACTTTTGCCACCCAGCGCATCCGCGGCGCGATGCTCGACGAGCTGCGCGAGTCCGACTGGATGTCGCGCAGCGCACGCAAGAGCCAAAAGGACATAGAAAACGCCGTGCGCCGCCTGGAGCAAAAATTGGGGCGCAGCCCCAAGGAGTCGGAGATCGCCGCCGAAATGGGCATGCCACTGCCCGAATACCAAAGCCTGCTCGGCAAGGTGCGCGGCACCCAGCTCGTCTATCTCGAGGACATGGGCCACGGCAGCGAGGAAGAGGACGCCTTTCTCGACCGCCATGTGGCCGATGGCGGCGCCGATCCGCTGCACATCCTGCGCGACCAGCGCCTGCGCAAAGCGCTGGTGCAGGCCATCGAAAGCCTGCCCGAGCGCGAGCAGTACGTGATGGGCATGTATTACGAGCACGACATGAACCTCAAGGAAATCGCCGCCGTGCTCGGCGTGACCGAATCGCGCGTGTGCCAATTGCACAGCCAGGCCATCGCGCGCCTGCGCTCCAAGATGCGCCAGCATTAGCCTTGATTCGACCGTCGCGGCTTCCAGCTGTCTAAGCGGACGGAATGCCCGCCGAACCAAGACTGGGGGCTGCGCGCCGGATCAGGCAAGTCAACCCGCAGAGCGGTACATGCGCGCGGCGCTGTCGGCGGGGCGGCCGCTTACCGCGGATTCGTAGGTGGCTTCTGCGGCGCTGGCCAGGGGCAGCAGGGCGGCAAGCTGGCGGCCGTGGGCAGCCGACAAACGCGCCAGATTCTCACGCTGCATGGCCAGCAGTGCGCTGGCGGCGCGGATGCGTTGCTGCAACTGTGCGGGCAGCGCCCCCGGCTGTGCGCGCCCGAGCGCGTCGTGCACAGGCCCTTGCGCATGAACGCCCTCCTGCGTGCGCCAGACTTCGAGCGCCTGCGCAAACGCCACGACCGCGGCGCGCAGGCTCAGTGTGCTTTTTTCCAGCTGCGGCGCGTCGGCAGCGAGCAAAGCGGCAGAAACCTCTTGCAAGTCTTGCTCAACCCGACCGAGAAGGGTTTCGAGGGTCATGTGCGCCGGTGCAAGCCTTGTGTGCCCGCTGTTTTAGCCACCGCGGCTGCTGTGGCTGAGAATTTCTGCGGCGTTGGCCAGCATTTTGTCGGCGACGGCCTCGGCATCGACCTTGAACGTGCCTTTTTCGATCGCACTGCGCACGGCCTTGACTTTGTTGGTGTCGAAGTCCGCCGGGCTGCGCATGCCGGCCCCGAGCGCCTGCGCCGCCAGCGACGACACGGTGACGCTGCTCGCCGTCGCGGCAGGCGCACTGGTGGCTTGGGTGCTGGCGCGCTGGGCTTCTTCAGCGGCGGCGGCAGGGCTCCTGGCCTGCTTTACAGCAGGGCTAGTCTGCGTTGAAACGCTTGGGAGTTCGGGGGGGGTGCCAATTTTCATCGTCTTCTCCGCCGCCTGTCGTGTCCCGCTTGGAAACGAGGTGAAGGCATGTTGCCCGCTTTTTCGACCGTTTGGGGTAAGACTTTAGCGTTTTTCGCATGCAGGGCTATAAGGCCAGCTCCACCGCGCCTGCGCCGTTGACCACGCCAGAGACGATGCGCCCATTGGCCATGCGCACGCGCACCGTCTGGCCGGCGCCACCCGCGCTCAAGGCCTGCCCGTCGGCCGTCACGGCGTAGCCCGGCCCCTGCGCCAGCACCTTGACCTGCGCGCCGGCGCCGAACAGCTCGGGCGGGCGCACCATCGCCTGGCGCAGCGCCTGCCCGGCCATGAGCGTGCGCGCTGCCGTCTGGCCCACCCACAAATCGGGGTTGGCAAGCACGGCGGCCGGCTCCGCGGCCCAATCGACCTCAGCCTCGACCGCATCTTCGGCCCTGAGCACCGCGCCGTTCGGGATGTTGCTGCGCAGCACCCAGGCCGGACCGAAGGCCCTCACGGTGACGGGCAAAAACACATTCCATGCGACGCGCCCCTGCACGCAGCGCAGCCCCAGGCGCGTGCGCCCCCACAGGCGGCTGCCCGGCGGCAGGTAGGGCTCGACGCGCGCACAGGGCGCGAGCTGCAGGCGCGGGTCGAGCGCGCCCACTTCGATCTGCATGCGCAGCGGCAGCGCGCCCGCGGGCTCGCTGGCGAGCGCCTCTTGCAAAAAGCGCTGGCCGAGCGTGCCCAGGCGCGCGCCATCGTCGGCGCCCGCGCCGCTGGTTTGCGCGAGCGCCGCCGCGCAGCCCAGGCCCAGGACGAGCAGGCCGCGAAAAATATGCATCAAAACGGCATCTAAGACAGATAGAGACTGCATGGGCAACTCCTGAATGGTGAGCAATGTGCGCGGCACTCGCCTGCTTCTGCAAGGCGGACACCAAGCCCATTTCACGCGCCCACTGTAAGCGCCGCGCGCACCGCCCATGCGCGAAATTGCGCGCCGATTCGGCCGGTTTTCGGGCTTTAGGAAAAAACCGCGCTTCCCATAATCGATGCCACGCCGTAGCCCCGTCTGCCGCGTACTTCCACCCCAAGCAAAAACGCGAGGCCCAGATGCTCAACAAGATGACCCAGTCGCTGGACTTCCAAGGCCAGGCGCTCTTGTTGCGTGCCGAGCGCCAGCGCGTCCTGGCCAGCAACATTGCCAACGCCGACACGCCCGGCTACACGGCGCGCGATTTTCCTTTTGCCGACGCGCTGCGTGCGGCCAGCGGCAATGGCGGTGCAGGCGCCGCCGTTCGCTTGGCAACGGCAAATTCCGGCAGCACTGCCGATGCAGGCACCAGCGACCCGCGCCATATTTCGCTGCCTACGGTGCAGGTCGGCGGCATGGGCTCCGGCGTGGTGGGTGAAAAGCTCGGCTACACCGTGCAGACCGAGCCCAGCCTGGACAACAACAGCGTCGATCTGGACCGAGAGCGCGCGAACTTCGTGGACAACGCGGTGCGCTACGAGGCCACGTTGCGCTTCATCAACGGCCAGGCCAAGACCATGCTCAGCGCCATCCAGGGGCAGTGACGCCAGAAAAACGCGCCGCCGCAGCAAAGGAGCAAAACCATGTCCATGTTTTCGATCTTCAACATCTCTGGCAGCGCGGTGAGCGCGCAGGCCCAGCGCCTGAACGTGGTGGCAAGCAACCTGGCCAACGTCGATGCCGTCGCAGGCCCCGACGGCCAGCCGTACAAGGCGCGCCAGGTGGTGTTCCAGACCACGCCCATGGGGTCCGATGGCGCCGCCGGCGTGCGCGTGAGCGCCGTCAACGAAGACAACACCCCGGGCCGGCGCGTGCACGAGCCGAACAACCCCATGGCCGACGCGCAGGGCTACGTGACCTACGCCAACGTGAACGCGGTGGAGGAGATGGTGAACATGATCTCGGCCTCGCGCTCGTACCAGAACAACGTCGAAGTCATGAACACGGCCAAGTCGCTGCTGCTCAAGACCCTGCAAATGGGGCAGTAAACCCATCCCACCGCTACAGGAAGCATCGCCATGAGCACCATCAGTCCCGTCGGGCAGACGACTTCATCGAGCAGCGCCTCCGCAGCCAGCGCTGCCGCCAATGCGGCCGCCGACCCGGCTGCGGCGCAGGATCGCTTCCTCAAACTGCTCGTCGCCCAGCTCAACAACCAGGACCCGATGAACCCGCTGGACAACGCGCAGATGACCTCGCAGATCGCGCAGATCAACACCGTCACCGGCATCCAGCAGCTCAACGACACGGTCAACAAATTCGCGAGCCAGCTCGCGGTGCAGCAGCTCGTGCAGGGCAGCAGCCTGGTCGGGCACCAGGTGCTGGTCGAGGGCGACACGCTGGCCGTCGATGCGCAAAGCGGCCAGGCCAGCGGGGGCTTCGACCTCTCCGCCGCGGCGGCGAGCGTCACGGTGCAGGTGCTGGACGCGAGCGGCAAGCAGATCGGCACGGTGGATATGGGCGCGCTGCCCGCCGGACGCCACGGCTTCGCCTGGGACGCCTCGGGCTACCAGGGCAGCAGCGCACCGCGTTTCCAGGTGGTGGCGAGCAACGGCGCCACGGCAGTGAGCGCCACGGCCCTCACCGCGCAGCAGGTCAGCGCCGTGAGCCTCTCGAACGGCGCGCTGCAGTTGCAGCTGAGCGACGGCAGCAGCGTTGCGCAAAGCGCCGTCAAAGCGGTTCAATGATTTTCAAAGATATTTTTTCAGGAGCACACCATGGCTTTCCAACAAGGGCTTTCAGGCTTGAACGCTGCCAGTAAAAGTCTGGACGTGATCGGCAACAACATCGCGAACGCAAACACCACGGGTTTCAAGTCCTCACGCGCCGAATTCGCCGACATGGTGGCCTCGGCGATGGGCGTGGCGGGCGGCTCTGATGCTGGCATCGGGGTGCAGGTGGCGGACATTGCCCAGCAATTCACGCGCGGCAACATCAGCACCACGGGAAACAACCTCGATGTGGCCATAGACGGCGGCGGTTTTTTCAAATTACAGCAAGCCGACGGTAGCATGGCGTACACGCGTGCGGGCAATTTTCAGTTGGACAAGGCGGGCAATCTGGTGACGAACAACAACGCCAAGGTGCTCGGCTACACCGTCGATCCGACCACGGGCAAGCCTATCAGTGGCGCGGACCCGGTGCCTTTGGTGTTTCCGACAGCAGCCCCTATCGCCGCCAAGCAAACCGGCAAGATCACGCTGGGGCTCAACCTCGATGCGCGGGCACCAGATGCCGCCGGAGACCCGGCAGCCACACCACCCATACCAGCGACCCCGCGCGCTACCTATGGCACCTCTATCAATGTGTACGACAGCCAAGGCGTCGCGAAGCCGGTGAACTTGTATTTTCAGAAAAACGGTGCCAACACTTGGGATGTCTATGACCAGCTCGACGATGCCACGGCAACGCCCCCTGTGGTTGCGAGCCCCATCGGTCAGGTTACTTTTGACAACAACGGTGCCATCCTGACGCCAGCGCCGGTCGCCCCGAGTACCGAGCACCTTTTGCCCCTGACCGTGAATCCCAGTCCGCCCAATCCCAATGGTTTGCCTGCGTTCCCAGTCAGCATCAATCTGGACAAGGTGACCCAATACGGCAGCAAATTTGCCGTCTCCACGCAAAGCCAGGACGGCTATGCCGCGGGCGAGTTGACCAGCGTGAACATCGAAGACAGCGGCATGGTCATGGCCACCTATTCGAACGGCGTGACGCGGGCCGAGGCGCAGCTCGCCCTGGCCAACTTCCGCAATCCGCAGGGGCTGCGCCCGATCGGCGGCAACAACTGGGTGGAGACGTTCGAATCCGGTGCCCCGGTCGTGGGCACGCCTGGCACGGGCAGTTTGGGGGCATTGCGCTCCGGCGCACTCGAGGATTCCAACGTCGATCTCACCGCCGAGCTCGTCAACCTGATGACCGCGCAGCGCTACTACCAGGCGAACGCGCAGACCATCAAGACGCAGGATCAGGTGATGTCCACGCTGGTCAACCTGCGTTGATGGGTTGGACTTTTTTTGATTTCAGGGGATTGCCATGGATCGCATCATCTACACCGCGATGACGGGCGCGAGCGCCGCGTCGCAGCGCCAGGCGGTGCTCTCAAACAACCTGGCCAACGCCTCGACCAACGGTTTTCGTGCCGAGATGTCGGCGTTTCGCGCGGTGCCACTGCGCGGCGACGGCGCGACTACGCGTGTGTTTACGCTGGAGACCACTGCGGGTTATGTGGATACCCCCGGCCAGGCGCAGCAGACCGGGCGCAACCTCGACGCGATGGCCGTGGGGCAGGCCTGGTTTGCCGTGCAGGGGCTCGACGGCACCGAGGCCTACACGCGCGCAGGCCGCCTCGAAGTTTCCGCCGATGGCCAGCTCGTCAACAGCATGGGGCAGCCGATGTTGTCCGATCAGGGCACGCCCATCGACGTGCCGCAGGGCGCAGAGGTCACGCTGGGTGACGACGGCACCGTCACGGCGCGCATCCCTGGGCAGCAACCCACCACGGTGGGGCGCCTGAAGCTCGCCACACCCACGCCGGACGATCCGCTCAAGCGCAGCGATGACGGGCTTTTTCGTACCGCTTCGGGCGACCCGTTGCCTGCCGACCCGACGGCCAAGCTGCAAAGCGGCGCGCTCGAGGGCTCGAACGTGAATTCGGTGCAGGCCATGGTGGACATGATCACCGCGGCGCGCCAGTTCGAACAACAAATGCAATTGCTGCAGACGGCGCAGTCCGACGACAAGGCCGCGAGCCAGTTGCTCAACATCAACGCCTGAACCATCACATAAAACGCAGCCGCTGAGCCGCACCGACCGAGGAAATCGCCATGATGAATTCGCTGTGGATCGCCAAGACCGGCATGTCCGCCCAGCAGACCGAGCTGGACGTGATCTCGCACAACCTGGCCAACGTCTCGACCACGGGCTTCAAGCGCAACAGCGCCCAGTTCTCCGACCTGATTTACCAAAACCTGCGCCAGGTCGGCGCCAACGCGGACGAGCAAAACCAGCTGCCCACGGGCCTGCATCTGGGCCTGGGCGTGCGCACCGTGGCCACGAGCCGCAACTTCACGCAAGGCACCTTGCAGCAGACGCAGAACAGCCTGGACGTGGCCATCAATGGCAATGGGTTCTTTCAAGTGACCATGCCCGACGGCACGCAGGCGTACACGCGCGCGGGCTCGTTCCAGCTCGACGGCGCGGGCCGCCTCGTGACGCCCAGCGGTCTGCCCGTGGCCAACGGCATCACCGTCCCGCCCGGCGCCACGAACATCAGCATCGCCACCGACGGTACGGTCTCGGCGGTGCTCGCGGGTGCGACTGCGCCCTCCACCATAGGCACCCTGGCGATGGTCAACTTCGTCAACCCCGCGGGGCTCGAGCCGGTGGGCGACAACCTCTACAAAGAGTCGGTCGCCTCGGGCACGCCGCAAGGGGGCACGCCCGGCACGAACGGCCTGGGCACGATCAAGCAGGGTTTTCTCGAGAACTCCAACGTCAACGTGGTGGAGGAGCTCGTGAACATGATCCAGACGCAGCGCGCCTACGAGATGAACTCCAAGGCGATCCAGACGGCAGACCAGATGCTCGCCAAGCTGGGGCAGCTCTGAGGCTGCGCCGTTCGACATTCGCGCCACGAGGAAGCTCCGCCATGGCCCACCTTTGTGTTTCTGTTTCTGCGCCGCTGCGCCTGCTGGCGTGCGCCGGCGCGGCCGCGCTCGTGGGCTGCACCAGCCTGATGGAGTCGCCGCCCGTCGACGTGCTGCCGACCAAGCCGCCGCAGCTGCCACCCGCCGCGGCGGCGCGGCCGGTGAACGGCAGCCTGTTCAGCGCCGCGACCTATCGCCCCGCGTTCGAAGACCGGCGCGCGCGCTTCGTGGGCGATACGGTGACCATCATGATCGTGGAAAACGTCACGGCCAAGCAGCAGTCTTCCTCCGGCATAGACCGCACCGGCTCGCTCGCGGGCGGCATCAAGACCTTTCCGTTCGTGAACAGCACGCTGGCGGACAAGTCCACCATGGACGTGGGCTCGGAAAACAAGTTCAGCGGCCAGGGCAACACGCAGAGCACCAACACTTTCACGGGCTCCATCACCGCAACGGTGCTCGAGGTGCTGCCCAACGGGCACCTCGTGGTCGCGGGCGAAAAGCAGATCGGCGTGAACCACAACGTCGATGTGCTGCGCTTTTCGGGCACGGTGGACCCGCGCAATCTGCTCGCGGGCAGCGTCGTCAACTCGACCCAGGTGGCGAACGTGCGCATCGAGTCGCGCGGGCGCGGCGCCCAGGCCGAGGCCCAGGCCATGGGTTGGCTGGGGCGGTTTTTCAACATGGTGACGCCGTTTTGAACGGCGGAAATTGGAATCTGACCCCAATTAATCTTCTGCTTGCTCGGCGGCGCGCAGCACCTTGTGCGCGATTTCGGTGCTGAAGCCGCGCGCGGCGAGAAAGCGCATTTGCCGTGCGCGCTCCTGTGCATCGGCAGGCAACGTGCCAAAGCGCCGCTGCCACACCGCTTGGGCACGCGCGAACTCGGTGGTGCGCAGGCTGTCGGCGGCGGTGCGCACCAGTTCGGCGTCCAGCCCTTTGTGGCGCAGCTCCTGCAGCACGCGCTGCGTGCCCAGGCGCGGCGCGCGGCGGCGCAGCAGGGATTCGGCGGCGCGCGCGTCGCTCAGAAAGCCCTGCGCTTCGAGCTCGTGCAGCAGCGCTTCGAGGTCGTCGTTTGCCTGCACATGCGGCGCGAGCTTGGCGGCGAGCTCGGCGCGCGCGTATTCGCGCCGCGCCAGCAGGCGCAGCGCGCGGCCTTTGAGTGACGGCGTGGCAAAGCCCATGGAAATACTATGTTAACGATAGCTACTAGCGCTTGCTGCATAAGCGCTAGAGCCACTTTTTATGCTTATTTCTGAGGCGGCTCAAGCCGACTCGCTGCCCGCGGGCAGCGCCACGGCGGGCGGCAGCTGCGCGATGCCGAGCTGGGCGCGCACCAGGTTTTCGATCTCGCGCGCAAGCTCGGGGTTTTCACGCAGGAACTCGCGGGCGTTGTCGCGGCCCTGGCCGATTTTTTCGCCCTTGTAGGCGTACCAGGCGCCGGATTTTTCGATGATCTTGGCGTTCACGCCCATGTCGATGATTTCGCCCTCGCGGCTGATGCCTTCGCCGAACAGAATGTCGAACTCGGCCGTCTTGAACGGCGGGCTGACCTTGTTCTTGA
The DNA here is from genome assembly GCF_007655255.1 of Extensimonas perlucida. Lineage (GTDB taxonomy): Bacteria > Pseudomonadota > Gammaproteobacteria > Burkholderiales > Burkholderiaceae_C > Extensimonas > Extensimonas perlucida. The sequence goes on from NZ_VMYE01000002.1 coordinate 294,375, forward strand.
CCACCTTGACCTTGGTTTCGTTGCCTATCGCTTCATCGCCCTTCTTGATCGTGCCGGTGCGGCGGATGTCCAGGCGCACCGAGGCGTAGAACTTGAGCGCGTTGCCGCCCGTGGTGGTTTCGGGGCTGCCGAACATCACGCCGATCTTCATGCGGATCTGGTTGATGAAGATGACCATGCAGTTGGTCTTTTTGATCGTGGCGGTGAGCTTGCGCAGCGCCTGGCTCATGAGGCGCGCCTGCAGGCCGGGCAGGGCGTCGCCCATTTCGCCCTCGATTTCGGCCTTGGGCGTGAGGGCTGCGACCGAATCGATCACGATCAGATCGACCGCGCCCGAGCGCACCAGGCTGTCGACGATCTCGAGCGCCTGCTCGCCGGTGTCGGGCTGGCTGATGAGCAGATCGGGCAGGTTGACGCCGAGCTTTTGCGCGTACTGCACGTCGAGCGCGTGCTCGGCATCGACGAAGGCGCAGGTGCCGCCCTGCTTTTGCATCTCGGCAATGACCTGCAGCGTGAGCGTGGTCTTGCCCGAGCTCTCGGGGCCGTAGATTTCGATCACGCGCCCGCGTGGCAGGCCGCCCACGCCGAGCGCGATGTCCAGCCCGAGCGAGCCGGTGGAGACGACCTGAATGTCCTCGATCGCCTCGCCTTCGCCCAGGCGCATGATGGTGCCCTTGCCGAACTGCTTTTCGATCTGCGCGAGCGCCGCTTGCAGGGCTTTGGCTTTTTCGCTGTTGGCGGCAGATGCGGGGGGGCTGCCCTTGGTGGCCATGTCCATGAAAAACTCCTTGAAAAAAGCGGGTGGTGGGGCGGGTGGGGCGCGGAACTCCTGTGCTGCCCGCGGCGGAAACTGGATACTTGCACAGTAGTTTATGCGCGCATTGCGTGAATTTCGCAGATAATTTGGTCAGTTTGATTGACGAACTGCCGTGCACGAAATTTCTCCTTCGACCACTGCCGACGATGCTTGGCGCCAGACGCACCTGGGCCGCTTGCTCGGTCATGCGCTGCGCCGCTTCGACGCGCGCGTGCTGCAGCTGATGGCGCGCAACGTGGAGGTGCCGCTGGCGCTGTCCAACCTCGCGGCGCGCAACCAGGTGTCGGCCGCGCACATCCACATCACGCGCCATTTGCGCTTGCAGGGCGACCGCCTGAGCGACCTGGCCGCGCGCGCGGGCATGAGCAAGCAGGCCATGGCGACGCTGGTCGATCAATGCGAAGCCTGGGGCCTGGTCACGCGCAGCGCCGACGCGCACGACGCGCGCGCGCGCCGCGTGCACTTCACGCCCACGGGGCTCGCCTGGCTGCAGGCCTTCCGCGACGCCGTGGCGCAGGCCGAGGCCGAATTTCGCGCCGAAGTCGGCCCCGAAGTGGCGACCGTGGTGGCCCTGGGGCTGGAGGCCTACGCGCAGGGGCTGGAAACGCCCTGAGAACCTGTTCACGATCTTTTCATGGGGTGCGCAGCGCCGTACCGTCATTCAGTGCTCCTGCGGGCCTTGCCGATCTTTCTGCCTTTTCCCTTGCCGCGCTCTACACTGCAGCCATGCGTTCCCCCGCCACCCTGACCACCAAGCTGCTCGCGCTGGGCGTGAGCTTTTTGCTGGTGGCGATGGTGTCCATCGCGATCACGCTGTGGGCGACCTGGAAGCTCGACGGCGGCGCGGCCGCAGTGAACGAGGCCGGGCGCATGCGCATGCAGACCTGGCGGCTGGCCAGCGCGGCGCAGCTGCAGACGGCGGCGCAAGGGCGCGCAGCGCTGGTGCAGCGCTTCGACGACAGTCTGCGCCTGCTGCGCACGGGGGACGCCGCGCGGCCCCTGTTCGTGCCCTGGAACGACGAGGCCGAGGCCAGTTTCGTGCAGGTGGAAAAGCGCTGGGCGCAGCAGCGCGCGCAATGGCTGGCCGAGCCGCCGCCGACTCCCGCACAGGCCGTTGCCCTTGCGGAGGAGTTCGTCACCGCGATCGACCGCTTCGTGCTCTCGATCGAGCGGCAGCTCGCGCGCTTTACGGCCATCCTCAACCTGTTCCAGTTCGTGATGATGGCGCTGGCCATCGCGGGCGCCGTGGTCATTCTCTACACGGGGTATTTGTACGTGATCCATCCGCTGGCCAGCCTGGCGCAGGGGCTGCAACGCGTGCAGGCGGGGGATTTTTCCGTGCGTGTCGATGTGGACAGCTCGGACGAATTCGGCCAGGTGGCGGCGGGCTTCAACCGCATGACCGAGACCCTGCAGTCGCTCTACGGCGAACTCGAAGCCAAGGTGCAGGCCAAGACGCGCGACATCGAAGCCCAGCGGGCGCGGCTCGAGGCGCTGTACGAGGTCAGCGCGCTGCTGGCCGGTGCGGACACGATAGACGAGCTCGCGCGCGGCTTTGCGCGCAAGGTGCGCGAGCTGCTGCGCGCCGATGCCGCCGCCGTGCGCTGGTCGGACGAGGCGAACCAGCGCTACCTGATGCTGGCCTCTGATTGCCTGCCGCAAGAGCTGGCCGAGCAGGAACGCAGCCTGCTGGCCGGCGTGTGCGCCTGTGGCAGCCTGCAGCCCGACGCGCGCACGCGCGTGATCCCCATCCTGGCACACGAGGCCGCCCCCATGCGTCTGTGTGCACGCGCGGGCTTTGAGAGTGTGGTCAGCGTGCCCATCCGGCTGCAGCACCGTCTGCTGGGCGAGTGCGACCTGTTCTTTCGCAGCGAAGTGCAGCTGAGTACCGAAGAAACGGCCCTGCTCGACGCCCTGGCCAGCCACCTTGCGAGCGCGCTCGAGGGCTTGCGCGCCGACGCCTTGGAGCGTGAAGCTGCAGTGAGCGAGGAGCGCGCGCTGCTGGCACGCGAGCTGCACGACTCGATCGCGCAGGCGCTGGCTTTCCTCAAGATACAGGTGCAGCTGCTGCGCAGTGCCGTGCAAAAAGGGCAGGCCGCGCAGGTGCAGCGCATTCTCGACGAGCTCGACGCCGGTGTGCGCGAAAGCATAGGCGATGTGCGCGAGCTGCTGGTGCACTTTCGCACGCGCACGAACACCGACGACATCGAACGCGCGCTGCAGGAGACCCTGCGCAAGTTCGAACATCAGGCGGGCGTCGCCACGCGCTTTGCGGTGCACGGGCAGGGTCTGCCGCTGCCGCCGGATGTGCAGGTGCAGGTGCTGCACGTGGTGCAGGAGGCGCTGTCCAACGTGCGCAAGCACGCGCGCGCCAGCCATGTCACGCTGGAGGTGGACAAGGGCGCGCGCTGGCAGTTGCGCGTGCGCGACGATGGGGCGGGGTTCGACCCGCAGCAAAGCCCGGGCGCATCGCACGTGGGACTGCAGATCATGCGCGAGCGCGCCGCACGCATAGGCGCAGCGGTCGAGGTGGTCGCAGCGCCGGGGCAGGGCACCACGGTCACGCTGACGCTGCCGCCGCACCCGGTCGCGAGCGCCGCCGCTGCCACCACCGCGCCCGTTGCTCCCGAAACTCTTACGACTGCCTCCGCGCGCACCGCTCTTGAGGTGGCCTGGACGAAAACGCATGACCCAACCCATTCGCCTGCTGGTGGTCGATGACCACACTCTGTTTCGCCGTGGCCTGGTCGCCCTGCTGTCGCAGGACGAGCGCTTCGCGGTGGTCGGCGAGGCGGGCGACAGTGGCGAGGCGCAGCGCCGCGCGGCCGCGTGCGCGCCCGACATGATCCTGCTGGACAACCACCTGCCCGGCGTGCGCGGGGTGGACGCGATTGCCGGCCTCAAGGAAGTGGCGCCGGCAGCGCGCGTGCTGATGCTTACCGTGAGCGAGCACGAAGAAGACCTCGTGGCCGCGCTGCAGGCGGGCGCCGACGGCTACCTGCTCAAAACCATCAACTCCGAAGACCTGAGCGAATCCATCTGCAAAGTGCTCGCGGGCGAGTCCGTGGTCAGCCCCGAGATGATGGGCAAGCTGGTGGCAGCCCTGCGCAGCAAGCCTGCGGCCGCAGCCGAGGGCAGTCTGGCGGCATCCGGGCAAGGTGCGCAGGGCGCAGCGGGCACGGCGCAAACCCCCGCGGCCGCAGGCGCGTGCGCACGGGAGCCCGCAAGCGATGCCCTGGCGCTGCTGTCGGCGCGCGAGCGCGAAATCCTGACCCTGATCGCCGCGGGCCTGGCGAACAAGGCCATTGCGCGCGATCTGGGCATCGCCGAGACCACCGTCAAGATCCATGTGCAGCACATTCTGCGCAAGCTCAAGCTGAGCTCGCGGGTGCAGGCCGCCGTCTTTGCCGCCAGCCAGGGCTTGACGGCATCCATGAAACTGCAATAAAAATGAGCGCCAATAGCGCCATGGTGTGCGGCTGACGCACGTGGGGAATAAGCAGGGGCGTGCGCCCTCGAGGCTCCCCAGGTTCACGCAAGCCCCATAGTTCTTTGGAACGAGGGTAGCGCCCTGCCATCGTTCTTCTGCCGCGGCGGCGGTGTGCCATTGGCGGATGTTCAGCGCCGGGCCAAAGTCGGATAGTCCACGCATGCAAATCTGTGGAGGAAGACATGGGCAATGAATTGCACAATTCCCGCAAGGCCTGGTCGGTGCTTATCGTCAGCACGCTGGCGTTCACCGTGTGCTTCATGGTCTGGATGATGTTTGGCGTGATCGGCATCCCGATCAAGAAAATGCTGAACCTCAACGCCACCGAGTTCGGCCTGTTGACGGCAACGCCGGTGCTCACGGGCTCGCTCATTCGCGTGCCGCTGGGCATCTGGACGGACCGTTACGGCGGGCGCATCGTGATGGCCGTCCTCATGGCCGTCACCGTGCCGGCGATCTGGCTGATGAGCTACGCCACCGCGTTCTGGCATTTCATCGTCATCGGCCTGTTCGTGGGGCTGGCGGGCGGCGCCTTTTCGGTGGGCACGCCCTACGTGGCGCGCTGGTTCCCCAAAAACCGCCAGGGCATGGCCATGGGGGTGTACGGCGCGGGCAACTCCGGGGCCGCCGTGAACAAGTTCGTCGCCCCCGTGCTGCTCGTGGCGTTTGGCTGGACCATGGTGCCCAAGGTCTATGCGGCCATCATGCTCGGTGCGCTGGTGCTGTTCTGGCTGTTCAGCCACCAGGACCCGGCCCACCTGGTGCCCAGCAACGTCCGCTTCAGCGACCAGCTCAAGGCCCTCAAAGACCCGCGCGTACTCAAATACTGCCAGTACTACAGCATCGTGTTCGGCGGCTATGTGGCGCTGTCGCTGTGGATGGTGCAGTACTACGTAGGCGAATATGGCCTGGACATCCGCATCGCAGCGCTGCTTGCAGCCTGCTTCTCTCTGCCCGGCGGCGTACTGCGCGCGATCGGCGGCATCCTGTCGGACAAGTTCGGCGCGCACAAGGTCACCTGGTGGGTGATGTGGGTGAGCTGGATCTGCCTGTTTTTGCTCTCGTACCCGCAAACGGACTTCACCATCGTGACCGTCAACGGCCCCACGACCTTCCACATCGGCCTCAACGTCTATGCCTTCACGGCGCTCATGGCCGTGCTGGGCGTGGCCTTTGCGTTCGGCAAGGCCAGCGTCTTCAAGTACATCAGCGACGACTACCCGCAGAACATCGGCGCCATCAGCGGCATCGTCGGGCTGGCTGGCGGACTCGGGGGTTTCGTGCTGCCCATTCTGTTCGGCATCCTGCTGGACTGGACCGGCATCCGCTCCAGCGCCTTCATGCTGATGTACGGCGTGGTCTGGGTGTCGCTGATCTGGATGTATTGGACGGAAGTGCGCCGCGCCGACGTGCTCGGCGGCAACGCCGCAGCGCCCGTGAACAAGTCTGCAGCCTCAGCCGTGGCCCAGCGCGTGCCCCTGCGCCCGGTGCGCTGAAGCCAGCGCAGCGGCATCGCCCACCGTTTTTGCACCTCGTTTTTCTCGAAAGGCCCATCATGGCAAGCTCTGCATCCCTAGCCACTGCGGGTGGCACCTGGCTCTCTCGTTGGGAGCCGGAGAACGATAGCTTCTGGCGTTCCGGCGGCTCCGGCCTGGCCTGGCGCACGCTGACCATCACCACGCTCAACCTGACCATGGCGTTCATCGTCTGGTTTCTGGTCTCGGCCCTGGTGGTGCGCCTGCCGCAGATAGGCTTTCGCTTCACGCCCGGCGAGCTGTTCTGGCTCGCGGCCATGCCGGGGCTGGCGGGCGGCACGCTGCGCCTGGTGCATATGTTTCTCACGCCCATGTACGGCACGCGCCTTGTGGTGAGCCTGTCCACGCTGTCGCTGCTGGTGCCGCTGCTGGGCTGGTTCTATGCCGTGCAAAACCCTGCCACGCCCTACTGGGTGCTGATGCTGTTGGCCTTTCTGGCCGGCCTGGGCGGGGGCAACTTTTCCTCCTTCATGCCTTCCACCAGCCTGTTTTTCCCCAAGCGCCTGCAGGGCACGGCGCTGGCCATCCAGGCAGGCATAGGCAACTTCGGCGTATCCATCGTGCAGTTCGTCACGCCCTGGATCATTGGCTTCGCGCTCTTCGGTGGCGCAGCCTTCATGGGGGCGCCGCAGACACTGACCAAAGGCGGTGTGCAAAGCCAGGTGTACCTGCAAAACGCCGCCGCGGTGTGGATTCCGTTCGTGCTCGTCTTTGGCGTCTGTGCCTGGCTGATGCTCAAGTCCGTGCCCGTGAAAGCCAACTTCGCGCAGCAGTTCGACATCTTCCGCTCGGGGCATACCTGGAGCATGACCTCGCTCTACATGATGACCTTTGGCGCCTTTTCAGGGCTGTCGGCCACGTTCCCGCTACTCATCAAGCAGCTCTTCGGTCACTTCGAGGGCGCACCCGACCCCTTGGCCTGGGCCTTCTACGGCCCGCTGGTGGGCTCGGCCGCGCGCGTGCTGGCTGGTCCCTTGTCCGACAGGCTAGGGGGCGCGCGCGTCACGCACTGGGCCGGGCTGGGCATGCTCGCGGCCACGCTGTGGCTCACCACATTGACCAACCCCAGCGGACTGGAGAGCTTTCCCATGTTCGTAGCGGCCATGTTGGTGCTGTTTTTCTTTGCCGGCGTGGGCAACGCCTCCACGTTCAAACAAATGCCCATGCTGTTCGAGCCGCGCCAAGCCGGCGGCGTGATCGGCTTTACCGGCGCCATCGCAGCCTACGGCCCCTTCCTGTTCGGCATGCTGTTTGCCGCCTCGTTTGCCAAATTTCAGTCCGCCACGCCGGTGTTTTATGGCCTGGCCGCCTTCTTCGCTTTCAACGTCGTGCTGAACTGGTGGCTTTATGCCCGCCGCGGTGCGGCCCATCCCTGCTAATCCCGCGCACCAGACCACAGCCATCTCGGAGCCTCATATGAGCCATTTTCTCGACCGCCTGACCTATTTTGCGCAGCCACGCGAGGGCTTTGCCCAGGGCCACGGCCAGACCACCGGTGAAGACCGCACCTGGGAAGACGCCTACCGCAACCGCTGGGCGCACGACAAGATTGTGCGCTCCACGCACGGCGTGAACTGCACGGGTTCATGTTCATGGAAGATCTACGTCAAGGGCGGCATCGTCACCTGGGAGACGCAGCAGACCGACTACCCGCGCACCCGGCCCGACCTGCCCAACCACGAGCCGCGCGGCTGTGCGCGCGGCGCCAGCTACAGCTGGTACCTCTACAGCGCCAACCGCGTGAAGTACCCCATGGTGCGTGCGCGCCTGCTCAAGCACTGGCGCGCGGCACTGGCCGTGGCGAAAAGCCCGGTCGATGCCTGGGCCAGCATCGTCGAAAACCCCGAGGCGCGGCGCGAATGGCAGCAACAGCGCGGCCTGGGCGGCTTTGTGCGCAGCAGCTGGGACGAAGTCAACCAGCTCATCGCGAGCGCCAACGTCTATACCGCCAAGAAATACGGGCCCGACCGTGTGGTCGGTTTCTCGCCGATTCCGGCCATGTCCATGATCAGCTACGCGGCTGGCTCGCGCTACCTGTCGCTGATCGGCGGCGTGTGCCTGAGCTTTTACGACTGGTACTGCGATCTGCCGCCGGCCAGCCCGCAGGTCTGGGGCGAGCAGACCGACGTGCCCGAATCGGCCGACTGGTACAACTCCACCTTCATCATCGCCTGGGGCTCGAACGTGCCGCAGACGCGCACGCCCGATGCGCACTTTTTCACCGAGGTGCGCTACAAGGGCGCGAAGACCGTTGCGATCACGCCCGACTACGCCGAGATCAGCAAACTCTGCGACCTCTGGCTGCACCCCAAACAGGGCACCGACGCCGCCGTGGCCATGGCCATGGGGCACGTGATCCTCAAGGAGTTCTACTTCGACCGGCGCAGCAGCTATTTCGACGACTACGTGCGCCGCTACACCGACATGCCCAACCTGGTGCAGCTCGAGGAACGCACCCTGGAAGATGGACGCAAGGTGCTCGTGCCCGGGCGCTACCTGCGCGCTAGCGACTTTGCGGGCCAACTCGGGCAGATGAACAACCCCGAGTGGAAAACGGTGGCGCTCGACCAGAATGACCAGGTCGTGCTGCCCAACGGCTCCATCGGCTTTCGCTGGGGAACCGAAGGGCGCGACGACGCCGGCAAGTGGAACCTCGAAGACAAGGAAGCCTGCCACGGCAGCCAGGTGCAGCTCAAGCTCAGCTTGATGGAAGGCGAAGGCAGCCCCTACGAGGTTGGCGACGTGGCCTTTCCGTACTTCGGCGGCATGGAGACGCCGCACTTTCCGGCCAACAAGCAGGTTGCGGCGGTGGGCGACGTGCTCGTGCGCAAGGTGCCCATGCGGCGCATTGCGCTGGGGCAGCAGGGCGAGGGCGGCCACGCGCTCGTGGCCACGGTGTTCGACCTCACGGTGGCCAACTACGGCGTGGCGCGCGGTCTGCCGGGCGAGAGCGCCGCGCTCGGCTACGACGACGACACCCCCTACACGCCCGCCTGGCAGGAGAGAATCACCGGCGTCCCGCGCGGCCAGGTGATCGCGGTGGCGCGCCAGTTTGCTGACAACGCCGACAAGACGCGTGGCAAGTCCATGGTCATCATCGGTGCCGCGATGAATCACTGGTACCACAGCGACATGAACTACCGCGGCATCATCAACATGCTGATGATGTGCGGCTGCATAGGCCAGAGCGGCGGCGGCTGGTCGCACTACGTGGGACAGGAGAAGCTGCGTCCGCAGACCGGCTGGACGGCGCTGGCTTTCGCGCTCGATTGGGTGCGCCCGCCGCGCCAGATGAACAGCACGAGCTTTTTCTACGCCCATACCGACCAGTGGCGCTATGAAAAACTCGGGGTCGAGGAAATCCTCTCGCCGCTTGCGGACCGGTCCCAGTTCGGCGGCAGCCTGATCGACTACAACGTGCGCGCCGAACGCATGGGCTGGCTGCCCAGCGCCCCGCAACTGCAGACCAACCCCATCCAGGTGGTGAAGGATGCACAGGCCGCAGGCATGGACCCCAAGGACTACGCCGTCGAGGCGCTGCAGGACGGCAGCCTCAAGATGAGTTGCGAAGACCCGGACAACCCGCTCAACTGGCCGCGCAACATGTTCGTGTGGCGCTCCAACATTCTGGGTTCTTCGGGCAAGGGGCACGAATATTTCCTCAAGCACCTGCTGGGCACTACGCACGGCGTGCAAGGCAAGGCTTTGGGCGCGGACGACGCCAAGCCCGCCGAGGTGCAATGGCACGACAAAGCCCCCGAGGGCAAGCTGGACTTGCTCGTGACGCTGGACTTCCGCATGAGCACCACCTGCCTGTATTCCGACATCGTGCTGCCCACGGCCACCTGGTACGAGAAAAACGACCTCAACACCAGCGACATGCATCCCTTCATCCACCCGCTGTCCACGGCGGTGGACCCGGCCTGGCAGAGCAAGAGCGACTGGGAAATCTACAAAGGCTTCGCCAAGGCCTACAGCGAGGTCTGCGTCGGCCACCTGGGCGTGGAAAAAGAGCTGGTGCTCACGCCGCTGATGCACGACTCGCCCGCCGAACTGGCGCAGCCCTTCGACGTGAAGGATTGGAAAAAGGGCGCATGCGCCCTGGTTCCGGGCAAGACGGCGCCGGCAATCACGGTGGTGGAGCGCGACTATCCCAACACCTATGCGCGCTTTACTGCGCTGGGGCCGCTGATGGAAAAAATCGGCAACGGCGGCAAGGGCATTGCCTGGAACACGGTGGACGAAGTGCGCCAGCTGGCAGAGCTCAACGGCAAGGTGCACACCGCGGGCGCCACGCAAGGCATGGCCCGGATCGAAAGCGACATCGACGCCTGCGAAGTGGTGCTGCAACTCGCCCCCGAAACCAACGGCCACGTGGCCGTCAAGGCCTGGGAGGCATTGGGCAAGATCACCGGGCGCGACCACACCCACCTGGCGCTGCACCGCGAAGACGAAAAAATCCGCTTCCGCGACATCCAGGCGCAGCCGCGCAAGATCATCAGCTCGCCCACCTGGTCGGGGCTGGAGAGCGAGAAGGTGTCTTACAACGCCGGCTATACCAACGTGCACGAGCTGATTCCATGGCGCACGCTCACGGGGCGCCAGCAGTTCTACCTCGACCATCCGTGGATGCTCGCCTTCGGCGAAGGGCTTTCGAGCTACCGCCCGCCCGTGGACCTCAAGACCACCGGCGAGGTGATGCACCGCACGCCCAACGGCCACACGGAAATCACGCTGAACTTCATCACCCCGCACCAGAAGTGGGGCATACACAGCACCTACAGCGACAACCTGCACATGCTCACGCTCAACCGCGGCGGGCCTGTGGTGTGGCTCAGCGAAGACGACGCGCGCCGCGCCGGGATCGCCGACAACGACTGGATCGAGCTCTTCAATGCCAACGGCGCGATTGCTGCACGCGCGGTCGTGAGCCAGCGCGTCAACCCGGGCATGGTGCTCATGTACCACGCGCAGGAAAAAACCATCAACACCCCGGGGTCGGAAATCACCGGCACGCGCGGCGGCATCCACAACTCGGTCACGCGCATCGTCACCAAGCCCACCCACATGATCGGCGGCTACGCCCAGTTCAGCTACGGCTTCAACTACTACGGCACCATAGGCACGAACCGCGACGAATTCGTCGTGGTGCGCAAGATGCGCAAGATCGACTGGCTCGACGACGAAGGCCCCGTGGCCACCCAGGCCTGAGCAACAAGGAGAACACGATGAAAGTTCGCGCGCAAATCGCCATGGTGCTGAACCTGGACAAGTGCATAGGCTGCCACACCTGCTCGGTCACCTGCAAAAACGTCTGGACCAGCCGCCCCGGCGTCGAGTACGCCTGGTTCAACAACGTCGAAACCAAGCCCGGCATAGGCTACCCCAAGGAATGGGAGAACCAGGACAAGTGGAACGGCGGCTGGGTGCGCCGGGACGATGGCTCCATCGTGCCCAAGCAGGGGGGCAAGTGGTCGCTGCTGATGAAAATCTTCAGCAACCCCAACCTGCCGCAGATCGACGACTATTACGAGCCCTTCACCTACGACTACGACCACCTGCAGTCCGCCCCCGAAGCCAAGGCGCCGCCCACCGCACGCCCGCGCTCGCTCATCACCGGGCAGCGCATGGAAAAGATCGAGTGGGGCCCGAACTGGGAGGAAATCCTCGGCGGTGAGTTCAGCAAGCGCAGCAAGGACGCCAACCTGGCCAACTTCGAGCAGGCGCAAAAAGACATGGTGGGCCAGTTCGAAAACACCTTCATGATGTACCTGCCCCGGCTGTGCGAGCACTGCCTGAACCCCGCTTGCGTGGCCAGCTGCCCCTCGGGCTCGATCTACAAGCGTGAAGACGACGGCATCGTGCTCATAGACCAGGACAAATGCCGCGGCTGGCGCATGTGCATCTCGGGCTGCCCCTACAAGAAAATCTATTACAACTGGCAGACCGGCAAGGCTGAGAAGTGCATCTTCTGCTACCCGCGCATCGAGGCCGGCCAGCCCACGGTGTGCAGCGAAACCTGCGTGGGCCGCATCCGCTACCTTGGCGTGGTGCTCTACGACGCCGACCGCATCGCCGAAGCGGCCAGCGTCCCCAATGACAAGGACTTGTACCAGGCCCAGCTCGACATTTTCCTGAACCCGCACGACCCGCGCGTGATCGAGCAGGCACGCAAGGACGGCATCCCTGAGGCCTGGCTCGAAGGCGCCAGAAACAGCCCGGTCTACAAAATGGCCATAGACTGGAAGGTCGCGCTGCCGCTGCACCCCGAATACCGCACGCTGCCCATGGTCTGGTACGTGCCGCCGCTGTCGCCCATCACCTCGGCGGCGAATGCCGGGCACATCGGCGTGAACGGCGAGCTGCCCGACATCGCGCAGATGCGCATCCCGCTGCAGTACCTGGCCAATCTGCTGACGGCCGGCGACACGCAGCCCGTCGCGCGCGCCCTGGAGCGCATGCTTGCCATGCGCGCCTTCCAGCGCGGCAAGCACGTTGACCAGGTGCAGAACCTTGCCGTGCTCGAGCAGGCCGGCCTCACGGTCGCGCAGGTCGAGGAGATGTACCAGATCATGGCCATCGCGAACTACGAAGATCGCTTCGTGATCCCGTCCAGCCACCGCGAATACGCCGAAAACGCCTTCGACCTGCGCGGAGGCTGCGGCTTTTCGTTCGGCAACGGCTGCTCGGATGGCAGCTCGCAGACCAGCCTGTTCGGCGCCAAGAAGCGCCGCACCATCCCCATCCAGTCCGTGGTCTGAAGCCCGCGCACCGACGCATCTCCGAGGAGTCCATCGTGCCAGCCCAGTATTCCCCACAGCGCCCCTCTCTGCGCCCCTCCCAAGGCTCTTCCCAGCGCTATTCCCTCAGGGCCCTGGCCGCCCTGTTGCGCTACCCGGACGCGCAGTTGCGTGCCCACCTGCCGGAACTGATCGCGGCCATAGATGACGAAGCCGTGCTGCCCGCGGCGCGGCGCGCCGAACTGCGCGCCCTGGCCGCCGAGATCGGGCGCCTGGCCATGGAGGCCGAGGCGCGTTACGTCGAAACCTTCGACCGCGGGCGTTCGACCTCGCTGCACCTGTTCGAGCACGTGCATGGCGACTCGCGCGACCGCGGGCCGGCCATGCTGGACCTGGTCCAGACCTACGCACAGGCCGGCCTGTACCTCGCCCCCGAGGAGCTGCCCGACCACCTGTGCGTGGTGCTCGAGTTTGCCTCCACGCAGCCGCCCAAGCTCGCGCGGGCCTTTCTGGCGGAAATGGCGCACATCCTGCAGGCCATCTTCAGCGCCCTGCGCGCGCGCGGCAACCCCTACGCCAGCGCCATCGCCGCCGTGCTCGAGCTCGCCGGCGAGAAAGCCCAGGCCGTCGCCTTCGACCCCGACGAGCCTATGGACGACAGCTGGGCCGAGCCCGAGGCCTTCGCCGGCTGCAGCACACACGGGCAATCGCGCCCGGGCGAGGCCCAACCCATCCACATCGTTCGCAAGACGCCCTCCCAAGGCTCCCAAGGAGTTTCAGCATGAAGGACTACCTCACCCACTTCCTGTTCGGGTACTACCCCTACATCTGCCTGACCATCTTCCTGCTCGGCAGCCTGATCCGCTTCGACCGCGACCAATACACCTGGAAGAGTGACTCCTCGCAGCTGCTGCGCGCGGGCCAGTTGCGCTGGGGCAGCAACCTGTTCCACGTCGGCATCCTGTTCCTGTTCTTCGGGCACAGCGTGGGCATGCTCACGCCGCACTTCGTGTATTCGCCCTTCATCAGCGCGAGTGCCAAGCAACTGCTCGCCATGGTTTCGGGCGGCCTGTTCGGCCTGCTGGGCTTCGTGGGCGTGTCGCTGCTGCTGCACCGCCGCCTGTCGGACGTGCGTATCCGCGCCACCTCCAAAACCAGCGACATCGTGCTGCTGTGGCTCTTGTGGTTGCAATTCGCACTGGGTCTGGCCACGATTCCGCTGTCGGCCCAGCACCTCGACGGCGGCATGATGATGCTGCTGGCCGAATGGGCGCAACGCATCGTCACCTTCCGCAGCGGTGCGCCCGAGCTGCTGGCCGAGGCGAGCTGGGTGTTCCGTGCGCACATGTTCCTCGGCATGACGATCTTCCTGGTGTTCCCGTTCACGCGCCTCGTGCATGTGTGGAGCGGCTTCGGCACCCTGGCCTATCTGTGGCGCCCCTACCAGCTCGTGCGCAGCCGCCGCGTGGGCCTCGGTGGCCCGCAGTCCACGCGCTGAGGCGCTGCGGTGTCCGCGCTTACAGGCCCGGTCTGAACTTTTGCGCCATCGAGGTGATCCATGAAACCCCATACCTCCACCGTCACCGGCTGCGGTCACGCCGCCTGCGCCTGCACGGGCGAGCCGACCGCCCCTGCCCGCATCAACGGCGTGGCCTTGCACCGCGCCGATGAGCGCCCCTCGGCCGACGCCCTGCGTGAACGTGCCTACGCAGAGCTGCTGCGTCAGGAAGCCGTGCGCGCGGGCCTGTTGCCGGCCTTCGACACAGCGCTCGCGCCCGAACTCGGTGCCGCCGAGCGCGCCGTCATCGAGGCCATGGTGGAGCGTGCCGTGGCATCGCCCCAGCCTACGCCCCAGGAAGTGCAGCGCTACTACGAGGCCAACCCCCAGCAGTTCATGCAGGGGCAGGCCGTGCACCTGCGGCACATCCTTTTTGCGGTGACGCCGGGCGTCAACGTGCATGCGCTCACCGTGCGGGCCGAGCAGGCTTTGCTGGAGCTGCTGGGCAAGGATGCGCCTGCGCAGCGTTTTGCCGAACTCGCGGCGGAGCTCTCCAACTGCCCCTCGGGCGCGCAGGGTGGTGACCTCGGCTGGGTGGCGCCCGAAGACTGCGCGCCCGAACTCGCGAACGAGCTGTTCCAGCAAAAACACGCGCAATGGGGGCTGGGCGTACACCCGCGGCTCGTGCATACGCGCTATGGTTTTCATATCATCGAGGTGCTGGAGCGGCGCAAAGGCAAGCTGGCCAGTTTCGACCAGGTGCGCGAAAGCATCGCCGCGCAACTGGCGCTGCAGTCGCGCGCCCGGGCGCTGCACCAATACATGCTGCTCCTCGTGGGCCAGGCCGAGGTCGAGGGCATAGACCTGGGTGCAGCCCAGACGCCACTGGTGCAATAGCGGTCACTGCATCCCTGCGCGGCGGCGCCACTGCGGTGCGGAGCACAATCTCGCTCCGTACCATTTCTGCGCACCGCCTCTCTCACCATGAAACGCGACACCCTCCCCCTCGAACCCCTGCCGCCGCAGCCCATCAGCCTCGACGTGCTGCGCGAAAAGTACCTCAAGCCCGGTGAAAGCGGCCTAGAAGCGCTGTACCAGCGCGTCGCGCGCGCTCTCGCCTCGGTCGAGGCGCCCGAGCTGCGCGCACGCTACGAAAAGCTCTTCCTCGCCAACCTGCACGCGGGCGCCATCGGTGCGGGGCGCATCATGAGCGCGGCGGGCACCGACATCCAGGCCACGCTCATCAACTGCTTCGTGCAGCCCGTGGGCGACTGCATCCAGGGCGTCGATGAAGACGGCTACCCCGGCATCTACGAGGCGCTGCGCGAAGCCGCCGAAACCATGCGCCGCGGCGGCGGCGTGGGCTACGACTTCTCGCGCATCCGCCCGCGCGGCGCCGAAGTGCGCGCCACCGCCTCGCTGGCCTCGGGGCCATGCAGCTACATGAACGTGTTCGACCAGTCCTGCTCCACGGTCGAGAGCGCCGGCGCGCGCCGCGGCGCGCAAATGGGCGTGCTGCGCATAGACCACCCCGACGTGCGCGAATTCATCACCGCCAAGCGCACGCCAGGACGCTGGAACAACTTCAACGTCTCGGTCGCCGTGACCGACGCCTTCATGCAGGCCGTCGAGCAAGACCAGCCCTGGGAGCTCGTGCACCGCGCCCGCCCCAGCGCCGCGCTGATCGCCCAGGGCGCCTACCAGCGCGCCGACGGCCTGTGGGCCTACACGCGCCTGCCCGCGCGCACGCTGTGGGACAGCATCATGCAGTCCGCCTACGACTTCGCCGAGCCGGGCATCCTGTTCCTCGACCAGATTCAGCGCGACAACAACCTGCGCTACTGCGAAACCATCGAAGCGACCAACCCCTGCGTCACGGCCGACACCTGGGTCATGACGGCCAGCGGGCCCGCGCAGGTGGCCGAGCTCGTGGGGCGGCCGTTCAGCGCGCTGGTCGATGGCCGCGCCTACCGCGTGCAGAGCCAGGGCTTTTTCAAGACCGGCACCAAGCCCGTGCTGCGCCTGCAAACGCGCGAGGGCTACGGCCTGCGGCTCACGGCCGACCACCGCGTGCGCCGCGTGGCGCGCAAAACCCGCTACAGCCTCGAAGTGGAGTGGACGCCCGCCGCGCAGCTCGCCCCCGGCGACGAAATCCTGCTGCACGACCACCGCGCCGCCGCCGGCTGGGAAGGCCCCGGCACCGAGGCCGAGGGCTACCTGCTGGGCCTGCTGATCGGCGACGGCACGCTGCAAGAACGCAAAGCCGTGCTCTCGGTCTGGGCGCCCGAGCTGCGCGCCGTGGGCAATGGAGGCCCGGGCAGCGTGGCCTACGCCGCAAACGGCGCCGCGGGCATCATGCAGGCGGTCGAAAGCGCCATCGAAGCACTCACACACCGCGCCGATTTCGCCGGCTTTCAGCGCCCCATCCCGGCGCGCGGCGAAGCACGCTTGGCCAGCGCCGCGCTGTGCCGCCTGGCGCATCGCCTTGGCATGTCGCCGCGCCGCAAGACCATCACGCCCGCGATGGAGCGGCAATCCTCGGCCTTCGCCTGCGGCCTGCTGCGCGGCCTGTTCGACGCCGACGGCTCGGTGCAGGGCAACCAAGAAAAAGGCGTCAGCGTGCGCCTGGCGCAAAGCGATCTGCCGCTGCTGCAAGCCGTGCAGCGCATGCTGCTGCGCCTGGGCATCGCGTGCACGCTGTACCGCGAGCGCCGCCCCGCGGCCGTGCGCGCCTTGCCCGATGGGCGCGGCGGCCTGCAGCCCTACGCCACGCGCAGCCAGCACGAGCTACTCATCAGCGGCGACAACCTGCGCGTGTTTGCCGAGCGCATCGGCTTTGCCGACACCGACAAAGCCGCGCGCCTGCAAGCGGCCCTGGCAGCCTGTCGGACTTTGGGCGTCGAAAGCGAGAATGCGCCCCGGCGAGGCCAGTTTTTGCCGGATTCGCCGCCCCATAGCGGGACTATGGGGCAAGAAGACGGTAAAAAATGGGCCGCTGCGGCGCATTCGCAGCCGAC
>NZ_VMYE01000020.1 GCF_007655255.1 Extensimonas perlucida
TCTACAACCACCACTTGCCCCAATCAGCCCTGCAGAGCAAGACGCCTATGCAGGCTATGAGTGGGTGGTACGATTCATACCCTCATTTGTTCCATCGGCGGCCTTATGATCGTCCGGGACTGGACACTTACCCAATGGAGAAGAGTTCAAGATAGGACGCGCCGGAATTGGAATCCATGCCTATCTCATAGCATCCGACCAGAATGAAAAACGCAGCAGTGCCTTGCGGGAAAAATTGAGAGTGGATGCCGAAAATGGAACGATTTCTGCCGAAATCAGAGATCAAGCCCAAAGGGTCCTACGATTCATTGAAAGCATCAATAGCGGGATGCGGATGGAAATCAGCCTGGCTCCCATAGCTGCCAAGATCGACTTGGCCGCAATGGTCAAAGAGTAAGCTCCGGGAGCGCAGCACCGTGTTTGGAATCGATCAGCCTGCTCTCGAAGCGATGGCGCGCAGTGAAGCACTGCAGAACCTGAAATCACTACCTCCTGGCATGCTTGACCGCGTTGCCAAACAGATTAGGGACACCCTGAAAAACGCCTTTTCAAGCGTGCTACGCCGGTCTGGTTTTTCATGTCGTGGGATTCCGGTCGATTGGGCCTGAACGACGCTGATTTTTGCCCGCGTCAGTGTCGTTTTCGCGTGTTTTACGGCCCCTTTGCCATTTTCGCGCAGCCTTTGCAGGCTTTCGGGCGCACTCATGCCTTGGCACCCATCAATGTGTGACGCACCATCCACAGGTTGGACAGCGCAAACAGCGTCTTGATCTGCAAATAATTGGAATCTGACCCCAATTTCCAAAGGGCCGAGCGCAGCGAATGCCCGTGCGGTATCCCCGCCCTTCTGTATGCGCCGAGGAGCGCAGCGCCCGGCGGATAAAGGGCGCGCGATTGTTTGAGCGAAGCGCAGCGCAGCGAGTTTCGCGCGACCCCGCCGGGTGCGAGCACCGCAGGTTGCCCTGACCGCCGCGAGGCGGGCAGGGACGCAGACAGCAGGGTCGCCTTCTTTTGCCTTCTTTTCTTGGCGAGACAAGAAAAGAAGGTGCGCCGTCGGGCGCAACTCCCGGCGCCCGCACTTCGCCCAATCACCTGCGCCCAATAATTGGAATCTGACCCCAATTTCCCCCCTTCACCCCTCGCAACTGCGCCAAGCCCTCCCCCCGAGCTGCGGGCGCAGCGCGTCGGCCTGGGGACGCAGGGCTTCGGTGACGGCGGGCAGGCGCAGGACGTAGGCGGTGCCGGCGGGGCGCTCGGGCACCACGCGCGCGGTGCGCACGCCCTTGGCGCGCAGCTCGGTCAGGGCGCGCTGGGCGGCATCCTCGCTGCTGTAGCGGCCCAGCGACAGGCCGGGCTCCCAGGCGGCGCCGGGGCGGTCGAAGGCGATGCCGAGTTCACGCAATTCGGCCTTTTTTTTGTCGAGCAAGTCCTCCTGCGGGAAGCGCCCCAGATACACCATCCAACGCCCCGCGACCGGAACGGGGTCTAGCGTCCAGCTGCCTTGCGGCCAGCGCGCCAGGGCCTTGCGCAGCGTCTCGGCCTGGTGCGCGTCGAAGGTGCCGGCCTGCAGGCATACCGTGGGCGCCGCGGAGGGGCGGGAGGCCGCTGCGGGGCCGGTTGGATGGGGGGCGGCAGCGGCCACGGACGCCGCTTCGGCAGCGGTGGCTGGAGCCGATGCGGGTGCTGCGGCTGCGTCGGTCGGGGGCGCAGACGCCGCAGGCACCGCCGAAGAGGCTGCCGATGTGCTGGAAGGCGCGGAAGATGAGACAGAGAAGGGGGCGGAGGCCGGCGCTGTGCGCAGGATTTGCAGCGTCTCGGGCCGGATTTGCTGCAGCTGGTGCTGCGGCTCGGAAGTCTCGGCGGGCGCGAGGCCCAGCGCGCGCAAGGCGCCGTGCGACCAGGCGAAGTAGCCAAGGTTTAGCAAAAACAGGAGCAAGACGAAGAAGCGCAGCATGGGCAAAGAGCTTATTTGGCAGCGGACGATGGCGCCGCGGGAGGGCCTGAGGTGGCCGCGCCGACGGCGCCGGAGTCATCGGCAGCACCCGCTCCGGCGGCGCCAACAGCGCGGGCGCGCGGGCGCACGCTGACCTCGGAACTCGTGACGCTGCGCAGGCCCGTGGGCGTTTGCACCTGCAGGGCGCCGTCCGCGCCCACGCCTTGCGCCACGCCGCTCGTGCCGTCGCTGAGCAGCACTTCGCGCCCTGCCAGAAGGTCGCGCGCGGCGTAGCGGGCGCGCAGCGGCGCAAAGCCGTGCGCGGCGAAGGCTTGCACGGTGGCGAGTAGCGGCCCCAGCAGGCGCAGCAGCGCGCTGGGCGCGTCCATGCCTTGGAGCCTGTCGGACTTTGGAGTCGTCGGCTGCGAATCCGGCAAAAACGGATCTCGCTGGGGCGCATTCTCGCTATCGACGCCCAAAGCCTGGCAGGCTCCTGGCGCGATGTCTTGCAGGCAGGCGGGCGGCGTGGCGAGTCCTTGCGCGTCGCGCGGGCGGATGTTGATGCCTATGCCTATGACCACGTAGCGCGCTGATGCGGACGCTGAGGTGCGCGGCTGTGCGGCAAAGCCGGGCGCCGCGTCCGGCAGCACGAAGCTCGCTGTCTCGATCAGGATGCCGCCGAGCTTGCGGTCGTCGGCCAGCCACAAGTCGTTGGGCCACTTGAGGCCCAGGCGCAGCTTACGATCAAGCGCACCGAGTTCCGGCTGCAGGCTCTCGGCCACGCTCAGCCCCACGGCCAGCGACAGGCCCGACCAGTCGCGCGGCGCGAGCGGCAGGCCCAGCGAAAAGGTTAGCGAATCGCCGGGGCTGCTGAGCCATTGCCGCCCCAGGCGCCCGCGCCCTGCGGTCTGCTGCTCGGCCACGAGCAGCGTGGGCACGCAGTGCCCGTCGCGTGCGCGGCGCATGAGCTCGGTGTTGGTCGAGTCGATGCGCTCGAGCACCTCGACGATCCCGCCCGGCAGGTGCGCCGTGAGCGCCTGCTGCAGTGCGGCGATGGGCCAGACAGGTCTGTCCGCGCTGGCGGCGTCGGTGGCTGCGTGCAGGGGCGTTTGCGTCATGGCTGGCCCCGGCGTGCGCTTTTGCGCGCGCGCTTGGGCGCGAGCAGCGTGCCCCGGCAGTCGGGGCTGCCGCAGCGGCAGGCGTATTCGGCCTTGAGCTTGGCCGTCTGGCGCGCGTCGATCACGAGCGCGTAGTCGAAGCTCAGCTCCTCGCCCGCGCGGATGTTGCGCAGCGCGACGATGAAGATGCGGCCCGCGCGTTCGTCAGCGTAGCAGTTGGGCGCGCAGCTGTGGTTGATCCAGCGCGAGGCGTTGCCGCCCACCTTGCCGTCGATCACGTGTTCGTCATCGATGTGGAAGTAAAACGTGTGCTGCGGCTGCGCCGGATCGTGCGGGTGGCGCGCCAGCGCCTCCTGCCAGCTGATGACTTCGCCGGTATATTCGATCAGCACCTCGCCCTCGGCGATGTCCTGCAGCGCGAACACGCCCCTGCCGTGCACGGCCGAGCGCCGCACCTGCAGGCGCCGGCCCCGGCCCCGCACAGCAGTGGCAGGAAAATCTTCCGCCGCCGCGGCGGCATTCGTGCAAGACATGGCAAAACTCTGTTAATTTGAAATTTGCACCTGCGCGCGCGTGTATGCGCGCGCAAGGCCAAACATTGTAGAAAACACACCAAAATATTCCGCATGAGCAAAACCCTGGTCATCGCCGAAAAGCCTTCCGTCGCGCAAGACATCGTGCGCGCCCTCACGCCCGTGGCGGGCAAGTTCGACAAGCACGACGATTATTTCGAGAACGAGCGCTACATCGTCACCAGCGCCGTGGGCCACCTGCTCGAGATCCAGGCGCCCGAAGCCTACGACGTCAAGCGCGGCAAATGGAGCTTTGCGCACCTGCCCGTGATTCCGCCGTATTTCGAGCTCAAGCCCGTGGACAAGACCAAGAGCCGCCTGAGCGCCGTGGTGCGCCTGGCGCGGCGCAAGGACGTGACCGAGCTCATCAACGCCTGCGACGCGGGCCGCGAGGGCGAGTTGATCTTCCGCCTGATCGAGCAGTACGCGGGCGGCAGCAAGAACGGCCACCCCGTGCCGCTGGGCAAGCCCGTGCGGCGCCTGTGGCTGCAGTCCATGACGCCGCAGGCCATCCGCGACGGCTTTGCCGCGCTGCGCTCGGACGCGCAGATGCAGGGCCTGGCGCAGGCCGCGCGCAGCCGCTCCGAGGCCGACTGGCTCGTGGGCATCAACGGCACGCGCGCGATGACGGCGTTCAACTCGCGCGACGGCGGCTTCTTTTTGACCACCGTGGGCCGCGTGCAGACGCCCACGCTCTCGCTCGTGGTCGAGCGCGAAGAAAAAATCCGCCGCTTCGTGAGCCGCGACTACTGGGAAGTGCACGCGAGCTTTGCCGCGCAGGCCGGCCACTACCCCGGCAAGTGGTTCGACCCGCAATGGAAGAAAAGCGAAGACCCCGAAGCCCGCGCCGACCGCCTCTGGTCTGAGCCACAGGCGCGCGCCATTGCCGACGCGGTGCGCGGCAAGCCGGGCCGCGTGCACGAAGAAAGCAAACCCAGCACGCAGGCCAGCCCGCTGCTCTTTGACCTGACCAGCCTGCAGCGCGAGGCCAACAGCAAGTTCGGCTTCAGCGCCAAGACCACGCTTGCGCTCGCGCAAAGCCTGTACGAGCGCCACAAGGCGCTGACCTACCCGCGTACCGACGCGCGCGCCCTGCCCGAAGACTACCTGCCCGTCGCGCGCGACACGCTGCGCACGCTCGCGGCAAGCGGCCTGCGCCACCTCGCGCCGTTCGCGCAGCAGGCGCTAGACGGCGACTACGTGCGTCCGAGCAAACGCATCTTCGACAACAGCAAGGTCAGCGACCACTTCGCCATCATCCCCACGCTGCAGCCGCCCAGCGGCCTGTCCGAGGCCGAGCAAAAGCTCTACGACCTCGTGGCGCGGCGCTTTCTGGCGGTGTTCTTCCCGAACGCCGAATACCTCGTGACCACGCGCATCACCACCGTGGAAGACAAGCACCACTTCAAGACCGAGGGCAAGGTGCTGGTGCAGCCGGGCTGGCTTGCGATCTACGGCAAAGAGGCCGCGGCCGAGACCGAGGACGGCAAGGAAGCCAAAGAAGGCGAGAAAAACCAAAGCCTCGTGCCCGTGCAGCCGGGCGAGCAGGTGCGCACCGAGCAGGCCGAACCCAAGGGCCTGAAAACCCGCCCGCCCGCGCGCTACACCGAAGCCACCTTGCTCAGCGCCATGGAAAGCGCAGGCAAGCAAGTGGAAGACGAAGAACTGCGCGCCGCCATGCGCGAAAAAGGCCTGGGCACGCCGGCCACGCGCGCGGCCATCATCGAAGGGCTGATCGCCGAAAAATACCTGCTGCGCGACGGCCGCGAGCTCGTGCCCACGCCCAAGGCCTTCCAGCTCATGACGCTGCTGCGCGGCCTGGGCGTGGAAGAACTCTCGCGCGCCGACCTCACCGGCGAGTGGGAATACAAGCTCGCGCAGATGGAAAAAGGCCAGCTCAGCCGCGACGCCTTCATGGCCGAGATCGCCGCCATGACCGAGCGCCTGGTGCAAAAAGCCAAGGAATACGACCGCGACACCATCCCCGGCGACTACGCCACGCTGCAAACGCCCTGCCCCAACTGCGGCGGCGTGGTCAAGGAAAACTACCGCCGCTTCGCCTGCATGGGCGCGCACGGCGACGGCGCGGGCTGCGGCTTCTCGTTCAGCAAGTCGCCCGGCGGGCGCACCTTTTCCACGGCCGAGGCCGAGCAGCTGCTGCGCGACAAGCGCATCGGCCCGCTCGAAGGCTTTCGCTCCAAGGCCGGCTGGCCCTTCACGGCTGAGCTCGCGCTCGTGTTCGACGAGGACAGCAAAAACTACAAGCTCGAATTCGACTTTGGCGACGACGGCAAGGCCGACGAAGCCGGCGCGCCCGTGGACTTTTCCGGGCAGGAAAGCCTGGGCCCTTGCCCGCGCTGCGGCGCGCCCGTCTATGAGCACGGCAGCAACTACGTCTGCAGCAAGTCCGTGCCCACGCCCGAGCAACCCGTGCCGAGCTGCGACTTCAAGACCGGCAAGATCATCCTGCAGCAGCCCGTGGAGCGCGCGCAGATGCAAAAGCTGCTCGCCACGGGCAAGACCGACCTGCTCGACAAATTCATCAGCACGCGCACGCGCCGCCCGTTCAAGGCGCACCTGGCCTGGGACAAGGACGCGGGCAAAGTCGGCTTCGAATTCGCGCCGAGCAAATTCCCGCCGCGCGCGGGCGCCACAAGCGCCGCGGGCGCATCCAAATCAGGAGCTTCTGACGCAGGTGCAGCAAGTGCTGGAGGCCAAAAAGACTCAAAATCAGCGGGCGGAAAAACCACGGCAAAAGCTGCGGGCAAGCGCGCAGCAAAAACCACCGCCAAAACCAGCGCCGCGAAATCGGTCGCTGCGAAATCCGCCGCTGTCAAAGCGCCACGCGCGCCCGCCGCAGGCCGCGCGCCCAGCCCCGAGCTCGCCGCCGTGATCGGCCCCGAACCCGTGGCGCGCACCGAGGCGCTCAAAAGAGTCTGGGACTACATCAAAGCCCACGGCCTGCAAGACGCCACGAACAAACGCGCGATCAACGCCGACGCCAAGCTGCAGCCGCTGTTCGGCAAACCGCAAATATCGATGTTCGAACTTGCGGGGATTCTCGGCAAGCATTTGGGCTGAGGGGCGGGGCTCACCTGCCGTCCTCGACCGCCAGCGGCAGCCTCGTGTCGAATTTCGCGCGCCGGGTGGCGAAAAAGGCGCGCACGTTGCGCACGTTCGCGTCGCTCGTGAACAGGCGCTGCGCGAGCGCCTGGTAGCTCGGCATGTCGCGCGTGTGCACCACGAGGATGAAGTCCGGCCCCGGCGCGACGCGCCAGCATTGCTGCACGCACTCCTCGGCCACGGCGCGCGCCTCGAAGGCGTCCAGCTGCTCCGCGCCTTGGCGCTCCAGCGACACCTCGACGATGCACGCGAGGCCGTGCCCTTGCAGGGCGGCGAGCCGCTCGGGCGCCAGGATGGCGACCTGCCGCTCGATGAGCCCGAGCGCACGCAGCCGCTGCACGCGGCGCAGGCAGGTGGGCGGCGAGACATGCACCTTGGCGGCGAGCGCCTGCTGGCTCAGCGAGGCGTCCTGCTGCAGCAGGTCCAGCAGGCGCAGGTCGGTGGCGTCCAGTTGGAAGGTTTCAGTTTTCTGCATGGATATGAAAATAAATTTCAGGCATGGGTAGGTCTGAAATATAGTTTCAAAATCGGCTGAAATTCGAGCGCCAAAGAAAAAGCTCTTTGCCTACGATGGCAGCCGTTTCGCCCAAGGAGGTTTTCATGTGCGGCATCGTCGGCGCGGTTTCCACGCGCAACATCGTTCCCATCCTGGTGCAGGGCCTGCAGCGGCTCGAGTACCGCGGCTATGACTCGTGCGGCATCGCCGTGCACGCGGGCAGCCTGGCGCCGCAGGGCGCCGCGGGCTTGCAGCGCGTGCGCGGCACCGCGCGCGTGGCCGAGCTGCTCGCGCAGGTGCAGGCGCAGCAGCTCGAAAGCGCCACGGGCATCGCGCACACGCGCTGGGCCACGCATGGCGCGCCCACGGTGGACAACGCGCACCCGCATTTCAGCCACGGTGCATGCGGCGACGAGGCCGACGCCGACGCGGGCACGCCCGGGCGCGTGGCCCTGGTGCACAACGGCATCATCGAAAACTACGAAGAGCTGCGCGCGCGGCTGCAGGCGCGCGGCTACCGCTTCACGAGCCAGACCGACACCGAGGTGATCGCGCACCTGGTGGACAGCCACTACGGCGGCGACCTGTTCGCCGCGGTGCAGGCCGCGGTGGCCGAGCTGCGCGGCGCCTACGCGATCGCCGTGCTGCACCGCGACGAGCCGCACCGCCTCGTGGGCGCGCGCGCGGGCTCGCCGCTGGTGCTGGGCGTGGGCCAGGGCGGGGCCGAGCACTTCGTGGCGAGCGACGCGATGGCGCTCGCGGGCGTGACGGACCAGATCATCTACCTCGAAGAAGGCGACCTCGTCGATCTGCAGCCGGGGCGCTACTGGATCGTCGGCCCGGCGGGGCGCCCGCTCACACCGCAGGAGCGCCCCGTGCGCACCGTGCAGGCCTTCAGCGGCGCGGTCGAGCTCGGGCCGTACCGCCATTACATGCAAAAAGAAATTTTCGAGCAGCCGCGCGCGCTCGCTGACACGCTCCAGGGCGTGGCGGGCATCGTGCCCGAGCTGTTCGACGGCATTGCGCAGCCGGGCCGCCCGCACCAAGCCGCGTGGCGCGTGTTCCAGGAGATCGACCGCGTGCTGATCCTGGGTTGCGGCACGAGCTATTACAGCGGCTGCGTCGCGCGCTACTGGCTCGAAGACATCGCCGCAATCCCCACGCAGGTCGAGGTCGCGAGCGAATACCGCTACCGCGCGAGCGTGCCCGACGCGCGCACCCTGGTCGTGGTCATCAGCCAGAGCGGCGAGACCGCCGACACGCTGGCCGCGCTGCGCCACGCGCAAAGCCTGGGCATGCGCCACACGCTCACCATCTGCAACGTCGCCACGAGTGCCATGGTGCGCGAGTGCGCGCTTGCCTACATCACGCGCGCCGGCGTCGAAATCGGCGTGGCGAGCACCAAGGCGTTCACGACGCAGCTCGCGGGGCTGTTTCTGCTCACGCTCGCGCTAGCACAATCCCGCGGGCGCCTGGCCAAAGCGCAGGAAGATGCACATCTCAAGGCCATGCGCCACCTGCCTGCGGCGCTGCATGCGGCGCTCGCGCTCGAGCCGCAAATCATCAGCTGGGCCGAAGCCTTCGCGAGCAAAGAAAACGCCTTGTTTCTGGGCCGCGGCATGCACTACCCGATCGCGCAGGAAGGCGCGCTCAAGCTCAAGGAAATCAGCTACATCCACGCCGAGGCCTACCCCGCGGGCGAGCTCAAGCACGGCCCGCTCGCGCTCGTCACGAGCGCCATGCCGGTGGTCACCATCGCGCCCAACGATGCGCTGCTCGAAAAGCTCAAGAGCAACATGCAGGAGGTGCGCGCGCGCGGCGGCCAGCTTTACGTGCTCGCCGATGCCGGCACGCAGATCGACAACGGCGAAGGCATGCACGTCATCCGCATGCCCGAGAACTACGGCCCGCTGAGCCCGCTGCTGCACGTGGTGCCGCTGCAGCTGCTGGCCTACCACACCGCCTGCGCGCGCGGCACCGACGTGGACAAGCCACGCAACCTGGCCAAGTCGGTGACGGTGGAGTAGGGCGGGCGATTGCGTGTCGCCATTCTCTGGCAGGGACTTCGGCGACCAAACTCCGGCAGGCTCCAGGGATCACGGTTGCACCCCCTCGTTCAGAATGTCGAGATAGGCCGGATAGGCAAACACACGCTCGCGCTTGCGGCCGGTGATCTCGCGTGCGATGCCCAGGCGCTCCAGCGCTTCGACTGCCCGCGCGGCGGTGGGGAAGCTCAGGCTCGTCGCTGCGGCCAAGGTGTGGATGCTGGCCAAAGGCCGGCGGCGCAGGGCGTCGAACACACGCAAGGCGTTGGCCGCGGCGCGGCCCAGGGTTTGCACGTGCGCGGCATCGGCGGCAAACAGGGCGAGCAGCCGGTGCGCGGTGTCCACGGCACCCGTGGCGGTTTGCTCTACCCCTTCAAGGAAGAAGTCGAGCCAAGCCTCCCAGTCGCCGGCGGTGCGCACGACATCGAGCAAGCGGTAGTACTCGACACGGTGCTTCTTGAAGTAGAGCGAAAGGTACAGGAGCGGCTGACGCAGCACGCCGTCATGGTGCAGGATCAAGGCAACGAGCAGTCGCCCGACGCGACCATTGCCATCCAGGAACGGGTGGATGGTTTCGAATTGCACATGGGCGAGCGCCGCCTTGACCAGCGCTCCTGGGGCCTCGGGGGCGTGCAGGAAGCGCTCCAGCGCGGCCATGCAAGGCTCGACTTCGGGCGGTGGCGGGGGGACATACTGGGCATTGCCGGGGCGGGTGCCGCCGATCCAGTTCTGGCTGCGGCGAAACTCGCCCGGCTGCTTGTCGGCACCCCGCCCGCGCGCGAGCAGCCTGCCGTGGATTTCGCGCAGCAACCGGTTGCTCAAGGGGAAGCCATCGGAAAGCCGCGCCAGCCCATGCTCCAGCGCCGCCACATAGTTGGAGACCTCGACCACGTCGTCGAAAGGCACGCCGGGCGCTTGGTCGAGCTCGAACAGTAGCAGGTCGGAGAGCGACGATTGCGTGCCTTCTATTTGGCTGGAGAGCACGGCTTCGCGCCGCACATAGGCATAGAGAAAGAGATCGGGCTCTGGCAGCAGCGCCGTAATGGCGTCGAGCCGACCGCAGGCGAGCAGCGCCCTCTCCAGCCGCCTTTGGATGGACGCAGTGAGCAGGAGCGGCGGGGTGGGCGGCAGAGGATGGGGAACGAAAGCGCGCACGGCCTCCCCGGCAGTGGATGCCAGCCTATATTCGCCGGTGAGACCTCGTTCCAAACTCGCCTCCTCTGACCTGTTCATGCAAAGACCATGAACAGGCTCTTATTCATGCCCGCGTGAATAGCCCGGTGCATTATTTGCATTTTCTGCGCTTTGTGTAAATAACGACCATGCGCGCGCCGGACGCTGATCAAGAGCGCCAAGTGTGTGGCGCGTGTGCAAAAGAAGGCGTAAAGGGCAGGGAAGGAAGCAATTTTCACCAAAGTGCCAAAATTTGCGCCCATGCTGTGCTCTTTTGTTTTTTTGTTCACTTTCTCAGTCTGCCCTGCGCGGTACGCCTGCGCGCGCTGGGGCATTCATAGCCATCTCTCGTGCACGCAATGCGGGCTGTCAGCGCCATGAATCCTCCGCCTCTTCAGTGTCTGCCCGGCCAAGCCTGGCCGCTGGGTGCGACGCCCATGGTGCTGGGTGGGCGTGCGGGGTTCAACATGGCGGTGTTTTCGCGCCGCGCCACGCGCATAGAGCTGTGCTGCTTCAGCGCCGACGGCAGCACCGAGACGGCGCGGCTACCCTTGCCCGCGTGCACCGACGGCATTTGGCACGGCTTCGTGCCCGGCCTGGGCGCGGGGCAGCGCTACGGCCTGCGCGCCTACGGGCCGTGGGATCCGCGCGCGGGGCATTTCTTCAACCCGGCCAAGCTGCTCATAGACCCGTGGGCGCGCTCGCTGCCCGGCGCGGTGGACAAGCTCGCGCTCGAAGTCGGCTTTCGCGCCGACGCGCCGGAGCTGCCCGACCCCGCGGACAACGCCGCGCGCATGCCGAAGGCGCGTGTGCTCGACCTGGAGGCCGAGCTGCGCGCGGGCGCCGCGATCGCGCCCGGCCCCGGCATTGCAATGGCGCGCACCGTGCTGTATGAGGCGCATGTCAAGTCGCTGACCCGGCTGCACCCCGAGGTGCCCGAGGCGCAGCGCGGCACCTACGCGGGGCTCGCGAGCCCGGCCATGCTTGCGCACTACCGGCGCATAGGCGTCACCAGCCTGTGCCTGCTGCCGGTGCAGCGCCACCTCGACGAACGCCACCTGATCGAGCGCGGCCTGGTCAACCACTGGGGCTACAACACGTTGGGCTTTTTCGTGCCCGAGCCGCGCTACGCGAGCGCCGCGGCGCGTGCCGACGCGCTTGGCGCGCGCCTCGACGACGCGGGCGTGCGCTCCGAATTTCGCGCCATGGTCGATACGCTGCACCGCCACGGCATCGAAGTGCTGCTCGACGTGGTCTATAACCACAGCGCCGAGGGCGGCGCGCTCGGGCCCACGCTGTCGTGGCGCGGGCTCGACAACGTGGGCTGGTACGCGCTCGACGCGCAAGGCCACTACCAGAACCCCACGGGCTGCGGCAACACCTTCGACATGGGCGGGCCGCATGTGGTGCAGATGGTCATGGACAGCCTGCGCTGGTGGGTGCAGGCCTTTGGCGTCGACGGCTTTCGCTTCGACCTCGCGGTGTCGCTGGGGCGCGACCCGCTGCTCGGGCGGCATTTCCATCCGTTGGGTGCGCTGTTCGCGGCGATCGCGCAAGACCCCGTGCTCGCGCGCGTGAAGTGGATCGCCGAGCCCTGGGACGTGGGCGCGGGCGGCTACCAGATCGGCCGCTTCGGCCCGCGCTGGCACGAGTGGAACGACCAATTCCGCGACACGCTGCGCGCCTGGTGGCTCGGGCCGGTGTGCACGCGCGGGCAGCTCGCGCGGCGCATCACCGGATCGAGCGACATTTTCGAGCCCACGGGGCGCAGCCCGCTCGCGAGCATCAACATGGTCACCGCGCACGACGGCTTCACGCTCGCCGACCTGACCGCGTACAGCCGCAAGCACAACGAAGCCAACGGCGAGCACAACCGCGACGGCAACGACTACAACCTCAGCGCCAACGGCGGCCACGAGGGCCCGACGCAAGACCCGGTCATTTTGCAGCGGCGTGCGCGCCGGCGCCGCGGCCTGCTGGCCACGCTGCTCGTCGCACAAGGCGTGCCGCAGTTGCTCGCGGGCGACGAGATCGCGCACAGCCAGCAGGGCAACAACAACGCCTATTGCCAGGACAACCCCATCAGCTGGCTCGACTGGGCGCAGGCCGACCGGCAGCTGACAGATTTCGTCGCGGGCCTCACGGCGCTGCGCCGCCGCTACCCGGGACTGCGCCACGCACAGTGGTTCCACGGCGCGCCGCTGCCCGGCGAGCATTGGCCCGATATCGAGTGGCGCACGGCCAAGGGTGCTCCGCCCGCACTCTCGGATTGGGAGCGCGCAGACGGTCGCCTGCTGGTCTGCACGATCACCGTGGGCGAGGCCGACCAGCCGGCGCACGAGCGCCTGCTGCTGGTCGTGCACGCGGGCGAGGAGGCCGTGGACATCCAGCTGCCGCCCGGGCACTGGCAGCCGGTGCTCGACAGCGCGCAGGCCTGGGTGGCATGCGATGGTTCAGAGGCTGCGTCGGCCATCGTGCAAACGGTGTTTCGCGTATCCGCCCAGAGCGTGCACCTGCTCGTCCAGCCCTTGCACTATGCACCCCGCGCCCTGCCGCCACCCCCCAAAGAGCCCACGCCATGACAGCGCCCATGCACCCCCTCTTGTCGCGTCGTGCCAGCGGCGTGCTGCTGCACCTGACCAGCCTGCCTGGCCCGCACGGCTCGGGCGATCTGGGGGCGGAGGCGGGGCATTTTCTCGACTGGTTGCAGTCGGCGGGGCAGACGCTGTGGCAGGTGCTGCCGCTCACGCCGCCGGGCGCGGGCGTGTCGCCGTACCAGAGCCCTTCGGCCTTTGCCGGCAGTCCCTGGCTGGTCGATCTGGACGAGCTGGTGCGCTGCGGCTGGCTCGATGGGGCGGTGCTGCAACGCGGCCCCCCTTTCCCCATGGGCCATTGCGACTTTGCGCGCGTGCTGCCCTGGCGCGCGGCGGCCCTGCGCACGGCCTGGCAGGGCTTCGTGGCGCGTGCCGGCGCCCCCGAGCGGCAGGCGCTGGCCGACTTCGTGCAGGCGCAGGCGCACTGGCTTCAGGATTACGCCCTGTTCATGCTGCTGCACGAGCGCCACGGCGAGCCCTGGAACCGCTGGCCCGCGCCCTATGCGTGGCGCGATGCGCAGGCGCTAGCGGCGCTGCGCCGCGATGCCGCTGCCGAGCTCGATTTCTGGCACTTCGTGCAATGGCGCTTTCACGTGCAATGGCAGGGGCTGCGTGCGCAGGCGCAGGCGCGCGGCATCCATTTCGTGGGCGACGTGCCGATTTTCGTCGCGCACCACAGCGCCGACGTATGGGCCCGGCCGCAGCTGTTTCAGCTCGATGCGGATGGCGCGCCGCTGCTCGTGGCCGGCGTGCCGCCCGACTATTTCAGCGCCACGGGCCAGCGCTGGGGCAACCCGCTGTACCGCTGGGACGCGATGGCCGCCGACGGCTACGCCTGGTGGGCGCAGCGCCTGGCGCATTTGCTGACGCAGGTCGACGTGGTGCGCATCGACCATTTCCGCGGCTTCGAATCGTGCTGGGCGATCCCTGCGCATGCACCCACGGCCGAGGGCGGACACTGGCAGGCGGGGCCGGGGCGCGCGCTGTTCGACGCGCTGCGCGAGCGCCTCGGGCCGCTGCCCGTGATCGCCGAAGACCTGGGGCTGATCACCGAGGCCGTGCATCGGCTGCGCCAGGACTGCTGCTTTCCGGGCATGCGCGTGGCACAGTTCGCCTTTGGCGACACCGCGGCCAACCCCTACCTGCCGCACAACTACGAACCACTCACCGTGGCCTACACGGGCACGCACGACAACGACACCACCGCGGGCTGGTGGCAAAGCATGGATGCAGCGCTGCGCCGCAAAGTGCTCGATTACCTGGGCCCCGCGGCGGCGCAGGAAATCCATTGGGCGCTGATCCAGTCGCTGTCGCAATCGGTTGCGCGCACGCTCGTCGTACCCTTGCAGGACGTGCTGGGGCTCGATGGCAGTCACCGTATGAACACACCAGGGCATACCGAAGGCTGCTGGCGCTGGCGCTTTGACTGGTCGCAGGTCGGGCCTGAGGCCGGCGCGCGCCTCGCAGCCATGGCGCGAGCGCATGGGCGCAGCGGTGGTTGATGGGGGCCTGCCGACGGGACGGCAGGCGCAGGCGCGAAAATATCTTCACAGGCATCCAAGGAGACGGCCATGGACTACAACGATCCTTATCAGCTCGCGCGCCGTACCATCGCGCTCGTGCTTGCGGGCGGGCGCGGCTCGCGCCTGCAGGCGCTGACCGACCGGCGCGCCAAGCCTGCGGTGTATTTCGGCGGCAAGTTCCGCATCATCGACTTCGCGCTCTCGAACTGTCTCAACTCGGGCGTGCGCCGCATCGGTGTGCTCACGCAATACAAGTCGCACAGCCTGCTGCGCCATTTGCAGCGCGGCTGGTCGTTCTTGCGCAGCGAGTTCAACGAATTCCTCGACCTGCTACCCGCGCAGCAGCGCATCAACGAACAGTCGTGGTACCTGGGCACGGCCGATGCGGTCTATCAAAACCTCGACATCGTGCGCGCGCACCAACCGCAGTTCCTGCTCGTGCTCGCGGGCGACCACGTGTACAAAATGGACTACGCCAAGCTGCTGGCCGACCACGTGGCGCAGGGCGCGCCGTGCACCGTGGCCTGCATCGAGGTGCCGCTGGCCGAGGCGAGCGGCTTCGGCGTGATGGCGATCGATGCGCAGCGGCGCATCGTGCGCTTCGACGAAAAGCCCGCGCAGCCCGCACCCATGCCGGGGCGCCCCGGCCACGCGCTCGCGAGCATGGGTGTGTATGTGTTCGACGCCGAATACCTGTACCGCCTGCTCGACGCCGACGCGGCCAATGCGCTCTCGAGCCACGACTTCGGCAAGGACCTGATCCCGGCCATCGTCGCGCGCGGCGAGGCCGTGGCGCATCCGTTCGGCCTTTCATGCGTCACGAGCAGCCTCGAAGCGCCGCCCTACTGGCGCGACGTGGGCACCGTCGATGCCTACTGGGCCGCGAACATAGACCTCACGAACACCGTGCCCGAACTCGACATGTACGACCGCGAATGGCCGATCTGGACTTACCAGGAGCAGCTGCCGCCGGCCAAATTCGTGTTCGACGATGAGGGGCGGCGCGGCATGGCCGTGGATTCGCTGGTCTCGGGCGGCTGCATCATCTCGGGCGCGCTGGTGCGGCGCTCGGTGCTGTTTTCGCGCGTGCGCCTCAATTCCTTCAGCACGGTCGAGGAATCCGTTCTTTTGCCCGGCGTCGAGGTGGGGCGCAGCTGCCGCCTGCGCAAAACCATCGTCGATACGGGTTGCCACATCCCTGAGGGCATGCACATCGGTCTGGACGCCGAGGACGACGCGCGCCGCTTTCTGCGCACCGAGCAGGGCGTGGTGCTGGTCACGCGCGACATGCTCGATCGCCTTGCGCCAAACAATTCCGCCGCCGAGGCCCACGCCACACCAGGAGCTGCGGCTTGAAAATCCTCTACGTCTGCAGCGAATTTTTTCCCTTGCTCAAAACGGGCGGGCTGGCGGACGTGAGCGCGGCCTTGCCTGCTGCGCTCAGGGCCGCGCATGCCGACGTCAGGCTCGTGTTGCCGGCCTTTCCAGCGATTCAAAACGGCGTCGATGTGACCGGGCCTGCGCTCGCGCTCGGCTTTGCCGGCGGCCCGCGCGTGGCGCACGCGGCACCCGGGCAGAGCGCGCCGCGCCTGCTGCCGGGGCGCGTGCGCGTGGGCGGCCAGCCCGTGTACCTGCTCGACGCGCCCGCGCTCTACGCGCGCCCGGGCGGCCCCTACCACGACGCGCAAGGGCACGAGTGGCCCGACAACGCCGAGCGCTTCGCGCTGCTCGGCTGGGCTGCGGCGTGCCTCGCGCTGGGCGCCGACCCTGGCTGGCGCCCCGAGGTGCTGCACGCGCACGACTGGCACGCGGGCCTCGCGCCGCTGTACGCGCGCGAGCTCGCGCGCGCGCTGGGCGCGCGGCCCCCCGCGAGCGTGTTCACCATCCACAACCTGGCCTATCAGGGCTTGTTCCCCGCGCACCTGCTGGGCGCGCTGGGGCTGCCCGGCTGGGCGTTTGGCATGGATGGGCTGGAGTTTTATGGCCAGATTTCGTTCATGAAGGCCGGCATCCAATACGCGGATGCCATCACCACCGTGAGCCCGCGCTACGCGCGCGAAATCCAGACGCCCGAGCAGGGCTGCGGCCTCGACGGGCTGCTGCGCGCGCGCGCCGACCGCCTGCTGGGCATCCTCAACGGCGTCGACTACACGGTCTGGAACCCGGCCCAAGACCCCTTTATGGCACCAGAGTTTGCTTTCGACCGCGATCGGCTCGACGGCAAGGCACGTGCCAAGCGGGCCTTGCAGCAAGCACTGGGCTTGCAGCCACGCGCCGACGCGCTGCTGTTCGTCGCCGTGAGCCGGCTCAGCGAGCAAAAGGGCTTGCACCTGCTGCCGGCAGTGCTCGACACGCTGCGCGCGCGCGGCGGCCAGGTCGCGGTGCTGGGCAGCGGCGATGCCGCGATCGAGGCGGCGCTGCAGCAGGCATTTGCGAGCCACGGCGACCACGCCGCGCTGCGCCTGGGCTACGACGAAGCGCTCGCGCACCGCCTGGTCGCGGGCGGCGACGTGCTGCTCATGCCCTCGCGCTTCGAGCCCTGCGGGCTCACGCAGCTCTATGCGCTGCGCTATGGCACGCTGCCGCTGGTGCACGAAGTCGGCGGTCTGGCCGACACCGTGACCGACTGCGCGCTCGAAAACCTCGACGACGGCAGTGCCAGCGGCTTTGTGTTCCACTCCTTCGCCGCCGCGGGCCTGGAGGCAGCCGTGCGCCGCGCCTTTGCGCTGCGCCGCCGCGCGCCAGAATGGGCCGCGGTGCAGCGCCACGCGATGCAGCTGCGTTTCGAATGGGCGCACGCGGCGCACCACTATTTGGAGCTTTTTTCGCGGTTTACGCACGCGGGATCTGCGTAAGCAGCTCTTCTTTTTGATGAAATCGATGCAAAAGCCATGAACAACGAAACCCTCGATTTCCAGGTCGAGCACCCGAGCAACTCGGTGCAGGCCCTGCGCGACTCGATCGCGACCTGGCTGGTCTATGCCGTGGGCAAAGACCCGAGCTCGGCCACCCAGCGCGACTGGCTGTTTGCCATCGTCTATGCGGTGCGCGAGCGCGTCATGGATCGCTGGAGCGAAACGCGCAAGCTCACGCGCGAGCAGGACGCCAAGCAGCTGTATTACCTCTCGATGGAATTTCTCATGGGCCGCATGCTCACGAATGCGCTCATGGCCGCCGGCATCTACGACGAAACGCGCGCCGCCTGTGCGCTGCTGGGCGCGGACTTCGACGCGCTCGCCAACCTCGAGGCCGAGCCGGGCCTGGGCAACGGCGGCCTGGGGCGGCTGGCTGCGTGCTTCATGGATTCGCTCGCCACGCTGGGCCTGCCCGCGATGGGCTATGGCATACGCTACGACTACGGCATGTTCACGCAGCGCATCCTTGATGGCCGCCAGGTCGAAGAGCCCGACAACTGGCTCGTGGGCGGCAACCCGTGGGAATTTGTGCGCCCCGAGGCCGGCTGCACGGTGCACTTCGGCGGCCGCGTCGTGCCCGGCGAGGGCGGCGCGCTCGCCTGGGTCGATGCGCCCGAAGACGTGATCGCCACCGCCTACGACACGCCCGTGCCCGGCTACCAGCTGCACGCGGTGGCCACGCTGCGCCTGTGGTCGGCACGCGACAGCGACACCATCAACCTCGAGGCTTTCAACCAGGGCGACTACTTTCGCGCCGTCGAGGCCAAGAACGAGGCCGAGAACGTCTCGCGTGTGCTCTACCCCGAAGACAGCTCCGAGCGCGGGCGTGAGCTGCGCTTGCGCCAGGAATACTTTTTCGTGAGCGCCTCGATCCAGGACATCGTGCGCCGCTTCCTGCGCGACCACGGCGATTTCGCCCAGTTTGCCGACAAGGTCGCGATCCACCTCAACGACACGCACCCGGCGCTCGCCGTGCCCGAGCTCATGCGCCTGCTGGTTGACGAGCAGCACCTCGACTGGGACACCGCCTGGGGCCTGTGCACGCGCGTGTTCAGCTACACCAACCACACCTTGATGCCCGAGGCCCTCGAGACCTGGCCCGTCGATCTGTTGGGCCGCCTGCTGCCGCGCCACCTGCGCATCATCTACGACATCAACGCGCGCTTTCTGGCCCAGGTGCACGCGCAGCATCCCGACGACAACGACCTGCCGCGGCGCGTCTCGCTGATCGAGGAGAACGGCGGCCGGCGCGTGCGCATGGCCTTTTTGTGCGTGCTCGCGAGCCACAAGGTCAACGGCGTGTCGCAGCTGCACAGCGAGCTCATGGTGCGCAGCATTTTTGCCGACTTCGCGCATATCTTCCCGGATCGTTTTTGCAACAAGACCAACGGCATCACGCCACGGCGCTGGCTCGCGCAGGCCAACCGCCCGCTGTCGGCATTGATAGACGCGCGCGTGGGCACCGACTGGCGGCGCGACCTCGACGAGCAGCTCGCCGTGCTCAAGCCGCTCGCCGATGACCCCGTGTTCAACAACGCCGTGCGCCTGGCCAAGCAGCAAAACAAGCAGCGCCTGGCCGACTACATCGCGCGCGAGCTCGGCGTGCAGCTCGACGTCGAGAGCCTGTTCGACGTGCAGGTCAAGCGCATCCACGAATACAAGCGCCAGCTGCTGAACCTGCTGCACGTGATCACGCGCTACCACCAGATCCAGGCGCGCCCGCAGGACGACTGGGTGCCGCGCACCGTGATCTTCGGCGGCAAGGCGGCGTTCGCCTACCAGATGGCCAAGAAGGTCATCCGCCTGATCAACGACGTGGCGCGCACCATCAACTGCGACCCCGTCGTGGGCAACCGGCTCAAGGTGGTGTTCGTGCCCAACTACCGCGTCACGCTGGCCGAACTCATCATCCCCGCGGCCGACCTGTCGGAGCAGATTTCACTCGCGGGCACCGAAGCCTCGGGCACGGGCAACATGAAATTCGCGCTCAACGGCGCGCTCACCATAGGCACCTGGGACGGCGCGAACATCGAGATCGCGCAGCAGGTCGGGATGGACAACATCTTCATCTTCGGCCACCGCGCCGAAGAAGTGGCCGAGCTGCGCGCCAAGGGCTACCGGCCGCGCAGTTACTACGAACAAAACTACGACCTCAAGACAGCCATAGACCGCATCGCCGACGGCACCTTCTCGCCACAGGAGCCGCAGCGTTACCACGACGTCGTGAACCTGTTGCTCGAAACCGACTACTACCAGCTGCTCGCCGACTACGCCGACTACGTCGCCACGCAGCAGCGCGTTGATGCGCTCTATCGCAACCCGAGCGAATGGACGCGCAAGGCCATCCTCAACATCGCCAGCATGGGGCGGTTCTCGTCCGACCGCACGATCCAGGAATACGCGGACGAAATCTGGGCGCTCAAGCCGGTTGCATGAGGCGGGCCGCCGTTCGCGGCGGCGGCTGCGGGTTCAGACGCGGGTTGTATTCGCGCCTGTGACGACGGGCTTGAACACGCGCAGCCACTTGGTCGCCGGAATGCCCCAGCGCCCCTGCACGGCTTCGGCGCGCGCCTGCAGCTCGGCGCGTGGCGGGCGGCTTGGCGTGCGCTGCGCGAGCAGCACGGTGTTGCCCTCGCGCGTGGGCTTGAAGGCCCACAGCGCCTCGGCGCCGAAGGCCTCGCCGAGCGCCTGCACGCTGCGCTCAAAGCTGGCCGCGCGGCCAAACAGGTTCACCGTCATGCAGCCGTCGTCGCTGAGCAGCGCACGGCAGTCGGCGTAAAACGCGGCGCTGTCGAGCACCGGCGCCGCGGCCTCGTGGTCGTACAAGTCCACCGCGAGCGCATCCACCGTGCCCAGCCACATCGGGTCGCGGATCTCCTGCGCCGCGTCGGCCAGCACCACGCGCAGCTTGGGGCCGTCGGGCGGCAGCTTGAACCAGCTGCGGCACACCGCGAGCACCTGCGGATTGAGCTCCACGGCGGTGCAGCACATGTGCAGTTTTTTGTAGCAAAACTTCGTGATCGCGCCTGCCCCAAGCCCCAATTGCAACGCATGCCGCTGGCGCACGCTCGCAGGCTCCACGAAGAGCAGCCAGGCCATCATGCGCTGCACGTACTCGAGCTCGATCGCAAACGGATCGGCCAGGCGCATCGAGCCCTGGATCCAGGGTGTGCCCAGGTGCAGGTGGCGTACCGGGCCGTCTTCGGAGATGCTGACTTCGGGCAGGCTGGCGGCGGCTTTGGTGACGGTTTTGGAAGCGGTCTTGGCAGTGGACATGCAATGAAAAACTCAAACGAGGCCATAGCGGGCGAACAGCTCGCCCCAGGCCTGCAATTTACGCGCAAAACTCCAGGACGCATTCGCCGGGCTCGTCGAGGGCAGGCGGTGCACGGGTACGCCGAGCCGGGCCGTCTGGCGCGCGTGGCGAAAGCTCTCGCCGCCGTTGTGCGCGATGGCGGCAAGCGCTGGGCAGTGCGCTTGCAGCAGCGCAAAGTCGTTCACCTCGGCGTTGCGGATCTGCGCGTCCAGGCTGCCGGTGCGCGTGCAGCGCGCATACACGTCCCACAAGCCCAGGCCGCGCGCGCGCAGCCAGTCGCAGCGCTGCGCATAGCCTTCGGGCGCGTCCAGCGCGGGCAGGGGACGCGCGGGCCATAGCGCCTGCAGGATGCGCCAGAAGTGGTTTTGCGGATGCGCGTAATACTGTTGCGCGCGCAAGGACGCCACGCTCGGAAAGCTGCCGAGCACGAGCACGCGCGTGTGCGCGCCCACCACGGGCGGCAGGCCGGTCAGCAGTGCATCGGGTGCGGCGGCGGTAGCGGTCATGGCAATGCCCAAGATACTTCCAAAATAATAGCTGCTTGCGCTTGATATATAAGGGCTAGGAGCCTGTCGGACTTTGGAATCGTCGGCTGCGAATGCGCCGCAGCGGCCCATTTTTTACCGTCTTCTTGCCCCATAGCACCACTATGGGGCTGCGAATCCGGCAAAAACTGGCCTCGCTGGGGCGCATTCTCGTTACCGACGCCCAAAGTCCGACAGGCTCCTGGAGGCCAAAAAGACCAAAAATGTCGTGAGACACCCTCACGCGCGCATGCCCACGATGGCCGCGCCCAGGATCAAGGCCGTGGCGAGCACCAGGCTCGCGCTGGGGCTTTGCCCGCGCACGAGCATCAGCAGCGCCGTCGAGGCCACGGGCGTGATGTAGCTCAGGATGCCGATGTGCCGCGCATCACCGAGCTTGAGCGCCTTGTCCCACAGAAAAAACGCCCCGCCCAAAGGCCCCAGGCCGAGCAGCGCGAGCAAGGCCCAGTCGCGCGCCTGCAGCTGCACGGCGGGCTCGAGCAGCGCGTGGCACAGCAGCGCGAGCAGGCCTGACACCAGCCCGAACAGGCCGATCGCCGTCGTCGGGAACGCCGCCACGCGCCGCGTCAGCAGCGAGTAGCTGGCCCAGATAAAGGCCGCGGCGAGCGCCGGCAGGTAGCCCCAGGCGCGCGCGGCCTCTGGCGCGCGCCCGCCCGTGATCGCGAGCGCCGCGCCCGTAAAGCCGAGCAGCCCCGCCACCACATGCGTCCAGCGCAGCCGCATGCCCGGCAGCAGCAGCGGCGCCAGCAGCACGATGAGCAGCGGCCACAGGTAGTTGAGCAGGTTGGCCTGCACGGCGGGCGCATGGCGCAGCGCGATGAAGAGCAAAAAATGGTAGGCGAACAGGCCGTAGATGCCCAGCGCGAGCGTACGCAGCGGAATGCGCCACTGCGCCGGATCGCGCAGCACCAGCGGCCAGGATGGCACGCTGCCCAGCACCAGCGCCGCGCCGGTCAGAAACAGCGGCGGCACGTGGCCCAGCGACACCGCAAGCGCGGCGAGCGATGCCCACAGCGCGATCGCGCCCAGCGCATAGGCATTGGCACGCAGGTGCATGGGCGCAATCTGCTCTTCTGCGGCGGGCGCGGGGCTTTGCTTTTCAGACCCCGGCCGCATGCGCCTGCAGGTCGGCGTGGTAGCTCGAGCGCACCAGCGCTCCCACGGCGGCATGGCTGAAGCCCAGCGCGTAGGCGGCTTCCTCGTACATCTTGAAGGTGTCGGGATGCACGTAACGCCGCACGGGCAAGTGGCTGGTGCTGGGCGCGAGGTACTGGCCTATGGTCAGCATGTCGATATCGTGCGCGCGCATGTCGCGCAGCACCTGCAGCACCTCTTCGTCGGTCTCGCCCAGGCCCACCATGATGCCGCTCTTGGTCGGCACGCCAGGGTGCTGCGCCTTGAACTTCTTGAGCAGGTTCAGGCTGAACTGGTAATCCGAGCCCGGCCGCGCTTCTTTGTACAGGCGCGGCACGGTCTCGAGGTTGTGGTTCATCACGTCGGGCGGCGCTGCGCGCAGGATGTCGAGCGCGCGGTCGTCGCGGCCACGGAAGTCTGGCACCAGAATTTCGATCTGCGTCTGCGGCGAAAGCGCGCGAATCTGCTGGATGCAGGCCACGAAATGGGCGCTGCCGCCGTCGCGCAGATCGTCGCGGTCCACGCTCGTGATGACCACGTACTTGAGGCGCAGCGCGGCCACGGTGCGCGCGAGGTTCAGCGGCTCGTCGGGGTCGAGCGGATCGGGCCGACCGTGGCCCACGTCGCAAAACGGGCAGCGGCGCGTGCATTTGTCGCCCATGATCATGAAGGTGGCCGTGCCCTTGCCGAAGCATTCGCCGATGTTCGGGCAGCTCGCCTCCTCGCACACCGTGTGCAGCTTGTGCGCGCGCAAGATTTCCTTGACCTCGTAAAAGCGCGAGCCCGCGGCGCTGGCTTTGACGCGGATCCATTCGGGCTTGCGCAAGACCTCGCCGGGCGTGACCTTGATGGGAATGCGCGCGAGCTTGGACGCCGCCTTGTGCTTGGCCAGCGGGTTGTAGGCTTCGGGGGATTGCGCTTCGCGCACGATGTCGGAGGAGCTCATGGCAGGAGGGGGCAAGACGGTGGAGGGTGGCCAAGGTCGGGCCGCGGGGAGGGATGAACTTCAGGGGGCAAGCCAGATGCCGAGCTGCTGCGCGAGCACCTGCGCGGCCTCCTCCCAGGTGGTGTGCACGCCGATTGTAGAAAGGTCTATGGTGCGCAACTGCGCATAACCACAAGGGTTGATGCGCGTAAAGGGCTCGAGGTCCATCGCCACGTTGAGCGCCACGCCGTGGTAGCTGCAGTGCCGGCTGACCTTGATGCCCAGCGCCGCGATCTTGCCCAGGCCGGAAAAATCGGGCGCGGGGGCCCTGCTGCCGGGCTCGCTGGCCGACTCGCTGCCTGCCGCAATTTCGCTGCGCTCGATGTTGCGCGGCCGCTGAGGAAGCATCGCGTGCCCCGTCGGATCGGCCAGACGCACGTAGATGCCCGGCGCCCCCGCCACGCGGTGGCCCGTCACGCCAAAATGCGCGAGCGTACGCAGCACAGCCTCTTCGAGGCGATGCACGTATTCCTTGACGTAATAGCCCGCGCGCTGCAAGTCTATGAGCGGGTAAGCCACCACCTGCCCCGGCCCATGGAAAGTCACCTGCCCGCCGCGGTTGGTCGCGACCACGGGGATGTGACCAGGCGCCAGGATATGCTCATTTTTGCCTGCCAGACCTTGCGTATAGACCGCTTCGTGCTCGCACATCAGCAGCATGTCAGGGCTGTGCGGCGTGCGCGTGGCGGTGTAGTCCTGCATGGCTTGCACGGTGGCCGCGTAGTCCGCGCGGCCGAGCATATGCAGTTCCAGTGGCATGGGCATGGGTCAGAGCACCACTTGCACGAGCGGGTGCGAAGTCAGCGCGCGGTACAAGCCATCGAGCTGCGTGCGGCTGGTGGCCGTGATAGTCAGCGTGATGCCGAGATACTTGCCTGTGCGGCTGGCGCGCAAGCGGATGCTGGCGCGGTCGAACGAAGGGTCAAACTGCTGCGCAAGTGCGGCCACGGCGGCCACCAGGGCATCCGACTTCGCCCCCATGACCTTGATGGGAAAGGGCATCGGATAAGTCAGCAGTGTGTCCATGCGCGCCAACGGCGGCGGAATTTGTGACATGCTCGATCAAGCTCGCTGGCAGGGCAAAATGCGCACCCTCTGCGAGGGCAGTGTGACAGCAAAAGCAGCGGCGCGTGCCGTCTGCGCGCACCATGCCTTTTCGTGGCGGCAGGAAACCGCCGCTGGAACCATCGGGGTTTTACCTATAATGGGGGGCTTTGTGAATTTTGTCGTTCTGTAATCTGGGTGCCATCCAACATGAAAAAAATCGCACCCAAAGATACAGATGAAGCCCAAGAGCAGGACTTCAAGCCTCTGTCGGCCCAAGAAGCCGCGCAGTGGCGCAGTCGCCATCCTCCGGTATCCTTGTGGAGCTTGGTGGCGGGGCAGGCGTTGACGGGGGGGCTCGTGGCCTTGCTTGTCTGGCTGCTAAGCGGGAATGTCCAGGCGGGCTGGTCGGCGCTGTATGGAGCGTTTGCGGTGGTGGCCCCTGCGGCCCTGCTGGTGCGCGGCATATCACGCCGTTCGGAGGCCGGGACGGCGAGCGCGGTCATGGCGCGGTTTTTTGGCTGGGAGCTGGCCAAGATCCTCGTCTCGGTCGCCCTGCTGCTGGCTGCGCCCAGGCTGGTGCCGGGCTTGAGCTGGCTGGCCCTGCTGGTGGGTATGGTGATCACAATGAAAGCGTACTGGGTCGCCCTGTGGGTGCGTTCCAGTGTTCGAGCAACCAATTGATATCGAGGGAAGAGTCGTCCGATGTCCGCAGAAGCGCACGCCCCCACTGCAAGTGAATACATCGTTCACCACCTGCAGCACCTTCAGAACATTCAGCAAAAATCGATTGTCGATTTTTCTGTGGTCAATATCGATTCCATCGTCATTGCCCTGGCCTTGGGTTTGCTCGGCGTTTTCGTGCTGTGGCTCGCAGCGCGCAAGGCCACCTCGGGCGTGCCCGGGAGATTCCAGGCGGCGGTCGAAATTCTGGTCGAAATGGTGGACAACCAGGCCAAGGCCAACATCCACAATGCGCAAAGCCGCAAGTTCATTGCGCCCCTGGCGCTCACGGTGTTCGTGTGGATCTTCTTGATGAACACCATGGACATGCTGCCGGTTGACCTCTTTCCAGCCATTTGGGCCAAGGTTTACGAGGCGGCCGGACACGATCCCCACCATGCCTATCTGCGCGTCGTGCCAACGGCCGACCTGTCCACCACGTTGGGGCTGGCCTTTGCAGTGCTGCTGCTGCGCTTTTGGTACAGCGTCAAAGTCAAGGGCTTGGGCGGCTGGGCGCACGAGCTCGTCTCGGCGCCATTCGGCACCAGCAAAAATCCGCTGTTTGCCTTGATCCTCG
This sequence comes from Extensimonas perlucida, assembly GCF_007655255.1. Lineage (GTDB taxonomy): Bacteria > Pseudomonadota > Gammaproteobacteria > Burkholderiales > Burkholderiaceae_C > Extensimonas > Extensimonas perlucida. The sequence continues at coordinate 25,817 of NZ_VMYE01000020.1, forward strand.
GCGTGATCAACCTGCTCATGCAGATCATCGAATACGTGGCCAACACGGTGTCGCACGGCATGCGGTTGTTCGGCAACATGTATGCGGGCGAACTCGTCTTCATGCTGATTGCCTTGATGGGTGGCGCTGCCGCGCTGTCCTTGTCCGGCGTGCTGCTGCCCGTGGGGCATGTCATCGCGGGCACGATCTGGACGCTGTTCCACATCCTCGTGATTACCTTGCAGGCCTTCATCTTCATGATGCTGTCGCTGATCTACCTTGGTCAGGCGCACAGCGCACATTGATTCGGTTTTTTCTCGCGTTTCCTTTCGTTTCCTTCCTCAACCTTTCTTTTTCAACTCAGGAGTCATCATGGAAAACATTCTCGGTCTCGTCGCTCTGGCTTGCGGTCTGATTGTGGGCCTTGGCGCTATCGGCGCTTCTATCGGTATTGCGCTGATGGGTGGCAAGTTCCTCGAATCGTCGGCACGCCAGCCCGAGTTGATCAATGATCTGCAAACCAAGATGTTCATCTTGGCCGGTCTGATCGACGCGGCCTTCCTGATCGGCGTGGCCATCGCCCTGCTGTTCGCCTTCGCCAACCCGTTCGTCTCGACCTTGCTGGCCAACCTGCCCAAGTAATCCCGTTCAACGCCACTATAGAAAGGTGTTGCCGTGAGTATCAACGCGACACTGTTCTTCCAGGCCATCGTCTTTTTGATCCTTGTGTGGTTCACGATGAAGTTCGTGTGGCCGCCGATCGCCAAGGCGCTGGATGAAAGAGCACAGAAAATCGCCGATGGCCTCGCTGCCGCCGATCGTGCCAAATCCGAGTTGAGCGCTGCGAACCAGCGTGTCGAAAAGGAGTTGGCACAGGCGCGCAACGAGTCTGCCGCGCGCCTGGCCGACGCAGAGCGCCTGGCGCAGTCCATCATCGAGCAAGCCAAAGCACGTGCCAGCGAAGAAGGCAACAAGATCATCGCCGCAGCACAGGCCGAGGCACAGCAGCAGGCCATCCGGGCCCGCGAGGCTCTGCGCGACCAGGTGGCGGCGCTGGCCGTCAAAGGTGCCGAACAGATCCTGCGCAAAGAAGTCGATGCCACGGTGCATGCCGACTTGCTGAACCGCTTGAAGACCGAGCTGTAAGGGGACACAGATGGCAGAACTCGCCACCATCGCCCGCCCTTACGCCGAAGCCTTGTTCAAGGCGGCCCTCGAGACGGGTGCCGACCTAGATGGCACGGCAGCCTTGGTCGAAGAGCTGGCGGCGATCGCCGCCAATCCCCAGGTGCAGCAGCTGGCCGAAAGCCCCAAAGTCACGGACGCGCAGGTCTATGACCTCTTCGCCGGTGTGGCGCGCTCTGCGCTGCCACAACTTGCGCAGAACTTTTTGCGCACGCTGATTGCCAACGGTCGTCTGCCAGCCTTGCCCGAGATCGCCGCGCAATTGCGCGCCCGCGTGAACGAGCACAAAGGCAGTTCGGATGCGATCGTCCATAGCGCCTTTCCCATAACGGAGGCGGCGCTGGCCGACTTGACCGCGACACTCGAAAAGCGATTCGGCCGCAAGCTGAACCTCAGCGTGCAACTCGATCCTGCGCTGATCGGCGGCATTCGCGTAGTGGTGGGTGACGAGGTGCTTGACACCTCTGTCAAGGCCCGTCTTGAACAAATGAAAGCGGCCCTCACCGCGTGAAGCGCGGTGGGATCAGGCTCAACCAAGGAAGGAAAGAGTCATGCAACTCAATCCCGCAGAAATTTCTGAACTCATCAAAAGCCGCATCGAGGGCCTGGCCGCGCATGCCGACATCCGCAACCAGGGCGTCGTCGTGTCCGTCTCCGACGGCATCGTGCGCGTGCATGGCCTCTCCGACGCCATGCAAGGCGAAATGCTGGAATTCCCGCCCACGCCCAGCGGTACGCCCTCTTACGGCCTGGCCCTGAACCTCGAGCGCGACTCGGTCGGCGCGGTGATTCTGGGTGAATACGAGCATATCTCCGAAGGCGACACCGTCAAGTGCACGGGCCGCATTTTGGAAGTGCCCGTGGGCCCCGAACTCGTGGGCCGCGTGGTCAATGCGCTGGGCCAGCCGATCGACGGCAAGGGCCCGATCGACGCCAAGCTCACCGACGTGATCGAAAAGGTCGCGCCCGGCGTGATCGCGCGCCAGTCGGTGGACCAGCCGCTGCAGACCGGCCTCAAGTCCATCGACTCCATGGTGCCTATCGGCCGCGGTCAGCGCGAGCTGATCATCGGCGACCGCCAGACCGGCAAGACAGCCGTGGCCGTGGACGCCATCCTCGCGCAAAAAGGCCAGGGCGTGACCTGCATCTACGTCGCCATCGGCCAAAAAGCATCGTCGATCAAGAACGTGGTGCGCGCCCTCGAGCAAGCGGGCGCGATGGAATACACCATCGTCGTCGCGGCATCGGCCTCCGAATCCGCCGCCATGCAGTACGTGTCGGCCTATTCGGGCTGCACCATGGGCGAATATTTCCGCGACCGTGGTGAAGACGCGCTGATCATCTACGACGACCTGTCCAAGCAGGCCGTGGCCTACCGCCAGGTGTCGCTGCTGCTGCGCCGCCCGCCGGGCCGCGAAGCCTTCCCGGGCGACGTGTTCTATCTGCACAGCCGCCTGCTCGAGCGCGCCGCGCGCGTCAACGCCGACTATGTCGAGGCCTTCACCAAGGGCGCAGTCAAGGGCAAGACGGGTTCGCTCACTGCGCTGCCCATCATCGAGACGCAAGCCGGTGACGTGTCCGCGTTCGTGCCGACCAACGTGATCTCGATCACCGACGGCCAGATCTTCCTCGAAACCAACCTGTTCAACGCGGGCATTCGCCCCGCCATCAACGCCGGCATCTCCGTGTCGCGCGTCGGTGGTGCGGCGCAGACCAAGCTGATCAAGAGCCTGTCCGGCGGTATCCGTACCGACCTCGCGCAGTACCGCGAACTGGCCGCGTTCGCGCAATTCGCGTCCGACCTCGACGAAGCCACACGCAAGCAGCTCGACCGCGGCGCGCGTGTGACCGAACTGCTCAAGCAGGCGCAATACAGCCCGCTGCCGATCTCGCTGATGGCGGCCTCGTTGTTTGCGGTCAACAAGGGCTTTCTCGACGATGTCGACGTCAAGAAGGTGCTCGAGTTCGAACATGGCCTGCACCAGTTGCTGCAAACCAGCCACGCCGCCCTGTTGGCCAAGCTCGAAAAGGACAAGGCCATGGACAAGGACGCCGAAGCCGAATTGACTGCCGCCATCACGGCATTCAAAAAGTCCTTCGCCTGACCTATAAACCTTGTGGGGCGCAGCGGTAGCCAAGCGCACGCTCCGTCCCCAATCAACGAGGAACTGATATGGCAGTAGGCAAGGAAATACGCAGCAAGATCCAATCGGTGGAAAACACCAAGAAGATCACCAAGGCCATGGAAATGGTGGCTGCATCCAAGATGCGCAAGGCGCAGGACCGGATGCGCGCCGCCCGTCCCTACAGCGACAAGATCCGCAACATCGCGGCGCACCTGAGCCAGGCAAACCCCGAATACGTGCACCCCTTCATGAAGGTCAACGACGTGAAGGCGGCCGGCATGATCGTCGTCACGACCGACAAGGGTCTTTGTGGCGGCATGAACACCAACGTGCTGCGCGCCATCACCACCAAGCTGCGCGAGCTGCAGGGCGCAGGCGTGGACGTGCAGGCCGTGGCCGTAGGGAACAAGGGCCTGGGGTTCTTGAACCGTATCGGCGCCAAGGTGGTTTCGCACGTCACGGGTTTGGGCGACACGCCGCACCTCGACAAGCTCATTGGCCCTGTCAAGGTGCTACTCGATGCGTATGCAGAGGGCAAGATCAACGCGGTGTATCTGTGCTACACCAAGTTCATCAACACCATGAAGCAGGAATCGATGGTGGAGCAGTTGCTGCCGCTGTCTGCCGCGCAACTGGAAGCCGGAAAGGATGCGCACAGCTGGGATTACCTCTACGAGCCCGACGCGCAGAGCGTGATCGACGAACTGCTGCTGCGCTACGTCGAATCCCTGATCTACCAATCCGTGGCCGAGAACATGGCTTCCGAGCAGTCGGCGCGCATGGTGGCCATGAAAGCCGCCACCGACAATGCGGGCAACGTGATTGCCGAGCTGAAGCTGGTTTACAACAAGACACGCCAAGCTGCGATCACGAAAGAACTTTCGGAAATCGTCGCGGGTGCCGCCGCAGTGTAAGCGGCGCCGGCAACCTCAAATTTGGAGCGAGAACAAATGGCTCAAGAAAATACCTCCCAGAACGCAGGCGCTCTGGGCAAGATCGTGCAATGTATCGGCGCCGTGGTGGACGTGGAGTTTCCGCGCGAGCGGATGCCCAAGATTTACGACGCGCTCAAGCTCGAGGGCTCGCCGCTGACGCTCGAAGTGCAGCAGCAGCTGGGCGACGGCGTCGTGCGCACCATCGCGCTGGGCTCGTCCGAAGGTCTGCGTCGCGGCCTCATGGTCAGCAACACGGGCAACCCCATCACCGTGCCCGTGGGCAAGGCCACGTTGGGCCGCATCATGGACGTGCTCGGCTCGCCCATCGACGAGCGCGGCCCCGTGAGCCAGGAGGTCACGGCCTCCATCCACCGCAAGGCGCCGGTGTATGACGAGCTGTCGCCCTCGCAAGAATTGCTCGAGACCGGCATCAAGGTGATCGACCTGGTCTGCCCGTTCGCCAAGGGCGGCAAGGTGGGCCTGTTCGGCGGCGCCGGTGTGGGCAAGACCGTGAACATGATGGAGCTCATCAACAACATCGCCAAGGCGCACTCGGGCCTGTCGGTGTTTGCCGGGGTGGGCGAGCGCACGCGCGAGGGCAACGACTTCTACCACGAGATGGCCGAATCGGGCGTGGTGAACCTCGAGAACCTCAGCGAGTCCAAGGTGTCCATGGTGTATGGCCAGATGAACGAGCCGCCGGGCAACCGCCTGCGCGTGGCGCTCACGGGCCTGACCATCGCCGAATCCTTCCGTGACGAAGGCCGTGATGTGCTGTTCTTCGTGGACAACATCTACCGCTACACGCTGGCCGGTACCGAAGTGTCCGCGCTGCTCGGACGCATGCCGTCGGCCGTGGGTTACCAGCCGACGCTGGCGGAGGAAATGGGCCGCCTGCAGGAGCGCATCACCTCCACCAAGGTCGGCTCGATCACCTCGATCCAGGCCGTGTATGTGCCCGCCGATGACTTGACCGACCCTTCGCCGGCTACCACCTTCGCGCACTTGGACTCGACCGTGGTGCTCTCGCGTGACATCGCTGCGCTCGGTATCTACCCCGCCGTCGATCCGCTCGACTCCACGAGCCGCCAGCTCGACCCGCTGGTCGTCGGCGAAGAGCATTACGGCGTCGCGCGCGCCGTGCAGGGCACGCTGCAGCGCTACAAGGAGCTGCGCGACATCATCGCGATTCTGGGCATGGATGAACTCGCGCCCGAAGACAAGCTCGCCGTGGCGCGCGCGCGCAAGATACAGCGTTTCCTGTCGCAGCCTTTCCACGTGGCCGAAGTGTTCACGGGCTCGCCGGGCAAGTACGTCCCCCTGTCTGAAACCATCCGCGGCTTCAAGATGATCGTGAACGGCGAGTGCGACCATCTGCCCGAGCAGGCCTTTTACATGGTCGGCACCATCGACGAGGCCTTCGAAAAGGCCAAGAAGCTGGTTTGATCTGGCGCGGGCAGCGCGGCTTTGCCGATCTGCCCGAGTCCGACGAACCCTCTAGGCCCCCTAGGCTTTTGCAGGAGCAATGATGAACACCATCCACGTCGATGTGGTCAGTGCGGAAGAATCCATTTTTGCCGGCGAGGCGCGCTTCGTCGCGCTGCCCGGCGAGATGGGCGAGTTGGGCATCTACCCGCGCCACACGCCGCTGATCACGCGCATCAAGCCCGGCTCGGTGCGCATCGAGATGGCCAACGGTGAGGAAGAATTTGTGTTCGTGGCGGGCGGCATTCTCGAAGTGCAGCCCGATTGCGTCACGGTGCTCTCCGACACCGCGATCCGTGGCAGGGATCTAGACGAAGAAAAGGCCAACGAAGCCCGGCGCGCCGCCGAAGAAGCCATCAAGAATGCCAAGAGCGAGCTTGATCTGGCCAAGGCGCAGGCCGAACTCGCGGTCATGGCGGCGCAGCTTGCCGCATTGCGTAAATACCGCCAGAAAAAATGAGGGTGCCGCGCGCAAGCCAAAAAATCAGCCCGGCGCGTTCCGGGCTTTTTTTTGTCGGCGCCGCACGAAGCCCACTTCATGTCCATGGCCGCCATCCACATCACCGACATCGAGGCTGCAATCAATTACTGGCGCGCGCAGGCCCCCGCTGACGGCAGCGGCATGCTCGCGCCTGCCACGCGCGCGCTGGCCGAGGTGTATGCGGGCATGGTGTTCCTTCGCGCCCATGAGGTCAATGAGGAGGCCCTGACGCCAGAGGCTCTGGCCGCTTGGCAGGCCTGGTACGCAAGCACGCCCGACACGCCCTGCATCGCCATTTGCTCCACCAGCCAGGGCGATGCCTGCTGCAAAGGCTGTGGCCGCAGCTTCGACGAGGTGCAGCGCTGGACGGAAATGGGCGCCGCCGAAAAACGTGCCGTCTGGCGGCGCATCACGTGCGAGCACACGGCCTGGCGCTTTAACCGCTATGCCGAGCGCGCCGCTGGGACTTAGCCCGCCATCCTCTCGCGCCCTCACGAACAATCCGGATCAAAGACCGGGCGATAAGGATTCCCAGCATTTGCTGGGGTCGAAAACTGCCTTTTGCCGTTATAAGCATCTTGTCTCGTTGTGCGTGCGCAGGTACGATGCCTTTCCCACGGCACGGCTGTGGGGCAGTTGCCAATGTTCGCGGATCGTTTTCAAAAAGGTGAGCCATGACAAAAGCCATTGTTTCAGCGCCCAAGGCCAAAAAGGCGACCGCTGCGGGTTCCGCTGCTGTGCGCAGTGCGAGTGCCGCGCGCAAGCCGGCTGTAGCACGTGCAAAGAAGTCGCGCACTTCGAGCGCCCAGTCTTTGCCTGCCGACTTGCACCACCGCTATGTGGCCGAGGCGGCCTATTTCATCGCCGAGCAGCGGGGCTTCCAGGGGCGCTCGCCGGATGAGGATTGGTTTGAACCCAGATTGTCCATTAGGCGGTGCTGCGCACCTACGCGGGCTCTGGCGGGCGCCTGACGGGCATTTTGGCCGCTGCCTCGGCGTCCATGGCACCGGCCATGGACTTCTCCTCAGCAGCCAAACTGCCTCGCCAGCCACCTCGCCATCATCCCGCGTCCTAATGAACAATTTGGGTTGAAGCCGAAGGGCAGATCAGGAACCTGTTTGCCGGCGGGGCGGTGGCGCATTGAACACCGCCACCGTGCCGCGGCATGGTGCTATCCTTTGAGCATGAAACTTCTTCTTCAATGGGTGCTCAGCGCGGTCGCGCTGCTTTGCGTGGCGTATCTGTATAGCGGTGTGCAGGTGCAGAGTTTTGGTGCGGCCTTGATCGCCTCCTTGGTGATCGGCTTGTTCAATGTGGCGTTGCGCCCCGTGCTGGTGTTGCTGACCTTGCCAGTGACGGTGCTCACGCTGGGGCTGTTTTTGTTCGTGATCAACGCGCTGCTGTTCTGGGCCGCTGCCTCCATCCTCGAGGGTTTTCACGTGAACGGCTTTGGCGCGGCGCTGTGGGGGTCGGTTTTGTATTCGCTGCTCGGGCTCGTGATCGATTCAGCGCTGGGCGGCCTGCTCCTTCGCAAGTAGCTGCACGGCGCGCAGGCGGGCGTCAATGATCGAAGCCTCGATGTAATCAACGCTGGGGCCGCCCTTGCGCGCGAGGTTTTGCGCGGCTTGGAGGCGATCGACCGCCGCTGCGTAGTCGTAATGCGCGACAAAGGATTCGGCCTCGGCGCGTATCGCGCGCAGCGCTTGGCCCTGGGCCTGCCAGGCGCTGGCCAGCAGTTGCCACGCCGTGGCGTCGCGCGGATGCGTGGCCACCCAGGTTTGCAAGGTCTCGGCCACCTCGGCGGCGTCGGCCGCGCGGCCGCTGCGCAGTAGGGCTTGCGCGCGCAGCAGCAGTTCGGGGCGCTTTTCCGGCACCTTGGTGTGCGCCGCCGGCAGGTATTGCAACGCGGAATTGGCGTCACCCGCAGCGAGCTCTATTTCGGCCGCCAGCAGTTGTGCCTGGCGTAGCGCAGCGGCGTCGGCGCGCACGGTGTCGGCGAGTTGCCTGGCCCCGGCACGCGCGCCCTCAAAATCCCGCAACTGGCTGCTCGCGAGCGCCGTGGCGTATAGCGCGGCGGCGCGGCGCGCGAGCGGCAGGCTGGCAAAGCCCGGACTCTTGGGTTCGGCCACGCGCTGGCGCAGCGCATCGACGCCGGGGCTTGCGAGCACGCGCGCGCGCGCCGAGAGCATGGCGTGCTCGGTCGTGGGCGGCGGCAGGAAAAAACTCAGGCCGGCGGACTGCAGGCGCGCCTGCATGTCCGCGATGCGCTGCGTGGTCAAGGGGTGCGTGCGCAGGTAGGGCCAGGCGCCGTTGTCGTTGAGGCGGTTCGCCTGCTGCAGCTTGTCGAACATGCTCACGAAGCCCTGCGGCGCAAAGCCAGCAGGTTGCATCAGCGTGTAGCCCATGCGGTCGGCCTCGCGTTCCATGTCGCGCGAGAAGTTGAGCTGGTTTTGCACCGCGAGCGCCTGCCCGCCCAGCACCAGCGCCTGCGTCGCGTCGGGGCTGCGCGAAGCCGCGAGCGCGCCCAGCACCATCGCGGCGATCACGAGCGGCGTCTGCTGGCCCTGCTGCGTGATCAGGCGCGAGATGTGGCGCTGCGTGATGTGGCTGGTCTCGTGCGCCATGACCGAAGCGAGCTCGTCGCGCGAGGTCACGACGCCGATCAGGCCGAACTGCACGCCCATATAGCCGCCGGGCAGCGCAAACGCGTTCACGGTGCGATCGCGGATCAGGAGCACCTCCCAGGCGAAGCGCTCGTCGATTTCGGGCGTGAGCTCGCCGAGCTTGCGCGCCGCGGCGAGCAGTTCGTCCCAGATGCCTTGCACGTATTCGGCCAGCGTAGGGTCGTCGATGTAGGACGGGTCGCGGTAGATGTCGCGTACGATCATGTCGCCGAGCTGCCGCTCCTCGGCGACGGTGATGTCGCCGCCCTCGCCGAGCGCGGGCAAGCGCGTCTGCGCGGGCACGCTGATGGGCAGTGCAGCTCCGATTGCTACTATAAGAGAAGCTGCTAGCGCTTTATGGATAAAGGCTAGAGGCCGATTTGGCTTGAAAATCCGCATAAAAGACCGTCTCGTGCCATGGACGCAGATCCGTATGATGCCAGTCCCCGACAATCCCTTGCCATGTCCCCCGCCATGTCCCCACTAACCCATTTCGACGCCCAAGGCCAAGCCCACATGGTTGATGTCGCGGCCAAGCCTGCGACGCACCGCATCGCCGTGGCCGGCGGGCGTATCGAGATGCTGCCCGAGACGCTCGCGCTGATCGAATCGGGCAGCGCGAAAAAAGGCGATGTGCTGGGCATCGCGCGCATCGCGGGCATCCAGGCCGCGAAAAAGACGAGCGAGCTGATTCCGCTGTGCCACCCGCTGCCGCTCACGCGTGTTGCTATCGACTTCGAAGCTGCTAGTGCCCATGTGACAGGCGCTATCGGCATATTTTGCACTGCAACCGTGGAAACCGTGGGGCCCACGGGCGTGGAGATGGAAGCGCTCACTGCGGTGCAGGTGGCGCTGCTCACGATCTACGACATGTGCAAGGCCGTCGATCGCGGCATGACGATCACCGACGTGCGCGTGCTCGAAAAGCACGGCGGCAAGTCGGGCAACTTCGTCGCGCGCTGAAGACGTGCATCAAGCGTCCTAGGAGCCTGTCGGACTTTGGAATCGTCGGCTGTGAATGCGCCGCAGCGGCCCATTTTTTACCGTCTTCTTGCCCCATAACACCACTATGGGGCGGCGAATCCGGCAAAAACTGTTCTCGCTGGGGCGCATTCTCGCTATCGACGCCCAAAGTCCGACAGACTCCTAGCGCCCGTAGCGGTCTTCGAGGCGCACGATGTCGTCCTCGCCGAGATAGCTTCCGGACTGCACCTCTATCATCTCCAGGTCGGTTTTGCCCGGGTTGCGCAGCCGGTGCAATTCGCCGATGGGGATGTAGGTGGACTGGTTTTCGGTGAGCAAAAAGCTCTCTTTGCCGCGCGTGACTTCGGCCGTGCCCTTGACGACGATCCAGTGCTCAGCGCGGTGGTGGTGCAGCTGCAGGCTCAAGGCAGCGCCGGGGCGCACCATGATGCGCTTGACCTGAAAGCGCTCGCCCGCGTCCACGCTGTCGTACCAGCCCCAGGGGCGCGCCACCTTGCGGTGCTGCGCGGCCTGCGGCGTCTGCTGCGCTTCGAGCTGCGCGACCACGCCCTTGACCTGCTCGGCATGGTTGCGCTCCATGACCAGCACGGCGTCGGGCGTGTCGATGATCAACAGGTCTTGCGTGCCCAGCGCCACCACCGGGCGGTGCGGTGCGTGGATGTAGGTGTCCTGCGCCTGCACCGCCAGGCCCGCGCCGACGATGCGGTTGCCCTGCGCGTCGGCGGGCGTGAGCTCGGCCACCGCGTTCCAGCTGCCCACGTCGCTCCAGCGCCCGTGGAAAGGCACGACGGCGACGTTCTGGCAATGCTCCATCACGGCGTAGTCGATGCTTTCGGCGCGGCAGGCGCGAAAGGCGGCGGGCTCGGGGCGGATGAAGACCTCGTCCTGCGTGGCGCCCGCCATGGCGCGGCGGCAGCTCTCGAGGATGTCGGGCGCGTGCGCCTGCAGCGCGGCCAGCAGCACGTCGGCCTGGCACAAAAAGATGCCCGCGTTCCAGAGCACGTCCCCCTGCAGCAGCAGCGCCTGCGCGCGCGCGGCGTCGGGTTTTTCGATGAAGCGCGCCACCGCGTAGCTGCCGTCGCCGCGTGCCGCGCCTTGCTGGATGTAGCCGTAGGCCGTGCTCGGAAAGCTTGGGTGCACACCGAAGGTGACGATGGCGCCGCTGCGCGCGGCCGCGCTCGCCTGCTGCACCATTGCGGCGAAGGCCGCGGCGTCGGGGATGTGGTGGTCGGCCGGGCAAAACAGCAGCAGCTCGTGCGCGGGCGCACGCAAGGCGGCGAGCGCCATCGCCGCAGCGGTGTTGCGGCCCACGGGCTCGAGGATGACCTCGCCGCGCACGCCCGTGGCTTGCAGCGCATCGAGCACGAGAAAGCGGTGCTCTTCAGCCGCCACGCAGACGGCGCGTGCCTCGGCCGTGGTGTCGGCTTCGGGCTGCAGCAGCTTGAGCCGCGCCAGCGTGAGCTGCAGCAGGCTTTGGCCGTCGATCAGGGGGACGAATTGCTTGGGCAGGGCCTTGCGGCTGAGCGGCCACAGGCGCGTGCCCGAGCCACCACACAGAACCACGGGGCAGATCATGAAAACGGTGCTCCGGCAAAAAGAGGGCGCCATTGTCGCAAATCCAGGCTTGGTGACTGCAGGTACTATCGGCGCTTATCGAATCGACAAGGAGACGCCATGACCCAAGCCTTCATCTGCGACGCCATCCGCACCCCTATCGGCCGCTATGGCGGCGCGCTCGCGAGCGTGCGCACCGACGACCTTGCCGCGATCCCGATCCAGGCGCTGATGCAGCGCAATCCGCAGGTCGATTGGGCGCGCCTCACCGACGTGCTCTACGGCTGTGCGAACCAGGCGGGCGAGGACAACCGCAACGTCGCGCACATGGCGGGCCTGCTCGCCGGCCTGCCCGTGGAAGTGCCGGGCGCGACCATCAATCGCCTGTGCGGCTCGGGGCTGGACGCCGTGGGCACGGCGGCACGTGCGATCAAGGCGGGCGAGGCGGGCCTGATGATCGCCGGCGGCGTCGAGAGCATGAGCCGCGCGCCCTTCGTCATGCCCAAGGCCGAATCCGCCTTCAGCCGCAATGCTGCGATCTACGACACGACCATAGGCTGGCGCTTCGTGAACGCGCGCATGAAGCAGCTCTATGGCACCGATTCCATGCCCGAGACGGCGGAAAACGTCGCTGCCGAGTTCAAGATCGAACGCGAGGCGCAAGACCGCATGGCGCTTGCCAGCCAGCAAAAAGCCGTGGCCGCGCAGCGCGCCGGCCACCTCGCGCGCGAGATCACGCCCGTGCACATTGCACAAAAAAAGGGTGATCCCATCGTCGTCACGCAGGACGAGCACCCGCGCGAAACCAGCCTCGAAGCGCTGGCCAAGCTCAAGGGCGTGGTCAAGCCCGACGGCAGCGTGACCGCAGGCAATGCGAGCGGGGTGAACGACGGCTCCTGCGCGCTCTTGCTCGCCAGCGAATCCGAGGCCGCGCGCCACGGCCTCACGCCCAAGGCGCGCGTGGTCGGCATGGCCGTGGCCGGCGTGGCGCCGCGCATCATGGGCATAGGCCCGGTGCCTGCGACGCAAAAAGTGCTCGCGCAAACGGGGTTCGATCTGGCGCAAATCGATGTGATCGAGCTCAACGAAGCCTTTGCCGCGCAGGGCTTGGCCGTGCTGCGCCTGCTCGGCCTGCCCGACGACGACGCGCGCGTCAACGCCTGGGGCGGGGCGATTGCCCTGGGCCACCCGCTCGGCGCGAGCGGCGCACGCCTGGCCACCACCGCGGTGAACCGCCTGCACGCCACGGGCGGGCGCTACGCGCTGTGCACCATGTGCATAGGCGTGGGCCAGGGCATCGCCGTGATCCTCGAGCGCGTGTGAGGCGCGCTACGAAGGATATGGATCGACCCACGATTTCCAGGCAAGAGGGGCGGCCATGCGCATAGTCCTGGTCGCCAACCCCAAGGGCGGCGTTGGCAAGTCGACGCTCGCGACGAACATCGCGGGCTACTTTGCCGCGCAAAGCCACGCCGTCATGCTCGGCGACACCGACCGCCAGCAATCGGCGCGCATGTGGCTGGGGCTGCGCCCGGCGCAGGCGCGCCCCATAGGTACCTGGGACATTGGCCCGGATCAGGTCGCCAAGCCGCCCAAAGGCACGACGCATGTCGTGATCGACACCCCTGCGGGCCTGCACGGCAAGCGCCTGGACGCCTTGCTCAAGCGCGCCGACAAGGTCATCGTGCCGCTGCAGCCCAGCGTGTTCGACATCTTTGCCACGCATGCCTTCTTGCAGCAGCTTGCCGAGCACCGCCGCGCCGCAGGCGTGTCGGTGGGCCTGGTGGGCATGCGCGTGGACGAGCGCACGCACGCGGCCGAGCAGCTGCAGCGCTTTGTCGGCGGGCTGGGCCTGCCGGTGCTGGGCTATCTGCGCGACACGCAAAACTACCTGCACCTCGCAGCGCACGGGCTCACGCTGTTCGACGTCGCGCCCAGCCGCGTGGCACGTGACCTGGCACAGTGGCAGGGGATTTGCGCCTGGCTCGATACCTGAACATCAGTGCTTCACGGCGCGTCGTCTGGCATGGCAAATCCATTTTGCCGCCAGGCCTCGAACACGGTCACGGCCACGGCGTTCGAGAGGTTGAGGCTGCGCTGGCCCGGACGCATGGGCAGACGCAGGCGCTGCGCAGGAGGAAAGCGCTCGCGCAACGCGGGCGACAGGCCGCGTGTTTCGGCGCCGAACACCAGCCAGTCGCCGGACATGAAGCGGCCGGCATAGACGCTCTGGCTGCCTTGCGTGGTCAGCGCGAACATGCGTGCGGGATCGGGCTGCTGGCTTTGCAGTAAGGCTTCCCAGTCGCGGTGGCGCTGCACGCGCGCATATTCGTGGTAGTCGAGCCCCGCGCGGCGCAGGCGCCGGTCGTCCATGGCAAAGCCCAGCGGCTCGACCAGGTGCAGCTCGCAGCCGGTGTTGGCCGCGAGGCGGATCACGTTACCGGTGTTGGGCGGGATTTCAGGTTCGACGAGGACGATGCGGAACATGGTGCGCATTGTCGCGCGCGGCTCCATGCCCCGCGCTTCGCGTTCAGCGTGCCGGTGTGCGCGCGAGCACCAGCGCGGTGATGTGCGCGGCGCCCGCAGCGCGCAGCGCCTGCGCTGCGGCGTCCAGCGTGGCGCCCGTTGTGAGCACGTCGTCGATGAGCACGATGCGCTGCCCGGCGAGGTCCGCCGCGCGCAGCGGCTCGACGGCAAAAGCACCCTGCAGATTGCGCAGCCGTTCGCGGCGCGGCAGGCTGCTTTGCGCTTGCGTGTCGCGCAGGCGCAGCAGCAGGTGCTTGTCGGTTTTGTGCGCTGCCAGCCGCTGCGCGAGCAGCGCGGCCTGGTTGAAGCCGCGTTCGCGCAGGCGCGCGCGAGCGAGCGGCACGGGCAGCACGCGGTCGGCGGCATCGAGCGCTGACTCGGCGCCGGGTGTGGCACGTAGCAATCCTGCCAGCGCTGCCGCCCAGCCCGGGTCGCCATGGAATTTGAAGTCTGCGATCACCCCGGCCCAGGGGTAGCCGTAATCGACCGCAGCGTGACAGGCGTCGAGCATGGGTGGCGTGCGCAGGCAGGCGCCACAGGTGTGCACGCCCGCGGGTACAGGCAGCGCACAGCGCAGGCAACGCGTGCGTGGCTGGGCGAAGCGTGCCACGCAACCCGAGCAGATGCGTTGCGCAGGCCAGACGCGGCAGATTGCGCATTGGCTGGGCACGCGAAACAGAAGGTGGTCGTATACCCTGCGCGCTATCTGCGCGGTAAAACGTGGGGCACCAGCGGGCAAAGCGGCCATGAGTCCAAAGCGCATGCGCTGCGGGAGCGGGCCTTCAAGAGCCGCCGCTGCGTTTGATCTTGGGCGCCGAGTAGGTCGGCGACTCCGGTGGTGCCTGCTGTGCCAGGCGCTCCTGCTGCGCGGTCTGGTGGACGTTTTGTGCGACCTCCACGGCGTTGCTGCTGGCGCGCCACATCGATTGGACGAAGTCCAGCAACTGCTGGTACAGCGGAGGCTGCGGCGGAATTTGTTCTTTGGCTTTTTGCTCTTTTTCGGCCGGAGTCTCGATGCCGTCGCGGCGCGCACGCATGCCGTCCGTGCCTTCGGTTTGCAGCTTTTCGGGGGTGCGCAAGGTGCTGCCTTCGCCGAGGCGGTCGGTCGACTCGACCGGATGTGAAGTGTTGACCGGACGCACGGGCGGCGCGCCCGAGGCGCCGCTCGAATACAAGTCCGCCCCTTGCGGTCGCCAAGGAGGAGATCGGTCTACGGCATGAATGGGCATGGGGTGCTCCTTTCGGCAAACAAATGAAGCGGCGCGCAATGGACTTCCGCCGTCTCGCTCTTCATTTCGTCAAAAAGAAGGGGAAATTAAGGCCTTTTTTCAGGATGGTCGTCGTATCAGGGTTTTCACTGATGTGCTGGAAGCGGCCTTGCAAGTCTATGGCGGGAAAATGGCTTGCTTTCTTCAGGAGACGTTCCCCATGAATATCACCGAACTGTTGCGCCGCAGCGCCCTTGCGTATGCCGAGCGGCCTGCCGTGCTCACGGGCGACGAAGTGTTGATGGATTACCGCACGCTCGGTGCCCGCGTGGCCGGGCTCGCGGGTTTTTTGCGCCACCAATGGGGCGTGGCGCCGGGCGAGCGCGTGGCGATTTTTTCCGCCAACTGCCCGCAATACCTCGAGGCGCTGCACGCCGTGTATTGGGCCGGTGCGGTGACGGTGCCGGTCAACTACAAACTGCATGCCAAGGAGTTGGCCTACGTGCTTGCCGACGCCGGGGTGCGCTGGGTGTTCGTCTCTGAAGAGCTGCGGGACGCGGCGCTCGCCGCGGGGGCGGATGCGGCGCACACGCTGGTGCTCGGCAGCGCGGCATACGCGCAGGCCCTGCTGCACGCGCCGCTGGCGCTGCAGGAGCGCGCGCCTGACGACCTCGCCTCGCTGTTTTACACCTCGGGCACCACGGGCCGGCCCAAGGGGGTGATGCAGACGCACTGCAACCTGCTGACCACGACGCTGTGCTACTTTTCCGACGTGGACGACATTGCGCCCGAGGACGCCATGGTCTATGCCGCGCCTATGTCGCACGGCGCGGGCATCTACAACTACGCGCAGATGCAGCGCGGCGCGCGGCATGTGGTGCCGCGCTCGGGCGGCTTCGATCCGGCCGAGCTCGTGCAGCTCGCGGCCTCGGTGGGACGGCTCACGCTGTTTGCCGCGCCGACCATGGTGCGCCGCCTCGTCGAATACGTGAAGGCGACGGGTGCCGACGTGTCGGGTTTCAAAACCATCGTCTATGGCGGCGGGCCCATGTACGTCGACGACCTGCGCGAGGCGCTGCGCGTGATGGGGCAGCGTTTCGTGCAGATTTACGGCCAGGGCGAGAGCCCGATGACGATCACGGCGCTCGCGCGCTGGCACTTGGCCGACATGGGCCATCCGCGCTGGCTGCAACGCGCCGCTTCGGTCGGCACGGCGCAGGCAGCGGTGCAGGTGCGCGTGGTCGATGAGGCCGGCAACACCTTGCCGCCCGGCGCCCTGGGCGAGGTGGTGGTGCGCGGGCCGAGCGTGATGCCCGGCTACTGGCGCAACCCCGAGGCCACGGCCAAGACGCTGCGCGACGGCTGGCTTTACACGGGCGACGTGGGGCAGCTCGACGCGGACGGCTTTCTCACACTTCTCGACCGCTCCAAGGACGTGATCATCTCGGGCGGCTCGAACATCTATCCGCGCGAGGTCGAGGAGGTACTGCTCTTGCACCCGCAGGTGCGCGAAGTGGCTGTCGTGGGCCTGCGCGACGCCGAATGGGGCGAAGTGCCCGTGGCCTTCATCGTGGGCGACGAGGTCAGCGCCGAGGAGCTCGATGCGCTGTGCCTCGAACACATCGCCCGCTTCAAGCGCCCCAAGCGTTACGAGTTCGTCGAGGCGCTGCCCAAGAACAGCTACGGAAAAGTGCTAAAAACCGAGCTTCGCGCCCTATTGACAAGCACTTGAAGCTCATTTTTTGATAGGGATTGGCTGCGAAGAAAGGACAGGTACGGCAGTGACGGCGTTTTGCGGCGAGCCGTCGATGAGCTTGTCCGAGTAGGTCAGGTACACCAGGGCGTTGCGCTTTGGATCGACCATGCGCACGACGCGCAGGCGCTTGAACAGTACCGACATGCGCTCGGAAAACACTTCGTCCTGCAGGGGCAGGGGCTTGTCAAAGCGCAGGGGTCCGACCTGACGGCAGGCGATGGATGCCTCGGCCTTGTCTTCCGCCAGCCCCAGCGCGCCGGAGATGCCGCCCGTGCGCGCCCGCGAGACGTAACAGGTCACGCCGTCCACGAGCGGGTCGTCGTAGGCCTCGACCACCACTTTGTGGTTGGGGCCTACCCACTGAAAGGCGGTGCTGACGGCGCCTATGACTTCAGCGTGTGCCTTGGCGAGGAGCAGTAGGCCGATTCCGCATGCCGCAGCGAGGCCGATGGCCAAGGCGGTGCGCATCAGGACAACAAGGCGCATGCTCACGCGCTGACTTCCTGGATGCGCCGCGCCAGATGCGCGAGCGCTTCTTCGACCTGATCGACGAGGATCAGGCACAGGTCGCCCGGCTCCAGGCGCGCGAGCGCCTTGTCGATGGCGAGGAATTCGCCGCGCACCTCCTCGATGTGGTGTGCGCGCTTGGCGCCGGCCAGGCCTTCGCGCAGCAACGCGATCACTTCACCGTCGTCCCGGCCGCGCTGGGCGGCGTCCTGGTAAAGCATCACGTCGTCGAAGGCGTCGCCCAGAATCTCGGTTTGCACGCGCAAGTCTTCGTCGCGCCGGTCGCCTGCGCCGCTGATGACCACGCTGCGCCGGCGCGCGGGCAGGGCGTCGATGGCGGCCACGAGGGCGCGCATGGCGTCGGCGTTGTGGCCGTAATCCGCAATCACCGTGGCGCCGCGGTAGTCCATGAGGTTGAAGCGCCCCGGCGCGTTGTCGGTGTCGTTCACGAAGCCCGAGAGCCCGCGGCGTATGGTCTGCCAGGGCAGGCCCACGCCCCAGGCCGCGGCCACGGCGGCCATGACGTTTTCGACCTGAAAGCCGATGCGCCCGTTGCGCGTGATGGGCACGTCGCGCAGGTGGATGGCTTCGCGCCACGAGCCTTCGGCGGCGACGATGGAGTCGCCATCGACATACACCGTGCGCTTGCCTTGCGCGCGGTGCGTGGCCATCACGGGGTGGTGGCGGTCGCTCGCGAAGTAGATCACCTGACCGGGGCAGGCCGAGGCCATGGCGGCGACGATGGGGTCGGCCGCGTTGAGCACGGCATAGCCTGTGGGCGCGACGTTTTGCACGATTACGCGCTTGAGCACGGCCAGGTCTTCCACGGTGGTGATGTAGTTCAGGCCCAGGTGGTCGCCCGCACCGATGTTGGTCACTACCGCGACCTGGCAGCGGTCGAAGCCCAGGCCCTCGCGCAGGATGCCGCCGCGCGCGGTCTCGAACACGGCGGCGTCCACCTCGGGGTGCAGCAGCACGTTGCGCGCGCTGCGCGGGCCCGAGCAGTCGCCGCTGTCGATCTGGCGGCCATCGACATAGACGCCGTCGGTGTTGGTCATGCCCACACGCTGGCCGTGCGCGGTAAAGAGGTGCGCGATCAGGCGCGTGACGGTGGTCTTGCCGTTCGTGCCCGTGACCGCGACCACAGGGATGCGCCCCTCCTGCCCGTGCGCGAACAGCCGCTCGACGATGGCCTGGCCCACATTGCGCGGCTTGCCATACGAGGGCGCAAGGTGCATGCGCAGCCCCGGTGCGGCGTTGACCTCGACGATGCCGCCGCTTTGTTCTTCGAGCGGGCGCAGCACGGTCTGCGCGACCATGTCCACGCCGCAGATGTGCAGCCCCACCATCTGCGCGGCGGCCACGGCGCGCGCCGCGACTTCGGGGTGTACGTCGTCGGTCACGTCGGTGGCGCTGCCGCCCGTGGAGAGGTTGGCGTTGTTGCGCAGGATCACGCGCTGGCCTTTGGCCGGCACCGAGTCGGGCGTGAGGTTTTGCGCGGCGAGCTGCGCGAGCGCGATGTCGTCGAGGCGGATCTTGGTCAGCGCGGTGGCGTGGCCCTCGCCGCGGCGCGGGTCCTGGTTGACCTGCTCGACCAGCGCGCGCACCGTGTGCTGGCCGTCGCCGAGCACCTGCGGCGGGTCGCGCCGCGCGGCCGCGACGAGCTGGTCGCCCACCACGAGCAGGCGAAAGTCGTGCCCCGGCAGGTAACGTTCGACCATGACGGTACCGTATTCGGCCGCGCTGCGGTAGGCTTCTTCGAGTCCGGCGCGGTCGTTGATGTTGACCGTCACGCCCTTGCCCTGGTTGCCGTCCTGCGGCTTAACGACCACGGGCAGGCCGACTTCGAGCGCCACTTGCCAGGCCTCGTCCACGCTCTCGACCGGGCGGCCGCGCGGCACCGGCACGCCCGCGGCGTGCAGCAGGCGCTTGGTGAGGTCTTTGTCCTGGCCTATGGATTCGGCGACGGCGCTGGTGGCGTCGATCTCGGCGGCCTGGATGCGGCGCTGCCTGGAGCCCCAGCCGAATTGCACCAGGCTACCGCGCGTCAGGCGCCGCCACGGAATGCCGCGCGCCGCCGCAGCCTCGACGATCGCGCCGGTGCTCGGGCCCAGCCGCTCGTCTTCGTAGAGCGATTGCAGCTGCGCGATGGCCGCGTCGGCGTCGAAGCTGCCTTGCCCGAGCGCCGCTGCGATGAGGCGCTGCGCATCGTCGAACGCCTGCCGGCCCACGGCTTCTTCGCTGTATTCGACCACCACCTGGTACACGCCTGGCTCGACTGTGGCGGTGCTGCGCGCGAAGCTCACGGGGCAGCCGGCCTGCGCCTGCAATGCGAGCGCCGCCGCTTGCAGGACATGCGCGAGCGATACCGCGCCGCCGCCTTCGGGGTGCAAAGCGCCGATGGCGGGAAAGAGCGCGCGCAAGCGCGCCTCGAAGCCTGGCAATTGGTCTATGGAGCGCTCCGGCTCTGCGCAAGCCACTATGGCTTCGATAGAAGTGTGGCGGCTCCAGAGGTTGGGCCCGCGCAGTGCGCGGATACGGGATACTTCCATGAGAGTCTCTTGGGGTGTTGGTCTGGGCCGTGTCGCCAGGGCCGTGCGAGGGAAATGATGGTGTAACGGTGGTCAGACCCGCGCCGAGGCGATCTCGGCCAGCGGCAGTGCGGGCTCGAAGGTCTTGATGCCTGCGGAAATCAGGTCGGGTGAGATGTCGAGCGCCCAGGCTGCGCCGATCGCGGCGAGCAGCGCCTCGGTGTCGGGCACCACGGCGTTGCGGCCGAAACACAGCTCGGCGAGCGTGCCTAGCACCTGTTCATGGCTGCCCGTGGCCAGCACCACATGCCCCTGGCGCAGCAGCACGGCGCGGCCATGGTCGTGCGCGCGGTGCTGCACGATCACCTCGAGCGTCGGGTCTTGCGCGTACAGCACCACGCTGCCATCGCACAAGGGCGCCAGGCCCGCCACGAGCGGATCGGCGGCGTGCAGCACGGCCGCGCCCTCGGGCAGCACCACATCGACCTGCGTGCGCAGCACCTTGACCATTTGCTCGCGCTCCTGGATGTCGTATTCGGGCAGGTCTTGCGCGCCTTCCATGTCGGTGACCACGCCGACCTGGCAGCGGTCATAGGCGAGGCCGTCGCGCAGGATCGCGCGCGCGTCGCTCTCGATCACGGCGGCCTGCACCATCTTGTTCACGAGCAGGCGGTGCGCGGCCTCCCAATGGGCGCTGTCGGCGGCATCGACGCGGCGGCGATCCAGAAACAAGCCGGCGCGGCAGGCCAGCCCGGTGTGGCGGCCGCTCAAGTGCAGAAGCCAGGCGACGAGGCGTGCGATCAGCGCGGTGTTGCGGCTGCCTGCCACACCCACGACCGGGATACGGCCTGCCGGCGCGTGCGCGTCGTCCGAGGGGAACAGGTGTTCGACGATGGCCTGCCCGACGGGCTGCGGCGCGCCCACGGCGGGCTTGAGGTGCATGAGCAGGCCCGGCCCGGCGTTGACCTCGACGATCGCGCCGCCTTGCTCACGCAGCGGCCGTGCGATGTCTTGCGCCACGAGGTCAATGCCTGCGATGTCCAGCCCCACCACTTTGGCCGCCAGGGCTGCGGTATAGGCGACTTCGGGGTGCACTTCGTCGGTGCAGTCCACGGCCACGTTGCCATTGCGCTGCACCACGACCTGCCGGCCCGCGGCGGGCACGGCGTCGGCGTCCAGGCCCTGGCGCTGCAGTTCGAGCTGCACGGCGCGGTTGCTGCGTACGTCGATGAGTTCGAGCGGGTATTCTTCCTCGTAGCCGCGGCGCGGGTCGGAGTTGAGTTGCGTGTCTATCAGCTCGGCAACCGTCGAGGTTCCGTTGCCGGTGATGCAGACCACTTCGCCGCGTGCGGCTGCAACCACCTTGGAGCCAACGACCAGCAAGCGGTGTTCGCTCCCAGGAATGTAGCGCTCGACCATCACTTCACTGCCTTCTGGTTGGGCCACATGGAACGCGGCTTCGATGCTCTCGCGCTCGTGCAGATCGAGCGTTACGCCACGTCCGTGGTTGCCGTCCGAGGGCTTGACGACCACGGGCAGACCAATGTCCTGCGCTGCCTCCCAGGCTTCCTCAGGGCTGTG
The DNA here is from genome assembly GCF_007655255.1 of Extensimonas perlucida. GTDB lineage: Bacteria > Pseudomonadota > Gammaproteobacteria > Burkholderiales > Burkholderiaceae_C > Extensimonas > Extensimonas perlucida. The sequence goes on from NZ_VMYE01000020.1 coordinate 47,318, forward strand.
CACGACCCGGCCCTCGGGGATGGGCACGCCGCAGGACTGCAGCAGGCTTTTCGTGAGGTCTTTGTGGCAGGCGATGCCTTCGGCAATGGCGCTCGTGAACTCGCTCTCGGCCGTCCAGATGCGCCGCTGGCGCGCGCCGTAGCCGAGTTGCACGAGGTTGCCGTCATTGAGGCGGATGTGCGGGATGCCGCGCTCGGTCGCCGCGGTGACGATGCACGCCGTGCTCGGGCCCAGGTAGCGTTCATCGACTTCGGTGCGCACGCGCGCTACGGCGGCGGCCACGTCGAAGGGCTGGTCGTTGATCGCGGCCATGAGCAAGCGGTGCCCCTGCACGAGCGCCATGCGCGCCACCTGCTCGTCGCGCGCACGAAACACCATGCGATAGACCCCGTGCTGCGAGGTGCTGCGCGTCTGGCCGAATCCCGTGGGCATGCCGGCGAGGTTGAGCAGTTCGATTACCACGTGCTCGAGGATGTGGCCACACCACGTGCCCTCTTGCAGCCGCTGCAAAAAGCCCCCGCGCTCGCCCACGCCGCAGTGGTGTTCGCGCAAGGCCGGCAGCCACGCAGTCAGGCGTTCCGTCAGACCGGGCAGGCGGTTCGAGGGATAGTCCTCGAGCGCTCCCAAGTCCAGCCATACTTCGAGTGCCGGGCGATACGTCCAAATGTTCGGGCCGCGCAGGTATTGGATGCGCAGCAGGCGGATGTCGTCGAAGGTCTGGGCCATAAGGTGGTGGAATGGGTCGAAAAAAGGCAAGAGATCGGCGTGGCAGTGGGTAGCCGTTTGCGGCTGCTATTGTGAGGCCCATGGGAACCCAAGCAGCCCGGCGCGAAATGGCGCGAAATAGCGGCTCTGGCCGGCTGGGGTACGTGGCGGGGGATAATCCTCGCCAGATTGGGCTCTTCATATATCACCCTGCTCGTGGATACCTCTGATGTCATTTCCGGCGCTGCCGGGGCGGCGCTGCGCGCCGAACTCGCTTCCGATGAGAACGTGCTGGCCGTGTTACAGGTTGACCTGAGCGTCGACCTGCATTTCACCGAGGGCTGGCTCGTGCTCACGAACCGGCGTTTGCTTGATGGCAGCAACGGCTCTGACGTCTGGCGTTCTTGGCCGCTGATGCCGGGCTGGAGCTTACGGATTTTCGACCATGCGGGCGTAGGTACCTTGGAGCTGCATTCGGCGCAGGCGCGTGTCGCGCTATGGCGCTTCACCCAGTCCAAGCACGGGCAGGCGCTACGCTTGCTGCAGCGCTTCGAGCAGCAGACGGCAGGTGGCCCCGCGCACGAAATATCTGAGGCACCCGTATGCCCCGTCTGCCATACGCCACTGCCGCCCGACAGCGAAGAATGCCCGGCCTGCGCCCGCGCCCAGCCGCCGCAGACCTCTACCTGGGTGCTGCTGCGCCTGTGGCGGTTTGCGCGGCCCTATCAGGGCAAGCTCATTGCGGGGTTTTTGCTCACACTGGCCTCGACGGCGGCCACGCTGGTGCCGCCGTACTTGACGATTCCGCTGATGGACGACATCCTGATTCCGTTCCAAAACGGCCAGGCGATCGACCCTTCGCTGGTGTTGCTGTACCTGGGCGGCTTGTTGCTGGCGGCGGTGTTCGCCTGGGGGCTGAGTTGGGCGCGCACCTACATCCTCGCACTGGTGTCCGAGCGCATAGGCGCCGACTTGCGCACCACGACGTACGAGCACCTGCTGCGCCTGTCGCTCGATTATTTCGGCGGCAAGCGCACGGGCGATCTGATGGCGCGCATAGGCTCTGAGACGGATCGCATCAACGTATTTTTGTCGCTCCATGCGCTCGACTTCGTCACCGACGTGCTCATGATCGTCATGACCGCGGCGATCCTGTTTTCGATCAACCCGTGGCTTGCGCTCGTCACGCTGGTGCCGCTGCCCTTCATCGGCTGGCTGATCCACAACGTGCGCGACCGTCTGCGCACCGGCTTCGAGAAAATCGACCGCGTCTGGTCTGAAGTGACCAACGTGCTCGCCGACACCATTCCCGGCATCCGCGTGGTCAAAGCGTTTGCCCAGGAGCAACGCGAGGCGCAGCGCTTTCGCGAGGCCAACCTGCACAACCTGGAAGTCAACGACAAGCTCAACAAGACCTGGGCCTTGTTCTCGCCCACGGTGTCCTTGCTCACCGAGGTCGGTTTGCTGGTGGTCTGGGCCTTTGGTATCTGGCTCGTGGCGCGCCACCAGATCACGGTCGGCGTGCTCACGGCCTTCATCGCCTACATCGGGCGCTTTTATGGCCGGCTCGACTCGATGAGCCGCATCGTCTCGGTCACGCAAAAGGCGGCCGCGGGCGCCAAGCGCATCTTCGACATCCTCGACCACGTGAGCAACGTGCCCGACCCGGCCCAGCCCGTGCCGCTGCCGCAGGTGCGAGGTGCGATCAGCCTGCGCAACGTGGGTTTTCGCTACGGCAGCCGCACGGTGATCCGCGGCCTGAACCTGGACATTCGCCCCGGCGAGATGATCGGTCTTGTGGGCCACAGCGGTTCGGGCAAGAGCACGCTGGTCAACCTGATCTGCCGTTTTTACGACGTGAGTGAAGGCAGCATCCAGGTCGATGGGGTGGACATCCGCCGTTTCGCTGTGGCCGAATACCGGCGCCACATCGGGCTGGTGCTGCAGGAACCCTTCCTCTTCTTCGGCACCATTGCCGAGAACATCGCCTACGGCAAGCCCGACGCCACGCGCGAGGAGATCGTCGCTGCGGCGCGCGCTGCGCATGCGCACGAATTCATCCTGCGCTTGCCGCATGGCTACGATTCGCTCGTCGGCGAGCGCGGTCAGGGCCTGTCGGGCGGCGAACGCCAGCGCATCAGCATCGCGCGTGCGCTGCTCATCGATCCGCGCATCCTGATCCTCGACGAGGCGACTTCGGCCGTCGATACCGAAACGGAAAAAGAAATCCAGAAGGCGCTCGACAACCTGGTGCAAGGGCGCACGACGATCGCCATCGCGCACCGCCTCTCGACGCTGCGCAAGGCCGACCGCCTGGTCGTGATGGATCGCGGCGAGATCGTCGAGGTGGGGCCGCACGACGAGCTCATGGCGCGCCAGGGCGCGTATTGGCGGCTGTACCAGGCGCAGGTGCGCCGTGCCGAAGAAGATGCCGAGGCCGCTGGTGTGGTGATCGAAAGCAGCGTGCTGCATTCGGCGCATCCGGCAGGCCAGGCTTGACTGCGAAGGAATGGGTGCATGAATACAAAGACTTCTCCCGCCCATGCCCCGGCTGGCATGGAGGCCATGTTGCAGCGCGATGCGCACGGACGCTTGGTGCTGACCCTGCCCGATGGCAGCGTGCACACAGACGTCACGCCCGTGCGCGCCTTTCCCATCGCCGCGCCACAGGAAGGACTGGCGCTGCTGGGCCCGGATGGGCATGAGGTCGTGTGGGTGGAATGCCTTGATCAGCTGAGCGCCGCGGATCGGCAGCTCGTTGAAGAAGAACTCGCCGTGCGCGAGTTCACTCCGGCGATAGAAAAAATCCTCTCCGTCTCGAGCTTCTCCACGCCCAGCACCTGGCAGGTGCAAACGGATCGCGGCCCGGCGCAGTTCGTGCTCAAGGGTGAGGAGGACATCCGTCGCCTGGGTAGCCGCACGCGCTTGCTGGTCTCCTCGAGCGATGGCTTGCAGTTCAAGGTGCCAGACGCCACCGCCCTCGACCGCCCGTCGCGGCGCTTGCTCGAGCGCTTCCTTTGATGCGGCCATGGCGGAGATCGGGCGCCCTCCCACCATAGACCCGGTTGCGGCGGCGCGCTGGCACGCCGCCGCACCTGCGTACCCACCCTGGTTGCACGAAGAGGTGGCTCGGCGCATGCAGGAGCGCCTGCAATGGATACGCCTGGCGCCCAAGGTTTGGTGCCATTGGGAGCCGGTGCGCGGTGGTCTGCAGGCCCATGCACTGATCAGCCAGCGCTATCCGCAGGCCGAATGTGTGGTCGTGGAAACTGTGCCGCGCCATGCAGCCGTGGCGCGCGGGGCGTTGCGTCAGCCCTGGTGGCGCCCGACGCGCTGGCGCGCCCCGAAAGCCCGTTTTGCGCTGCCAGCGCCTGGCAGCGTGCAGATGCTCTGGTCCAACATGGCGCTGCACATGACAGCCGATCCGCAAGCCTTGTTCGTGCAATGGCAGCAGGCGCTGGCCGTGGACGGTTATGTGATGTTTTCTTGTCTTGGGCCGGACACCCTGCGCGAATTGCGCGCGCTCTACGCTGAGCTCGGTTGGCCACCGCCCAGCCACGCCTTTACCGACATGCACGACTGGGGCGACATGCTGATCGCCGCGGGCTTTGCCGAGCCGGTCATGGACATGGAGCGCCTCACGCTCACCTTTGCGACGCCCGAGCGGCTGTTGCAAGAGCTCGCCGAGCTGGGCCGCAACCTGCATCCGCAGCGTTTCGCGGCCATGCGTGGGCGCCACTGGCGTGCGCACCTGCACCGGACGCTCGCGGATCGGCTCGCTGACCCGCGCCATGGCGGACAACTCGCGTTGACCTTCGAGATCATCTACGGCCACGCGCTCAAGCCCGCGCCGCGCGTGCGCGTTACAGAGCAAAGCAGCGTGTCTTTGGCAGACATGCGCACTTTGCTGCGAGCAGGCCACCCAGCAAGATCCTGAGTAAATTTCTTGTCAATGATCTAAAGCAAGGCGCGCTACAATCTCCGGCGAACGATTGTTTGGTTTCAGATCGTGTCTGCTCAGAAGACAGTCTGCGTCCATTGCATGGACGGAGCCGCTGGCGCAGAGCGAAGTGGGTATGCAGGTAGGCCGCATGGTTTTTCGTTTCGCCACCGTGACGGGGCAGCGTGTGGACTGGCGCCTTGCGCGCAATTGCTCTTTCACGCCCGCGCAACTCGCCGGCATGTACCTGTCCTTGTGCGCGTTGTCGCTGGCGATCGCCGTCTTTTTCTGGATGCACGGCGCATTGCTGGTGCTGCCGTTCACGGGGGTGGAGATCGTCGCTTTGGGGATCGCATTCCTCGTGTACGGCCGCCATGCGGCAGACGGCGAGCGGATTTCGCTCGAGGGCACACGACTTGTCGTGGAACGCGAAACTGCAGGCAGGCTCGAGCGCTCGGAGTTCGACCGCCAGTGGGTGCGTGTCGAACCCAAAACCGGCGATCGTTCGCTGATCACCTTGTCTGCGCAGGGGCGGGTGGTGCAGGTCGGACGCTTTGTGCGCCCTGAATTGCGTGCTGCACTGGCATCGGAAATACGTATGGCTTTGCGCGCGGCCTGAGACAGAAGGCGGCGCGCGGGCTGTAGCGAAGGGTTGGTTTTCAATCGGGACAAAGAAGCAAATGGAAAATATCAAGAGCATTCCCAACAGATTGGCGCGTATTTCGCTCGCTGCCGGTGCGTGGGTCGGTGGGGCGGCCTACGCCGTGCAAAGCCTGCCTGGCGGCCCAGGGGTGCGTCAGTTGAATCTGGCGGCGCCCGCGACCAAAATCGCCGAGGAGCAGCATTTTCTGCACTGGATGATGCTCATCATCTGCACGGTGATCTTCATTGGTGTGTTTTCCGTGATGTTTTACTCCATCTGGAAGCACCGCAAGTCCCGCGGCGCCCAGCCCGCCAACTTTCATGAATCGGTGGCTGTGGAGGTTGCCTGGACGATCGTGCCCTTCATCATCGTGATCTTGATCGCCCTGCCGGCCACCAAGGCGATCGTGGCGCAAAAAGACACCACCAATGCCGACTTGACCGTCAAGGTCACGGGCTACCAATGGAAGTGGGGCTACGATTACCTCAATGGCGAGGGCGAGGGCTTGGGCTTCATCTCTACGCTGGACAGTAGCCAGCGCGCCATGTCCGACAGCGGCGACGTGAGCCAGGCGCCTGCAGACTACCTGTTGCGCGTGGACAACCCGCTGGTCGTTCCGGTGGGCAAAAAAGTGCGCATCATCACCACGGCCAATGACGTGATCCACTCGTTTGCGGTGCCAGCATTCGGAATCAAGCAGGATGCCATTCCTGGTTTCGTGCGCGACACCTGGTTCCGCGCCGAAACGGTCGGCGATTACTATGGCCAATGCTCCGAACTCTGCGGCAAGGAGCACGCCTATATGCCCATCCACGTGAAAGTGGTGTCGGCGCAGGACTACACCAACTGGGTGGGCGTGCAAAAGAAAACCGCCGCCGCCAAGCTCGACGACCCGGCCAAGGTCTGGACGCTAGCCGAAATCCTGCAGCGTGGCGAAAAGGTCTATGCGGCCAACTGCGCCGCCTGCCACCAGGCCAACGGCAAGGGTGCGGGGCCGATCAAGCCGCTCGACGGAGCTGCCATCGTGCTCGACGAAGACCATGCGAAGCAAGTCCAGCTCTTGCTCCAAGGGCGCCAGGCTCTGGGCATGCCTGCATGGTCGCAGCTCAGCGACACCGACATCGCAGCCGTCGTCACCTACACCAAAAACACCTGGTCCAACAAAACCGGTCAGCTGGTACAGCCCGCCGAAGTGGTGGCCCAGCGTGGCAAATGATCATCGTCTTTTTGCAGTGAGGAATCCAAAATGAGCGCAGTTCTCGACCACCATGGGCATGCAGCCGATCATGCCCACGACAGCCATGCGCCGAGCGGCTGGAGGCGCTGGGTCTTTGCCACCAACCACAAAGACATTGGTACCCTGTACCTGCTGTTCTCGTTCACCATGCTGATGGTGGGCGGGGTGCTGGCCTTGTTGATCCGCGCGGAACTGTTTCAGCCCGGTCTGCAATTGGTCAACCCCGAGCTTTTCAACCAGCTCACGACCATGCATGGCCTGATCATGGTGTTCGGCGCGATCATGCCGGCCTTCGTCGGCTTTGCGAACTGGATGATCCCGTTGCAGATCGGCGCGTCCGACATGGCATTTGCGCGCATGAACAACTTCAGCTTCTGGCTCATGATCCCGGCGGCGATCATGCTGGTGGCGTCGTTTTTCATGCCGGGCGGCGCGCCGGCCGCGGGCTGGACGCTCTATGCGCCGCTTACGTTGCAAATGGGGCCGTCTATGGATGCGGGCATTTTCGCCATGCATATCCTCGGTGCGAGCTCGATCATGGGTTCGATCAACATCATCGTGACCATCCTCAACATGCGCGCGCCTGGCATGACGCTCATGAAGATGCCGATGTTCGCCTGGACTTGGCTCATCACCGCGTATTTGCTGATTGCCGTGATGCCCGTGCTGGCAGGTGCCATCACCATGACGCTCACGGATCGCCACTTCGGCACCAGCTTTTTCAATCCTGCCGGCGGTGGTGACCCGGTCATGTACCAGCACATTTTCTGGTTCTTCGGCCACCCCGAGGTCTACATCATGATCTTGCCGGCCTTCGGCATCATCAGCCAGGTGGTGCCGGCGTTTGCGCGCAAGAAGCTGTTCGGCTATGCGTCGATGGTGTACGCCACGTCCTCGATCGCGATTCTGTCGTTCATCGTGTGGGCGCACCACATGTTCGCTACCGGCATGCCGGTGACGGGGCAGCTGTTCTTCATGTACGCGACCATGCTGATCGCCGTACCCACGGCCGTGAAGATATTCAACTGGATCGCCACCATGTGGCGCGGCTCCATGACCTTTGAAACCCCCATGCTGTTTGCGGTGGGCTTCATCTTCGTGTTCACCATGGGTGGCTTTACGGGCCTGTTCCTGGCCATGGCGCCACTCGACATCCAACTGCAGGACACCTACTACGTGGTGGCCCATTTTCACTATGTGCTCGTGGCAGGGTCGCTGTTTTCGATGTTTGCGGCGTTCTATTACTGGGCTCCCAAGTGGACGGGTGTGATGTACAACGAAACGCGCGGCAAGGTCCATTTCTGGTGGTCGCTGATTTCGTTCAACGTCACCTTCTTCCCCATGCACTTCCTGGGGCTGGCCGGCATGCCGCGCCGCTATGCTGACTACCCGATGCAGTTCGCCGACTTCAACGTGGTGGCATCCATTGGCGGTTTTGCCTTCGGCTTGGCGCAGGTGTATTTCTTCTTTTTCGTCGTGTTGCCCATGATGCGTGGCCATGGTGCCAAGGCGCCGCAAAAGCCCTGGGAAGCTGCCGAAGGCCTCGAGTGGGAAGTGCCATCGCCCGCGCCTTTCCACACCTTCGAGACGCCGCCCAAGCTCGACGCCACGGCAACCCGCGTGATCGGCTGAAAGCACACTCATGAGCCCTGAGAAAAGAAAGAGCAATCTGCGCATGGCCTTGATTCTGGTCTCGGTGGCGCTGGCTTTTTTCCTCGGCTTTGTGGCCAAGATCGCTTGGCTTTCGCATTGAATCTCGCATTGCCCGGGTATTGCCATGAGCATTCGCAGCGACAACGCCAAGATGGTGGGCAAGCTGGCCGTAGTGGCGGCCGGCATGTTCGCCTTCGGTTATGCCTTGATCCCGCTGTACAAACACATCTGCGAGGTCACGGGCATCAACATTCTGTCGCTGGCAGAGTTGGACGTGCCCGGTGGTACAACCAAAGGCAGCAAGCTGCCGGCAAATACGCAGGTGGACACGAGCCGCACGATCACCGTGGAGTTCGACGCAAATGTCCGCGGTCCTTGGGCGTTCAAACCTGCGGTGCACTCGATGCAGGTGCATCCGGGCGAGCTGGCCACAGTGATGTACGAGTTCCAGAACACGCAAAATCGGCGCATGTCGGCACAGGCCATTCCCAGCTATGCGCCGCGTCAGGCGGCCGCGCATTTCAACAAACTCGAGTGTTTTTGCTTCAACCAGTACACGCTCGAGCCAGGGGAGAAAAAGCAGTGGCCGGTTGCCTTCGTGATTGATCCGCGACTGTCCAAGGACGTCACGACCATCACGCTGTCCTACACCTTCTTCGAGGTTGGCGGCAAGACCCCACAGGCGCCGCAGCAAGCGGCAGCCCCAGGGGCGACGGGGGCGGGCGCATGAGCGGGCAAGATTCTGCGCAGTCACCGCTGCAGCGCAAGGGCTCGTTGGGCCGCACGGTGCGCGCGGTGGCTTGGTCGCTGGTCGGCTTGCGCAAGGGCAGCGAATACCAGCAAGACATCGAAAAACTCAATCCGCTGCATATTATCGCGGTGGGCTTGTTCGCGGTGTTCTTGTTGGTTGTGGGCCTGATCGTATTGGTCAAATGGGTCGTGTGATGACGCCGTAGATTCGAAAACCGGAAAACAAAAGATTGAAATTGAGGAGCTGAAATGAGTGCAACAACCCACGGCACTACGCCGTATTACTACGTGCCTTCCGAATCGCGCCACCCGGTGATGGCAGCGATTGGGCTGTTTTTTGTGATCCTGGGCGCAGGCCAGTGGATCAATGGTCATGACTGGGGAAAGTATTCGCTCGCCCTGGGCCTGGTGTGGTGGCTGTCGGTGTTGTTCCAATGGTTCCGCGATGCCGCACGCGAGAGCGAAGGGGGGCTGTATGGCCGCAAGATCGATCTCTCATACCGCTGGTCCATGAGCTGGTTCATCTTTTCCGAGGTGATGTTCTTCGGCGCCTTCTTCACGGCCTTGTGGTGGGCGCGTTCACATTCGATTCCTGCCCTGGGTAGCCTGGACAACCAGATGCTCTGGCCCGATTTCAAGGCCGTGTGGCCTAGCATGGCGGCGGGCGCAACAGGCTCCCCCGCAGGTATCGTCGAGCCCTTCCAGACCGTGGGGCCGTTCTGGCTGCCCACCATCAACACGGCTTTGCTGCTGAGTTCGGGCGTCACACTGACAATTGCCCACCATGCGCTGCGCGCCGACCAGCGCGGCAAAACGATAGGCTTCATGTGGCTCACGGTGCTGCTGGGTTTCGTGTTCCTGTGCGTGCAAGGCTACGAGTATTACCACCTCTATACCGAACTGAACCTCAAGCTCAGTTCCGGCATCTACGGCTCCACCTTTTTCATGCTCACGGGCTTCCACGGCTTGCACGTGTTCATTGGCATGCTGATGCTGTTTTTCATCACTCTGCGCCTGCAAAAAGGCCATTTCACGGCGGAGCGGCATTTCGGCTTCGAGGGTGCCGCGTGGTACTGGCACTTCGTTGACGTGGTCTGGCTGGCTTTGTATGTGTTGGTGTATTGGATGTAATGCGCGATGTAGCAAAAAAGCGCCGCCAGGCGCTTTTTTGCTTTCTTGAGCAGCCTCTGACCGAGGGGCTTGACAATTAGGGGGAGACTTGCAAGCCCGTAGGCTGGATGTAGCCGAGCTTCCAGGCGAGCAAAATGCCCAGGAAAAGCGCAATCGAGAGCCCCACGCGCACGGCGAGCGCCCGCGCCATATAGTGGCCCTTGGACTTGTCGGCGCGGTCGCCGCGCATCATGAAGAAAAGCGCAGCGCCCAGGCTGGCGAGAATGGCGAGAAATGCCACGAGAACGACGTATTTCATGCGAGAGATTGTGACACCTTCGCACAGGCAGCGCCTTGGCGGGCGCTTCTGGCTGATCACGCTGGCCGCGTTGTTCGGCATCGCACTTACGTTGGCGCTAGCGCGTTGGCAGTTGGGGCGCGCCGCGCAAAAAGAGGCGTTGCAAGCCGCCATGGCAGAGCAGGCGGCGCTGCCCGCGCTCGACGGCAACCAGCTTTTTTCGCATTTGCCGCAGGACACGGAACGCGCCCGCGCGGAGGTCGAGCCGCTGCTGCACCGCAGCGTGGTGCTCACGGGTCGTTGGTTGCCCGCGCACATGGTCTATCTGGACAACCGCCAGATGCAGGGTCGCCCCGGCTTTTTCGTCTGCACGCCGCTGCAGCTCGAGCCGGGCGGCGCCGTGGTGCTGGTGCAGCGCGGCTGGGTGCCGCGCAATTTCGAGGCGCGCACGCAACTGCCGCCGGTGCAGACGCCGCCGGGTTTGGTTCAAGTCCAAGGGCGCCTCGCGCTGCCGCCTTCGCGTTTGTTTGACTTCGGTCGCAGCGCGGCGGCGCCAGGGTTTTCGCCCATCCGGCAAAATCTCGACCTTGCCGCTTTTCGCGCCGAAACGGGTTTGCCGCTGGCCGATTGGACGGTGCTGCAGACCGGGCCTGCGAGCGAGGGCCTGCTGCGCGACTGGCCGCCCATCGCGCTCGGCATCGAAAAACACTACGGTTACGCGTTTCAATGGTTCGGGCTCAGCAGCCTGATTGCTTTGCTTTATGTCTGGTTCCAAATCGTCCGACGTTTTCTCCGCCCGCGTACCTAGCCCGCCGCCTGAGCCGCTGGGCGACCATGTCCTCGGGCTCACGGTGCACAGCTTGCCGCCAGCGGGCGACGCCGTGGCGTATGCCGAGCGCACGCGCTACGGGCGCTGGAAGCTGCTGCTTCTGCTGCTGGTCTGCGCGGCGCCGGTGGTCGCCTCGTACTTCACCTATTACGTGATACGGCCCGAAGCGCGGCGCAACTACGGTGAGCTGATCCAGCCGCAGCGCCCGCTGCCTCCACTGCCCACGACTACGCTCGACGGTCGGCCTGCGGGGCCACTCAACGCGCTCAAAGGCCAGTGGCTGCTCGTGAGCGTCTCGGGTGGGGCCTGCAGCGCCGCTTGCGAGCAGCACCTGTACCTGCAGCGCCAGCTGCGCGAGAGCATGGGCGCGGGAAAAGACCGCATCGACTGGGTCTGGCTGATCGATGACCATGCGCCCGTGCCCGCGGCGCTGCTGCCGGCCTTGCGTCAGGCGACGGTGCTGCGCGTCGATGCAAAGGCGCTGGCCGCGTGGCTGCAGCCCGCGCCGGGGCAGCAGCTTGCCGACCATTTGTACCTCGTCGACCCCATGGGAAACTGGATGATGCGTTTTCCGGCGGGGCTGGATCGCGCGGGTGCGGCCAAGGCCAAGCGCGATCTCGAACGCCTGCTGCGCGCCTCCGCCTCGTGGGACGAGCCGGGCCGTGCGGAGCAGCACTGATGCCAGTGAGCACGCTTGTCGCCCCTGCTGCCACGCCGCTTGTTTCGCTGGCGCCCGTGGCGTGGATGATGCTGCTCGGCGCTGTGCTCGCGCTCGGGCCGCTGGCATGGGTGGCCTGGCGCAGCCGAGGCCGCGCGCCGGTGCGCCGTATCCAGGCGCTCACGTTGCTGACGCTGTTTTTGACCTTTGACCTCGTGCTCTTCGGCGCTTTCACACGTCTCACGGATTCGGGGCTGGGTTGCCCCGATTGGCCGGGTTGCTACGGCCAGGCGAGCCCTGTAGCCGCGCGTGCGCAGATCGCCGCAGCGCAGCAGGCCCTGCCCAGCGGGCCGGTGACGCACGGCAAGGCATGGATCGAGATGATCCACCGCTACCTTGCGACGGCTGTGGGCATGCTCATCATCGTGCTCACGGTGGCGAGCTGGGTGCTCTGGCGGCGCGCTCGTGCTGTGTACGCGCAGCATGCGACCCTGCCCATCCATCCATGGTGGCCCACGGCCACGCTGCTATGGGTTTGCCTGCAAGGGGCATTTGGCGCGCTCACGGTGACGATGAAGTTGTTCCCAGCCATCGTCACCTTGCATCTGGCAGGTGGCCTGGTGCTGCTGGTGTTGTTGTGCGTGCAGGCCCTGCGCCATACGCTGGCGGCACAAGGTGTGGCGCCAGCGCCGATCGCCGCAGGCTTGCGGCGCGGGCTGTGGGTGGTGGCAGCTTTGCTCGCGCTGCAAGTGCTGCTGGGCGGCTGGGTCAGCACGAATTACGCCGTGCTCGCGTGCACCGACTTTCCTACCTGCCAAGGTAGCTGGTGGCCGCGCATGGATTTCGCGCAGGGTTTTGCGCTCTGGCGCCCGCTGGGTTTGCAGTCCGACGGCAGCCCGATCCCGTTCGCGGCCTTGACGGCCATCCATTACACGCACCGGCTCATGGCCTACGTTGTGCTGCTGGCGCTTGCGCTGCTCGCCTGGCGCCTGCGGGCAGCGCCGGCGCTGCGCCCGCAGGCGCGCTGGCTCGCGGGCCTGGCGCTGTTGCAGCTGCTCACGGGTCTGAGCAACGTGGTGCTCGGCTGGCCTTTGCTTGCCGCAGTGCTGCACACCGGCGGCGCTGCGGCGCTCGCGCTGGTGTTGACCTGGGCGCTGGAGGCGAGCCATAGTGCTTTCGCCGTACCAGCCGCGTCGCCTCTTCACGAACCTCTGCGCGAGCGCGGTACCACCCACGCCGGCGCAAAGGCCGTCCACCTGTAAAACCGCCGCATGAGTGCCGCTCCCGCTTCCGTTCCCTCGGCGTCCCTGCCTTCGCGCTGGGCGCAGTTTTATGCGCTGACCAAGCCGCGCGTGGTGCAGCTGATCGTGTTTTGTGCGCTCATCGGTATGGTGCTCGCCGTGCCGGGCTGGCCGGCGCCCGATCAGCTCGGGCGCATGGCGGTGGCGTGCCTGGGCATCTGGCTGGTTGCAGGCGCGGCCGCGGCCTTCAATTGCATCGTCGAGCAAAGCATAGACGCCAAGATGAAGCGTACCGCTTGGCGCCCCACGGCCAAGGGGGAGCTCTCGAACGCGCAAACTCTGCTGTTTTCCGCGGGCCTGTGCGCTGCGGGCTCGGCGCTACTGTATTTCTTCGTGAACCCGCTCACGATGTGGCTGACGTTCGCCACCTTCGTCGGCTATGCCGTGGTCTATACCGTGATCCTCAAGCCGCTCACGCCGCAGAACATCGTGATTGGCGGTGCCTCGGGCGCGATGCCGCCAGTGCTCGGCTGGTCGGCCATGACGGGTGAGGTCGGGGCTGAGGCGCTGATGCTGTTCCTCATCATCTTTCTGTGGACGCCGCCCCATTTCTGGGCGCTCGCGCTGTACCGCGTCGAGGACTACCGCAAGTCCGGCCTGCCCATGCTGCCCGTGACGCACGGCAACGAGTTCACGCGGCTGCAAGTGCTGCTCTACACCCTGATTTTGTTTGCGGGCTGCCTGATGCCCTTCATCTACGGCATGAGTTCGTGGATTTACCTGGCCGCGGCCGTGCTGCTCTGCGGAGGCTTTTGCTGGCATGCTTTCGAGCTCTGGCGCCACTACTCGGACGAGCGCGCGCGCAAGACCTTTCGTTTTTCGCTGATCCACCTGAGCCTGCTTTTCGCTGCGCTGCTCGTGGACCATTACGTGTTGTGAAGACCATGAACACCTCCTTGCGACGCCGAGATGCACTGAAAACCATAGCTGCTTGCGCTGTATTGCCGGGCGCTGGAGCCTTATTTACAGCATGCTCCGAAAAAAAGCCCAGCTTTCATGGCGTGGACATCACGGGCGCCGAGTACGCACGCGATTTGGAGCTGACCGACCACAATGGCCAGCAGCGCAGCTTGAAGGACTTTCGCGGCAAGGTGGTCGTGGTGTTCTTCGGCTACACGCAATGCCCCGACGTGTGCCCGACCTCGCTGCAGGAGCTGGCCGAGGCCAAGCGTCTGCTGGGTCCGGACGGAGAGCGCCTGCAAGGAATTTTCGTCACCATAGACCCAGAGCGCGATACTCCCGGACTTCTCAAGGCGTACATGGCGAACTTCGATCCGAACTTCATCGCGCTGCGCGGCACGCCCGAACAGACCGCTGCCGTCGCCAAGGAATTCAAGGTCTATTACAAAAAAATCGAGGGCAAAACGCCCACGAGCTACACCATGGACCATTCGGCCGGCAGCTACATTTTCGATCCCGAGGGGCGCGTGCGCGTGTTCCACCGCTACGGCAGCGGCGCGCAGGCGCTGGCTGACGACCTGCGCACGCTGCTGCGCGAATCACCCTGAGCAGGCCTTTAGACCCTTCTCCACGAGGGGCCTAGAGGTATGAGGTTACCGAGAGAGAATGGCTTGTTGGTGGCGTTCTCAGAGGCGTTTGATGCCCCCCAACAAGACCGAGAGGCAACTTGCTTAAAAAATCTCTCGCCCGCCCCATCATCCCCCGATTTCCGTTATACAATAGCGGGCTCAGCTGCTGAGCGCCCCAAGTCCGAAGAGACGAGGGAGTTTGGCAGCAAGAGCGCCAGCGAAGCTGGGGTATTGGTGAAAGCCTGCTGGGAGCTACGAAGCGCCAGATATGCGGGTTGAAAGAAAGCCGAAAGCCCCATAGTTTGCTCGGAGATAAAAAAAATTGCTAAAATACGCGGCTCAGCTGATTGCAGCTGAGGTGCAAAGCGGCAAAAGTTTAGAAAAGCTTTTGTAGCGCGGATCCTTAAAAACACACAGCCGATAAGCGTGGGCGTTTGAGCTAAGTGCGCAAAGTCC
>NZ_VMYE01000021.1 GCF_007655255.1 Extensimonas perlucida
CTATATGCCCAAGCCCGTCTGAACCCTTCGGGCATTGCGCCCACGACCACAAAAACGTCCACTCCTCGCCATGGCCAGCGTCAGGTCAGGCCCCGGCTCGTCTGGGCACTGGTGTCTTTCACGTTAACCAATGATGACAAGTGAATTGACAAACCGTCTGCTGGTCGAAGCAAACCCTGACATGACGCCGATGCCATCTCAGGTGGTCATTTCGGGGTGCTCCGGCGGCGGCAAGTCGACCTTGCTCGGGGAGCTGCGGCGGCGTGGTCATGCGACCGTCGCCGAACCCGGGCGGAGGATCATCGCCGAGCAGATTCGACAGGGCGGCAACGCCTTGCCATGGACCGACATGGCGGCCTTTCTGCGGGAGGCGCTGCGCGTCGCCGCCATGGATCTCGAAGGCGCGGCACGGGACGCTGGTCCGGTCTTCTTCGACCGAGGGTTGATCGACGCCGCTGCAGCGCTTCAACGACTCTACGGGGTACCGTTGGCGCAAAGTCTGGGCGAATCCCGCCCTTATGGGCGGCTCGTGTTCCTCGCACCGCCCTGGCCGGACATCTATTGCGCAGACGAGGCGCGGCGGCACGGTTTTCCCGAGGCTGAGGCGGAATACGCCCACCTGGATGCAACCTACCGGGCACTCGGCTACGAAGTCAGGTTGCTTCCGCGCGCCAGTGTGGCCGAGCGGGCCGACTTCGTTC
This sequence comes from Extensimonas perlucida, assembly GCF_007655255.1. Taxonomy (GTDB): domain Bacteria; phylum Pseudomonadota; class Gammaproteobacteria; order Burkholderiales; family Burkholderiaceae_C; genus Extensimonas; species Extensimonas perlucida. Next base: position 702 of record NZ_VMYE01000021.1, read on the forward strand.
TCGAAGCGATTCATCGCTGCTGAAGGCGAGACCAACTTGCGGCGGTTGCCCTGGATGCTGATCCGAACGCGGCCCTGCAGCATGCGTACTCACGTGCACCGTTGTCGATGAGCACGCGACGACACGGGCGCGGGCTACTGTCGTCGACAGGTGATAGGTCGGAGAAAACTGCTGGACATGGCAACGGCCGCCCTGTCTGCCAAACCGCACGCAAGCGGAGCGTAGGGCAGAAACAGGAAGCGGGGCCGAAGGTGCTAGCCGAGCGAAGCGAGGGAACGATGGAAGCCCGACAGGGGCGAAGCCCCGAAGGGGGTTCGATGCAAAGCACGACAGCGCGACCGGTCATCTTCCTTGGCCGGGGAGGCCCAGACATCAATGCCCCCGTCTTTAGTCACGTCATCAGCTCACTTGCACCATTGGCTAGCCAGACTATATGATTCATATATGTTTCATATAGATCAAAGCACATGGGTATCGTGAACATCGACGAGGATCTGCATGACCAACTGCGCAAGGCCAGCGCGGTATCGTGCCGGTCAATCAATGCGCAGGCGGCCTTCTGGATCAGGATCGGCATGCTGTGCGAAATGAACCCGACACTGAGCTTCAACGACATCGTCACCCGTGAGCTGCGGGCCGCAGGCGTTGTGGCGCAACCCATCAAGATGGGGTCGGCATGACCAAGCGCCCAGAAGAAATCGCGCTGATGGCCGAGTCAGGCCAGCTTTTGGCGCAGGTGTTCAGCCATCTTGATCGGCTGAACCTGATCGGCATGTCCACGATGCAGGTCAACGATCTAGTCGATGACTTCATCGTCTATGAACTCAAAGCGCGCCCGGCCAGCAAAGGGCAATACGGGTACGCCTACGCGCTCAACGCCTCCCGCAACCATGTGGTCTGCCACGGCGTTCCTTCCGCCAAGGACATTCTGCAGGACGGGGACATCGTCAATTTCGACATCACGCTGGAGAAGAACGGCTACATCGCCGATTCCAGCAAGACCTATCTGGTCGGCGAGGTGTCACACCAGGCGAAGCGGCTCGTGCAAGTGGCTTATGAAGCGATGTGGAAAGGCATCCAGGCCGTCCGCCCAGGCGCCACGCTCGGCGACGTGGGCCACGCTATCGAGCGGCATGCCCGCAGGAATGGCTATTCGATCGTTAGGGAATACTGTGGCCACGGCATCGGCCGTGAAATGCACGAGGAGCCGCAAGTGCTGCACTGGGGTAAACCGCGAACGGGTCTGGCGCTTCGGGAAGGGATGGTGTTTACCATCGAGCCGATGGTAAACAAGGGGCGGTCCGCCGTCCGAACAGAGGTCGATGGGTGGACGGTCGTCACGCGTGACGGGCAATTGTCGGCTCAGTTCGAGCATACCGTGGCCGTCACTGCGAGCGGTGTGCGCGTCTTGACGCTGCGCCCGGGCGAAAAGGCGTTGCACTGATTCAACGTAGTGGACAGGAACGCCTTGCGACGATCCAATGGCCGCGTCAAACAACGATCCGCCCGGCCAGCCGCTCATCGCGCGCACAGGCGCTCAATCGCTCCTCGGCACGGAACCACGGGTCGCGTTCGATCGGCAGGCCCAGCCGGCCGAGCACCGTCGCCAGTTCGCCCAGACTGACCCAGCCGATTTCCGGCGTCCCAGGCCCAGATCGCAAAGACCAAATGCGTGGTCATTGTCATCGCCGAGATCAATCTCGGTCAGCAGTCAAGCCACGTCGGCGTCCGGTGTGAACAGCTTGGCCACGAGACCGGATTGGCCCATACCCATCCACTGCACACAGTCAGCTTTTGGCAAGCGCGCAGGTCCGATCAGCGAGTCGGGGCGGACAGGGATGGTGAAAACGGGGCAAGGTGGTCTCCGCTTTGTTTGTCGCGTCGAGGCCTGGTTTCGGTTCGACTGTCACCGGATTGGCTTCCCTCCGGTGTTGTCTCATGGACCCTCGCGCTGTTCCTCATGCCGCTCGCGCTCGCTCAGCATGGTTTGCTTCGGGCATTGCCATCCTGGCATTGGCCACCCGCGCCGCCGCGGCGGAAGTATGGGTCGTTACCGACTCGCATCATCCGGTCCATGGCCAGGCTGACCGACACGTCATCCTGGACGCTGCCGCGGTGCTTGAAGCTGACCTGGCCGCCAACCTACCCTCCGATTCAGAGCGCGCCAGCGCCATCGTCCAGCAGCGCCTGAAGCAGGGCGGTACGGACCTGCAGCGCAGGATCGGCACCGCCTACCAGGGCATTGCCGACGCCTGGAGCCTTGGCGTCACCAAGGTTCCGGCCATCTTGGTGGATCGCCGATACGTGGTCTATGGCGAGACGGACGTGGCCCGTGCGGTTGCCCGCATCGACCAATACCGGAGGACGCAGCCATGACGAGGCGTCCGTTCGCGCCATCCCGGCGCCAGCGGTTGGCCGTCGCAGCGCTGCTGCTGGGGTGTTCCGCATCGTCCTTCGCACTGAACACCGCCACCATCGTGGCCTCCACCCTGTCGCCGGATTGCATGGAATACCGCGTCACCGGCATCTGCTACTGGCTCTATTGCACCTGGACGGGATGCACCGTGCGCACCTCGGTCAAGGTGCGCCACTACATCCCGGATGCCGTGGTGTCGAGCTACTCGAACACCGGCGAGAACCCTTGGATCGAGGTGCGGGCGATGAGCCTGCCGAACCCGACCGCGAAGGCCGGCGGCGACGGCACCACCAACGAGGATCACGAGAACAACCTGGCGAAGTTCAAGAACGCCGACGTCATCGGCCATCCCGGTGGCCATGTGTTCAGCCAGTTCGCCAGCGCGTCCGGCTACACCTGCGAGGGCGCAGGCACCGCCTTCATGCCCTATCTGCTGAGCACGCTCGACACGCTGGCATGGCGCTACAACATCCCCGAGGCGCTGTATCCGGAAGCACTGATTCCCGGCCGGCGCGAGATCGGCACGCGCACGGCCATGAATCTCTGGGGCAACGTCTATCCGCGTGGCGGCTTCCTGCACCAGGTGGATGACCACAAGGCCGCAGCCGTGGTCGCCCAGCGCGCGGGTGACATCGTGACGCGCCGCAACCAGATCCACGTCTACCAACCGCTGCTCGCCAGTTCGCGCGATGGCTACTGGCCGGCCGGCGCCCTGATGGAAACCGATGCCGCCACGGGCAAGTGGCAGGAGCTGACCCCCACGCTGTCCAGCAGTTGCGCGGTATTCCCCCACGGCAATGCCAAGGTGCAGGCCCGGCGAGGCGACTACGCCTGGGCATTGTGGCGTCCTTATAGCTGCTGCCAGCGCCGCGGCCAGGTGTTCCTCGGCAGCGTCGATTTCCTGTGAGACCCGATGCCATGACGACTTCATTTCCGAGCGCCCGTCGATTTCTGTACGTCGCATTGGCCGTTGTCGCAGCGTTGTGCTACTCCAGCGCCGGCGCGCAGACCAGCGTCAACGAGTACGGCGTCCAGCATCAAGGCAGCGTGATCGGCGACGACGTGCTCTACAGCATTGGGGGCGGCCGCGCGGTGTCCATGAGCGGTGCGGCCAACATGCACTCCATCGGCGTTGGCGTCGGCTGGAACAGCAACCTGATCTGTGGCGACATGAGCATCACCACCACGCTGCAGAACCAATTGAACGGCATCACCAATGGCTTCCAGGCCATCATGTCCTCGGTGATCCAGAACGCCACCGCTGCCGTGGCGTCGCTGCCCGCCTTGATCATCCAGCGCGCCGATCCAGGGCTGTACAACCTGTTGACCAACGGGGTACTGCAAGCCAGGCTGGATTTCGATCGCAGCAAGCTGACCTGCCGTGCCATCGCCAATCGCATGGCCGACATGGCGGGTGGGCAGCTCGGCTGGGACCAGCTCGCCGAAGGCATGGCGCTGAAGCAGGCCGTCGCGAGCACCGATGCGGTCTCGGCGATCGACGACGCCGAGGCGAACCGTGGCAACAATGGCGTGCCGTGGGTCGGCGGAGACAACGCTGGCGGCGCGGGCCAACGTCCGGTGCGTGTGGTCGGCGACGTGACCCGCGCCGGCTACAACCTGCTCAATGGCCGTGGCGTCGGCGATGCCAGTTCGATTCCGCAAGCCAGTTGCAGCGGCAACCTGGCATGCCAGACCTGGAGTTCGCCCGATGCCGCCGCAGCCTGGGCCATTCGCGTGCTGGGCGAGCAGGAGCAGCGCACCTGCGATGCATGCACCAAGACCGTCACCACGCCGGGCGTTGGCCTGACCCCGCTGATTCAGGAGGAATACGAGGACAAGCTGCAGGCCCTGCAGGAGCTGGTCGCCGGCAGCCGTCCGACCACGGCGCAGAACCTGCAGGCTGCGAGTAGCGCGTCGCTGCCCATCACCCGTGGCGTGATCGAGGCGCTGCGCGACGAGACGGACCAGGACATCCTGGCTCGGCGCCTGGCCTCGGAGGTTGCGCTGTCCAGCGTGCTGGAGAAGGCGCTGCTGCTGCAACGCACGCTGCTGACCGGGCGCAAGGAGCCCAACGTGGCCGCCAACGAACTGGCCCAGAAGGCCGTCACCCACGAAAGCGACATCCTCGATCGTGAGATTCACAACCTGAAGGCAGAGCTGGAACTGCGCCGCGAACTGGCCAGCAACTCGCCGATGGCGATCATCCAGCGCCACAGCACCCGCGCCGCCGGTGCGCGTGGCATCTACGAGGGTGACCCGGTGCGCAATCGGGTCGATGAACTGCAGCGGCCGCCGTCTGGCGGAAGCCATCCATGAATACCGTGGGGCGGTGCCTGCGCTGGCTGTCCAGCCGGCGTGCCATCCTGGTGCTGGTGTGGGCGGTGTCGCTGCTGATCGCCGCGACCGCCGTCAATGTGGTCGGCATCCGCATTGCGGGCGGCATCGAGGGCTGGCAGCGCTGGATGGCGGCGCAATCCGGGGCCTTCCTGGCCTGGCGGCTATTGCTGTACGCCGCCACCGCCTGGGGTTGGCTCTGGATGCGCCGTCGCCTGCGCGCGCGGGAACCGGAGGGCGCCGCCGGGCAGCGGCTGCTGCGCGCGGAGGTTGCGGCCATCGTCGCCGTGATCGTGCTGGAAGCCAGCCTGCTGACGCAGGCACGGTAGCGCGAGGTTCGCCATGACGCTGTACACCACCGACTACCTGGAGTACTACCTGACACTGGTGTCCTGGGTAGTCCACAACGGCATCTGGTCGGTGCTGGTCGCCAGCGGCATGTTCGCCGTCCCGTTCCTGGCGATCGTCATCCAGGAATGGTTGAAGGCCCGCGCGGAAGGCGCGGACGAAGGCAACAAGGGCGTGCTGTCCTCGGCTCGCATCGAGAACCGCGTCTTCGTCGCCATCGTGGTGATCATGTTCGCGGGCATCCCCTTCATCGACGTCGATCTCAACACCATCCGCTACGACCGGTCGCGTTCGACCCAATGTCAGGTAAGCGTCCCGGAGCCGACCGATACCGGCTGGTCGCAATCGTTCAGCACGATCAACAACCAGTCGGCGAAGGTGCCGGTGTGGTGGTTCGCCATGCACGCGATCTCGCGCGCTATCACCGGCGCCTCGGTCGCGGCCATTCCCTGCGGCACCGACCTGCGGCAGATCCGCATGGACATCGACGCGACCCGCATCGACGATCCGGTGCTGGCCCAGGAGGTCAGCGACTTTACCCGCGACTGCTATGGCCCCGCCCGCGCCAAGCTGTTCATGACCCGGCCCAGCCTGAGCGAGGAGCAGATGCACGACGTCACCTGGATCGGCTCCAGCTACTTCGTCGGCACCGCCGGCTTCTACGACAGCTACCGCTCCAGGACACCGCGCGATGCTTGGCCGTTCGACGCCACGCGCGACGCTGGGCTGGCCCAGGTGCCCGGCGGGGGCGGCTACCCGACCTGCCGGCAGTGGTGGTCCGACGGCGGCCATGGCCTGCGGGCACGACTGCTGGCCCAGGTCGATCCCAACCTGCTGACGCGATTGGCGGGCTGGGCAGGCTTCCTGAGCCAGGCCGAGGTCAACGACTCGGTGATCCGCGCTATCGCAAGCCCTCGCCAGCAGAAGCTCAACCAGGGGGCGGTCTACACGGACTACGGTGGCCAGATCGACATGACGCTGCCCAACATCGTCACTCGTGCCGCCAGCGACGTGGGGCTGACCGTCGGATCACTGGGCTATTTCCCGGCGATGGACGTGGTGCGGCAGGCGCTGCCGATGGTGCTGTCCCTGCTCAAGATGGCGCTGGTCATCTGCATCCCGCTGGTGCTGCTGATCGGCACCTATGACCTCAAGACCATGGTCACGGTGAGCGTGGTGCAGTTCGCGCTGTTCTTCACCGAATTCTGGTTTCAGCTCGCCCGCTGGATCGACTCGACGATCCTGGATGCGCTCTACGGCTGGGGGTGGGGCTGGAACCGGCCGCACACGAACTTCGATCCGCTGGTGGGCCTCAACAACACCTTCGGAGACATGCTGTTGAACTTCGTGATGGCCACGATGTTCTTGATCTTGCCCACGTTCTGGGTGGCGGCATTGGCCTGGGCTGGTATCCGTGCAGGCAACGTGCTTCAAGGATTGAGTACTGGCACGCGGGATGCCGGACAAGCCGGTGGCAGGGGCGGCGGCTTGATGATCGGTGCGGCCAAGCAGAAATAGCTCCAACCGCCGGTTCAATCGTCTTCGAATCGTGGATCTGGGTCATCGCTGTAGTTGATGGGGTCGTAGGCAAGGCTTTCGCGATGATCCAGCTCTTCGGCCTTGCGTCCGAGGAAATCATCGTCACCTTGCGGCGCTTGCTCCGCCATCCTGGCTGCCACAGCGAGAGCGACCAGCAACAGCGCCGCCCAGACCGAGACATACAGCAACACGCCGAGGGTCGCCAGCTTGACTCCCCAGATCAGCACCGCTGCACCGCCCGCCGGCAGTCCTTGCGCCATCAGCCATTGATGCACCCGACGCTCCGCGCGCAGGCAACCGCCCCATACACCGCCCAGCCAGCGGCCGAGTCGCGCTGCGGTGGTCATGCGTGCGGTGTGCTTCATGGTTGGCTACCTCATGGTCGTTCCACGGTCGTTGGGCAAGGCCGTGCCGGTTTCCTTCATGCCTGCCGCGCCGCGAATGCTTCGGCGGTCATGATCAAGCCGGGAAAGTCCTCTCGCATGGCGAGAATGTCCGCATCCCCCGTGATCAACGCATCCGCCTTGCCGACATGCGCGAGCACCAGGAACACTTGGTCCTTCTTGTCGCGGCAGACCGGCAGGTCTGGCCATGGCGCAGGCAGTTCCACCACATCGGCGTAGGGCAGAAAGTCCGCCAGCAACTCCTGCTGTTCCGAGGTCGACAGCTTGAACTTGGGATAGGCCAGGACGCGCAGGAGTTCACTGGCCGTCTCCCGGCAGACAAGCGGCTGCAACTGCTGGTGCTGCCAGGCGTGGCGTATCCAGGCCAGGCGTCCGGCACTGAAGATCAGCGCCGACAGCACGATGTTGGTGTCGAGGACGACCCTGCGCATCACTGCCGTGCCCAGGCCACGGCATCCTCAACGTCCTGCTCGGTGATCCCGAGTTGCTCCAGCTTCTCGCGCACGGCCTGGGCCTTCTGGACCCGCACCGGCGTCAGGATGATCCGGCCGCCCTCGACGGTGACGTCGAAGTACTCCGCCGCATCCACGCCGGACACGGCCGCCTTGGGCAGCGTGATCTGATTTTTCGATGTGAGCTTGGCAAGCATGGGAGGCCTCCATAAGTTTCAAAGGAAATCTTACTTCCTTACTTCATTCTCGACAAGCATGCCTTCGGGCGCAGGGGTTTCAGGGCCTGCTGCGCTTTCAGCGCCGGTTGAAACGGACTGATCTGGTGAAAACACAGTGCCTGTTCCGCTCGATCCTGGAGCGCACCGGCTCCGCATTGATTGCGGCACACGAAGCCGACTGCCCCTATATCAAAGGGCTTGTCGAAGGCCAAAGGGCTGGGGATGGAGCAAGGGAATGGCCTCAAGGGGAAAGGCCCTACCCGAAAAGGCCAAAAGGCTCCTCCGGCCAGCCCATCACCAGGATGTCGCCATGCTTTCGCTGTTCCAGCGCAAACGGGTGCCGCTGGCCACCGCCGCCGCGCCACCTCCTGCCGAGCCTGCCAAAGGGCTGACGCCACCGCAGTCGGCCGCAGCGCTGCTGGCGGAGCCGCGCCGGCAGCGGCTGCTGGAACACATCTGGCAGCGCACCTCGCTGTCGCGTCGGCAGTTCCGCTCGCTGTACCTCGCGCCGCTGGAGCGCTACGCCGAGCTGGTCCAGCAGTTCCCGGCCTCGGAGGCGTATCACCATGCATGGCCGGGCGGCATGCTGGACCACGGCCTGGAGATCGTGGCCTACGCGCTCAAACTGAGGCAGTCCCACTTGCTTCCGGCCGGCGCCTCGCCCGAGGCCCAGGCCGCGCAAGCCGAGGCCTGGACCGCCGGGACCGCCTACGCCGCGTTGCTGCACGACATTGGCAAGATCGCGGTCGACCTGCACGTCGAGCAGGCCGATGGCCTGGTCTGGCACCCCTGGCACGGGCCGCTGCGGCAGCCGTACCGCTTTCGTTACCGGACGGATCGCGAGTACCGGCTGCATGGCGCCGCCACGGGACTGCTCTACACCCGTGTGCTCGATGCCGGCATCCTCGACTGGCTGAGCGACTACCAGGACCTGTGGTCGGCGCTGCTGTACGTGCTGGCGGGCCAGTACGAGCATGCCGGCACGCTTGGAGAGCTGGTCGTCAAGGCTGACCAGGCATCGGTGGCCCTGGCGCTCGGCGGTGATCCGGCCAGGGCGATGGCGGCGCCGAAGCATGCGTTGCAGCGCAAGCTGCTGGATGGCCTGCGCTACCTGCTGCGCGAGGAATTCAAGCTGAACCAGCCCGGCGGCCCGTCGGATGGATGGCTGACCCCGGAGGCACTCTGGCTCGTCAGCAAGACGGTCAGCGACAAGCTGCGCGCGCACCTCCTGTCGCAGGGCATCGAAGGCATTCCATCGAACAACACCGCCGTCTTCACGGTGCTCCAGGACCATGGGATCGTGCAGCCCGCCCCGGATGGGAAGGCGATCTGGCGGGCCACCGTCACGAGCGGCACCGGCTGGTCGCACAGCTTTACCTTCCTGCGCCTGTCGCCGGCCTTGATCTGGGAGTCGGGCGAGCGTCCCGCACCGTTCGCGGGCACGGTCACGACGGAAGAGGCCCTCCCTGGCGATGAGGCAGCGCCGGCCTCCGCCGGCATCCCGGCCACCTCACCGTCCCCTGGGGTAGCGGATTGCCAGGCCGGGATCGCGGACCCGGTCTCCGATCTGCTGTCGGTGCTCGATGCGTCCGACGCAGCCACCACCAGTGCATCGTCCGCCAGCGCGGAACCACCATCACCATCCGCCGCCGCACCTGTGGCAGTGGCTCATTTGGCGCCGACCAGTCCTGCCGCCATGCCGGCTCCCGCGAGGGCCACGCCGTCCGGGGAAAACTTCATCGCCTGGCTCAAGCACGGCATCGAGTCGCGCAAGCTCATCATCAACGATGCGAAGGCATTGGTGCATACCGTCGATGGGACGGCGTACCTGGTCAGCCCCGGCGTTTTCCAGCGCTACGTGCAGGAACATCCGGAGATCCAGGTGCTGGCCCGGCAGGACAATCTGCACGACTGGCAATGGGTGCAGAAGCGCTTCGAGAAGCTGGGACTGCACCGCAAACAGGACAGCGGCCTGAACATCTGGACCTGCGAAGTCACCGGGCCGCGCAAGTCGCGGCGGTTGCACGGCTATCTGTTGGCGACGCCTTCGACATTGTTCGCGGAAGTCCCGCCGGACAACCCCTACCTGTCCCTGACGCGGAGCTAGCAGCACGAAAGGCGCCAGCGCGCCTCATGGTGATCGGCGACACAGCGCACGCAGCACGCTTGCCAGCTTCTTGACAGCGATCTCCAGTTCATGGGGTGCATGGGCAGCAAATCCCATGAGGAAACCGGCCCCATCCCTGCCCGATGCATGGCGGCGCGATGCATGCAGCGCGGTCAGCCCCAGCAGGTCGATGCCGACCCGCCGTGCCGATTCCACCGCCTCGCGCTCGGGAATGTCGCGGATGAACACGCAAGGCATCTGCATCCCGCCAGCGGGCACCCTGGGCTCCACGAAGTCGGCCAGGTGCTGGCGCACCAGCTGCGCCAGCACATCGCGGCGTTCCGCATAGACGGCCCGCATGGTTCGCACATGGGCTCCGAAATGCCCACCCTCGATGAAGCGAGCCAGGGTGAGCTGCGGGATCGGTGCGCTGTGCCCATCCAGCAGGGTGCGGGCCACGGTCATGGGCGACACCAGAGCCTCCGGCAGCACCATGTAGCCGATGCGCAGGCCGGGGAACAGCGACTTGGTGAAGGTGCCGATGTAGATCGTGCGGCCGTGGGGGTCGAGCCCCTGTACGCATGCGGTGGGCTTGCCTTCGTAGTGGAATTCGCTGTCGTAGTCGTCCTCGATGATCCAAGCCTGGTGCTGGCGGGCCCATTCGATGACGGCCAAGCGCCGGTCCAACGCCAGCGTAGCCCCGGTTGGGAACTGGTGCGAGGGCGTCAGGAACACCGCCCGGGCGGCATTGCAAGGGGTCTGCGCCTTTGCCAGCAGGTGCGCTATCTGCATGCCTTGGTCATCCATCGGCACGGGCACGCAATCCAACCCGGCGGCGTCAAATGCCTTGCGCGCCCCGTGGTACACGGGGTCTTCGATGAAGATGCGCTCGCCAGCATCGAGCAGCACGGTGGCGCACAGGGTCATGGCCTGTTGGGAACTGGTCAGCACCAGCACGCGCTCGGGTGTGGCCTGCGCGCCTCGTTCGAGGTTGACGTAGGCGGCAATGGCGCGTCGCAACGGCTCCATGCCCTGCGGTGGGCTGTGCAGCAGCGCCAGGGTGCCGTACTCCTTCAACACCTGCCGCTGCAAGCGCTCCCAGGTTGGCAGCGGAAAGCTGCGCGTCTCCGGCACGCCGGGCGCGAAGGGGCGCGACATCAGGAAGTCGCGCACGCCGCCGCCCTGGAGCATGGCATCGCCGCGCCGGCTCAGGCGCAGGGGTGCCTTGCGATCCACGCTCGTGCGCCGTGGTCTGCCGCGCCCGGGCAGCCACCGGGCCTGCTCGGACACGAAGCTGCCACTGCCGACCCGCCGCTCAATGAAACCTTCGGCGTGCAACTGGCCATAGGCCGACTCCACCGTGTCGCGGGACACCCCCAGCGACTTCGCCAACGCGCGCGACGCGGGCAGGGGGCGGCCTACATCGAGCGCGCCATCCAGGATCAACTGGCGAATGGCCCGCTGTACCCGTGCATGCAGGGGCAAGGCGCCGTGCGCGGGGTCGCCGAGCCAGGCTTTGACGGATTCAAGTTGGGCATGTCTGAACAATTGGCAGGTACTTCATCTGAAAATTGGTGGGGAACATCATGCCATTAAAAGTCTATCGTCTCATGGTCTTTTCGTCCCCATGCCAGGAACCCACTTCAGATGATGCCGTCGGACCCTTCAGCTTCGCCCGTTCGTTGGAACGATCTCACCCATCCCGTCATGGCCGGACTGATTTCGGTCATCGTTAACTATGGCGGCACTTTCATCCTGGTGTTCCAGGCAGCCAAGGTCGCGGGCCTGAGCCCGGAGCTGACGGCCTCGTGGGTGTGGTCGATTTCCATTGGCGTGGGCGTGACAGGCATCATTTTGAGCTGGGTATCCCGCGAACCGATCATCACCGCCTGGTCCACGCCGGCAGCGGCGTTTCTGGTCACAGCACTGGCAACCACACCTTATGCCGAGGCCGTCGGGGCATACCTGATCTCGGCTGCCGCCTTTGTGCTGCTGGGCCTGTCGGGTTGGTTCGAGCGCGTTATCCGTTTGATACCGCCAGGCGTGGCTGCCGGGCTGCTGGCCGGCATCCTGCTGCAATTCGGCACTGGCGCCTTCGGCGGCTTGAGCGTCGATCCGCTGCTGGCGGGACTGCTGATCGCCGCCTATCTGGTGTTCAAGCGCTTTTCCGCGCGCTATGCGGTGGTGGGCATCCTGGTGCTGGGATTGGTATTCCTGCTGGCGCAGGGCCGCGTCGATCTGTCGGGACTGAGCCTGAAACTGGCCGCGCCGGTGTTCACCATGCCCGCGTTCTCGCTCAACGCCTTGTTGAGCGTGGCGTTGCCGCTGTTCCTCATTACCCTGACCGGGCAGTACATGCCGGGCATGCTGGTATTGCGCAATGACGGCTTCAAGACCAGCGCCAACCCCATCGTGACCATCACGGGCCTGGGTTCGCTGCTGATGGCGCCGTTCGGTTCGCACGCCTTCAACATCGCGGCGATCACCGCCGCCATCTGCACGGGCCGGGAGGCACACGAAGACCCGTCCAAGCGTTGGATCGCGGGGATGGCCGCTGGGGTGTTCTACGTTCTGATCGGCGTGTTCGGGGTGACGCTGGCCGCGGTCTTCATGGCCTTCCCGGCGACCTTCATCACCACGCTGGCGGGCCTGGCCCTGCTGGGGACGATCGGCGGCAGCCTAGCCACCGCCATGTCCGATGCCAAGACCCGGGAAGCCTCACTGATCACGTTTCTGGCGGCCGCCGCCAACATCACCTTGCTGGGCATTGGCGGGGCGTTCTGGGGGTTGGTGCTAGGGCTGGCGGCGCATGCTGTGCTCAACGGGCGGGTGCTGCTGCGGGTACGTACATCGGTCATTACGCCTACGCCTGCAAACGAGAGGGTGAAGTGATGACCGAGGCTTTCAACACACGGACTGACGGTTACGCCAACCGTGCCGAATTCGAGGAATCTCCCATGCAGACGACCGCCCCTCACCTGATGCGCGCCTACGCCCGCCAACCTGTCTCATTCGTGCGCGGTAACGGCGCGCGGCTCTGGGACGAGCAGGGCGTGGAGTACCTAGATGCCATTGCCGGTGTCGCGGTTACCAGCCTGGGTCATGCCCACCCGGAAATCGCGGCCGTCATCGCCGAACAGGCCGGGGCGCTGCTGCACACTTCCAACGTGTTCCGCATCGACTGGCAGGAGCAGTTGGGGGAACGCCTGTGTGCGCTGACCGGGATGGAAAGCGCCTTCTTCTGCAACTCGGGTGCGGAAGCCAACGAAACCGCCCTCAAGCTGGCCAGGCTGCATGCCCATCGCAGGCAGGTGGCACGACCGCAGATCCTAGTCATGGGCAACGCCTTCCATGGCCGCACGCTGGCCACGCTCGCCGCCACGGACAACGCGGCCAACCAGCAGGGTTTCGGGCCGTTGCTGCCTGGCTTTCTGCGTGCTCCCTACGGAGATATCAGCGCGGTACGCCAGGCGGCAGAACAATCCCCGGACATCGTGGCGGTGTTGATCGAATCTGTACAGGGCGAGGGTGGCATTCGGGTGGCCAGTGCCGAATACTTGCGCGAACTGCGCGCTTTGTGCGACCAGAGGGACTGGTTGCTGATGCTCGACGAGATCCAGGCCGGCATGGGGCGCACCGGCGCGTGGTTCGGATACGCGCACGCGGGCATCTCACCGGATGTGGTGACCCTGGCGAAAGCGCTGGGCAATGGCTTTCCCATCGGCGCGTGCCTGGCGCGCGGTATTGCGGCAGACCTGTTCTCGCCGGGCCAGCACGGCTCGACCTTCGGCGGCAATCCGCTGGCTTGCCGGGTGGCCTGCACCGTCCTCGACATCATGGCCCGTGACAGGATGCCCGAGCGCGCCATGGTGCTGGGCGCTCGCTTGCTGGTGGGCCTGCGCAAGGCGCTGGCAGGTCACCCGCACGTCCTCGCCATTCGCGGCCTGGGACTGATGGTGGGTATCGAACTGGACCGGCCCTGCAAGGAACTAGTTGGGCGCGCGCTGGCTGAGCAGCGCCTGCTCATCACCGTGACCCGAGACACCGTGATCAGGCTATTGCCACCATTCGTTTGCGACGAGCGTCAGATTGACGACATCGTGGTGCGTGTAGCGCGCCTGCTTTCATCGGACCTGGTTGATTGCGAGGTTTGGTCTGTTCCGGCTCAGCCGATGGACATCACCGTATGACGTCCAACCCCAACCGCTATCCGCCCGACCAGGACGCACACCATGTATGACACTTCTGTTGCCCTCGCCGATTTCGACCCGGAACTTGCCCTGGCAGTCCACCACGAAGCGCGCCGTCAGGAGGATCATGTCGAACTGATCGCCTCCGAGAACTACGCGAGCCCTTTGGTGATGGCCATCCAGAATTCGGTGTTCACCAACAAGTACGCCGAGGGTTACCCAGGCAAGCGCTACTACAGCGGCTGCGAGCATGTGGACGTGGCCGAACGCTTAGCCATCGAGCGGCTCAAGGTGCTATTCGACTGTGATTGGGCCAACGTCCAGCCCCATGCCGGCGCCCAGGCCAACGCAGCCGTGTTTCTGGCGCTGGCCAACCCCGGCGATACCGTGATGGGCATGAACTTGGCTCAGGGTGGCCACCTGACCCACGGTAACCCATCCAACTTCTCCGGCCGCCATTACAAGATCGTGCCTTATGGACTCGACCCCCTAACCGGGCTGATTGACTACGACGAGATGGAGCGCATCGCGATGCAGGCACGGCCGAAACTGCTGATCGGCGGCTTCTCCGCCTATTCGCGGCACAAGGACTGGGCACGCATGCGCGCCATCGCCGACAGGGCGGGTGCCATCTTCTGGGTGGACATGGCCCATGTCGCCGGCCTGGTGGCGACAGGCGAGTATCCTGACCCGTTGCCCCACGCTCACGTGGTCACCAGCACCACCCATAAGACCCTGCGCGGCCCGCGTGGCGGTATCATTCTCTCGAAAGTGCAGGACGAGGGCCTTTACAGAAAGCTCGACTCCGCCGTATTCCCCGGCGTCCAGGGCGGGCCGCTGATGCATGTTATCGCCGCCAAGGCGGTGGCGTTCAAGGAGGCGCTGCAACCTGCATTCAAGGCCTACCAGCGCCAGGTGGTGGCGAACGCTCGCGCCATGGCCGCCGTGATCCAGCAGCGCGGCCACAAAATCGTTTCGGGCGGTACCGACAATCACCTGATGCTGATCGACCTGTCCGCCAGGCCCTACACCGGTAAGGATGCGGACGCGGCGCTGGCCGATGCCTGGATCACCACCAACAAGAACAGCGTGCCGGGCGACCCGCGTTCGCCGTTTGTGACCTCTGGCGTGCGCATCGGCACGCCCGCCGTGACCACGCGCGGCTTCGGCGTGGCCGAGTGCGAGCAACTGGCCGGCTGGTTGTGCGACGTGCTGGATGCATTGGAAACCGGTGGTGTTGGATTAATTGCCGTGCGGGATCGAGTAAGACAGCAGGTGGCGGATCTGTGCCGTCGCCATCCCGTCTATCGATAGGTAATCACTGACGGCAATGCGGCGCCTGCGTACTACCTCGTTGTAGGTGAGAGACGCAACGCCGACCTAGACAGCGTCTTCCTGTTTTTCGGACAGTTGCGCCTCGGTCGCAGCCATCAGTGCCGCGGCCGAGCAACCCAGCCCCTTCGCGATCCGCAGGATCAACACCAGCGTGGGCATGTGCTCGCCGCGCTCGATCTTGCCCATGTGCGATCGCGCGATACCCGCCTGTTCCGCCAGCACCTCCTGCGCCAGCGCCTTCGCGGACCGTGCCTCGCGCACGGCAACGCCGAAAGCGCGCGCTGGCTCGCTTTCATAGGTTCTTGTTCCCGCAGGTCTCCCGCGTTGCACTGATCGCTTCTGCATCAACAGAAGCGTCACGTTTCACGCGAATTTAAACCACGTTAAACTTATCTCATTGACCGATGGCACGCGGTTTTTTCCAGTGTCGGCGTTGTGCGGGTGACACGATGATCGCTTCCGATCCTTTGAACATTGCCCTGTCGGACTGCCTGGCCTATCCCAGGTTGTCGGTACCGATGGCGGTACACCGTCGGCGCTATCCGGACAACCCGATTCGTCTTCACGAAGAGCGCTTGGAGGATCAGCATCGAGGACTGCTCGCGGGGGCTTTCGAGGCAGGCCTCTGCCAATCGCCCGCAGCCCCTGAAGGCATCGATGTCCGACCCGTCTGGCGCGATGCGCTGGCATTGGCCGTGTCGGCCCATCACCCCTTGCTGGCCTTTGCGTCAGTGTCCCTGGAGCAGGCGGCCGACCACCATTGGATCGCCCTGGATGGGCGCGACTGTGTCGGCTACTGTGGGCAAATCGACTCACTGCTGACGGTGGCCGGCGTCGTCCCCTCGGCCGTCACGACGGCCACATCGTTCGGGTTGATGATGACCTTGGTGGCCGCCGGCTACGGTGTCTGCCTGGCACCCGCCGCCCGCATCGACGGCCATCGTGCCCTTGGCGTTGTCCAGCGTCCCTTGCAAGAGGGAGCACTGATGCTCACCACGTACTTCCTGAGCCGTCGAAATACGGACAGCACCCGCCTGGAGCCGTTCTTCCAAGCGCTCCAGGCAAGCGCCTGACCGAACTTCGGCGCGACCCTGGCTCGATCAGTCTCTGGGCGTCACTTCGGCGGCATCGGCAGCTACGGCTTCGCGCACCAGCCGCTGCACGCTTTGCCGGACCTGCTCAGGAAACTCGGTCGTCACGACTGGCTCGCTCGCCTGCATGCACTGTGCGGCCACCAGCCGCGCGGCAAGGTGCAGGTTCGTTGGGTTGACGGCTTCGATGGCCGGCCGTGTCCCGAGCGCCTCGTACGAGCGCAGGAGTGCGTGGTAGATGTCCCAGGTGTCGATGCCCCGTGGCAGTTGCTTCAGCACGGACTGGACCAGCCTGCGCTTGAGCGGATCGAGCTGCCAGTCTGGCACTCGCTGCCCGCGATGCCCCATGTGGATCGACAGCAGGTTGCCGGCCTGGATCTCGTAGGTGATCCAGCGGCGCGACTTGCCCGCGAGCCTGGCGTAGTCCGCCACTGAGAGGTTGTGCGGCGCCTCGAAGGTCTCCAGCACTTGCTGGCGTTCGCGCTGCACCTCCGACAGGCGCGGCCGTGCGTACTCGGGCATGCGCACGGCCGACAGCCGCTGCACCGATGCCGGCGCTTCGGGTTGGCCGGGCGCCGGCGCGGTCACGATCAGTTGCGGCGCGGAGAGGTCGACCACCGGCGGCTGCGCGGCCGCCTGGCCGGCGATGGTCGGCAGGCCTTGGAGCGTGATGGTCAGATGCCGGCTGGCAACCTCGACCTGGTTCTGCTCGAACAGGTCCAGGCGATCGGCCCAGTCCTGCATCATGACGCGGCGCTGCTCGACGTATTCGGCATGGTTGTAGGTCGCGCTGATCCTGTCCGGGTCGGCATGCGAGAGCTGGGCGTCCACCCATTTCTTCGGGTACCCGAGTTCGTTCAGCGCCGTCGAGATCGTGGCACGGATGCCGTGGCCGGTCAGCTGGTCCTCGTAGCCCATGCGCTTGAGCGCCCCGTTAAACGTGTTCTCGCTGACGGGATGCTTGAGGCACCAGTCGCCCGGGATCAGGTAGACCTGGGCCGGCTTGAAGTTGTCGAGCAGGTGGCGAACGATCTCCTGCGCCTGCACCGACAGCGGCACGATGTAGGGCGGGATGTCGATGAGACGCTTGCGCTTCTTCCTGGTGAGCAGCTTGCGCTGCTTGAGCCTGGCCACCGGGATGATCCACAGGCCCCGGTCGAGGTCGAACTGATCGGGCGTGGCGAAGCGCAACTCGCCAGTGCGCACACCGGTGAGCATCAACAGCCGCAAGCCCAACTGCGTGTTCAGGCGCCCGCGGTACTTGCGCAGTGTCTGCAGCATGACCGGCAGCTCGTGCATGCGCAGGAACGGGTTGTGTTCGACCGGCGGCAATGGCAGCGCGACCACTTCCAGGTCCCTGGACGGGTTATCGCCCATGTTGGGAATCGCCACCGTGGCGTAGGTGAACAACTGGGTGAACCAGGTCCTCAGCTTCTCGGCCACCGACAGCGAGCCGCGCTTTTCCACCTTGCCGATGATGTCCAGCAGGTGTGCGCGGGTGATCTCGTAGATGGTCAGGTGCCGCAGCGAGGGGAACACGTCTTTCTTGAAGACGCGCCCGATCTGTTCAAGGCTGGTCTGCCGTCCTTCCTCCAGCGAGAGCCGGCGATGGGCCAGCCATTGCTCGTAGACGGCCATGAAGGTGTGCTCGCCGGCCAGGACGATCGCGTGCCGCCTGCGCTTGCGTTCGCTGTGCGGATTGACGCCCTTGGCGAGCAGCGAGCGGGCTTCATCGCGAAGCGCACGGGCGTCCTTCAGCGAGAGCGCTGGATACGTGCCGAAGGACATGCGGTCGCGCTTGCCGCCCCACGAGAAGCGGAAGTGCCACGCCTTTGCACCGGTGGCTGAAACAAAGAGGGAAAGGCCGTCTGTGTCGGCCAGGGTGTACGGTTTGCCGGTCGCCTTGGCCTGGCGAACCGTGAGGTCCGAAAGCATGATCCCAACTCCTTGAAAGCGAGTTGAGTGCCATGTTTCCCATCGGGCCCCGGCTCCCCCAGCAACAATGCGGAACTGGGAAGCTCCGCATTGCGATGTACCACCTAATGTACCGGTTTTGACCGGCTGTCAGTGGATTTCGCTGGACGTCACTGGATCGAAGATTCTTAAAAAATCGAACCGTGACAATGACTTGCAACACTCCATGGACGTCCCTGGAACACCATGGAAAGTTGAAGTGGAGCGGGCGATGGGAATCGAACCCACGTCTTGAGCTTGGGAAGCTCAGGTCCTGCCATTGAACGACGCCCGCTAGAGACACGTCGGAATTTGGAGCGCCCGATAGAAAAAACCTGTCTGGACGCCCGTGTCCGAGAGGGTGCCGATTATAAGCATCCGCGCTGCCAGATCTCGAGTCATGCCAGATCTTGAGGCACAGGCTCGGTTCTGGGCCTGCGGCCATGCCCGATAATCTGCCGCACCCGCACTGCTGCGGCGTTTTTTATCCACTCGACGGAGACTTTTCAACATGGAAATCAAAGGCAAGGTATTCATCGTCACGGGCGGCGCCTCGGGGCTCGGCGAAGGCACGGCGCGACGGCTCGCGGCGCAAGGCGGCAAGGTGGTCATCGCTGACGTGCAGGTGGAAAAAGGCGAGGCCGTGGCCAAGGAAATCGGCGGTGCTTTCGTGAAATGCGACGTGAGCAGCGAGGCCGACGGTCAGGCCGTGGTCGCGAAGGCGGTGTCCATGGGCAAGCTCATGGGGCTGGTCAACTGCGCGGGCATTGGCCCTGCGGAAAAAACCGTGGGCAAGAACGGTGCGCATCCGCTGGCCGCGTTCACCAAGACCATCACGGTGAACCTGATCGGCAGCTTCAACATGATCCGTCTCGCCGCCGAAGCCATGTGCAAAAACGAGCCCGAGGCCGACACTGGCGAGCGCGGCGTGATGATTTCCACCGCAAGCGTGGCGGCTTTCGAAGGGCAGATCGGCCAGGCTGCGTATTCGGCGTCCAAAGGCGGCGTGGTCGGCATGACCCTGCCGATCGCGCGCGACCTGGCGCGCGACGGCATCCGCAACATGACCATCGCCCCCGGGATTTTTGGCACGCCCTTGCTCATGAGTCTGCCGCAGAACGTGCGCGATTCGCTCGCCGCGAGCGTGCCCTTCCCGAGTCGCCTGGGCCACCCCGACGATTACGCCAAGCTGGTGCAGCACATCTTTGAAAACGACATGCTCAACGGCGAAGTGATCCGCATCGACGGCGCGATCCGAATGGCGCCGCGCTGAAGATTCCGTTTTGCTAATCTTTTGATAGCTTCCAGCGCTTGTGACACGAGTGCTGGAGGCTGTTTTTATATGAAATCAGCCGCCCGTGACGGGGGGGAAGAAAGCCACCTCAGCGCCGTCGTGCAGAGCGGCATCTTCGCGCGCAAGCGTCTGGTCGAGCGCCATGCGCACGGCGCGGCTGCGCGCGAGGCTCTCGGCGTAGGCGCCGCCGCGCGCAATCAGCACGTCGCGCAGCGCGCCCAGCGTGGCGGCGTCGGTCTGCAGCGTTTCGCTGCCCTGCCCTAGCGCCTCGCGGATCGAGGCGAAGTAGCGCACGGTGATGCGCTTGGCAGCGCTGGGCAGCGCGCTCGTCGATGGCTGTGCGCCGGTCGTCATGCCATCAGCTCCGCAAACGGCAGGTAGCGCACGACATCGCCGTGCGCAATGGTCTGGCCCGGCGGCACATCGACGATACCGTCGGCCCACACGGTCGAGGTCAGCACGCCCGAGCCCTGGTTGGCAAACAGCTCCAAGCTTCCTTGGTCGTTGCGCCGCACGCGCAAAAATTCGCGCCGTTTGTCCGCTTTGCGCCAGTCGAAATGCGCCGTCGCGCCAATGAAACGCGGCAGCACGTCGGCCACGCCTTGCAGGCGCAGCAAAAACGGCCGCACGAGCAGCAGGAAGGTGACGAGGCTGGACACTGGGTTGCCCGGCAGGCCGATGAAATGCGTGGGGCCGCGCTGGCCGGAGCCACCGTCTGCAGCGCCGCCCGCAGCCCCGCCTGGGGCGGCCGCGTCGATCTGCCCGTAGGCGAACGGCTTGCCCGGCTTGATCGCGATCTGCCACAGGTCGAGCCGCCCGAGTGCCTGTACGGCAGGCTTGACGTGGTCTTCCTCGCCCACCGAGACGCCGCCGCTGGTCAGGATCACATCGTGCTGCGTGCTCGCCGTGCGCAGCGCTGCCACCGTGGCCTCGCGCTCGTCGGGGACTATGCCCAGGTCGGTGACATGGCAGCCCAGGCGCTGCAGCAAGGCGCGCAGAAAGAAACGGTTGCTGTTGTAGATCGCGCCGGGCGGCATGCGCTCGGGCGGCAGCTCGCCCGGCATGACGAGCTCGTCGCCCGTGGAGAACAAAGCCACGCGCGGGCGCTGCACCACCTGCAACTTGTCCATGCCGATGCTCGCCGCGAGGCCCAGCGCCGCGGGCGTGAGGCGCGTGCCGGCGTGCAGCACCACGGCGCCGCGCGCGATGTCTTCGCCCGCGCGGCGTATGGCCTGGCCCGGCTCCGGCACGGTGTGGATGCGCACGCGGCCCAAGGTGGGCACCTGCGCGGAGGCAGGCGCGCCGTCGCCGGACTCGGGCAGCGCCTCGCAATCTTCCTGCATGACCACGGCGTCGGCGCCCGGCGGCACGGGCGCACCCGTGAAGATGCGCGCCGCAGTGCCCGGCTGCAGGGGCTGGCCGCTGCTGCCCGCGGCAATGCGCTGGGCCACGCGCAGCACGGTGCCGGCCGCCGGCACGTCGGCGCAGCGCAGCGCGTAGCCGTCCATGGCGCTGTTGTCCTGCGGTGGCACGTGCAGCGGCGAGACGGCGTCCGCCGCCAGCACGCGGCCGTCGGCGTCCCAGGTGGCTACGCTGTCGCGGCCCGGCAAGGGCGTGGCGCGGGCGAGCAACTCGGCCAGGGCTTCATCGAAAGGTTTCAAGGGCGGGTGTTTCATCGTCATGCCGGGAATTTTCCAGAACTGTGCCGGCTTGGATCGTAATCAAAACGCTCGGCCTGCGCGCGCAGCCACTGCGCGACTTGCTCTGGCGCGGCCAGCGGCAGCACGGGCCGCAGCGTGGGCTCTGGCAGACGCTCGGGCGCATCGGTTGCGATCGCGACGACGAACATGTCGTGCGGATAGAGCACGGCGCGCTCGGCCTCGCCGGGTTGCGCGGGGCGCCACACCTCGATTTTGGGCAGGTCGCTCCACTTGTAGCCTTCGACGAACACCCAGTCCACGCCGTCGTCGAGCTCGGCGAGCAGCTGGTGCACCGTGAGCTGCACGGGCTGCTCGAATTCGCGCAACAGCGCCAGACGCTGATCCGACGCGACCAGCACCTCGACAGCGCCCGCGGCGCGGTGGCGGAAGCTGTCCTTGCCCGGATGGTCGATGTCGAAACGGTGGTGCGCGTGCTTGACCACCGACACGCGCTGGCCCTGCTCGCGCAGCAAGGGGATCAGTTGCTCGATCAGCGTGGTCTTGCCTGCGCCGGAAAACCCGGCAAAGCCTACGACTTTCATACCTGGCGATCCTGGGAAACTATTTTTTCAATAGCTGCTAGCGCTTGCTGCATCAGCGCAAAAGCCGTTTTTCATCATGAATCGCAATGCTGCGCGATGTAGTCCTTGACGCGCTGCACGTCGGCCGGCAGCACCTGCACGCGGCGCGGCAGGTTTTCGATGCCTTCGAAGCGCGCGGGGCGTTCGGGCTCGTGCCCCAGCGCCTCGCGAATGGTGGCGGCGAATTTGATCGGCAACGCGGTTTCGAGCACGATCATGGGCACGCCCGGCTGCACGTATTCGCGCGCCACCCTGACGCCGTCGGCGGTGTGCGGATCGATCGTGATACCAAAGCGCGCATGCACGTCGCAGATCGTCGCCAGGCGGTCTGCGTGCGTGCTCTTGCCGCTCACGAAACCGTAGCGCTCGCGCACTTCGGCAAAGGCCGGATCGGCGCTCAGGTCGAACTGCCCATGCTGCGCGAGCGCGTCCTGGAACAGCGCCTTGACGCGCGCGCCGTCGCGCCCCAGCAGGTCGAAGATGAAGCGCTCGAAGTTGCTCGCCTTGCTGATGTCCATGCTCGGGCTGCTGGTTTCGTGCGTGTCGCGGCTCGCGCGCACGCGGTACACGCCGGTGCGCAAGAACTCGTCGAGCACGTCGTTCTCGTTCGTCGCCACCACCAGCCGGTCTATGGGCAGGCCCATCATGCGCGCCACATGGCCCGCACAGACGTTGCCGAAGTTGCCGCTGGGCACGGCGAAGCTGACTTTTTCGCCCTCGGCCTGCGTGGCCTGGAAGTAGCCCGCGAAGTAATACACCACCTGCGCGAGCAGCCGCGCCCAGTTGATCGAGTTGACGGTGCCTATGCGGTAGCGGCGCTTGAAGTCCAGATCGTTGCTCACGGCCTTGACGATGTCCTGGCAGTCGTCGAACACGCCCTCGATCGCCAGGTTGTGGATGTTGGCGTCCTGCAGGCTGAACATCTGCGCCTGCTGAAACGGGCTCATGCGCCCGTGCGGACTGAGCATGAACACGCGAATGCCGCGCTTGCCGCGCATCGCGTATTCGGCCGCGCTGCCGGTGTCGCCGCTGGTCGCGCCCAAAATGTTGAGCGCCTCGCCACGGCGCGCGAGCTCGTACTCGAACAGGTTCCCCAGCAGCTGCATGGCCATGTCTTTGAAGGCGAGCGTGGGGCCGTTCGAGAGCTCTTCGAGATAAAAGCCATCTTCGAGCTTTTTCAACGGCGTGATCGCGCGCGTGCCAAACACCTCGGGGGTGTAGGTTTTCTCGCACAGGCGGCGCAGATCGGGCGCGGGAATGTCGTCAATGTAGAGCGACAGCAGCTCGAACGCGAGCACCGCATAACCCTGCGTGCGATACACCTCCCGCAGCGCCCGCAAGCGCGCGGCGTCGATCTGCGGGTAGTGCGCGGGCATATACAGCCCACCATCGGGCGCCAGCCCTTCGAGCAGGATGTCGCAAAACTTGCGTGGCGTGTTGTCACCGCGGGTGGAGAGGTAGTGCATGGGGATGGCAATCTCAAAAAAGCAAAAATTAAGGCGCGGCCCACGGGTCGAGCAAGGGCACGCCCATGTCTTCGAAATGGCGCACGTTGCGCGTCACCAGGGTCAGGCCGTGCGCCATGGCGCTTGCGGCGATCAGGATGTCGAGCGTGTCCTGCATGCGCCCCAGCGCGCGCAGCGAGGCTTTGAGTTCGCCAAAGTGGCGCCACACGGATTCGTCCGTCACCAGCACGCGCCCGGCAAACTGCTGCGCCAACGACAGCGTCCAGGCCTGCAATTGGTTGCGTTTGGCGCCCAAGGGCAGACAGGCCAGGCCGTAGTGGATCTCACCCAAGGACACCGCAGCCAGCGCCGCCTGCTGCCCGTGCGCGCGCAGCCAGCGCACCACGCCTTCGTCGGGCTGCAGGCGCGTGGGCTCGGAGAGCACGCAGGTATCGAGCAGCCAGCGGTAGCGCATCGAGACCTGTTCTCACTGCTCGCCAAAAAGCGGCGGCCGCCCAGCCTCTGGGCTGCGCGGCATGGCGGGCAATCCGCCTTCGAGCTTGGGGGCGTTCAGCAGGAACTCGATGAAACCGTCGTCGCTCTCGGCTTCGGTGCCAGCGGCTTCGGTATCGCCGAGCGCGACGACGCGCGCCACCGGCCGGCCATGCCGCGTGATGAGCTGCGGCCCCTCGCGCTGGGCACACTCCACCAGTTCGCTGAAATGGCTCTTGGCTTCTTGCACTTGCCAGACGGCGTTCATGGCAGCCCCTTGTTATGGACAGAATGACCTGAATTGTAGGCAGACGCGCACAGCGCTCGATGACCTGCCAGCAGCACCCGCATCAAGCCAGCTCCTCCTTGCGAATGCGCACGATGGGTGCGAGCACGGTGGGCAACTGTTGCATTTGCGCGAGCGCGGCGTCCATCAGGCCTTCGCGCGTTTCGTGGGTGAGGATGATGAGGTCGGTTTGCGGCACCTCGGGGCTGTCGGCAGGCGCTGCTTCCTGCCCGCTCACCTGGTCCGCCTCGCGCTGCAGCACGGCGTCTATGCTGATGCCGGCTTCGGCCAGCAGGCCCGTAACCTTGGCGAGCACGCCCACCTGGTCGGCCACGCGCAGGCGCAAATAGTAAGCCGTGACCACCTCGCGCATGGGCAGCACGGGCAGGCTGTCCATCGCGGCGTCCAGCGTGTGCGGCTGAAAGGCCAGGTGCGGCACGCGGTGCTCGGGGTCGGCGGTGTGCAGGCGCGCAATATCGACCAGATCGGCAATCACGGCGCTGGCCGTGGGCTCGCTGCCCGCGCCCTTGCCGTAGTAGAGCGTGGTGCCCACGGCGTCGCCCTGCACCATGACGGCGTTCATCGCGCCTTCGACGTTCGCGATCAGGCGCGCGGCGGGCACTAGGCTGGGGTGCACGCGCAGCTCGATCCCTTTGTCCGCGCGCTTGGTGATGCCCAGCAGCTTGATGCGGTAGCCGAGCTGCTCGGCGTACTGGATGTCGGTGGCCGCCAGGCGCGTGATGCCTTCGATGTAGGCCTTGTCGAACTGCACCGGGATGCCGAAGGCGATCGCGCTCATCAAGGTGACCTTGTGCGCGGCGTCCACGCCTTCGATGTCGAAGGTCGGGTCGGCCTCGGCGTAGCCCAGGCGCTGCGCTTCTTTGAGCACTGCGGCGAAGTCCAGCCCCTTGTCGCGCATTTCGCTGAGGATGAAGTTGGTGGTGCCGTTGATGATGCCGGCGATCCACTCGATGCGGTTGGCCGTGAGCCCTTCGCGCAGCGCCTTGATGATGGGAATGCCGCCCGCGACCGCGGCCTCGAAGGCCACCATCACGCCCTGGCGCTGCGCCGCCGCGAAAATCTCGCCGCCGTGCACGGCCAGCAGCGCCTTGTTGGCCGTGACCACGTGCTTGCCCGCGGCAATGGCTTCGAGCACCAGCGTCTTGGCGATGCCGTAGCCGCCGATGAGCTCTACCACGATGTCTATCGCAGGGTTCGCAATCACCTGGCGCGCATCGCTGACCACGGCCACGCCCTCGCCCACGATCTCGGCGGCGCGCGCCACGTCGAGGTCGGCCACCATGGTGATCTCTATGCCGCGCCCGGCGCGGCGGCGGATTTCTTCCTGGTTGCGGCGCAGCACCTTGAACACGCCGCTGCCCACGGTGCCTATGCCCAGCAGACCTACTTGGATGGGTTTCATGAATTTATCCATAAAAAATGCCTCTAGCGCTTGAGGGACAAGCGCAAGCAGCTATCAAAACAAAACGAATCAGAGCATCTTGTCGGTACCGCAGCGCTTGCGGTACTGCGCCAGAAAGCGCGCCACGCGCCCTATGGCCTCGCGCAGGTCGTCCTCGTGCGGCAGGAACACAATGCGAAAGTGGTCGCTCGCGTGCCAATTGAAGCCCGTGCCCTGCACCAGCATCACGCGCGTTTCCTGCAGCAGTTCGAGGAAGAACTGCTGGTCGTCGTCGATCGGGTAGATCAGCGGATCGAGGCGCGGGAACATATACAGCGCCGCCTGCGGCTTGACGCAGCTCACGCCGGGGATGGCGGTGATGAGCTCGTGGGCCAGATCGCGCTGCTTGCGCAGGCGCCCGCCTTCCCTCACCAGGTCGTTGATGCTCTGGTAGCCGCCCAGCGCCGTCTGGATCGCCCACTGCCCCGGCACGTTGGAGCACAGACGCATGTTCGAGAGCATGTTGAGCCCCTCGATGTAGTCGCGCGCGGGCTTTTTGTCACCCGACACCACGAGCCAGCCTGCGCGGTAGCCGCACGAGCGGTAGGCCTTGGAGAGCGAATTGAAGGTCAGCGTGAGCACGTCCTGGCTCAACGAGGCCAGCGGCGTGTGCTGCGCGCCGTCATAAAGCACCTTGTCATAGACCTCGTCGGCAAAGATCACCAGGCCGTGCTGGCGCGCGAGCGTCACGATGCCCTGCAGCAACTCGGGCGAATACAGCGCGCCCGTGGGGTTGTTGGGGTTGATGACCACGATGCCGCGCGTCGCGGGCGTGATCTTGCGGCGGATGTCGTCGAGGTCGGGCATCCAGCCGTTGCCCTCGTCGCACAGATAGTGCACGGGCGTGCCGCCCGAAAGGCTCACGGCCGCCGTCCACAGCGGGTAGTCGGGCGATGGCACGAGCAGCTCGTCGCCGTTGTCGAGCAGCGCGTTGGTCGCCATCACGATGAGCTCGCTCGCGCCGTTGCCGAGGTAAATGTCGTCGAGCGTGACGCCCACGATGCCGAGCTTTTGCGTCTCGTGCATCACGGCCTTGCGCGCCGCAAAAATGCCCTTGCTGTCCGAATAGCCCGCCGAGTTCGGCAGGTTGCGGATCATGTCCTGTTGCACTTCCTCGGGCGCATCGAAACCGAACACCGCAAGATTGCCGATGTTGAGCTTGATGATCTTGTGCCCCTCTTCTTCCATCTGCCGCGCCGCATCCATGATGGGCCCGCGGATGTCGTAGCACACATTGGCAAGCTTGGCGGATTTCTGGATGATTTTCATGAACGAACGGCCTTCAAGGGAAAGCAGCCGGCAAAAGCGCCGAAAACCTATAATTTGACCATAGATCGGCGGCTGGATTGGCGGATTTTTGACGCTTCGCCAATCCCTGCCACTTTCCGCATTTCGCTGCACCGCCCCATATTTTGGCGCCACCCCTCGCGCACCCATGCGCACCCACGAACTGCCCATGAAATTCGCGCCCGAACGCTCCGAAGCGCAGACCATCCGCGGCTACGGCCCCGGCTGGATCGCCGTCGAGGCGGAAAAAATCACCCACAGCGTCATCCTCGCTTCGGACGGTCTGCGCCTGGCCTGGAACTGCGCGCGCTTTGAAGACCTCAGCCCGGCCCACTTTGCCACCCTTGCGGAGCAACTCGCGCCAGCACCTGCAGCGCAGGCCGCCGGGCGCCCCGTCGAAGTGCTGCTGCTGGGCAGCGGCTGTCGCCACCGCTTCGTCCCGGCAGCCTGGCTGCAGCCGCTCGTTGCCATGGGCCTGGCGCTGGAAACCATGGACACGGCCGCCGCCTGCCGCACCTACAACGTGCTCGCCCACGAGGGGCGCCGGGTGGTCGCGGCGCTGGTGCTCGAAGCGCCCGCGGCGTGACGAAAGCCGATCCCCCATGTTTCCTTCACACGAGCCCTGGCCCGTCGCTCGGCGAAAGCTTTGTGCAAGAACACCGCCGGCACAGATATTGCGCCCGCGCTGGGAAGACCTACAATTGCGCCGTCTGCGATGCTGTCGGGCCTTATATTTCCTTGAACCAATGCTCATTGAGCACGGGCTTGGTACATTGCCTGGCTAGCGTGATCGTCTCGCGTCAGATGAACCCAAAGTCAGGTTGCCCTCGCCCCCCTGAACCCCCGGTTCAGGATGCCGGTCCGGTGGCATTTGCAGACACCTTTTCATCGCAGCTGGGATGGCACCGCAAAGCGCTCTCGCCTCCCTATCCATGCATCTTCCCCTCTCGCTGATCCTCGAACTGTGTGCCCTCGGCTTGGTCGCAGGGTTCCTCGCCGGCCTGCTTGGCATAGGCGGCGGCATGCTGCTCGTGCCCATGCTGACCTATCTTCTGGGGCGCCAGCAAGTCAGCCCGGATCTGGCCGTCAAGATGGCCATCGCCACCTCCATGGCGACCATCGTATTCACCTCGCTGTCCAGCGTGCGTGCGCACCAGCGGCACGGCGCCGTGCGCTGGGACATCGTGCTGCGGCTCGCACCCGGCATCGCTTTTGGGGGCCTGCTCGCAAGTCTGGGCGCGTTCAGCCTGCTCAAAGGCACGTGGCTGGCCATTCTTTTCAGCCTGTTCGTGGGTTTCTCCGCAGTGCGCATGTGGGCGGACAGAAAACCTTCGCCAACCCGGCAAATGCCGCATGCGGCCGGGCAACTCGTGGCGGGGGGCGTGATTGGTTTCCTGTCCGGGCTGGTCGGCGCCGGCGGCGGCTTCGTGAGCGTGCCCTTCATGGTCTGGTGCAACGTCGCCATCCACAGCGCCGTGGCCACCAGCGCCGCCCTGGGCTTTCCGATTGCGATCGTGAACGTCCTGGGTTATGTGCTCAGCGGCCTGTCCGTCGCCGGCCGGCCGGCCCTGTCGTTCGGCTATATCTGGCTGCCTGCGCTCGTCTTCGTCGCAGTCTGCAGCGTGCTCACAGCCCCTTTGGGCGCGCGCGCAGCCCACAAACTGCCGGTGACGCAACTCAAACGCATCTTCGCCAGCCTGCTCCTGGGGCTTGCGGCCTACATGCTCTGGAAGGGGCTGGCCGCGGCCTGAAAGCGCGACGAACGATGGCGCAAGCTGCGCCAGCAGCCTGTCGGACTTTGGGCGTCGATAGCGAGAATGGGCCCCAGCGAGGCCAGTTTTTGCCGGATTCGCCGCTCCATAGTGGTGCTATGGGGCAAGAAGACGGTAAAAAATGGGCCGCTGCGGCGCATTCGCAGCCGACGATTCCAAAGCCCGACAGGCTGCCAGGATGCCTGCAAGTCAGCACAGCGGATCGGCAAGCGCATCCTGCGTCGCAACGCCAGAGTGCGCAAGCTTTTGCCAGAACTCCGTCGGCGGTAACGCCGGTGCGCACAGAAAACCCTGGAAATGACCGCAGTGCAAGCGCTGCAATGCGGTACGCTGGGCGGCCGTTTCCACCCCTTCTGCCACCACTTCGATATGCAGGGCCTGCCCCATGCCCACGATGGCCCGCACGATCGCCAGGTCGCCCTCGTCGTCGGGCAGGCCGCGAATAAAGGACTGGTCGATCTTGAGTTTATGGATCGGCAACTTTTTGAGGTAAGCGAGGTTGGAATAGCCCGTGCCGAAGTCGTCGATCGCCAGACTGACGCCCAAACCGGCCAGCTGGCGCAGGCGCTCCTCCATCTCCAGCGCATCCTGCAGCATGATGGACTCGGTGAGCTCGATTTCCAGCAACGAGGGCGGAAGTTGGTGCACGGCGAGCAGGCGTGTGACGCGCTCGACGAAATCGGGCTGGCGAAACTCCAGCGTCGAGACATTGACGGAAATGACGAGCGGATGCCCCGCATGCATCCATTTGGCAGCTTCGCGCACTGCCTGCTCCATGACCCAGGCACCCAGCGCGATGATGAAGCCAGATTCTTCCGCCAAAGGGATGAAAAGACCGGGCGACACCGTCCCGAGCTCAGGGTCCGTCCAGCGCAGCAAGGCCTCGGCCCCCGTGATGCCACCGGTCGCGAGGCTCACCTGAGGCTGGTAATACACGGCAAAACGCTGCGCAGCGAGCGCCTGACGCATCGCGTGCTCCAGTTTCATGCGTGACAGCAGATGCGCGTTCATCTGTGGCTGGTAGAAGCTGTAGTTGCCACGCCCTCGGTCTTTGACGCGGTACATCGCGGTATCAGCCTGCTTGATAAGCTCATCCAGCGTGGCGCCATCCTGTGGGTACAGCGCGATGCCCATGCTGCACATCACCGAAAAACCCATGCCGTCGAGCTCGTAGGGGCGCAGCATGCTTTCCAGGATGCGGCGCACCACGCCTTCTGCCGCGACCGCATCGGCTTCGTGCAGGTAGAGCACGAACTCGTCCCCGCCCAGGCGACACAGCATATCTGTCTGGCGCAGACAAGAAGCCAGGCGCTCGGCCACCAGTTGCAACACCCTGTCACCAAAAGAGTGGCCCAGGGAATCATTCACGATCTTGAAACGGTCCAGATCGAGGAAAACGATGGCAAAGCCCAGCGCCTTTTCAGAGGCTTCCTGGATCGCCGCATCCACCCGCTGCGCAAACTGCCGGTAGTTGGGCAGCCCCGTCAGCGCATCGGTGTAGGCGAGCTCCTGAATGCGCTGCCGGTCAGCCTGTTGCTGCGTGATGTCGCGATATGAATAGACCCAGCCGGCGGGCTCGCCGCGCTGCAGCTGCGGCACCACCAAGCGCTCGACAACGACGCCATGGCGCAAGTGCAAAATGTCGCAGGCCTGTGCCTCTGGCTGTTTTGCCAACTCGGCAAGCCGCCGTTTATAGGCCTTCTTGTCGATGACCTGGGCTGCCATGTGCGCATACACCGCCTGGTCATCGCGCTCCACCAGCAGGCGCTCGGGAATGCCCCAGATTTGTGCCATACGCCGATTGAAAGCGCGTATGCGGCCCTGCAGGTCGCACACCAAAATCCCTTCCGCGGCCGAATCTAGTGTGGCACGCAGTTCGGCCAACAAGGCTTCCAGCTCGCGTTCGGTATTTTCCTGAGCCGTACGGTCAAGCATGCTGAGCACAAAATAGCCGCTGCCGTCGAGGGCCTGCAGCGCTGCCACCCGGCGCGCCACGGCCACCCACGCGCCATCGCCACGCAGCACGTGGGTATAGGAGTCGATTCCCCGTGCGATTTCTTCCGTGGTACCGCCCCAGAATGCCTGATCCTCCAGCGTAACGGCCAGACGCAGAACGGACATTCCCTGCATTGCGTCACATGACAGACCCAGCAAGCGCGCGGCCGCTTCGTTCGACTGCACAATGCACAGGGACTTTGCATCGACGAGCCAGACGGCCTCTTGCAGACTGTCGAGCCAGGATTTTTGCACCTGCAGGGTCATTGCATGGCCTCCTCTTGCCCTGCTACCTCCTCCAGAGCTACCGCACGCTCAAAAAAGTAGCAAATTTTTTTGCGCGGCGACAGGTAATCCAACGCTTCCCGCGGGAGTTGGCTCGGTCTGAGGCTGCGGCGTATGCCCAGCTCAGGTTCCGCCTGCAAGTCCAAAATCAGCGCCTCCTCTTTGGGTACTTGCGGGTCATGCACGATCACTTTGGGGCGCAGAGGCCGGTTCGAATTGACAGACACGACGAGCGCGTAACGGTCATTGGCCAGTTGCACCACCGACCCCGGAGGGTACACCCCCATCATGCGAATGAATGCACCCAGCACCGTCTCGTCAAAGCATGCCTTGCGGCGCGCGAAAATCATTGCCAGCGCTTCGTGCGGGGTCAGGGTATCGGCCTCGCGCACCGGGTTGCAGAGCCGATCATAGTGATTCACCAACGCGAGCATCTGGCTCGCACGCCCGAGATCACTGCCACAGAGCCGCTTGGGAAAGCCGCTGCCATCGGCCATCTCGTGGTGCTGGGCAATCGCAATCACGGCCGCATCGGGAAGCCCCATGCTGCGGGCCAGGGCAGCCGACGCACGCACATGCCCCTCATACTGCGCGCGCTCTGCCGGTGTCATCGTGGGCAGCGGATGCCGGTATTTGGGGGGCAAGGTGATCTTGCCCACATCGTGCAGCAAAGCGGCCATACCCAACTCCTGCAACGCCGTACTCTGCAGCCCCAAGACCCTCCCGAGCAGCAAACTTGCGACCATGACATTGACCGGATGGAGCGCGGCGCGCTCGCCTGCACCCTCAGACAGAAGACGAATGGCCACCTCGTCTTTGGCAAGCAGGCCGGAGACACACTCTGCCACCAGCTTTTGGGTTTGCGCACAGGCCTGCGCAGGGAGCTCCGACACCGTGCGCTCGATCGCGAGATATTCACGGGTCGCTTGCGCAAAGCGCCGGTCACACTCCAGCAGACGACGGTTTTGTTCTGCCAGCAACGACAGGCGCATCGCCTCAGGCGAGGAAGCGTCCTTGCTTGCAGGCTGCGCGGCCACTGCCCCGCCAGACTCCGTAGCCGTGGTAGGCACTTCCTTTTGCCCCGATGTTGCCAATGCGCGCCGGACATCGGCATCACATTTGTCCAGGATGACGCGAACTCTCGTCAGCCCCAGGTCGCGCAAGGTAGAAATCTGCTGCGCCGACGCAATGCGAAAACTGTTCACCGGAAAGGGATGATTCATCCAGCCCACCTCCAACTGGATGAACATGCCGATACAAAGCTGATCGATGTCGATGTAAATGGAAGCAGTCACTTGCAAACAACGGGCCCTACAGTTACGCCTTCTCGCACATTGTTCACAAATTATGGCCTCTGCGCACACAGAAAACGACTTTGACTCTGAAAAATGTAGCGCCATGCAAAAAAACCACGCGCATGTTCTCGCCCCGGATCCCGCCTAGGAGCCTGTCGGGCTTTGGGCGTCGAAAGCGAGAATGCGCCCCAGCGAGGCTGGTTTTTGCCGGATTCGCCGCCCCATAGTGGTGCTATGGGGCAAGAAGCCGGTAAAAAATGGGCCGCTGCGGCGCATTCGCAGCCGACAACTCCAAAATCTGACAGGCTCCCAGACCCAGAACCTCAGGCGCACCACAGTGAGGACTTGGCGATGACGTCCATCCACAACGCCCAGCCGGCCATGGCACAGAGCAATACCCCGGCGAGCCGCGTCCCCCAGTCGGCCCGCGCGGCATTGAGGCGCATGCGCAACTGCCCCCAGATCCAGGGGCCGGCAAGCAGCCAGATGCCGCTGCCAATACCGAACAGCGCCATCGCCCATGCGCCTTGCCACACCCCGCCACTCAAAGCCGCCACCAGCAAAGCGGAATACAACAAGCTGCAAGGCATCAGCGCCCATAAAACTCCCACGAGCCCCAAGCCGGAGGGTGCCGCAGTCCATGATTGCATGCGGCGCCATACCGCACGCCCGGCGCTCTCCACCAAGGCGGGCTGGCGTGCTTGCAGCACCATCGCCAACCCCCATGCCAGAACGGCCACATGCATCAAAGTCCATACAGGCCGCAAGGCAGCCGTTTGCTGTGTCATCCAAGCCAAGCCATCCATGGCCAATGCGGCCAAGGCACCTGCCAATGCGTAGCCTGTCAAGCGCCCGACATGAAAAGCCGCGAGCCGCTGAACCCCGCCGACATTGGCACGCAGCCCCCCCACTCTTCCTGTACCTTGCGCTACCGCGTCGCTGCTCACAACGGCTGCCGCCGAAGACCCGCCCACCAGTGCTGCACAGGGCGCCGCACACATGGCAAGGCAATGCGGCCCCCCGACCAAGCCCATGAACAACGCTGTTAATGAAAAAGTGAGCAGCATGCGCAAATTACGCGGCCATCAAGGCCGATTTTTCAAATGATGCGCGAAAAACGCGCCCTGTTGCGATCGGCCTGCAGATAGCGATCGAACACCATCGCAATGCCGCGCACGAAAAACCACCCCATGGCAGTCACCTGAATGCCTTCGGGCCCCAGCACAACCAAGCCATGCGCGGCCAGACCCTCCAACTGTTCCAACTCCGCTGCGAAATATTTGCGAAAGTCGATCAGCCAAGCCTGCTCCACGGGTTCGAACAAAAGCTCGCCCTGGCACATCAGCGCCATGATGACCGCGCGGCGTATGAGGTCATCGCGCGACAAAGCCAGGCCGCGCACCACGGGCAGGCGACCCCGATCCAAAAAGTCGTAATACTCTTCCAAGGTCTTGGCGTTCTGGCTGTAGGTGGCGCCAATCCGGCCAATACCGGAAACGCCGAGGCCGATCAGGTCGCAATCTGGCTGGGTACTGTAGCCCTGAAAATTGCGATGCAGGCGCCCTTGCCGCTTGGCGACGGCCAACGCGTCCGTGGGCAAAGCGAAATGGTCCATGCCCACGTACACATAGCCCGCCCCCATCAAGGCGTCCAGCGAACGCGACAGCATCGAAAGCTTGGCCTCGGCCCCTGGCAGCTCCTCAGCGTGGATGCGCCGCTGCGGCTTGAATCGGTCCGGCAGGTGCGCATAGGCATAAAGCGCAATGCGGTCGGGACGCAGCTGCTCGACGAGCGCCAGGGTTTTATCAAAAGACTCCGGCGTCTGCCGTGGCAAGCCATAGATCAAGTCCACATTGACGGACTCGAACCCCAAGGTTCGCGCAGTCTCCACGAGCGCGAACACCTGCTCGGCTGGCTGGATGCGATGCACGGCCTTTTGCACCTTGGGGTCAAAGTCCTGCACGCCGAAGCTCAACCGGTTGAAGCCAAGTTCTGCCAGCAGCGCCAAACGCCCCGCATCCACCGTGCGCGGATCGATCTCTATGGAATATTCCCCCCCCGGAGTCAAGGCAAAACTGCGCTGAAGCATGGCCATTAGTCTGCGCAAGCCGTCATCAGAGAGAAAGGTTGGCGTGCCACCGCCCAAATGCAACTGGCTGACCGGCTGGCCAGTGCCAAGCTGCGCCACATGCAAGTCCACCTCTTTCCCCAGATAGTCCAGGTAAAGCTCGGCACGTTCATGATGCTTGGTGATGATCTTGTTGCAAGCGCAGTAGTAGCACAGCGACTCACAAAATGGGATGTGCACATAGATCGATAGTGGCAGAGCCGTCGCGCCGCCTAGGCGGCGCTGGGTAAGCGCAAGCACGTACTCCCTGTCGCGAAAAGCTTCGACGAAGCGATCAGCGGTAGGATACGAGGTGTAGCGGGGCCCCGGTACGTCGAACCGGCGCAGGAGCTCAGGCGAGACAACGGTCATATCAATCAATCCTTGCGAATTTTGCAACTGTGCCTTAGGCTTGCAAGCAACTTATTGACCTGAGTCAAGCTACCAACCATGTCGGCAAGCGCCGCTACTCGCGCGCAACCACCGCAGCCTTACCTCGAAAGCCATGAATCCTCAAACCATCAAAGTTGCCTGCTCCAACTGCAATTTGCGTGAGCTGTGCATGCCCGTGGGACTGAACGACGAACAACTGCAACGCATAGACGAGGTCGTCGCCGTGCGGCGCAAGGTCAAACGCGGCGGCACCCTGTTTCGCAATGGGGAAGCGTTCACTTCCCTGTACGCGATTCGCACCGGCTTTTTCAAGACCTGCATCACCACGGAAGACGGTCGTGATCAAGTGACTGGCTTTCAGATGGCAGGGGAAATCATTGGCCTTGACGGCATCGTCAACGACCACCACAGCTGTGATGCCGTAGCACTGGAAGACGCCGAGGTTTGCGTCATGCCGTTCGACCGCCTGGAAGAACTATCCCGAGAAGTCACGGCATTGCAGCACCATGTGCACAAGATTATGAGCCGGGAAATCGTGCGCGAACACGGCGTCATGCTGCTGCTGGGCAGCATGCGCGCCGAGGAGCGCCTCGCCGCCTTTTTACTCAATTTGGTGCAGCGCCTGCATGCACGCGGCTTCTCGCAATCGGAGCTGATTCTCCGCATGACACGCGAAGAGATTGGCAGTTATCTCGGCCTCAAGCTGGAAACCGTGAGTCGCACTTTCTCAAAGTTTGTTGAAGAAGGCATTATCGAAGTCAAACAGCGCCATGTACGCATACTTGATGTGGAAGCTCTTCACAGCATCGTGAACAATCAACAGAACTACCACTAACGGCCAAGCCCACGCCCCAACCATTTTCAATATGGCCAGCATCCACTGGCCAGTGACTGATTCAACACGTAGTCTTGCGACAGTCGTCCGGCCTGTCTGACGCTGGAACAGGACAACGGTTCAGCTCAAAAGGCGACATCGCCAAGAGTGTAGTCAATGCACTCGAGGCCATGTTGACGATCCAGAAGACGAAAAACACAATGGTGTAAATCGCTTCGCGTGACATTGCCAGAGGGTGACCAAACCAATGCAAGTCCTGTGGATCGACCAAAGCAAATACCAGCATCTCTAAAATACCCGCCATCAAAAAGGCGGGCCAGGCAATCCACATCCATCTCTGCGATCCCATATATCGTCTCCTATTCATGCCTCGATGAAATTATTTCAATGCGGCTGATCTTTGACAGGCGTAATAACATGGTTACGGGCTTTGAGAGCTGGCGCAAGGCTTTTTTCTGGTTGCGCCAGGGTCTTATTGATTTCAAGCCCGTGCTGATAGTAATCCTCATCAATCACCGGATCCGGCATTCGAATCGCAACCCACAGCGTCACAAACCCCGCAATGATTACGATAGCAGGACCAGCGATCAAGAGCCACACATAGCCAATTTTCCACCAAGGCTGCATATCGGAAGGGTGGCGATCAGTTGTTGGCATAAAAATCCTAGAAATGGTGCTACACAAGCCCGTCAACGGGGCACGAGAAAAATAGACTTTTCTTCAATCCTGGCTTTGTCATCCAGTGACTCGATGACAAACCAGATAGGATGCGAACCAGGACTTGCTGCTCCATAAGGAATCTGCACCCGAACGGCTACCCAACGCGCCTCCGCGGGCCCTACATCGTACTCCGCATCCGATGCCATTTCAATGCCATCCAGTCCTTTGACGGAAATACGATAATGATGCGGGCGCTCCGTAGCGTTCATGATCTGCAAACGATAAACGTTTTCCAACCTGCCGCCAGCCACTATGCGCGACAACGCTGCGCGATCACGCACAACATCGACCTTCATCGGACTGCGCATCGTCAGACTCACCAGCATTGCCACGCAAAGCAACAGCAACAGAGTGGTGTATATCAAAATACGCGGCCTCAATATCCTCCGCAGCATCTGCGCACGCGTCCAATGGCCGCGCAAACCGTTTTGCGTGACGTAGCGTATCAAACCTTTAGGGTAATGCATCTTCTCCATGACGGAGTCGCATGCATCAACGCATAACCCGCAGCCTATGCACTCATACTGCAAGCCGTTGCGTATGTCGATACCCGTGGGACACACTTGCACGCAAAGCGTGCAATCTATGCAATCCCCCAAACCTTTGGCCTTGTGATCAACATTTTTGTTACGCGGCCCGCGCGGCTCCCCACGCTCGGCGTCATAGCTGACAATCAGGGTGTCTTTGTCGAACATGGCACTCTGAAAGCGCGCATAAGGGCACATATATTTGCACACCTGCTCGCGCATGAAACCGGCATTACCATAGGTGGCGAAACCATAAAACAAAACCCAAAAAATCTGCCACCCACCTTGCAAGGCCAGCAACTCACCACCCAATTGGCGAATCGGCACAAAATAACCGACAAAAGTAAACCCCGTCCACAGAGCAACAGCAATCCACAAAAATTGTTTAAGAAATTTCTTGCGAACTTTCTCGAAATTCCAAGGCCCGGCATCGAGGCGCAAACGCGCCGTTCGATCGCCCTCCACCTTGTGCTCTATCCACATAAAAATTTCGGTATAAACCGTTTGTGGACAGGCAAAACCGCACCACAAGCGCCCCGCCACTGCAGTAAACAGAAAGAGCGAAAGCGCCGAAATTATGAGCAGCCCCGTGAGATAGATGAAATCCTGCGGATACAGTACCAGACCAAAAATATAAAAACGCCGCGCTCCCAAATCAAATAACACCAGCTGGCGCTCTCCCCATTGCAGCCAAGGCAATCCATAAAACACCAGCTGAGTCAGAAATACCATCACCCAGCGCCAGCGCGCAAAAAAACCGCTGATGGATCGGGGGTAAATTTTTTTGTGGGCTTCGTAGAAAGAAACGAGCCCCTCGGACTCCGAAGACTCAACGGGGGCAGCGGTGATAGGTATGACCTTGCGGGGAGGCTGGTCGGCGGAACTCATGATTCAGAGGCATCCATAAAAAACAAATCACCAAAACGTTTTGCCGGACGGAAGACGTCATTGAGCACAATGCGTCTTTCCATTCCGGCTACTCTTCAAGTCGTGGTCTATTTCGCGGCGACGTTGGAATTATTGGACAACCCCCACACATAAGCGGCGAGGACGTGAATTTGATCCTCGGTGAGCTTGTCTTTCTGCTCCGGCATCTGATTGGTTTTGCCATTGTTGATCATGGCGATGATCGCATCCTCGCCGTAGCCATGCAACCAAATATCGTCTGTCAGATTGGGCGCCCCGAGATCCTGGTTGCCCTTCCCGTCCATTCCATGGCAGGCGGCGCAGGCCGCAAACTTGGGCTTCCCAAGTGCGGCACGCACGGAGTCATGCGGGCTGTTCGAGAGACTGAGCACATAGTGAGCGACGTTGCGCACGTCATCGACCGTGCCGACCGCCGCGGCCATGGGCGGCATCATGCCAATGCGTCCGTTGGTAATGGTCTCCTGGATTTTGGCCGGTGTACCGCCGTGCAACCAGTCGTTGTCTGTCAGGTTGGGAAAGCTCTTGCTGCCGCGCGCATCCGAGCCGTGACATTGCGCACAGTTGTTCATGAACAACCGATCACCAATGGCCATTGCCTGCGGGTCCTTGGCGAGGTCTTCTGCTCTCATCGCGCGAAAACGTGCATACAAAGGCTCCAGTTCGGCCTTGGCCTTGGCCATTTCAGCTTCGTACTGGCCCTGCTCGGACCAGCCGAGTTTGCCACCAAATTTCCCCAATCCAGGATAGGCTGCCAAATAGCCGATACCAAAGATGAGGGTGATTACGAACAACCACACCCACCAGCGCGGCAAAGGATTGTTCATTTCGGCGAGATTTTCATCCCACACGTGACCAGTTGTATTGTCGCTGTGGGCTGCGACCTTTTTGCGCGCAGTCGTCCACAGCAACAGAAAACACGCGACGATGCCAATAATAGTTATCCAAGTCACAAAATGTGACCAAAAATCGCTGGTGAAATCGCTCATGGGATTCTCTCGATGTGATTTATGTTATTCCTGCTCGAAGGGCAGATGTGCAGCCTCTTCAAACGCAGACCGATTACGCCCCCAATAGGTCCACACGCAGATTCCGATGAAGCAGGCCATGGAAAGAACGGTGGTAACGATGCGGGCAGTCGTGATATCCATAACCCCTCCTTATTTGATAGCCCGTCCCATACCCTGCAGATAGGCGATCAAGGCATCGAGTTCGGTCTTGCCCTTGACCTCTTCAGCAGCAGCGTTGATTTGCGCATCTGTATAAGGCACACCGACCGTACGCAGCGCTTTCATTCTGGGAGCCATGGTGCTCGCATCGACCATGTTTTTCGCAAGCCACGGATAGGCCGGCATATTGGACTCTGGCACCACGTCACGCGGGTTCTCGAGGTGGATACGATGCCATTCATCGCTGTATTTGCCACCGACGCGCGCCAGATCAGGGCCGGTGCGCTTGCTTCCCCATTGGAAGGGATGGTCATACACAAATTCACCAGCCACCGAATAATGCCCATAGCGCAAGGTTTCGGCACGGAAAGGGCGGATCATCTGCGAATGGCAGTTGTAGCAGCCCTCGCGCTGATAAATGTCGCGCCCCGCCAACTGCAACGCTGTATAGGGCTCTACCCCCTTGACGGGCTCGGTGGTGGATTTTTGAAAAAACAATGGCACGATCTCCACAAGACCGCCGACGGCAACCACCAGCAAAATCAAAACGATCATCAAAAAATTGCTGGTCTCGACTTTTTCGTGCGAGAAGCCCGATGATGAATTGGCATTGGACATATTCAATTCCCTCTGTGTTTTCAAGCGTGGGCAGGATTGACGGCAGGGATCGCCACTTTGACGGAACGGCCGGAGCCAGCGGTCTTCCAGACATTCCAGAGCATCAGCACCATGCCGCCCAGATACAACAGCCCCCCCGAAAGTCGAATCACATAGAAGGGGAACGTAGCCTTCACGCTTTCGACGAAAGTGTAGGTCAGCGTCCCATCGGGGTTGATGGCGCGCCACATCAGGCCTTGCATCACACCGGCAATCCACATTGAGGCGATATACAGCACGATACCGATGGTGGACATCCAGAAGTGGACCTCGATCGCCTTGACGGAATACATTTTTTCTTTGCCAAACAAGCGCGGAACCAGGTAATACAGCGTGCCGATGGAAATCAAGCCCACCCAACCCAGCGCGCCCGAGTGCACATGACCCACAGTCCAATCGGTGTAATGGCTCAGGGCATTGACCGTCTTGATCGACATCATGGGCCCTTCGAAGGTGGACATGCCGTAGAAAGACAACGAAACGATCAAGAAGCGCAGGATGGGGTCGTCACGTAGTTTGTGCCAGGCACCCGACAAGGTCATGATGCCGTTGATCATGCCACCCCAGCTTGGCGCCAGCAGGATCAGCGAAAACACCATGCCAAGGGATTGCGTCCAATCAGGCAAGGCGGTGTAGTGCAAATGGTGTGGACCTGCCCACATGTAAGTGAAAATCAGCGCCCAGAAGTGGACGATGGACAATCGATAGCTGTAAACAGGGCGCCCAGCCTGCTTGGGAATGAAGTAATACATCATCCCCAAGAAGCCCGCCGTAAGAAAAAAGCCCACCGCGTTGTGCCCGTACCACCATTGCACCATGGCATCTTGCACGCCAGCATAGGCCGAGTAGCTCTTCATCCAGCCGGCAGGGATTTCAGCGCTGTTCACCACATGCAACAGGGCAATGGCAATGATGAAGGCACCATAAAACCAGTTTGCGACGTAGATATGCTTGACTTTACGCATACCTATCGTGCCAAAAAACACGACCGCGTAAGCCACCCACACGAGCGTGATGAGAATGTCTATGGGCCATTCCAACTCAGCATACTCTTTGCTGGTGGTGTAGCCCAGCGGCAAACTGATGGCCGCCGCCAAAATCACCAACTGCCAGCCCCAGAACGTGAACGAAGCCAGCGGCCCGGCGAACAAGCGTGTCTGACAAGTGCGCTGCACGACGTAGTAGCTGGAAGCGAAGAGCGCGCAGCCACCAAACGCAAAAATCACCGCGTTGGTATGGAGCGGACGCAATCGCCCATAGCTCAGCCATGGTATGCCAAAGTTGAGCTCAGGCCATGTCAACTGGGCCGCGATGATCACGCCCACCAACATGCCTACCACCCCCCAGACTGCCGCCATGATCGCGAACTGGCGCACTACCGTATCGTTGTAGTGCGCAACATCTTTCTTGACTGAAGAATCCATCTGACACCTCGTTTTTTGTTGCAATGTGAGTTTCGATGAGACAAGGCCCGGCATCGTTGATGCAAGTCAACCATCTTTGAGAATACGCTCACCCTCCTGTTCGACGCTGTCGAACTGACCACTGTAGATCGCCCACCACAGCCCGGCCAGTATCAGCAGCACCAGCACAACCGACAGCGGGATCAGCAAATAGAGAATGTCCATCAGAAAGGCTCCGGCAAAGGGCAAGAAGGCGAAGACACGCCCCCTTTGTTGTCTTCTGGCAACGAAGCAGGCATCTCACCGCGCCAGCGCGCCAACCTTGCCGCGTTGAGGACGACGAGCAGAGAACTCGATGCCATGCCCAGGCCCGCAAGCCACGGCGGCATCCAGCCCGCAATGGCCAGCGGCACGGCCAGCGCGTTGTAGGCCGCAGCCCACCACAGATTTTGACGCACGACCTGCATGGTCTGCCGCGCCAAGGTCACGGCCTGCGGAATCAAGGTGAGTCTGCCGCTCAGCACCACGAAATCGGCACGCGACTGTGCCAGCGGTGCGGCCGAACCGAAGGCAAAAGACACGTTGGCCCCCGCGAGCACAGGCCCGTCATTGATGCCGTCGCCTACCATGCCGACACGGCGCCCCTGTTTCTGCAGCGTCTGCAAAGCTAAGAGCTTGTCCTGCGGTGTGCATTCGCCCCGCGCCAGGTCGATGCCGGCCTGTGCCGCCACTCTTTGCACCGCGGCCTGCCTGTCCCCTGACAAAATTTGCGCTGCCACGCTGAGTTGGCGCAAAGACGCGACTGCGGCAGGCACTTCAGGGCGCATGGCTTCCGCCAAGTCGAAATGGGCAAGCTCGCGCCCGGGCCCATGCACACCATCTTCCGCCAGAAATACCTGCGAGGCAGCCTCATCCGCGGCCGATGCCTGTAAGGCCACATCGGTGTGCCGTGCCGAGCCCAACCGCACAGAGCGGGCCGGGACGAGGCCGAGCGCATCTTCCACCGTCGCGCGCAGCCCCAGGCCCGCCTCTTCGTGCAGATCGCGCACACGCCAACGCTCGACCAAGTCCGGGCGTGCTGCGGATGCGAGCGCTCGCGACACCGGGTGCAAGGAATGGCGTGCCAGCGCGGCGGCCAAGGCAAGCACCTGCGCTGCGTCCATGCCTGTGTCTGGCGCAACATGCACGGTGCGCAACTGCATGCCTTCACGCGTGAGGGTGCCGGTTTTGTCGAAAACCACGGTATCCACCTCTGCCAGGGCTTCGAGCGCTTGCAGGTTGCGCACCAGGACGCCTTGGCGCGCAAGCGTGCCCGCAGCCGTCAACATGGCGACGGGTGTGGCGAGCGAAAGCGCGCAGGGGCAGGTCACCACCAAGACCGCCACGGCCACCATGAGTGCGCGCTCGGGGTCCTGGCCCCACCACCACAACGCAGCCGCCGCAGCAGCCAGCAGCACGCCGACCAGAAAAGGCCGCGCAATGCGGTCGGCCAATTGCGCAAG
This sequence comes from Extensimonas perlucida, assembly GCF_007655255.1. Classification (GTDB taxonomy): domain Bacteria; phylum Pseudomonadota; class Gammaproteobacteria; order Burkholderiales; family Burkholderiaceae_C; genus Extensimonas; species Extensimonas perlucida. Next base: position 43,220 of record NZ_VMYE01000021.1, read on the forward strand.
GCGGGGTTTTTGCAAGGAGGCGCTCTCCATCAGCGCGACGATCTCGGCAAAGCGCGTCTGCTCGCCCGTGCGCTCGACGCGCGCCTCGACGGGGGCGAGCAGGTTGTAGCTGCCCGTGATCACCTGGCTCCCTTGTGCACGCACGACGGGCGTGGATTCGCCCGTGAGCAAGGATTCATCGACCTGCGTGCTGCCACGCACGATGGTTCCATCCGCCGGGAAGGCCTCGCCTGGCAGTACGCGAATGGTGTCGCCCACGGCGAGCCGCCGAGTGGCGACGCGCGCAAATCTGCCATCGGGCCCAAGGCGCTCTATGCTGTCTGGCAGGCGGTTCATCACCGCCTCGAGCGCGCCCGCGGTGCGGTCGCGCAAGCGCAGCTCCAGCCAGCGTCCGGTGAGCAAAAAGAATACGAACATGGTCAGCGAGTCGAAATAGACTTCATGACCAAATAGCCCTTCAGGGTCGAAAGTACCAGCGGTACTCACTATGAAAGTGATGGCAATACCAAGCGCCACGGGCAAGTCCATGCTCACGCGCCGCGAGCGAATGTCGCGCCAGGCACTCGCAAAGAAGGGGCCGCAGGCGAACAGCATCACGGGCAGGGACAACACCCATGAGGCCCAGCGCAGCAATTGCTCCATTTCAGCCGAAAGGTCGCCGGGTTGTGCCACGTAGGCGGGCCAAGCGTACATCATGACCTGCATCATGCAAAAACCGGCGACGGCCCAGCGCCACAAAGCCCGCCGGCTCTCCTGCAAGCGCCGCTCGCGCGTGAAGGCATCAAGCGCGGGCAAGGCGGTATAGCCGGCTTTTTGCACGGCCGCCAGCCACCCAGAGGGCAACACACGGCGTGCATCCCAGACGATGCGCGCGCGCTGGGTCGCGGCGCTGACTTCGGCCTGTTCCACCCCCGGCACGGTGCGCAAGGCGTCTTCTATGGTCAAGGCGCAGGCGGCGCAATGCATGCCGCCGAGCACCACGTAAGACTCCCAGCGCGCGGCCTCGGCCGGGGGCGCGGTTTGCTCACCCCTTGCCAAGCCACAGGGCCGGCCGAATGCCGACCACTCCTGCGGATCGTCCAGCAAAACCCTGGCTCCCGCATCCTGCGGTCGCGCCTGATCTGGCAGCTTATCGGCACCCGTGGATAGACTGGTGGACATGTCGCTAGCCTAAATGCATCCCATGATAGGCATATTGACATGAATCAAGACAAAAATCAAGACACCGCCTACGCTGGCGTCGTTGATGTCATTTTGAGGAGTGAGACGATGTACCAACGCATTCTGGCGGCCACGGATGGCTCGCCGCTGTCGGAAAAAGCCGTGGAGGCAGCCCTTTCCCTGGCAGCCCTCTCGAAAGCCACGCTGATCGTGCTGAAGGTGGTGCCGCGTTATCCGGTCAGCTATTTCGAAGGCGGTTTGCCCGTCGATGCCGGCGACGTCAAGCGCATCGAAAAGCAATGGGGCGACGCGGCCAAGGCCTTGCTCGAAGAAATCAAGGCCAAGGGCGATGCGGTTGGCGTGACGGTCAAGCCCGTCGTCGTCAAGTCGGACTTGGTGGCCGAGGCCATCATTTCGGCGGCCAAAAAGCACAAATGCGATCTGATCGTCATGGCCTCGCACGGGCGCAAGGGCTTGAAGCGCCTGCTGCTGGGCAGCGAGACCCAGCATGTATTGACACATTCGCATGTTCCGGTGCTCGTGCTGCGCTGAACCCGGAACCAAGCGATTTATCGCAAAAATGGCCTCATGTGCCCATGTAACAAGCGTGAGCAGCTACAAATGTAGAAGCATTTAACCACCAGGGCGCATGCGCTTACGCGCTGAGCGCATCCTGGTGCTCGGCGCGCAGCAGGTTTTTTTGCACCTTGCCCATGGTGTTGCGCGGTAGCTCCGGCACGATGACGCAGCGTTTGGGGATTTTGTAGTTCGCAAGCTGCATCTTGAGTTGCGCAAGGATCGCCTCGGGGTCAAGCCGGGCGCCAGGATTGGCAACGACCACAGCCACGCCCACCTCGCCAAAGTCCGGGTGCGGCACGCCCACCACGGCGCTCTCGGCGACGCCGGGCATGTCGTTGATCGCCGCCTCGATCTCGGCCGGATAGACGTTGTAGCCGCCGCTGATGATCAAGTCTTTACTACGCCCCACGATGCTCACGTAGCCGCGTTCATCAATCTTGCCCACGTCGCCGGTCTTGAACCAGCCATCGGCGGTGAATTCCTCGGCGGTTTTCTCGGGCATGCGCCAGTAGCCTTTGAACACGTTCGGCCCGCGCACCTGGATGTTGCCGATTTCGCCCTCGGCGATGGGGGAGTTGGCATCATCGACCACGCGCAGCTCCACGCCCGGCAAGGGAAAGCCCACGGTGCCACCGCGGCGCTCGCTCTGCCCGCCGTAGCGCGCGTCGGCGCTGTAGGGGTTGGACGTGAGCATGATGGTCTCGCTCATGCCGTAACGCTCCAAAATCGTGTGGCCCGTGCGCTCCTGCCAGGCGCGGAAGGTCTCGACCAGCAAGGGCGCCGAGCCCGAGATGAACAGGCGCATGTGGCGCGCGGCCTCGTGGTTCAACGCCGGCTCGGCCAGCATGCGCACGTAGAGCGTGGGCACGCCCATGAACACCGTGGCGCGCGGCATGACGGCGATCACGGCTTTTGGGTCGAACTTGGGCAGCCAGATCATCTTGCTGCCGCCGAGCAACGCCGCATGGATCGCAACGAACAAGCCATGCACGTGAAAAATCGGCAGTGCGTGGATGAGCACGTCGTCGCTGCGCCAGCCCCAATAGTCTTTGAGCACCAGCGCGTTCGAGAGCAGATTGCCGTGCGTGAGCATCGCGCCCTTGCTGCGCCCCGTGGTGCCACTGGTGTAGAGAATGGCGGCCAGATCGTCGGCCGTTTTGCGGGCCGGCACGTGCGCACTATCGTGTTGCGCAGCGCGCTCGAGCAAGCTGCCACTGCGATCATCACCGAGCGTGAACACATGCTGCGTGCCCGCGGCGTAGGCGAGTTGCGACACCCAATCGAAATTCCCGGGCGTGCACACGACCACGGCAGGCTCGGCATTGCCGATGAAGTAGCTGATCTCGGCGCGCTGGTAGGCGGTGTTGAGCGGCAAGAACACATAGCCCGCGCGCAGCGTGGCCAGGTACAGCAGCATGGCCTCGACCGATTTTTCGACCTGCACGGCGATGCGGCTGCCCTCCGGCAAACCTAAGGATGCGAGCAGGTTGGCGATGCGCGCGCTGCCCTGGTCCAGGTCGCGCCAGCTATAGCGCAGTGCGCTGCCATCGGGCGCGGTCGCCTCGACGGCAGTCTGCGCCAGGTCTGCAGGGAAGGCCGCGCGCAAGGCGCTGAACAGATTTTGTGAATCGGACAGGGATGTCATAACAATGCGAAGCAAAAAACCTGGAGTGAAACGCCTTTCCGGGCACAGTCGATGGCATTCAAATGCTCTTATTAAAAGAGCACATTACGCCCGTCGGAAGAGGATGAGATGCATATTTAGTATCAAAAAATGCAAACTCATTCGATCTTGACCCCGGAAGCCTTGACCACCCCCGCCCAACGTTTGACTTCCGTGCCCGCCATGGCAGCGAATTGCTGTTGCGAGAGGCTGCCGTATTCAGCGCCGTTGCCGGCCCAGACAGCCTTGAGTTCATCGGCCTTGCCCACCTCATGGACAACCTCGATGATGCGCGCCTGGATGTTCGAGGGCGTGCCCTTGGGGGCCCACAGGCCATACCAGGTCGAAACGGTGTAATCCGGCAGCCCTACTTCCTTGGCGCAGGGCACCTCTGGAAAGGCCGGGTTGCGCTTGTGCCCCGACACCATGAGGGCCTTGATCCGCCCCGCCTTGATGTGTGCAGCCGAAGATCCGAGACCGTCAAACATCATGTCAACATTGCCTGCCATCAAGTCCTGCAGCGCGGGCCCGGCGCCACGATAGGGAATGTGGGTAATAAAGGTTCCTGTCTGCTGCTTGAACAATTCACCCGCAAGATGGTGCGAGGTACCCAAGCCTGCGGAACCGTAATTGAGCTTGCCCGGATTGCGTTTGACGTAGTCGAGGAATTGCTTGAAATTGGCCACAGGCACGGTTTTGGGATTGACCACCACGACTTGCGGCACGCTGGCGAGCAAAGCGAGAGGGATGAAGTCTTTTTCGATGTCGTAATCGAGCTTGGGATAGATCGAGGGCGCAATCACATGGTGGACACCACCCATGAACAAGGTATAGCCGTCTGCCGGCGCTTTGGCCGCGACGCCAGCTCCAAGCGTACCGCCAGCCCCGCCGCGATTGTCTATAACCAAAGTCTTACCAGTCGCCTTGGCAAACTGCGCGGAAAAAGGCCGAGCAAATGCGTCCGTGCCCCCGCCAGCGGGAAAAGGCACTATCAAAGTAACGGGTTTGACGGGCCAAGCCGTCTCTGCCCAGGCTGCACTCGCCATCCAGGACAGACTCACGGCCGCAGCGCCTCGCAACACCCCACGACGCTGTAATTTTTGATCGTTCACGGTTTATCTCCTTTGCATTAAGGTTTCATCCAGTCGCGCCACAGGCGCTCCACTTCGCGGGAGGCGGCCACACGGCCTTGCGCGAGCAATGCGCGATGGCGGTCTATGCGCTGCAAGTCGTACCAGTAATTGACCATCAGACCATACGATTGCTTCCAGCCCTTCGCCGAAGGATCGCCGCCCCAGTTGATGCGCTCCACGCGCGCACCGTTGCCGAGGTGAAAGCGCGCTACGGGATCGGCCGGCTTGCCTCCGGGCAATGCGCACGCCAAATAGTAAGCCGTACAAGCAAGCAGCCACTGCCGCCATCGCGAGTTAGCCTCCGCCTCGCGCGTACGCTCCCAAACTGAGAGCACAGTATCGGCCTGCAACGCCGTCTCGCCAAGCGCAGCCTGCAATTCGGCGCGATGTTTTGCATCGAGTCGCTCGAGCAAGTTCGGCACATTTTTGCTCAGCCAGCCGCGCAACCCCGGAATCGGGGATAGTGTGGCGAACGCGCGCAGGCGGGGCAGCTCCGTGCGCAGCGTCTCGACCACGCGTTTGATGAGCGAGTCGCCAAAGCCCACGCCACGCAAGCCGATCTGCGTGTTGCTGATCGAATAAAAAATGGCCGTCGTCGCGCGGGACGGATCACCCTCGGGGGCGGACTCGTCGACCAGCGGCGCGATGCTGTCGGCCATCTCGTCGAGCAACGCCACTTCGACGAAGATCAAGGGCTCACCGGGCAGGCGCGGGTGGAAAAACGCATAGCAGCGGCGGTCTTCGCCCAGCCTGCGCTTCAAGTCGGCCCAACCGCGTATGGCGTGCACGGCCTCGTACTGAATGAGCTTTTCAAGCAAAGAGGCCGGATCATCCCAGGTGATGCGGCGCAACTCGAGAAACGCCACGTCGAACCAGGTCGAAAAAAGCTGCTCCAGCTCGGCATCGAGCGGCAACAGGCGCGGATCTTTTTTGACGTGGGCGAGCAGTTCGGCACGCAGGTCGAGCAAAAAGCGCAAGCCTTGCGCAAATGCGGCAAAGCGCTGCAGCAGCCGCGCGCGCGGCGATTCGAACGCGCGGCGCAATTCGACCTCGGCCAAGGCAGCCTGCGTGGCATCAGCTGCAGCCTCGTACTGCCGCTGCGCTGACGGCAGGCGTGCCACATCGGGCGTGAACTGCTCACACATCAGCAGCCACAGGTCGCGCCGCTGCTCGGGCGTGGCTTGTGTATACCAGGCGGCCACGGCCTGCGCACGGTGTCCACCCTCGACATCGCTCGCCTGCGGTGCGGCGACGGCCTGCAAGTCCGAGAGCAGGCGGCGCAAGGCGCGCGGCGACAGAGCTTCATCCGCGCGCCGCAAGGTCGCACGCAGACGTTCGCCCGTAGAGCGCGGCAGGTTCACCCGCGACGGTGCCTCACCCGGCGCAGCATCCGTAACCTTGGTGTCATCCGCGGTGGCCATCGCCTCCTCTTCAAGTACGGCGCGCACGTAGCGTCGACATTGGCCGGCGCCGCGCCCACAGCCACAGCGCCACGCCCGCCACGATCATCGGCAGGCAAAGCCACTGCCCCATGCTCAGGCCCAGCGAGAGCAGGCCCAGGAAGGCATCGGGCTCGCGGAAATACTCGGCCACGAAGCGCAACACCCCATAACCCACGAGGAACGCCGCCGCCACTTCCCCTTCGCGGCGCGGGCGGCGCGCATACAGCCACAGCAGCACGAACAGCAGCAGCCCTTCGAGCAGAAACTGGTAAACCTGCGAGGGATGGCGCGGCAACATGGAGCCGCTTTGCGGAAACACCATCGCCCAGGGCAACTCGGGGCTCGCAAAGCGCCCCCAGAGTTCGCCATTGATGAAGTTGCCCACACGCCCCGCGGCCAGGCCCGTGGGCACACACGGCGCGACGAAGTCGGCCACCTGCAGCCAGGGGCGCCGGCGCGAACGCGCAAACCAGGTCATTGCGGCAATGGCACCAAGCAAGCCGCCATGAAAACTCATGCCGCCCTGCCAGACCGCAAAGATTTCGAGCGGATGCGCAAAGTAGTAGCCGGGCTTGTAAAACAGGCAGTAGCCCAGGCGCCCGCCGAGCACCACGCCTACGACGCCGAGAAACAGAATGTCCTCCACGTCCTTGCTCGTCCAGGCCCCAGGGCCGGTGATGGAGGCAAACGGCTCGTGGCGCAGCCGCAGGCGCCCGAGCAGCAGGAAAAGGCCGAAAGCGACCAGATAGGTCACGCCATACCAATGGATGGCCAGCGGCCCCACTTGCAGGGCAATCGGATCGATGTGGGGGTAAATCAGCATGCGTGGACGCTAGTCACTGTGGCGGAATCGCGTAGGAAGAAGATGCTGGGCTGTGCTCAATCGAGCAGCGAAAGATCGCGCACCGCGCCCTTGTCGGCGGACATGACCAGCTTGGCATAGGCCTTGAGGGCCGCCGACACCTGGCGCTTGCGCAGCTGTGCAGGCTTCCAGCCTTTGGCGTCCTGCTCGGCGCGGCGCCGTGCAAGCTCCTCGTCGGACACCAGCACGTCGATGCGACGGTTCGGGATGTCGATGCGGATGCGGTCGCCGTTTTGCACCAAGCCGATGGCGCCGCCGGCAGCCGCCTCGGGCGAAACATGGCCAATCGACAAGCCCGAAGTACCGCCCGAAAAGCGCCCATCGGTGAGCAGCGCACAGGCCTTGCCCAAGCCCTTGGACTTGATGTAGGAGGTCGGGTAGAGCATCTCCTGCATGCCGGGGCCGCCCTTGGGGCCCTCGTAGCGCACGATGACCACGTCGCCGGCCTGCACCTGGCCTTCGAGAATGTGCGCCACAGCTTCGTCCTGCGATTCGGTGACATGCGCCGGGCCTTCGAACACGAACAGCGCATCATCGACCCCGGCCGTTTTGACCACGCAACCGTCCTGCGCGATGTTGCCTACGAGCACGGCCAAGCCGCCCTCCTGCGAAAACGCATGGCCCACGGAGCGGATGCAGCCTTCAGCGCGGTCGGCATCAAGACTTGGCCAGCGCATGTTCTGGCTGAAGGCCACCTGCGTGGGAATGCCTGCGGGGCCAGCCTTGAAAAAATGCCGCACCTCGTCCGAGGGGTTGCGCATGATGTCCCATTGCTCCAGGGCTTCCCCCAAGGTCTTGGTGTGGATGGTGGGCACGTCGGTGTGCAACTTTCCCGCACGGTCAAGCTCGCCGAGGATGGCCATGATGCCGCCCGCGCGGTGCACGTCTTCGACGTGGTACTTGGGCGTGTTGGGCGCGACCTTGCACAGTTGCGGCACCACGCGCGAGAGACGGTCTATGTCTCGCATGGTGAAAGGAATCTGCGCCTCCTGGGCAATCGCGAGCAGGTGCAGGATGGTGTTGGTCGAGCCGCCCATGGCGATGTCCAGCGCCATCGCGTTCTCGAACGCCTTCAAGCCCACGGCGCGCGGCAGCACTGAGGCGTCGCCTTGCTCGTAATAGCGCCGCGCGAGCTCCACGATCAGGCGGCCGCAGCGCTTGAAGAGCTGCTCGCGGTCGGCGTGCGTGGCCACGAGCGTGCCGTTGCCGGGCAGCGCCAGGCCCAGCGCCTCGGTCAGGCAGTTCATGGAGTTGGCCGTGAACATGCCCGAGCACGAGCCGCAGGTCGGGCAGGCGGAGCGCTCGACCTCGGCCACATCGGCATCCGACACCTTGCTGTCGGCGGCCATGACCATGGCATCGATCAGGTCGATCTTGTGCACGCCCAGGCGCGTCTTGCCTGCCTCCATGGGGCCGCCCGAGACGAACACCACCGGAATGTTCAGGCGCATCGCGGCCATGAGCATGCCGGGGGTGATCTTATCGCAGTTCGAGATGCACACCAGCGCGTCGGCACAGTGCGCGTTCACCATGTATTCGACCGAATCGGCGATCAGGTCGCGACTGGGCAGCGAATACAGCATGCCGTCGTGCCCCATGGCGATGCCGTCATCGACGGCGATGGTGTTGAACTCCTTGGCCACGCCGCCCGCAGCCTCGATCTCGCGCGCCACCAGTTGCCCCAAGTCTTTGAGGTGCACATGGCCCGGCACGAACTGGGTGAACGAATTGGCAATGGCGATGATGGGCTTGTCGAAGTCGCCGTCCTGCATGCCGGTGGCGCGCCACAAGGCACGCGCCCCCGCCATGTTGCGGCCGGACGTGGAGGTTTTGGAGCGGTATGCGGGCATGGAGTCTCTTCGCAGCAGGGGTTGATAAAGCGCTCGGATTATCACCCAGCACCCCACCCTCGCAGCGCCGCATGCACCGGCAAGGCCTGCACCGTCAGCGCGGCTTGCGCGGACGCAACCCCAAGGACTCTTTTTGCCGCTCTATACGCTCTTGCTTGCGCTTTTCGATTTTTTCCGCGGCCTTGCGCTTGGTGTAGCCCGACGCGTCGGCCCAGGTCCACCACAGCGCCGCCAAGCCGAAGGGCACCAGCGTCCACCACCAGGGCCAATCTGCCACAGGACCGACGGCCAAATACTTCAACAGCACCAAAACGATGCCCAGCAGCAACAAATACATAAAACACCCTCCAAAGTCTGTGATGGCGGAACTGAATGGATTTATCCAGGTCAACCTCGCTGGCTACAATTCCGTTCAGACTGTACCCTAGCAACATCCCTCAAGGAAACCACCATGAAGCGCACCCTGCTCGCCCTCGCCGTCACCGTTTCTGCCGCCGTGCCGGCCTTTGCCGCCGACGAACTGGCGCTGGCGCAATCGAAAAACTGCATGTCCTGCCACGCCGTGGACAAAAAATTGGTAGGCCCGGCCTACAAGGACGTGGCGGCCAAATATGCCGGCCAGAAAGACGCTGTCGCCAAGCTCACCACCAAGGTCATGAAGGGTGGCTCGGGTGTCTGGGGCCCGGTGCCCATGCCGGCCAACCCGCAGGTCAACGAAGCCGAAGCCAAGAAGCTGGTCACCTGGATACTGGCAACCAAATAATCTCGCTGCGCTTCGGCACAGAGCCAGCAGGCTTTGTGCATAAAAAATCCCGCGCCATCCGGTAAGGACGGCGCGGGATTTTTTTATGCGACCTTCAACCCAGATTGTCCATTAGGACGTGGGATGATGGCGAGGCGGCTGGCGCGGCAGTTTGGTCGCTGGTGAGAAGTCCATGGCAGGTGCCATGGACGCCGAAGCAGCGGCCAAAATGACCGTCAGCCGTCCGCCAGCGCCCGCGTAGGTGCGCAGCACCGCCTAATGGACAATCTGGGTTCAATTACTCTGCGACAACTGCTCAAGGATCGCGGGGTTTTCGAGCGTGCTCGTGTCCTGCGTGATCGCCTCGCCACGTGCAATGCTGCGCAGCAGGCGGCGCATGATCTTGCCGCTGCGCGTCTTGGGCAGGTTTTCGCCGAAGCGGATGTCCTTGGGCTTGGCGATGGGGCCGATCTCCTTGGCCACCCAATTGCGCAACTCGTTGGCGATTTGGTGCGCCTCTTCGCCCTTGGGCAGCGGGCGCTTGAGCACCACGAAGGCGCAGATCGCCTCGCCCGTCACGTCGTCGGGCCGCCCCACGACGGCAGCCTCGGCCACGAGATCGGTCTTGGCGACCAGTGCCGATTCGATCTCCATCGTGCCCATGCGGTGGCCCGAGACGTTGAGCACGTCGTCGATGCGGCCCGTGATGCGGAAATAGCCGCGGTCGGCGCTGCGCACGGCGCCGTCGCCGGCGAGGTAGTAGCCCTTGAGCTCTTCAGGGAAGTAGCTCTTCTTGAAGCGCTCCGGATCGCCCCAGATGGTGCGGATCATGCTGGGCCACGGGCGTTTGATGACCAAAATGCCGCCCACGCCGTTGGGGATGTCGTTCCCCACTTCATCGACGATAGCGGCCATGATGCCCGGCAGCGGCAGCGTGCAGCTACCAGGTACGAGCGGTGTGGCGCCAGGCAAAGGCGTGATCACATGGCCGCCGGTTTCCGTTTGCCAGAAGGTGTCCACGATGGGGCAGCGCTCACCGCCCACGTTTTTGTAGTACCACATCCAGGCTTCGGGGTTGATGGGCTCTCCCACGCTGCCCAAAATGCGCAGGCTCGAAAGATCGAAGCGCGCCGGGTGCACGGCGGCATCGGTGTCGGCTGCCTTGATGAGCGAGCGGATCGCCGTCGGCGCGGTGTAGAAAATGCTGCAGCGGTGGCGCTCGATCATTTGCCAAAAGCGCGCCGCGTTCGGGTAGGTGGGCACGCCTTCGAAGACGATTTGCGTCGCCCCCGCAGCGAGCGGCCCGTAGGCCACGTAGGTGTGGCCTGTGATCCAGCCTATGTCCGCCGTGCACCAGAAGACGTCCTCGGGGCGCAGGTCGAAAGTCCACTCCATCGTCACCTTGGCCCACAGCAGGTAGCCGCCCGTGCTGTGTTGCACGCCCTTGGGTTTGCCGGTCGAGCCGCTGGTGTAGAGCACGAACAGCGGGTGCTCGGCCCCTACGCTGACGGGCGGGCAGTCGCTGCTCTGGCCAGCCAGCGCTTCATCGAAAGTCTTGTCGCGCCCCGCCACCATGGCGCAGGGCGCGGCGGTGCGCTGATAGACGAGCACATTGCGCACGCACTCGCAACCGCCCATGGCCAGGGCCTCGTCGATGATGGACTTGAGCGGCAGCTCCTTGCCGCCGCGCAGCTGGTAGTTGGCCGTGATCACGGCCACGGCGCCCGCGTCGATGATGCGCTCGTGCACCGCCTTGGCGCTGAAGCCGCCGAACACCACGCTGTGCGTCGCGCCTATGCGCGCGCAGGCCTGCATCGCCACCACGCCTTCGATGCTCATGGGCATGTAAATCAGCACGCGGTCGCCCTTGCTCACGCCCATCGCCTTGAGCGCGTTGGCAAACTGAGCGACGCGCGCGAGCAGTTCCTTGTAGGTGACGCGCGTCACGCTGCCGTCGTCGGCCTCGAAAATCAGCGCCGTTTTGTTTTCGGTTGGCGTGCCCATGTGCTTGTCGAGGCAATTGGCCGAGGCGTTGAGCTCGCCATCGGCAAACCATTGGTAAAACGGCGCGTTCGTGGCATCAAGCGTGCGCGTGAAGGGCCGCGTCCACTGCAAATGCTCGCGCGCGAGCCGCGCCCAAAAGCCTTCGTAGTCCTTTTCGGCCTCGGCGCACAGCGCGTGGTAAGCCTCCATGCCGGCGATACGCGCCGTGCGTGCAAGCGCTTCGGACGGGGGGAAGACGCGGTTTTCGATCAGCGTGGATTCGATGGTGGAAGAAGGGGTACTCATGGACTTCGTCTCCTGCATGGGTTGGATGAATCGGCGCAAATTTCCGCTGTGGCACTTACACACGACTGACGGAAAGGAATCTTAACGTGAAAGACACCAGTGCCCAGACGAGCCGGGGCCTGACCTGACGCTGGCCATGGCGAGGAGTGGACGTTTTTGTGGTCGTGGGCGCAATGCCCGAAGGGTTCAGACGGGCTTGGGCATATAG
>NZ_VMYE01000022.1 GCF_007655255.1 Extensimonas perlucida
CGAGCTCAAGGCGCGCATCTTGAAAGGCATCGATGAAATGAACGCAGCCCCAGTCGTCTTCCGCTGGAAGAAGTTCGATCTGGAACTCGCATGATTCGTAAGCATATTAACGGAACGATCTACTAGTCTACTTTTGCTACAGCCACTCAGTGGCTGGGAGGCTAGAGACCTCGTATCACTGTAGGAAACGCCACCCGGTGGCCACCTACTTGCCACGAAGAAAGCCAGCCAAGAGGCAACTTATCCCCCGCCTATCCCCAGAAATGAATCAAGGCCCGTAGGGCCTTGATTTTGAAGGGAAATTTTGGGGTGGCTGATGGGACTCGAACCCACGACGACAGGAATCACAATCCTGGACTCTACCAACTGAGCTACAGCCACCGTAGCCGCGCATTATAGCCCGCCGCGGCCGCCATGAGCACATTGCGGCGGCGTTTCCTGCGAATTTTCAGCCTTGCGAGAACGTCTCGGGGCGTGGCGCCTTGATTTGCACCTTGAATTTTGTCTTGAGCCATTCGTAGTAGGCCATGCCTTCGGCGCTGCCCCACCATTGGGTGAATTGCGCAAGGAGTTGGCGCGCGGCTTGCGCATCGGCTGGCTCGGGCGGTTTGACCGCGTTGATCTTGACGATCGCGTAGCCTTGCGCCCCCAGAGCTACACCGACCCACGCCGGCAAGGATTCGGCACGCGCGCTGAATATGGCGTCGACGATGGCCTGTGGCTGGTTTTGCGGCTGCTCGCGCGACAGCAGCATGGGTTCGCTTAAACCCGTGGCACCATCGGGCTTGGCTTTCCAGGCGGCAAGGCGGGCCTCCCCTTCCTTGCGAGCGAGTTCGGCCGCCTTGTCGGCGATGTAGCGTTTTTGCACCTGGACGCGCACCTGTTCGAAAGGCAAGGTCTGCGCAGGCGTGTATGTCTGGATGCGGCCCGCAGCGAGCTGGCTCGGGCCGACTTCTATGGCTTCGGTGTTGTGCTTTTTCTCGATCGCGTCCGCAGAGAACAAGGCCGCGAGGAACTTGGCATTCGCGAGCGGTCCGCTCGCACCTGCGGCAGGAGTGCGGCTCAGGCCCGTGGCAGTCTGTATCTTGAGCTTGAGTTTGTCGGCCACCGCTTGCAGGCTGTCGGGTTGTTCATAGACAGTGTTGCTGAAGGTCTCGGCCACTTCGGCGAATTTGCGCTGGGCTTGTTGTTGGCGCAGCTCGGCTTCCAGCTTGGGGCGCAACTCGTCGAAGCTCGGCACCTTGGAAGGTTTGACGTCGGCAAGCTCGATGATGTGGTAGCCGAAGTCGGACTCGACGACGCCACTGATCTCGCCTTTTTTCAGCGCGAAGACAGCATCTTCAAAGGGTTTGACCATGGCGCCACGCGCGAAATAGCCCAGGTCGCCTCCGTTGGCAGCGGAGCTCTTGTCGTCGGAATACTTTTTCGCCAGTTCGGCAAAACCCGCCGGGTTTTGGCGCAGCTGGGCGAGCAGTTCCTCGGCGCGGGCCTTGGCTTTGGCACGCTCGGCTGGCGGTGCGTCCTTGGGCGCCTGGAGCAGGATGTGGCGCGCGCGGCGCTCTTCCTTGCTGCCCAGGCGCGCCAGGTTTTCCTGGTAATAGCTGCGCAGATCGTCTTCGCTGACGCTGATGCTGGAGGCCACGCTGTCGAGGTCCAGCACCACATACTCCACGCTGGCCTGCTCGGGCTGCTGGAATTGGCTGGCGTGCGCTTTGTAGTACGCCTGCAAGTCGGCGTCGCTGGGCGTGACGCGGCTGGCGAAATCGGCGGCGTCTAGGTGCGCGATTTGCACTTCGCGGCGCTGCAGGAGCGCGTCGAGCGCTGGCTTGGCCTGCGCAGGCGTGGCAAAGGCCGATCCCATGACGCCGGCCATCACCTGGTTGACCGAGAGGTCGCGCCGCACCATGGCCTCGAAGCCCTCGGGCGTCATGCCTTGCGCGCCGACCAGGGCACGGTAGGCGGCGGCGTCCAGGCTGCCATCAGGGCGCTTGAGCGCGGCGATCGCGGGGATTTCCTGCAGGCTGCGTGCAAGACGGCTGTCGCTCGTGACCAAGTGCATTTGCTGCGCTGCGGCCTGCAGCACGCGCTCGCGCACAAGGCGCTCGAGCGTGGCATAGCGCGCTTGCGGCGAGTCGAGCAGCTTGGGGTCTAGCGAGGGGGCCTGCGCGCGGATACGGTCGGTTTCGATCTTGTGCGCGTTGTCCCAGTCGGCCTGCGTGATGTCGTGGCCATCGACGCGCGCCACCGCGGGGCTTTTTTCGGAAAAGTAGTCGCGGTTGACGCCCACCAACACGAACGAGGGAATGATCAGCAAGAACAGCAAGAGCATCACGATTTTGGAGTGCTTGCGGATGGCTTCGAGCATGATCGATCTTTCCTGGGGACGCAGCTAAGGAGCAGTGGGGGGTGTGGGCCGGCGCACTGCGCATCTGCGCCCTGTGCTGTTGGCGTGACGGAGCGGGTGCAAACGAAAGGCGAACCCGTGTTCGCCTTTTGCCTGAGGTGGGAGAGGACAGGGGGTTGAAGTGGTGGGTGCTGACGGGCTCGAACCGCCGACCTACGCCTTGTAAGGGCGCCGCTCTACCAACTGAGCTAAGCACCCCACTTGAACCTTGAAACCTTGCGCGCCATGCACGCGCGCGCCGGGTGAAGAACCGTGGCAATCAGTTGATGGCGTCCTTCAACGCCTTGCCTGGACGGAACTTGGGAACCTTGGCGGCTTTGATTTTAATCTCAGCGCCGGTACGCGGATTGCGCCCGATGCGCGCGGCGCGTTTGCCCACGGAAAAGGTGCCGAACCCGACCAGAGACACCGAGCCGCCCTTTTTCAGGGTTTGTTTGACTGCTTCGATCGCCGACTCGAGCGCACGGGTGGCTTCGGCCTTGGAAATATCGGCATCGTTGGCGATGTGATCAATCAGTTCGGTTTTGTTCACGAAAAACCTCTTGCAGAAGATGGGAGAAATGTCCTGTAGCTGGGGAAGCGCCCGGGGCTCGCACAAAGTGTCTTGCGCCACCGGGAAACCGCCCAGACCATCCGGCAGCGCTTACCGGTATTGGATTAAAGCCAGCGATCCACCCAGTGTCAATAAGCAGCCGCTGGCCCGGCTTCACGACCATCGCTCAGGCTTGGGGCGCGATTTTAGTCGCATTTACGGCGGCAAAACGCTGCGGCGGCTCGGCCCGCCGCGGGGCCGCGCATGGGCAAACCCGGATTGACACTCAAGCCAAACCACCGTCAGCAAGCTGCTCGGCAATCGCACGACCCAGGTCTTGCGTGCGGTCCTGGCCGCCGAGGTCGGGGGTGCGCGGGCCGCCGCTGCGCGGGTCGAGCACGGCCTCGATGGCGGCGAGGATGGCGTCGTGCGCGGCGCGGTAGCCGAGAAAGTCGAGCATCAGCGCGCCGCTCCAGATCTGCCCGATCGGGTTTGCGATGCCCTTGCCCGCGATGTCGGGCGCCGAGCCGTGCACGGGCTCGAACAGCGAGGGCGCGGCGCGCGTGGGGTTGAGGTTGGCGCTGGGCGCGATGCCTATGGTGCCGGTGCAGGCCGGCCCGAGGTCGGAGAGGATGTCGCCAAACAGGTTGCTCGCCACGACGACGTCGAAAAAGTCGGGCCGCTGCACGAAGTGCGCGGTCAGGATGTCGATGTGGAATTTGTCCACGCGCACCTCAGGGTAGGCCTTGGCCATTTCGGCCACGCGCTCGTCCCAGTAGGGCATGGTGATGGCGATGCCGTTGGACTTGGTGGCGCTGGTCAGGTGCTTTTTCGGGCGCGACTGCGCGAGCTCGAACGCATAGCGCAACACGCGATCGACGCCGAAGCGGCTCATCACGGTCTCCTGCATGACGATTTCGCGCTCGGTGCCCTCGAACATGCGCCCGCCTATGCTCGAGTATTCGCCCTCGGTGTTTTCGCGCACGATGAGCATGTCGATCTCGCCCGGCAGCCGCGCGCTGCCGTCGCGGCGCACCACGGGGGCGGTGATGCCGGGCATGAGGCGCGCGGGGCGCAGGTTGACGTATTGGTCGAACTCGCGCCGAAACAACAGCAGCGAGCCCCACAGCGAGATGTGGTCGGGAAT
Organism: Extensimonas perlucida; assembly: GCF_007655255.1. Classification (GTDB taxonomy): domain Bacteria; phylum Pseudomonadota; class Gammaproteobacteria; order Burkholderiales; family Burkholderiaceae_C; genus Extensimonas; species Extensimonas perlucida. The sequence continues at coordinate 4,084 of NZ_VMYE01000022.1, forward strand.
CTTCTCGGGCCAGCCCACGGCGCCGAAGTAGATCGCTTCGTGGCCGCCGATTTGCTCCTTCCAGTCAGTGGGCAGCATCTGGCCGTGCTTTTCGTAATAGTCCCAGCTAGCAAAATCGAAATGGTCCAGGCGCAGATCGATGCCGAACTTGCGCGCCGCCACGTCGAGCACGCGCAGCCCTTCGGGCATGACTTCTTTGCCTATGCCGTCGCCGGCGATCACGGCAATGCGATGGGTGGGCATGGATACTCCTTGAAAGATAGCTGCTTGTGCAGAACAAATAAGCGCAAACGCGCGAAAAGGCTTGAACCCTTAGCGCACGCGCGCGCGGATTTCGGGCAGGGCTTTTTGCAGGTAATGGACCATGGACCAGACCGTGAGCACGACTGCAAGCCACAGCAGCCAGTGGCCCCATACGCGCGTGTCCAGGCCGCCGGGCAGCGTGCCGTCGTAGAGCAGGAACGGCAGCGCGACCATCTGCACGGCCGTCTTGACCTTGCCCAGCATGTGCACGGCCACGCTCTTGCTCGCGCCGATTTGCGCCATCCACTCGCGCAGCGCCGAGATGGCGATCTCGCGCCCGATGATGATGAGCGCGGCGAAAACGTCGGCGCGCTGCAGATGCACGAGCACGAGCAGCGAGGCGCAAACCAGGAATTTGTCCGCCACCGGATCGAGAAACGCCCCAAACGCCGACACCTGCCCCAATTTGCGCGCGAGGTAGCCGTCCAGCCAGTCGGTGATGGCGAACACGATGAACAGCACGGTGGCGATGAGATTGCGCGTGGCCGGCTCGATGGGCACGTAAAAAACCCCCACGATCAAGGGAATCGCGACGATGCGCGTCCAGGTCATGAGGGTGGGCATGGTCCAGAACATGGCGCCGATTGTGGCATGGCACCATGGCCGCCGCAGCCTGCCCGGGGCCGCATCTGCGTGCGTCAGGCATGGCGGGTTCGTGCGCGCCTTCTCAGCGCAGCGCGTGGTAAATCGTTTCGGCCAGCGCGCGCGAGATCCCCTCGACGGTGCAAAGGTCTGCGACGCTGGCCTCGGCCACACCGCGCACGCCGCCGAAGCGCTGCAGCAGGCGCGCACGTTTTTTCGGGCCCACGCCGGGGATTTCTTCGAGCCGGCCGCCACCCACGCGCACCTTGGCGCGCGCGGCGCGCATGCCGGTGATGGCGAAGCGGTGCGCCTCGTCGCGGATTTGCGCGACCAGCAGCAGCGCCGCCGAATCGTGCCCGAGCGCCACTTTCTCGCGCCCGTCGGCAAACACCAGTTCTTCGAGGCCAACCTTGCGGCCCTCGCCCTTTTCGACGCCGACGATGCGCGCAATGTCGAGCCCCAGCGCCGTGAACACCTCGCGCGCGACGCCGACCTGGCCCTTGCCGCCGTCGATCAGCACCAGATCGGGCAGGCGTGCGCGGGATTTTCCGGGCGCCCCGCCCTGCCCCGCCTCCACGGCGGGCGCGCCCGCAGCGCCTTCTGCCGATGCTTGCGCTGCCGCGCGCATGGCCTCGGCGAGCTTGCCGTAGCGACGCTGCAGCACCTGGCGCATGGCGGCGTAGTCGTCGCCGCCAGTGATGCCTTCGATGCGGTAGCGCCGGTATTCGCTGGGCTGCATCTTGTGGTGCTGGAACACCACGCACGAAGCCTGCGTGGCCTCGCCCGCGGTGTGCGAAATGTCGAAGCATTCGATCGTGAGCGCGTCGAGGTCTTCCGCGGTGAGGTCCAGCGCCTCGGCGAGCGCGCGCGTGCGCGCCTGCTGCGAGCCTTCTTCGGCGAGCAGGCGCGCGAGCTGCAGGTCGGCGTTTTTTTGCGCCATTTCGAGCCAGACGCGGCGCTGCTCGCGTGGCTGGTGCACGGCGTGCACGCGCGTGCCGCTTTGCTCAGCCAGCGCCTGCAAGAGCTGCGCCGAGATGGGTTCGCTGGTCACGAGCACGGGCGGCACGGGCACGCCCAGGTAGTGCTGGGCGATGAAGGCTTCGAGCACCTGCGCCTCGATGGTGTGTGCGGCCTGCTGCGCCGCGCCGCCCTGCCCTGGCGCAGCGGCCTGCGCCGTGGCTTCGGTGACATCTGCATCCTCCGCGGACTCCACGGCTTCCGTCGATTCCCACAGCGCCGCGGCATCTTCGACATGCTGGGGAAAGTAGGCGCGGTCGCCGAGGTGGCGGCCGCCGCGCACCATGGCCAGGTTCACGCAGGCGCGCCCGCCCTGCACGCGCACGGCGAGGATGTCCACGTCCTGGTCGGGCGCCGTTTCCACGGCCTGCTGGTGCAGCACGCGCGCCAGGGCCGTGATCTGGTTGCGCAGTTCGGCGGCCTGTTCGAATTCGAGCTTGTCGGCGTGCGCGAGCATGCGCGCTTCGAGTTCTTGCAGCAATTGCTGCGTCTGGCCGCGCAGCAGCGCCTCGGCGTGCTGCACGTCCTGCGCGTAGGCCGCGGGCGTGATCGCGCCCACGCAGGGGCCCGAGCAGCGCTTGATCTGGTAGAGCAGGCAGGGCCGCGTGCGGTTGGCAAACACCGTGTCTTCACAGGTGCGCAGGCGAAACACCTTTTGCAGCAGCTGGATCGTCTCTTTCACGGCCCAGCCGTTCGGGTAGGGGCCGAAGTAGCGGTGCTTTTTGTCGATGGCGCCGCGGTAGTACGCGAGGCGCGGAAACTGCTGCTCGGGCGCCTGCGCCGGCGCGTCCGCACCTGCCGCAGCCGCCTCGCGCGCCACGCCCGTGAGCTGCAAAAAAGGGTAGCTCTTGTCGTCGCGAAACAGGATGTTGTAGCGCGGGTGCTGCGTCTTGATGAGGTTGTTTTCGAGCAGCAGCGCCTCGGCCTCGGAGCGCACCACGGTCGTCTCCATGCGGGCGATCTTGCCCACCATGTGGCCGATGCGCGTGCCGTCGTGGCTGCGGCTGAAGTAGCTCGTGACGCGATTTTTCAGGTTGCGCGCCTTGCCCACGTAGAGCAGCGCGCCGCCCGCGTCGAAGTAGCGGTACACGCCCGGCAACTCGGGCAGCGCGGCGGCCTGGCTTTGCAGCTGGGCAAACAGTTCTTCGGCAGGCGTGGCTGACATGAAAGGTCAAGCAGTGGCAGTGGCAGTGGCAGTGGCAGTGGCGCCAGGCACGTCAGGGCTTGCCGCGGCGCGGCGCACGCGCGCTCTTGAATGGGCTCTTGCGGGCATCGTCCGAGTTCTTTTGCGAACTCCCCTGCGCGCGCGGCGGCAGCCCCGTATGTTGGGTCAAAATGCGCCCATGTGCAGGAACAGACTGCGCTAGCAGCTTCTTTTTCGGGAGCGCATTCGATGCCGACGCCGGGGCCTGCGCCCCAGCACCCGGCGGCGTCGAATTTTTGCGCCGCGCGCTCTGGTAGCCGCCTTCGGTGGCGGGCTGCCAGGTCGGGATCAGGTGCTGCTTGCCGTTGCCTATCAGGTCGGCGCGGCCCATCTCCTTGAGCGCCTCGCGCAAGAGTGGCCAGTTGTTCGGGTCGTGCCAGCGCAAAAAGGCTTTGTGCAGACGGCGGCGGCGCTCGCCCTTCACGGTATCGACGCGCTCGGCGCGGGCGTCGCGATGCACGCCTTTGAGCGTGTTGAGCCCCGTGTGGTACATGGCCGTGGCGCTGGCCATGGGGCTGGGGTAGAACGCCTGCACCTGGTCGGCGCGAAAGCCGTTTTTCTTGAGCCACAGCGCCAAGTTGAGCATATCCTCGTCGGTGGTGCCGGGGTGCGCGGCGATGAAGTACGGGATCAGGTACTGCTCTTTGCCGGCCTCGCGGCTGTATTGGTCAAAGAGCTGCTTGAAGCGGTCGTAGCTGCCCATGCCGGGCTTCATCATCTTGGACAGCGGCCCCGGCTCGGTGTGCTCGGGCGCGATCTTGAGGTAGCCGCCCACATGGTGCTGCACGAGCTCCTTCACGTATTCGGGCGAACGCACCGCCAGGTCGTAACGCAGGCCCGAGCCGATCAGCACTTTCTTGATGCCCGGCAGCTGGCGCGCGCGGCGGTAGATGCGGATCAGCGGGCCGTGGTCGGTACCGAGGTTCTGGCAGATGTCAGGATAGACGCAGCTCGGCTTGCGGCACGCGGCCTCGATCTCTGGGCTCTTGCAGCCCAGGCGGTACATGTTGGCCGTGGGCCCGCCCAGGTCGGAGATGGTGCCGGTAAAGCCCTGCACCTTGTCGCGCACCTCTTCGATCTCGTGGATGATCGAATCTTCCGAGCGGCTTTGGATGATGCGCCCCTCGTGCTCGGTGATGCTGCAAAAGGTGCAGCCGCCAAAGCAGCCGCGCATGATGTTGACGGAAAAGCGGATCATCTCCCACGCGGGGATTTTGCTTGCACCATCAAAGCGCCCGCGCTCGTCGGCGTAGGCCGGGTGCGGGCTGCGCGCGTAGGGCAGGCCGAACACCCAGTCCATCTCGGCCGTGGTGAGCGGAATCGGCGGCGGGTTGATCCACACGTCGCGCGCCGTGGCGCCCTCGCCGTGCGCCTGCACCAAGGCGCGCGCGTTGCCGGGGTTGGTTTCGAGGTGCAGCACGCGGCTGGCGTGCGCGTAGAGCACGGGGTCGGCCTTGACCTGCTCGTAGCTGGGCAGGCGGATCACGCAGCGCTCACGCGGCACTGCGGACTGGGCGCGCGGCACGAAGCGCAGGGGCTGCTCCTGGGTTTCAGTGTCAAATCGGCCTCTAGCGCTTGCTGTATCAGCATTAGCGGCTATATTTTCAGAAGCATCTGCACCCTGCTCCTTCTCTGAATCCTGCAGCGCCGCGCAAGAAGCCCCTTGCAGCGCCGCCTGCTCGGCCGTGGTCAGGTAAGGATTCAGGTGCGCGTCGATACGGCCGGGCTGATCGACCTCGGTCGAGTCGATCTCGAACCAGCCGGGCTCGCCTGCAAGGGCCGACTGGCGGCGCACGAAGGCCGTGCCGCGCACGTCGGTGATGCGCTCCACGGGCTCGCGCCGCGCCAGGCGGTGCGCCACCTCGACCAGCGCGCGCTCGGCGTTGCCGTACAACAGCAGGTCGCACTTGCTGTCCACGACGATGGAGCGGCGTACCTTGTCGCTCCAATAATCGTAGTGCGCGATGCGCCGCAGGCTGCCTTCTATGCCGCCCAGGATGATGGGCACGTCTTTGTACGCCTCGCGGCAGCGCTGGCTATAGACGATGGCCGCGCGGTCGGGCCGCCGGCCCGCGACGTTGCCCGGCGTGTAGGCGTCGTCGCTGCGGATTTTGCGATCGGCCGTGTAGCGGTTGATCATCGAATCCATGTTGCCCGCCGTCACGCCCCAAAACAGATTGGGCCGCCCGAGCACTTTGAACGGCTCGCAGCTATGCCAATCGGGCTGCGCGATGATGCCCACGCGAAAGCCCTGCGCCTCGAGCACGCGCCCGATCACGGCCATGCCAAAGCTCGGGTGATCGACGTAGGCGTCGCCCGTCACCAGGATCACGTCGCACGAATCCCAGCCGAGCGCGTCCATCTCGGCCCGGCTCATGGGCAGAAAAGGCGCGGTGCCAAAGCGCTTGGCCCAGTACGGCTTGTAGCTGGTCAGCGGCTTGGCCGGGCGCGGGAAAAAGGAGACGTCGATGGGCGCGTTCATGGGGGCAAGATGGGGACGGCGGGGCTGCGGGCAATGGCGGCGCGGGCCACTGCACGCGCGCAAAAAGCGCGCCGCGCACGCAGCCGCTGCGGCGCAGAGGGCGCGAGTGTAAGGTTTTGCCCCTGCCCACGGCGCGGCTGTGGGCTTGCGCGCCCGCCGGGGCCCATCCCTGCTGCCGTCCGCGCGCAAGCATGCCGCCCCCAGCGCATGCAACCCGCTCGGCGCCACGCTGCCGCTGCGGCTACCATCGCCCGCCATGCCAAGCCCCAGCTCCGCCCATTCCACCCCACCCACCCCACCCGCCCTGCAATGGGACATCTTCTGCCGCGTGATCGACAACTGGGGCGACATCGGCGTGTGCTGGCGGCTCGCGGCGCAGCTGGCCGGGCGCGGGCAGCGCGTGCGCCTGTGGGTGGATGACGCCTCGGCGCTCGCGTGGCTGGCGCCCGAGGGCTGCCCTGGCGTGCAGGTGCGCCGCTGGGGGACGCCACCGCCCACGCCAAACGAGCCACCACCCGACGTGCTCGTCGAAGCCTTTGGCTGCGAGATTGATCCTGAATTCATAGCTTATTGTGCACGTGTATCAATGGATAGAGGCCAAAATGACCATGAATCACGCGCCCCAGTGTGGATCAACCTCGAATACCTTTCGGCGCAAAGCTACGTGGCACGCAACCACGGCCTGCCCTCGCCCATCCTGCACGGCCCTGCGGCAGGCTGGACGCGCTGGTTTTTCTACCCCGGCTTCACGCCCGCGACCGGCGGCTTGCTGCGCGAGCCCGATCTACTGCAGCGCCAGGCGCGCTTCGACCGCGCCGCCTGGCGCGCTGCGCAAGCGCCCGATTTGACGCCGGCGCAACGCGACGCGCGGCTGTGGATTTCGCTGTTTTGCTACGAGCCGCCCGCGCTCGCGCAGCTGCTCGCGCAATGCGCGGAGCGCCAAGAGCCGGCCACGCAGCTGCTCGTGACGCCCGGGCGTGCCAGCGCCGCGGTGCGGGCTGCGCTGCAAAATATGCATCAAAATTCCCATGAAGGCGCATCCAGCAAGCGTGGGCAGCTATCGATTCAATACCTCCCGCCGCGCCCGCAAGCCGCGTTCGACGAAATGCTCTGGGCCTGCGACCTGAACCTCGTGCGCGGCGAGGATTCGCTCGTGCGCGCGCTCTGGGCCGGCGAGGCCTTCGTGTGGCAAATCTACCCGCAGCACGACGACGCGCACCACGGCAAGCTGTACGCCTTTTTGGATTGGCTCGACGCCCCGCCCACGCTGCGGCGTTTTCATGCGGGCTGGAACGGCATCGCCGGCACAGACAGCGCGCCACTGCAATTGCCCGACGCGAAGACGCTCGCCGAATGGCGCGCCTGCACCCAAGCCGCACGCGCACGCCTGCTAGGAGCCTGTCGGACTTTGGGCGTCGAAAGCGAGAATGCGCCACGGCGAGGCCAGTTTTTGCCGGATTCGCCGCCTCATAGTGGTGCTATGGGGCAAGAAGACGGTAAAAAATGGGCCGCTGCGGCGCATTCGCAGCCGACGATTCCAAAGTCCGACAGGCTCCTAGAACAGGACGACTTGGTGACGCAGCTCTTGCGCTTCGTGCAGGAAAAACGATAAAAAGGCAGTGGGTAGCATGATTCAGGCGCCAACTATCTTGACTTGCCCCGGTGTCCCATCCTGTGGCGCTCGCGAGGCCAGACCCGGAAACCGCGCCAACACAGGGGGAACGGGCAAAAAAATCCCAACCGATGAGGATTGGGATTTTGGATATTGGTGGCGGACGGTTGACCACGTGCCGGCTGGCCTTCCGAGCTTATGAGCACTTATGCGGGTTGCTTCGAAATGAAGCAAAAATCCCAGTATGAACGCCTTGACCACCTCGCGTTGACTTAAGACCGTCCCTCTTTTGCTCCTGCCAAAAATTCAGCAGTCACCTGATACGCCCTGGTCAGTTTTGAACCCAGATTGTCCATTAGGACACGGGACGATGGCGGCACCTAACTTTTGATGGGGTTTTGCAGGATTTCCCTAATGGACAATCTGGGTTGAAGCGGCACTCACACCTTCAGATGGTCATTTTTCGATCGGCGCCAACAAAGTTGTTGATTTTGTAGTGGATTTTTTGGCAGTTATTGGTTTCCCATCAGCCGCCCAAAATCTCTTCAAACGCCCTCTACGCGGTTGTTTTCATAGGAAAATCAACAAGTTAATCAGACCGCAATCAATCGGCTTCGAGCACCAGAAAGTCCTGGCTGATGCGCGCGCCGAGCTCGTTCACGCGGTCGAGGAACTGCGTCAGAAAGGCATGCAGGCCCGTGGCCAGGATTTCGTCTATGCGCCCATAGCGCAGGTCGGACAGCAGGCGCCCGGCGCGGCGCTGGGTTTCGTCCGATTGCGCGTTGGCGACCGCGGCCAGGTTGTCCACCACCTCGCGCATGCTCGCGTGCAGCGAACGCGGCATGTCGCGGCGCAAGATGAGCAGGTCGGCCACGCGCCCCGGCGTGATCACGTCGCGGTACACCTTGCGGTACACCTCGAAGGCCGAGACGCTGCGCAGCACGGCGCTCCAGTGGTAGAAGTCGCTTTCGAGGTTGCGCTCGCTCGCGCGTCCGAAAAAGTCCTTGGCCGCGGCGTGGAACTTCACGTCGAGCAAGCGCGCCGTGTTGTCGCTGCGCTCCAAAAAAGTGCCCAGGCGCAGAAAATGAAACGCCTCGTCCTGCAGCATGGTGCCCAGCGTGACGCCGCGCGAGAGGTGCGAGCGGTACTTGACCCACTCGAAGAACTGCCCCGGGTCGCGCTCGAGCGCGCCGTCTTCGAGGTGGCGCCGCAGCTCCAGCCAGGTCTGGTTTTGCGTCTCCCAGATTTCGGTGGTGAGCGCGCCGCGCACCGCACGTGCGTTCTCGCGCGCGGCGCGCAGGCACGAGAAGATCGACGAGGGGTTGTCACCATCGCGCACCATGAATTCCAGCACCCTGGCGGGCGTGACTTCGCCGTGCTTTTGCGTGTAGGCCGGCATCAGCTCGCTGATCGAGAGCAGCCCCTGCCAGCCCGCCTGCGCCTCGGCGGCGGACTGCGGCAGCAGCGAAGTTTCGTAGCTCACGCTGAGCATGCGTGCGGTGTTCTCTGCCCGTTCTGTATATCGGGACATCCAGAAAAGATGGTCGGCAGTGCGGCTCAGCATAGGGCCTCCTGTGCAAGGGCGGGCAGAGAACCCCGCACGCGCTGCGCGCGCCGGCGGTATTCTGATGCAAGCCCGCCGGTGGCGGCCTTGTCTGCCCGCTCTGTATATCGGGACATCCAGAAAAGGTGATCGGCAGTGCAGCTCAGCATGGTGCGCCCTCCTGTTCATCTCCGAGCACCCAGGTGTCCTTGGTGCCGCCTCCTTGCGACGAATTGACCACGAGCGAGCCCTCCTTGAGCGCGACGCGCGTGAGGCCGCCGGCCACCATCTGCACCTCGCGGCCGCTCAGCACGAAGGGGCGCAAGTCTATGTGGCGCGGCGCAATGCCGCTGTCGACGAAGGTCGGGCAGCTCGAGAGGCTCAGCGTGGGCTGGGCGATGTAGCGTGCCGGGTCGGCTTGCAGCGCGCGGCGAAAGTCCTCGATCTCGGCTTGGGTGGCCGCGGGGCCGATCAGCATGCCGTAGCCGCCCGCGCCGTGCACCTCTTTCACTACGAGCTCGGGCAGGTGCGCGAGCACGTAGCGCAGGTCTTCGGGGTTGCGGCAGATCCAGGTCGGAACGTTGTTCAAAATGGGCTCTTCCCCGAGGTAAAAGCGCACCATTTCGGGCACGTAGGGGTACACCGATTTGTCGTCGGCAACGCCCGTGCCCACGGCATTGCAGATGCTCACGTGGCCGGCCTGGTAAGCCTCCATGAGCCCCGCGCAACCGAGGATGGAGTCGCTGCGGAACACGCGCGGGTCGAGAAAATCGTCATCGACACGCCGGTAGATCACGTGCACGCGCTGCAGGCCGCGCGTGGTGCGCATGTAGACGAAGCTGTCCTTGACCACCAGGTCTTGCCCCTCGACCAGCTCCACGCCCATTTGTTGCGCGAGGAAGGCGTGCTCGAAGTAGGCGCTGTTGTGCATGCCCGGCGTCAGCACCACGACGGTGGGCTCGGCCGAGGTCGTGGGTGCGCACGCGCGCAGGGTTTCGAGCAACAAATCGGGGTAGTGCGCCACCGGGGCGACCGCGTGCGCGTTGAACAGGCCCGGAAACAGCCGCATCATCATCTTGCGGTTTTCGAGCATGTAGGACACGCCCGAGGGCACGCGCAGGTTGTCTTCGAGCACGTAATACACGCCCTCGCCCTGCGCATTGGCCGCGCGCACGATGTCTATGCCGGCGATGTGCGCATACACGTCGCGCGGCACCTGCAGGCCGATCATCTCGCGCCGGAACTGCACGTTGTTCAGCACCAGGTCGGCGGGCACGACGCCCGCGCGCAGGATTTCCTGCGTGTGATAGACGTCGCGAATGAAGCGGTTGAGCGCCGTCACGCGCTGCACCAGGCCGCGCTGCATGTGCGCCCATTCCTGCGCGGGGATGATGCGCGGGATCAGGTCGAAAGGGATCAAGCGCTCGTTGCCCGCGCCGTCTTCGTCTTTGGCGCCATACACCGCAAAGGTGATGCCCACGCGGCGAAAGATCATCTCGGCCTCGGCACGGCGCGCCTGCATGAGATCCATGGGCTGGCGCACCAGCCATTGCGCATAGCGCCGGTAGTGAGGGCGCACCTCGCTGCCCTCGTAGGGCAGGGATGCGTACATCTCGTCGAATGCTTGCATGCAAAAAGCCTCCTGTATGCCTGGCAAAGCAATTAGCGCGCCATCGGTCTCAGGACTTACGCAAGTCGGGACGCGGCAAGGCGTTCGCCCCATGGCAAAACACCTCGGCGCATCCTTGTTTGTGGAGGCCCAGGTTCTATTCGCGCGGCGGCAGCGCGTGCGCCCAGTAATGCTGCCGTTGCGTGCGCTCGCAGCGTACCTCGTCGGGCGCGGCCGAAGTCCAGCTGGCGGCGCCGCAGCGCGTGGATTCGACCACGCGGATGTGGCGCTCGACATAGCGCGCGAGCACCTCGGGCGCCGGATGGCCGTAGCGGTTGCGGTAGCCGGCCTGCACCATGACGGTGCGCGGATGCACGGCGTCGAGAAACGCCGCGCCTGAAGAACTTTTGCTGCCATGGTGCGCGGCGAGCAGCCAGTCGGCGGCCACGGGCGCGCCGCGCGCGAGCAAAGCCTGCTCTTGCGCAAGCTCTATGTCGCCCACCAGCAAGGCCGCAGCAGATGCGCCCCTTGCACCGCTGCCCACCGCGGCGGCACGGATGCGCAGCACGCAGCTGCTGGCATTGCTGTGCTTGGCGCGCACGGGGGCTGCGGCATCCTGTGCTTGCGGGTGCAGCACTTCGAACGCCACGCCGTCCCACACCCAGCGCTGCCCTGCGAGGCAGGGCGCGGCGGGGCGCAAGGCGAGCAAGGCGAGCAAGGCGGTCTCATCCATGACCGAACCCACGAGCCGCGCCTGCGGCTGCTGCGCCAGCACGGCGGCCGCGCCGCCGATGTGGTCGGCGTCGCGGTGGCTCAGCATGAGCATGTCCAGCCGTTCGCCGAGCGCGCGCAGCAGCGGCACGAGCACGCGCTGGCCCGCGTCGCTCGCCACACCAGCGCGCCCGTAGCGCGGCCCGGCGTCGTAGAGCAGGCTGTGCGTGGCCGTGCGCACCAGCACCGCGCTACCCTGCCCCACGTCGGCCGCGAGCAATTCGAACTGCCCCGGCGCAGGCCGGGCGGGCTGCCAGCACAGCACCGGCAGCAGCAGCGGCAAGGCCAGCGCACGCAAGCCCCAAGGCCCGCGCGTGGCCAGCAGCGCGCCCGCGCCCACCGCGGCCACGCCCGCCCACAGCGGCGCCTGCGGCAAAAACCACTGGGCCTGCGGCCAGGCCGCCAGCCATTGCAGCAGCGCCAGCAAAGGCTGCAGCGCCCAGGCCGCGAGCTGCCACAGCGGCGCCCAGAGCACGCCCGCGAGCGCGAGCGGCGTCACGAGCAGCGTGACCCACGGAATCGCCAGCAGGTTCGCAAGCAGGCCCACGGGCGCGATCTGCCCGAACAGCACCAGCGACAGCGGCGTGAGCGCGAGCGTGACGACCCACTGCTCGCGCAATAAAGCATGAAAATGGCCTCTCACGCCCTTCGCACCTGCATCAGCAGCTCCTACGTTAGAAGCAAACAGCACCCCCACCGCGACGAAGCTGAGCCAAAAGCCCGCCTGCAGCAAGGCCCAGGGATCGACCAGCACCACCGCCGCGCAGGCGAGCAGCCACACCTGCGGCCAGGGCCAGCGCAGGCCCGCGAGGCGCAGCAGTGCGAGCGTGGCGAGCATGGTCACGGTGCGCTGCGCGGGCACGCCCCAGCCGCTGAACAGCGCATACGCCGCCGCGAGCAACACGCCCGCCACGAGCGCCGCCGACTGCGCCGGCACCGCCAGGCACAAGCGTGCCGAGCGCCCCCAGGCCCAGCGCACGAGGCGCGCCGCGAGCCACGCGAACATGGTGATATGTAGGCCCGAGATGCTCATGAGGTGCGCCACGCCCGTGGCACGGAAAATGTCCCAGTCGGCACGCTCGATGGCACGCTGGTCGCCCGTCACGAGCGCTGCCACCACGCCCGCAGCGCGCGCGGCCAGCGGGTTTTCCTGCCCAGCGCCGGCGTCCGCGGGCAGCAGGCGCACAAAAATGGCATCGCGCACGGCCTGGCGCGCCTGCTCGATCGGGTATTGCCAGGTGCGCGCGAGGCGCTGCGGCGGCTCATCGCGCCGCCCCGTGCGCACGTAGCCCGTGGCCTGCACGCCCTGCTCCCAAAACCAGAGCTCGGTATCGAAGCCGTAGGGGTTGCGCGCGCCGTGCGGGGCCTTCAGGCGCAGCGTCATGGCCCAGCGCTCGCCCGCGGCGATCTTTGGCGTGGCGCGCGCGCCCGGCAACGCACTCTGCTCGGCGTCTTCGACCTCGCTGCCTTCGGGTGCGTCGAACAGGCTCGCGCCCCACCAGCTGACTTCGAGCAAAGGCGGCAGCTGCACGGCCTGGCCCGCAAGCTGCGCGGATTCGACTGCAAGGCGCAAACGCAGCCCCACGTCGCTGACCTGCGGCATGGCCGCGACCACGCCCGTGACGCGCACATCGTGCCCTTCGAGCGCAGGCGCCAGGGCGTCGCCCTGGTAGGCTGCGGCGCGCAGCCCCACGCCGGCAAACGCCGCGAGCGCGCCCACCGCCAGCGCCAGCCACCACGCGCCGCGCCGCAGCCAGCGCAGCGCGCGCACCGAGCGCGCGCGCCAGGTGCGGCGCGCGAGCCACGCACCCAGCCAGGCACACAGCAGCGCCAAAAGCAGCAGACCTGCATACGCGCGCCGCTCCCACAATGCCGCCTGCTGCAATTGCAAGGCGCTACCCGCGAGCACGCCAAGCAGCAGCGCTGGCAGGCGCCAAAAGGCGCACTCGGAATCTTCCGCGTAGAGCGGCTCGTCAGCGGGGGACAGCATGCGCGCATGCTACCGGCACCGACAGCAAGATGGGGCGCCCACGCCACGGCATCGCCCGCGCTGTGCAACACTTACACGCTCCCGCATCCCTTACCCATTTCACATCACGAGGAGCACCGATGAACGTCTATGAACAACTGCAAAAACTCGGCATCACCCTGCCCCCCGTCGCCGTGCCCGCGGCCGCCTACGTGCCGTATGTGCAAAGTGGCAAGCTGGTGTTTCTGAGCGGCCACATCGCACGCAAGGACGGCAAAGTCTGGGTTGGCCAGCTCGGGCGCAACCTGGGCACCGAAGAGGGCAAGGCCGCAGCGCGCGCCGTGGCCATAGACCTGCTGGGCACGCTGCAGGCCGCAGCCGGTGGCGACCTGAACCGCGTGCAGCGCATCGTCAAGGTGATGAGCCTGGTCAACTCCAGCCCCGACTTCACCGAACAGCACCTCGTGACCAACGGCGCGAGCGAGCTGCTGGCCGAGGTGTTTGGCGACAAGGGCGCGCACGCGCGCAGCGCCTTCGGCGTCGCGCAAATCCCCATGGGCGCGTGCGTGGAGATCGAGCTGATCGCGGAACTCTCCTGAGAGGCTGAGCCCGCAGAGCGCCGCAAGCCGCAAGGTACCTGCCGCCGGCAGCTACGCTTTTTGCTTGACGTAGCGCCCCGGCGCGGGCTCTATGGGCTTGAATTTGCCCTTGCCATAAGCCTTGGGCGCGGCGATCTGCTTGCCCGCGTGGCCCGCGAGCCACTGCGCCCAGTCGGGCCACCAGCTGCCGGGATGCTCGGTGGCGCCCGCGAGCCATTCTTCGAGCGTGGGCGGAAACTGCCCATCCTCCCGCGACCAATAGCTGCGCTTTTGCTTGGCCGGCGGGTTGATCACGCCCGCGATATGGCCCGACGCGCCCATGACGAAGCGCTTGGGCCCAGGCAGCACCTGCGTGGAGGCGTAAGCGGCGTGGATGGGCACGATGTGGTCCTCGCGCGAGCCGTAGATATACACGGGCAGCTGCAGCGCGTTCAGGTCTATCTTCTCGCCGCACACGGTGAGCGCGCCCGGCTTGACGAGCTTGTTTTCGAGGTAGAAGTTGCGCAAATACCAGGCGTAGAACGGCCCCGGCAGGTTGGTGCTGTCGCTGTTCCAATACAGCAGGTCGAAGGGCGGCGGGGTCTCGCCCTTGAGGTAGTTGCCCACCACGTAGTTCCACACCAGGTCGTTGGGGCGCAAAAAGCTGAACGTCGAAGCCAGCTCCATTCCCGGCAGGACGCCGCCCTGCCCGAACTGCAGCTCGCGCAGGCGCACGAAGGCTTCGTCAATGAACACGTCGAGGATGCCCGTGTCGGTAAAGTCCAGCAGCGTGGTCAAAAAGGTGGCGCTCACCACGGGCTCGTCGCCGCGCGCCGCGAGCACGGCGAGTGCATTGCTCAAAATCGTGCCGCCCACGCAAAAGCCCAGCGCGTTGATCTGCGCCGCGCCGGTGATGTTGCGCACCACCTCGATCGCGGCCATGGCGCCGTCTTCGACATAGTTGTCCCAGGTCTTGTGCGCCAGGCTCGCATCGGGGTTGCGCCAGCTCAGCATGAAGGTGCGGTGCCCCTGCTCTATGGCGTAGCGCACCAGCGAATTGTCAGGCTGCAGGTCGAGGATGTAGAACTTGTTGATGCAGGGCGGCACGAGCAAAAACGGGCGCTCATAGACCTTGGCCGTGCTCGGCTTGTATTCGATGAGCTGGAACAGCTCGTTTTCGAACACCACGGCGCCTTCGGTCGTGGCGACGTTGCGGCCCACCTCGAACTGGCTTTCGTCGGTCATGGACACGTGGCCCTGGCTGATGTCGTGCAGCAGATTCTGCAAGCCTTTGGCGATGCTCTCGCCCTGGGTGGCCAGGGCCTTTTTCTGCGCCTCGGCGTTGAAGGCGAGAAAGTTGCTCGGCGCCATCGCGGCCAGCCATTGGTCTATAGCAAAGCGGATGCGCGCGCGCGTTTTCGCGTCGGCCTCCAGCGCCTCGGCCAGACCCATGAGGGTGCGCGCGTTGAGCAGGTACACGGCCGCGGTGTAGGCCGCCATCGGGTTCTCGGCCCAGCCCGCACCGCTGAAGCGCCTGTCTTGCAGGCTGGGGATGCTGCCCTGCAGGCTCTGCGCCCAGAGCGCGCGCGCCTCCTCCAGGTACTGCTGCTGCAGCGCCTGCAGCTTTTCGGGCGCAAAGCGCAGCGGCGCCGCGCCGGGCACGGGCGCCGGCAGTTTCAACTGCTCGAAAGCCTGCAGCGCCTGTGCCCAGCCCTGCCCCAGCCAGGCGGGCGGCTGGGTGCCAACGCCCCAAAAAGACGCGGGGGAATTCATCGATGCCTCCTCGGAATTGTGCAAAACCATGGACGATAGGGCGCAATCATGCCCGATCTTTACGGCAGCACAGACCTAGGAGCCTGTCGGACTTTGGAATCGTCGGCTGCGAATGCGCCGCAGCGGCCCACTTTTCACCGGCTTCTTGCCCCATAGTCCCGCTATGGGGCGGCGAATCCGGCAAAAACTGGTCTCGCTGGGGCGCATTCTCGCTTTCGACGCCCAAAGTCCGACAGGCTCCTAGCCTTACACAAATCCATAGCGGTCAATCGCGGCGCAGTTCGCCCGCCGCCTCGCCCGGCATTTGGCTTGCCACCTCCGCGCGCCAGATGCACGCGGCGAAGCGGCCGCTGCCGCCTGCAAGCCGCTGGTCACGCCGGTAGGAAAAAAACCGCGCGGCCTGCGTCACCGTGCACCACGCCGGGCTGCCGCCGTTGCCAAAAATCTGCGTGATGCCCAGCGCGCGCAGCCGCTGGCGCGCCAGGCCCGCGAGGTCGGCCAGGAAATGCCCAGCCCCGGAGGGCATGAAAAAACGCTCTGCCGCCGCATCGGCCGCGCAAAAAGCCGCGCGTACTTCGGCCCCAACCTCGAAAGCCTGCGGCCCTATGCAGGGCCCGAGCCAGGCGAGCGTGCCGGCGGCTACAGTTTCCGGCGCTTCACTGTTAATAGCTGCTCGCGCTTGCTGTGACTCGTCTAGAGCACAAAAACGCTCGAAAACCCGCTCCAGCACCCCGACCCCGCCCTGCCCCGCCAGCCCGCGCCAGCCCGCATGTGCCGCCGCGACGACTGCGCCCGAGCGGTGCGCGAGCAGCACCGGCAGGCAGTCCGCGACCATGATGGTGCAGGCAAGCGCAGGCTGCATGCTGACGCAGGCGTCGGCCTCGGCACCGTCGGGCGTGGCGGCGTCGAGCTGCAGCACGCGCGCGCCGTGCACCTGGCGCAGAAACACGGGGCGCGTGCCCGGCGTGATGCGGTGCAGCGCAGCCTGCAGGCGCGCGCGGTTGGCCTGCACCGCGGCGGGGCTGTCGCCCACGTGGTCGCCGAGGTTCAGGCTGTCGTAGGGCGACACGCTCACGCCGCCCGCGCGCGTGCTGCACAGCGCGTGCACGCCGGGCGGCGCCGGCCAGTCGGGGATCAGCCAATCCGCAGGCAGCGCGGTATCGACAGCAGGAGAGGAAGCAAAAGGCGTGGCCATGGCCGGCAGCATAACCGCGCAGCGCCAGCCCGCGCAGGCGGCGGTGCCATGGCACACTGCGGGCTGTGTCGCCAGCCTGCGCGCCGCACACGCAGCCCCCAAATTCCCCGCAGCCCGCCGAGTTTTTGCATGACGCACTACGTTTTCCCTCCCCCCGCCATCGCCAGCGTGCCCATCGTCGGCCGCGCCGAGCGCTTTCCCGTGCACCGCATCTATTGCGTGGGGCGCAACTACGCCGAGCACGCCAAAGAGATGGGCTTCACGGGGCGCGAGCCGCCGTTTTTCTTCCTCAAGCCTGCCGACGCCGTGCTCGCCGTGCCAGCCGGCGATACCGGCGCGCTGCCCTATCCCAGCCTCACGGCCAACCTGCACCACGAGGTCGAACTCGTCGTCGCCCTGGGTCGGGGCGGCAGCAACATCCGTGCGGCTGATGCGCTACAGCATGTGTTCGGCTACGCCGTGGGCCTGGACATGACGCGGCGCGACCTGCAAAACGAGATGAAAAAACAAGGCCGCCCCTGGTCCATAGGCAAGGCTTTCGAGCACAGCGCGCCGATCGCGCCGATCACGCCCGCGCCCCAGGTGGGCGACCTCGCGCAGGCCGCGATCTGGCTGCAAGTGAACGGTACCGAGCGCCAGCGCAGCCAGATCGCGCAAATGATCTGGAACGTGGCCGAAACCATCGAACACCTCTCGGCCGCCTGGACGCTGCAGCCCGGCGACCTGATCTACACCGGCACGCCCGAAGGCGTGGGCGCGGTGCTGCGCGGCGACGTGATCGAATGCGGTGTCGATGGCCTCACGCCTTTGCGCGTGCAAGTCGTCTGAGGAATTGCTATTTTTTAAATAGCTGGTAGCGACCGTCATATAAGCGTAAAACGCGTTTTTCATTCAAAATTTTGGCATGACCTTCCGCAGCCCCATCAAGCATTGCCGCGCCTGCGGCGCCGCCGTGGCGTACCGCCTGCCGGACGACGGCGACACGCGCGAGCGCGCCGTGTGCACCGTTTGCGGCACCATCCACTACGAAAACCCGCTCAACGTCGTGGGCACGGTGCCCGTATTTGCCGATGGCCGCGTGCTGCTGTGCAAGCGCAACATCGAGCCGCGCTGGGGCAAGTGGACGCTGCCCGCAGGCTTCATGGAGCTCGACGAAACCACCGCCGAAGGGGCGGCACGCGAAACCGAGGAAGAAGCCGGCGCGCATATCACGATGGGCCCGCTGTTCAGCCTGCTCAGCGTGCCGCGCGTGGGCCAGGTGCATTTGTTTTACCTCGCCACGCTGCTCAGCGACCAGTTCAACCCCGGCCACGAAACCATAGAGGCGCGCCTGTTCAGCGAAGACGAGGTGCCCTGGGACGAAATCGCCTTTCGCACCGTCAATGAGACGCTGCGCTGCTACTTTGCCGACCGCAAGCGCGGCAGCTTCGGGCTGCACTGCATAGACATCGAATAGCCCCGCGTGGCTGCAGTGGCCGCCACGCTGCACCCGAGCCAGCGCGCTGCGCTTTTCTCTTTTTTGCGCGGCCATACCCGCAGGCTGGCAAGCCTCTTGCATGGGTCGTTTCAAGAAGTAACGACACCTGCCTTAGAACCCGTTCTTACCGCAGGCCCCCAGCGCAAAAAGGAAAGCACACCATGGCCCACGGCAACAGCGACGGCGCGAGCGACCCCAGCGGCAGCAGCGTCAACACCGACACCTTCATCCCCTTCATGCGCGACGTGGTGCGCTGCGAGAGCGCGCTGCGCGAGCTCAATCTGATGTGGCGCCTCATAGAAGCTTCGGCCAAGATGAACTGCCCCGAAGAGGCGCACAGCATCCTGCCCATGATGGCTGCCACGCGCGCGGGCTTTCAGCGCCTCGAGGGCGACCTCGTGCATTCGCTGGTGCAGGAGTCGCTCGGCGAAGTCATGGCCGAAATCGGCACGCACGCGCACCATGTGATCGACATCGTGGTGCGCAACCTCTACGAACGCACGGCCGACGTGGGCTTTCTCGCCACCGACCAGGATTTGTGCCGCTTCGTCGCCGGCATCACCACCGACCCTGGCCCCGTGCTGCAGCGCCTGCGCGAGTACCGCAACAAATACACGGTCTATGACGAAATCATGCTGCTCGACCGCGAGGGCGCCGTGCTCGCGCAGATCGACGAGGACGCGCCCGTCGAAGGCAGCCACGACCCGCTGATCGCGCAGACGCTCGCCAGCGCGGGCCACGTCGAGACCTTCCGCGCCACGCCCTTGCGCCCCGGCAAGGAGCACGCGCTGATCTACTCGCAGCGCATGCTCGACCCGCGCACCGGCCAGCCTGCGGGCGTGCTGTGCCTGAGCTTTGCCTTTCACAGCGAAATGGAGGGCATCTTCCATGCGCGCCAGGGCAGAAACCAGCGCAACATCGCGCTGCTGCTCGACGCCGACGACTGCGTGATCGCGAGCAGCGACGCGTTGTGGATTCCCGTGGGCGCGCAGGTGCCCGTGAACCTCGGCGCTGCGCCGCAGTTGCTGGTGCACGGCGGGCGCACCTATCTGGTGCGCACGGTGGCAGCGCAAGGCTACCAGGGCTACCCCGGCCCGCCGGGCTGGAAGGGGCAGGTCATGGTGCCCGTGGAGCTCGCGTTCTCGGCCAAGCTGCAGCGCACCATCGATGCGCTCGACCCGGCGATTGCGCAGGGGCTGCTCGCACACGCCAAGACCTTCTGCCCGCCGCTGTATGAAATCGTCACCGCGGCCGACACCATACGCCGCGTGGTCTGGAACGGTCAGGTCATGACCGCGGGCAAGCAAGGCGCGGCGCAAAAGCTCAAGGCCGTGCTCGAGCAGATCGGCGAGACCGGCGCACGCACCAACGAGGTGTTCACGCAGTCGATCCGCGACCTGTATGACACCGTGCTGAGCTCGCGCATGCGCGACAGCATGTTCCTCACGCAGCTGCTCGTCGATCTGCTCGACCGCAACCTCTACGAGCGCGCCAACGACTGCCGCTGGTGGGCGCTCACGCCCGAGCTGCGCGCCCTGCTCGCCGACGCCGCGCAGGGCAAGCTGCGGGCCGAAGACGTGACCACGGCCTGCCGCATCCTCGAGCACATCAACAGCCTCTACACGGTCTATACGCGCCTCGTGGTCTATGACCGCACGGGCCGCATCGTCGCCGCGAGCCGCCCCACATGCAAGGACGGCAGCTCGGTGCTAGGAGCCTGTCGGACTTTGGACGTCGATAGCGAGAATGCGCCCCAGCGAAGCCAGTTTTTGCCGGATTCGCCGCCCCATAGCGGCACTATGGGGCAAGAAGCCGGTAAAAAATGGGCCGCTGCGGCGCATTTGCAGCCGACGATTCCAAAGTCCGACAGGCTCCTCGGCACCCGCATAGACCCGGCCACGCTCGCAGCGGTGTTGACGCTGCCCGACACGCAGTCCTACCACGTCTCACCCTGGCAGGCCTCACCGCTCGACGAAGGGCGCCTGACCTACGTTTATCACGCCGCGATCCGCGCGCCCGGCGCCGCCAGCGAAGTCGTGGGCGGCATAGGCATCGTGTTCAACTCCAGCGTGGAGTTCGACGCCATGCTGCGCGGCGCCACGGCCAGCAAGCCGAACACGCACACCGTGTTCGTGCACCGCACGGGCCACGTCATCGCGAGCACCGACCCCGCGCGCCCGCCGGGCCACACCATCGCGCTGCCGGCGGACCTGCTCGCGCTGCCCAACGGCCACAGCACCTCGCGCGCCATGGTGCACGACGGGCACTACTGCATCGTCGGCTGCTCGGCCTCGCACGGCTACCGCGAGTTCAAGCGCAGCGACGGCTACCGCGACGACGTGCTCGCGCTCTCGTTCGAGTCGCTGGGCGCGGTGCAAGCCGGGGCCCTGGACGCCGTGCAGCGCCGCCGCACCGTGCTCACGGCCGACGTGGGCCAGGCCGAGGCGCAGGAAATGGCGACCTTCTTCATCGACGCTGGCCTGTTCGCGTTCAAGGCCGAGGAAGTGCTCGAAGCCCTGCCCGCAAGCGCCATCGCGGCCGTCTCCGCCGGGCGCATGCCCTACTGCGTGGGCACGCTCGCGCGCAAGGCGCACGGCAGCGTCACCGGCTATGTCTGGGTGTTCGACCTGGGCCAGCTGCTGCGCGGCGCGCCCTCCGAGATCACGCCGGACAGCCAGGTCATCGTGCTGGAGCATGCAGGCCGGCGCGTCGGCCTGCTGGTCAACGAACTGCACGGCGTCACGGCCTTTGCGCGCACGCGCATCTTCGACGCGCCCAACGTGCTGGGCAACCAGGCGCAGCTCGTCACCGCGCTGATCCAGCCCGACCCAGCCCCGGGCGAGCCGCCGCTACTCGTGCAGTGCCTGGACGCAGGGCGGCTCCTGCAGGCGCTGCGCAGCAGCACGCTGTCTGCGGTGCAGGATGCGCAAGCCAGCATAAGCAGCATGCCGGAGCAGGCGCCGGCAAGCCGCGAGCGCGGCGTTCAGGGCATGGCTTCCTTGCGCGTGGCCTGAGGTGGCGTGCACAGCCCGCGCGCCTGGCCTCAGCAACCCGCGTCTTCAAGCGCCTCGCGCGCTCGCGCGTCGCCGTCGAGGTCGGCACGCCAGCGGTTTGCAACCACGCGTTTGCCGGTGACGGCATCGGCAGCTGGCGACAGCAGCCAAAGCAGCGGTGGCACCACCACCTCGGGCGCCAGCAAGCCGGCATACACCGACGCCTCCACGCCCTCGGGAATCATGCCCGTGTGCGTTGCGCCACCGGGCAGCAGTGCATTGACGGTGACGCCCGTGCCAGCGAGGTCTTGAGCCCAGATGATGGTCTCGGATTCGAGTGCTGCCTTCGAGGGGCCATACGGCGAAAAACCGCGCCGGCGCATGGTTTCGCGGTTCATCGAGAGGTTGACGATGCGGCCCCAGCCCGCGCGCAGCATGGCCGGCACTGCCGCGCGCGCCATGAAAAACGGCCCGTTTACGTTGGTGTCGATCACCATGCGCCAGACCGCAGGGTCGGTCTGCCAAAAACGCGTGGGCTGCGTCAAAAATTGCGGACTCACGTACTTCATGCCGCGTCCGGCGTTGTTGATGAGCACATCCAGCCGCCCGAAACGCTGCAGCGCCGCCGCCACCACGCGCATGCAGTCGTCCTCGCGCGTGACGTCGGCGCACAAAGGCAGCACACGCGCCTGAGCACATTGGCGCTGTGCCTCTTGGGCTACAGCCTCGACCTCGGTGCGCTCGCGTGCCGCCGTGGCGACCACATGCATTCCCGCCGCGGCGAGGGCGAGGGTCATCGCCCGCCCCATGCCGCGCCCGCCGCCCGTGACGATGGCCACGCGCTCGTGCAAAAAAGCATCCGCCGTGCAAGTGTCCATGACACAACCTTTACGTTGCAAGGTCAGCGATTGAGCGCCTGCATCTGCGCCGCAGCGTAGCGCGTGCCCGCGGCAGCGCCGGGGGGCAGGATACGGTCGATGCGTTCGAGGTCCTGCGGGCTCAAACTCACGGTCAGGGCACCCAGGTTTTCCTCGAGGTAGCGGCGCCGCTTGGTGCCCGGGATGGGCACGATGTCCTGCCCTTGCGCCAGCACCCAGGCGAGCGCGAGCTGCGCGGGCGTGCAGCCTTTTTCGCGCGCCATGGCTTCGATCTCGGCTACCAGCGCCAGATTGCGTGTGAAGTTCTCACCCTGAAATCGGGGGCTGTTGCGTCGATAGTCGTCTGGGGCCAGGTCTTCGATGCGCTTGATCTGTCCGCTCAGAAAGCCGCGTCCCAAGGGACTGTAGGCCACGAAGCCTATGCCCAAGGCACGCACCGTGGGCAAGATGCTGTCCTCAGGGTCGCGGCTCCACAGCGAATACTCGGTTTGCAAGGCGGTGATGGGGTGCACCGCGTGCGCGCGCCGAATCGTCTCGGGCGCGGCCTCGGACAGGCCGAGATGGCGTACCTTGCCTGCGCGCACGAGCTCGGCCATCGCACCCACCGTGTCCTCGATCGGGGTGTTCGGATCGACACGGTGCTGGTAGTACAGATCGATGGTTTCCACGCCGAGGCGGCGCAAACTCGCCTCGCAGGCGGCGCGCACGTACTCGGGGCGACCGTCGATGCGCACAAAGCTGCCATCGGGCGCACGCACGTTGCCAAACTTGGTCGCCAGCACCACCTGCTCGCGCCGCCCACGGATGGCCCGCCCCACGAGCTCCTCGTTGCGCCCGACGCCGTACATGTCGGCGGTGTCGAGCAGCGTCACACCCAGGTCGAGCGCGCGGTGGATGGTGGCGATGGCCTCGGCCTCGTCGCCCGCGCCGTAAAACTCGGACATGCCCATGCAGCCAAGCCCAAGCGCCGAAACTTTCAATGTACCCAATTGACGTTCTTGCATTGCCATTGCCTTTCAAAAATCATTGCGCAACACCGCGCGGTAACGCACCTTGCCCGAGCGCAGGCGCTCCAGGGCTTGGTTGACCTGCGACATGGGAAACAGCTCCACCATGGGCTCGATCGCATGGCGCGCACAGAAGTCGAGCATGCGTGCAATCGCGGTCGGTGAACCCGAGGGCGATCCCGACACCTGCTTTTGCCCGAAGATCAGCGCAAACGCCGGCACGGGAATGGGCTGTGGCACCGCGCCCACCACATGCAACCGCCCGCGCGGCCCAAGCGCCGTGAGCACAGCGTCCCAGTCGAGCGCAGCATTCGCGGTCACGAGGATCAGATCGAGCTGCCCCGCGATGGCGCGGATTGCGGCACCGTCGCGGCTGGAGACGACACGGTGGGCACCGAGTTGCTGCGCTTCCTGGGCCTTGTCCGGGCTCGAGGTAAAGGCCGTGACCTCGCAGCCCCAGGCGCGCGCAAAGCGCAGCGCCATGTGGCCCAGGCCGCCTATGCCGGCCACGCCCACGCGGCTCGTGGGCAGGATGTTGAATTCGAGCAGCGGGTTGAACACCGTGATGCCGCCGCACAGCAGCGGCCCGGCCACTTCGGCGCGCACCCCATCGGGCAACGGCACGACCCAGGCCCAGTGGCCGCGCACCCGGTCGGCGAAGCCACCGTGGTGCCCCACGATGGTGGGTTTTGCGTGGGCGCACAGATTGTGGTCGCCGCCCAGGCAACTGTGGCAGTGCATGCAGCTTTCGGCCGTCCAGCCTAAGCCGACGAGTTGGCCGACCTGCAAGCCCTTGGTCTGGCTGCCCAACGCCGCCACACGGCCCACCACCTCGTGGCCAGGCACCAGCGGGAAGCTGGCCATGCCCCATTCGTTGTCGATCATCGACAAGTCCGAATGGCAGACACCGCAGTATTCGACGGCGATTTCTACCTCTTCGGCGCCGAGCGGGCCGGGATCGTAGTCGTAACGCTCGAGCGCTTGTCCGGCGGCCTTGGCGGCCCAGGATTTGATCATGCCCATTATGAGACTCCACAAGAGTTATGGATAAGGGAAAACCCTTGATACGATAACCGAGCACGAGGGATGTTGGCATGTGCAGTCGCGAAGACTTCACTGCTCCGTAGGGTATTCGCCGCCGCCCGTTGCAAGCGGGCCCGCGGTCAAAGGGTTCATTAGGACATGGGATGATGGCGAGGCAGTTTGGTTGCGGCTGAGGAGTTCGTGGTGGTGCCACGAACAACGAAGCCGCGGCCAAAATGACCGTCAGACGTCCGCCAGCACCCGCGTAGGTGCGCAGCACCGCCTAATGGACAATCTGGGTTCAAACCACCACATCCTCCGCCGATTGCCCGCGCCGCCAGTCGAAAGGGTCCTGCTGCAACACCATGTCTATGTCCAGGCCCAGGATGACTCCCACGTCGCCCGGAAAGCTGTCCGCCATCTGCTTTTCGTCCAGCTTCGCCAGGTGCGCGCGCATGCGCCAGGAGGCCAGGTGGACGATGGCCGCGAGCGGCTCGCAGGCGTTTTCCGCAAGCGGATCATTCTGGTAGCGCAGCGCTTCGACCACCCGCGCGGGCAAGCGCCAGCGCTCGGCCAGGCGCGCGCTCACTTCCTCGTAGCCGTAGCCGAGGATCTGCTGCTCGACCAGGCTGCGCCGCGCATCGAGTGGCGGCACCAGCGCATCGATGGCAGCCATTTCTTGCGGGATGCACAGGTGCAAAAGCAGCTCGCCCAGGCCGTGCAGCAGGCCCACGGTGTAGGCGGCAACCTGGTCTTGCAGCAACACGCCCGCCAGCGCACGCGCCAGGCGCGCCGTCAGCTGGCTGTAGCGCGCGAACTGCGCCAGGCTGACACCAGGCATGGCCTGCGCCGCGGTGCCCAGCGGGGCCGCGGCCACGAGGGTGCGCAGCTGCTGCGCGCTCGCCAGCGCCAGCGCCTCGGGGATGCCGGATACCTGACGCGCCATCTGGAACGCCGGGCCATTGGCCAGCGCCAGCAAGCGCGCAGCCAGCACCGGGTCTTGCCCGAAGTGCAGGTTCAAGCGGCGCAGTTGGGGCTGCACGTGCGCAAGCTCGGCCAGCAGCAGCGCCGCGCTGCGCGGCAGTGCGGGCAGCTGGGCGCTACTGGCCAGCAGCGCATCGAGCTCGGGCAAGGCATCGTCAGACATGGGCTAGCGGCCGGCCTCAGCGGCCCTTGCCCTGCTGCAGCTTGGCAAAGGCTGCGGCCATGGCCGAGGGCGCTGCGGGTTCTGCATTGCGCGGCGTGTAGCGGCTGGGGCCGGCGGAGCGCGGGCCGCTTTGGCTGTTTGGACCGTTGCGGCTGTTTTGACTGCCTTGGCCGCTTGCGGCGCCCGACGCATGCGGCTCGGCGCCACGCCTTGCGCCCGGCTGCGCAGGGGCAGCGTCCAGCTTCATCGTCAGGCTGATGCGCTTGCGCGGCACATCGACTTCAAGCACGCGCACCTTCACGATGGCGCCGGTCTTGACCACCTCGCGCGCGTCGTGCACGAACTTGTGCGCGAGCTGGCTCACGTGCACCAGGCCGTCCTGGTGCACGCCCAGATCGACGAAGGCGCCGAACTGCGCCACGTTGCTCACCGTGCCCTCGAGCACCATGCCCTCGCGCAGGTCGGTGATGTCGTGCACGCCCTCTTGCAGACGCGCCACCTTGAAGTCCGGGCGCGGGTCGCGGCCGGGTTTTTCGAGCTCCCCGAGGATGTCGCGCACCGTGATGACGCCGAAGCGCTCGTTCGCGAACAGCTCGGGGCGCAGGCTTTGCAGCAGTTCGGCGCGCCCCATCAATTCGGCCACGGGTTTGCCGACACGCGCGATGATCTGCTCGACCACGGGGTAGGTTTCGGGGTGCACGCCGGTCATGTCGAGCGGGTTGTCGCCGCCGCGGATGCGCAGAAAGCCCGCGCTTTGTTCGAACGTCTTGGGGCCCAGGCCCGTGACTTCGAGCAGCTGCCGGCGGCTGCGAAACGCCCCATGCGCCTCGCGCCAGCGCACCACGGCACCTGCCACGCTGGGCGAGAGCCCCGAGACGCGCGCGAGCAGCGGCATGCTCGCCGTGTTCAAGTCCACGCCCACGGCGTTCACGCAGTCTTCGACCACCGCGTCCAGCGTGCGCGCGAGTGCGCTCTGGTTCACGTCGTGCTGGTACTGGCCCACGCCTATGCTCTTGGGGTCTATCTTCACGAGCTCGGCGAGCGGATCCTGCAGGCGCCGCGCGATGCTCACGGCGCCGCGCAGGCTCACATCGACGTCGGGCATCTCCTGCGCGGCGTACTCGCTGGCCGAATAGACCGATGCGCCGGCTTCGCTCACGACTATCTTTTGTAGAGCTGCTTGCGCACTCCCCACCTGCGTTTGCGCCTGTTTTTGCATCAAGGCGATGAGCTCTGCCGCGAGCTTGTCGGTCTCGCGGCTCGCGGTGCCGTTGCCGATCGCGATGAGCTGCACCCCGTGGCGCTGGCACAGCTGCGCGAGCGTGTGCAGCGCGCCGTCCCAGTCGCGCCGCGGCTCGTGCGGATACACCGTGGCGGTGGCGACGAGCTTGCCCGTGGCATCGACCACGGCCACCTTGACGCCCGTGCGTATGCCCGGATCGAGCCCCATGACCACGCGCGGGCCCGCAGGCGCGGCGAGCAGCAGGTCGCGCAGGTTGTCGGCAAACACCTTGATCGCCACCTGCTCGGCCTCTTCGCGCAAGCGTGTGAACAGGTCGCGCTCCAGCGCCAGGCTGAGCTTGACACGCCAGGTCCAGGCCACGCACTTGCGCAGCAGGTCGTCCGCGGCGCGCCCGCTGTGGCTCCAGCCCAGGTGCAGCGCGATGCGCCCTTCGGCCAGGCTCGCCTGGCCGGGCGCGGGCTCTGCGGGTTGCAGCAGCTTCACGTCCAACACTTCGAGCGCGCGCCCGCGGAACACGGCCAGCGCGCGGTGCGAGGGCACGCGGCGGATCGGCTCGGCATAGTCGAAATAGTCGCGGAACTTGGCGACCTCGGGGTCGTTTTCATTCTTGCCCTCGATCTTGCGGCTCGCGAGCACGCCTTCGTCCCAGAGCCAGGCACGCAAGGCCTGCACGAGCGCCGCGTCTTCGGCCCAGCGTTCGCTCAGGATGTCGCGCACGCCGTCGAGCACCGCCGCCACGCTGGAAAAATCCGGCCCCGGTTTGCCGTCTTCGAGCAGCTCGGGCGCGCGCAAAAAGGGCTGCGCGGCCACCGCCGGGTCGCGCGTCGGGTCGGCCCAGAGCAGGTCTGCGAGCGGCTCGAGCCCGCATTCGCGCGCGATCTGTCCCTTGGTGCGGCGCTTTTGCTTGAACGGCAGGTACAGGTCTTCGAGCTCCTGCTTGGTCGGCGCGGCGGTGATCGCGGCGCGCAGCGCGTCGGTGAGCTTGCCCTGCGCGTCTATGCTCTTGAGCACGGCGACGCGCCGCTCGGCCAGCTCGCGCAGGTAGGCCAGGCGCGCGTCGAGTTCGCGCAGCTGCACGTCGTCGAGCCCGCCCGTGGCCTCTTTGCGGTAGCGCGCGATGAAGGGCACCGTGGCCCCGCCGTCGAGCAAACCGACGGCGGCGCGCACCTGCGCCTCGGAAATGCGGATTTCTTCGGCAAGCTGCCGGACGATGGATTCCATGGTTCTGTAACGAAAACGGACACGGGAAACGCGCGAGTGTGCCACACGCCGGCACCATCAGGCACGCGCGAAACGCTCTCAAAAGCATATCTGCAAGCGCTTTTATCTTCTCAACAAAAGCCGTTTTTTACCCAGACTCTTTGCTCATGCGTCGCGCACGCGCAGCGTGCTCGTCACGCCCGCCAACGCCGCAAAGCCCGCAGCCACCCACAGCGCCGCGATGGGCGCACGCCCGAGCTGCGCAGGCCACAGCGAAAACAAAGCCGCGAGCACCACCGCGCCCAGCGTCTGCCCCGTGAGCCGTGCCGTGCCCAGCATGCCGCTGGCCGCGCCGCTGCGGTGCAAGGGCGCCGAGGTCACGATGGTGTGGTTGTTGGGCGACTGGAACAGCGCAAAGCCCGCGCCGCACAGCGCCAGGCGCCAGACCATGTCCAGATTCGTCGGCTGCGCCGGCAGCAGCGCGAGCAGCAGCAGCCCGCCGGTAAACACCGCCATGCCTATGCCGCCGAGCAGCCCGCCGGGGTAGCGCCCTATCAGCCGCCCAGCCAGCGGCGCCACCGCCACGATGGCCAAGGGCCAGGCCGAGATCAGCAAACCCGCCTGCAAATGCGTGCGCCCGAAGGTGTCGAGCAGCAAAAAAGGCAGCGCTACATACGCCAGCGTCTGCGCGCAGAACGCCCCTACGGACGAAGCCATGGAAAGCGCAAACACCCGGATGCGCAGCAAGTCGATCGGAAACAAGGGCGCGGCAAGCTGGCGCTGGCGCCGCAGGTACACCCAGCCCACCAGCACGCCCGCGGCGAGCAGCATCCAGCCCAGCCCGGCGTCCACACCTGCCGCCTGCTCTCTGCGCACCCCCAGTTGATCGACGCCGAGGAACACCAGGCTGAACATCAACACGTTGAGCAGCACGTCGAGCCAGCCCAGGCGCTGCGCGCTCGAGAGCGGGTGCGGGTGCGGGTGCGGGTGCGCATTGAACGGCAAAGCGCGCCGCCCCAGCCACAGCACGAACGCCCCTAGCGGCAGGTTGAGCGCAAACAGCCAAGGCCACGAGGCCACCGACAAAATCGCCGCCGCCACCGCCGGCCCGGCCACGGACGACACCGCCACCACCATCGAATTGATGGCCATGCCCCGCCCCAGCAGCGTGCGCGGGTAAATGAGCCGCACCAGCGCCGAATTGACGCTCATGATGCCGGCGGCCCCCAGGCCCTGCACGGCACGCGCCAGGATCAGGGCCCAGAGCGAATGCGCGAGCATCGCCCCCAGCGAGGCCAGCGTGAACAAGACCACCCCGCCCAGGTACACGCGCCGGTAGCCCAGCCGCTCGCCCAGCGCCGCCAGCGGCAGCAGCATCACCAGCGTGGCCATCTGGTAGGCGTTGAGCACCCAGATGGCCTGCGCCGCGTCGGCCTGCAATTGCTGCGCGATGCCGGGCAGCGCCAGATTGACGATGCTCGCGTCGAGCACCGCCGCGGCGATGCCACAGACCACCACCAGCATGGCAAGGCTGCTCGCGCGCTCGGGTTCGTCGGGCTTGTGCGGCAATGCCCCGGTCGGCTTGGAGGCGGAAGTATTTTCAGGGCTAGAAGTGGCGACGGCCGCGGCAGCGGTGCTGGCCGCCCCTGTGGCATGGGCAGGAAAAAAACGCATAGCCGCGGATTGTCACCACGCCCGCCCGATCGCGTGCGAAAAACTTGCAAACCCGCATGCGTCGCTGTGCGTTTCGCATGCTTTTGCGCCAGCCTTTGGTCTGCAACAGGCTTGCAGGCAAGTCCAGGGTGCTCGTGGCGGCGCAAGGCAGCGCACAATCCCAACCGCCGACTTTTCCCTCCCATTGCCTTCTTTGCTCCGCCATGCTGCGCATTACACCGTCCGCCCCCTACCCGCTGCACGACACCGCCGCCACGCGCCGCATCGAACAAGCCGCTGCCGCCGCGCTGCCGCCGCACACCCTGATGCAGCGCGCAGGGCTGGCCGTGGCGCGGCTGGCGCTGGCGCTCGCGCCGCACGCGCGCACCGTGTGGGTCGCCTGCGGCCCTGGCAACAACGGCGGCGACGGGCTCGAAGCCGCCATGCACCTGCGCCAATGGGGGCTCGCGCCCGTGGTCACCTGGCTAGGCGACGAAGCCCATGCGCCCGCCGACGCGCGCGCCTCGCTCGCACGCGCGCGCGCTGCCGGCGTATGCTTTGCCGAAGAGCCGCCCGCGTTGCTGGCGCAAGACTTGTGCATAGACGCCTTGCTCGGCATCGGCGTCACGCGCGCGCCCGAAGGGCGCATGGCCGCATGGCTCGCACACATGGCGGCAAGCCCCGCGCCCTGCCTGGCCGTCGATCTGCCCACGGGCCTGAACGCGGACACGGGCCGCTGGCTGCGCCCGGAAGCTATTCTTTCAGAAGCTCCTAGCGCTTATTCCACGGGCATAAAAGGCCATTTTGATGCTGAAAACCGGCGCCACACGCTGAGCCTGCTCACGCTCAAACCCGGCCTGTTCACCTGCGAAGGCCGCGACGCCTGCGGCACGCTGTGGTTCGACGATTTGGGAGCCTGTCGGACTTTGGGCGTCGAAAGCGAGAATGCGCCCCAGCGAGGCCAGTTTTTGCCGGATTCGCCGCTCCATAGTGGTGCTATGGGGCAAGAAGACGGTAAAAAATGGGCCGCTGCGGCGCATTCGCAGCCGACGATTCCAAAGCCCGACAGGCTCTTAGGCGTGGCGCCCAACGATGCCAGCGTGCCCGCGAGCGCCTGGCTCAGCGGCCCGCCCGCACCCGCGCCGCGTGCGCACGCGAGCCACAAGGGCAGCTATGGCGACGTGGCCGTGGTGGGCGGCGAAGGGCTCGCGCGGCGCGGCCTGGGCATGACGGGCGCCGCGCTGCTGGCCGCCTCTGCCGCGCTGCACGGCGGCGCCGGGCGCGTGCTGCTCGCGCTGCTCGACGACGCAGGCCTGGCCGTCGATGTGCAGCAGCCCGAACTCATGCTGCGCCGCTTCGAGGCGCTCGCGCTCGAGCAGCTCAGCGTGGTGTGCGGCTGCGGTGGCGGCGAAGCCGTGCGCGCCGTGCTGCCCGCGGTGCTCGAACGCGCCGCGCGGCTCGTGCTCGACGCCGACGCGCTCAATACCATTGCCGCAGCGCCGCCGCTGCAGGCGCTGCTCGCCGCACGCGCGGGCCGCGGCCAGCCCACCATATTGACGCCACACCCGCTCGAAGCCGCGCGCCTGCTGGGAATCAGCGCCGCGCAAGTCCAGGCCGACCGCCTGCGCGCCGCGCGCGAGTTGGCCGAGCGCTTTCAGTGCGTGGCCGTGCTCAAGGGCTCGGGCACCGTCGTCGCAGCACCCGGCGCAGCGCCCAGCATCAACCCCACCGGCAATGCACGCCTGGCCACCGCCGGCACGGGCGACGTGCTCGCGGGCCTGATCGGTGCGCGCCTTGCCGCCGGACACGCGGCCTTGCAAGCCGCGTGCGCCGCCGTGTACCAGCACGGCCAGGTCGCCGACCAGTGGCCCGCGGGGCGCACGCTCACGGCAGGGGCTTTGGCGCGCAGCCTGGGTGTTTGAGCCGCTCCGGGCAGCGTCACGTCAGCGCCGCGGGCTGCGTTTTCCCGCAGTGTCTTTGCCGGTCTTCTTCGTGGTCTTGCGGCTGGTGCGTGCTGCGGGCCGTTCGAGCCCTGACGCTTCGGGCTCTTTCTCGCGCTTGCGCGGCGTGCGCCGACCTGATTCGTTCGCTGCATGGGGCGCCCCATCGGGTGCGGCATCGGGCGCGGCATTGGGTACTTCGCGCGCCGTGGCTTTGTCGGCGCTTTTTTCGCTTTTGTCCTTGGCGCTGCGCGCCGGGCGATCCTCACCCTCGCGCACGAGACGAAAGTCGATGCGGCGCCCGTCCAGATCGACGCGGCTGACCTGCACACGCAAGCGCGTGCCTATGCCATAGCGTATGCCCGTGCGCTCGCCGCGCAGTTCCTGGCGTGCCTCGTCGAAGCGGAAATACTCGCCGCCAAGCTCGGTGATGTGCACCAGCCCCTCGACGTACAAGGCGTCGAGCGTGACGAAGATGCCAAAGCCCGTGACCGCGCTGACCACGCCGCTGAACTCCTCGCCCAGGTGCTCGCGCATGTATTTGCACTTGAGCCAGGCTTCCACATCACGGCTGGCCTCATCCGCACGGCGCTCGTTGGCACTGCAGTGCAGGCCCGCGGCCTCCCAGGCGAGCAGCTCCGGGTCTATGCGCACCGGCGCCTCGGCCTGCGCGCCCGCTGCCGCACGCCCTGCGAGGCGCTTGGCGAGCTTGAACTGGGCTTCGCCCGGCGTGGGCAAAGCAGGCAGACGGTATTTTTTGCCCGCCAGGATAGCCTTGATGACGCGGTGCACCAGCAAATCGGGGTAGCGCCGTATGGGGCTCGTGAAATGCGTGTAGGCCTCGAACGCCAGGCCGAAGTGGCCGCTGTTGTAGGGCGTGTAGATCGCCTGCTGCATGGAGCGCAGCAGCATGGTGTGGATCTGCTGCGCATCGGGCCGGGCTTTGGTGGCCTCGGCGATGGCCTGGAATTCCGCGGGGCGCGGGTTCTCGCTGATCGACATGCCCACGGCCATGGCCTTGAGGTAGTTGCGCAGCACTTCGAGCTTTTCCGGCGTGGGGCCTTCGTGCACGCGAAACAGGCTGGCGTGCCCGCCCTGGGCGATGAAGTCGGCGCTGCACTCGTTGGCCGCGAGCATGGCTTCTTCGATCAGGCGGTGCGCCTCGTTGCGCGTGCGCGGCACGATTTTTTCGATGCGGCCGTTTTCGTCGCAAATGATCTGCGTCTCGGTGGTCTCGAAGTCCACCGCGCCGCGCGCCTGGCGCGCCTGCAGCAGCGCCCGATAGACGTCGTGCAGGTGCAGCAAGTCCTGCACGCGCTCGGCGTATTTCGCGGCCTCGGGCCCGCGCGTGTTGGCCAAGATCGCCGCCACCTCGGTATAGGTGAAGCGCGCATGGCTGCGCATCACCGCAGGGTAAAACTGGTAGGCGTGCACCTCGCCCTTGGCTGTGATGAGCATGTCGCAGACCATGCACAGCCGCTCGACCTGCGGGTTGAGCGAGCACAGCCCGTTGCTGAGCTTTTCGGGCAGCATGGGGATCACGCGGCGCGGGAAATACACGCTCGTCGCACGCTCGTAGGCGTCGGTGTCTATGGCGCTGCCGGTTGTGACGTAGTGGCTCACGTCGGCGATCGCCACAAGCAAGCGCCAGCCCTTGCTGCGCCCCACGCGCGCAGGCTCGGCATAGACCGCGTCGTCGAAGTCGCGCGCATCTTCGCCGTCTATGGTGACCAGCGGCACGTCGGTCAGGTCTATGCGATTGCGCTTGTCCTGCGCGCGCACCTTGTCGGGCAAGGCCTTGGCTTCGGCCAGGCACTCGGGCGAAAACACATGCGGCACGCCGTATTTGCGCACGGCGATTTCGATTTCCATGCCCGGGT
The DNA here is from genome assembly GCF_007655255.1 of Extensimonas perlucida. GTDB lineage: Bacteria > Pseudomonadota > Gammaproteobacteria > Burkholderiales > Burkholderiaceae_C > Extensimonas > Extensimonas perlucida. The sequence goes on from NZ_VMYE01000022.1 coordinate 37,163, forward strand.
CATCGACCTCGCCGAGCACCTCGCTCACGCGCCCCACGGGCTGGCCAAACAACGCCGGCGGCTCGGTCAGTTGCACCACCACCACCTGCCCCGGCTTCGCGCTGCCCGTCGCGCCCTTGGGGATCAAAATGTCCTGCCCGTAGCGCTTGTCCTCGGGCGCGACGAGCCACACGCCGCTTTCTTGCAGCAGGCGCCCGATGATGGGCTGCGGCGGACGCTCGATGATCTCGAGCACATGCCCCTCGGGGCGGCCGCGCCGGTCGTGGCGCGCAATGCGCACGCGCACCCTGTCCTTGTGCAGCACAGCGCGCATTTCATTCGGCGGCAGATAGATGTCGGGCTCGCCATCGTCGCGGATGACGAAGCCATGGCCGTCGCGGTGCCCCTGCACCGTACCCACGATCTCGTCGGTCAGGCGACTTTGTATGGCGCCCGCGCTCGAGGTGGTGACTGAAGCGGTTTTTTTCGTGTACAATTTCATTCTTTCCTGAAATGCCCAGGTGGCGGAATTGGTAGACGCACTAGTTTCAGGTACTAGCGAGTAACATCGTGGAGGTTCGAGTCCTCTCCTGGGCACCAAAATAGCGCCCGCACGCTTCCAAGAACGTGCGGGCTTTTTTCTTTTTCCCTTGAAAATCAATCATTTAGCGTCCGTGTGTGTCCGCTGAAGTATAGGGGCATCCGGCGCAATGTGGGGGCATTTTTGGGGGCATTTTTTTCGGGTGCTTTTTGGGGGCATCGCGCGCAGCCAAGGCGCGGGCGGTGGTGCGGCGCAAGGCTGCACGGTGCGGCAGTCTGCGGGCTAGGTGCGCAGGGCTGCGGCCTGGTGCGGCTGCCGGATGCCTGGGCCTGCCCTGCGCCCGGCTCTGGCGCTTGCGGCTGGGCGGCGGTTGTCTGGTGCAGCAAGCGGCGGCCGTGGCATGGCGTCAAAGGGGCGCAGCGGGCTTGGGCAGGGTGCGCCAGGGCGGGCGGCGCTGGGGCCTTTTTGGGGGCAAAAAAATGCCCCCAGCTCGTGCAGAAAATCGGCGCTTTTGGGGCGAAAAAGGTGCCGCAACGGATGCGGCCGGCGGGGCCGGGCAGAAAGGGCTTGCAGAAATTTTTTGTTTTCTTATCCCGGTATCGTTAAAAAAAACTGGGGACACTGGGGACAAACCCGAAAAACGCTTGCAAGTCTTTGATTTATAAGGCGAAATTTGTCCCCAGTTGCGTTTGGGGACAAGCGTTTTTTACTGGGGACACTGGGGACAAAATCCCGCTTTTGGTGCACGCCGCTGGGGCGTGAATTTTTGCCCTTCGCTGCGTCGATTTTTTCGCAACCCATTGAATTTCAAGCGTTTTTCATCGAATCCGTGGCGCCGCGGCGATGATGCTCGCGGGTTTTTGGGGTTCGCCGGCCACGCGCAGGCCGAAAACGCTTGCAGAAATTTCGCCCGCGGGCTGCGGGAATTTGGGCCTCGAAGGGGTCATGCGCGGGGGCTTTTGGGTGGGTGCGGCGGCCTGTTTTTGCCGCACTCTGATTCGATTCCCGATTTTGCGATTTTTGGGGGTTCCGTGCGTCCTTTGCGTGCGCGCTAACCTGCCGGCCGGCGCTCGATTCACGCGGGCGGCGCAGGGCTAGGCGCAGGGCTGGGCGGCGCGGCGTGGTGGCGCAACATCCGGCAGGCGCCGGGCCGTGCGGGCATGGTTGCGGGCCTGGTGGCCGGCTCTGCCCGGTGCGCGCGGATCATGCGGCGCGGTGGCGCGCAGGGCTGGGCGGATTCTCCAAGCAAAGACGCGGGCGGGCCGGCGCTGCGCATGGGTAGGGGCCGGCGCGATCAGGCTGCGGGCATGGTGGCAGGCGCTCGATTCACGCGGGCGGCGCGGGGCTGGGCGCGGGGCTGGGCGCCGGGCCTGGGCGCCGGGCCTGGGCGCAGGGCTGGGCGGCGTGGTGTGGTGGCGCAACATCCGGCAGGCGCGGGCCGTGCGGGCATGGCTGCGGGCCTGGTGGCCGGCTCTGCCCGGTGCGGCGGATCATGCGGCGCGGTGGCGCGCAGGCTGGGCGGATTCTCCAAGCAAAGACACGGGCAGGCCGGCGCTGCGCATGGGTAGTGGCCGGCGCGATCAGGCTGCGGGCCTGGTGGCCGGCGCTCGATTCACGCGGGCGGCGCAGGGGCTGGGCGCAGGGCTGGGCGGTTTGGCACTGGCGCGGGTGCGGGGGTGCGGCGCTGCGGTTTCGATAGTGAAAACTTATCGCCGCGGCTCGAATTCGTCAGTACCCGGAAAAAACCACTATCTACAAAACCCAAGGGGGTCGAATTACCCTCAGCCCAGATAGGGGGGAAGTACCTTTTTCACCTGGTGCGCACGCCTTTGGACTTGCGCGCGAAGGCGGTTTCCCCCGTGCCGCGCCCCTACCGGCGGGCGGGCGGCGGGGGGATTTTTCTGCAAGGGTTTGGGCTGAAGCCGCGGCGCATGGTGGGCAAGGCCGGGCGCGGCGTCAAAGGTCTAGCTCGAAGATGGCGGGCGGTATGCGGTAGCACCACGCTAGGCCAATGCCCGGCAAGCGCGGCTTGCAGTCGTATCGGCGCCCTTTGTCGGGCACCAAGCAACCATGATCGAGCAGCACGGCGGCCACTGCGCGCGGGTCGAAGCCCGCGCAAACCTCGTTCGTGAACACTTCGCGCAGGATGAAATACTCCACGCTTACGCTTTCGCCCAGCGCAGCCGGCATGCGGGCACCGAATTCGACTTCAAACTGCGAATCGTTTTTGATGGGCTGCCCATGCTCACCCAGCATGCGCCGCAAGCCGGCGCGGTTGAGGGTTTTGCTTGCGTGATCGTCCGCGGCGCGGTGCCACCACGCAAAGCGGCCTTCGCCGTTCGCCTCGAGAAAGCGCCGCACTTGCCGCAGAATTTGCTGCACCTCGGCATTGCCGGCGCCGCCACGTGCCGCAAGCCACGCTTCGAAGCAAACGCGGGCCGCCTCTTCGGCCTCGCCCGGCTCCCAGCCGGTCAGGCCGGCTTCAGTGGCAAGCTCGCCCGCGGTGCCCACGAGCGCAAAGCGGGCGCCCACGCGCTGCGCCTGCCCGGCCGCGCCAGCGGGCACGAGCGCGGCTTGGAGCGATGCCAGCCGCTCTAGCAGCGGGCGGCGCAATTCTGCCCAGCGGGAAGCTATCCATTCAACCCATGCCATCCCTGGGGCGCCATAGTTTGCGGCCGCGGCGCGCTGAAGTTCGTTTGCAAACGCGGCGGCGCTCGGGCGGCCGTGCAACTCTTCGAAAAGGCCCAGCCCGGCGCCGGCATCGGCTTCGATTGTCACCATGCGCGCTTCTTGCCCTGCGCGTGGGCGGCGGCCGGCCTCGGCTAGGTGGTCGGCAAGCCCCACTTCGCCCGCGCTCAGGAACAGCAAACGCCAGCTCAGGCGCTGGCGCGCGCCTCCGTTGCGCGTGGCGCGGGCCTTGGATTGTTCGTTTGCGAGCATGTAGGCCGCCTCGCCCGCCTCGCGCGGGTCAACCTGGGCCAGTTCGTCGAGGATCAGCAGCGAATCGCAATGCTGCGCAGCTATGGATTCGAGAGCGTTTGCGGTGGCGCGCCAGCGTTGCAGGTAGGCGGGTGGGCCGAAAACGCTTGCGGCCACGCGCAGCGCGGTCGTTTTGCCGCAGCTCGAATCGCCGCGAACGTGAACGCCTCCACTATCAACGCCGGCAAGCCGCAGCAAGGGGGCGGCGAAGGCGGCGGACACGGCGAAGGTTAAGCGCGAATTGCCTCGGCAAAGCGCGCCCACGCGCTCGCGCCAGGCGGCCACGTCGCCGCGTTGCTTGAAATTGCTTTCGGTGCCTGCGTCCGACTGAAAAATCACGCGCTCGCCGGGCGCGTCGGGCGCGCATATCGTGCGCCGGGGCAACACGAAAACGGCGCCGGATTCGCCCGATGGATGCCATCCGCAGCGCTCGGTGCTGGTGGCGAGTTCGGCAGGCCGGCGGGTTTGGATGTATTCGGCCAATTTTGCGCGTGCGGCGGGGCTTGTGGAAATTGACAAGCCCATATCCAAAAGGCGCGCGCGCAACTCCGCGCCATCGCCTGCGAGCATGCGGGCCGGGGCCGCCCATTCGCGGGGTCGGCCTTCGCCATCGGCAAAACTCAGCAAAAAGCCCCAGCCGGAGCCGTCCAGGGCGCGCGAGCGGGCGCACACGAATAGCGAGCCGCAAACCCAAAGGGGCTTGGTGGGGTTTCCGTCGCGGTCGCGCCCTTGGTAGTAAACGCCTTTTTCATCAACGAAAAACGGATCAAACGCGGGCGGCTCTGTGGACTCGGGCGGCGCTTCGGCGTCGGGTGCTGCGGGTGGAGCCAGGGCTGCGCGCGGGGCGGCGCGGGCAACCTCGAAGCGCTCAAGGGCGGCCTCAATTTGCGCGCGCACGGCATCAAGGCCGCGGGCGGCGTGCAGGTCGTTGAAATCGGTTTGGCCGGCGGCAAGCCCGGCGGGTAGAACGCTGAAGCCTCGCACGCGCGCGGCGGCGGTGGCGGCGGCTTGGGCGCCGGGGTTTCGGCCGCTGCGCAACTCGGTTTGGCGATCATCGTCGCCACAAACGCCAATGATTGCGGCCGGGAAACTTTGGCGCAAGGCAAGGGCGGTTTTTTTGAGATTCGCGCAATTGAAAGCAACGGCCACGGGCCGGCCGGTGGCCTCGTGAATGCTTGCGGCCGTCGCGAAGCCCTCCGCGAGCAAAATCACGGGCGCGCCCGTTGGGTCGCCTAGCATGCACCAAAGGCCAGCGACTTTGCCGCCTTTCAGGAAAAACTTGTCGGGGCCGGAATCGGGCTTTTGCGGCAGGATGCGCTGCAAGTTCCATAGCGCGCCATCGGCATCGCGCAAGGGAATCAGCAGCTCGCCCGTTTCCGCGTCAACGCGGGCGCCGTAGGGGCGAACGCCCTTTTTTTTGACGTAGGGGTGATTTTCGGCCGCGGATTCGTCGGCAGAATCCCAAAGCTCGCGGGCGCGCTCGGCTGCGGCCGCTTGGGCCGCTTCCTGGGCTTCGGACGCGGCGCGCTCCGCGGCTTCGCGCTCGGCGCGCTGTCGCGCAAGCGCCGCGTGATCCAGCGGGGGCGCGGCGCGGCGCTCTTCGGCGGTTGGCATGAAACCATGCTTTTGCGCTTCGTGAAACAACGTTCCAATGCCAATTCCCCCGCTGGCCTTGACACTGCGCCAGGTCGCGCGGGTGGCCCTGGGGTCATAACCTTCGGCGTCGGTTTGGCTCCAAGCGTCGAAAATTTCGTAGCCGGTTTCGTCGGGAAATTCGGCCTTGATCGCCATCGCCAGGCGCGCCCATTCTTCGCGCGGCAGGCCCGCGGGGATGTGCGTCAAGGCGCGCCGGATCGTTTCGGTTGATACGCGGTTTTGCATGCACTTGTCCGGCTTTCAAAAGTTTGTTGAATCGAGCGACTCGCGGGCTTTCGCGGTGGCGTCGGCAATGTTTTCGCCGGCGGCGGTCAGGTCGCGCAGAGCGGAAGGCAGCGGCGCCAGGGCCTCGAAAATCCCTCCAAGCTCGGTGCGCAAAGCGGCGGCTATCTCAGCGAGCTGGCGCGCGACTTCGAGCGTGGCGGCGGCCGAAACAAGCTGCCCGTCGTGCTCGGTAAGGCGGCGCCCAAGGGCGGCGGCGAGCGCTTCGGTGAGGGTTTGGAGTTCGCGGGCGGCGTTCATTGCTGGGCCTCCGCGACTTTGGCGTTGACCCAAGCAAGCACGGCCGATTCCGGCCACGCGGCGCAGCGCTGCGATAGGCGCACCTGCCGCGGGAATGTTCCGGCGCGCGTCATGGCGTAGATCGAGGACTTTTTCAGCCCGGTGAGGGCTTCTACCTGCGGCAGGCGAAGCAAGCGCTCGCGCGGCTGCACGGGGGCGGTGGAATGGACAAGCATCATGGTGCGGGTTTCCTTCAAAAGTTCGTTGAGTTCCGGGCGCGCTCACGATGGTTCGTTTGCGCCCGGTTGGAACTTTGAAACTCACGCCATGGCGCCGTGAAGGCGCAGCTTTCCGCGGGCGTTTCATGGCTTGAAGCGCGCTTGAATGCTTGGCTTTGTGCTATCGGAACGAAAGCGGCGGCGCCGTGCCTGCGCCATGCCTGCGCCATGGGCGCGCGGGCTGGGCGGTCAGTAGCGGCGTTTGCGCAAGACGGACTCGAAGGCGTTTTCAACCCTGCCGGGCGCCGGGCGGCGCTCGGTATGGGTGGGGCCTTCATCGCCGGCTTGGTCGCCGCTGGACAAAACCTTGTTCAGCCGCGCCGGCTCAATTCCCAACTCTGCCGCAACCCCAGCCGCAACCCCAGCCGCGCCGCGCCCGCCTCGGGCCTGGACTTCGGCCGCGAGAATCGCCCGGTGCGCCGGCTCCCACGGCGCCCGCGGGTTTGCTTTGCGGTGCGCGATCAAGTCGGCAAAGGTTCGAATTTCCGGGGCTAGCTCTGCGGCCATGCTGTATCCCCAAAACGCAACGGCATCGCTCAGTCGCACGCAAAGCGCGGCGGCCTTGTCGCTTGGGCCGCCCATGAACGGCTGCGCTTGCGCGGGCGCGCCGGGCGCGGCGCCTGGTGGGCGCGCGTGCACGGTGCGGGGCCAGTTTTCCAAGATGAACCGGGCGGCCTTTTGGGCTGCCGACTCGGGGCCTGGTGGCGTGGGGGTGGCCCACTTTTCAGGCACGGGCACGGGCACGGCCGGGCGGTCGCCTTGCCAATCGCTCGCCCAGCTCGGGCGGCGCAGCACGGTTTGGGCCTTTTGGATCAGGCGGCACGAGCCCAGCACGTTTCCACTTGTGCAGGGCTGGGCGTAGTCGCCCGGCTGCGCCCGGAAAAGCGGCAGTTTGGCGCCCTGCGTTTCGAGCGTGTGGGCCACGCTCTGCACGGCGGCGGAGAGGGGTAATTCGCGGGTTTGAGCGAGCCAATGCACCACGTCCGCGAGGAGCACAAGGCGCCCGGCCGCACCTGGGGCGCTGCGCATGTGCAGGCCGGAGGATTCTGCCCGCCATGCGGCGGGCGCGGGTGCGGGTGCGCTGGGCGTGGCGGGGGGCTTTTTGGCTGGCATGGGGGCGGCTGAGGGTTGCGGGCCTTCGTTCCGGGTGCGGGTCAAGCGTCGAGGGCGCCCTCCGCGTCGAAAGCGGCCTTCAACGCGACGGCGCGGCTTGCGGCGCGCAGGGTGGCTTGGGCCAGCGGTGGCGCAAGCTCTGCCGGCTGAAGGGCGTTGATGGCCTCGTTTGCGCGAAAGGCAATTTCGCCCAGCATGCGCACCACAAGCCGGGCATTGACCCTGCCGCGGCCGCGGTCGCACTCGCGGGCGGCAATGTCTGCCATGGCTTCGATGCCTTGGAGGGCGTCGATTGCGATGATCTCGAGGCCCTCCAAAGAAGCGGGGGTTATGGCGCCGGCCGTGGCGGCAGGCATGGCCTGAGGGGGGTTTTCGCTCATGGCTCAGGCCCTCCCGTCATTGCCGGGGGTGGCGGCCGCGGCATGGGCGGCGCTTGCGGCTTTGAGCAGCGTTAAAGCGCGGTTTGCGCGTGCGGTGGCGGCCCATAAATTCGCGCCTTGCTCGGCGTGACCGGCGCAGGGCTGGCGCACGAAATAGAGCGCGGCGGCAAGCGCGTTTTGAATGGCGCCGAAGCGCTGCACGGGGTCAAGCGGGGCGGCGGCGCGGTTTGCGCGTGCCAGGGTGCGGGGCGCGGCGCCCGTGGGGGTGGTGGCGGTTGCCATGGTTCAAATTCTCCTGCTTCGAACTGAAAGCCACCTTCGCCGGTTTTGAAGCCGGTTGCGGGTGGGCGGGATGTTCAAAACACGCAAGCAGGGCGTGCGGGCGGCCTTGCGGTGCGCCCCATCCCGCCCAAACTGTGCGCCGGCAGCCCTTGCGGCGGCTGCGCGGCAGTGTCCAGACGTGACGAAAGCCCACTATCGGGGGGCTTGCTCCGCTGCTTTCCTTGGGTGTTTTGAAGCACCAGCCCCTTTTGTGGGGCCGGGCGCGATTGTGGCGGCTTGTGCGCTGCGCGTCAAGCGCCTGGGTGCGGGTGCCTGCGGGGCGCGGTGCAGTGTGCCCATGGGCGCGGTGCCGGCGTGCGCGCGGCCTGCGGGCGCTGGCGCGGCCTGGTGGTGCTGGCGCGGCCTGGTGGTGCTGGCGCGGCCTGGTGGTGCTGGCGCGGCCTGGTGGTGCTGGCGCGGCTTGCGGGCTGCGGTTCAGGGGTGGCGCCTGGGTGGTGGCGCTGGGGGTTGCGGCGCCGCTTTCAGGGGGTGGGCTTGTCCCCAAGGAATCCGAGTTCGCGCAGGCGTTGCACGGTTTGGGCGTCGGCTTTTTGGGCCAGGGCTTTTGCTTCGGCGGTGGGCGGGCGCAGCAGCAGGGCGGCGGGCATTTCGGCCTCAAGGCATGCCTCGATTCGCGAATGCGCGCGCACGAATTTTCGGGGGCAGGGCTGGCCTTGCTCGGGTGGCTGCGCAAAGCAGTAGATCGGGGTGCCGTGCCCCCAGTAGGCGCCGCCTTGGTCGTACCCGCCAGAATCGAGCGGCACGCGAAAAAGGTGCACGCTGCGCGGCTCATTGCGCAAAGGCTCTTCGGGGCGGCCGTGGGGCGCGCCGAAGCGGCTTGAGACTTTTTCGATGGCAAGGGCTTCGATGGTCATGGGGATGCTCTGCGGTTTGGCCTGCGGGCGGGCGGTGGGCGCGGCGCGGCGGCGCCTGGTGGGCTCATGGCGCGGCGGTGGGCGCGCGGTCAGGCGTGGTCGGTGCGGTGGCCGGCGCGGCGGGCTGGGAAAGGGGTTCGATGGCGGGCAGGCGGCGCTTTGATGCGCGCCATAGGTCGAATTGGCTTTGCATGCCCATCCAAACATCGGGGGACGTGCCCAGCCATTGCGCCAGGCGCAAGGCCATGGGCGCAGATACGGCGGCGCGGCCGTTCAAAACCTTGCTGAGGGTGGCGCGCGCAACGTGCAGCGCTGCCGCGGCCTGGGTGACGGTGAAGCCTTCGGGCAGGCATTCGCGCAGCACTTCGCCGGGGTGTGGGGGTTTGGGCGTGCGGGCCATGGGGCGCAGTGTAGCGCGTAACGTTTCGCCGCGCACATTGCCGGCCGTGCGCCAGTAGCCGGCGCCGCATGGAAGTTTGAGCTTTGTGCGTTTGCCCGGCGCCGGTAGGGCGCGCGCGGCGGGAAACCCTTTTCGCGCGCGCGTGCGCCAGGGTGCGGGGTGGTTTTCCAAGGAAAGGGGGTGCGGGCGCCCTGCCCTGCCCTGCCCTACCCTGCCCGGCCGCAGGCGCAGGCGCAGGCGCAGGGGTGGGCGTGGGCGCTGGCGCGGGTTGCCCTCATGAAAAAACCGGAAGCCCTGCCTCGGCTCGCACCGCGGCGAGCGCCTGAACGTCGCCGCGCGCGGCGGCCTCGAGCAGCTCTAACGGGTAGGTGCGGTTTGCGAGCCAGTCGCTCAGGTCTGGGTCTGCGTCGCCTTGTTCGCGAGCGATGCGCAGAGCAAGCGCTTGGGCTTTGGGTGAAAGCTGGGGTTCCATGGGACGGCTCCTTTCTGGGGTGGTGGGGTTTTTCAGTGTGGCGCAAGCCGGGCCAGCAGGGCGGCGCTTTGTTCGGTGGCGGCTTGCAGGCGGCCTTGCAGTGTGGCGGCTTGCTCGCGGGCCTGCGCGGCTTGGGCGGTGGCGGCGTCGCGCTCGGCAAGCAAGGCATCGGCGCGGGCTTGTGCGGCTTGCGCTTTTTCCGTGGTGGCGGCAAGGGCGGCGCGCAGCTCGTGGGCCTGGGCCTGCGCGGCCTGCACGGCGGCTTGCAGCTCGGCAATGTGCGCGCGGGCTTGGTCGAGTTCGGCGGCCATGGCGTCGGCTGCGGCTGCGGCTTCAGCGCGGGCGGCCTCGGTGGCGGCGCGCTCTGCGGCAAGGGCGGCGCGCTCGGCTTGCATGCGGGCGCCGGCATCTTCGAGCGCGGCCGCCCAAAGCGCGGCGGCAAGCCCTTGCGCGCGCTCGGCAATGGCTGCGGGCACGGGTTCGGGCGGCGCTTCGGCGGGCGTTGCGCGGCTGCGCCATTCGGCCATTGCCTCTTGGATCGTGGAGAAGCTGCCGCCTCCCAGCTCGCGGCGCACGGCGGCAAGGGTGGGCTTTTGGCCGGCGGCGGCAAGGGCATCGGCCACTTCAAAAATTCGGGCTTTGGTGACGGTCATTTTTTGCCTTTCTGTAGCGTGTAGTTTGTAGTGCGTAGTATTGTATCGCTACATTCTCCGATTCGCTACAAACCCGGCGCGCGGCGCTGGCACGGATTCGGGCGGCTGGGCATGGTGGCGCGGCACGGCGCGGGCGGCGCGGTGCACTGGGGCGGGCCGGCAAGCCGCGGGCGCCAGGGCCGGGCGTCGATTCAAAGGGCGGCAGTGCGGCAGGCGGCGGCAGGCAGGCGGCAGGCAGGCGGGCGGCGGGCGGCAGGCGGCGGGCGCTGAGGGGTTTTCCCAAGGGAAAGCGGCAGGGCGCGGCAAAAAATGAGCGGGGAGCGCTATCTATAGAAGAGAAAGAGAGATTTTTTCATTCTCACTATATAAAAACGTCCCCATTCTGTCCCCACTTTGTCCCCATTTTGTCCCCACTAGCCAAACTGCCCGCAAACCCGCATGCTTTCGTGTTTTTGTGCTCTTTTTGGTGGGTGTGTCCCCACGTCCCCAGCAAAAAATGATGCCAAGGTCGCATGATTTTTCTTGCGGGCGCAAAAAAGCCGCCTTGCTGGGCGGCTTGCTGGGTGGGCTGCGGGGCTGCGTTCAGGCTTTGGCGGTGCGCGCGGGCAAGGGCAGCACGTTCGACCCTTCGCGCTTTTGGTCTAGGGTGTCTGCCCACCATTGCAGCAGGCGGGCGCGCTCTGTCATGTACGCGGCGCGGTTATAGGCGGCGCGCACTTTGTTTCCTGGGACGTGGGCAAGGGCGCGCTCGATTACATCGGCAGGCCAGGCGGCTTCGTTTGCCATGGTGGAAAACAGCGCCCGAAAGCCGTGCGCCGTGGCAACGTCGCCAAAACCCATGCGGCGCAGCATCAGATTCAAGGTGTTTTCGCTGATGGGCTTGCGCGGGGCCTGCGGGCTGGGAAAAACCAGCTCGCGGCCGGCTGATAGCGGTTGCATGGCGCGCAGCACTTCGAGCGCCTGCCGCGATAGGGGGATGCGGTGCTCTGCGCGCATTTTCATGCGCTCGGCGGGGATGATCCAAAGGGCTTCATCAAGGTCAAACTCAGCCCAACGGGCAAAGCGCACTTCGCCGGGTCGCGTGGCGGTCAAAAGCAGCAAGCGCATGGCGCCGATGGTGGAGGGGTCGCCTTGGTAGGCGTCGAGTTTGCGCAGGAACTCGGGCAAGTCGCGCTCGGGCAGGGCGGCGCGGTTTGTGACGTTGCGGGGCTTCAGCACTTCGGCCGGCACAAGGTCAACCATGGGATTGCTGGCAAGCCGGCCATGCGTCGCTGCCCATCGAAAAATCGCCTTCAGGCGCTGAAGCACGCGCCCGGCCATATCGCCCGCGCCGGCCGCCTCTACAGCCTGGGCGGTGCGGCGCAGCTCCGCGGGGGTGATTGTTTCGAGCGGTCGATTGCCCAGCTTGGGGAAGGCGTGCAGCTCCAAAGAGCGCAGGATGCGCCCAGCGGTGCCTTCATCCCATCGGGCCTTTTGGTGCGCCATCCAATCGAGCGCCACGGCGCGCAGCGTGTTCGCGGATTCGTGCCGGGCCTTCATCTTTGCGGCCTTGCGCAGGGCGCCGGGGTCTTCGCCATTTTTGAGCGCCTGCCGGGCCTGGGCGGCAAGGTCGCGGGCTTGGCTCAGGGACGTTTCGGGGTATATCCCAAGGGCAAGGCGCTTTTCCTTGCCGGCGAAGCGGTATTTCAGGCGCCAATATCGCCGGCCGGCGGCGGTGACTTCGACATACAGCCCGGCGCCATCAAAATGCTTTCCGGGTTTGGTGAGGGTGCGCAGCTTGGCATCGGTAAGGGTCATTTTGAGCAGGGTACCGAAACGAATGTGGGGGCATTTTTGGGGGCATTTTCGGAACGCTCAAGAAAAAAATCAAGGCTTTTCAATGACTTAGGCGAGAGGTTCGAATCCTCTCCTGGCACCAATCAAAGACTCTTGCGCGGTCCACAGACAAGCCTGCGAACAAGCCTGCAATACCAAGCGATTGCAGGCTTTTTTGTTGCCTGCCGCAGCGCACATTTCGTCAGCATTTGGTGCATGCATGGTACGGCGCCCCAGAATTCCAAATGCGCCATGTGCGCAAAAATAGCGCAAACGGCAAGTCCCAAACCAAAAAGGGCTTGCAGCGCACGCCACAAGCCCCTTCAAACATTGGTCGGAGCGGCGGGATTCGAACTCGCGACCCTCTGCTCCCAAAGCAGATGCGCTACCAGGCTGCGCTACGCTCCGACAAACTACAATTTTACCGCGCAAAATGGGCCTTCCGAGCCGGCAAGCGCAGTCTTTTGTTCAACGGCCCGATCCCGACGCTCCACCAGGTGCCGGCCCACGTCCGGGCAGATGGCGGAAGGTGATGCGGCCCTTGGTCAAGTCGTAAGGCGACATTTCGAGCGAAACCCGATCCCCCGCCAGAATGCGGATATGGTGCTTGCGCATCTTGCCCCCGGTATAGGCAATCAGCTGGTGACCGTTGTCGAGCGTCACCCGAAAGCGCGAATCCGGCAGCACTTCGGTAACGACGCCCTGCATTTCGATCAGTTCTTCTTTGGCCATGTTTTTTGGTTTTCGACAAATATTTTGCGTTGATTGCGCCAGCACATACAACAACTGCCACTTGGGCGCGGCAAACAGGATGTGGACGGAGACGGACTGTTGCAAGACCCCGGCACAGGTCTTTGCCCCTGATGGGTACGCCACAGTTGCGGCCCCTAGCGGCCCCCAATACCCGTTGAGATCGGGCGGCAAGGCCATGTGGTCTCGCCGTTTGTGGCCCTTTATGGACAGGCGTCGCGCGCTGTGCACAAGCTGACCATTGTAGCGCGAGCCGCGCCGGGATGGGTGTTCTCCTTTGTATTCCATTGCGCGGCAGGTTTGCTGCGGCGCCTACAATGCGTTTTTTTTCGAGGCATGCCCCTTGCACGACCGCCTGTTTGTCGCCCTGCAATATTTTTTGCCCAAGCAGGCCCTCACGGTGCTGGCCGGTCGCTTTGCCAGTGCCCGATGGGGGGCAGTGACGCAATTTGCCATCCGCCGCTTCGTCGAGCGCTACCAGGTGGACATGGCCGAGGCGGCGCAGCCCGACATTGCAAGCTACGCGAGCTTCAATGAGTTCTTCACGCGCGCTTTGCGCGCCGATGCGCGCCCTTTGGCCACAGCCGACTGGATCTGCCCGGTCGATGGTGCGATCAGCCAGTTTGGCGCGATCGAAGCGGGGCAGATATTCCAGGCCAAAGGCCATGCGTACAGCGCAACGGCCTTGCTCGGCGGCGATGCCGCGCTTGCGGCGCAGTTCGCGCAGGGCCACTTTGCCACGCTGTACCTGAGCCCGCGCGACTACCACCGCATCCACATGCCCTGCGCCGGCGAGCTCCAGCGCATGGTGCATGTGCCGGGCGCGCTGTTTTCAGTCAACCCGGCCACGGCACGCGGCATCCCCGGGCTTTTTGCACGCAACGAGCGCGTGGTCTGCGTGTTCGACTCCAGCCACGGCCCCTTCGTGCTCGTACTCGTGGGCGCGACCATCGTCGGCAGCATGGCCACGGTGTGGCATGGGCAGGTGAATCCGCCACGCCCCGGCGTGGTGCGCCGCTGGGATTACGGCGCGGGTGAGGTTCGTCTGGAGCAAGGGCAGGAGATGGGCCGTTTTCAGCTCGGCTCGACCGTGGTGTTGTTGCTGCCACGCAAAGTCGGGCAGACACTGCGCTTCGCGGCGCGCTGGCAAGCCGGCCAGGGTGTGCGGCTCGGCGAAGCCATGGCGTCGTATTCGGCAAGCTGAGTCCACCCCGGGCCGCTGCACGCCGGCTTCGCCCATCGCTCAGGCGATCACTGGCACACCTGTCTTGGCGCGCAGCGTGTCCATGGTCACGCCCGGTGCGAGTTCGACGAGCTTGAGCCCCTGCGGCGTGACGTCGAGCACGCCCAAGTCGGTGATGATGCGATCGACCACGCCCACGCCCGTGAGCGGCAGCGTGCACTGCGGCAGGATTTTCAAGTCCTCGCCGCCATCCTTGCGGCGCGCCACGTGCTCCATGAGCACGATCACGCGCGGCACACCGGCCACCAAGTCCATGGCGCCGCCCATGCCCTTGACCATCTTTCCGGGGATCATCCAGTTGGCCAGATCACCCTTCTCGCTGACCTGCATGGCGCCCAGGATGGACAGATTGATCTTGCCGCCGCGGATCATCGCGAACGACTGGTCGCTGCTGAAAATCGACGAGCCCTTGATCGTCGTCACGGTCTGCTTGCCCGCGTTGATCAGGTCGGGATCGACCTCGTCTTCATAGGGAAAGGGCCCTATGCCGAGCATGCCGTTTTCGCTTTGCAGCCACACTTCGACGTGGTTGGGCACATGGTTGGCCACCAAGGTGGGGATGCCAATGCCAAGGTTGACATAAAAGCCGTCTTGCAATTCCTGCGCTGCGCGCGCAGCCATTTGGTCATGGTTCCAGGGCATGACGATCTCCTTTACTTGCGGTTGCGCGTGGTGAGTTTTTCGATGCGTTTTTCGGGCGTGGGGTTGTGCACGATGCGGTGCACGTAAATACCCGGCAAGTGGATGTCGTCGGGGGCCAGCTCGCCCGTGGACACCACACGCTCGACTTCAACGATGCAGATTTTTCCGGCCATGGCTGCGGCCGGGTTGAAATTGCGCGCCGTCAGGTGAAAGCGCAGATTGCCCGCACGGTCGGCAATGTCGGCCTTGACCAATGCCACGTCGGGCACGAGCGAGCGTTCCATGACGTAAGTCTCGCCATCGAACTCGCGCAGTTCCTTGCCCTCGGCTACGAGCGTACCCACGCCGGTCTTCGTGAAAAACGCCGGGATGCCTGCGCCGCCCGCACGCAGCTTTTCTGCGAGCGTGCCCTGTGGTGTGAATTCAAGTTCGAGCTCGCCCGCAAGGTATTGGCGCTCGAATTCCTTGTTTTCGCCCACGTAGGACGAGATCATTTTCTTGATCTGGCGCGTCTCGAGCAGTTTGCCCAAACCGAAACCATCGACCCCGGCGTTGTTCGAAATCACCGTGAGGTTCTTCACGCCCGAATCGCGCAGCGCGTCGATCAGGGCCTCGGGAATGCCGCACAAGCCAAAGCCGCCCACAGCGAGCGTCTGGCCATCGGCCACCACGCCGCGCAAGGCTTCGGCAGCGGAAGGAAACACTTTGTTCACCATTACCTCCTTACATAAGGGAATTCGAAGATACTACGTATTTTTATAAGTAGTACTCCGTAGAGAAAATCCCATGAATGACCCGAGCCCCGATTATCGATTGGCCTTCGAGATGGCGCCCGTGGGTCTGGTGCTCTCGCGCAACCGCACCATGGTGGACTGCAACCGCCTGGTGTGCGAGATGTTTGGCGCCTCGCGCGAAGTCTTGATCGGCCAGTCTTTTCAGGTGCTCTACCCCAGCGCCGACGAATACGAACGCCAAGGTGCGCGCATGGCGCCGATCTTGAACGCCAGGGGCCACTACGCCGACGACCGCATCATGAAGCGTGCCAGCGGCGAATTGTTCTGGTGCCACGTGGCTGGCCGCGCGCTCAACCGCGCCGCGCCGCACGAATCGGGCATCTGGAGCTTTGAAGACCTGAGCGCACAGCGCCCTGTGCACGCCCAGCTCACAGGCCGCGAGCGCGAAGTCGCGGCCCGCCTGCTCGAAGGGCTCACATCCAAGGAGATCGGCAAGGCACTGGGCATCAGCCACCGCACGGTGGAAATCTACCGCGCCCGCCTCATGCGCAAATACGGCGCGTCCACGGCCGCTGATCTCGTACACAAACTGCTGGCGGGAACTTGATGCGGGCGCTGCGCAAGCCCGGTTCAGGCACTGCGGAAAACGGCTGCTAACTGCCAACCATAGGGCTGCCGCGTATCATCAGCCAAGACAATCGCATGCTGGAGACAGTGCCATGACCCCCCGTTACCCCATCCCCGACCTCGACACCCTGCCGCAGGACATCCGCAGCCGCATCCTCGAAGTGCAGGAAAAAACCGGCTTCATCCCCCACGTGTTTCTGGCATTTGCGCGCCGACCGGCCGAGTGGCGCGCCTTTTTTGCCTTTCACGATGCCTTGATGCTCAAGGAGGGCGGCAACCTGAGCAAAGGCGAGCGCGAAATGATCGTCACCGCGACGAGCGCTGCCAATCAATGCCTTTACTGCGTGGTCGCGCATGGAGCGATTTTGCGCATCTATGAGAAAAAGCCAATGCTCGCGGATCAACTCGCCGTGAATTACCGCAAAGCCGACATCACGCCGCGCCAGCGCGCCATGCTGGACTTTGCGATGAAAGTCTGCCAGCGTGCACAGGCGATCGAAGAAGCCGATTTTGCCGCCCTGCACACGCATGGCTTTGACGACGAGGACATCTGGGACATTGCCGCCATCACGGCCTTTTTCGGCTTGTCAAACCGCATGGCCAACTTTACCGGCCTGCAGCCCAACCCCGAGTTCTACCTGATGGGCAGAGTGCCACGCGCTATTGCTCCGGCCCCATAAAGTTTTAATCGGGATACCGTACGCCGGGGTCCTGGAAGTAGCTCATCACACGCTCGGGGTTTTGCTGCAGCATCGCCATGTGCTCATTGGCCGCATCGCGTAACTTGGCCTTGGTCCTGACGAGCACACGTTTGCCCATCGCCTGCTTGAGGTCTGCAGTGAGTCTTTCCTCCGGGTTGAGTTCGGGGCTATAGCTGGGCAGATAGAACAGCTCGATCTTTTCTTTGTGCTCTGTCACCCACGCCTTGACTGGCTTGCTGTGATGAACCCGCAAGTTGTCCAGAATCAGGAACACTTTCTTGCCCGCGTCCTTGATCAGGTGTCGCATCCCTGACGATTGTATAGACTCCCGCCGCTACCCCCTGTTCATGGCTCGTGCCGTTTTGCAAGCCCTGATTGAGGAACATGAGCAAGCCAGCAAAGGAGCCCGTACACCATGATGATCG
>NZ_VMYE01000023.1 GCF_007655255.1 Extensimonas perlucida
GAGGCCACCATACCCGTTTACAAAGCGAACAGGAAAGTCAATGAAATCAACGGTCTACCCAGACCACCCCCGCGCCAGTGCTAGCTTTGCGTACCGTCACTTATTGCACTGAAAACGAGGAGACCCCCCGGTAGCGCTGCTGCTCGAAACTGCGGTCGCGGATTTCACCCAGGCGGTTGAAAAACACTGCCCTGGCCAGCGCATTGCGCGCCTCGCCCTTGTTCAGGCCGGCATGCACGCGGCGGCGCAGTTCCACGCTTTGCAGCCAGTCCAGGATGAACAGCGTGCGCTCGATGCGGCCCAGCTCGCGGAGCGCCACGGCCAGGCCGTTCTGGCGTGGGTAGCTGCCGAGCTTTCGGAGCATCAGGGAGGCCGTCACCGTGCCCTGCTTGATCGAGGTGGCCAGCCGCAGGATTTCGTCCCAATGGGCGCGGACGTGCTTGATGTTGAGCGTGCCGCCGATCATGGGTTTCAGCGCGTCATAGGCGGCGTCGCCCTTCGGGATGTAGAGCTTGGTGTCGCCCAGGTCGCGGATGCGCGGCGCGAAGCGGAAGCCCAGGAGGTGCATCAGGGCGAAGACGTGATCGGTGAAGCCCGCCGTGTCGGTGTAATGCTCCTCGATCCGCAAGTCGGACTCGTGGTACAGCAGGCCGTCGAGCACGTAGGTCGAATCGCGCACGCCGACGTTCACGACCTTGGTGTGAAATGGCGCGTACTGGTCAGAAATGTGGGTGTAGAACGTCCGCCCTGGGCTGCTCCCGTATTTCGGGTTGATGTGGCCGGTGCTCTCGGCCTTGCTGCCGGTGCGGAAGTTCTGGCCGTCCGACGATGAGGTGGTGCCGTCGCCCCAGTGCTCGGCGAAGGGATGGCGGAACTGTGCGTTGACCAGATCGGCCAGCGCCGCCCCGTAGGTTTCGTCGCGGATGTGCCAGGCTTGCAGCCAAGCCAGCTTGGCGTAGGTCGTGCCGGGGCAAGACTCCGCCATCTTGGTCAGGCCCAGGTTGATCGCGTCGGCGAGGATCGTGGTCAGCAACAGGTTCTTGTCTTTGGCCGGGTCGCCCGATTTCAGATGCGCGAAATGCCGAGTGAAGCCCGTCCATTCGTCCACCTCCAGCAGCAGTTCGGTGATCTTGACGTGCGGCAGGATCATTGCCGTCTGGTCGATCAGCGCTTGGGCGGTGTCGGGTACCGCCGCGTCGAGCGGCGTGATCTTCAAGCCTGACTCGGTGATGATGGCGTCCGGCAGCTCGTTGGCCGTCGCCATACGGTTGACGGTGGCAAGCTGTGTTTCCAGCAGCGTCAGCCGGTCGTTCAGGTACCGGTTGCAGTCGGTGGCCACGGCCAGCGGCAATTCGCTGGCCTGCTTGAGGCTGGCGAATTTCGCGGGCGGCACCAGGTAGTCCTCGAAGTCCTTGAACTGGCGCGACCCCTGCACCCAGATGTCGCCGGAACGCAACGCGTTCTTCATCTCCGACAGCGCGCACAGTTCGTAGTAGCGCCGGTCGATGCCGGTGTCGGTCATGACCAGCTTCTGCCAGCGCGGCTTGATGAACTCGGTCGGCGCGTCGGCGGGCACCTTGCGGGCGTTGTCGCTGTTCATGCCGCGCAGCACCTCGATGGCGTCGAGCACGTCCTTCGCGGCGGGAGCGGCCCGCAGCTTGAGCACGGCAAGGAATTCCGGCGCGTAGCGGCGCAGCGTGGCGTAGCTTTCGCCGATGCGGTGCAGGAAATCGAAGTCCTCGGGCTGCGCAAGCTTCTGCGCTTCGGTGACGCTCTCGGCGAAGGCATCCCAGGACATGACGGCCTCGATGGCGGCGAACGGATCGCGGCCCGCCTGCTTGGCCTCGATCAGCGCCTGGCCGATGCGGCCGAACAACCGCACCTTGGCGTTGATCGCCTTGCCGGACGCCTGGAATTGCTGCTGATGCTTGTTCTTGGCGGCGTTGAACAGCTTGCCCAGGATGCGGTCGTGCAGGTCGATGATTTCGTCGGTGACGGTGGCCATGCCCTCGATGGCAAGCGCCACCAGGGTGGCATAGCGTCGCTGCGCCTCGAACTTGGCCAGGTCGGCGGGCGTCATCTGGCCACCCTCACGGGCGATCTTGAGCAGGCGGTTCTGGTGCACCGACCGCTCGATGCCAGAAGGCAGGTCGAGCGCCTGCCACGCTTTGAGGCGTTCGATGTGTTCCAGCATGTGCCGCGAATTCGGTTTGACGGGCGATTGGCGCAGCCAGGCCAGCCAGGTCGTTTTGCCGTTGTCCCGACGCTTGAGCAGATCGTCGAGGCGGCGGCGATGCGCGTCCGACAGCGGTTCGGCCAAGGCATCGTAGATGCGCCGGTTGGCGCGGGTGATTGCTTCGGCGCTCGCCCGCTCGACGGCGTTGAGGGCAGGCAGAATGACCGACTGCTGCCGCAGGTGCTCGATCAAGGTGCTGGCCAGCACGATGCCCTTGTCGGTCTGCAAGGCCATCTCGGTCAGCAACTGGACGGCCTGCCGGTAGTGGCCCATGGTAAAGGGCTGGAAGCCGAACACCGTTTGCAGTTCGACCAGGTGCTCGCGCCGGGTCTGCTCCCGCTGCCCGTATTCGTCCCAGCTTTCGACGCTGACCTTGAGCTGGTCGGCGACCAGTTTCAACAAGGGCGGAAACGGCGGCTCATCGACGCCCAGGATGACACCAGGAAAGCGCAGGTAACAGAGCTGCACGGCGAAGCCCAGCCGGTTGGCCGGGCCGCGCCGCTGCCGGATGATGGAGAGGTCGGTTTCGCTGAACGTGTAGTGACGGATCAACTCATCCTTGGTGTCCGGCAACGCCAGCAGGCTTTCGCGCTCGGCGGCGGACAGGATTGAACGACGTGGCATATTTACTGATCCGTTCTCAAGTATTGATACAGGGTTTCGCGACTGATTCCGAATTCACGAGCCAGCTTGGTCTTTTGCTCGCCAGCCTCGACACGTTGGCGCAGTTCGGCAATACGCTCAGACGACAGGGATTTCTTCCTGCCACGGTAGGCCCCGCGCTGCTTGGCGAGCGCGATGCCCTCGCGCTGCCGCTCGCGGATCAAGGCGCGTTCGAACTCGGCGAACGCGCCCATTACCGACAGCATCAGGTTCGCCATCGGCGAGTCCTCGCCGGTGAAGGTCAAATGCTCCTTAAGGAACTCGATGCGTACGCCGCGCTGGGTGAGGCCCTGCACCAGGCG
Source organism: Extensimonas perlucida (assembly GCF_007655255.1). Classification (GTDB taxonomy): domain Bacteria; phylum Pseudomonadota; class Gammaproteobacteria; order Burkholderiales; family Burkholderiaceae_C; genus Extensimonas; species Extensimonas perlucida. Next base: position 3,202 of record NZ_VMYE01000023.1, read on the forward strand.
GCGCAGGTCGTCGAGGTTGCGCGCCAGACGATCCATGCTGTGCACCACGACCGTGTCGCCTTCGCGCACGAAGGCGAGCAGCCGTTCCAGTTCGGGCCGCCGTGTGTCCTTGCCCGACGCCTTGTCGGTGAACACTTTATCCACCTGGATCTGTTCGAGCTGCCGTTCTGGGTTCTGGTCGAAGCTGCTGACGCGGACGTAACCGATGCGCTGACCGTGCAAGGTATCCTCCTGAGGGAAATGTGTCAGGAAGAAATCTATGACCCTTGACGGCGCATGTCAATCAATTCGGAAGGCAACTCTATTCTGACGATTTAGCGCCGGATGGTCTGACGCCAAGTTAGGGTATGCCTCAATCTGACGGTAGCGAGTCGCAGGCGTTCGGATCGGCATCGGTTTCGTTCCCTGTCTTGGCACGCGCTTCGAAGCGTTGATAACACTCCAACCCGCAGAAGTGCTCGACGTATTCCGCGCCTTCCGGGGTGAAGGCGGCATCGAGCGGGATTTCCTTGCAGCACACGCAGCAACTGGTGGTGGTCGAGTCACTTGCATTCATGGTGGCACCCCTCCATTGACTGACGAAGACGGCGAATGCCGCCGCCGGCATTGGCTTCGCGAACAGGAAGCCTTGTCCTGTGTCGCAGTCCGCTTGTCGCAATAGATCAAGACTCGCCGATGTTTCCACGCCTTCAGCCACCACATCCATGCCCAGCCCGTGCGCAAGCTGAATCACGGTGTGCACGATGGTTTGGTCGCGGCGGTCGTTGGCGAGCCCGGCGACAAACGATTGGTCGATCTTGAGCGTGCTGATTGGGCAGCACTTCAGATGTTGCAGACAGGAATACCCCGTCCCGAAGTCATCGGCGGCGAAGCGCACACCGATCTGCCGCAAGGCGTCCAGGGCGGGGAAGATCGCCGGATCACCAAACGCGACCGATTCGGTCAGCTCGATTTCGAGATACTCGGCGGGCAACTCGGCATCAGCCAGCACGCCCTTTACCCACCCGTCGAAGTCCGGTCCCACTTGGCTCGCCGAAACATTGACGGCCAGCCGGAACGGTCGCCATGCCAGCATTCGCCAGTCACGCATCTGGCGGCAGGCTTCGCCCAGCACCCAAGCGCCGATTTCAGGCATCAGGCCGGACGATTCGACCACGGGCAGGAACTGGCCCGGTGGCAATAGTCCAAGCGTCGGATGACGCCAGCGCAACAGGGCTTCCGCGCCGACAATCCCACCACTGCGCAGATCGACGACGGGCTGGTAGTGCAGTTCAAGCTGCCCGCGCTCGACCGCTTGGGCCAGTTCCGGCGTCGTCCATCCATCCGGCCGGAAAGCGCTCATTCTCTTTCCCTGAATGCCCGCAACGCCCGCGACAGGGACAGAAGGAACAGGCCGGTCAAACCGAGCGCCGCGATGACCCAATGCTCGCCGAGGAAAGCACCGGCGGTTGTGCCGGCCAGCACGACAGCGAGGATGGGCAGGTGGCAGGGGCAAGTCAGCACAGCCAGTCCGCCCCACAGGTAGCCGGTGATCGGTTTGTGCGTCTCGGACGGCAAGCGCTCGGGGTTGTTCATGGCAGACTCTCCGCGTGCTGTGCCGGCTCGGTCGGCAGGGTGGCCAACTGCACTTCCAGATCGGCCAACGCTTCGCGCCGACGCTCGACGAACTGACGCAGCAGGGCAAGCTGCGCGGCCGCTTCGTCGCCGTCCGCCGCATCCAGCGCCCGGCACAGCCGCGCCAGCGCGTCGAGGCCGATGCCCGCCTCGAAGGCCGCCCGCACGAAGCACAGCCGTTGCAAGGCGGCGTCATCGAACAAGCCGTAGCCGCCTGGTGTGCACGCCACCGGGCGCAGCAATCCGCGCAGCAGGTAGTCGCGCACGATATGCACGCTCACCCCGGCATCAAGAGCCAGCCGGGACACCGTGTAGGCGTTCATTGAACACCTCCTTTTTCTCACCCGGCGCAGCAGGAAAGCTGCTTCACATCCTTGTTGAAGGTCTGCGCCGCGAGCTTCAACCCCTCGACCATCGTCAGGTAGGGGAACAACTGGTCGGCCAGTTCCTGCACCGTCATGCGGTTGCGAATGGCCAGAGCCGCCGTCTGGATCAGTTCACCCGCTTCCGGCGCGACCGCCTGTACGCCGATCAGCCGATGGCTGCCTTCCTCGATAACCAACTTGATGAAGCCGCGTGTGTCGAAGTTGGCGAGCGCACGCGGCACGTTGTCCAAGGTCAAGGTGCGGCTGTCGGTCTCGATCCCGTCGTGGTGGGCTTCCGCCTCGCTGTAGCCCACGGTCGCCACTTGCGGATCGGTGAACACCACGGCCGGCATTGCGGTCAGGTCGAGCGCCGCATCGCCGCCGGTCATGTTGATCGCGGCACGGGTGCCGGCCGCTGCCGCCACATAGACGAACTGCGGCTGGTCGGTGCAGTCGCCGGCCGCGTAGATGTTCGGGTTGCTCGTGCGCATGCCTTGGTCGATGGCGATGGCACCTTGCGCATTGACAGTGACCCCCGCTGCGTCCAGCGCGAGGCTGCGCGTGTTCGGTGTCCGACCGGTGGCAACCAGCAGTTTGTCGGCGCGCAATTCACCGTGCGTGGTGGTCAGCACGAATTCACCGTCCATATGGGCGACCTGGCTGGCTTGCGTGTGCTCCAGCACCTCGATGCCCTCGGCACGGAAAGCGGCTGTCACCGCCTCGCCGATGGCCGGGTCTTCACGGAAGAACAAGGTATTGCGCGCCAGGACCGTGACCTTGCTGCCCAGCCGGGCAAAGGCTTGCGCCAGCTCCAGCGCCACCACCGACGAGCCGATTACGGCAAGGCGTTCGGGAATGGTGTCGCTCGCCAGGGCCTCGGTGGAAGTCCAGTAGGGTGACTCTTTCAAGCCCGGAATCGGCGGGACCGCCGGGCTGGCACCCGTGGCGACCAGGCAGCGGTCGAACATCACGACGCGCTCGCCACCCTCGTTCAAACGGACGGTAAGGCTCTGGTCGTCCTTGAAGCGCGCCTCACCGTGCACAACGGTGATGGCCGGATTACCGCCCAGGATGCCTTCGTACTTGGCGTGCCGCAGTTCGTCGACGCGGGCCTGCTGCTGGGCCAGCAGCTTACTGCGGTCAATCGTAGGCACAGTTGCCGCAATACCGCCATCGAACGGGCTTTCCCGGCGCAGATGGGCGATGTGGGCGGCGCGGATCATGATCTTGGACGGCACACAGCCGACATTGACGCAGGTGCCGCCGATGGTGCCGCGCTCGATCAGCGTGACCTGCGCGCCTTGCTCGACGGCTTTCAGCGCCGCCGCCATCGCGGCTCCACCGCTGCCAATGACCGCTACCTGCACCGGGGGCTCGTTGCCACTGTGCTTTTCGGCGGCGGCCATCCATCCCCGCACCTTGTCGAGCAGTCCGACGCGGTTGTCCGCCAGTGGCGCATCGGCTAGCGTTGCCTTGTAGCCCAGTCCGGCCACGGCGGCAGTCAGCGCGTCCGGCGATGTGCCCGGCACGATGGCGAGTTGCGCTGTGCCCTTCGGATAGGACACCAGCGCCGACTGCACGCCTGGCACTTTTTCCAGCGCTTCCTTGACGTGCGCCGCGCACGAGTCGCAAGTCATGCCGGTGATTTTTAGATGGGTCATGCAACAGATCCTTTATCGTTTGTGGCGCCAGACAATGACGTCCGTTGTGCTGCGGTGCCGTTTTCAGTGACTCACTGCTTGACGCTGGACGGATAGCCCGCGTCTGCGGTTGCCTTGGTCAGCTTCTGCACGCTGGTCTTGGCATCGTCGAAGGTGACGACCGCTTGGCGTGTCTCGAAAGTCACGTCAACTTTGCTGACGCCTTCGACCTTGGAAATCGCCTTCTTGACAGTGATCGGGCAGGCGGAGCAGGTCATGCCCGGTACGGACAGCGTGACGGTCTGGGTGGCGGCCCAGACGGGGGCAACAACGGCGGCGAGGGCGAGGGAGGCAAACAGTTTCTTCATGGTGAACTCCGATCAGTAGAAAAATGGCATGACGTAGGGAAATCCGAGCGCGACCAGAACCAGCGCGGCCACGATCCAGAAAATGAGCTTGTAAGTAGCTCGCACTTGGGGAATCGCGCAGACCTCACCCGGTTTGCAGGCCGCTGCCTGCCGGTAGATGCGCCGCCAGGCGAAGAACAACGCCACCAGCGCCACGCCGATAAAGATGGGGCGATAGGGTTCCAACACCGCCAAGTTGCCGATCCAAGCGCCGCTGAACCCCAAGGCGATCAGAACCAACGGCCCGAGGCAGCAAGCCGAGGCGAGGATGGCGGCAAGCCCTCCAGTGAAGAGCGCGCCGCGCCCGGTTTTTGGTTCAGACATGCGCTTGTCCTTTCGAATTGAAATTGGATAGCGTAACCTTACTTCCGTACTCATGTACGGAGTCAAGCGATATGGAAAACAATTTGGAGAACCTGACCATTGGCGTTTTCGCCAAGGCGGCCGGGGTCAATGTGGAGACCATCCGTTTCTATCAGCGCAAGGGCTTGTTGCTGGAGCCTGACAAGCCCTATGGCAGCATCCGCCGCTATGGCGAGGCGGATGTAACGCGGGTGCGCTTCGTGAAATCAGCCCAGCGGCTGGGCTTCAGCCTGGATGAGATCGCCGAGCTGCTGCGGCTGGAGGATGGCACCCATTGCGAGGAAGCCAGCAGTCTGGCCGAGCACAAGCTCAAGGACGTGCGCGAGAAAATGGCTGACCTGGCGCGCATGGAGGCCGTGCTGTCTGAGTTGGTGTGCGCCTGCCATGCGCGAAGGGGGAACGTTTCCTGCCCGCTGATCGCGTCACTACAGGGTGGAGCAAGCTTGGCAGGTTCGGCTATGCCTTAGCGTGCTTTATTTTCCGTTTTCTGAGACGACCCCTGCCTCGCCGGAAGTGGCGATGCTCGAGAAAAAAAGCCGCCTCGATCTCGGGCGGCTCCAGGGGAGGGCAGGGGGGCGATCACCGCTTGCAATGCACCAGGTCGTCGTTCACCCACGCACTTTCGACCAGGCCGTTTTCGCGCAGCTCGTCGCACGCTTCGCCTACCTGCTCGCGCCACTTCTTCGGCCGGGTGGAATCCGAGCCGCACATCAGCCGGAACGTCTCCAGCTTGAGCGGGTACGGCTCCTTGTGGGTGGCGAAGTAGTCGAACATGCGCCGCGCGGTGGGCGACAGCTTGCGGTACTTCTCCCACACGAATTTCGTGTAGTGGTCGCCGGCGAACAGCACCACGATTTCGGCGTCGATCTCGACCTGGCAGCGCGACGTGCGCTTGCCGCGATCCAGGACGCGGAAGCGCCGGATCAGCGACACCGATTCGAGCCGGCCGATGCGTTGGGATGAGAACTGCATGGCCGACGCCTGGAGCCGCGTCAGGCATTCCTCGGCCCTTGTGTAGTACCGACCGTTGATTGACCAGTCCAAGTCCTGGCAAAGCTCGTAGAACGTGAAGGAAACCGGCTCTCCGAGCGCGGTGCGCTTCGCGTACTCCAGCACCTGGGCGAATACCAGCTCGTCGTCGTCGGCGCGCAGCTCGATCCCGGTGTAGGTGATCTCCACGTCTTTGTTGACGTGGTAGATCGACTGGCCTTGCAGCGCGGCGCGCGGCACCTTCTTGTTGCGGACGGTGAAGATCGCCGACCGCCCGAAGTCGTTGGGCAGTGCCCGCATGTGATCCGGCCAGGGAGCCAGGTCGAACAGCGAGAGCTGCATGTCCTTGATCTGCTGCTTCGTGTGCTTGAGCAAGGCCGTCTGCTTGGCCTCGCTGACCTTCTCGGCCAGCTCACCGCCGGCCGTTCGCTTCTTGGTCGCCATCGCACTACTCCGTTTGTCCTGGGCCAGCGCGCCGATCTGCTCGGCCATCTTGTTCACGGCGGTGCGCGGTTCGGGCGGCAGGCCCATCGTGCGCGCAAGCTCGGCCGATTCCTGCGCCATGCGCTCGGATCGCTCGACGGCGGCACTTGCCGGCGTCGGTAGCTTCGGCGGCAAAGCCGCCTCGTTGTCGCCGGCCGTGGCCGGCAGCTCGAAGAGGGAACCGGCGGGGCGGAAGGCCCCGCCGGCGCTGCCCGAGTCCCTGCGAGCGGCGGCGGTACGGGCGGCAAGGTCGGTGGCGTCGGCTTCGCTAAGCCCGCCCTCGATGAGCTTGCGCCTGTATTCCTGCTCGTTGAACTCGTTCTGCATCTAATCTCCCTCCTAGCATACTGCCCGGCCGTGGCCGGGCCTGGCCTTACTGGCCGCCGCCTGGCGCTTTGGTGTCCAGGTATTCGATTTCCTCGGCGATGAAATCGAAGCCGTATTCGGTCTTGCCGTCCTTCTCGTACTTCGTCGGCTCGATGCGGCCCTGGACGAACACCTTGGAGCCTTTGCCCAGGTACTTGCCCGCGTTCTCGGCCAGGCCGCCGAACGACTTGATGCGGAAGAAGTCCGTCTGCTCCTGCTTCGCACCGGCTGCGTTGCGCCACACGCGATTGACAGCCAGGTCGAAAACGGCGCGGGCGCTGTTTTCGCTATGGCGAACGTCGGTATCGCGGGTAAGATTACCGATAAACTGGAACAGGTTGTGGCTCATTCGTCATGCTCCTTTCGCTAATGGAGTCGTCAGTTTAGCTAAACCTGCGTCCGTGGTCAAGAACTTTAGCGGCTAAAATTTTCTGCCGCCCGCACCGAGAAGGCATACGGGCCTTGTACAACTACATCTTCTTCACGAACGTGCTCCGGCTGCTCGATGAGCGGCACATGACGAAAAAGGAGCTATCGGACAGGTCGGGGGTTTCGATCTCCTTCCTGTCCGATCTCACTACTGGCAAAGCCAACCCCTCCCTAAAGGTGATGGAGGACATTGCGCAGGCCCTTGAAACTCCCCTGCCGCTCCTGCTTGAATCGACCGACCTGGACAAAGAAGCCCTTGACACCCTGGCCGGCGGCAAGGCACCCCGAAGCCTGCCGCCAGGCTTCGAGCGCGTGGCGGCCGTGCTGCCAGAACACCAGGCGTTCATCGTCAAGAAGTGGGGCGAAGCGACAAGGAAGAAACTTAGAGGGAGTTGACGCCAGGATGTGAGAAGGGAAGGGAAGCGGCGCGGAACTGAGCCACAAGAGCCAGCCAAGTTTTAGCCGCTAAAGCCCGCCGGGGTGGCTCAACCCCCGGACAACCCATAACGCAAACGCCACGGGTTCGGCGCGAGGGCGCACGGAGCATGCGCCGCGTTGTCGCCTCTTTCGCCCCTGCAATCCGCGATGCAACGTCGCGGCCGAAGTCACCCTTGTGCGCTTCGGTGTTGCGGTCGAAATTAGTTCGGTATATCGTATGAACCTGTGTAGAATGCGCGAAACGCAACGGCATACAGGGCATACGGAATGACCGACCAGAAACCAGAACACAACAGCATCAAGGAACGGGCGAAGAAGAAGCTCGAACGCGACATGGGGCCGGAGCTGCTGGCCGCCCTCAACGATCCCAAGACCGTTGAAATCATGCTCAACGCGGACGGCAAGCTCTGGCTCGAACGCCTGGGCGAGCCGATGAAGTGCATCGGCACGCTGCGCGTCGCGCAGGCGCAAGCCATCATCGAAACCATCGCGGGCTACCACGGCAAGGAAGTCACGCGCTCCAAGCCGATCCTGGAAGGCGAGCTGCCCCTTGATGGCAGTCGCTTCGCCGGCCAGCTCCCGCCGGTTGTGCCCGCACCCACCTTCGCCATTCGGAAGAAGGCCGTCGCCATCTTCACGCTCGATCAGTACGTCGAACGCGGAATCATGACCGCGCCGCAGCGCGAGGCATTGATTGCAGCGGTGCGCGCGCACCGGAACATCCTTGTGATCGGCGGCACCGGCTCGGGCAAGACCACGCTGGTGAACGCGATCATCAACGAGATGGTGATTCAAGACCCGACCGAGCGGGTTTTCATCATCGAGGACACCGGCGAAATCCAGTGCGCCGCCGAGAACTACGTCCAGTACCACACCAGCATCGACGTGAACATGACGGCGCTGCTGAAAACCACCCTCCGCATGCGCCCCGACCGAATCCTGGTCGGCGAGGTGCGCGGCCCCGAAGCCCTTGATCTGTTGATGGCCTGGAACACCGGGCACGAAGGAGGTGCTGCAACCCTGCACGCAAACAACGCCAAAGCTGGATTGGATCGGCTCGCCATGCTCATCAGCATGCACCCCGATTCCCCGAAACCCATTGAACCGCTTATCGGCGAGGCGGTTCACGTGGTTGTTCATATCGCCCGCGTCGAAGGCTCGCGGCGCATCCAGGAAATCTTGGAGGTTTCCGGGTTCGCCAACGGCCAGTACATCACCAAAACCCTCTGACTAGGAGTTACGACCAATGCAAGCAACCTTCCCGGCATTCCGCCTCAACCGCAACGCCCTGTTCTACATGGGCCTCTTCGCCCTCCTGGCGTTCTTCCTGCTGGCCCCCCAGCACGCATTCGCCTCCGAGGGCACCGGCGGCTCTCTGCCGTATGAGAGCTGGCTGACCAACCTCCGCAACTCCGTCACCGGCCCGGTGGCCTTCGCGCTGTCGATCATCGGCATCGTGGTCGCCGGCGGCATCCTGATCTTCGGCGGCGAACTCAACGGCTTCTTCCGCACGTTGATCTTCATCGTCCTGGTCATGGCCCTGCTGGTCGGCGCGCAGAACATGATGAGCACGTTCTTCGGCCGTGGCGCGGAAATCGCCGCCCTGACCGATGGCGCGCTGCACCAGGTCAAGGTCGCCGCGCTGGACGTGGCCGGCTTCCCCGGCGAAGCCGTCATGCGCTGGGCCGAGCGCGGCCACATCGCGGGGTAAGTCATGGCTCTGCGCGCGATCCCCATCCGTAGGGCCGGCAACCGAGAAAACCTGTTCATGGGCGGGGATCGTGAGCTGGTGATGTTCTCGGGCCTGCTGGCCGGCGCGCTGATTTTCAGCGCCCAAGAAGTGAGGGCAACGGTGTTCGGCATCGCCTTGTGGTTCGGCGCGCTCTTCGCGCTGCGCCTCATGGCGAAGGCCGATCCGAAGCTGCGACACGTGTACCTGCGGCACCGCCGGTACAAGCCGTACTACCCGGCTCGCAGCACGCCCTTCCGTGACAACACGCCGAGTCAAGGGAAGCAATACAAATGATCGAAGCAATCGCAATTGCCATTGCTGTGCTCGGTGCGGTTCTGTTGCTCATCCTCTTTGCCCGCATCCGGGCTGTCGATGCCGAGCTGAAGCTCAAGAAGCATCGCGCCAAGGATGCCGGCCTGGCCGATCTGCTCAATTACGCCGCCGTGGTCGATGACGGCGTGATCGTGGGCAAGAACGGCTCCTTTATGGCCGCCTGGCTGTACAAGGGTGATGACAACGCCAGCAGCACCGAGGAACAGCGGGAAATGGTGTCGTTCCGCATCAACCAGGCCCTGGCGGGCCTGGGGAACGGCTGGATGGTGCATGTCGATGCTGTGCGTCGGCCTGCGCCGAACTACTCGGAGCGGGGCGTGTCATCGTTCCCCGACTCCGTTTCCTTCGCCATTGACGAGGAACGCCGGCGCTTGTTCGAGGGCCTGGGCGCGATGTTCGAGGGCTACTTTGTCCTGACCGTCACGTGGTTCCCGCCAGTGCTGGCCCAGCGCAAGTTTGTCGAACTCATGTTCGATGACGATGCGGTGGCTCCCGACCATACGGCGCGCACTACGGGCCTGATTGCGCAGTTCAAGCGCGAGATCACCAGCCTGGAATCGCGCCTGTCCTCGGCGGTCAAGATGACGCGCCTGCGCGGCCAAAAAGTCGTGTCGGAAGAGGGCAGGGAAGTCACGCACGATGACTTCCTGAGCTGGTTGCAGTTCTGCGTGACGGGCCTCCATCACCCGGTCATGCTGCCCAGCAATCCGATGTACCTCGATGCGGTAATCGGCGGGCAAGAGCTGTGGGGCGGCGTCGTGCCCAAGATCGGGCGCAAGTTCATCCAGGTGGTCGCCATCGAAGGCTTCCCCTTGGAGTCAACGCCTGGGGTGCTCTCGGCCCTGGCCGAGCTGCCCAGCGAATACCGCTGGTCGAGCCGCTTCATCTTCATGGATCAGCACGAGTCCTTGAAGCACCTGGACAAGTTCCGCAAGAAGTGGAAGCAGAAGATTCGCGGCTTCTTCGATCAGGTGTTCAACACGAATACCGGCTCGATCAACCAGGACGCGGCCGCGATGGTCGGCGACGCCGAGGCGGCCATCGCCGAGGTCAACAGCGGCTTGGTGGCGGCCGGCTACTACACCAGCGTAGTCGTGCTGATGGACGAGGATCGGGAGCGCCTGGCGGCCTCCGCGCTCCTGGTCGAGAAGGCCGTCAACCGCCTGGCCTTCGCGGCCCGTATCGAGACGATCAACACGCTCGATGCGTACCTGGGCAGCTTGCCCGGCCACGGCGTCGAGAACGTGCGCCGGCCGCTCATCAACACGATGAACCTGGCCGACCTGCTGCCGACAAGCTCGATCTGGACGGGCAGCGCCACGGCTCCGTGCCCGATGTACCCGCCGCTGTCGCCGGCGCTCATGCACTGCGTGACGGTGGGCGCTACGCCGTTCCGCCTGAACCTGCACGTGCGCGACCTGGGCCACACCTTCATGTTCGGCCCGACCGGCGCAGGCAAATCGACGCACCTGGGCATCATCGCCGCGCAGCTCCGTCGCTACGCCGGCATGTCGATCTACGCCTTCGACAAGGGCATGTCGATGTACCCACTCGCGGCCGGCATCCGCGCGGCCACGAAGGGCAAGAGCGGCCTGCATTTCACGGTGGCCGCCGACGATGACCGCCTGGCGTTCTGCCCGCTCCAGTTCCTCGAAACGAAGGGGGATAGGGCCTGGGCGATGGAGTGGATCGACACCATCCTGGCGTTGAACGGCGTCAACACCACGCCGGCGCAGCGCAACGAGATCGGCAACGCGATCATGAGCATGCACGCCAGCGGCGCGCGCACGCTCTCCGAGTTCTCGGTGACGATTCAGGACGAGGCGATCCGCGAGGCCATCAAGCAGTACACGGTGGACGGCTCGATGGGCCACCTGCTCGACGCCGAAGAGGACGGCCTGTCGCTGTCCGACTTCACGGTGTTCGAGATCGAAGAGCTGATGAACCTGGGCGAGAAGTTCGCGCTGCCGGTGCTGCTCTACCTGTTCCGCCGCATCGAGCGCGCACTGAAAGGCCAGCCCTCCGTCATCATCCTGGACGAAGCCTGGTTGATGCTGGGCCACCCCGCGTTCCGCGCCAAGATCAGGGAATGGCTCAAGGTGCTGCGCAAGGCCAACTGCCTTGTGCTGATGGCGACGCAAAGCCTCTCCGACGCGGCCAACTCGGGCATCTTGGACGTGATCGTGGAATCGACCGCGACCAAGATTTTCCTGCCTAACGTCTACGCCAGGGATGAGGACACATCGGCGCTCTATCGCCGTATGGGCCTCAACGCGCGTCAGATCGAAATCCTGGCGACTGCCATTCCGAAGCGTCAGTACTACTACGTCTCGGAGAACGGCCGCCGTCTCTATGACCTTGCCCTGGGGCCGATGGCCCTGGCCTTCGTCGGTGCGTCCGACAAGGAATCGGTCGCCACCATCAAGAGCCTCGAAGCCAAGTTCGGCCACGAATGGGTGCATGAGTGGCTGGCCGGCCGTGGGCTGAATCTCAACGACTACCTGGAGGCCGCATGAGCATCGCCGACACCCTCAAGGGCTTGATCTTCAAGAAGCCCGCCAACTCCGCCGAGCCGCGCGATCCGCGCCGCTCGAAGGAACCGCTCGCCGGCGGCCGCCGTGCGGGCGAGGCCGAGAACCCCTACCTGGCCGCGCGCCGCACCTGGAACGATCACGTGGGCGGCGTCGTCTCGCAGCGCCAAACCTGGCAGGTGATCGGCATCCTGTCGCTGTTGATCGCGCTGGCCGGCGTGGGTGGCGTGATCCACATCGGCAGCCAGTCGAAGTTCATCCCCTACGTGGTCGAGGTGGACAAGCTGGGCCAGACGGTGGCCGCCGGCCCGGTGCAGGCCGCAGGGAAGGCCGATCCGCGTGTCATCCACGCCGCCGTTGCGGACTGGATGAGCTGCGCGCGCATGGTGTCGCCTGACGTGGCCTTGCAGCGCAAGTGCGTGTTCAAGGCGTACTCGATGCTCGCCCCCAACGATCCGGCGACGCCAAAGATGAACGAGTGGTTGAACGGCACGCCCGATTCCAGCCCGTTCAAGCGCGCCGAGAAGGAAATGGTCAGCGTCGAGATCAAGACCGTCATCCCGCAAACGCCCGACACCTGGCAAGTCGAGTGGGTGGAAACCACGCGCGACCGCCAAGGCACGCTGAAAGGTCAGCCCGTCACCTGGCGCGCGCTCGTGACTACCTACATCGCCGAGGTCACGCCCAACACCACCGATGAGCAACTGCGGAACAACCCGTTGAGCATCTACGTGCGTGATTACTCCTGGTCCCGCATCCAATGAATTCGAGGTCATCCACCATGAAGAAAACCCTCTCCGCTTTGATCGTGGGCGCTGCTGTGGCGGTGCCCTCCCTGGCTCTGGCCGCCCCTGGCGACGACATTGCCGACAAGTATTTCAACAAGACCAACCCGACGCTGACCGCTCAAGAGCGCGCGGCGCTCGCCATCGCCAAACGGTGGGAAGCGGGGTCGGCGACGGGCATCAAGCCGGTGGCCGGCTCGGGCGGTGCCATCAAGTTCGTGTACGGCGCGCAGCAGCCGAGCATCGTTTGCGCGGTGCTCCAGGTGTGCGACGTGGCCTTGCAGCCCGGCGAACAAGTGAACTCGATCAACCTGGGCGACACGGCCAGGTGGACGGTGGAACCGGCCATCACCGGCAGCGGCGCGACCGAGGTTCAGCACCTCATCATCAAGCCGATGGACGTGGGCCTCGAAACCAGCCTGGTTGTGACCACGAACCGCCGCAGCTACCACTTCCGCCTGCGCTCGCATCGCACCGAGTACATGCCGCAAGTCTCGTTCACGTACCCCGAGGAAGCGCAAGCCAAGTGGGACGCGATCCAGCGCCGCGAGAAGCAGGAACGCACCGACAACACCCTGCCGGCGACGGGCGAGTACCTGGGCGATCTCTCGTTCGACTATGAGCTGTCCGGGTCGGCGAGCTGGAAGCCTGTGCGCGTCTACAACGATGGCCGCAAGACCATCATCGAAATGCCCGGCACGATGCAGCAGACCGAAGCGCCGACGCTCCTGGTCGTGCGCAAAGAGGGCGGCTTGTTCACCGACGACGAAACGGTGCTGGTCAATTACCGCGTGCAGGGCAATCGCTACATCGTGGACACGGTGTTTGACCGCGCGATCCTGATTGCCGGTGTTGGCAGTAGCCAAGACCGCGTGACCATCAGCCGGAGGAAGTGACCATGCGCAAGATCGTCTCTCTCGCGCTGCTCGCCCTCGCCCTGGGCCTCGGCGGCTGCGCAACCACCAGCCAGTACGGCAACTTCGTCCAGTCGGCCGCGCTCGATCAGCAGAAGCTCGCCACCGACGCGGTGCAGCAGCTCGCCACGCTGTACGCGCCGGCGCGCACGCGCCTGGAGCTGCAACAGCCGACGCCCGATCCGTTCGGCCAGGCGCTCGTCAAGTCGCTGCGCGACAAGGGCTATGCCCTCCTGGAGTACGCCCCGGCCGGCGCTTCCACGCAGGCCCCGGCCTCGGCGGCATCGCAGGCGAGCGCACCGGCCACCACGGCCGCGTCGGGCGGCCTGCCGTTGCGCTACGTGCTCGACCAGGCTGGCGACTCGAACCTGTACCGCCTGACCTTGATGGTCGGCAATCAATCCATCACCCGCCCTTACCTGGCGCAAAACGGCACGTTCGCGCCGGCCGGGTACTGGGTGCGCAAGGAGTGACGCCATGACAGAAAACGCCGATCAGATGGCACCTGACGCTTCGCCTGGCGAAGTGTCCAAGAAGGCGGGCGTCCGTCGCGTCAACAACATGCCCATGTACATCCTCGGCGGCGTCCTGCTGTCGTTCGTGCTGGTCATGGCCCTGGTCGCGGCGGATCGCGCGGCCAAGCAGAACGCGCCGGCGGACGGCCCCAAGGAGAAGGCCGGCAACACGTCGATGTTCGCCAAGGAGATCGCAGGCGACAAGACCGGCGGCTTGATCGAGCCGGCAAGCCCGCTCAAGGTGCCCGACATGCCGACCGGCCCGGCGTCGGCTCCGCTGGAGATCGCGCGGCCGTCCAACCCGGACGCGCCGCCGGCCCCGCCGGCCAACCCCGGCAACCCGGGCCAGCCGGTGAACGACGACGAGGCCCAGCGCATCCGCATGGCGAAGATGCAGATGTTCGGCGAAGCCGTGAAGGCCAAGACCACCGTGCGCGTGGATGCCCCGCGTAGCAACGGCTCCGCGCCGGGTGGCCCGAGCACCTACACCGGCACGCCGCAGACGCGCGATGAAATGCTGAACCGCATCGCAGCGGTGCAGCAGCAAATCGACGCGCAGCGCAGCAACGATCCGACCGCCGCCTATCAAGCACGCCTGGCGCAGATTCGCGGCATGGGCGTCGGTGGTGGCGGCGCGGCTCCGGCCGCCGGCGGCATGGGCGCGGGCGGTGCGCCGCAGCTCCTGCAAACCTCGACCAGCGGCGGCGGGCGCAACAGCATGGCGCAGTTCGGCCAAGGTGGGCAGGGCGACCGCTGGAAGCTGGATTCGCAGCCGGAAGCGCCGCGCACACCGTTCGAGCTGCGCGCGGGCTTCGTCGTGCCGGCCACGCTCATTTCGGGCATCAACTCCGATCTGCCGGGCCAAATCATGGCCCAGGTCGCGCAGGACGTGTACGACACACCGACCGGCAAGCACCTGTTGATCCCGCAGGGATCGCGCCTCGTCGGCTCGTATTCGAGCGACGTGGCCTACGGCCAAGCGCGCGTGCTGGTTGCGTGGCAACGCATCGTGTTCCCCGATGGCAAGGCGATGGACATTGGCGCGATGCCAGGCGCGGACAGCGCGGGATACGCGGGCTTCCACGACCAGGTGAACAACCACTATGTGCGCCTGTTCGGCTCGGCCTTCCTCATGTCCGGCGTGACAGCAGGCATCACCTACAGCCAACGCCAGAACCAGGCCACAAACACCTATGGCGCACCGAGCGCCAGCAGTGCCCTAAGCGAAGCCCTCGGCCAGCAGCTCGGCCAGGTTACGGCGCAACTCATCGCCAAGAACCTGAGCATTTCGCCGACGCTGGAAATTCGGCCGGGGTATCGCTTCAACGTCGTGGTCACGAAGGACATGACGTTTTCCAAGCCGTACCGTTCCTTCGATTACTAACGCCATAGGAGAAAAGCACCATGAAGCCGAAGTTTTTAGCCGCTAAATTGGCCCTCGTCATTGCTGTTTCGAGCACGCTGGCTGTCGTTTTCAGAAGACGGCTGCACTGAACGTCAGAAGCCGACTGCACTATAGCAGCGGAGGGGTTGGATCCATCAGGCAACGACGGGCTGCTGCCGGCCATCAGCGGACGCAGGGAGGACTTTCCGCAACCGGCCGTTCGATGCGGCACCGATGGCCTTCGCGCAGGGGTAGTGAATCCGCCAGGATTGACTTGCGCTGCCCTACCTCTCACTAGTGAGGGGCGGCAGCGCATCAAGCGGTGAGCGCACTCCGGCACCGCCAACTTTCAGCACATGCGTGTAAATCATCGTCGTAGAGACGTCGGAATGGCCGAGCAGATCCTGCACGGTTCGAATGTCGTAACCGCTGCGGAGCAAGGCCGTCGCGAACGAGTGGCGGAGGGTGTGCGGTGTGGCGGGCTTCGTGATGCCTGCTTGTTCTACGGCACGTTTGAAGGCGCGCTGAAAGGTCTGGTCATACATGTGATGGCGACGCACGACACCGCTCCGTGGATCGGTCGAATGCGTGTGCTGCGCAAAAACCCAGAACCACGGCCAGGAATGCCCGGCGCGCGGATACTTCCGCTCAAGGGCGTCGGGAAGCGCAACGCCGCTGCGGCCCTCGGCCTGGTCCTTCAGCCACCATGCCCGTGCACGCGACAGCTGCTCGCGCAGGCTGGGTGCCAAGCTCTCGGGTAACATCAAGGCCCGATCCTTGGAGCCCTTGCCCTCCCGCACGATGATCGTGCCGTGATCGAAATCCAGATCCTTGACCCGCAGTTGCAAACCCTCACTGATCCGCATGCCCGTTCCATACAGAAGCTGGGCGAACAAACGATGCTCGCCTTCCAGAAAACCGAGGATGCGAACCACTTCATCCGGGGTCAGCACCACCGGCAAGCGCCGCGACGGCCGAGGTCTTCCGATCTCCTGAAGCCAGGGCAGATCCGTGCACAGCACCTTGCCGTAGAAGAACAGCAAGGCCGCCAATGCCTGACGATGCGTGGAGACCGAAACCTTGCGCTCGTTCGCCAGCCAGGACAGAAATGCCTCGACTTCGCTGCTGCCCAAGGTTGCCGGGTGACGCACACCGTGGAAACGGATGAAGGCACGAACCCAGTGGACATAAGCCTGTTCGGTTCGTAAGCTGTAACCCCCTCTGTCAGGATAGATGTCGCGTCACTTGAATCACTTTAATCCATCCGGGGGCGGAGCAAAGACGCGCAGTGAATCAGTACCCAGCAGAACGCAAGGAAGCCATTCTTCGGCAAATGATGCCACCGGAGAACAGGCCGGTATCGGCCCTGGCGAAGGAGAGCGGCATCTCGGAACAGACACTTTATACTTGGCGACGAAATCTACAGTCTCAGGGAGTGCCGGTGCCGGGAAATGGAAAGAATGCGGTCGTGTGGTCGTCGGCCGACAAGTTTGGCGTGGTGCTGGAAACGGCACACATGAACGAGGCGGAACTGGCTCAATACTGTCGTGGCAAAGGCTTGTTCGTCGAGCAGGTTGCCGAATGGCGCGAGGCCTGCCAGCAGGCCAATGAAGCGCCGGCCGAGCGCAACCGCGAGCTGCGCGAGCAAAGCAAAAGTGACCGCAAAGAAATCAAGCAGTTGAAGAAGGATTTGCAGCGCAAAGAGAAGGCACTGGCAGAAGCAGCGGCGCTGATCATTCTCAGAAAAAAAGCCCAGGCGATCTGGGGGGAGCCCGAGGACGATTGATCGGCACTCCAGATCGCCAGCAGGTGATTGCATTGGTTGAAGAAGCCGTCGACGGCGGGTGTCGGCGTGCACAGGCCTGTAGCGCCTTGGAGATCAGCCTTCGCACCTATCAGCGCTGGATGCGCGACGGTGACGGCGATAAGGGCCAGGTTGACGGACGAAAAGGCAGCCGCCGCGTGGCGCCGGCCAACAAGCTGAGCGAAGACGAGCGCCAGCGAATTCTGGAGGTTGCCAACAGCCCTGAATTTGCCAGCAGTCCGCCTAGTCAGATCGTGCCGACCTTGGCTGATCGAGGCGAGTACTTGGCATCAGAATCGACTGTCTACCGGATCTTGAAAGACGAGAAGCAGCAGCATCACCGCGGCCGCGCAAAGAAGCCAAGCACAAGGGTCGTCACGAGCCACTGCGCAACCGAGCCGAACCGCTTGTGGGCGTGGGACATTACGTGGTTGCCGACCGGAGTGCGGGGCTTGTATTTTTACTGGTACATGGTGCTTGACGTCTACAGCCGCAAGATCGTCGGGCACGAAGTGAATGTCGCTGAGTCGGCGGAAATGGCATCGCTGCTGATGCACAAAGCCAGCTTGGCCGAGGGACTGGCCGGGCGTGAGGTGGTGCTCCACTCGGACAATGGCAGTTCGATGAAAGGCTCCACAATGTTGGCGACGTTAGAAAAGCTGGGGATCATGCCGTCGTTCAGCAGGCCTCGTGTGAGTAACGACAATGCCTACGCCGAGTCACTGTTCCGGACCTGCAAATACCGGCCGAACTATCCGAGCAAGCCGTTTGAAAGTATCGAAAAGGCGCGGCAATGGACGCTGTCATTTGTGCAGTGGTACAACCATCAGCACAAGCACAGCGGCCTGAAATTTGTGACGCCTGCGCAGCGCCATGACGGCAGGGACGCGGCGATCCTGAACCACCGCAAGCAGATCTACGAGGCTGCGAAGCAACGCCATCCGGAGCGCTGGAGTGGGGCTACTCGGGACTGGGAATTGAATGATGAAGTCTGGCTGAATCCGGAACGGAAACCGCCAGAGCAATTAAAAAAAGCCGCATGACTTGACGCGACATCTTTGTTGACAACTACCGGTAATGCAAGTAGCGTATGCGCTCACGCAACTGGTCCAGAACCTTGACCGAACGCAGCGGTGGTAACGGCGCAGTGGCGGTTTTCATGGCTTGTTATGACTGTTTTTTTGTACAGTCTATGCCTCGGGCATCCAAGCAGCAAGCGCGTTACGCCGTGGGTCGATGTTTGATGTTATGGAGCAGCAACGATGTTACGCAGCAGGGCAGTCGCCCTAAAACAAAGTTCGGCGCACGAGGGGCCACGGTCAAGGTTGACGCTACCGATGAACACGCAGCCGTCGTGCGGCTGTTCAGCCATGTGGTGAATGGGCAGAGAGCAAGTTGTGTAGGATTGACCGTTGCCGTACAGTCGCCGCGATGCTCAGCCAGTTTAGGCCCGTGTCGGCACGACTGGACGTTGTAAAGTTTTTTTATCGACAAGGAGGAAGAAGCATGAAATTTCAGCGATTGACCTCGGTACTAGTGTTCGTACTCGCCGGCAGCCTGTTTCTGACTGCATCCGTTGCCCCGGCCGGGCCGAAGGAGGACGTTGCCGCCGCGACCATGAAATGGGCCCAGACTTTTGGACAAAACGATCCTGACAAAGTTGTTCCTCTCTATGCCACTGATGGAGTTCTCTGGGGAACTATCTCTCCTACCGTGCGAGCGGATCGAGCGGCGTTGCGCGACTACTTCGTCACGGCATTCAAGGTCTTGCCCGGTCTCAAGGTCACATTCGGCGAGCAATTGATCCGCGTTTATGGCGGCACCGCTGTCAACACCGGCTACTACACGTTCTCGTATAACAAGGACGGCGAAGCCAAGACGCTGCCAGCGCGTTACAGCTTCACATTCGTGAAAGAGGGCGAGAACTGGATAATCGTGGACCATCACTCATCGGCGATGCCCGCCCCTCCTCGGTAGGCACACGCCTAGGGCCGGAGGGCCATGCTCGAACAGGATCGCGGATGACCTGGGATATGGCCGACAAGCGAACTTTTCGAGCCCCGCCGAACTTTAAATGCAGCGGACCGCCTTCGGCGGCCGCTGATTATCGACGTTGAACGACAGCTTTCCCAAAAGCTCTACGGCTGCTCTGGGTCGACACCGGTAATCGGATCGTTGCCGCACTGAACAGCGCCCCGTTCCAGGTCGCCTCCATTTATGCGGCTGAACCGAGGGAGAGCAGCTTTACGCCGTCTGGCCGCAGTTCGCCCTTGGGCGACACGTGCCGGTAGAGCGTCTGCCGGGTAATCCCGAGTTCTTCGCAGAGATCGCCCACCTTGGTTTCCGGTTGCCCCATGCTGGCCATCGCCAGGCGTAGCTTGGCGGCGGTCATCTTGAAGGGGCGCCCCCCTTTCCTGCCGCGAGCGCGCGCCGAGATAAGTCCAGCGACTGTTCGCTCGGAAATCAACTCACGCTCGAACTCGGCCAGCGCGGCAAAAATACCGAACACAAGCTTGCCGGCGGCAGTCGTCGTGTCGACCGCCGCACCGTGACCGGTCAGGACCTTCAGGCCCACGCTACGCGCAGTTAGGTCGTGCACGGTGTTGATCAGGTGGCGCAGATCACGGCCAAGCCGATCGAGCTTCCACACGATCAGCGTGTCCCCTTCACGAAGCGCCTTCAGGCAAGCAGCCAACCCTGGGCGATCATCGCGCCTGCCCGAGGCCAGATCCTCGTAAAGGTGCGCAAGGCTCACACCAGCGGCGATGAGCGCATCGCGTTGCAAATTGGTGGACTGGGATCCGTCCGCCTTCGATACCCGCATGTAGCCGATCAGCACCTTTTCACCCGTCACGTATACGTTCGATTATGTGACAGTGTGAGCCGGAAAATTCTGGCCGTCAAAATTTGTCACTTAACCCGTCATTCTGTCTAAGACATGCAAAGGGTCCATCAGGCTCGTAATGTGACAGAAATTCCGGGGGGATGCCTTCCTTTGCAAAGGTGGCTCGCAACTGTTCCAGGGAAGCTGGGTCGCGCCGACCATAGGAAGCCAAGGCGAACAGCGAGCGCGCCGTCTCGGGGTTGTGCCGCGCTTCAATGATCGCCTCACTGATAGCTTGGACCGCCCGTTGCCAGTGATTGACGGGTTCGGGCTTCGGCGCTTTCGCCGGCAGACCACTGGTGAACCCGGTTTGGGGCTCGGACCAGAACAGCTTTGCATGCTCGCCTGGCGGGCTTATATCCCTCACCTCAATCAAGCTGATTGCCGCTGCCGCTGCCTCCAGCATCTGCAACCGTACTGCCGGGTTCAGGGTTTCATACGGTCGCCACAGACTTTGCCCAGCACGCAGCGGATGCCCGCAGCCTTGCCAGACTTGGCGGAGATACCCCGCGTAGGTTCCGCACGCCGAAAGCGGGGTGTTCAGCTCATCGAGCAGCGTGCGTAGCAGCCGAAACCACAATCCAGCGTGGATGCGTCGGCGCGGCAGCTCCACATGGCCGGTCGTCAGTGCCTGCCAGGTACGCCGGTCCATCACTGCAATCGGGTCGCTGGCGGTGCGCGGCGCAGTGTCGGCGTTCTCCCAGCCGAGAAACCGCCCAGGCACGCCCCAATAGGATTCCAGCCAGCAGCCATGCAGCGGGCAGCTCAGCATCAAGGGCAGCTTCCATGCAAGCAGTACGGCTTGGTTTGCCGGGTCGTTCAGACAGAGCGGACAGGCGCGATGTATCGGCTGGCTGGGCAGCCAGGCACGCCAGCTCGTGATGGATCGCGTCCTACGGCGGAGTTTCGGCAGCAGCACCGAGAGCTGGAACGCATAGGTTTCCAATGCATCTGGAATCTGATCATCAAGACTGTCCAGTAGCCAAGGCACCCAGCCGGCGAAACTCATGCAACGCAGCCGATCCGGCTCGATGCCGCTCCGCAGGGAGAGCATCTCCAGCAGCGCCAGTGGTGGCGCGGTGTCCAGGTCATCAACCTGACCGTGACCAAGATCGTGCTCCAGCAGCTCGGACACCTCCATGTGATAGCAAAGGGCCACGCGGTTGAGCCACGAAGACAAGGCTTCGCCTTCCCTGGGAGCCGGATGCAGTGGCCAGCGTGGCGCTGGCTTCACATCAGTTCCCGCTCGAATTGCCGCCGCCGCTCGCTGGGACCGGTGTAATCGGCCATGCTGAGCGTGCGATGGTTGATCGCTTCCTCGCCGCTCTCCACGGCGACGATGGCCGCCGCCATCAGCAAGTGCGCCAGTTCCCCTATGGTGCCCTCGCTGCGTGTGAGCAGGTAGCGAGCCATGTCCAGCGTGGCAATTGGGGAAGGCCGGCGCAGCGGGAGCGAAGCGGCGAAGCTGGCCAGCAGTGAGCAGCAATCGTCGTTGGCCTCCCATACCGGCAGCATCATCGGCTCGAAGCGATTTTCCAACTGGTCATCGGAGCGGATGGCTAGGTAGGCGTCGCGCGTGCCTACCCCAACCAACGGGATGCGCAGTTCGTTGCCGAGGAAGCGCAGCAGGTTGAGGAATTCCCGGCGGTTGACGCTGTTGCCGGCCAGCACGTTGTGCAGCTCGTCGATCACCAGCATGCGCACGCCGACCTTGCGCAGCAGTGCCAGAGCCAGTTGCTCCATTTCCGGCAACCGTGGGCGTGGGCGCAGCGGCGCGCCCATCGCGGCGAGCAGCGCGACGTAGAAGCGGATCACGGACGGCTCGGACGGCATCTGCACGACCAACACCGGGATGTGCTCCTGGTCGGCGTCGGAGCTGGCCGGGTGGGTGCGGCGGAACTTCTCGACGATCATCGACTTGCCATTGTTGGTCGGGCCAACCAGCAGCAGGTTGGGCATGCGTTGCTTGTTTGGCCACGCATAAAGGGCTTCCAGCCGGTTCAGCGCCTCGACTGCGCGCGGATAGCCGATCCAGCGGTCGGCGCGAAGGCGCTGGATGCGCTCGTCCGCCGGAAGACGGGCCAAGCCCTGGGCCGCCGGCAGCAGGTGGGACAGGTCGATGATGGGATATTCGTCCACGGCTACCACTCCTCAATCTGGTCGAACGGTTTGGCGGGTGGCAAGTTGTCTGCCTGCGGGTCGGCAATATCCGTATCCGGCGGAACGGGCTTGTCCGGCCGAGCTGATGTCTTGAGGTGCTGGCGGCGATCCGCGTCACGCCGCGCCTTGCGTGTGGCCTTCTGCGCGCTGGTCACAATCTCACGCATCTGGCCGATCATGCGGAACAGCGCCGACTCATCCACCTGTTCGCGCCCTTGCTGCCGCAGTTTCGCCAGCGCCTGCCGTTGTTCCCAGAGGGTGACAGCCGGATGCGACAAGGTACGGTAGGGAATTTCCAGGTAATGCTGTCCCTCCGGTTCCAGGACCCAGATACGGCTGATGTCGCGCGGATCGCGCCGGATCAGAAAGGACGGCCAGCGTTCACGCCGCGCAATCCACGGCTTGAGCGCATCGGCGTAGTAGTGGATGTGGTCGATGACAAAGCCGGTGCGGGTCAGCGTGCGCCGGAGGATCGGCAGAAAATCGACCAGGAACGAAGTAGCGCGTGTGACGACGGCCGGTACGCCGACACGCGCCACGGCCTCGGCCCAGCGCGCGGCCGGCGGTTGGAGCAGGCCGTTGTGCACCGAACCGTGGTAGGTGCCGACCGCCAATGTGAGCCAGCGCTCTAGCTCGCGCAGCGTCAGGGCGGCCTTGTTTTCGGAATCGTAGTCGCCGCGCTGGTCAGGGTTGGAGAAGGTCGTTCCCGGCAGTTCGTCGTGAATCATCTGCATCGCCGTGCCGATGATCCGTTCCACGATGCCGCCATAGTGCGGCTGTCCCAGCGGGCGATAGTCCAGCCGGATGCCATGCTGCTCGCAACCCCGGCGCAGGGCCTCGCTCTTGAACTCGGCCGCGTTGTCTAGGTAGAGCAGCAAGGGCTTGCCGCTCATCTGCCAATCCATTTCCACGTTCAGTCCTTCCAGCCAAGGGCGCTTGTCGCAGGCGACATGCACGAGGCACAGGCCAACCGAAACGGCAGACGGCGCTTCCAGCGTGACGACCATGCCGAGCACGCAGCGGGTGAACACGTCGATGGCGAGGGTCAGGTACGGGCGGCCAATAGGTTGCCGGTCGCGGTCATCGACCACGATCAGGTCGATGACCGTATGGTCTATCTGCACCTGCTCCAGCGGCGCGGTCACGGCAGGAGGCTCGCCGCCCACACCTTGTAGGTCACGAGCGGCATCCTGGCCTTCCCGCCGGCGGATGACCTTGCGCGGGTCAAGGCTAGCGATCCGTAAGGCCACGGTATTGCGCGCCGGCACTCGCAGTTTTTGAGCCTTGCACACCTGAGTGACTTCGCGGTGAAAGGCCGCTAGGCTGCGCTTCTGCTTGGTCAGGAACCGCTTTTGCAGTAGCTCGTGGATGACGCGCTCGACCGGTTCCGGCAAGCGCCCCTTACCTTTACCTCCACCGGACTGGCCGGGCACCAGATCCGTCACGAGGCCGCTGCCTTGCCGGGCACGCCGGATCAGAACGTATACTTGGCGCCGAGACAAGCCCAGCGCCTGAGCCGCCATATCGGCCGCTTCGTGCCCGACCGTCTCCGACTGCGCCAACGGACTGATGATCTCCGCACGACGGCGCGCACGCTCCCAAGCCTCATCAGGCAGAGTGGCCACGCCTTGTTCTGGAATCCGTGGGGTGTCCGTCGCCATGCTCACCTCGCTTTGGTGCACACGAGTATTGAGCATAGTCGAGATTGGTGCAGATCACTTCTGATATTGAACTGTCAGGAGCTGGCTGCACAACAGCCATTACGCCCAATCAACTGGTGCAGTCGTCTTCTGAAAATGACATCCAGGGCAGGGCGGCCGCCATCGTCAGACCTGGCGATGGTCGACGCCGGCGCGCATCGTCGGATGTGGCGATGCGAGCTCGAGGTCGGTGGCCACCGCCGGCGACCTGGTGCCATCGTCGGCAATGGCGATGCTGCAGCTCGACGTGCGCGGCCTGGTCGTCTCGGCATCGTCGGATGCGGCGATGCTCGAGCGAGGCGAAAAAAAACCGCCTCGGGGTGTCCGAGGCGGCAAGTCTGCATGCGGTTCAGGGAGGAAGAAACCGCGCCGGCGATCAGGGAGGAAAACCGCGCGGCCTGATGTGCAGCTCGGCCACTTTAGCCGGATTTTTCGACTTATCCGATGCGAGCGGCCCGCCGTGGGCGCTGCTCGATCTGCTGTTGCTTTTTCTCGACGTGCTTCTGCTCCTGGTGCTGCTGCTCGTCGCGCTGCACCTGGCTGATGGCCGCGCCGATCTGCCGCTTCACGCCCTCGATGCCCAGCTCGCTCTTGTGCGCCAAGTCGTTGAAGTCGGTGTGCTGCTTCATCGTGGACAGCGCCGCGATCTGCGCGCCGCTCAACATCGACGCCTTGAGCTTGGCCGCCTCGTCGCCGGCCAGCTCGACCTTGCCGGCGGCGGCGTCGGCAAGGCGCTGCTCGGCGCGCAGGTGGGTCTTGAAGCTGTCGGGCGTGATGGCGGGCAAGTCGCGCGGGTAGGTGTTCTCGGCCGGCGCGAAGATCGGGAAGATCGCCTTGCCGCCCACGGCCTGGGCGGCCGCCTCGGCCTTCTCCCGGCCGGGGTTGTTGCCGTGGGTCATGACCAGGTGCCGGTCGTCGTCGCCGGCGATGATGACCGGCTTGTCCGGGAACTTGGCGTGCAGCGCCTTCGCCACGGCCTCAAGGTTGCCGCTGTCGAAGGCGGCGACCGTGGCGTGGCCCACGGCCTCGGCCACCTGGGCCGCCGTGGCGTAGCCCTCCGAGATCACCAGCGCCGGCGCGGCCGCCAGGGCGTCCATGCCGCCGACCGGGTGGAAGCATCCTTCCTTCTTCGAGTCCTTGGCGAACCGCTTAGTGCCGTCCTCCTGGATGTATTGCATCGTCCATTGCTTGCCCTCTGCGTCGAAGGCCGGGATGTAGGTCTTCTGGCCTTCGCGGTCGGTCATCACGCCGGCCTGCGCCTGGATGCCTTTGGCTTGCAGGTAGGGCGTCGGCTGCTCGATGGGCACGAGGTCGGCCATCTGCCGACCGACGCGCTGCGCGGTGGCCTCCTGGGCCTTGTCCTGCTCGACGGCTCGCTGTGCCAGCTTCTCGGCCGCCTCGGCCTGGAGCTTGGCCTTCTCCTGGTCGCTCAAGGCGTAGCCCTTGCTCTTCCAGGTAATGTCCGTGCCGGTCTTGTTGTTGATGATCCGCCCGGCCGGGTGCCCGTCCAGGTGGCCCACGTAGAAGCCATCGAGCGCGCCCTTCTTGCCGCCCTCGACCGGCACGCGGTGCCGCTTGCCATCCATGATCGGGTGATCGCCCTGGGCGTTGCTGCCGGTGAACAGGCCGGCGCTGCGCATGGCCTCGGCGAACTCTTCCCTTGGCGTCATCGCTGGCCCTTGCTGGGCCTGCACGTTCTCGGGCTTCCAGCGTTCGAGCTTCGCCGCGTCGGCGCGCGGGCCGACATACCAGGACTTCGCGGCCTTGTCCCAAAGCGCGCCGGCGGCCTTGGCCGCGTTGCGCTGCTCGTAGGGCACGGCCAGGTACTGGCGGGCCTGCTGGGCCTGCTGCGCGGGCTTCTGCGCCTCGCCCTGGGCTTCGGGTGCCGGCTGGGCCGAACGCGGCTCTACGGCCGCTGTAGCGGCTCCCTGCGCCCATTTGGCGAAGGGAGCGGCATCGGTGCCCGGCGGCACGTACCAGGACTGTTGCTGCCGATCCCAACGCGCCCCGAGGCTCTTGGCCTCGTCCTTCTCCTTGTACGGCACGTTGATGTACTGCCGTTCGGGCTTCTCGGCCTGCGGCTGCGCCTGCTGCCGCTCGCGTTCCTGGCGCTCCAGCTCGGCCGCGCGGCGCTGCGCGTCGCTGTCGTTGAGCATGGCCGACGCCTCGGCGGTCTTGCGTGCCTCTTTAGCGGCTGAAATGTCCTCTTCGGTCGCGTTGGGGTCGCGCCGTACACGCTCTTCCTGCACGCGGGCCAGCTTGGCGGCGCGCTCGTGCTGGTTGTCGGTGCCCAGCGCATCGACCAGGTGCAGGCGCTCGGCCAGAGCCTCGGCCTGGCCCTCGGTGCGGGTGCCGGCGACGAAGGCAAAGGCGTCCTCGCCGAACTGCGCATCGGCCTTGCGCGCGTAGACCTGGAACGCCTGCGGCTCGATGCCGGCCTGGGCGGCATCGACGGTCTGGCCGTCCTGCTCGGCCACGCCGACGATGCGCAGCTCTCCGCTCCAGTCGGGCGGCAGCTCAACGCCAAGGTGTTGACGGGTCGCGTCGGCGAACGCCTGGCCGTCGATCTCGCCGGCGGCGAGCTGCCGGCGCGCGGCGGCGGCCTGCTCGATGCCCTGCACCGCGTCGGCAGGATGGGCGGCCAGCAGGGCGGCCGCCTGGTCGTTGGTCGGTGGGGTCATGTTCGCCTCCTGGTCTGCGACGGCCGCTTGCTGCTGGGTCAGCGCCGGCAGGGCCATCAACTGGTCGGGCGCGTAGTTGTTCAGCTCGTCCAGGCTGCGAACCTGGTGGGGTTCACCGTCCTGGTCGTGGAACGCAAAGATGCGCTGGCCGTCGCTCCACCTGGCTTCGGCGTCGATGCTCGACACGATCTGTTCGCCGTGCTGCTGGAGCTGCTGCGCGAGGTGGAGCTGTTCGGCCATGTTGGCGAACTCTTGCGCCAAGCCCTTGCGCTCCAGGTAGGCGTTGTCGGTGTCGGTGTGGCTCGGGTCGATGCCGAACACCGGCGACAGCCGGTCATGCGCGACCGCGTAGAACTGCTCGGGATCGGTGCCGGTGATGCTGCCCACGGTTTCGAGGCCACGGCTGCGCAAGGCGTCTTCCAGGGTGTCGCCCTGGAATGCCTGGTAGTGGCTGAAAGACACGTCCGGGTTGTCCAGGACTTCGGCAATGTCCACGGCCAGGGCCTGGGCCACGGCTTCGTCCTGGGCCTGGCTCTGCTGCTGGTCTTGCTCCTGAACCTGCTTCTGCTCGAAGGCCAGCACGTAGTCGTGAATCTTCTCGGCATCGGCGGCCGCGCGGAACACCTCCAGCGGCTCGTCTTGCAGCGCCTTGATCCACGAACCCACATAGGCGGCGTGCTGGCCCGGATCGTGGCCGATGCCCAGCTCGTCGCCGACGATCATGGAAGCGATCTCGGCGCGCAGCTCTTCCTTGGCGTACCCCTCGCTCCCGAACGGGTGCGCCAGGTCGCGGTCAAGGCGCGAAGCGTGGCCCGTCCAGTGGCCCAGCTCGTGCAGCGCGGTCGCGTAGTAGCGGTCGGAGCTGGGGAACTGGCCGCGCTCCGGCAGGGTGATGCTGTCGGTCGAAGGGCGGTAGAACGCCCGATCACCGGCGGCGTGGGTGATCGTCGCGCCCGAGGCTTTCAGGATGTGCTCGGCGCGCTCGACGGCGTTCCAAGTCTGTTCCTTCTTCGGCTGGAGCGGCGGCAGGCCGTCGATCTGCTCGCCGTTGAACACGGTCGCAAAGAACACGCGCGGCCGCTCCAGCATGACGGTTTCCTTGACCGGCTGGCCCTTCGCATCGAGGACGGGCCGGCCGCTGTCGTCCAGCTTGTCTTGCTCTTCGCTGAACTTCCAGTATTGAACCGGCGTGCCTTTCTCGCCCTTGCGAACCTGCGCGCCCACGGCGGCGGCCTGCTTGTAGGTCATCCAGCGCGCATCGCTGCGGCCCTGGGCCATCAGGTGGATGGCGTTGATCCCTTTGTACCGCTTGCCGGTGGTCGGGTTCATCGGCAGGTAGGCGTTGGGTTCGCCCGGCTCCCACGGCTTTTGCCACGGTGCGGTGCCGGCCTTGAGCTGCTCGATCAGCTTTTCGGCCACGACTTCGTGAAACGGCTTCTTCGGCTCCATGTTCTCGTCCCTTCGGAATAGCTCGTTGAACTGAGGGAAGTTCTGCTGTGTCCGGGAACGGTCGCGCAGGCCCTGGGCGACCATGCACACGATGTTGTGCAGGTCGTCGGCCTGCATGGGCCGCACGCGGGCGATGCAGGTTTCCGTGAATGACTGTTGGCCGCGCTGCTGCACCTGGTCGGCGACCTGGTGCTGGCTCGGCTCGATGCCCTCGCAGTGCAGGGCAAACACTTCCTCGGCGCGCACGTCCAGGGACTGGCCGGCATAGCGCCGGTTCACGTCATCCCATAGCGGCTTGAGGGTGGGTTCGTTGCGGGCGGCCGCCAGGCCGTCCAGCAAGGCGCGCTTCTCGCCCGGCGCGAAGGTGTTGGCCCCGTAGTGGCCTAGCACCTCGTGCCGCAGCGTCATCAGTAGGTCGCTGGCGCTCTCGACGTTCTGCAAGGGCACGTCCACGCGGCCACGGTAGGCGCGGCCGGCGTGCAGCGTCTCCTTGGGCACGTAGCCGCCCTTCATGTCGGCCGGCACCTCGGCCGCTCGCGGCCCGTACAGCTCGGCCGCGTCCTCGCGGAACTTGTAGGCCAGCTCCAGCGCGCCGGGGTAGTCGCGGACGAAAGCCCGCGTCACCCCTTGCGCCTCGGCTTTCGTGATCGGCATGGGTCAGCCCTCCGACGCCTTGCGCGCGGCGGCCTGGGCAACCGTCTCGCCGGGCCGCAGGTCGTACAGCTCGCGGGCGTTCGTGGTGGTGATGAACGGCGGGATGTCGGCGCTCGGGCCTTCGTCGTCCAGGAATGCCGGCTCCAGCGCGCCATCGACTTCCACCAGGTCGTCGCCGCTCGCGGCGGCGTCCTGCTCGGACAGCGCGTCCTCCACGAACGCGCCCACGCGCTCGGCTTCGTCGGGGTCGAACTCGACCTGGAAGCCGGGCGTCAGCGCGTCGGCCATCTTCTCGCGCACGGCCTCGCGGCCGGCGGCGTCGTCGTCAACCGGCGGCAGGACGGCCAGCGGCTCGTCGTGGGCGGCGGTGTTGGTGGTGGTTTGCTCGTTCATGGTCGATCTCCTTCGCTGTGGTCATTCGGATGCCTGGCCGTTGCGGCCCTTGCTGTAGTCGGGCCGACCCTTGAGGTCGGGGTAGGTCTGCTTGCATGTGGGGAAGTTGCTGCAACCCCACCAGAATTGCCCCTTCTTCTTGCTCGGCCGGCGCGACAAGCCGCTGCCGCAGGCCATGCACTTGTGAAGGGATGACACCGGCGCGGCTTCCTTGCCGCCGGCGATGGTCACGGCTCCGCTGTTGGCCTTCGCCACCTGGTCGCGGATGAACGTCTCTTGCTTCGTGATGAAGGCGTCCAGGGCGGCCGTGCCCTGCTCGACGCCTTTCAGCATCCGCTCGTAGAGCGCGGTCAGCACCGGGCTTTTCACAACCTCGGGCAGCGCGTCGATGACGCTGCGGCCGAGGGTCGTGCTGATGATCTGCTTGCCTTTGACGGCCAGGAACTCGCGCCGCTTCAACTCGGAAATGATCGACGCGCGGGTGGCCGACGTGCCGATGCCGTCGCCCTCGCGCAGCATCTTCTTGTGCTCGGCATCGCTGACGAACTTGTGGATGTTCTCCATCGCGCGGATCAGCGTGCCCTCGGTAAAGCGCGCTGGCGGCTTCGTCTTGGCGTCCTTGCGGGTGGCGTCCGTGCAGGTCACGGCGTCGCCCTGGGCCATCGACGGCAGGGCCTGCGTGCCGCTGTCGTCGTCCTCGTCCTTCTCGCCTTCCTCGTCGGCCTGGCTGTACACGTCACGCCAGCCGTTGCGCGTGACTACCTTGCCGCTCGCGGCGAAGTTCTCGCCCGCGATCTCGACGCCCACGGTGGTCTGCATGTACTCGTGCAGCGGGTAGAACTGCGCCAGGTAGGCGCGCACGATCAGGTCGTAGATGTTGCGCTCGCGCTCGCTGAGGGCGGCCTTGCTGCCCTTCTGCATGGTCGGCACGATGCCGTGGTGCGCGGTGATCTTCGAGTCGTCCCACGTCTTGGACTTGATACGCGGATCGGCACCATCGACCAGGCCGGCCAGTTCGGGGTTGACGTGCTTGATCGCCTCCAGCACGCGCGGCGCGTCGGCGTGCTGCGACTCCGGCAGGTAGGCGCAGTCGGTGCGCGGGTACGAGGTCAGCTTGTGCGTCTCGTAGAGCGCCTGGCAGGTGTTCAGCACGTCCTCGGCGCTGTAGCCGAACTTGGCCGAGGCCAGTGCCGTAATGTCGGACAGGGCGAAGGCCAGCGGCTGGTTCTGCTTCTTGGCCTCCTGTTTGTACGCGGCGATGGTGCCCGGCTGGCCCTTGACGGCGGCCACCAGGGCGTCGGCGACGGCGGTATCGACAAGGCGGCCTTCGCTGTCCAGGCCGGCTTGATCCTCCTTCGCCTTCCATGCGGCGGCGAAGCTGCCGCCGGCGTGCTGCACCACCGCCCGGATGGTGTGGTACGGCACGGCCTTGAATGCCTCGATCTCGCGGTCGCGGGCGACCACGAGGGCCAGCGTCGGCGTCTGCACGCGGCCCACGGTCAGCAGGGCGCGCGAGCCGCCGCGCTGCGCGCGCAGCGTGTACGCGCGGCTGAGGTTCATGCCGATCAGCCAGTCGGCGCGCTGCCGCCCGCGTGCAGCGTCGGCCCAGCCTGCATAGGTGGTGTTCTCCTTCAACGCGGCCAGGCCGCGCTTGACGGAAACGGAGTCCTGCGCGCTCACCCAAAAGCGGCGCACCGGCTTGCTGTTGCGGAAGTGCTCCAGCACTTCGTCAACCAGCAACTGGCCTTCGCGGTCGGGGTCGCCGGCGTTGACGATCTCCTTGGCCTCCTTGAGCAGCTTGCCGATCACGGCGAGCTGCTTCTTCGCGTCGTCCTTGGGCTTGAGAATCCAGCTCTCGGGGATGATGGGCAGCTCATCGACGCGCCAGACCTTCTTGCCGGACTGGCCGCGCGGCACGTCATCGGGCGTGTACTCGTCGGGGTCGGCCTGTTCGAGCATGTGCCCGAAGCACCAGGTCACTTTGTCGGTGCCGCACTCGATGAAGCCGTCGCCCTTGCCGGTCGCGCCCAGCTCGCCGGCGATGGCCTTGGCGACGGACGGCTTTTCTGCGATGAAAAGGCGCATGGTGTGTCTCCCTACCAGGTGATGACCGGACGGATCACGGTCTTGATTTGCGAACGATTGATCGGGCCGAAGTAGCGGCCGTCGAAGGATGTGGCGCTCACGTCCGACATAAGCAGCACCTCGGAATTGCCGAGCGTGTAGCTGTTGGACTGATAGCGCGGCAGCGGCCGACCGGCCTTGTCGGCCTTGATCGGCGCGCTGAGGGGCAGCAGCTCGCCGTTGACGCGCACGCCGTCATCGGCGACGGCGACGGCATCGTCTTTAGCGGCTAAAACGCGCTTCATCATGTAGCCGTAGCCGCCCTGGCAGAAGCCGGCCCCGATGTAGCCCCTCTCCTTGGCGTCATCGAACACGCCGAGCTGCGGCGGGCAGAAGAGGACGTAGGCCCCCTTCTCCACCGGCGCGCTGCTCGTCCAGTACAGGCCGACCGGAATGCTCTTGGTGGTGTTCACGCGGGCACCGGCGGCATAGCCGCCGGCGGCCAGCAGCAGGGCGGCCACGCCCGCGATGACGACGCCTGCCGCGATACGTTTCAGGATGCGGCTCATATCGTGATGCCCTCCCCTTCCGTCTCGGCCTGTGCGACGGCGCGCAGGCGGTCGCTGACCTTGGGCGCAGGGATCGCGGCGCGTGCCGAGAACACTGGGTCTTTGAAGTACAGGGGTTGCTTGCCGTAGATCGCCGGGTAGCCCGCGACGTAGATCACCATGTCGCCGGCTTCTTCGATCTCGCCCTGGGCGTTCTTCTTTGGCCCCGGCATGCGCAGGCATTCGTCGGGCGTCAGCAAGGGCCGCTGCACTTCCTGGTAAGTGCGCGACACCTGGCCCAGCATCGCCGCCGTGCGGCGGCCGCTGGTCGTGATCTGCTCCTTCACCACGGTGGTCTGCCCGGTGAGGCGGGACAGGTGTTCGGCCGTCTCGACGCGGTTGGGCGGGTAGGCGTTCTGCACGTGGCAGTTCGACGTGATGCTTTCGTCGTGGCCGTAGCCCGTCTCGCGGCTCTTGAGCTGGTTAATGTCCTGGCAGATGAGGTAGCACTTGATGCCGTAGCCGGCCACGAAGGCCAGCGACTCTTGCATGATCTCCAGCTTCCCGAGGCTCGGGAACTCGTCCAGCATCATCAAGAGCCGGTGCTTGTAGTGCGCCACCGGCCGGCCGCCCTCGAAGTCCATCTTGTCGGCCAGCAGGCGCACGATCATGTTCACCATGACGCGCACCAGCGGCCGCAGGCGGGCCTTATCGTTGGGCTGGGTGACGATGTAGAGGCTTACCGGGTCGTCCTCGTGCATCAACTGCTTGATGCGGAAGTCCGACCGGCTGACGTTGCGGGCCACCACGGGGTCGCGGTACAGGGCCAGGTACGACTTGGCCGTGGACAGCACCGATCCGGCTTCTTCCTCGGGCCGATCCATCATGTCGCGGGCCGCCGAGCCGATGGCGTGATGGTTCTGGCCGTCTACGTGCCCGTAGGTCGCCATTTCCATCCAAAGCTCGCCAATGTCCCGGTTCGGGTCGGCCAGCATCGCATCGACGGACGGCAGCGTGGCGGTGCCGCCATCGTCCTTGGCCTTGTACAGCGCGTGCAGGATCACGCCGACCAGGAGCGCGAAGGCGGTCTTCTGCCAGTGCGAGTCCAGGCCCTTGCCGTCCGGGTCAACGATCAGCGTGGCAAGGTTCTGCACGTCACCCACCTCGTATTCGGTGCCGAGGCGGATTTCGTCCAGCGGATTCCAGCAGACGCCGCCCGAGGTGCTGGCCGGCTCGAAGCGCAGCACCTTGTTCTTGGCGTGCTTCTGCCGCCAGCCGGCGGTCAAGGCCCACAACTCGCCCTTCAAGTCGGTGATGACGCTGCTCGCGCCCCACGACAGCAGCGTGGGCACCACCAGGCCGACGCCCTTGCCCGAGCGCGTGGGCGCGTAGGTCAGCACGTGCTCGGGGCCGCTGTGCCGCAGGTAGAAGAAATTGCCGTCCTTGTCCTGCCAGCCGCCCACGTACACGCCGGTAGCCGTGGGTGCGGCCTTGCCGGTGACGATCTCCAGGACGTTGCGCTCGCGTGGCAGCAGGCCGGCCGCCTGAATGTCCTTCTTCTCGGCCCAGCGGGCCGAGCCGTGCAGGTACTCGTTCGCCTTCGAGCTGTTGGACGTGACGACCTTCGCCACGGCCACGCCCAGCAGGCCCACGGTCGAAACCAGCATCCCCATGCTGCCGGCCTTCATGATCTCGTCCGGGTACTGGCTGTACCACTTGTACGTCCAGTGCAGGATCGACCAGGGCGCGTACACGTGGCCCACGTTGGGGCCGAGGGTCGCGTGATAGGCGAACGTGTGGGCGAAGAACTGCGTCGCGGCCTGGAGGCCGCCGACCATCGAGGCCGCGCCCAGCACCGGCAGCAGCTTGCTCGGCTTCGGTTTGGCGGTTCGGACTTGCGGCCCTACCGCGTTGTTCATCTTGATCTTCATCTACTCCTTCCTTTCGACGTTTTGATGGAGCCTTTCGCGGTGATCGAGACGGCATCGCCGACCGCGATGCGCGTCAAGCGCCGGGCCGTGGCCTGGTCGATGGGCATAACCATGACCTCATCACCTCGTTTCAAGAGGGCCAGCGCCTGGCCCTCGATAGTCCTGGTGCCCTGGAACGTGAGCGCACCATCACCGGCAGTATATCGGGAATGCTTCGGTATATCGAAACCTTTTAGGCGCTTTGCCTCGCGTTCGGCGATGTACTTGTCGGCGGCGGCGACGCCCGGCGGCGTCTGGCCTACTCCTGTTCCTGGCCGAGAAATTCCCCGTCGCAGTGCGTGATCTGGTTGGGTTCCTTGCTGCTCCACGTGACGAGGAACATCACGCGGCAATAGCACTTCACTTC
Source organism: Extensimonas perlucida (assembly GCF_007655255.1). GTDB lineage: Bacteria > Pseudomonadota > Gammaproteobacteria > Burkholderiales > Burkholderiaceae_C > Extensimonas > Extensimonas perlucida. The sequence goes on from NZ_VMYE01000023.1 coordinate 37,165, forward strand.
CGCCGGCGATGCGAACCACACCGAGTTCGGACAGTGCTCGCAAACGGTGCTGGCTTTGGGGCGGCGGTTTTCTTCCAAGGCGTCCAACGTCGGGCTTCCGGTGGACGGTGGCGGCGTGAAGGCCGGCGTCGGCGCGGTCGCCTCGGCCGGCGGCTGGCCGGCCGTCGCCTGCTCGGGCGACGGCTGCGGCTCCGGTAGCGTGCTGGTCGGCAGCGGGCCGCTGTCCAGGGCCGCCAGCGCCGCGTCCAGTTCGTCCTCGATGCTCTGGTCTTTCGGTTCGCTCATGGGTGTTCTCCTTGTTCAAAAGCGCCTGCCGCCGGCTCTCAAGAGCCGGATCGGTGAAGGTGATGGGTAGCTGGGAATCGACGGCGGCGCGGATCATCTGCGCCTTGAACTCCACCGTGCCGTTGACGGTGATGCGGTTGCCGTAGCGTTGCATCGCCAGGCGCAGGGCTTCTTGCAGCCCTTCGCGCGTGGCCTCGCGGGAGACTTGCAGGCGGTCACCGTCATCGCGCACGGCGCTCATGCCGGCGCGGAAGATGATCGTCCCCTTCTTCGTGATGTTGTCCACCGCCGGCGCGTGGCCGGGCTTCGCCTGGCCCTCGCCCCGGATGGTGTTGCCCTTGAGGCCCTGGGCCGCCTCGCGGGCGCGCAGGGCGGCCAGGGCGTCGGCGCCGCCGTGCTGCGCCTCCTTCTTGAGCCAGTCGGCCCACGTGCGCCGGCTGTGCTCGGCGTAGAGGGCCGTGCGCTCCTGCTGGAACTGCTTGTTGATCGCCTGGAGTTCGCTGCGCAGGGCCTTGCTCGCCTGGGCGTACAGCAGCTTCTTGTTCGCGCGGCCCTCGCCGACCACCTTAATCGTGGCGCGGCGCAGGCGGTTCGACCTCTTGGCCGCCTCGATCAGCCGATCCTTGCGATGCCGGGCGCGCTCCAGGGCCTGGGCGCGCGCCGTGGTCAAGCTCTGCTGCTCGGCCTTGTACTTCGCGTACAGCTCCACGGTGTTGACGCGAAGGCGGATGGGGTCTTTGCGGTACTGCCGCTTCGCGGTGGTTTGCGCCTGCCGTTCGGGCGAAGCCTCGAACGGGCCAAGCCGCGCCTCCAGGCTCGGCTTGGAAAGGTCGCGGGCTACTGTGCTCGCCTTCACCATCGTTCCGTCGCCGGCCTCGAACACGAGGCCATTGGCGCGGACGCGCAGCTCCATTCCGTTGTCCCGCATGACCTGGTGCAGTTCCTGCCAGGACTGCGCGCCCTTGATCTCGTCCAGGCACTCGCGCTTGATCCAGCCGACCAGGCTTTCAACGCCGGCATGCCGCTCCATGTCGGCGGCCCGGCCCTCCGCGCCGCGCTTGCGCGGCTCGTGGTTGTCGCGCTCCAGGCCGTAGTCGCGCTCCAGGGCCGTGCAGAGTTCCGCCAGCGCCCGGTGCGGGTAGTACGGCTCGTGCATCGTGTGCCGCGTCGGGTGAATCTTGTTGATGGCGATGTGGATGTGCAGGTTGTCGGTGTCGTTGTGGACGGCACTGATTCGCTGATGCTCGCCATAACCCAGCCCGACGCAGATGCGTTCCTCAATCGCGCGCAAGGTGTCGGCGCTGGGCTGCTCGCCGGCCCGGAAGCTGACGATCAGGTGGTAGGTCTTGTCGCCCTTCGCGCGGGTGTTCGTGTGCTGGGTCGCCAGCACCTCCGTGATGGCGTCCTGGATGGAACCGGCTTCGCAGTTCGTCGCCTGCACGTGGCCCAGCCGGTGGTCTTTGCTTTGGGCGTCGGTGATGTAGTTCGCCAGGCCCGCGAAGTCGCTCTTGCCAAGCGAGCGCATCGGCACGTGCTTGGCGATCATGGCCGCCCCTCCGGCTTTTTAGCCGCTAAAGAAGTCAAGGCTCGGCCCTCGGCTGAACCACGGCCTTCATGATCCGGCTCATTTCGTCCTGGGTGGCCTCGATCCGGCCCAGCAGGGCCAGGATGGTCGCCTCGCCGAACTGGAGCGTTCGCACGTCATCGGTCAGCCAGAGCTTGAGCAGGCCGCCAAGGCGGCCAAGGTCGCCGTTGACGCGCACCAGCTCGCGCACGTGCTGGTAGTCCATGACGCCCTTGATCTGGTAGCCCTGGCCCACGTCGCGCAGATAGCGCGCCACGCTGACGCCCGCCCTCTTGGCGTTCGCCTCGATCTCGTCTTTCTCTTCGGGGAACACCGGCACCCGCAGGTGCTGCCGCCGCCGGCGGCCGTGTTCCTTTTCGTCGTTCTCCATGCCTCGCCTCGTCTCTCATGCCGGCGGTAGCCGGCTGCCTCGCAGAGCAGGATGACCCGTTGAGCGCCCCCGGCGCGAATAAGGGACAGTGAAGATAGATAACCGGCTCGCCGGTTAGCTAACTTCACACATCCTGCCCGCCTTACGGCGTTAATAACACCAAGGAAAGTCTACACCAGCCATTACGATTTATCCGCAACTATCGCGCTATCAGGCCGCAAAAGCAGCAACGGATATAGCGAAAACCGCCACAATGGCCCATAATGCCGCTATCGAAGCGTGCCAATGCACGCCGATAGCGGACTTTTTGCGTTTCCGTAGCGCCGCTTAGTAGCGTTACATTTGCGATGAGAGGATTAGATGGACGAACACGATGCCAAAGACCTACCCCGAAGAGCTGGCTGAATGGGTGAAGGGACGGGAAGCCAAGAAGCCGCGCCAGGACAAGCACGTGGTCGCGTTCCTGGCCGTCAAGAGCGACGTTCAAGCGGCGCTCGATGCGGGCTATGCGATGAAAACGATCTGGGAGCACATGAAGGAAACCGGCCGGCTGCGCTGTCGGTACGAAACCTTCACCCAGCACGTGAAGCGGTACATCAAGGCCGCGCCGGTAGCTTCCCCGCCGCCTCCCGCCACTCCCCCGGACAGCCAGCCCAAGGGCGCGAAGCCCGAGCCGAAGGCCGCCCCGCCGGCCTCGGAATCCAAGAGTGAGCCGCCCAAGATCGGCGGCTTCACGTTTGATGCGACTCCAAAGAAAGAGGATTTACTGTAATGGCGAAAATTCACATGGTTCTGCAAGGCAAGGGCGGCGTCGGCAAGTCGATGATCGCGGCCACCATCGCGCAGTACAAAGCCGGCAAGGGACAGAAGCCGCTTTGCATCGACACCGATCCGGTGAACGCGACGTTCGAGGGCTACAAAGCCCTCAACGTGCGCCGGCTCAACATCATGGACGGCGACGAGATCAACACCCGGAATTTCGACGCCCTGGTCGAGATGATCGCGTCGGCCGAGGGCGACGTCATCATCGACAACGGGGCCAGCTCGTTCGTGCCGCTGTCGCACTACCTCATCAGCAACCAGGTGCCGGCGCTGCTCCAGGACATGGGCCACGAACTCGTGGTGCATACGGTCGTCACCGGCGGCCAGGCCCTGGTGGACACGGTGAGCGGCTTCGCCCAGCTCGCCAGCCAGTTCCCGGCCGAATGCCTGTTCGTGGTCTGGCTGAACCCGTATTGGGGGCCAATCGAGCACGAGGGCAAGGGGTTCGAGCAGTTGAAGGCGTACACGACCAACAAGGGCCGTGTGTCCGCCATCATCCAGATTCCGGCGCTGAAAGAGGAAACCTACGGCCGCGACTTCGCCGAAATGCTCCAGGATCGGCGCACCTTCGATGAGGCCCTGGCCGATTCGGCGCTCACGATCATGACGCGGCAGCGGCTCAAGATCGTGAAAACCCAGCTCTTCGCCCAGCTCGAAAACGCGGCGGTGCTCTGATGGCGGCCGACGACAAGATCGAGGAGCTGATACGGGAGATCGCGGCCAAGCACGGCATCGCCGTGGGCCGCGACGATCCGATCTTGATCCTCCAGACCATCAACATGAAGCTGATGCAGGACAGCGCATCGGCCCAGCAGGAAATCTTGGACGCCTTCAAGTCGGAACTGGAGTCCATCGCCCACCGATGGGGTGATGACGCCAAGGGAAAGGCGGAAAGGACGCTCAACGCGGCGTTGGCGGCCAGCAAGGACGCCATGACGCGGGGAATGCAGGAGGGCGCGAAGGCGGCCGCCGAGGCCGTGCGGCGTGAGGTTGAGGCGGTGACGGCGCAGCTCGTCGCGCCGATCCGCGAGGCGCGGCGCGTCGCCATGATGAACATGGTCGCGGCCGGCATGGCGGTCGTGGCCGCCGGCCTGGCCCTGTGGGCCTCGCTGTAGATGGCGATGCGGGATCTCATCGTCAGAACTGGCGATGGTCGACCGCGCCGGCGGCATCGCCAGGTTCGGCGATGCTGGCCAGCTCCCGGCATCGTCGCTTGTGACGATGCTGCAGGATGATTCCACCAGGCCCTCGGCGGGCCTCCCTCGCCAGAAATGGCGATGCTCGAGAAAAAAGCCCGGCGACCGCCGGGCTTCGTTTTTATGCGGGCCTGGCTGACAGGCCCAAGGACTGCGATCTCCCTGGCCGCTCCTGGGCCTGGGATTGCTTGCGCTCCTGCTCCTGCTTGCGCATCAGCAGCTCATGCCGGCGGGCGGCCTCGCGCATGGCATCCCAATCGGAAGCCAGCTCGGGGTTCTCGGCGCGCATCTTGCGCGTCGCCAGCTCTTCGATCTTCGGCGAGTGCAGGCCCATGCCTTCCTTGATCTCGCGGACGGCCTCCAGGCGCGCGTGAAGCGTCTGCAAGCGGGCCTGCTGCTGCGCCTGCTGGTTCTGCCAGGCTCGCTTAGAGCCGGGCAAGGAAAGCCGGCCAGGCGCGGACGCCTGGGTCTGCTGCAAACGGGCCTGCTGCCGGTCGATCAGGTTTTCTAGCCTGTCCTCGATGTGCTCCACCTGGTCGTGCTTGGCCTGCACGTAGAGCGCCAGGGTTTCGGGGTAGGACTGCTCGACCGGGGCCGCCTCTAGGGTGGCCTGCTGCTCGATCTCGGCCGCCTGGGCGGCCTCCAGCAAGTCGGCTCCGGTGTCCTCGCGCGAAGCGCCGAAGGCGGCACCGCCGAGGGTGGCCGGCGCGCTGACGCGGGCCGGCTTGGTGGCGCGGCTCTCGGTGCCGCTGCCGGGGATGGTGAGTCGTTTCAAGGGCGTGCCTCCTTTTTAGCCGCTAAAGCTACATGGAGCGCCCCCGCGTCAGTTTCGGGGCCTCTGCGGCGACTGCCGCCTTGCCCTGGGCGTTGTAGCTGATGCTCTTTGCGCTCCCAATTTCAGGTACTTTATCGAAATCTGACCGAGCGTGCATGACAAAGTTCTTGCCGATCTGCTGGTACACGTTGGTGGCGTCGGCATGAACGATCACGCCGGCGTGGGTCTGCTTCTTGTCGGCCGCTTGGGCCGTGTACAGGTTGTAGATGCCGGGCTTCAACGCGCCCGCCTTGTCTACTTTCTGATTCGTCCAAGCGCCGTCCTTTTCGGCCTGAACGATGCGTTGACCGTTCATGACCAAGAGGCGTTCTTTCATCGGGCACTCCTATGGTTGCCGTAGTTCTCAAAAGGGTGATGGTGGCCCCATGCAAGCCGCGCTCCAACAAAAAAGCCGACCTCGGCAAAGAGAGGCCGGCTCTTCCCAGCGGCCGGGTTGTGCGTTTTGTCAGGGTTCCAGGGTAATTTTAAGGAAAACCAACCGATTTATCAGGTCTTTTTGCGTCCGCCGCTGGTCGGATCGGCCGCCCGGCCTTGCGCCATGACGGTTTCCAGGGCCTCCAGCCGGCCGCGAAGCCCGGCCGCTTCCTCGCGGGCCTGGGCAGCGTCGCGCTTCGCCTGGTCGCGCTCGCCCTGGGCGGCGGTCAGCCGCTCGGCCTGGCGGTGTGCCTCGGCCGCCATCGCCTTGCGCTGCTCCTGGTGGGCCTGCTCGGCCGCCTCGGCCTTGGCCTGCACCTTCACCAGCTCCGCGCGCACCTGGTCGCGCTCGGCGGCGGCCGCCTCGGTGGCCTTCCGCTGCTCGGCCTGAGCGGCGCGCGCCTGGTCGGTCGCCTGGTTCGCCCGCTCCAGGTCGGCACGCAGCTCGCCGGCGCGGCGCTCGATCTCGGCGGTACGGCTGTTCGCGGCCGCGAGGTCGGCCCGCAGGGCCTCCACCTGGTCGGCGCTGGCCGTGGCCCTCTCCTGGGCCTTGTCGCGCTCTGCGCGCGCCTGGCGGGCTTCCTGATGGGCGTGATCCAGCTCCGTGCGCAGCTCGCCGGCCCTGGCCTCGGCCGTGGCCGCGCGCTCGCTGGTCGCCGCGAGCTTGCCGCGCAGCTCGTCGGCCTCGCCCTTGGAGGCCGCCTCGACGGCCTCCAGGGCCGCGATGCGGGCCTTGGCCTCGTCCAGCTCGCCGGTGAGCTGGTCGGCCAGCTCTGCGGCTTCCTGGCGCGCTGCTTCCGTCTCCTGGCGCACGGCCTCCAGCGCCTCGCGCTCGGCGGCCAGGCGGTTGTTCGCCATTTCCAGCGCCACGGCCCACAAGTCGCCGCCCAGCTCGGCCAGCTTGTCAGTGATCGCCTGCGGTGCCGGCTCGCGGATCGGGGCGGCCTGGCTGGCCTTGCGTGCGCGCCACTCGTTCATCGCCTCGCTGATGGTGGTGAAGCTGCCGCTGCCGAGCTGCTTGCGCACGTTCGCCAGCGTGGGGTTCTGGCCGGCCGCGTCCAGTTCGTCGGCCACCGCAAATATCTGCTCCTTCGAGATCGCCATGTCGGGCCTCCTTTGGCCGGTTGTATGTTGTAGCGTGAAGCATACTACAACATACAACACTACGCAAGCGGTTTAGCTGAACTTTTTTTAGCGGCTAAAACGCGGGCAAAAAAAGCCCCGCTCGATGGCGGGGCGATGGGTGGGGGTCGGTGGTCGGCGATGCCCGGCGCTGGGCGTGTCAGCCCTCCAGCAGCGCGACAAGCTGCACGGTGCCAAGGTCGGCCTCGAACTCCTGGCCGTCATCCTCGTATTTGAGCCAGGCCCAGCCCTCGGCCGGGGGCCGGCGGTTGAGGATCAGCCGTGCCGGCCGGTCGTCGTGCTTGACCTGGATGATGGCCTTCTTGAGCTTGTCGGGGTCGGCCTCCTTCGGCTCCTTCTTCCCCTTGGCGTCATCATCCTGCGGCCCCTGCTCGCCGTCGCCGGCCTCGGCGTCGGTCTTGCCGGTCAGCGCATCGACGGTGTTGGGATCACGGTCGCCGTCCTCGTGACTGCGCTTGTCCTCCAGGAACTCGCGCAGCAGCTTCACCGAGCCGCGCGTCAGCTCCTGGCTGTCGTCGGCCAGCCAGGCGGCCACCTCGTCGGGGTTCTTCTTGTAGGCCGTCACCAGCTCGTTGATGACAGTCACGTCCTTGCCCCGGCCGCTATTGAACGCCTCGGCAATGGGTTCGGGCAAGTCCAGCAGCGTGACGTGCTGCGTGACGAAGGCCGGCGACTTGCCGATCTCCTTGGCGATCTCGCCCTTCTTCTTGCCCTTCGCCAGCTCGCGGCCGATGAAGTCGGCGATCTCACGCGCCGTCAGCTCGTTGCGTTGCAGGTTCTCGATAACCTGGTCGGCCTCGTTGTAGTCGTTGTCGATGAAGGCCGGGATCGTGGTCTTGTGCGCCCACTTCGAGCCGCGATAGCGCCGCGCGCCGTGGTTGATGAGGTAGCGCCCCGGTGCGTCCGGGTTCTCGCGCACGCTGATGGGCGACTTCACGCCGCGCGCTTTGATCGTCTCGCCGATCTCCGCGATGCTCTCCGGCGAGAAGCCGGGGTTGTCGGCCGTGCGCGGCTGGTGCGGGTCTTCGTCGATCAGGTCAAGCGGCAGCTCCTGCGGGCCTGCGCCGCCGGCGTTGGCCGCCGGCTGCTCGTTCAGCAGGCCGGCCAGGTCGCCCAGCCCGTCCAGGCCCAGCCCGGACGATTGCGGCTTGTCCTGCTCCTTCTTCTTGGCGTTGGTCTTGGCGCTCATTGCGCGATCTCCATCTTCGTGAACACGTAATCCGCCAGCGCACGCACCTCCTGGGTGGCCTTCCGCGCGGCGGTCTTCTTGATCTTCCACACCGGCATCTGCTCGCCCAGCGCCTCGGCGATGCTGTCACGCGCGCCGATGCTGAACGGCAAGATGAGCTGCGGGTATGCCTGCTGCAACGTCGCCAGGTTGTTGACGTGGCGCGGCTTCCGCGCGTCCACCTTGTTCGGCACCATGCCGAGGAAGCGCAGCTTGGGGTTCTGCTTGCGCAGGTTGCTGATGACCGCGACCATCTTCTTCATGCCCTGCAAGCTGTACGCCTCCATTTCGATGGGCGACAGCATGTAGTCGGCCGTCAGCACGGCCGCCGTCATGGCGACGCCAAGGGAGGGGGCCGTGTCGATCAGGCACACGTCGAAGAACTCGCCCAGCGCGGCCACACTGGCCCGCAGCGCGGCGGCCGCCTGGGAAAGCTCCATCTTGTCCAGGTTCGCCAGGTTGGCGTCTGCCGCGATCAGCGCCAGGCCGTCATCCTCCCGGTCAGCGAACCAGGCGCGCAGCTCGTCGCCGCCGGCGGTGAACATGCGACTGGCGGGATAGCCCGAGTCGTGGCCGGCCAGCGTCCAGCTCGCATTGCCCTGGGTGTCCAGGTCGATCACTGCAACCCGAAGGCCGCGCTCCTGGAAGTCGAACGCCAGGTGGCAGGTTGCGAACGTCTTGCCTTGACCGCCTTTCTGAATTGCCGTGACCAGTGTTTTCATGAGTTGGGTTCCTGTTTCCTCTTTCCCTTGGCGTCGGCTTCCCAACGCTTGACGATGAACGCTTGATGCTCCGGCAGTACCGCCGTCACCCGCTCGAAGCCCTGCGGGAGCACTTCCCCCGCCACTGCCCACACGCGGCTGACCGCTTGCGATACCGCCCCCTTGGTCAGCCCCAGCGAGGCCACAAACTCGGCCTGGGGCCTTCCATCGACCAGCACGCCGCGCGCTATGTCGATGGTCTGTTGCCCGATCTCCAGGCCCTTGATCGCCGCCTGGAATTGGGCTTCGGTTAGCCGTTTCTTCATGGAGAACACCCATATAAACTCCACACCCGGTTGTTGAACAAAAGGCGGTGCCAGCCGCCGACCATGTGCAGAAGTTTAGCTAAACTCGCCGCCCGCGTCAAGCGTTTTAGCGGCTAAAAATGGGCGCGTGATCTTCTTTCTTGGCGTTCAACCTGGCCGCGTCAGCGGCACTCATGAAGAACGTCATCAGCGGGCCGACCGTGCGGCTCGAACCGTTGGCAAAGCACACGTCGAACTGACCGCCGGCGGTGTGCGGATCGACGCCTTCCACCAGTCGCCAGGGGTCAAGGCCCCATTCCTCGGATTGCGCGCTGTACCAATAGGCCGGCGCATCGCCGTTCAAGTCGCTGGCCGCGTACTCGCGCACCAGGACGGCCACCCGGCCGGTGTTCGGCTCCACGAATCCCGGCGGGTAGGGTAGGGTCTGTTTTTTCATGTCAAAGCCCCTTCGGCTTGTAGATCGAAACGAAGTAGGTGATCGCGGTCAGCACCGCGAAGTACGCCAGGAACGACCAACCGGCATACACGCCAGGCGTGTTCCAGTGGTAGAGCATCCGCACGAACTGGAAGAAGGTGGCAATCGACAGCACCCACTTGAGGATCGGCCAGACCAGCACGGTCGCCACCCATACGAACTTGACCAGGCCGGCCAGCAGGCCAGCACCGGGGGCCTTGTTGGGGGCAGCAGACGCGGCGGCAGGCTCCACCGGCGCGGGCGCGGCGGGCTGCTCGATCTCCTTGGGGAACTTGATGATGTTGGACATAGCTTGACCCTCCACGCGCTTACGTGTTGAATGCTGGGTGCTCCCACTCGGAAGCATGGTTACGGTGTGCCAGCACCAGGCCAAGCGCCCCGGATCACTCCGGGGCGTTCCTCCACCTGGGGCCGCCCTTGATCTTGCCTCGGCTCACGCAATACTCCTTCTTGGCGTCCTCGATAGGCCCGGCCGTTGCCGACCGGGCCATGTGCTCTTACCAGCCGGCCCGGCGCTTGGCCTGCTCGACGGCTTCCATCGACCAATGGCCCTTGGCCTGCCCCTCCAGGGAGCATCCGGCGAAGTACGCCTTGCCGCGCAGTTCCTCGGCTTTGCACACCAGCTCGGCCGCCTCGGCCATCATGGCCGCGATCTCGTCACGGCGGGCCGGGAAGTCGGTCGCTGCCGCGCCCTCCAGCTCGTCAATCCAGGGCATAATCTTGTTGTCGCTCATCGGACTTTCTCCGGTAGTTGACCTGGGCAATGTGCCCGGCCTTCAAGTGCTATATTAGGGCAAAATGCCCTAACCTGTCAAGCACTTTAGCTAAACTTTTTTCGCTTTACCGGAATCCGAAGGCTAAACTTTAGCCGCTAAAACCTTTCCCTTGGCGTCAATCCTCTTTCCAGATCACGCCCAGCCCGGCCTGGTCGCACAGGATCGCCCATGCCGCATAGGGAATCGGGGTGTCCTCGCCGATCCAGCGGCGGATCGTGCGGTCGCCCTTCGCGCCCAGCCCCAGCGCCTTCGCGGCCTTGCTGCCGCTGAACCCGGCCAGGCGCAGCACCTCTCGGACTTCCTCGCCGGTCGGTTGCGCCCAGCGTTCGGCCGGCTTCAAGCACTCCAGCCGGATATTGGCGTCGTTCGTCATTCGTTCGTTCTCCTGGTCAAGTGATAAGCCGCAACTGGTCGAAGCCGTAGATCGACTGGATGCAGCTCGGGTCTGAATCGACCACGCGCCGGCCTGCGCGATTGGTCTTGTACGTTACCGGCCTGTCGTCGTGCGCCCACACCTGGCGGGTGTCGGGATGCACCTTCACGATGATGATGCGCTTGCCGATGTAGCGGTCGAAAACCGGGTGATGGACGCTCACGATCTCGCACCGCTGGCCGGGCTTGAACTCCACCAGGTCGGCCGGGCCTCCATCGCCATTCCTGGCGATGCTGCAGGTTGCCGCGCTCGCTCGCGGCATCGTTGTTTCCGGCGATACAGGCCCGCCCTCGCCCGGCTCGGCATCGTCGGCTTTGACGATGCTGCAGGTCATCGTCGTTTCTGGCGATGCGGGATCTCGCTCCGGGCCTGCGCCGGTGATTTTTCCCTTGGCGTCCAACCCGGCGGCCCTGGCCGCCTTGATCCTGGTCGCGGCCTCGGCCGCCCAGCGCCTGGCGATGAAGGCCCGATGCGAGGGCAGCACCACATCGACCAGGACGAACCCCGGCGGCACCAGGACGGTCGCCGGTGCGCGCCGCGCCGGCGGCTCCAAGCCGGCCAGCCAAGCGGGCAGGGGAGCATCGGCCAGGCGGTCGCGGTAGCTGGCCTCGACCATCACCGGGCGCTTCTTCTCGGCTCGCTGCGCAGCCAGGATGCCGCGCGCAACCTCGTCCACCGTCATGCAGCCCTGCGCCGTGTCGAAGTGCGAGCGGTAGCCCGTTTCGGAGATAAACGGCCTGTCCAGGTCGATGACGTGGAACTGGAAGTGGGCACCCAGCGGCCCGCCGTAGCCGGCCTCGTACTCCACCAGGGCGCGCATGTCGCCATCCGCGACCAGGAACTGGCCGCGCTGGCCCCACAAGGGCACGTCGCCAGGCACCGCCGCGCAATGGCGCTCGATGACCTGGCCGGGCGCGTCGTGGTCGGCCATGCTGCCCACGTGCGTTCCGCCGTTCATCTTCCAGATGACGGCCTCGTATCGGTCGCTGGCCGCCTCGGCGGCCGCACCGTCACCGCGCATGATCGCCGCGTCGATCTCCACCACGGCCGCCACGGCGGCGGCCAGCAGCTCGTCGCGGTCGGTGGGCAGCTCGGCCAGCAGCTCGGCCGCCGGCGCGTTCCAGTCCTGGCCCGGCTGGGCCGGCGTCTTGCGTTTCTTCGCCATCGGCCGGCCCCTCAAGTGTCAGCACGCCGCCACGCGATCACGTCGCGGGCTTCGTAGCCGTGGCGCTTGCAGTCGTCGCAGAATCCCGAGCTGAACCCCTTGTGGTTCGTGCCGATCCATGCGGCCGGCTTGCCGCATTCGTGGCCGTAGGTGCCCGGCTCGGCGTTGTGGCACTTGCCGTCCGTCGCGTAGCTGTTCGTCGGTGCCTGGGGAGCGTTGTTCCTGGTCATGGTCGCCTCCTGGAAGCCCCGGCCGAAGCCGGGGCCGCCCCTCATCAGTCAATAGCCCGGTAGATCGCGGCCGCCTCGGCGTGGCTGGCTGCGAAGCCGCGCAGGAAGTGATAGCGGTCGATCAGGGCATCGCCGGCGTCCGTGTCGGCGGCCTCGGCCGCGAGCTGACCCAGCGCGAACAGGGTTGCGACAATGCCGGCGGCGTCGGCCGACAACTCGCCTCGGAAGCCGTTGCCGTCCACCTCGATCTCCAGGCGGTCGGCCAGGTCGGGGGCCATGTAAAAACCGCCGTCCGACAAGGTGTAGTAGTGCCAATACGCGCCGCTGTAGCGTTCGCAGAGCCGGCGAAGCCAGGCATACACCAGGGCCTCGCCGCGCATCATCAGACGCGGGCCGAAGTAGGCGGGCAGGAAGTCGAGGCGCTGGGCCTCGGCGACCAGGGAAGCGGTAACGGGTTGCTCTTGGGTGTTCATCGGACTTTCTCCGGTAGTTGACCTGGGCGAAATGCCCGGCCTTCAAGTGCTATATTAGGGCAAAATGTCCTAATCGTCAAGCACTTTAGCTAAACGTTTTAGCCGCTAAACCTTGCCCTTTCCCTTGGCGTGCATTACAATGTAATTCACGAACCCAACCGGAGAACCAATCATGGCTGCAAACCAGCTCGTACAAACGCGCATCGACGGCGCGATCAAGGAAGAAGCGGCGGCCGTCCTGGCCGCGATGGGCCTTACCGTGTCCGACGCGGTGCGGCTGCTGCTCACGAAGGTGGCCCAGGACAAGGCGCTGCCCTTCGAGCCGCTGATTCCGAACGCCACCACCATCGAGGCGATGAAGGAAGCCCGCAAGGGCAAGCTGCCGCGCTTCGCCACCGTCAACGATCTGATGGCCGATCTGCATGCGGCAGATTGAGCGCACCGGCCAGTTCAAGCGCGACTACAAGCGCGAGGCGAAAGGGCAGCACCGGGCCACGCTCGACGCCGACCTGGTGCCCGTCCTGGTCGCGCTCGCCGACGACCAGCCGCTGGAACCTCGGCACCGCGACCACGCGCTGACCGGGGACTGGAAGGATCACCGGGATTGCCACGTCAAGCCCGACCTGGTGCTGATCTACCAGAAGCCCGACGCCGACACGCTGCGCCTGGTGCGCCTCGGCTCTCACTCCGAACTCGGCTTGTGATCGGCGCGGGCCTGGCCCCGCGTCTCACGTTTCATTGACACTTGAGGGGCGCTTTCCGCGCCACCGGCCGAGCTGGCCGACCCCCTTCCTTGGCGTAAAACCTGCGGCGGTGGAGCTGCTGCGATGCTTGAGGATCGCGCGGCCGGTCGAACCGCGGCGACCTGGTTGGGGAGTGTGAGGGGGCTTTGCCCCCTCGCAAGCTCTCGAACTTACTGCCTTCCGCCAGGCGCTTGCGCCTGGCTCTCCTAAGCCGTAGCGCCGAAGGCGCTCCATTGTGGGGTGAGGCCGCAAGGCGGCCGAGGGGCGTAGCCCCTGGGGGGATGGGAGGCCGCTTGCGGCCGGGTGGGATCGAGAAGGGGGGTTTCCCCCCTTCGGCGGCCGGTCATGCTGCGCGGTAGCTTGGGCCGTGTTGCCGTTTTTTTCGCCAGCCTCTGGTTAAAACTACCTGGTTATATAAAAAGGTTATAAAGACGGTTAAAAACCTGGTTAGCATGACCGAAAAACGCGCGTAAACCGTTGTCACGCCAAGGAAAAGCGCGAAGAGGCCGCCCCTCAAGTGTCAATGGATAAGCCCCCCATGTGTCAATACGCTGCCCCTCAAGTGTCAAGAACCGCGCCCCTCAAGTGTCAGTAGGGCCGCCCCTCAAGTGTCAATACCGGGGCAGGGTTCCTAACAGGGTTATCCACAACTTCGGTGGATAACTCCATGCCGATCAGGCACTTAGGCCGCCTCGGCGGCCGCCTGGACGGCTCGACCAGGCCGAAATCGGCCGCTGCCCCCCAAGTGTCAACATCGCGCCGGCCCCGCTGCCCCTCAAGTGTCAACGTCAGGGCTGCGCCGGCCGGCCTCGGCCGACTTGTCCCGAAACTGTCCACAACGGCCGCGCCGGTGGGGCAGGGCAGGGAAGGCCCCGGAAACGGGCCAGGAAGGCCCGTCAGGGCCGCAAAGCCCAGCGGCGAGGGCCACCGGCCCGGTGAGGGGTCTCCTCGTTTTCAGTGCAATAAGTGACGGTACGAAAAGCTAGCACTGGCGCGGAGGTGGTGTTGGTAGATCGTTGATTTCATTGACTTTCCTGTTCACTTTCAAATCTGCGATTCGTGGCGTCAAACCGTGGTCGGTTTCATCCATTGGTGCCAGTTATCGATGCATTTGGCCGCGAAGGCAGGATTTGGTCAGCATAGCGGTCAACCGGGAAGCGAAACACACCCCGCAAGTTGATGCTCTCCAGCCTGGTGGGCGCAATCTTCCCGATCAGTTCCGGTGGAATGACCTGGCGGCGGTTCGACCAGCGATCCAGGACCGCCTGCATCTGTGAGGTATTCCACGCCATCACGATGTTGGCCATCAGGCTCAACGCATCGGCCACAGCCTGCATTTCATCGACACGTTTGGCCTGCGCCGGGCTGATCCGGCCGGTATAAATGGCGCGCTTGAGGGCGTTAACAGCCTCGCCCCGATTGAGCACCCGGCGCAACTCGTTCCTGAAAGCGTCCTTGACAAAGTAGTCAGCCAAAAACGCCGTACGCAGCAACCGCCCCAATTGCACGCCAGCCTCATAGATTGGATCGCCCTGGGCGGCAGAACCGAACCGCGCAAGAGCTGCCACCGCACTGGCATGTCCGCTCATGACCGAGGCTGCCAGGTGCACCAGACTATCCCAATGCTTTTCGATCAAAGCGACGTCGACATTGGCTTCGCACACCGCAGCGATTTCTGCGGGCACTTTGGTGCCGCGTGGCACAAAGAGGTGGCGCTGTTTGAGTTCCTTCAACCGCGGGCAAAGATCAAAACCAAGCAAACGGGCATGTGACATGGCAAAGTCGGTGTAGCCATGGGTATCCACAGCAAGCTGGCTGGTCTCCAGCTTTTCTTGGCGGATGACACCTTCAATGGCCACGCCCGCCTGGCGCTCATTGAGCACAAAGGGCTGCGCATGGAAGATGCCCCACCGGTCTTTTACATGGGAGTAGATTCCAATGGAAGGTGTGTTGCGCCGAGGATCAAGCCGGGCTTGCCACACCCGTTTGGTGGTCTCCATGGTCATCATGTCAGAAGATGCCAAATCGGACCGCCCCCAGGTGGCGGCAATCGGGTGTCGCTGCATGAATTCCAGCACAGCCTGGCAGGCCTGGCTCAGACGCCGTTCGTCCCGCGCCCAGCGCATGGCCTGGCGAATGCTGGTGGCAGACAATTGCGGAATCATGCGCGCGCATTCGACCGCAGTCAGACTGGTGCCGTGGGCCATGATGCCGGCATAGACCATCAGCAGCTCGTCGGTAGAGCGCGGCTC
>NZ_VMYE01000024.1 GCF_007655255.1 Extensimonas perlucida
TCTACAACCACCACTTGCCCCAATCAGCCCTGCAGAGCAAGACGCCTATGCAGGCTATGAGTGGGTGGTACGATTCATACCCTCATTTGTTCCATCGGCGGCCTTATGATCGTCCGGGACTGGACACGTACATCGTGAGCGGCTATTTTTCTGCGCCGCAGCGATTTCATGGGACATGCGATGAAACTGCTGGTCGTTGAAGACGAGAACAAGACGGCGGATTACGTCCGCCAAGGTCTCATGGAGGCGGGATTCGTAGTGGATCTGGCGCGCAACGGATTGGACGGACACCACCTGGCCATGGGCGAGACATACGATCTGGTGGTCTTGGATGTCATGCTGCCGGATGTCGATGGCTGGCGCATCGTGCGTGCCCTTCGAGATGCCGGTAAACAGGTCCCTGTACTCTTTCTGACGGCGCGTGGCGGTGTGGACGACCGTGTCAAGGGATTGGAACTGGGAGCGGACGACTACCTCGTCAAGCCATTCGCCTTCTCTGAGTTGCTGGCGCGGGTGCGGACGCTGCTGCGACGCGGAAGCGCTCCGAGCCAGCCTGATCGCATCCAGGTTGCCGATTTGGTACTGGACTTGGCGCGCCGACGTGCAACGCGCGCTGGCCAACGCATCAATCTCACCAGCAAGGAGTTCGCGTTGCTTGAGCTCCTGGCCCGTCGCCAGGGGGAAGTCCTTCCACGTTCTCTGATCGCGTCGCAGGTATGGGACATGAATTTCGACAGCGACAGCAACGTCATCGATGTAGCCATCCGCCGCCTACGCGCGAAGATAGACGATGCGTTCAATCCGAAGCTCATCCACACCGTGCGTGGAATGGGATACACGCTCGATGCGCCCGATGATGCCCCTGCGCCATAAGCCGCGGCAAAGCCGTCCAGCGTCGCTTGCATTGAGGGTCACGGCCCTGGTTGGTATCGCCACGACCTTGGTGTTTCTTGTGTTCAACTGGGTCATTCTCCGGTCGTTGGAGCACCACTTTGCTCAACAGGATGCCCACGAACTGGAGGCAGTGACAGCCGCTTTGGCTCAGCCCTTGCACCAGCTTGCAAGTGACATCGCAAGCGACGAACTGAAGCAACACTTGGCCAACGCAGTCGCAGGACATCATGGGATGACGTACGGCGTCTACGATGGGTCTGGCAATAGCATCTATGCCACGCCCGGTCCTGACCTGTCGAAACTTGACAGTAACAAAAAGTTGGTGAACCGCATCACCGCTGACGATTTGATCGTGTGGCACGAGGATCAGAGGTCATATCGAGGTGTGGTGGTACAACTGCCTGCTGACGATTCAGCGGCGTCCGGCTACCGCATCGTCGCCGCCATGGACATCGGCTTTCATCTCGACTTCCTGGCGGAGTTCAAGCGCATGCTTTGGTGGGCAACCGGCTTGGTCATGTGTCTGGCGCTCGGTGTGGCTTGGCTGGCGGTGCAGTGGGGCCATCTGCCGATTCGCAAGGTCAATGAAGAGATTCGGGCGATTCGCTCTTCAAAGCTGGATGTGAGGTTGGATCCTCGGGATGTGCCGATCGAACTGGCGGAACTGGTATTTGCCTTCAACGATATGTTGGCGAGAATCGAGGAAGGCTTCACCCGGCTATCACACTTTTCCGCAGACATAGCGCACGAGTTGCGCACGCCCGTCACCAACCTGGTCACGCAGACTCACGTAGCGCTTGGCCAGCCGCGCAGCAACGAGGAATACAGAGAAATCCTCTATTCAAATTTGGAAGAGTTTGATCGGATGGGACGCATGATTGGAGACATGCTGTTTCTTGCCCAAACGGAAAATGATCCCCGCAACTTGCGCTTGTCTACAATTGATCTGTCCGAATTGGTGCGGAGTCTGTTCGACTATTTCGAGGCGCTGGCAGAAGATAGCGGCATTACGCTTGGCGTTAAAGGGGCGATCGGCAGCATAGCGGCGGATCGGGAAATGCTCACCCGGGCGCTGAACAATCTTCTCTCGAACGCAATTCGACACACTCCTCGCGGGAAGAGCATCACGGTCTTGCTCTCGCAGGATGAGCAGTGGACAACGATCAGTGTGGTCAATCCCGGTGAGAAAATTCCTGAGCCCGATCTACCAAAGCTCTTCAATCGATTCTACCGAGTTGATCCGGCACGGCAACGAAATACGGCGGGCGCCGGTCTTGGCCTTGCCATCGTGAAATCGATTGCGGAGGCGCATGGTGGTTCTGTTGCCGTGACCTCCAGCGAGCTTGTCACAAGATTTGACTTGGCACTGCCCCATCTGCGGCAGTAGTCCGGGTGAGCTTCGGTGCCGGATAGCCGCATTCGGAGATGCAATGGCGCAGATCCTTGACCCTGAGGCATCGCTCGTCGAGATGAATCGTTGCGCTTCCCGCAACATAGTTGGCATCCGCATTATGGACGCCGTGAAGATACAGCAGCTTGCGGCGCACTCCCTCACCGCTCAGGCTCGATACAAGCCCTCCGACTTCAACGTTGATCGACTTCATGAATGCTCTTTCCTGTTAGCTGTATTTGTGGTGTCAAGGAGCGAATCGGCCCGAGTCCAGACAGTCCTGCGAGAACTCGAAGACAATCTCCCGGTCGGGAGCGATGACCTTATGCTTCTTGCCGGCGTAGTGCAGCCCAGAGACGGGAGAGGCGCTGCCTTGTTCCATCATCGCTGCGCTCATCGGGCCTTTGGCTCTGTCTGAATAAAGGTGCGCTTTGGCGGCAATAGACTGCCCCGGCGAAATTGAGGAGGTCATGTTGACGCCCCTTGCTTTCCTGAAGTCTGTTCGCAGTGTCTGGTCTCACCCAACAGGGATAGATAGGGATTGCTCGGAGGCGTTTCCGAGAAAAGCAGGCTCGGATCTTCCAGAAGGTATCCATGCAGACGGCGGGATTTTCTAGGCCCGGTTACTTCACAGGTCCAGATGTTCAGGCCGTTCGGTTGCTTGCGATGCAGCTGCAGCCTCTCGAAGCGCTTTTGTATCCACTGCCAGTCTTGCTGGCTCTCCTGCTTGGCCAGCGCGCTGACTTGCGGATGCTCCTGCGCATAGCGCTGGAATACGCCGGGGCTGACCAGGTAGGCGGTGCCGCTCGCGGTATGCACGAGCGCTTTCGCGTCGTTGATGATGAGCCGGCGGGAAGCGATGCCTTGTTTCAGCCACGCCATGAAGTGCTCTCCGGATGGCGCTGTCGTGGGCTTGGGCGCTGGGGACGAACGCTGAGGTGCGGTCAAGGTCGTCGCTTCAGTACGCGCGGCAGACACCGGCTCCGAAGGTGCTTCAGCGTCCTGCCGGGTTGCGGGTGAATTCACCATGCCCACCATCGAAAGCATGTCTTCCATGGCGTCGGGCAGCGGTTCACCTTTCGCTGGACGAGAGGGGTTACCTCCCTCCCATGGCGGAACCTCTTGGCCCTCCGAGGCTGACTGCGCTCCGGCCGGCGGAGTAGTGGCTGACACATCGGGCCCTTTGTCCGTGGCCGCCGCGTCGATCGCCACTGTGCCGGCGAACAGCGCCGGCCTCTCGCTTGGCTCCCAGATCAGCGCGGGCCCGAGGCGCAACAGCGTGAACGAGTGACACCAGCCGGTGGAACTGGTCACGGTCGCGCGCCAGATCGCCTTGCCGTCGGGCGTCGGCTGCAACATGCCGTGATCCTGGAGGACGTTGAACACCGCGGTGTTGTTCGCAGGAATGCCGTCAACGCCTTGGGACAGCAGGTGCGCACGCAGTTTGTCCGATACCGTCTTGCTCACCAGCCACAGCGCGTCCTCGGTGAGCCAGCCATCGGAGGCTTCCGGCTGGTTCAGCTTCAACTGTTCCTTGAGCAGGTAGCGCAGCCCGTCGAGCAGCTTGCGTTGCAGCGCGTGCTTGGGAGCGGCCATGGCGCGCGCCGGATCGCCGCCCAGTTCCTGGGCCACGGAAGCGCGGTCGGCCTGCACGACCAGTTCGCCCAGCACACCGGCGTGCTCGTACTGGCCGGCCAGGACGTAGAGCAGCGGTCCCCACAGGTCGGGATAGCCACTGAGCCAGTCCAGGAGTTGGGTGTCCAACAGTTGGCGGTAGAGCAAGCCCGTCGCCGCGCTGTGCAGGTGGTATTCGCGATCGTCGCGGTAGCGGAAGCGGTACGGCTGGTGCAGCGGACCGTACCACGGGTGCCACAGCGAGCCATCGGCCAGTTCGACGTGCAGATCGACGGCGATCTTGCCGATGTCGTGCAACAACGCGGCATAGGCGACTGCAGCAGTCCAGGCCTCAGCCTGCGCAGCCTGGTCCTCGGGGCTTGCGCCGATGGGAAGCAGATGGGACTGCCGCAGCTTCAGACTGTAGGCGACGATTTCCAGGCCATGGTCCAGCATGCCGCCGGGGTAAGCGTGATGATGCGCCTCGGAAGCCGGGAAAGCCTGGACCAGCTCGGCGTAGCGTTCCAGTGGCGCCCGGTACAAGGTGGCGAACTGCTTACGTGAGAGCGACGTGCGCTGCCAGATGTGCTCCAGCAGCTTCTGCCGGCGCGGGGTGGCCAGCAGCGATGCGGCCGACTCGGGCCGCATCAACCCTTTCGGGAGGTCGGTGACCGATGGTGGCGTCGGAGCAGCAGCAACCGCGGGCCGTTTTCGCTGGAACAGAGAGAGCATGCGGGTGTCCTGTCGCGGGCCGAGCGGGGAGGCCTTTTTGCCTTTTCGGGATAGAGCCTTTCCCCTTGCACCCCATTCCCTTGCCATTTCGACCCTTTACAGCCTTTGGGTATAGGGCGACGGGTGCTGACCGTCCACCGCCAATGCGGGTTGCAGCAGGGCCGGATTGATGCAGGAAGGCTGGCTGTTCACGCCCTACGATGGGCCGATTCTTGGACTCGGAGAACGCCGTGAGGCTTCACGTTGACAAAGTAAGGAAATTTCCTTACCATGCGGGTATCGCAATCAGGAGAGCCGCCATGCCTGCCATCCACGAAGTTGCCACGCTGACCTCCAAAGGCCAGATCACGCTGCCCAAGCCCATCCGGCAGGCGCTCGGCGTCGATGCCGGTGGCAAGCTCGCGTTCGATCTGCGGGGCAGCGAAGTCGTCGTCACCCGCGTCGATGCCGAGCATGAGGACCCCGCCATCGGCGCATTCCTGAGCCTGCTGGCCCGCGACATCGAAGCTGGCCGGAACGTCCAGGGCCTGCCCGAGGATCTGGCCCGCGCCATGCTGGAGCATGCTGGCCACGGTCTGGACCTGGACGAGGAGATCGACGGGAAAGTGGAACTCTGATGCAACGGCATGGCTGGACGCTGCTCTTCCACGACTGCGTGATCGAGCAGTTGCAGAAACTGCATGCGACCGCGAGGCGCGCGCAGGAGAACGACCCGACGGGCTTCGAGTCCAATGCCAACGTCAAGCTCTTCCGGGCCTTGAGCCAGTTGATCTTGGATGTGGTGCCAGGCGATCCGGCACGCGACGAGTACCGCCAGGGCAACACCTTGGGACCTGCCCACCGCCACTGGCGAAGGGCCAAGATCGGACGGCGGTTCCGGCTGTTCTTCCGGTATGACTCGAAGGCGAAGGTCATCGTGTACGCCTGGGTCAACGATGAACAGACCCTGCGGTCTTCGGGTAGCAAATCGGACCCGTATGTCGTGTTCGAGAAGATGCTCGGGCGCGGGAACCCACCAGACGACTGGCATGCGCTGATACAGGCAAGCAAGCAGGATTGGAGCAAACTGGAATAGGCATCGCTCAATAGCAGGAGACGACCATGAACACCACGACACGCATCCGTACCGCAGAACGACTCGGCCGCACCTTGGGTCGCGGATGGCGTGCCTACGTGCGCGGCGAACGCCGGGCATCGAGCTGGTTGGTGTCAAAGGGGGGGGCGGCGGCCGGTGCCACCGCGCTCGTGTGGGTGGTCAAGCTGGTTGCGCTCGGGGTGCTGCTGTACACCACCTTCTGGCTGGCGGTGTTGCTACTGCTGGGCGTTGCGGCGGTATGGATGGCTGGCAATTCGGCTAGAGATGAAGACCGCTGGACGCAACAGGATGAATTGCGCAATGGCGAGGCGGGCTTTGGCCTGTATTCTTCCAATGGCCAGCGGCTCGACCCTCACGACCCGAACGATCCGTTCGATGACTGAGGTTTGGCCTGTTTGTCACAGAACCTTGCCGGCTACCTTGTTTACACCTGACCCGGCGCTATCACGCGCTTCCTTGGAGCCGACAGCAAGGTTCTGAGCAATCACCCCAGCCTTAACTCCGACCCACCCCAAAGCAGCGACCCAAAACGTCGGCAGGACCAGAAACATCGTGCCTGTGACGAACATCAGGAGCATGTCGCCGAAGGCGTTGTTCAGCCCCACCAGCGGGTCGAAGTTGGTGTGCGGCCGGTTCCAGCCGAACCCCCAGCCATAAAGTGCGTCCAGGATCGTCGAATCGATCCAGCGCGCAAGCTGAAACCAGAAATCCGTGAAGAACAGCGCGAACTGCACGACGCTGACCGTGACGACCGTCTTCAAGTCATAGGTGCCCACGACCAGCACGAGCGGGATGCAGATTACCAATGCCATCTTGAGCAAGGCGAGCACCATCGGCAGCGCCTGCCGCACGACGTCCATCGCGGGAAACGAGGCAATCGCGCCAACTGCCATTCCAACGTCTCCCGTAGCCCGCGTCACGATGTTTGGCAAGGTCTTGTCGATCTGGCCGCCGTAGTCGGTATAGACGCTGCCTTGGTTCAGCTTCTGCTGCCGCGGTGACGCGATCGCGCGGATCACCGAATTGTCCACCTCGGCCCGGCTCAGGAAGCCAGCCCAGCCCGCCAGGCGATTGAGCAGGCTCGGGTCCACCTGTCCCAGCAGCCGTGCCCGCAGGCCATTGCTGCCATCAGCCCACCATTGCCTGCAGGTCGGGTAGCCACCGCCACTGGATACCTGGGCCAGCCCAGCGTCGCGGTTGCTGTCATAGGGCCAGTCATCGCGCGGCGTGCTGGAGCGATACGTGTCGTAGTACCCGTTCGTGTCGGTGAAGAACCGCGATCCGATCCAGGTCACGTCGTGCATCTGCTGCTCATCAAGTTGAGGGCGCTGCATGAACAATTTGGCCCGTGCAGGCCCATAGCAATCCCGAGAGAAATCCGCTACTTCCTGAGCCAGCACCGGATCATCGATGCGCGTGGCGTCGATCTCCATGCGCATCTGCCGCAGGTCCGTGCCGCACGGGATTGCCGCCACCGAAGCGCCCGTGACGGCGCGCGAGAGCGCGTGCATGAACGCCCACCACACCGGCACCTTCGCCGACTGGTTGTTGATGGTGCTGAAGGACTGCGACCAGCCGGTATCCGCGGGCTGCGCCACGCTGACCTGGCACTGGGCCGAGCGCGAGCTGTCGTACTGGATGGTGTTTAGGTCCACGTCGATGAACGGAATGCCGGCGAACATCACCACCACGATGGCGACGAAGACCCGGTTCTCGATGCGGGCGGCGCTCAGCACGCCTTTATTGCCCTCGTCGGCGCCTTCAGCACGAGCTTTCAACCACTCCTGCACGACGATGGCGACGAAAGGCAGCGCGAATACCCCGCTGGATACGAGGGCCGCCCAGATGCCGTTGTTGACGATCCAGGAAACGAGTGTGAGGTAGTACTCCAGGTAGTCGGTCGTGAAAAGCGTCATGGCCTCGATCCCCTCAAGCGGCCTGCATCAACAAGCTGGCTTCCAGCACGACGATGGCGACGACGCCCGCGATCTCGCTGCGCATCAGGCGGCGCCGTGCCTGCCCATCTGCCCCGTCCTGGTCTTCGCGCGCCAGCAGCCGGCGGCGCATCCAGAGCCACCCGTAAACCGTGGCCCCGTACAGACACAGCCGCCACACGAAGAAGTAGCCCGATGCGGCCGCGAGCCACCGCTCCCATCCGGCCACGCTGCCGACCAGGTAGATGCCGGCGATGTTGGCACCCACCGCAGCGGCGACGAGCACCACCGCCCACAGCAGCGCCGTCGCCGCGCGCCGGCTGAAGAGCCAGCGCAAGGGGCGCCAGGCCATGCGCTCCGCGTTCATGGCCTGGCTCCGGGATTGCCCTTCTGCAACTGGTCAAGGCGGTCGGGTACCGGATCGCCCTCGTAGATGCCGCGCGAGCCGGCCGCCCGCGTGCCGTGGCGCTGGATGATGGCCATCGGCGAGTTGTTCGCCAGTTCGCGCCGCAGCTCCAATTCCGTCTTCAGGTTGCGGATCTCCCGGTCGAGCGTGTCGCTCTCATGGTTCACGGCCTGCACCGCAAGTTCGTTGGCTGCGACGTTGGGCTCCTTCTTGCCCGTGAGCAGCGTGCGTTGGAGCAGGAGCGCCTTCTCCAGCACCGATGACAGCGCCACTTCGGACGCGAGGCGCCGCGCCAGCAGGTCCTGGTCCGGCTCGTCGCGCAGCGCCTCGATCACGCCGCGGGTGATCGGCAGCGACGTGCTGCCGGCCTCGCGCAAGTTCTCGAAGGTGGTATTACGCGTGCCGGAAACCAGCTCCTGCAAGACCTCCAGCTTGGCTTCGTACTCCTCCTGGATCAGCGGCGTCAGCCCGACGCCGGGCACCGTCTCGGTCTTAGTGCAGGAGTCGCACGTGCGCTGCACCTGCTCTCCGAGGGCGCGCGTGGCCCATTCGGTCGCCTGCTGCGGCGACGTCCAGGTCTGGCAGGACAGGCTCGCGCAACTGGTGGACGCGATGGAGGAGGTGTCCGTCACGCCGCGACCGTTGACCAGGTTGTAGCCCGCGCGGGTGACGTCGCCGACCACCCGGATGGCGGACTGGCCCGCGCCACCGGCATTGCTGCCGCCCACCCAGGGCACGCCGTCGTTGCCGCGGCGCGTCTCGGCCTGCTCGACGGCCGATACGGCATCGTTGCTGCCAACCGCGTCACGCAGGGCCATGCCTTCGGCCATCTGGCTCCAGCCAAGCTGGCCACCCGCCGTCTCGGCCATCTTCTCCGCCATGGCGCGGCACGTCAGCTTGGAGCGGTCGAAGTCCAGCCGCGCCTGCAGCACGCCGTTAGTCAGCAGGTTGTACAGGCCCGGATCGGCGCGCTGAATGATCAGCGCCGGCAGCGATGCAACCGCGCTGGTCGCGCTCTGGATCACGTTGCTCATGATCTGCTGAAAGCCGTTCGTGATGCCGTTAAGCTGATTGCGCAGCGTGGTCTGGATGCTCATGTCGCCGCAGATCAGGTTGCTGTTCCACCCCACGCCGACCCCGATGGAACGCATGCCGGCCGCGCGGCCCATGGACACCGCACTGCCACCGCCGATCGAGTACATGACGTCATCGCCGAGGACGGGGCCGCTGTTCTGGTATCCGACCTGCGCCCACGCCATGCCGCAGACCAGAGCGAGCGTGCCGGCCAGCGCCGTCGGGCGCAGCAGGCGGCACGCCTTGGCGGAAAGGTTCATCGGTTCAGGACGCTTCATCGTGGCACCTCAGAGGAAATCGACGCTGCCCAGGAACACCTGACCGCGGCGTTCGCAGCACGCATAGGGACGCCACAGCGCCCAGGCGTAGTCGCCTTGCTGGGCCTGGGTCAGCGTGCCGCTGTGCGGGAACACCACGCAGGTGTTGGACAGGCGCGGCGTCAGCTCCTGCCACTTGCCCGTAGAGGCATCACCCTCCATCAGCTCGCCGGCCGGCCAGTAGCCGTCGCGGGCGTTGGCAAGCAGCGGCTGGTACACGTGGATCTGCCCGCGGCGCGTGACGACATCGCCCGCGCGCTGGGCCACCACAGCCCCGGATTTTTGGTCGTCGGTCTGGTGCAGGAAGCCGCCGCGCGGATAGACGTTGCCCCAGAGATTCATCGTGGTGCGCGCACCGACCTCGCGCATGCCCGGAATCAACGCCTCCGGGTAGGCCATTTCAGGCACGTTGTAGCGCCAAGCCAGCGTGTCCAGCGTGCTGAGTAGATACGGCATGAAGGCCGTGCCCGCGCCTTGGCAGAAATAGCCCGACGACGATGCGAACTGGTTGAATACCTCGCCGCCAGGATGGCCGATGACATCGCTGTTCTTGAATTTGGCGAGGTTGTTTTCGTGGTCTTCGTTCGTGGTCCCATCCCCACCTGCCTGTGCGGATGGGTTGGGCGTGCTCATCGCCTGCACTTCGACCCAGGGGTTCTCCCCGGTGTTGCTGTAGCTGGAGACGACCGCATCGGGCACGTAGTGCCGGACCTTGGTGGACGTGCGCACCGTGCAGCCCGTCCAGGTGCAGTAGAGCCAGTAGCAGATGCCCACCACCCGGTATTCCAGGCAGTCCGGCGACATGACGGAGGACACGATGGTGGCGGTGTTCAGGGCGTAGCTGCCGGTGGCGCTGACCAACAGCAGCGAGGCCACGGCGACGCGCAGGCGGCGCAGCAAGTCGAATGGGCGATGGGTCACGGCTGCGTCCTCCGGTACTGCTCGATGCGGGACACCGCCCGGGCCACGTCCGGCTCGCCATAGACCACATAGCGTTGATCTACCACGACGGCCGGGATGGCGGCGACGCCCAGGCTCCATGCATCGGCGACGCCCTGGTAGGCGGTGCCGATGCGGCGCTGAAGATCGGTGCCGCCTTGGTTCAGTCGTTGCCGGACGATGGCTGCTGCCCGCTCGGGGTCGGCCGGCAGATCCGCGGAAAGCTCGGCCTCGATCCGGGGCGCTTCGTCCAACTCGATCAGCCGCTCGCCGCCGGCGGTCTTGACCGGGTGGCGGCTGTCGGTGACGACCACCACGTCGGCGGCGAAGGTGGCCGGGCTGAACACGGCCAGAGATGCCGGCAGCGCCACGGCCAGGCCAAGGGTTCGCCAGCCTGGTGCGAACCGGGTAAAAGCTGCTGGCATGTCATGCGCCCCGGAAGTTGATCAGGGCCATAGTCAAACGCCGAACCCCACGCGGCCCCAACAAACAATGCGCATCGCGGCCACCCCGCATACCTGCTTGCGTCGCTGCGAAGAAAAAGCGGAGGCCGAAGCCTCCGCGCTGATCAACGAAGCAGTGCAACCTTTACAGCAGGCCGGACTCCGCAAAGGAGAACGGGGCACCCTGGCCGACGATGATGTGGTCCAGTACCCGCACATCGATGAGCGCCAGCGCGACCTGCAGTTGCTGGGTCAGCATGCGATCCGCGCTCGACGGTTCGGAGATGCCCGAGGGGTGCTGGTGGCTGAAGACCACCGCGGCGGCATTCAACTCCAGCACACGCTGCGCGACGACACGCGGATAGACCGATGTCGAGTTGATCGTGCCCCTGAACAACGGCTCGTAGGCCAGCACCTGGTGCATGCTGTCCAGGAACACAGCGGCGAATATCTCATTGGGCTCAGCGACCAGTTTCAGACGCAGGTAGTCCCGCACAGCGGCCGGTCGGCTGAGGCACGGTCCAGCTTTGAAGATCCGTCTCTCCAGCAGCACGATGGCTTGCTGGATGATCCAGTCCTCGTGTTGGGTAGCGATGGCGGAAAGCGACTCCAGGTAGGAGTCATTGACGACGAAAGACATGGCGAACCTCCAGACGGTGAGATCGGAGGGCGCGCGCCCTGGGAGGGCAAGCCCTCCTGGGGAACGAACAAGGTGCATCCATCACCGCGGTAGCGGTGATCGTTCGCGGCCAGGACGCGAGGCGAACGGGTTGCGGTCAGCGCAGCGGACTGCGCCGTAGCCTTGAAGACCGGGGCTACCTGGGCATGTCGCCGACGACGTCGGCAGGCATTTCCGATGTGGGTGTGGTGGCGGGATCGCCGGCGGCGAGCATGTCCATGGCTGACAGCAAGGCATCGCCCTCGATCGGACCCTGCAGCAGGATCGCCTTGCCGCTTTCGCGATCGTGCAGCCGCAGCGACGGCGTGGCGGTCACGCCGCTGTTCGTGGCTTCCGCAGTTTGGGTACGAATCGCCGCGTCGGGCCGCTCGCTCGCGATGCACTGCTCGATGGCTGGCGTCAGGTCGGGGTAGCGCAGGTCCTCGGGCAAGCCCTGGCCGTCGCTGCGCGTGTGGGCATATACCCACTCGACGGCTTGCCAGAAGGTGGCATGCCCGCCGGCTTCGCCGGCGCATTCCGCCAGACGCGCTTCGGCAGAAGCGGCCGGTTCATGTGCGGCCAACGGCAGGTGGTGCCATTGCAAGGCCACGTCGGCATTGCCGGCCACCCAACGTTTGAGCACAGGGAAATAGGACCGGCAGAACGGGCATTCGAGGTCCGCGTACAGCGTCAGTGTGAAACGACCTTCCGGATTGCCCATCTGCCACGGAGGCCCTGCCACCTGTGTCTCGCTGACTGGCGCCGAAGTCTGAGGTGTGGACCCGCCTGGCGAACGGGACACGAGCCAGATCAGCAGCAGCGCAACCAGCACTGCAGCCAACGCCCACGGCCAGCGGGTCCCCCAGCGCCGACGGCGGAACGCCTGCACCTGCATCGGGATGGAAGGATGTTTGTGTTCCATGGCGTTCTCCGGCTTACGACAGTTCCAAGGCGGGCGACTCGATGCCGCGTGCCTGGTCGATCTTCTCGGCCACCTTGAAGGCGGCTTCCAGCTCGGTGCAGCCGTATTGCTGCATGAGCTGGTAGCGCTCGGCCTTCTCCTCGGGTTCGGTCTGCGCAAGCGCGAGGTAAAGGCTCGGCGGCACCGCGCGGAACAACACTTCCATCGACTTCGACAGGATCACGCCCTCGGTGAATTTCCCCCCCTCCTTGCGCGCAGAAAGCATCAGCGCTTTCTGCGCTGGTGAGAGTTCACGGAAGCGTGCAATCTTCTCGACCTCATCGGGCGGCATCGACAGGCAGATCCACCACTCAATCATGTTGAGCATGGGCTCTGCGGCACGCGGCAGGTCGTCGATGTTCTGGGTCGCCAGCCAGAACCAGGCGCCCAATTTGCGCCACATCTTGGTAATTTTCACGACGTAGGGCGCGAGCAACGGGTTCTTCGTGATGATGTGGCCTTCGTCGGTCACATTGATGATCGGACGACCCAGGTACTGGTCGCGCTCGGCGATGTTGTTCACCGTGCTGATCAGGCTGATGTAGGCGATGGAGAGCTGCGCGTTGTAGCCCTCGCGGGCATAGGTCGCCAGATCCACCAGCGTGATGTCGGCCTCGGGCCACGGCGTGCCATCGCGGTCGAACATCTCGCCATCGGTGCCTTGGCAGAACATGTCCATCGCGTCCGCCATCTCCAGCAGCCGCATGCGCCGCATCTCGGGAAGCGTCGAGTCCTGACCGCGGGCGCGCAGCGCGTTGCGCACGTCGCGAGTGAGCACCGTGCGCTTCTCAGCCACGCAGTGTTCGGCGGCGTCGAGGATGCACTGGCGGATCAGCGAACGGTCGGCCCGCGTCATCCGGGCTTCCTCCTTGTCCTCGCCGCCGGTGATCATCAGCCGTGCCGTGATCTCCAACTCGCCCAACACGTCACGCTGTTCGTCTGCCTCCATGACCGAGGCATCCGGTGGCAGGTCTTCGTCCAACGCATCGGCATCGAGCGTCTGCACGTCGCTGGGTGTTTCGATCAGCCGGCGGGCATCCGCGAACGGTGCCAGGCTGATGCCCGATCCGGGGGCCAGCTTGACCCGGTTCACCGTCAGGCCCAGGCGCCTGGCGAAGTCGCTGAACAGCCCGAAGCTGTTGCCGGCTTCCACGATGAAGAGGCGCGGCCGGTAGATGGCCGTGACCTGGTTCAGCAGGTTGTTGAGCGTGGCGCTCTTGCCCGAGCCGGTGGGGCCGAACAGGAATAGATGGGCATTCATCTGCCTGTCTAAGCGGTTCAGCGGATCAAACGTGATCGGCCCGCCACCGCGGTTGAAGAACGTGTTGCCCGGATGGCCCGTACCCTGGCTGCGACCCCACGCCGGCGAGAGATTCGCCACATGCTGGGCGAACATCAGTTGGGTGAACCAGTTTCGCCGATCCTGCGCGGGGTTGTAGCAGCACGGTAGCCAGCGCAGATAGCTGTTGAGCGGCGCGACTTCATCGTCCTCGCGAACGGGCTGCAACCCCGCGTTGAGCATCACGTTGGCGAGGTCCAGACCGCGCCGGTCAAGCTCGGCTTCGTCGCGTCCGCGCAGATAGAAGGCCAGCGTGCCGCGGTAGAGTTTGTGCGCGCTGCCGATGAGCGAGCGCGCCTCCTGCACGTCCTTGAGCGTCTGCTCCGATGCCAGTGTTTCGCCGACTGCCTTCTTCGCCAGGTGGTTCAGGTGCGATTCGAGAATGTCCTGGGGCGTCGCCACCATGGTCAGACACATCGTCGTGTCCTCGGGCATCTGATCGAACAGCGTGTTGATCGCATCGCCCTTGCGGGTTTCGCCAGTCAGGTGTCCCGTTCCGGGCGGCATGCGCAGCCGGTCAGTGACCAACACACGGTGCGGTATGCCGTCGAAGTGCCAGGTGCCATGCTCCACGTCCGAGCGTGGCTGGCTGAAGAAAAGCCGCTGGCTAAAATCCCGCCCGCTCGCCAGTTCGATCTCGCCAGCCTCGGTGTCGGCGGGGTAGCGCGCGAACGCATAGAAGCGCTCCCGGTCCTCGACCCCAGGCCCGAGCAGCGTCGGACGCGGGTTGAACCAGCGCAGCAGCCAGTCATGGACGTCTGCCGCACCCAGGCGGCGAGCCTGGATGCCGGCGTTCGCCAGCCCGCCGCACAGGCGGTCGCAGACGATGTTCAGCATCTGCTCGGGTGTCTGGCCCCGGCGGTTTGCCTGGCCCTGTCCTTGTCCGGTCACGCGGCGATAGACGACCATGCGCACACGCCTCGTCTGGCCGCGCCAGCGCAAGCGTGTGACCACCGTGTCCTGGAACAAGCCACCGGGCTTGGCCACCGCGCGCAGATGGTGGGCAAAGAACCGCAGGTAGAACTCCGTGAACACCGTGCCACGGGCGCGCGGCTGCACGTAGTCGCGCAACGTCTGCATGTACTGGTCGAAGCTCGGTTCGTCCTGGGCGTAGAGCTGCAACACCCAGGGGTTCTCGTCCAGTTCATCGAAGCTGTCCTGGAGCGCGTTTTCTAAGGCGTCGCGGGCGTGCGCGAGCCAGCCGGGTTCCCGGCCCTCGGTACCCAGCGGCACCAGCTCGAAGAAGGCGGCCACCGATTGGCCGTCCTCCAGGAGCATCGATTTCGACTCGGGCAAGAACTCCACCCAGGGCAGCAGTTCCACGAAGGACGGTGCGACGTCGTACAGCGCCTGCTCGTCGGCCTCCGTCGCCGGCTTGCGGCCCCGGACTGCCGAGCCGGGTTCGGGGATGCCGACCTGCCGCAAGGCCTCGACGTGGCGCTGCCAGCCGTCCGGCTGCTCATCATCACCAGCGCCGGATGCGGCCAGCTTCGGCGCGGCCGGCTTAGGCCAGGGAAGTTTCCACCGCATCAGTAGGCCTCCACGCGCTCGCCTGGCATGGCGTACTGGATGCGCTGGTTGAGCGGGAAGACCGTCGTGTAGCCCGGCACCGGCACGGGGTCCGTGCCCGCCAGGTGCGGATACACGTACATGACGAGATCGGGATTGGGCAGACGCTGGAACTGGCGGTGGACCTCATTGCGCGCGGTGCGCGTGTAGCGCATCTGCTCGACGGGTGCGACCTGCACGTCGGCGTCGGTCAGGGGCCGACGCAGGCTCTGGCGCGCATCGAGCAGCTGGCGGCCGGCGTTCCGTCCGGCTGCGCCACCGCCGTCGCCGGCCTCCTGCTGCCAGATGTCCATCATCGTGCGGTCACCGTGGGTCAGCAGCTTTTCCTTGCTGGTGGCGCAGCCGCCAAGCACCGCGACGGCGAGGGCCAGTGCCAGGCCACGGGCCAGGTTAGTCAAGTTCGAGTGCATGGCTTTCTCCTGCGCGGTGATCGACCTTGCGGCCTTCGGGATCGAAGTCGATGGCGAGCGGCTTTTCGAGGTGGACGGCAACCTTGGCGCCGGGCTGGACATAGACGGCGGCGAACGCCTGGCCGTACAACTTGTTGACCCAGGCCGACATGTCCCGCACGCCGCCCGCCAGAATCTGGCCGACCGCTTCCTGGCCGGTGATGCCCACGGTGCCGATGGAGCCGTCCGAGCCGACATAGGACATGCGGCCGCTGTCGCTCTCGATGAGTGAGGCCACACCGGCGCCGGCCGCGGTGATCAGGGCCTGCGAGCCGAGGTATTGCTGGGCGTTGCTGCGCCGCTCGCCGCTGACGCAAGGAATGCCGTGGGGATCGCTGATCCAGCCCAAGCCATCGCGCTGTTGGTTGTTCTGCTGGTTGCCCTCGCGGTCTTCGGGGATCGTGCGAATCGTGCCGTCGTGGAAGACGAACGTGATGCTGCGCACCTGGCCGCGCACGCACGAGAGCGTCCAGTCGCCCGAAGCGGTGCCGCTGAACACGGCGCCGGCCACGTCGGGAATGTCGATGCCATTGGCGGTCAGGTTGTCCGGCCCGACCAGAACTTTGAACGGATAGGGATCGTTGACCGTGCCGTCGATCGGCACGCGGCCGATCAGCGCTGTCATGGCGACCGAACCCATGAGCGTGGAGTTGGTCGGCACGGTGTAGACCGGCTTGGCACTCTTGACCCCGGCGGCGCGGGCGCCCGCGTTGGCCACGGTTTCCGCAGTGGTTTCGAGCGTGCTCTGCGCCGGGCCGAAGCTCGTGGGGAAGCTCATGCCGCCGCTCGCGCCACGCCCCCCGTTGCGCCCCTCGGCGGGCTTTGCGTCGTCCGGCTCGACCCACCGCACGCCGCCCTCCATGCCTGCCTCGTCGCCGCCCTGCAGCCCCAGGCCCACGGGCAGGTCCGCATGGCCGCCGCCGCGCCCGCCGATGCTGTCCAGACGCCGCTGCAGGTCGGCGAGCAGCCCTTCGGTCTGCTGGCGCGCGCTGGCCGCCTGCTCTTGGTCGCGGCGCAGGTTGGACCGCTCGGATTCGAGCGCCGAGTTGATGCGCTGGTCGATGGAGTTCTCGCGCTGGCGCAGTCGCTGGTTCTCTTCACGCTGCGACTTGTTGTCCGAGAGCGCGGTCTGAAGCTCGGTGCGCAACTGCTTCACTTGGGCAACGAGCGTCGCCACGGTGTCGCGCGGGGTGTCGCCTTCGATGCCCAGCGCCTTCATTTCATCGGGCGTGAGCTGGGCGCCGTTGTCCGCCGCGGGTGGCGCCGTGCTGCCTCCACCCGAGAACAGCCGGATACCGACGAACAGCACCAGGATGGCAACAGGGATCATCAGCCACTTGAGCAGGCCGTTACTGCGCATGGCGGGCCTCCTTGGTGTTCTCGTCGCCGTCCGGCTGCGGCAGATGCACGGCCGGGTCGAAGCGGTGAATCGCCGGCAGCAGCGACTGCGCGAGACCGCGGCCGCGCGTGACCAGGTACAGGACGGTCGTGTCCTCGGGCGTGCCGCGCGGGCCCAGCGCCTCGTGCTGGAAGGTGGCGGTGAGGAAATCGCCTTGCAGCACGCGCGGGTCGAGCGTGATCCAGCCGCCGCTGCCGTTGGTTAGGCGCACGGCAGTGACCCACTGGTCCTCCAGGCGCCACGACGCGAGTGCGACCGCGCGCACGGGCAGCGTTGGCATCAGTGTGTCCAGGTCGAGGTCGCGGGGCAGGTTGACCCGCATGACGCCCGGAAGCGGCTCGACGGTGCGCAGCGGTGCGTAGAGGTTCTGCGCGGCGAAGCGCGTCAGCACGACAGGGACCGGAGTTTCGCGCCGCGCGGTCCGCGCACCTGCTTGGCCCTGGGCGCGTGCCGGGGCCTCGGCACTGTCGGCCTGCTCGCCATAGCGTCCCGGTGCGCTGTCACCCTCGACGATGCGCACCGGCTCCAGCTCGGCTTCCCCGTCCTTGGGTGGTTCGGCTGCGATGTCCAGCAGGATCAGCGCGCCCGTGTCGGCGTCCTGCAGTTGCAACCGCGTGGGCTCGATCGGCTCGCTGGCGCGCAGGTACACCGCGCCCCCCGCACTCTGCACGCGCAGGCGTTCGCCCACGCCCGCGGGCACGCCCACGCGCACGTTGCGGTCGATGAACACGATGCGTTCCTGACCGACCTTCAGCGGCACTGCCAGTGGCATGCGTTCCCAGCGCAGGATTTCCACTGCATGGGCGACGGGTGCCGCGGCCACGGCCAGTAGCCCCAGCAGCGCGAGTACAGGGTGCTTCATGGGGTGTTTCCTCCTTGAGGCGCTTGCGGAGACAGGCCACTCGGCGCCGGGCGCGTCGGCTCCGGTGCACTGATGCGCTGGGGCGCGCCGTCGTAGCAGTCCAGCGCCAGGCCGAACGGGTTACGGGCGGGATCGACGTCCACCCGCGTGACCTTGATCGGATAGCGCACCAGGGCGCGCTTGACCTGCTCGGCGCCGTAGTACTCGTCCGCCGTGATGTCCAGCGTCACCACCCAGTCGCGATCGGACACGGTGCGCACGCGCGCCGTGGGGTCGTCGCCATAGCCGCGGCCGGGAATCTCGTAGATGCCGCGCACGCGCTGACGCAGCTCGCCCGTGGAGCGGCGGTAGTCATAGTCCGCCCGCAGGAAGGCCTGGCAGGACGGGGTGAGGTACGGCGAGAGCGTGTGGAGGTTGCGCGAGTAGTCTTCCTCGCCATTGGTTGGCCAGCGGTTCAGCGTCTGGAACACGTAGAACGTGAACGCATAGACCGATTCGGGCGGCACTTCCCACCACTTGCGGGTACTGCCAGAGCGCAGGTCGGGCGGGACGTGGATGGTCAGGTCGCGCGGCGCGCTCCACCAGCCGCCGCCCATGACCAGGGCGACGACGACCAGCGCGCCCGCGGCCAGCCGCAAGGTCTTGATGTGCGCCTGCAGGTGGGTGATCTCGTTTTTGAAGCGGCTCATCGCATGCTCCTGCGGGTGGACCAGAAGCCCGAGCGCGAGATCAGCACATGGCCACCCACCCAGCCGGCCATCAGCGGATGGCGCGTGGCGATGCGCCATTGCAGTTGCCGATACAGCCAGGTGTCGGGACGCCCACGCTTGAGGCGGCGCAGGATGCCGCCGCCGATGAAGACGCCGAGCGCCACGCCCAGGACGACGAAGGTCGGCGCCAGCGCGATCGTGCGGAACACCCAGGACAGCGGCGCGCCGACCAGCAGGCCGGCGGCACCGGACAGGCCGCAGCAAATCCAGAGTTCGTCAGCGGTGAGGCCGCGCACCACAACGGGATGGCGGTTGAGCCGGTGCGGAAGGAAGGTGACCGTTCCGTCCGCACGGACGTGCTGCTGCTCGGACATACCGGCCTCGCTTACAGGATGCCGGTGGCTTCGGTGAGCAGCCAGATGCCGATCACAAGCAGCACGGCGCCGATAGCGACCGTGAGGCCGAACTGGCCCCACGTCTTGCGGCCGGTGTGGATCTCCGCGTAGGTCCCGTAGGCGTGGTAGCAGACGCCGATGAACATCGACGCCACCACCAGCAGGGCCACGAGCATGATGATGTCGTAGCCGTAGTTGCGGATCGTCTCCATGATGCCGTTGCCGGTGCCGCGCGTGGGGTTCTCCAATTGCGGCAGACCTTGCGCGAACGACAGCGCCGGCAGCGCGGCGGCGCCCAGGGCCACGGCGGCGCGCTGGGCAAAACGGGAAGTGAGGTTGCGGTTGTGCATGGTCGGGCCTTTCAGGTCAGGACAGAAGGAAGAAACTCAGGACGAGGTACATCGCGACGAAGCGGATGCAGACGCCGAGGAACTGGCGCTGGTTGAGGCGGCTCTCGGACCACCCCACGTAGGCCGTTCGGATGGCCCAGACGCCCCACACGAGCAGGACCGCGAACACGACGCCGACCAGAACGGTCGCCATCGCGGAAGGCGCGATACCGCTGTTGGCTTGAAATGCCGAGACCTGGGCGCCGTTCATTGCTTGCCCTCCGCAGTCGTCGCCGGCAGCGGCTCGGTCGCCCGTTCGGTGCGGTATTCGCCGGCCAGTTCGGAGGGGGCGCGCGGTTGAGCGCGCGATGGCGTCAGGTGAAATTGGATGCCGGCGCGCACGCGCGCCAAGTCAGCCTGGAGCCGCGGGTAATCGAAGTGGTAGCGCTCGCCCGGTGTGATGGGGGTATGCGCGGCGCTGTCCGCGACGGTGCGTTCCAGCGCGTCGAGCTGGCGCAGCGCGGCGACCAACTCCTGGCGCTGCGCCGGGGACTCGGCCAAGGCCATCGGGGACCGGCCCAGCACGAGGGCCGTCACGAGAAAAGTGGGCACGCCGCGATGCGCGGCGCGCAGCCAGATCGAAGCCAACATCGCGCCATTCCTGTGTGATCAGCAATGGGTTGATCGTGGAGATCAGGGCTGTTTCAGGCCGCAAACAATAGGAACCCGGAAGCGACCGGATTGATGGCCTAGAGGTACTTTTTGAAGCTGCCCGCGGTCAGGCTCACGGCCAGTCCCAGCAAGGCTGCGCTGGGCAGCAGGATCAGCAGCGGATGCACCGAGATCGGCAGCGCGAGGTAGGTGATCCAGGGCAGCACGGCCAGCGGCATCAGGCTCGCTTTCGCGCGGTGGTAGATGAAGCCGGATTCCCGGCCCGCGCCGAACCGCCGCACGTCCCGCCGCACCAGGCCGTCGATCAGGCCGACGAATGCCGCAGTGAGGATCAGCGGCAGCGTGAGCACCAGGACCAGCAGGCGCACGAGGAACGTGAGCGTCGTGAAGGCCGCGGCGATCAGGTAGCTCTCGGCCCAGACATAGGCCTGGCTGATGTAATAGCGGAAGTTGCGCGTCGGCTCGCGGCTGGGCGCACGGGCGCGCTCGGCGGTCTGGCTCATGCGCTCCAGCAACCCCGAGCGCACGAACACCCACCCGTACCCGGTATCCACCAGCTCGTGCGCCGTGCGCCCGGGCTCCTGCACCACCACGCTGCGCGTGAAGTGGTTCGACAGGTGCCCGAGTTCGTACTGCAGCATCTGCTGGGAGTGGCGCCAGCCCTGGTCCTTCCAGAACAGGTGCATGCCGACGCACTCCACCACGATCGAGAACAGCAGCGAACCGATCAGCACCCCGAGCAGCCTGAACGGCAAGGTGATGGTGCCGACGATCAGCCCCTGGCGCTGGTTCTGCTCCCGCTGCGCGGTCGAGGCGGCATCCTTCATGGTGCGGCCTCGCCGGTGCTGTCGTCGGCGCCGGTGGCCACCGCGTCAGGCTCGGCCGGAGCGGCGTCATCCAGCAGGTCGTCGGGCAAGGCAGCCTCCTGCAAGGCTGGGGAACTGGTGAACTCCCACCATTGCGTGGCCTCGCTGTAGCTCTGACGCATGTACCCAGCCAGTTGCTGCAAGTCCGCCGGCATCACTTCATCGGGGTCAGGCGCTGGCAGTGGCATCCGGACCTTCCAGAGCTGACCACCCTGCAGCAGCGCGAAGCATTGGCCTTTGGGCAGGCCGACGACGTGGGATGGCTCGATCATCGGCACGCTCGACATGCTGATGCGGTCTTGCGTGTTGCTGGTGAAGTCCGTCGTCCCGCGGATGTCCGAGGCATCGGTCGCGCCGGAGACGATGGTGGTGGTATAGACCTCCACCTTGGGCAATTGACGGGTCAACAATTCCGCGGTGGCGGTTTCCCGAACCCGCAGCATGAACAGGTTGTTGAAGTTGCCGATCACCTGGCCGGCCTTCGCGCGGTTGCCGATGCGGGCCTCGATGTCCGAGAGCGTCTGCGTATACGCGGTCACCTGCAGCCCGGCACCGCCGCCCTTGTTGATAAGGGGGATGAACTCGTCGCCCATCAGTTCGTTGAACTCGTCGGCATGGACGTTGATGGGAATGCGCGTGCCAGCCGAGGCACCCGGCAGGCCGTCGTCGATCCCGTGCTTGTAGATGTGCCCGGCTACCGACACCAGGTCGGAGAACATGGAGTTGCCGACCGCCGCGGCGACTTCAGCATCCGACAGCGCATCCAGGCCGACATAGACCACGGCGCGCTTCCTGATGACTTGCATCCAGTCGAAGATCGGGCGCGCGTCAGACAGGTCGGAGTAATTCGGCGCCAGGAGTTGGGCGATCTTGCCGCTGGTGAGCTTTTCCAGCAGCGGCAGCAGCGATGCAACGATCTTGTCGAAGTAGGTCTTGTCGTAGCGCACCGCCGAGCGCAGGCCATCGAGCACAGGGTCGTAGTTGCGCGCCTGGGAGAGGTATTGCTCCAGCGCCACCACACGCTTCTCGCGCCCGATCATGTTCCTTGGGATGTTCTTCTCGTTGAGCTTGGCCTCGATCTGGACGATCACCTCCCAGGTCTTGGGCTCGGTCTTGGCGAAGTAGTGTTGGGCGTACTCCATGAACAGCGCGTCGATGTTGATTACGTGCCGCTGGATCAGCATGTAGTCCGGGCGCTGCCCCAGTTCCACCAATGCGCGCGCAATGATGTTGACGAAGCGCCATGCGAACTCGCGGAACGCTGCACTGTTGCCCTCGCCGGAGAGTTGCCCGGCAATGCGCGTGGCGACTTCACTGATGCGTCCGAAGCGCCCCACCGCGTTGTAGCGTGCAGAGAACTCGGGCCAGCCGAGGTGAAAGACGTAGAACTCGCCCTCGCGACCCGCTCGCTTGGCTTCGACGTACATGCGTTTCAAGAGATCCGCGTCGCCCTTGGGGTCGATGACGATCACGACCTCATGCTCACCGTCTGCATTCGTGCGACTGATGTCCTGGGTGACGAACAACTCGGCCAGCCGCGTCTTCCCCACGCGCGTGGTGCCCAGCACCAGCGAATGGCCGACGCGCTCACCCAGTGGCAGGCTGACGTCGACCTCGTCGGGTTCGATGCCGTGCAATCGCGGCAGGCCGCCTACCGGTGGCAGTGGCCGCACGGGGTTGAATGACACATCCCAGCCCGTGAGCCGTACGAGGCGAGACAGTGGAAACGGTGCGAACTCCAGCCGCTCCTCCAGGCGTCGCGCCAGCCGGTATGCCGGTGTTGGCTCGACGTAGCGGCGAAATTCCGGCCGGTACGTCTGCATCAGCCTGTGGGTGTGCTTCTGTTCCCACAGGAAACCGCGCCCCACGAACAGGCGCTGCTGGCTGACCGGCACGTCCCTGCTCGTCATCACGTAGCGCGGCAGGCGCCGGATGTTGCGGCGGTAGCGCAGGATCACCCGCGCATCGCGGTAGCGGATCGCGCCATAGGCGCCGAACGCCAGTGCGGCACCGACGCCCATGGCTGGGCTCAGCGCGAGCGACCACGGGGCCACCAGGGACAGAAACGCGGCGCCCGCACATGCCGCGACGGTGTATAGCTCCACCGCTGGGCGCAACAGGACTTCGACGGGCTGTTTCCCCGACATGGCCTCATTGCTCGATGCCGGTCGCCGTGATCAGCGCCGGGTAGTGCCGCAGGCCCAGGCGTTCGGCCAGATCATCGCCGGCCACGGGGGCCATCGGCACGCCAGGCGCCAGTGCGCGCAACCGCGCCAAAGCCTGCGCGGTCTCGACATTGACCACCAGGCCGACCGCGCCGCGGTCGTGCAGCGACGCCGCGTGACGGCGCAGCCAGGCTTGCGAGGTCTCATCGTCGCCGATGACCACGAAAGGCCGCAGGCCCGGTGCCTCGATCACGCGCCGCGCGACGAAGCCGGGCATCAGCTTCGCGCTGCGTACCGGCAGCATCGCTGCCTCGTCAGCGGGGGTGGCGGGAATCTGCGGCGTCGGAATGGGAGGCCGCAACGCGCTGTTGGCGCGTGGCTGCAGGTTAAGCGCTTCGTAGTACGGCAGCGCCGACGCGCCGCCGCGGTCCTCGACCACGATCAGCGGTTCGGCGGCATGCGCGACCAACGGCAGCGCCGCCAGCAGCGCGAGCAGGCCCCGCAGGGTCCAGAGCGGTTTCGTCATGGGGTCGACTCCTGACGCACGGCTCGCGCCGTGGCGATTGAGTGCGTGCCCTGCACGCGGGCGAGGTGTCGGGATACGCTGCGTCGATAGCGGGCGGCAGGCTCACCGCCCGCGGGCCGGTGGTAGCGGCCCATGGCCAGCAGCCAGTCTTCACCGGGGGTGTACTGCTCCTTGAGGATCTCGGCGGCGCTGGCGAGATTGCGGTACGGGTCCAACAAGTCGCAGGCATGGGTGTAGCGGTGCGGGTGGTAGCCCAGGTTGATCTGGCCCAGGCCCGCGTCGATGCGCGTGGGTGGCGTAGATCGCATCGCCTGCTGCAAACCGGCGCAGGCATCGGCACGGGTGGCGAAGCGCCGCGACTGGCCGGCGACATTCAGGGTCCACGGCCATGGGACGATGCGTCCATTGCGTCGCATGCCGCTCTCCTGCAAGGCCACGGCGTAGAGCACCGTCGAGGGAATGCCCGCGCGCTGTGCGGCAAGCTGGTAGGCCGGTGGCGGAACCTCCTGGGCATGGGCGGCGCAGGCGAACAGGCCCGCAGTGAGCGCCAGTGCGCGCAGCAGCGCCGTTACGGCTGGCGTTGCCATTGGCCGTTCACTTCGCGCACAACCGCAGGCAAATCGCCGGGCAGGCTCAGCGACAGCCAGCGGCCGCCGTCGTGGTTGAGCGTGATGCCGCCGCTGCGCACCCGGGCCGGGTCGATCTGGGCGCGCTTGGCCCAGTCGCGGATGCGCGCATCGTCCTGGCGGCTGCCGACCATGTAAAGGTCGAACTCGGCACCCGAGGATTGCAGGCGTTGGACGAGTTGCCCGCAAGCCGCGCAGCCGTCCTTGATGAACACTGCCGTGCGACCGCTGCCCCGCGCAGCGGCGGCGCCTGGCCTCTCGTCAGACAGGTTCACCCGCTGCATGCCGGGGTTCAGGCGCTGCCAGGCCTCGTCGTAGGCGCGCTGGTACGCGAGCAGCTTCTCCACGCGGCGCGCTTCGACTTGCACCTGCAGCTCTGCGTAGCGCCGCCGTTCTTCGTCGGTGCGCGCCTCGATGCCCAGGGCGGACAGCGGGTCCAGATTTGGCGAGTAGATGCCCAGCGGCCCATCCATCAAGTCGCGATAGCGCGCCCATTCCTGCGGTTGCAGGCCCCATTCGCCTGCCACCCGGTCGTCCAGGATGCGGGCGGCCAGCGGGCGCTCCTGGCTCTGCGCATTGCGGGCGGGGGTCGTGGCGGGCTGCTGCGCCCAGGCGGGCAACTGCATGGAGCCCAGCAGGAACGCGTACAGGATGATCGACGGCTTCATGTGGTGGGCTCCGGTCAAGGAATCGCCACGCGACGGGTCTGGTCGCCGGCCTGGAACACCGCGGCATTGCCCTCGATCGCCTGCAGGCGCCACGGACCCAGCGCATCACCCGGCAGCAGCACCTGGAGCTGATCGGGCGTGAAATCTCCGGCACTCGGGGCGACGGACACGCTGCGCTGACCCGCGCGCAGCTCAGCGCCGACGACACGAAATGGCAGCGGCGGCGGTTCGGACTTGGCGGTGGCCGGTTGGCTCGGGGTGCGCCGCTGGGTAGGCGCCGCTGCACGCGCAGTCGCTTGGCGCACCTTGATCTGCTCGACTTCGGTACGCAGCGCCTGAACGTCCTCGGCGGTGGCATAGCCACCCAGCGCCTGTTCGGCTTGAACGATGCGCGCCTCCATTGCCTGCCGAGCGTCTTGCAGGCCTGCGGCGGTGGCGGCTGCGGGCTGCTGCTGCAAGGCCCGCGTGGTCTCGGCCAGCCCGGTCACCTGGGCTTCGAGGCGCTGCAACCGGACATCGAGCTGCTGCTGGTCGGCCTGATCGGTCATCGTCTGGTGGCCCAGGATCGCGAAGACACTGAGACCCAGCAGCCAAAGCCAGAGCAGGCTTTGCAACACCACGGCGGCGGTCGGGCGCCGGAGCGGCTGTGCCGCGTTCATGGCTGGCCTCCCGCAAAGGGGAACGTCTGCACGGCCTCGGCAGCAGGCGGCTCGGACACCGGCTCGGCACCGGTGTCGCGACCAGGCCGCTCGAAGCAGACCTGCCGCGTCCGGTCATCGGCGTGCAGTTCCCAAGCCGGACCGGCCAGGGTGAGCAGTGCATCGCGCAAGGTCATGGGGCCGAGATGCAAGTGCGCCGCCGGCAGCGGCAGCGCGTACAGCTCGATCACCGCATGCGGGGTCTCGCAAAGCTGGTAGCCGCTGCGTTTGAGCACATGCCGCAGCCCGTCGCCGACCGTGGCGCGGACCTCCTCGGGCATGGACACGTCGATGGTCTGCACCAGCAGATCGCGCTGCGCCGCCATCGGCGCCAGCTCCACCAGGGTGTAGCGGCCATAGCGCACGACGGGAATGAACTCGGGCGGTGCAGCCTCGGGCGCGGGTGGGACGTCCTCGACGGTGCTGGCGGCCAGCGGCGGTGGCGTGGTCGCGCAGCCGCTGGCCAAGGCTGCGGCCAGGAGGCTGGTACCGACCAGACACCGGGATACATGGATTGCAGGCATGGCATCGGCTCTTCTGTTGCGATGCCGATACCTTGGCTGCGCGCGGCTGCGCGGTCAGTCAGAAATGCGAACTGGGGGGTGCCCGCTTTTGCAGTCCAACACATAGCGCAACCCGCAAATCCAACTGTGGTTTGCACATTAATTCTATAAATGTTGTATTATCGAATCATGAAAGAGGATCAAGCCATTTCCGCCTTAAACGCCCTGGCTCACACCCAGCGCCTGCGCGTGTTCCGCGCCTTGGTCGTTGCTGGCCCGGGCGGACTGACGCCGAGCACGCTAGCTGACCAGCTCGACGTGGCCCGCAACACCTTGTCCTTCCACTTGAAGGAACTGGCCCATGCTGGCCTCGTCAGCATCGAGCAGCAGGGCCGCAACCTGATTTATCGCGCCGAGTACGGCCGCATGGACGGTCTGATCGGTTACCTGACCGAGCATTGCTGCCAAGGTGGCGTATGCGAGGTTTCTCCATCCAAGACCTGCTGCTGACCATGACCGATACCACTTACAACGCCTTGTTCATCTGTACGGGCAATTCGGCCCGCTCCATCCTCGCCGAAGGCATCCTCAACGACATGGGCCAAGGGCGGTTTCACGCCTGGTCGGCAGGTAGCCATCCGAAAGGCGAAGTTCACCCGCTGGCACTCGCCACGCTGGAGCGGCTGCACCTTCCGACAACGGGCTACCGCAGCAAGAGCTGGGACGAGTTCGTGAAGCCCGATGCGCCGGTGTTCGATTTCATCTTCACCGTCTGCGACAACGCAGCCGGCGAGGCGTGTCCGCTGTGGCCGGGCAAGCCGGTGTCGGCGCATTGGGGCGTGCCTGACCCGGCAGCCGTGGAAGGCACCCTGGAACGACAAAGCAAGGCGTTCTTCGATACCGCCATGACGCTGCGCCGACGTATCGAGTTGTTCCTGTCGCTTCCGATCAAGAGTCTCGATGCCATGTCGTTGCAGCGTGAACTGCGCGACATCGGCCGCCAGTGAGGCCCGCCCGATGAGCGCAACCGATACTGCCGGCCCCGCGCCAGCAAACTCCGCCATGAGCGGCTTTGAGCGTTACCTGACGCTATGGGTGGCGGTGTGCATCATCGCGGGGATCGCTCTGGGCCAGTTCGCGCCCGCCGCATTCCAGGCCATCGGCCGCATGGAGATTGCCAAGGTCAACCTGCCGGTCGGCCTGCTGATCTGGGTAATGATCATCCCCATGCTGCTGAAGGTGGACTTCGCCGCGCTTGGCCAGGTGCGCCAGCATTGGCGGGGCATGGGGGTCACGCTGTTCATCAATTGGGCCGTCAAGCCGTTCTCAATGGCGTTGCTGGCGTGGATCTTCATCCGCCA
This sequence comes from Extensimonas perlucida, assembly GCF_007655255.1. GTDB lineage: Bacteria > Pseudomonadota > Gammaproteobacteria > Burkholderiales > Burkholderiaceae_C > Extensimonas > Extensimonas perlucida. The sequence goes on from NZ_VMYE01000024.1 coordinate 27,596, forward strand.
CGTCTTTGCCGACTGGCTGCCCGCCGATCAGCTCGACAGCTATATCGCCGGCCTGATCCTGCTGGCTGCTGCACCGTGTACCGCAATGGTTTTCGTTTGGAGTCGGCTGACTGGCGGTGATCCGGTATTTACGCTGTCGCAAGTGGCCTTGAACGACACCATCATGGTGTTCGCCTTCGCACCCATCGTCGGCCTGCTGCTGGGCCTGTCGTCGATCACGGTGCCGTGGGACACCTTGCTGGTGTCGGTGGGTTTGTACATCGTCATTCCGGTCATCCTGGCCCAGCTCTGGCGCCGGGCGCTGCTGCGCAAGGGGCAGGCCGTGTTCGACAGGGCACTGGAACGCATCGGCCCATTGTCCATCGCCGCGCTGTTGCTGACGCTGGTGCTGCTGTTCGCCTTCCAGGGCGAGGCCATCATCCGGCAGCCGCTGGTGATCGCCATGCTGGCGGTGCCGATCCTGATCCAGGTGTTCTTCAATTCCGGTCTGGCGTACTGGCTCAACCGCCAGGTGGGCGAAAAGCACTGCGTCGCTGGGCCATCCGCGTTGATTGGTGCCAGCAACTTCTTCGAGCTGGCCGTGGCCGCCGCCATCAGCCTGTTCGGCTTCCATTCCGGCGCAGCACTCGCAACAGTGGTCGGCGTGCTCATCGAGGTGCCGGTCATGCTGCTGGTGGTGCGCGTGGTCAATCGCTCACGCGGCTGGTACGAACGCCGCGCGACCACTTCGTAACCTCCAAGAGGCATCCATGAGCACCATCACGATCTACCACAACCCAGCCTGCGGCACCTCGCGCAACGTGCTGGGCCTGATCCGCAACAGCGGCGAGGAACCGACCATCATCGAGTACCTGAAAACGCCGCCCGACCGCGACACGCTCCAGGCGCTGATCGCGGCGATGGGCGTGCCGGTGCGAGACGTGCTGCGCGAGAAAGGCACGCCCTATGCCGACCTCGACCTGGGCAACCCGAAGTGGAGCGACGACGACCTGATCGGCTTCATGCTCCAGCATCCCATCCTCATCAACCGGCCTATCGTGGTCACGCCGCTAGGCACGCGCCTGTGCCGGCCTTCGGAAGCCGTGCTCGACCTGCTGCCGCAGCCGCAGCGCGGCGCGTTCAACAAGGAAGACGGCGAGCCGGTGGTCGATCAGGACGGCCGCCGTGTCTGAATCTCGTCTCGACCTGCCGAACATCGACACGGCGCTGTTCCAGCAACCGGACACCGAACATCTGTTCGCGCCGGCACGGGCCACGCACGCGCCGCGCTTCCTGCTGCTCTATGGTTCGCTGCGCGAACGCTCGTTCAGCCGCCTCGCAGCCGAAGAAGCCGCACGCATCTTGCGGGCGCTGGGCGGCGAGACCCGATTGTTCAATCCGTCCGGGCTGCCTCTGGTGGACGATGCGCCGGCCGATCACCCGAAGGTCAAGGAACTGCACGAACTGGTGCAATGGGCCGAGGGCATGGTGTGGAGTTCGCCGGAGCGCCACGGCGCGATGACCGGCCTGATGAAGACCCAAATCGACTGGATTCCGCTGTCGGTCGGCGCGGTGCGCCCGACCCAGGGCAAGACGCTGGCGGTGATGCAGGTATCGGGCGGCTCGCAGTCGTTCAACGCCGTCAACCAGATGCGCGTGCTGGGCCGCTGGATGCGGATGCTGACCATCCCGAACCAGTCCTCGGTCGCCAAGGCGTACCAGGAGTTCGACGAGGCCGGACGCATGAAGCCCTCGGCCTACTACGACCGCGTGGTGGACGTGATGGAAGAACTGATGAAGTTCACGCTGCTCACGCGCGACGTGGCGCCGTATCTGGTGGATCGTTACAGCGAGCGCAAGGAAAGCGCTGAATCACTGTCCAGGCGTGTACGGCAAGGTGCAATTTGACGCTGCGAGGCGCTGAAAAAAGAGCCGACGACCTCTCGGTCGTCGGCATTGCGTGAAGTTCAGGCGGCGACCAGTTGCCGGGCCAGTGCGACCTCGACGGAATCACCATCCTGGTTCAGGACATCCAGCCCCGATTCGGGCACGTCGCCCGAGGTGGACTGCGAGACCATGATCTTCTTGGCCATCAGTTCCAGGCAGGTCATCTGCGAAGAACCGGCGTAGCCGAGGTAGATCACGCGCACCGGCAACTTCTGCCCGATGCGCCAGGAGCGGCGTGCCGCCTGCTGGAGCGAGTACACGTTGTAGCCCGACTGCATGAACACGATCGTCGGAAACTCCAGCAAGTCCAATCCCGTCTTGACCAGCTCGGGATTGGTGATGAGCACGTCGATGCCACGATCCAGTTGCTCAGCGATCCAGTCTTCGCGGCGGCTGGCATCCACGCTTGCGCGCAGCACCGCCACCTTGAAGCCTTCTTGCTCCAGCAGCACCTTCAGGCGCGACGTGGTGTCCCGCGTGCCGGTATAGACCGTGTAGGCCAGAACCTTGCGGCCCTGCGCCTTCTCCGCTTTGCAGATGTCGATCAGCTCACGCTCCTTGGGGCTGATCTCGAACTCGTTGAACTGAGCCGGGACAAACGCCAAGGTGTTGCGCGTGCGCGGATGCACCACGGTCTCCGACCGGAAGCAGCAATCCGGCCAGGCCAGCAGCACGTTGAGGACCACACCCAGCAAGGTCGTATCGCGTCGCGCCAGAGCCTGTTTCAGCTCCGCGGTCAGCCGACCCGCCAGATCGCGGTAGGCCGCGGCTTGCGCCGTGTCCATCGCGACTTCACGGAACTCCTCGTCATACGGCGGCAGGACGTTGCCACCGATGTCCTTGAGCTTGAGAAAGATCGTGAACGGCAGGATGCAGCGCAGCACGCCCTTGGGGCCAAACCCCGGGGCCTTGACCGTGCGCACCGATACCTTGGTGCCCTTGGCCGTCTTGTGCGCCGTGCCGGTGCTCTCGGAGTAGATGTCCTTCAACACCCCGTGATCGCGCATGAACGCCATCGCAGCCGAGGTCATGCTGCCGCTCGTGGTCGGGCGGTAGCCGTCTTCGATCATCCGCCCCGGAAGGGCTCGGAACAGCAGGTGGAACAGGTCGTCCCCGTAGCCGCCCATCAACGTGCCGGTCAGCAGCAAGGTCTTGCGAGCCTTCGCCGCCAGCACGCCCATGGCCTGGCCCTGGGCACTGCCCCCGTTCTTGTACTCATGTGCCTCATCGGCGATGAGCAGGTCGAACGTGCCTTGCGGCAGGTAGCGTTTGATGAACTCGGACGGCTGATAGCCGCCCTCGCCAAAGCCGAACTCCATGTTGGCCATCGCACGTTCCATGCGCGTGGCCTGACGGTCGGAAAACACCAGCTCGCCGTTGCCATCCATGAGGTTGATGAACTCATGGATGTTGTCGCCGAGCATCGACGCCAGGAACCCGTCACCGAACTTTTGCATCAGCTTCTGCGCGGTGACCTCTCCGATGGTCGGTATGCGCTTTAAGGCTTTGAGCACGGCCGAGGACTGGTCGCTGCCGGACAGACTGCGCGGGCGGATCAGTGTCCACAGGGGCGCGGCGCAGTGGCCGCACTTCCTGCGGCACTCCTCGGCTTGGAGCGCGATCGGGTTGACCGGCTCGCCGTCGAGGTCGGTGATGACCGTGCCGCAGTCCGGGCAGGCCGCCACGTCGCCGTGGCGGGTGCGCCGCGTGGTGAAGACAGGCTTCCAGTGAAAGCCCATCCGCATCCTGACGCGCCCCAGGACGAAGAACTCCTGGCCCGTGGGCTGCACGCCCAACTGCTCGCGCAGCTTGATGAGCTTGACGAGCGTATCCGGCCCGTTGAGTACCCACACCTTGGCACCGGCCACCGTCTCCTGGATCTCGCGCCGCCACTTGTAAACCAGGTGGGGCGGCGACAGCACCAGAGTGCGGCGATAGCCTTCGGCGTTGAGCACGGCGGCCGTGGCAATGCCGACGGTCGTCTTGCCGCAGCCCATCTCGCCATTGACGATCGCAGCACGTTCGCCACGGTCGATCAGCAGCTCGGCGGCGGCGTGGACGACTTCGGCCTGGGCTGGGAACAGCTTGCGCTTGAGGCTGGCGACCACCAGTTGCCGGTGCGCCTGCGGTTGGCCGGTATAGACCGGCGGATTAGCGCTGTTGAGGGCGTCGAGTAGTTCGTCGCCGAACTCGCCGACAAAATCCTGAAGGCTCAGGGTCAGAGGGGAAGATTCCGCGTCGAGCAGTTCGCCCTGTACGGGCGCGGATTCAGCGGCAGTGGTTTCGAGATCGAGGGACATGGTGATGCTCCAAAGAAAAATGGGGCATGCACCACCCCCAGCGGGGCAATGGCATGCCCCGTGGTGGGAAGAGAATCGACGCGTGGCTGAGGGTGGTTGAAGGTGCTGGCCTGGGCGGCCCGCAGGTGAACCGTGCTCAGTCTTCGGACGGAAGCACGATGACGGTTGCGCAGCGCTGCGAATCGGTGACGATGCGAATGGCGAGCCCCGGATGGATCACGTAGTGCGATTCCAGCGACGCGCCCGATTGAAGCGCGCTGCTGTTCGTCTGCCATTGCTGGATGTTGACGTCGCCCCAGTCGCCACGGGTGTGGCGCCTGAAGTACGGGATCGGGTCCAGGCGACCCGCGCGGACCAGGCGGTCTACACCTCTGCTGAAGATGAGCGCCCCGATGGGGAACGCCAGCCGCTGGCAGTAGGTTTCGATGCGATGCGATGCCATGGGCTCCTCCTTGATGAGTCATTGAGCCACGACACCCCTGCCGGAGTGAAGTGGCTCCGTCAGGTGGATGAGGATGACGATGTGGGGCCTCAGATCAGGTCCCGCTCTTCGGGAAGCTGGACCACCGTGGTCTGGTGGTCCTCGCTGGTCTTGACGATCAGCGCCAGGTCCGGCGTGATCCTGAACTGCGAGATCATTAGGTTGTCCTGTTGGATCGCCACGTCGTTGGCTTGGCGTGTGGCCTCATCGATCTCGCCCCAGTCCCCGCGCACATGGCGCTGGACATAGGCCAAGGGGTCGATCAGGCCTCGCCGGGCCAGCCAATGCACCTTCTCGCTCAACTTCAACGTACTCGGTGCGAACAACGGTTGCTTGTGCGGCGCAGGCCGCTTGAACGGATTGGGGATCATGGTGTTTCTCCTTCGAGTTGGTACAGCAGGACGGCAGCGCGTCCGGTGGATCAGCGAATGGTCAACACCTCGCCCCGTGTCGCGGAGCCAGGTGTCATGTCCCACGCGCGGATGACGGGAACGAACTTGTCGGTGAGGATGCGGGTCTCGGCGATGGAGCCGTCTTCGCGTTCGGTGAACTCCCGCTGGAGCGTCTTGTCCTTGTGGGTGTCACCTTTGACGACGAGCACGCGCCCGGTCTTGGAGCGCACAACCCCCGAGATCGCACCCGCGGCCAGAGCCAGGGCGAGATGCCAGTGGGACAAGGCCCGCGCCGGAGGACGCAGCGACTGCTGCGCGGCCCCCAGGTGCGTGTCCAGCGACGGCCAGAGGCCTTGCAGCCTGCCAACCTCGTCGGCGAACTGCTCGGGCTCCATCGTCACGCGGAAGAAATGCTCCGGCTCGGCCGGACTGGCGGGGACGATGTACGGCAGGAACGGCCAATCGCTCGGCAGCTCCTCGGCTTCGATCTCGCCTTGCCCAACCTGCAGCAGCAGATTGCGCATGGCCTTGACGCCATCGGGTACCAGTTCGCGCTGGCGCACCCTACGGCCGAAGATCACCACCTGCTTGAACTGCGTTTCCACCGCTCGGTAGATCCGCAGGTCCGTGTAGTGGCGTGTCAACCAACCGACCAATTCCGCGTCGAGCACGTAGCCGGGGACGATGAAAACCAGCACGCCGCCGTACTGCAACAGCGACAGCGAACGCTGATAGAACAGCTTTTCGAGGCGGGCACGGCCCTGGCCCTGGTATCCGATGTTGCCGTTGACGTCCTTGGACAGGTCGCCATACGGTGGATTCAGCCAGAGCAACCCGAAGGACTGCTTGGAGACCATCGTATCCATCAGGTCCGCGTGCAGGCAGTGATCGACCAGGCCGCGGGCATGGCGTGCCCGCTCGGCGTCGAACTCGACTGCGAACGCCTTGGCCTGCTCGCGCCCGAGGGCGTGGGCGGCTTCGGCGATCGCCACGCCTTCGCCTGCGCAGGGATCGAGGATGCACATCGGCCCATCGCTGGGCATCAGTGCGTTGAGGGCTCTTTCGAGCGTGGGTTCATCGGTCGGGAAGTACCCGTTTTTCCCGAAATTGCGGGCGAGCCGCGGGAACATGAGGGCCATGGAAGTCTCCTGGTTGGCGGGGATGAAACACGGAAGCACGCCAAGGCGTGCCTCCGTGGGTGGGTCAGGCCGCTACCACTTCCGGCGTCCAGATCGTGGCCGGATAGGGATAGGCGGTGAGCACGTCACTGCGGATCAGGGAACCCAGCGCCAAGGTCAGCGCCGGCACGTCGATGGCGAGCCGATGGCCTTCCAGCGGCCCGAGGGCGAACGGAAGGCGGGCCAGCATCTCGCGGCTTTGCAGCAGTTCCAGCACGGTCTCGCGCCAATGGTCGAGCAACGGCAACGGGCAGGTGTCGCGCACCAGCATCCACAGGCGGTCAAGCCGGTGGGCGCTGCCCTGTGGGAGCAATGCCAGTGCGCTGGCGTTGGCTTTGTCGGGCTTGACGCAGCGCCGGTCGAACAGCCACACGTTGGACAGCGAACCGAACAGCGTTCGCCGGTAGGTGCGGGTCATGCGCTTTTCCAGGCGATCGACGTTGCCGACGAACACCGGGACGCTGCCGCCCTGGTCGGTGATGAGGTGGAACTGGTCCAGTCCCTGCTCGTCGCGCCCGAGGGTCAGGCGAGCCAGGAACTGCTGGACGGCGGTGTCGCGCGCCCAGATGGACAGGAAGATCAGGTTGCCCTGGTCATCGCCGACGCAAGCGTCGGCCATCACGTCCGGGCATTCGTCGATGCGGTACAGCGTGGTGGAAGAAGTGTTTGCGAGCATGGTGGTGTCCTCGGATTAACGGGAACAGCACCGCCCGCTGGGGCAAGTACTGCCCCAGGGGGTCGAAGAAAAACGCTCAGTCCGGCTCGAACTGCCGGGTGTGCGGGTTGAAGTGAAGCGCCTCGTCCACCGCCGTGATCGGCGTGAAGCCGTCCAGGTAGATGTTGTTGAGGTACTGGTCGCGGTAAGTCAGTGCCTACCGTGCCTGTTCCTCGGCGAGGCCGTTGCTGATGAAGTACTCCAGCATCTCCTCGTCGGAGGACACTTCGTCGTTGGACAAACTTCCTTCAACGAGTGCCAGCAGCGAGGGCGGGAGCGCAGCCAGGATCGGGTCCATGTTGGTTCCTCCTGGCTCAGGCCATCAGCGTCGAGGCGGGAGCCGTGACAGCCGTGGGTGTGCGCCGCCGTGCGTGGTAGGCGCGAACGCCTGCACGCCAGTCGGCGGACTGCTCCGGTGCGAGGTCCAGATAGGACAGCGGGCACGAGTAGTAGTACGGGTGCATGGACTCTTCCAGCGGCTTGTAGCCCCACTGGTTGCCGCTGCGTTCCAGCAGATCGCAGCGGATGGTGCGCAGGGACTGGCCCGGCGCGAGATCACGATGCACACCCTCGACCTTGGCGGTCATTTCGACCACGGACCACAGTACATTGCCGCGCAGCGCGTGGGCGATGACCTTCGCGCTGACGCGCTCGGTCTCCTGCGGTTCGATCAGTTCCGCGATCAATTCGGATCGCGATTGGTGAGAGAAATACCAGCCCATGGGAGGCCTCCTGAAAAAATAGAGCCGGAGGCCTCCCCGCAGGGGAAGAACCCCCAGCGGGTGATGGAATGCCGCAGGTGCGGCGAAGGAACCTATGACTTGTCCTCAGTCCCAGTCGTCATCGTCTCGATCACAACCGGCCGGGCAGTAGCCGAACTCAATGCCGTGCGAGCAATAGCCGTGCTTGGCATTCCAGTCCTGGGTTTCCTGCCGCTCGGCAGGTGTTGCGTAGTCCCATTCCTGGGCGGCAATTTCCAGGGCCTGAGCGCGCTGGTCTTCCGGCAATCGACTGGCTTGCGTGTCGATTTCCGAACTGAAGAGCGTGACCCAATGGCCCCAGGACAGGCCGCAACCACGCTGGGCATGCTCGGCGGCCGTCTTGCACACGGCGCGCCACGCGGTTTTGTCCAGCGCGGAACGGGGGGTATCGCAAGCGATGATGGACATGATGGAGACCTCCAGAAGAAAGCCGGGGCCTCGCCCGCATGGGGAAAGGGACCCCGGCGGGTGGATGAAGAACACCGCGGATGCGGCGTCTGCGATCACGCAGGTTGTGGTTCGGCCTGACGGCTCCACTCCTGCGTCTTGAAGTCCAGCGCGTAGCCCAGTTCGCCCAGGCGGGAGATCTGCGCGCGCAAAGCGCGTCGGTCGATGGTCGAATCCAGTTTCACGGACTCGCCCAGCGGCCACAGCAGGCCGAACAGAGTAGCGTCACCATCTTCGGTGCTGCCAGGAGCAGCCGCCGCAGCGGGCGCCGGTGCATCTACCCCGAAGGGCGTGGTATCGACCAGCGGGTCCGCCAACGCCTGCACAGGTGCGGGCTTGGTGGGTTTGGACGTCTTGGCGGGCTTGGCCGGCGTTGCCGCAGGCTGTGTCCCCAGCTCTTCATCGAGCGGATCGACTTCCTGGGTGGCGAAGCTGCGGGCCTCGTCACGGCTCAACTTGTCGATGCCATTGAGCGTCATTCCGTCGAGGTTGGCGCGGACTTCAAACCGCGCGCCGCCCGCGACTGGATAGGACTTCGCGAAGATGTAGCGAATGACGAATTCCCCGTCGTACTTGCCTTCGGGGTACTGCTCCAGCTCCGCGTCCTTGACCGCGAATTCGCCGATGGGGGTGGAAAGGCGACCGACCGTGAACGGACCGTTCTTGCCGCGGATGGTCCGCAACGTGAGCTGGCCCGGGATGACGATGGGCAGGACTGATCTCGTGGGTGCCGATGTGGCTGCCATGATGGTTCTCCTTGGGAAATAGGAAAAGGCAAGGCCCCGCGAGGGGCCATGCCGGATCAGAACGAAGCAGCCAGTGCCGGCTCCTGCTCCTCGACTTCACCTTCCGGCTCGCGCTCGGCAGGCTGATCGGCAGCGGTGTCGGCGGCAACCTCGGCTTCGGGCGCGGGTGCGTCCTCGGCCTGCGGTGCGTCGGCTTGCGCCTGGCTCGTCGGATAGACCTGGGTGCCGTCGATCTTGATCAGACCGATGTGGACCAGCGTCGATTCCAGGCTCGCTCCCGGTTCCCCGGCGCGCTCGCCCTTGGTGCGGATGTACGGGTCGATTCGCATGTCGTTCATACGGAAGGCGATCAGTACCTTGCGATCCCCCTCGATGGCCTGGATGCACCGGCGAACCAAGTGCTCGGTTTCAGGAGTGGCGACGATGGTGTCGAAGTACCGATACTCAGGCTCATCGACGGGGCCTGCCAGTGCGGCAATGGTGCTTGACAGGAAGGGATCGCCATCCTTGGGGGTGACGTCCTTGACGCGGCTGAGGTAGCCGATGCCGCGGGTCATCAACTCGTGCTGCTCGATCGAAGCCAGCTCGGCCCGGTCGAGCGGCTCGGCCTTGAGCAGTCGAGCTTTGAGGCTGGCGGCCGGCTTGCCGGCGTGCTCGCCCTTGTCGCGGATGTACGCATCGCCCCAGAGGTCGCCGAGGCGGAAACGCACCAGCGGGCGTTGCTTGGGATCGTCAACGCCGATGCAGCGCTGAACGAGCTTCTTGGCCTCGGCACCCGAGACCTTGACGTCGAAGTAGCGATAGCTGGGGTCCCTGGCGGGGCCGACCAGTGCTGCGACAGTGCATGCGAGGAACGGCTGCGCGCGGCGGCCGCCCCGGACGGGCACTTCATGGGCACGCTGGATGTAGCCGATGCCCGAGGTGTGGAGGTCGAAATACGATTTCTCGTTGGACGTGGTGTTCATGGTGAATCTCCATTCGAAGAAGCGGAGACACACCAGGCCCACGCATGCGGGGAAAGGTGCGTAACCCCGCGGTGGGTTGATAAGGCGAAAGCATCCGCCACCAGGGACTGGTGGCCGCTCGCGGACGGATGCGGTGCGAGCTGGCTCGGTCACGCAGCGGGAACTGCGCCGCAACCTCGAAGACCGATGGTTGCCTGGCATGTCGCTGACAACGTCAGCAGGCATGGGGTCAGCATGTCCGGGGCTCGCGCGCGTGACAGCAATCAATCGGCACCCGGGCGTTTCCCTTTGTCCACGCCATGCGCCGCCGCCGCGCATGCCGATCAGGCGCCAGCCGACGGCACGCAGACTGGCATCGCCTTCGTCGGGCGTCTCCGTGACGCGGAAAAAAAGAAGCCCCCTATGCGGGGGGCTACAAGGGCCGTGCGGTGGTTGCCGCGCTAAGCCGATGGGACCACCTCCAGCGACAGGTGCGTGGCGGTGGCGGACAGCATCAGGTCGTCCGTGCCGTGCAGGATGCGTGCGAAGACGCCTTCCTTCGGGTCGAAGAACTCGCCGAAGTCGTCGCCGCCCAACTCGGCGCGCGTCAGTTCCCACCAGTCATCGAACGGGTCGGTATCCGGGTTGCAGCCGACGGCATACGCCAGCAGCTTCACGCGGCCGTCCGGGCGGCGCTCGGCGCGCTCGGCGAGGAAGTACACGCCCTGATCCTTGGCGAGGACGACGCGGCATTGGTTGGCGACGGCCTCGGCCAGTACGGGTCGCAGATCGGTGCCTCTGAATCGCAGTGACATGGTTGAAATCTCCTGTGGGGATGAGAAAGAAAAAGGCCCTCCACCCGAACGGATGGAAGGCCTGTGGGGGCAAGTTGTCGTCAGGCTGCGAACTTCGCCCGGGACATCATGCCGGCACCGCCTGGCGTCGCCGGGAAGCCTTGGCGTCGATCACGCTCACGTCGATCCGGCGCCAGTTCCCGTCGTCGATGAGTCTCTCCAGCACTTCGCCGAGCATGTCGAAATACACCTCGTCATGCCGATCGACCAGTTCGCCATCCCGATGCAGCTCCACCACGTAGGTGTCGCCGCCGCGGTCGTAGAGGATCGTCACCTGGCCCTGGAACTTCGCGGTCGAGACCGTGAAGCCGATCGCCGGAGGCGTCTCGATGATCTTGGACGGTTTGGGATCGACCCAGGTGAAGTCGCGGGCGCCCGCGTCGACCAGCATGTGGGTGATACGCCGGAACCCGTCGGGTGCCGGCATTTCCTCCAACTGCTGGATGAGCTGGCCCAGTTCCATGCACTGCGGCACAGGGACGGGCAGCTTGGCCGGCGCGGAGCCGAGGATGTGCGTCTTGATGGTGTAGGGTCTGCCATCCGACGTGTACTCGGTGCGCTCTTCCGGCGTGTCCGCGCGCAGGCCGTCGAAACGGCGCCGTGCGTAGGGCTGGACATGCACCTTGGCGCCCTCGCTGGGAACGGTGGTGACCAGGTTGGGATCGAGCACCGCGAACTCGCTGGGCTTGAGCTTGACGACGATGGCGTCGTCGTTGGCCGCGACCACCTTGCCGTCGAAGGGTTGGGGATCGATGGCGAAGCCCAGCGTCGAGGACTGCGGCTGGTCATCGAACACGCGGTACTTGAACGACCGCACGTTGCGGGGCACATGGCCGGCGACGAGCGAGGGCATCATGGTCTTGATGAGGGAACGGTCCATGGGAATCTCCTTGGGAAAGAACAAGGGATTCCCCGCCCACAAGGGAGAGGTCCCTTGTGGGTGGATGGACGCGGTGCGTCCGTAGGAAGAAACGACCAGCACGGTCTCCCGTACTTGCAACCTCGAAGGTCTTGGCTGCCTGGGCATGTGTCGGCGACGCCGACGAACATGGGGCAAAGATGGCCCCGGAATGGGCGGATTGCCTGCAGGAAACAGCACCGCGCCGTACCCACTTTCCTGATCCGTGGGCAAGAAAAAGGTTCTTCACCCAACTCCGGGGAATGCCGCCCGGATCTTGAGGAAGAAGTAGGCGTCATCGCGGTAGCCGTAGGCGATGCGCTTGATGACTTTGATGCGGTTGTTGATGCCTTCGAGCAGACCGGTGTGCATGGGCCAGCGCACCCGGCTGAGGATGCCGCGCCAGTACGGCCGCAGGCACTTGGCGAAGTGCATCAGGGCCGGGATCGCACTCTCCCGGGCATGGCGCAGCCATTGTTTCCAGGCACGGTGCCAAGCCCAGGCGCTGGGTGCGTTCCACAATGCCTTGAGTTGCTCCTTCATCACGTAGACCGTCATCAGCGACTGATTGGCTTCCAGCACCTCGCTCAGTCGGATCTGTTCGGACTCGGCCAGGTTTGCCGGGTTGCGCAGCAGCAGCCAGTGCGAGCGTTTGACCACCTTGCGAGCCGGCTTGTCGTGGCGCAGTTGGTTGGCCGCATCCACCCGCACCCGGCCGATCACCTCGCGGCCGTATTTGGAGATCACATGGAACAGGTCGTACACCACCTGTGCGTTCGGGCAGTGCTGACGCACTTCCAAGTCATAGGCGGTGTTCATGTCCATGGCCACCGCCTGGATGTCGGCACAGCGTTGGGGACCAAGCAACTCGAAGAACGGCCTCACCTCAGCCCGTGAGCGGCCTCGGCCAACCCACAGCACCCGCTTGCGCTCCACATCCACCACGACGGTGGCGTATCGGTGGCCCTTCTGGATCGCAAACTCGTCCATCGCGATCCGCCGCACCCCGTCCAGATCCACCGGCCCCAGCCTGCGCTCCAATGTCTGCAAGTCGATCGCCTTGGTCGTCTTCCAGTCCAGTCCGTGCCAACGAGCAGCATGCAGTACCGAGGTCACCGCGCACAGCCGTGCCACGCTCTCGGCCAGCCGCCGCGTCACCCGGCAATGCCGGTCAAGCCAGTCCAATCGCTCCACGCGGGGGCCGCAGGATAGGCAAGCCAAGCGCAGACGCGGCACGTGCAGCTCCACCTGATCATCGAATATCGGCAGCTCGCGGATGCGCCGCATCATGCGGTCATGAATCGCTGTCACCGCCTGACCACAGCCCATGCAATGCCGCTGCGCACCAGGTGCAGGCTCCAACTCGATCACCAGCCAACGCTGTTGTCCACGAGACTCATGGCGCCACTTGCGCACTCGATACCCCTCCCAGCTGCCCAGCCGGGACATACAATCCTGCTCGGCCACGGTCGACCCTCAGTCTGTTGCCTAGAGAACAGCAAGTCTGACCGGTCGGCCGTGTGCCTTCCTCCCCTCAGTTGGGAGAAGAACCATAAATAACCGGGGGATTCCGGGTCAGTAATGCACCACGCTGCGGATCGACTTGCCTTCATGCATCAGGTGGAAGGCTTCGTTGATCTCATCGAGGGGCATGGTGTGGGTGACGAACGGCGCGAGGTCGATTTCGCCCTTCATGGCGTCTTCGACCATGCCCGGCAGCTGCGAGCGGCCCTTGACCCCGCCGAAGGCGGTGCCAAGCCAGCGTCGGCCAGTGACCAACTGGAACGGGCGGGTGCTGATCTCCTGTCCGGCGCCAGCCACGCCGATAACGACCGACTGACCCCAGCCGCGATGGGCTGACTCCAGCGCCGCGCGCATCACGTTGACGTTGCCGATGCATTCGAAGGAGTGGTCGACGCCCCAGCCGGTCATCTCGATGATGACCTGCTGGATGGGCTTGTCGAAATCCCTGGGATTGATGCAATCGGTCGCGCCAAAGGTGCGTGCCAGCTCGAACTTGGACGGATTGGTGTCCACGGCGATGATGCGCCCGGCCTTGGCCTGGCGCGCACCCTGAATCACCGCCAGACCGATGCCGCCCAGGCCGAACACTGCGACCGAGTCGCCGGGTTGCACTTTCGCAGTGTTATGCACCGCACCGATGCCGGTGGTGACGCCGCAACCCAGCAGGCAGACGTGTTCCGGATTGGCCTGCGGATTGACTTTCGCCAGCGAAACCTCCGCGACGACGGTGTATTCGCTGAAAGTCGAGCAGCCCATGTAGTGATAGATCGGCTGGCCGTTGTAGGAAAAGCGCGTGGTGCCGTCCGGCATCACGCCCTTGCCCTGGGTGGCGCGCACGGCCACACACAGATTGGTCTTGCCCGACTTGCAGAATAGGCACTCGCCGCATTCGGCGGTGTAGAGCGGGATCACATGGTCGCCCGGCTTGACGCTGGTGACGCCTTCGCCGACCTGGACCACGATACCGGCGCCTTCATGGCCCAGCACGACAGGGAAGAGGCCCTCGGGGTCGTCGCCCGACAGGGTGAAGGCGTCGGTGTGGCAGACGCCGGTATGGGTGATCTTGACCAGAACTTCACCGGCCTTTGGTGGAGCGACGTCGATCTCGACGATTTCAAGCGGTTTGCCTGGCCCGAAGGCGACGGCAGCACGTGACTTCATGCTTTTCTCCTGTAATCGGTGGGCACTTTACGGAGGTGCGGCAGTTGCCGCTCCACCTGGGCGACCAAAGGTTTAGCGTTGCGTTAAAGGCACGTCCAGGGCATCGCCGATGGTATAGAAATGCCCGCCGGCGACATGATGCAAGCTGCGCCAGACCGGGTCGGCATGCTCGTAGCGCCAGCGGCCATCGCTGAACGCCCGCGCGTCCGCCCAGGCGCCGACCACCTCGCCGATGAACAAGTCATAGGTCTCCTGATTGCGCACTTCCGGGATGAGCCGGCACGCCAGCCAGGCCGAAGCTCCGGCCACGAAGGGTTGGTCGAAGCCGTCGAAGCGCAGGAGCTCCACGCCGCAGTTCTGGAGCTTGTCCGGATCCTGATGCAGGCTCCGGGAGCCTACCTCGTGCACCAGCCGCGCTTGCGCGACAGTTGGAATCTGGATGACGAATTCACCGCTGGCCTCAATCAGTTCGCGCGTTCGTGTGATCTTGTCCAGCACCACGGTCAGCCTGGGTGGCGAAAAATCCAACGCACAGGCCCAGGCGGCGGCCATGACGTCGTCGACTCCACTGTGGCGGGCCGACACAAGGACGGTCGGACCATGGGTGATCAGCCGGTAGGCATCGTCCAATGCGACCGACAGGACGTGTTCGGTCATGTCATTCCTCTCTTCAAATATCCACGCCCGGGTCCGGTATGCAGCCGGGCGCGTCCCGGGCGCCGCGTCCGCCAGCGCAGCTGGACGGACAGGGCTTGGGTGATCAGATATCCACCACGACCTTGCCGAAATGGCGGCCGCTCTCCTGGTAGCGGAAAGCCTCAGCAAGCTGCTCCAACGGGAAGCTGCGGTCGATCACCGGGTGGATGCCGGTCTGCTCCAGCGCCGCCACGTACTCCTGCTGCAGGCGCCGGCTGCCGACGATCAGGCCCTGCAGGCGTGCCTGCCTGGCCATCAATACGGCAGTCGGCACCTCGCCGCCTCGGCCGGTCAATACGCCGATCAGCGCGATATGACCGCCCACGCGCACCGCATGAATGGACTGTGCCAGCGTGCCCGGGCCGCCGACTTCCACGACGTGATCGACGCCGCGCCCGCCGGTGATCTCCAGCACCCGCTTGCCCCATTGCGGCGTGCGGCGGTAATTGATGAGGTGGTCGGCGCCGAGCGAGCGCAGACGTTCGAGCTTTTCATCCGACGAGGAGGTGGCAATCACGCTCGCGCCCATCGCTTTTGCGATTTGCAGCGCCGCCACCGAAACCCCGCCGCTACCCAGAACCAGCACGCTCTCGCCGGCCTTGAGCGGGCCGTCGGCCACCAGGGCGCGCCAGGCGGTCAGCCCGGCGGTGGTGATGGTCGCCGCCTCGGCGTGGCTCCAGCCGCGCGGCGCCAGGGTGAAGTCGGCGGCTGCGCGCACCGCGACTTCGGTGGCGTAGCCGTCGATGCCGTCGCCCGGCGTGCCCTGAAAGTTGCCGACCGCGGCGAACGGCAGGCCGTCGGTCCATTGCGGAAAGAAGCCGGAGACGACGTGGTCGCCGGGCTTGAACTCATTCACGCCTTCGCCCACCTCTTCGACGACGCCGGCGGCGTCGGATAGTAGTACCCGTCCGTCGGCGGCGGGGATGCCGCCGTTGGCGACCAGCAGATCGTGGAAGTTGAGCGAGCTGGCGTGCAGCTTCACACGGACCTGACCTGGACCAGGCTGGCCGGGGTCGGGGAGTTCGCGTAGTTCGAGGCAGTCCAGGCCGCCGGGGCTGCGTGTCACGATGGCTTTCATCTGGAATCTCCTGTTGCTTCGCGCGGGCCGCCTCGCCGGGAAGCGGCCCGCAACGGTTAGGCTGTTTCGCCTCAGGCGGCGGCCAGGCTCGCGCTGTCGATCACGAAGCGGTACTTCACGTCGCTCTTGAGCATGCGCTCGTAGGCGTCGTTGATCTGCTGGATGGCGATCATCTCGATCTCGGCGACGATGCCTTTCTCGGCGCAGAAGTCGAGCATCTCCTGGGTCTCGGCGATGCCGCCGATCAGCGAGCCGGCGATGCTGCGGCGCTTGAAGATGAGATTGGCGATGCTCGGCGACGGGTGCGGGTGCTCGGGTACGCCGACCAGGGTCATGGTGCCGTCGAGTTTGAGCAGGCCAGTGAAGGCGTCGAGGTCGTGGCTGGCTGCGACCGTGTTGAGGATGAAGTCGAAACTGTTGGCGTGCGCCGCCATCTCTTCAGCGTTACGCGAGACAATGACTTCGTCGGCGCCCAGTTCCAGCGCAGCGGCGCGCTTGCTCTCGCTGGTGGTGAAGGCCACGGTGTGTGCGCCCAGGGCATGTGCCAGCTTGATGCCCATGTGGCCAAGCCCGCCGATACCCACGATGCCCACTTTCTGGCCAGGACCGACCTTCCAGTGGCGCAACGGCGACCAGGTGGTGACGCCGGCGCACAACAGCGGCGCCACGGCGGCCAGTTGCGCCTCGGGGTGCGAAACCTTCAGGACGAAGTCGTCCTTGACTACGATCTGCTGCGAATAGCCGCCCAGGGTGTGGCCGGGCGCATCATGCGTCGGGCCATTGTAGGTGAAGACCTGGCCGTGCTCGCAATACTGCTCCAGGCCCGCGTCGCAGGCCGGGCAATGATGGCAACTGTCGACCAGGCAGCCGACGCCGACCGTGTCGCCGATCTTGAACTTGGTCACTGCACTGCCGATGGCCGAAACGTGGCCGACGATTTCGTGCCCGGGCACGCAGGGGTACAGCGTGTTGGCCCACTCGTTGCGGGCCTGGTGCAGGTCGGAATGGCAGACGCCGCAGTAGGCGATGTCGATCTTGACGTCGTGCGGCCCCGGCTCGCGGCGAACAATGTCGAGCGCCGCCAGCGGCGTGTCAGCGGCATGGGTGCCATAGGCTTTTACTGTCATGGTGTTTCTCCTCGTAGGCCTACCGTCGCTTAGGCGACGCTGGTGTGCAGGCGCACGTCGACGTTGCCGCGGGTGGCGTTCGAGTACGGGCAGACTTGGTGGGTGGTTTCCACCAGCTTCTGCGCGTCGGCTTCGCTCAGGCCCTGGACTTCCACATACAGGTCGATGTCCAGGCTGTAGCCGCCCTCGGCGTTCTGGCCGATGCCGACCTCGACCGAGGTCTTGGTGGCAGTAGGTGCCAGCTTCAGTTGCTTGGCCGCCACCGGCAGCGCGTTGTCGAAGCAGGCGGCGTAACCCATGGCAAACAGTTGCTCGGGGTTGACGCCAGCCTTGCCGGACCCCGGCATGGCCATATCCAGCGCGAGGCTGCCATCGTCCAGCGTGGTGCGGCCGGAACGGCCGCCGACGGCGGTGGCGCGGGTCTTGTAGAAAATCTTCATGGTATTCAGCTCCGTAGGTTTACGAAGGGCGGTGTGCTCCGCCCAGGAAAAAATCATTCGCTCAGCTGTGCCTCGACCGCTTTCTGCTTGTCGGCATAGGGCGCGCGCAGCGCCAGGCTGGAGGTCCCGTCCGGGCTCTGCATCACCACGGCCTTGGCGTGGCTGAAACGCCGGAACCCATGGATGCCGTGGTAGGCGCCGATGCCGGAAGGGCCGATACCGCCAAACGGCAGATCCTCGATAAAAGCGTGGATCAGCGTGTCGTTGATCACTGCTGCACCCGAGGTGGTGCGTTCGGTGAAGCGCTTTTGACGCGTTGCGTCGCTGCCGAAGTAGTACGCGGCCAGCGGACGCGGATGGGCATTGACGTAGTCGATGGCATGGTCAAGATCCGGGCAGTTCACCAGCGGCAGGACCGGCCCGAAGATTTCTTCCTGCATCACGCGCATCGTATCGTCGGGATCCAGTACAAGCGTCGGTGCCAGCAGGCGGGTCGCAGGATCGGCATCTGCTTCGCCGTCCGGTGCAAGACTGATGACGGTTGCTCCCTTGGCCTGGGCGTCATCGAGCAACACCTGCAGGCGCTGGAAGTGCCGATCGTTGACAACGGCGGTGTAATCGGTGTTGCTTCCCAGATCTGGATAAGTGGCCGCAACGAACGCGCGGGCGTGCTCGATGAACGCCTCGCGTGCGGACGGCGGCAGAAGCACATAATCGGGGGCGATGCAGATCTGCCCGGCGTTGAATGTCTTGGATGTGAGCACCCGCTCGGCCACTATCTTGATGTCGGCGTCCACGTCGACGAGCACGGGCGATTTGCCGCCAAGTTCCAGCGTTACCGGTACAAGGTTCTCGGACGCGGCGCGCATCACAAGACGCCCCACTGCCGTGCTGCCCGTGTAAATGAGATGGTCGAACGGTTGCGCGGTGAAGGCGGCGCCGACTTCGGCGTCTCCGAGCACGACGCCGAATTCGAGCGCATCGAAATAGCGCGGAATCTGCTCGGCCAGCAGATCGGAGGTGCGGGGCGTCAGTTCGGACGGCTTGAGCAGCGCGCGGTTGCCGGCGGCGAACACGCCTGCGAGTGGCCCGAACGAGAGGTTGATCGGGAAGTTCCAGGGGCTGATGATGCCTACTACACCGAGTGGCTGGTATTCCACGCGTGCCTGCACGCCCGGCATACCGGCGTCTTGCGCTTCGGGTCGCATCCAATGTTCGAGTTGCTCGCGCGCGTGGCGCATGCTCTTGATGGGCGCAAGCACATCGGTGGCCAGTGTCTGATAGGGGCTGCGGTGGCCATAATCGGCGCGAATGGCCGATTCCAGCTGCGCGCGGTTATCGGACAACAGGCGTTCGGCGCGAGCGAGCCGATCCCGCCGCTGTTCGGCGTCCGCCGGGCCATCGCTCAGGTGCGCCTGCTTCATCGCCGCGACGACGCCAGGCAGGCGCGTGATCAGATCGGATGTACTCATGAGGGTTTCCTAAGTTCGGTTAACGTTGAACGTCGCCCGTGGACGCGAAACGGCGGCCGGCGGTACCGTGCCGCCGGCCCGCTTGCATCAGAACGGCGCGTCGATGTCGACCACGTCGATCAGCTTGTGGTTGACGAACTCCTTGAGGCCCAGGCCGAGCAACTCTCGGCCGTAGCCAGAGCGGCGTACGCCGCCGAACGGCAGGTCGGCCTTGGCCATGGTCGGGTGGTTGACGAACACCATGCCGGTGGAGATGCGCTTGGCGACTTCGGCGCCATGTTTGGCGTCGGCGGTGAACACCGAGCCGCCCAGGCCGAACGGCGAGTCGTTGGCGATGGCGATCGCTTCTTCCTCGTCGTGGGCGCGGTAGACCAGCGATACCGGCCCGAAGAATTCCCAGTAGTAGGCCGGGTTGTCCGGAGTCAGGCCGGTGAGGATCGTCGGCTGCACGAAGGCACCTTGCGCCGGCACCTTGGGCCCCACCTCGGTCGCGGTCGCGCCGTGGGCGACGGCCTGGCGGATCTGTTCCTTGACGTCGTCGGCGGCCTTCTGCGAGGACAGCGGCGCCAGGGTGGTAGCGGGGTCGAACGGATCGCCCGCCTTGAGCCCGGCCACGCCCTCGGTGTAGCGGCGCAGGAACTCATCGTAGATGGCCTCGACCAGGATGATGCGCTTGGAGGACACGCAGACCTGGCCGGCGTTCCAGTGGCGGCCGAACACCGCCCACTTCACGGTCTTGTCCAGCTCGGCGTCGGCCAGCACCACGAAGGCGTCGGCGCCACCGAGTTCCAGCGTGGACTTCTTCAGCGCCTTGCCAGCCTGGGCGGCGACCACCGCGCCTGCGCCTTCCGAGCCGGTCAGCGCCACGCCGTGCACGCGCGGGTCGTTGAGGATGATCTCGATGTGGTGCCGCGCCGCATAGAGGTTCTTGAAGGCGCCCGCGGGCAGGCCTGCTTCGAGCATCAGCTTCTCGAAGGCATCCGCGCTCTGCGGCACGTTGGAGGCGTGCTTGAGCAGCAGCGTGTTGCCCGCGGCCAGTTGCGGGGCCAGGATGCGGGCGATCTGGTAGTAGGGGAAATTCCACGGCTCGATCGCCAGGATCACACCCAGCGGCTCGTGTACCAGCAACGCGTCGCCCTCGGCGGGATCGGCCACGGTCAGTTTCTCCGGTGCCAGCAGGGCCTCGGCGTTCTTCACGTAATACTCGAAGATGCGCGCGGAAAGTTCGACCTCGGCCAGTGCCTCGGCGGTGATCTTGCCCATCTCCAGGGTCAGCAGTTTCGCGTAGTCGCCAGCCTTGGCGCGCAGCAGGTCTGCGGCACGCTGCAGGATGGCACCGCGCTCGGTGAACGAGCGCTCGCGCCAGGACAGGAAGGCTTCGTGCGCAGCGGCGATGGCCTGTTCCACCTCGGCGTCGGTGGCGTCCGGGAAGGTCTTCAGGGTCTCGCCGGTGTAGGGGTTGATGGTGGCGTATGCCATGTTCGATGATTCCTTGTGACAGTGGATGGAGGAAGGCGTCACGGCCTGCAGAGCCGGAGCGCGGACGAGGAATTCAGCGCAGGGTGAAGCCGAGCGCGTTCAGGGCTTCGCGCAGGCGATGGCGGCCCATCAGCGCGCCGGGGCTGCCGATGCGTTGCACCGACACTTGCGACCAGGGCCGGTCGTCACGCTGCTGCTCCTGCTGGAAGCGGCGCATCAGCGGGTCGTAGTGCGCCACCGCGGCGGCCTCGCCGGCAGCGTCGTAGCGTTCGTGATGCAGCACCGCCGGCTGTGCCAGGCGCGGCTTGACTTCGGCCGGGCGGGCCGGATCGGGATGGCCCACGCACATGCCGAACACCACGAAACTGTCCTGCGGCAGCCCCAGTTCAGCGGCGACCTGCTCTGGATGGTTGCGCATGCCGCCGATGTAGACGATACCCAGCCCCAGGGCTTCGAAGGCGTTCGCCGCGTTCTGCGCGGCTAACGCGGTGTCGACCGCTCCGACGGTGTAGCTCTCCAGGTAATCGATACCGTCGGTCGCGGCACCCTGCGCGGCACCGAGTCGGCGCAGCCGCGACCAGTCGGCGACCCAGGCCAGAAACAGCGGTGCCTCGGCCACGTGGCGCTGACCGCCGGCCAACGCGGCCAGGCGGGCGCGCCGCGCGGGGTCGCGCACGGCGATCACGCTCCATGGCTGCAGGTTGGACGAACTGGAGGCTGATTGCGCGGCAGCGATGGCGAGTTGAAGTGCCTCGTCGTCGACCGGTTGATCGGTGTAGGCGCGCACTGATCGGTGCTCCAGCAGCGCGGCCAGCGCGGCGGGAACAGGGGGCAGCGGCAGGGCGGCGGCCTCGCCATAGCGGGCCTGCCATGCGGAGGCTGGGTCGATCTGATGGGAAGTCATTCCAGAATCCTGTGCGTGTTAGGGGACTCAGGCCGCAGGTGTCGCGCCGATGCCGTCAAGCAACAGCACGCGGTAGTCCGCGCCCTTGAACCGGTGCACCCGTGCTGCCTGGTAAGCGGGGCTGTGATACCAGGCGCGTGCGGCCTGCATGTCGGAAAAGCGCAGGATCACGCCGCCCTCGATCGCCGGTCCCTCCAGCACCTCGAAATCGCCATAGAACGCCAGCGGCGTCAGATCGTGTCCTTCGCGCGCGGCTGGAGCCTGCCTCGCATAGATGTCAAGTTCGGTGGCGTCGAGGGTGCGTTCGCGCAGGAAAACCACGTAAGCGGACATGTTCAATCTCCTCACAGAAGGGCGAGCAGCGCCTTGGCGGCGTCGGCGGACGAGGCAGGGTTCTGGCCGGTGACCAGAAGGCCGTCGGTCAGCACGTGGGACTGCCAGTCGCCGCCCTTGCTGTAATGACCGCCATTGGCCTTGAGCACGTCCTCGACCAGAAACGGCACCACATCGGTCAGGCCAACCGCAGCCTCCTCGCTGTTGCTGAAACCGGTCACCTGCTTGCCGGCGACCAGCGGCTTGCCGTCGGCATCCTTGACGTGGCGCAGCACGCCAGGTGCGTGGCAGACCGTTCCGACCGGCTTGTTCGCCTTGACCGCCGCTTCGATCAGACCGATCGAGACCGGGTCTTCAGCCAGGTCCCATAGCGGGCCGTGGCCGCCGGGATAGAACACTGCATCGAAGTCGCCGATGGCGACCTCGGCCAGCTTGCGGGTGTTGGCCAGGGCCTTGACCGCGTCAGCGTCGGCCAGGAAGCGACGGGTCGCCTCGGTCTGGGCGTCGGGTTCGTCGCTCTTGGGGTCGAGCGGCGGCTGGCCGCCCTTGGGCGAGGCCAGGGTCAGCTTCGCGCCGGCATCGAGGAAGGCATAGTAGGGGGCAGCCAGTTCCTCCAGCCAGAAGCCGGTTTTCCTGCCAGTGTTGCCGAGTTGGTCGTGCGAAGTGAGGATGACGAGAATATTGGCCATAGCGGCTCTCCTTTGGAGGTTCGAAGTGAAAGACTCAGGGGGTGCCGACTCGTACCACGACCTTGCCGAAGTGCCTGCCGGCGAGCAGGTCGATCAGCGCCTGGGGCGCATGTTCCAGGCCCTCGACGAAGTCTTCGCGGACCGAGACCTTGCCCTCGGCGACCCATGCGCCCATGTCGCGCTGAAACGCCGCGAAACCGTCGGCGTAGTGGTCGCCGATGATGAAACCCTGCAGCAGCAGGCGCTTGCGCAGAACCAGCCCCAGCATCATCGGCATGCGGTCCGGGCCAGGTGGCAGGTCGGTGTCGTTGTAGTGGGCGATCAGCCCGCACACCGGCACGCGGGCGCCGACGTTCAGTCGCGGCAGCACGGTGTCGAGCACCGTGCCGCCGACGTTCTCGTAGTAGACGTCGATACCCTGCGGCGTCGCGGTAGCCAGTTGTTCGGCAAAGTCGGGCGCGCGGTGGTCGAGGCAGACATCGAAGCCGAACGCTTCGCGCGCGTAGCGGCATTTTTCCGGCCCGCCGGCGATGCCGATGGCGCGCGCGCCCTTTAGCCGGGCAAGCTGCCCAACTACCGAGCCGACCGCGCCGATGGCGGAGGCGACGACCACAGTCTCGCCCGGCTGCGGCCGGCCGATGTTCAGCAGGCCGTGGTAGGCGGTGAAGCCGGGCATGCCGAGCACGCTCAGCGCCAGCGAAGGATTCGTGGTCCGGGAATCGAGCACGACCAGTCCACGACCGTCGGAAAGCGTATGGCTCTGCCAACCCGTGTCGCCGACGACCAGGTCGCCAACCTTGAATGCCGGGTCGTGCGAAACCTCCACCCGGCTCACCGCGCCGCCGGTCATCACCTCGCCTAGCGCTACGGGTGGAGCATAGGACGGAGCATCGCTCATTCGCCCCCGCATATACGGGTCGAGCGAGAGGTACAGCGTGCGCAGCAGGAGCTGGCCCTTGCCTGGCTCAGGCAGCGATTCCTGTTCCAGCCGGAAGTCGTCTGGCGTCGGCTCACCCGAGGGGCGTGAGGCAAGTACGATGCGGGTTTGCAGGATCGCAGTGGTCATCGCTGACTCCTGAAAAGGACGGCCGAAACGGACTCATGTGCGTGCGTGGAAGCAAAGTTTGTCATCTGATTGAATTAGGCCGGTCGTATACAGTTTGGGCAAAAAAAAAAAGCTACGAGGACTTTTTTCTGTCTGTCAGGCGCAGCGTCGAAGATGAGAAGACAGGCCTAGCAGGCCCTGCGTAGCAGCCAGCGCGGCCTCCATGGGTACACGGTCGCGCGTGAGCTTGGCGCACAGGCTCGCGCCCAGCCACAACTGGTACAACGTGTTCGCCGTTGTGCTGGCATCCAGCTCAACCGGAAGCGAGCCGTCGCTGGCGCCATCCTCGATGGCGCTGGCCAAACGCGCGATCACTCGCGTGGTGCCCTGTTCAAGAACTAAACGCATCGCCTCGGAGAGGTCGCTGACCTCCGCAGCCAGCTTGACCGCCAGACACTTGCCCTTCGGGTCACAGGCTGCCTGGGTCTCCAGCCAGTACTCGAAATAGGCGATCAGTCGCTGTGCTGCGGAAAGATCAGGACGACTCAGCAGATTATCGAGCGAAGCCAGGTAATCGGCGAAGTAATCCTCCAGCAGCGCTTCGCCAAAGGCCTCCTTGGAGCCGAAGTAATGGTAGAAGGAACCCTTCGGCACGCCGGAAGCCTGGAGAACCTCGTTCAGGCCCACGGCGCTGAAGCCCTTTCCCGCGATAATGATCCGGGCGGTATCGAGGATATGTTGGCGGACGTCGTTCGTGGCATTAGTCATGGTTTGTATCTTACCCTGAAACTAGACCGGTCGTCTACAATCAGTCTTATCCAACGAGGTATGAGCCTGAAGCCCGCCCCGTGATTCCAAGGAAGAATGAGCCTGAAGGCAGGCCAGGGAGAAGCGACACAAGCGGCTGATAGGCAGCAGCTTAGGTGCAACGGGTCG
>NZ_VMYE01000025.1 GCF_007655255.1 Extensimonas perlucida
ATCATCATGGTGTACGGGCTCCTTTGCTGGCTTGCTCATGTTCCTCAATCAGGGCTTGCAAAACGGCACGAGCCATGAACAGGGGGTAGCGGCGGGAGTCTATACAATCGTCAGGGATGCGACACCTAAGCTGCTGCCTATCAGCCGCTTGTGTCGCTTCTCCCTGGCCTGCCTTCAGGCTCATTCTTCCTTGGAATCACGGGGCGGGCTTCAGGCTCATACCTCGTTGGATAAGACTATCCGGTGCAGGCCCCGGCCGGCGTGCGGATCATCGAGCTGGACCAGGCCACGCGCATCGAGGTCGAACTCGCCGCGCACCTGCCGGCCGACCCGCAACAGGCCGCAGCCCTGGTGCGGCAGCGGTTGCATGACGGCGGCGAGGCGCTGCAGCGTCGCATCGGCCATGCCTACCAAGGTGTCGCGGATGCCTGGGGACTGGGCATCGCCAAGATTCCCGCCGTGGTGGTCGATCGACGCTACGTGGTCTACGGCGAGCCCGACGTGCTCCGCGCCGTCGCGCGCATCGACGCCTACCGGAGCACGCAGCCATGAGCCTCCTGCTGGCACGCCGGCGCCTGCGCGCCACCGCCGCCTCGCTGCTGCTGGGCACGGCCACGTCGACGTTCGCCCTGGACACCGCCACCATCGTCTCGTCGGCGCTGTCCCCCGACTGCCTCGAATACCGCGTGGTCGGAATCTGCTACTGGCTGTACTGCACGCCCTTCGGCTGCTCGGTTCGCACCTCCGTCAAGGTGCGCCACTACGTCCCCGATGCGGTGGTGTCGAGCTACTCGAACACCGGCGAAAATCCGTGGCTGGAAGTCACGGCGATGAGCATGCCCAACCCGACCGCCAAGGCTGGCGGTGACGGCACGACCAATCACGACAACGAGAACAACCTCGCCAAGTTCAAGAACGCCGATGTCATCGGCCATCCGGCCGGGATGGTGTTCAGCCAGTTCGCCAGCGCCTCCGGCTACACCTGCGAAGGCGCTGGCACGGCCTTCATGCCGTATCTGCTGAGCACGCTCGACACGATCGCCTGGCGCTACAACATCCCGGAAGCGTTCTACCCCGAAGCGCTCATCCCCGGCCGGCGCGAAATCGGTACGCGCACCGGCCTGAACCTCTGGGGCAACGTGTATCCCCGCGGTGGCTTCCTGCACCAGACCGACGACCACAAGAGCGGCGCCGTGGTTGCGCAGCGCGCGGGCGACATCGTGACGCGCCGCAACCAGATTCACGTGTACCAGCCACTGCTGGCCAACGCCCGCGACGGGTACTGGCCGGCCGGCGCGCTGATGGAGACCGACGCCTCGACGGGCAAGTGGCAGGAGCTGACGCCCACGCTTTCGAACAGTTGCGTGGTCTTCCCGCACAGCCGCGCCCGCGTGCAGGCCCAGCAGGGCGACTACGCCTGGGCCTTGTGGCGGCCGTACTCCTGCTGCCGGCGCCGTGGCCAGGTCTTCCTCGGCAGCGTCGATTTCATGTGAGGAACCCACGATGAACGCCTCCCTCCCTGACTTCCTGCGCCGCGCGAAGTCGCCCCTGCGGGCCACGCTGCTCGTGGCGGCCATCACGCTGGTCGTCGGCGTCGCCTGGGCGCAGACCCGAATCGATCCCAATGGCGTGAACGTCAGCGGCAGCGTGATCGGCGACGACGTGCTCTACAGCATCGGCGGCGGCCGGGCCGTGTCGATGGGTGGTGCCGGCAACATGCAGAGCATCGGCGTGGGGATCGGCTGGAACAGCAACCTGATCTGCGGCGACATGAGCATCACCACGACGCTGCAGAACCAGCTCAACGGCATCACCAACGGCTTCCAGACGATCATGAGCAACGTGATCCAGAACGCCACCAGCGCCGTGGCCTCGCTGCCGGCCCTGATCATCCAGCGCGCCGACCCGGGGCTCTACAACCTGCTGACCAACGGCATCCTGCAGGCGCGCCTGGATTTCGACCGCTCGAAGATGACCTGCCGGGCCATCGCCAATCGCATGGCGGACATGGCCGGCGGCCAGGCCGGCTGGGACCAGCTCGCCGAAGGGATGGCGCTGCGGGATGCGGTCAGCAGCACCGATGCCGTCTCCGCCATCGAGCAGGCCGAGTCCAACAAAGGAAACAACGGCGTGCCATGGGTCGGCGGCGGCAACGCGGGCGGCTCCGGTCAGAGTTCGATCAAGGTGGTCGGCGACGTGACGCGCGCGGGCTACAACCTGCTCAACGGGCGCAGAGCCACCGATAGCTCGTCGATCGCGCGCAGCGCCTGCGGCAACCGCCTGACCTGCCAAACCTGGTCCTCGCCCCAGGCGGCCGCGGACTGGGCGACCCGCGTGTTGGGCGAACGCGAGCAGCGCACCTGCGAAAACTGCACGAAGACCCAGACCACGCCTGGCGTCGGGCTCACGCCAGTGATCCAGGAAGAGTACGAGACCAAGCTGCAGGTGCTGCAGGAGCTGGTGACGGGCGCCCGGCCGACGACGCCGGCCAATCTCGACGCGGCCGGCAGCAGCTCGCTGCCGATCACCCGCGGCGTGATCGAGGCCCTGCGGGACGAACCCGACCAGGACGTGCTGGGCAAGCGCCTGGCGTCCGAGGCTGCGCTGTCCAGCGTGCTGGAGAAGGCCCTGCTGCTGCAACGCACGTTGCTCACCGGCAAGAAGGAGCCGAACGTCGCCGCCAACGAACTGGCCGTGCAGGCGGTCGACCAGGAGAACAGCGCGCTGGAGCAGGAGATCAACAACCTCAAGACCGAGCTGGAGCTGCGGCGCACGCTGGCCGGCAACTCGGCGATGGCGATCATCCAGCGCCACAGCACCCGCGCTGCCGGCTCGCGCGGCGTCTTCGAGGGCGACACCACGCGCGACCGTCTGCGGGAAGTCCAGAAGCCGCGGAGCGGTACGCCATGAGCCGGCTTGCCTGGCTGCGGCTGCCATGGCTGTTCAACCGCCGCGTCGGCGTGGCGCTGTTGTGGACCTTGCTGGTGGTGGCCGCCGCCGTGGCGGTGAATATCGCCGGCATCCACGTGGTCGGCGGCGTCGAGGGCTGGCAGCACTGGCTGCAGGCGCACGCCGGCCACTTCTTCGTGTGGCGGCTGTGCCTCTACGGAGCGACGGCTTACGGCTGGTGGTGGATGCGTCGGCGCCTGTTACGGCGGGAGCCGTCCCGCGAGACGCATCAGCGCCTGCTGCGCACGGAGACCGCGGCCGTGGTCGCCGTGGTCGCGCTGGAAGCCAGCCAACTGTTGCGGCACGGCTGAGACCGGGAGGCAGGCATGACGCTCTACACCACGGACTACCTGGAGTATTACCTGACCCTGGTGGCTTGGGTGGTCAACAACGGCATCTGGAGCATTCTCGTGGCCAGCGGCGTGTTCGCGCTGCCGTTCGTTGCCATCGTGATCCAGGAATGGCTCAAGGCCCGCAGCGAAGGTGCGGACGAAGGCAACAAGGGCGTGCTGTCGTCGATGCGCATCGAGAACCGGGTGTGGGTGGCGATCGTGGTCATCATGTTCGCCGGCATCCCGTTCATCCCGGTGGATCTCGCCACGATCAGGTTCGACACCACGCGCTCCGCGCAATGCCAGGTCAACGTCCCGTTGCCCAACGACACGGGCTGGTCCAACGTCTACACGGCGCTCAACGACCAGAGCGCGCTGGTGCCGGTGTGGTGGTTCTTCATGCACGCCATCTCAAAGGCGGTCACCGGCGCCGCGGTGGCGGCGATTCCCTGCGGTACGGACCTGCGTCAGATTCGCATGGATGTCGATGCCACGCGCATCGACGATCCGGTGCTGGCACAGGAGGTCGCCGACTTCACGCACGACTGCTACGGGCCGTCGCGCGCCAAGCTGTTCATGAACCGGCCGACGCTCTCCGACGAGCAGATGAACGACGTCACCTGGATCGGGTCGAGTTACTTCCTCGACACGCCCGGCTTCTATGACACCTATCGCTCCAAGACCCCACGCACGGCCTGGCCCTACGACGCGACCCGCGATGCAGGGCTGGCACAGGTGGACAGCGGCGGCGGCTATCCGTCCTGCCGGCAGTGGTGGGCCGATGGCGGCCAGGGACTGCGCAGCCGGCTGCTGGCGCAGGTCGACCCGGACCTGCTGACCCGCGTCGGGCGCTGGGCGGGCTTCCTGTCGCAGAGCGAGGTCAATGACTCGGTGATCCGCGCCGTCGTCTCACCGCGACAGCAGAAGATGAACCAGGGCGCCGTCTACACCGACTACGGCGGCCAGATCGACAAGACGCTGCCGAACATCGTCACGCGCGGCGCGGGCGACCTGGGACTGACCGTCGGCTCGCTGGCCTTCTTCCCCGCGATGGACGTGGTGCGCCAGGCGCTGCCGATGGTGCTGACGATGCTCAAGATGGCGCTCGTCATCTGCATCCCGTTGGTGCTGCTGATCGGCACCTACGACCTGAAGACGGTGATGACGGTGAGCTGCGTCCAGTTCGCGCTGTTCTTCGTGGACTTCTGGTTCCAGCTCGCACGCTGGATCGACAGCACGATCCTGGATGCGCTCTACGGCTGGGGGTTTGGCGCGGACAGGCCGCACACGAACTTCGATCCGCTGATCGGCTTGAACAACGTCTTTGGCGACATGCTCCTTAATTTCGTCATGGCGATGATGTTCATCGTGCTGCCGACGTTTTGGGTCATGGCATTGGCTTGGGCAGGCGTTCGCACGGGAAATATCGTGCAGGGGTTGTCCACCGCCACCTCGGACGCCAAGGGCGCTGGGGGGCGTGGCGCTGGTATGGTAATGAGCGCCGTATCGAAGAAGTGACCGCCGTTCAGTCGTCGTCGGTCACATGCGGGTCGATGCGCCAATCGCTCTTGTCATAAAGCCCGAAGCCGTTGGGGCCTTCCCTCCACTCGGGTTGCGGTTCCTCTTGATCAGGGTCGTCGTGCTGCACGAGCCATGCAGCAGTCACCGCAAAGGCAAGCAGCAGGGCCAGCCAGAACGCGGAGTAGAGCAGCGCACCGAGCACGGCGAGCTTGACGATCCAGAGCACTGCCGTCGCCGCGCCCGCGGGCACCCCGCGCGTCACCAGCCAGCCGGCGACATGCTGCTCGCGACGCAGGTATCCACGCCAGGCTCGGCCAGTCCCCCGGCCCAGCTGGTGGCTCCAGCGCCCGTTGTGCGTGTTGGTGGTCATGCTCATATGCCTCGGCTTCAGTGGTGCCTCACCTCGCGGAGTGGCCGGTCGTGGCTTGCCCTCCAGCATAGACCGCGATCAGGAGGGCGGGTTGCGGCTGGCAGAGCCGGGTTGGCTCGGGTCGCAGTTCGATTAGATTCTGCACGATAAATCAAACCTTATGCTACTTTCCCTGCGCGTTGTTTGCGATGGCTCTAGGGGGTGATTGGATTCCGTGTTATTTTTATAGCATGGATGGAAATTCGAGGCATCAGGTAATCAAGCGGCTGCAGGCGGGACTCCCGCGCGGGGCGCCGTTCGACCTTGCCACCCTGAGCCAGTTCGGGGTGTCGCCCCAGCTCGCCGCCCACTATGCCGACGGCGGGTGGCTCGTGCGCCTGGCCCATGGCGTCTATGCCTTCCCGAACGATGAGTTCGGGGTCTACGGTGCGCTGAAGTTCCTGCAACTGCGTGTGCCCGGCCTGCACGTCGGCGGCAAGAGCGCCCTGGCCCTGCAGGGTGTGCGGCACAACCTGGGCAGCCGGGAGGCGCTGGTGCTGTGGGGCGACGGTCGCTTCGCGTTGCCGGCCTGGTTCACTTCGCGCTTTCCGGCCCGCTATGTCCACGCCCGCCTGTTCGACTGGCCGGACACGGCGCTGGCCGGCAAGACTCTGACCACGCCGCCAGGTCTGCCCGAGGATCTGCGGGTGGCTGCCTCCGAGCGTGCCGTTCTGGAACTGCTGTACGAAGCCGGCGTCAAGCAGAGCCTCGAAGAGGCTCGCAACCTCTTCGATGGACTGCGTTCCCCCCGCAAGGACTTGCTCGGACAACTGCTGTCCTGCTGCACCAGCGTGAAGGCCGTGCGCCTGTTCCTCACCTGGGCGCGCGAGACCAGCCTCGTGGATGTCGATGCCCTGCTGGAGCAGTATCCGGTTCGCACCGGCAGCAACACGCGCTGGATGAGCCGGCTCGATGACGGCACCTTGCTGAGCCTGAGACCTCATGGATAAGACCTACGCGGACACCGTTCACCTGCTGCTGGCCGTCGCGCCCGACGTGTTCGCCAACGACATCTTCGCCATGAAGGGCGGCACGGCCATCAACCTCTTCGTGCAAGACATGCCGCGCCTGTCGGTGGACATCGACGTGGTGTACCTTCCGTGGCAGACGCCGCGCGACGAAGCGCTGCAAGCCATCAACCAGGAGCTGACCGCCATCGCCACGCGCGTTGCACCACTGGGTGTGCAGACGCGCCTGGTTCGCGCCAAGGACCTGGGAGACACCAAGCTGATCGTCGAGAACGACGCCAGCCAGGTGAAGATCGAGGTCAATGTCGTGTTCCGCGGCAGCGTGCTGCCCGTCGAGCGGCGGCCGCTGAGCGCCAAGACCAGCGATCTGTTCGGCGTCGAGTTCGAGCTGCCGGTTCTGGCACCGGACGAGCTGTACGCCAGCAAGCTGGTGGCCGCGCTGGATCGACAGCACCCCCGCGACCTGTTCGACGTGTGGCAGCTCTACGAATCGGGCGACATCAGCGACGGCATGGTCGAGTGCTTCGTGATCTATTTGGCGGGCCACAACCGGCCGCCTCACGAAGTGCTGTTCGGCAACGACAAGGACATCGCCGGCGAGTACGAGCGGGCCTTTGTCGGCATGACCGAAGTGGACTGCTCCCTGGAGGTGCTGCTCGATGCTCGCGCCAGGCTGCGGCGCGAGCTGCCACAGCGACTGAGCACCGCGCACAGGCAGTTTCTGAGCGGGCTGGCGCGCGCAGAACCGGACTGGTCGCTGGTGCAGTGCCAGCACGCCGCGCAACTGCCGGCACTGCGCTGGAAGCTCGCCAATCTCGAAACCTTCCGCAAGCGCCGTCCCGACGACTTCGCAGCGCAATCCGCCGCCCTCGACACCGGCTTGGGCCAGAGCTGACGAACATCCCGCAGCTTCCGGCTTGCCGGGATTGCCCCATGCCGCATTCATCGTGGCACCCGCGCAGCAGCGGCCCTATACCCAAAAGCTTCCGACAAAGGCCAAAGGGCTGGGAAGGGGCAAAGGAAGGGCGCCAAGGGGAAAGGCCCTATCCTGAAAAGGCCAAAAGGCGCCCCCGAGCAGCCCGTCATCCGGGGTTCGCCATGCTCTCGCTGTTCCAGCGCAAAAGGGTGCCACCCACCGCCGGCACGCCGCCCACCTCCGCCATCGAAACTCCGAAAGGGTCGATGCGGCCGGAGTCGGCCGCATCGCTGCTGGCCACGCCGCGCCGGCAGAAACTGCTGGAACACATCTGGCAGCGCACATCGCTCTCGCGCCGGCAGTTCGCCACGCTCTACCTCGCCCCACTGGAGCGCTACGCCGAGCTGGTCCAGCAGTTCCCGGCCTCCGAGAACCACCACCATGCCTATCCGGGCGGCATGCTGGACCACGGCCTGGAGATCGTCGCCTATGCGCTGAAGCTGCGGCAGTCATACCTGCTGCCTGCGGGCGTCACGCCGGAGGCACAGGCGGCCCAGGCCGAGGCCTGGACCGCAGGCACGGCCTACGCGGCCCTGCTGCACGACATCGGCAAGATTGCGGTCGATCTGCACGTCGAGCATGCCGACGGCAGCGTCTGGCATCCCTGGCACGGCCCACTGCGAAAGCCCTACCGCTTCCGTTACCGAAAGGAGCGTGAGTACCGCCTGCACAGCGCCGCCACCGGGCTGCTCTACGCGCGCCTTCTCGATCGGGACATCTTCGACTGGCTCAGCGGCTATCCCGACCTCTGGGCCGCGCTGCTGTACGTGCTGGCCGGCCAGTACGAGCACTCCGGCACGCTCGGCGAGCTGGTCGTGCAGGCCGACCAGGCATCGGTCGCCCAGGAACTCGGCGGCGATCCCAGCAAGGCGCTGGCGGCGCCCAAGCATGCGCTGCAACGCAAATTGCTCGACGGCTTGCGCTACCTGCTCAAGGAAGCGTTCAAGTTGAACCAGGCCGGCCCGGCGGACGGTTGGCTGACCCAGGACGCCTTGTGGCTGGTGAGCAAGACTGTCTCCGACAAGCTGCGCGCACATCTGCTGTCACAGGGCATCGACGGCATCCCGGCCAGCAATACGGCGGTGTTCAACGTGCTGCAGGATCACGGCATCGTGCAACCGACGCCGGATGGCAAGGCGATCTGGAAGGCTACCGTCACCAGCGACGCCGGCTGGTCGCACGCCTTCACCTTCCTGAAGCTCTCGCCGGCGATGATCTGGGATGCCGCCGACCGGCCGGCGCCGTTCGCAGGCCGTGTGCAGGTCGAAGAGGAACAGGCGGAGCCGACGCCGCAGGCGCCGGCGGTGGCTGATGGGCCGCGCGTGGAAGGCACCGAAGCTGCACCCGCGAGCGCGGCGCCGATCGCATCCGCAGCCATGGACACCGGCGTCGCAGCGCTGCTCGACCTGCTGGGCGACACCGCTCCACCCACCGCGCCGGAGACCCCGAGTTCCCCTGTTGCCGAGCCCAAGCCGGCCCCTTCGACCATGCCCCCGCCGCAGATGAGCCTCGCGCCTTCCCAGGATCGCGCGGAGCCCTCTGGGGCGCACTTCATGGCCTGGCTGCGTCAGAGCGTCCAGACGCGCAAGCTCATCATCAACGACGCCAAGGCCCTGGTGCATACCGTCGCCGGTACGACCTATCTCGTCAGCCCCGGCGTGTTCCAGCGCTACGCGCAGGAGTACCTTCAAGTCGCCGCGCTGGCCAAGCAGGAGAAGCTGGAGGGGTGGCAGTGGGTGCAGAAGCGCTTCGAGAAGTTGGGACAGCACCGCAAGCAGCCGAGCGGGCTGAACATCTGGACCTGCGAAGTCACGGGGCCGCGCAAGTCGCGCCGGCTGCACGGCTACCTGCTCGTCAGCCCGGATGCGCTGTTCCAGGAGACGCCGCCAGACAACCCATACCTGCGGCTCGTCAACGAGGCCGCAAAGCGCGAAGATTCAGCCCTTGGGGGCAAGGACGACGATCAGGCGTAGACATGCGACCGCTGTGCGGGCCGGCTTCAATCCGCAGATGGGGCCGACTCTGCCAGCTTGGCTTCGGTCAGAGTCATCAAGTGGGCGGAACTGCATTTCAGCGCACGGGCAATCTTGAGGATGAGAGGGAGCGTGGGGACATGCTCGCCGCGCTCGATCTTGCCCATGTGCGACCGTTCGATGCCGGCCATGTGGGCCAGCGTTTCCTGAGCGATGCCCTGGTTGGTTCTTTCTTCCCGCACGGCAGCCCCAAACGCGATGGCTGGTTCCGCTTCGTAGGTAGTGGTGCCGGTGGGGCGGCCCCTTTGGATCGAACGCTTTGGCATTGCCAAGAGCGTCGAACACGGTCACGATTTAAACCACGTTAAACTTAACTCATTCAACGGCTTCGAGATCAGTTGCCACGAGTTCACCGCCTGGGGGGAGCTGGACGTGGAATCGAGTGACATCACCGCCGAAATTCGCATGGCCGTCCTCGGCGAATGGGTGCCTCCCCAGCTCGCCGACGTGCTCGCCCTGCAGCGTGCCGAAGAGCCGGAGACTCATGCCGTCCTGGCCGGATGGACAGATCCCGGTCGAGGCGCGGAGCTGCCGGACGACGGCTTCGACTTCGCCTTGTCTGCGGTTGCCCGGCAGTGGCCTGGCTGGGTATGCGAGCCGCTGTGGCATGACACGCTGGCGGTCGCCGTGGCCAAGCGCTCCCACCTGCTGGCCTACCGTGAAGTGCCGTGCGGGGAAGTGCTCAAGCAGCCCTTGATCTGCTCGCAGTCCACGGCCGATGAACCATGGCGCATGACCGTGCAGCGTGTGTTCGAAAACGCGCTGCAAGAGCGAGAGCAAACGGTGGAGACATTCGATGTGGCGATGACGCTGGTTGCCGCCGGGTACGGGATCGCCATTGCGCCTGCCGCGAGACTGGCGAGCTACCTACGCCGAGGCATCGCCGTGCGGCCGCTGGCCGGTGCACCAACGATCGTGATGGCTTACCTGCTCCGCCGCGATGCTTCCTTGTCGGACACCCAGGCAAGATTCGCCCGCCGCGCGCGCTTGGTGTCCTGACGAGCGCGCGGGGATCGCGGTTTCGCCACGATCCCGCATTGCTGCTGCTAGGTGCGGATTCCGGTCACTCGTGACCACCGAAACCGATCCGGAACGATCAACGTCGCCGGTTCGTCGTGACCGTTGGTCCGACAACATAACCAACCGGCCGACCGGAAGCGGACCCGCTGCTGCCGTTCGTGCTCAGCATGGCGATTGTCGCTTTACATTCATCGCAGCCGATTCCGACCGGAAGGGAGGTGCTGCAGACCGTTGTTCCGACGTTGTTCCAAAACCATTGACGGCGCCGAACCAATCAACGATACTTCGATGCGGAACAACATTGGAACAACGGGATTGAATGATGGCGGACACCTTCTACACAGCAAGCCTGAGCCGGACGCAGGGCCGCAGCAC
Organism: Extensimonas perlucida; assembly: GCF_007655255.1. GTDB lineage: Bacteria > Pseudomonadota > Gammaproteobacteria > Burkholderiales > Burkholderiaceae_C > Extensimonas > Extensimonas perlucida. The sequence continues at coordinate 10,584 of NZ_VMYE01000025.1, forward strand.
CTGGGCCATTATCTTCCGGCACCCCAAGCGCACCGACCCGACAACGGGCAAGGAAGGTCTGCGGGTGCGGCAGAGCCTGAAGACCGACGATGACCACGAGGCGGCCAAGCTGCGGGCCGACATGAACGTCCTGCTCTCCAGCCCGCATCTGTGGGACCTCGGCGCGCGCGAGCAGGCCCTCGCCGCGCTCGACCCCCGCGTCGTGGACATTTTTTACTACAAGCTCGAAGGTGGCGAGACCGACTTCCTGGCCTTGCGCGAGACGGCTATCGCCATGCCTTCGGCACAGAACAGCGACTACCGGCGAGCCCTGATGCTCGGCACGACCGGTGCGGGCAAGACGACGCTGCTGCGCCAGATCATCGGCACCGACCCGGCCCGCGAGCGCTTCCCGTCAACCTCCACCGCGAAGACGACGGTTCATGAGACAGAGATCGTCCTGAGCGAGGGGCCCTACCGCGCCGTGGTGACGTTCTTCCCGATGGAAGACGTGCGCGAGCATCTGAAGGAATGCGCGTCGGCGGCGGTCCTCGCGGCCTATCGCGGCGAGCCCGAGGGCGAGCAGATGCGCCGCCTCCTTACCCACGTCAACCAGCGCTTCCGCTTCAACTACGTGCTCGGCAACGGGCCGGTCAGGGAGGTCAGCGACTTCGACGACGAGCCCGAGGCGGGGTCCGCCACGGAAACCGGCGAGATGATGGAGCGCACGAACGAGGTTCTCGCGCAGGCCCTCGCCGCGCTGCAGGCCGTCGCCGCCCGGCACGGCGATGCGCTGCGGCAGGAGCTGAACGCGACGGATGAAAAGGACCAGCGCGTCATCGACGAACTGTTCGAGGAAGGTCTGGACAACCGGACGCGCGACGACGAAGCCTTCCAGCAGGTCGTGGACGCGCTGATGGACGAGATCGAGGAGCGCTTCGCCGCTCTCGATGGCAAGCTGCAGAAGACCAAGGTCGGCTGGCCGATGAGCTGGACGTGGGAGACGGAAGACCGGGACGCCTTCATCCGCACACTGGCCCGCTTCTCCTCGAACTACGCCCCGTTCTTCGGCACCCTTCTGACGCCGCTGGTCAACGGTGTCCGCGTCGCCGGGCCGTTCCATCCGACATGGAGCGGCGACGTGCCGAAGCTCGTCCTGCTCGACGGCGAGGGCCTCGGCCACACGCCGCGCTCGATGTCCACGATCTCGACGGCGCTCGCAAGGCGTATCGAGATGGTCGATGCCGTGATCCTTGTCGATAACGCGACCCAGCCGATGCTGGCCGCTCCGGTGGCGGCGATGAAGGAGCTGGTGTCCTCGGGCAGTGCGCCGAAGCTGATCTTCGCCTTTACGCATTTCGATCAGGTCGGAGGCGACAACCTGCCAACCCCGGCGGCGCGCGTCCACCATGTCCTGGCCTCCGCCGAGAACGTCCTCGCCTCCATCGGCGAGGACCTCGGGCCGTTCGCGGAGCGGGCCCTGCGCGCCCGCCTGAACACGGCGCGGGTGTTCCTCTCGGGAATCGACGCGAAGCTCGATACCACCTCCACCGACGGGCAGCGGACGATCAAGCAAATCGGCAAGCTGCTGGAGATAGTGGACGGCATCATCGCGCGGCCCAAGCCCGCCGACTCGCGCCCCGTCTATGACCGCATGAATCTGGGAATCGCGGTCGAACGGGCCGCCGAGACCTTCCGGAATGCCTGGCGTCCGCGCCTCGGCCTCACCGTCAAACAGGGAGCCGAGAAAGAACACTGGACGCGGGTCAAGGCGCTCAGCCGGCGCCTCGCGACGGGGCAGGCCGACGAATACGACAGCCTCAAGCCCGTCGCGGACCTGAAGCAACTTCTCCAGCAGCGCCTTTACGTCCTGCTGCAGAGCCCCGTCGGCTGGTCGGGGCCGGAGCCCAGCGATGACGACAAGCAGCATCTCTACGGCACGATTGCAGAGGACCTCAGCCGCAGGCTGATCGACCTCGCCTCGCGGCGCATCCGCACCGAGCGCCAGGCGGAATGGCGTAGCGCGTTCGATGAATCCGGCTACCGCTCGACCTTCCGACGCGCCGAGTTGATCGGGGCGCAAATCTACGACCGGGCCGCGCCGATCCCCGACGTGACCCCATCGCCGGACCGCAATGCGTTCCTGCAGGAGGTCGCGGAAGCGACGCGCGAGGCCACCGAAGCCGTCGGAGCAAAGCTCCTGTGAGCGAGAAGGCCAGTGGCGTCACGGCGACGGAGCGGCTGCTCGCGGAGTTCTGCGAGCGGTCGTTCCTGAAGCTCTGGAGCTATCCGAACCCGCACAAGGATGACGGGCACGAGCTGTGCGACCTGCTCGCAGTGTTCGGCGACACCGTGTTCATCTTCTTCGACCGCGAGAACACGCTACCCGATATCCCCGACAAGGACCCGCAGGTCCTGTGGGACCGCTGGAAGCGCAACGTCATCGACCGCCAAGTCAAGACCGCTCACGGGGCGGAGCGCTATATCCGGAGCGGCAGGCCGATTTTTCTTGATGCGAAGCGCGAGAAACCCTTCCCGATCCCCTTCGACAAGGACACGGCGGTCATCCACAAGATCATCGTCGCCCATGGCGCGAAGGAGGCGTGCGAGCGGGCATCGGCGCAGAACGTGTATGGCAGCCTTGCGATCACCTACACGGAGGCCGACGGAGGCCCGACCCATCCGTTCCATATCGAGATCGACAGGCACAACCCGGTTCATGTCCTCGACAGCCACAACATGCCCATCGTGCTGCGCGAGTTGGATACGGTCAGCGACTTCTCGGCCTATCTCGACGAGAAGGTCCGCGCCGCCGCTGCCTTCGACTATCTGAGCTATTGCGGCGAGGAAGACCTCCTCGGCCACTACCTCATGAACTACGACGCCGTGACCAAGCGCCATGTCATCGGGCCGAAGGGCAAGGACAGGGGCAAGGTCAACGGCGTGATGATCGGCGAGGGCGAGTGGCGCGACTTCGTGCAGACCGGCGTCTACAAGAACACCAAGAGCGAAGACCGCATCTCGTACTTCTGGGACCAGTTGATCCAGCAGACCTGCCAGAACAGTCTGGAGGGGACGCTCGGCGGTAACTCGAACATCGCACGCGGCGAGAGTGCGATCTACGAAATGGTCAAGGAGCCGCGCTTCATGCGCCGGGGCCTCTCCGAGAAGATGCTCACCGCCGTCGATCGCTTCCCGGACACGGGTTCGTTCACGCGCCAGGTGACTTTCCTGCCCTCGTGCGAGCCGAATGTCGGCTACGTCCTCCTGCAATTGCGCGTTCCGGAGGAATTCCGCGCGGCGACGGATTTCCGCGAGAAGCGGCAGACGCTGCTGGAAATCGCCTGCGGCGCGGCGAAGAACAGGTTCCCGAAACTGGTGAAGGTCATCGGCATCGGCATCGAGGCCCCGAAGTTCTCCGGCGGCACGGTGGCCGAGGACTTCATCCTGATGCCGTGCGAGGCCTGGCCCGAGGAGACGAAGGCCCACTACGAAGAGCTAAACAAGGAGTGGAATTTCTTTGGAACACCTGCACTGCGGCAGTTCCAAGACCGCGTCACGCGGTTCGTGCGGCCTCCGCGCCCCGCCAAGCCGACAAAGCCCGGCAAGGTCGGCCGCAATGAGCCGTGTCCCTGCGGCTCAGGGAAAAAATACAAGAGATGCCATGGTTAAAAACATGCGCAGATGTCGAGACGACGTTGCCCGGCCCGAGTAGCCAGGCCGCGTCATCTGAACCATCGGGGAAGCACCATTCGAAGAAATGGTAGCCAGAACAGGGTGAAAGATCGCGCCCTGACTTAAGCGGTCACCCACCGGCTGAGGCGACCGTCGGCTCATGGCCGGCTGCCGTCGCTAATCATGATCACCGATCTTCCTGTTCAGATCGATGGACCGGTCCAATGAACTGAAATACGCACTAGGCGACCCCGACTCGCGGCGCGGTCCATTCGCTTTCCTTCACGGCTGTGCTCACTGCCATGACGAGCTTGTCGAGATTGCTGGCAGTCACACCCTCCAGTGCCGAACGCCCCCGCAGCATCGAGCGCGGTTGCAGCAGTGCATGGTAGATCTGCCAAGGGTCCGCACCCCTGGTCAGCTTCAGGACGGACTGGATCAGCTCGTGCTTGAGTGGGTCGAGGTGCCAGTCCGGCACGCGCTGGCCGCGGTTGCCTACGTTCAACGCCAGCAAGTTACCCGCCTTGATCTCGTAGCTGATCCACCTGCGGGACTTGCCCGCCATCTTGGCAAACGCCGCGACGGGAAGGTTGTGCGGCGCTTCGAAGACATCGAACAGCTCCATCCTCTCGCGCTGAATGTCCGAAGGCACCAGCGGCGCGGCCGATCGAGGGGGCGGAACCGCCGGCAGCCGATGTGCGGCGGCAGAAACCAACGGCATGGCGTCACCCGCCTTCGTCACGAGCAGGATTGGCGAAGCGGCAACCGGCGTGGAGGGTGCGCTTGCGGTTTGCTCACTCGGGAATGCGGGCACGCCTTCCAGATGCACGGTGAGCGGCATGCTGGCCGCCTCGACCTGGTTCTGCTCGAAGAGGTCGAGCCGATCGGCCCAGTCCTGCATCATGCGGCGACGCTGCTCCACGTACTCGGCATGGTTGTAGGTCGCGCTGACCTTGTTGGGATCGACATGCGAGAGCTGTGCATCCACCCAGACCTTCGGGTAGCCGATCTCGTTGAGCGCAGTGGACATCGTGCCGCGGATACCGTGCCCGGTCAGGCGTTCCTGATAGCCCATGCGCTTGAGCGCACCATTGAGCGTGTTCTCGCTGATGCGCTTCTTCAAGTCGCTGTCGTGCCGGAACAGGTGGCGCTGGGCCGGCTTGAACTCATCCAGCAGGTGCCGGACGATCTCCATGGCCTGAATCGACAGCGGCACGATGTAGGGCGGGATGTCCTTCGGCTGCTGCCGCTTCTTGCGCATATCCAACTGGAGTTGCTTCACGACGTCGGGCGGGATGATCCACAGCCCCCGGTCCAGATCGAATTGATCCGGCATCGCCTGTCGCAGCTCGCCGGTTCGCACGCCGGTCAGCAGCAATAGCCGCAGCCCGAGCTGGGTCTGCCGCCTGCCGCGATAGCTGCGCAGCCGCTGCAACAGCTTTGGCAGCTCGGCCATGCGCAGGAACGGGTTGTGGTTGACGGGTGGCAGCGGCAGCGCCACCACATCGAGATCGGAGGCGGGGTTCTGCTCCAGGCCCGGCACGATCACCAGCGCGTAGCGGAACAGTTGGTTGAACCACGTCCTGACTTTCTCGGCAACGGAGAGCGCCTTGCGCTTCTCGATCTTGGCGATCACCTCCAAGAGGTCGGGACGCTTGATCTCATAGACCGACCGCTTGCCCAAGGTCGGCAGCACATCCTTGTCGAAGATGCGCGGAAGGATCGAGAGGGTCGTCTGCCGGCCTTCCTTGAGGCTGAGCCCGCGATGCTTGAGCCACTTGCGATACACCGCCTCGAAGGTGTTTTCGTCGGCGAGCCGGACAGCGGTGCGCTTCTGCTTGCGGTGAACGCGAGGATTGGTGCCTTTGGCCAGCAGGGCGCGCGCTTCGTCGCGCAGGCTGCGGGCCTCGCGAAGCGTCACCTCCGGGTAGGTGCCGAGCGACATCCGCTTCTGCTTGCCCGCCCAGTAGTAGCGGAAGTGCCAAGTCCTGCCCCCTGAAGCCGTGACGGCCAGGGAGAGGCCATCCAGGTCAGGGAGGGTGTATGCCTTGCCAGTTGCCTTGGCCTGTCGAACGGCCAGGTCTGAGAGTGCCATGCTCTTGCTCCTGAACATGAGTCAGGAACCAGATGCTGGTCACGTCGACCTCGCCCCTCCATCAACAATCCGGAATCAGCCGCGCCCGCAAAAATGGACTTGTTTGTGGACTTAAAAGTCCCGGCTGTAGGCGGATCGCAATGGACCACGGCAGAACATCAAAGAGAGGAAAAGTCTTTGTGCGGCAAGGACTTGCAGACTCTCTTGGACTTCTGCGGAAGTCCGCAGATTGATGCAGTGGAGCGGGCGATGGGAACATCACGCCGCACTCAACCCGTTGATTGATAACGGGTTTCTTCCGTGAGCGCCACGGAATTAGACCAGATTATGTACCAGCCCCACCTGCCCGGCAACCCGGGATCGTCTGCCATCGCCCAGCAACGTCCATGCACAGCCACCAGGCTCATGTCCAGATGCGCCTATAGGCCGAGACTGTGCTTCGCTGCGCCGAAGTTTGGGGCGTACTCCACACCAACGTCCTCTAGATCGGCAGCGATTTCATCTTGAAGACGTCGGGTGTTCGGCGCGAAATACTCCTTCGTATTCGACGAGGCGAACACGATCGGCGCCACCAGCCCTGCGGAGCGAAGCTGGCCAGCCGCCTCGATATAGGCTTCGACGATCACGCAATCCTTCATTGATTCTTTACCCAGTCGGGCGGGAGCACGAGGTTCGTTGACTCGCTTGAACGCACGGCTGGCGACCCCATCGTTGTGCGGCACCACGCTGGCAACGTCCCGCCACCTGTTCAGCACTGTCCTGGCCCGCGCGACGTGTCCCTCAAGGTGGTCCAGCGGCAACATTCCCTGGGCACCGTAGGCCAAGGCCACTTCATGGATACGTTGAGCTTGTGCCCGGAACCTTGCCAAAGCGTTTCGAGCCTCTACCTCGACGCCAGCGACATGAGCAGCAAGCTCGATGGTCACCTGTTCTGCCATCAGAACAATCAGATCGGAGCCGGCCTCGGCTGCCGCAAGCAAGGCAAGCCCGGCGCTGGCATCGTGTGCTACCGCTGTTTCGCGCGTGATGTCACGGATGACGTCAAGGACGGTGCATGTATCCACGCACAACACTGGCGCGTTTAAAGCAACCAAGTCGTCAATGACTGAAGTATTCAGGCTCATGTATGCGACTGGTCATACTGTTCAAGCAGTCCGAGTGCGAATTCATAGTCGATGGCCAAGTCCTGCGCCCGCCCTGCGGACCAGGCCTCCACCTCGACAAGCCACCGTGCCAATTGGTCACTATCCAGTCGTTTCGATGCACGGTGCGCGGCAATCAGGAACGCGTACCAGCGCTCCTTGTCCATGGGATGGGCCGCACCTGTGGACTTATTGGCGAGCCGCGAAAAGCGCCGCAGGGCTGCTGCCGGTTCGGCATCCAGCCAATCATCAAGAGTCTGGTTGGGAGAGGTCAGTTCGACGCCGAAACCGCCGGCCCGGGACGCCGGTTCCGCGACTTGGGCGACGAAGTCGCGAAGAATCGCGTTGTACTTGTCAATACCAAGCTCACCGACGTTTCGCGGCACAATATTGGAAACCTTGTAGCCATCAGGCTCTTGCCACAGCACCAGAGCCGATTCATCGACGTCGTCGAATGCAGATCGTACAAGCACGATCACATCGTCGTCGCCCATGTGTTGCTTGAGGTCTTCTTCCCGCTCAGCGTCGTGACGCCAAGAGCCACCCACCTGCGCGAGGATGCCACTGCGCATTGCGGTTGCTGTCTTGCCCCTGAGGTGAAGATGCTGGAAGACCGTGATCGGCTTTTCTGTCATTTCGGTTGCCCGCAATAGAACTGTTGATGTTCTGAAACTTGTCGGTAAATCGATGGCATTCGCCTGTCATTCTTTCTTGATCTGAACGAAGACCCGTGCCGTCTGGCTCGAAGCCTCATCGTTGCCCGTCGAGACGGCGTCGCCGCGCCTGGTGCCACCCGAACCGCGTCTGCTGAAAGACCCTCGGCGTCTGACATGCGGGTGATGCCCAGACTTGAAAGCACGTAGACCGAATGCGTCTTTCGCCGCGATGGCATCTGTAGCAAAACCTCACCACCAAGCCTCCCCGCCTCGGGCGAGAAACATCTTGAAGCATACCGCCACGCAGAGGCTCGGTGTTGGTGGACAAGGTGCCACATCGACTGGTTGCTGGGGTGAGCATTGCAGCCATTCGCCGTCACTACAACCTTTCCACAAGCCAAGTCGCCACCGCTCCGCGCCGCGAAGGTGTGGATGGCGTCGACCAGACCACGAGAAAAGCCGATGTCCTGAACCCGTTCACCAGGGAGTAGCCCATGAGAAAGTCATCTTCTTCCGGCGCCCAAGCCAAGGTCTTCTATCGTCCGATCGAGGCGGCCATCCAGTGGGCGGGACTGTCACGCTTCGAGCGCCGTATCCTTGATATTGCCGAAGGGATGAACAGGCTGCCGGAGCACGCTGCGCTGGCGCGCTGGCCACAGCTTCGCCTGAACGCGGAACGGATCTACGACGCACTGGTGCATCTCGACCTTCCCTACGGCAAGGATGGCCTCACGAGCAACGATCCCGCCTTGCTCGATGATCCTGGCCTCACGATCCGCCACGTCGATCTGAAGGCATGGATGATCCGTTTCTATCCCGACCAGCGACCGGCCTTCCTGTTCGATGCCTTCGAGCGTCACCTGCATCCGGCCGTCAGTGTCGATGCCGTGCAGGCACTGGTCATGGATCGCGAGGCGTTGAAGCTCCAGCTTGCCGACAAGGTGCAAGCCTGGGACGCGCTCTATGAGCAGTTCCAGACGCTCAGCCAGGAGCACCAGGCGCGCACGGAGCGCGAGAAGCGGTCCGGGACGCCGGGCGCCCGCAGTGAATCCACCTACCTGAACATCGTTGGCGGTCTTCTGACCCTGCTGTTGGGCAAGTCACCCAATGGCGTTCCCTATTCGTCTTTCGAGACGCTGGAATCGGTCATCAATGCGCTGGTTGCCCATTACGGCGACAAATCCGGAATCAGCGAGCGAACGCTGTGGGCGAAGTTTTCGGCAGCCAAGCGTCATCTCGCTACCCAGGACCGCTGACTGCAAGTGCAGACGGCGTGTCTGCACTTGCGGTGACCGCGCGGGAACCGCGCTATTGAATACGGGGCACTTCCATCACCGCCGCTACACAGCGCCAAGGAGTGTCCCTCGTGACTGCCCAGACCATCGCCACCGCGACGCCGAACGATCACCGCATCCTGCGCCGCGCGGAAGTCGAGGCCAAGACCGGCTTCAAACGCGCCCACATCTACAACCTGATCAAGGAGGGCAAGTTTCCTAAGCCCCTGCGCCTCGGGGTACGCGCCATCGGATGGGATTCGGTGGAGATCGATCAGTGGATCACCGATCGACTCAGGGAGCGGGCGTGAGCCCGCGCCCCCCCGGAATCCCTTCCACGAGGAGTCGCACCATGCAGGTGGTATCCATCATTTCGACCAAGGGTGGCGTCGGCAAGACGACCACCGCAGCGAACCTGGGCGGCTTCATCGCCGATGCGGGACTGCGCGTGCTGCTGCTGGACCTGGACGTACAGCCCACCTTGTCGAGCTACTTCACGCTCGGCACGCATGCGCCTGCCGGCATCTATGAGATGCTGGCCTTCAATGAGCAGCGTATCGAGCAATTGGCTTCGCAGACCGCTGTGGCGGGTCTCGACCTGGTGGTGTCGAACGACCATCGCGGCGAACTGAACACACTGCTGCTGCACGCACCCGACGGTCGGCTACGCCTGCGTCACCTGCTCCCCGCGCTGGCGTCGCACTACGACCTGCTGCTGATCGATACCCAGGGAGCGCGCAGTGTGCTGCTGGAAATGGCGGTACTGGCCTCCAGTCTGGCGCTGTCACCGGTGACGCCGGAAATCCTGGCGGCGCGTGAGCTGAGGCGCGGCACGCTGCAACTGATCGAGGACATCGCTCCGTATCGGCACCTCGGCATCGAGCCGCCACCGCTGCGCTTGCTCATCAACCGTGTGCATCCGGTTTCGTCGAACGCCCGACTGATCCAGCAGGCCCTGCGACAAGTGTTCCAGGCGCACGCTGGCATACAGGTCCTGAGCACCGACGTCCCGGCCATTGAAGCCTACCCACGTGCCGCAACACGGGGGCTGCCAGTGCATCGCGTCGAATACCGGCAACCAGTGGGCCGTACTGCGCCTGCGGCGTTGGAGACGATGCGTGCGCTGGCTGGCGAGCTGTTCCCGGCATGGCGGGAGCGCTTTGCATGCGTTACCGGCAGAGGCCGCGCAGGAGGAGCCAGTCATGGCGATCGGGCATGAACTGGCCCGCGGCCATGCGCGGCTACGCGCGCTGATCGAGTTCGCGCTGGGCGAAGGTTGGCACGTGAAACGCACGCGCGGCGGGCACCTGATGTTCACCAAGCCCGGCTGCGCCGCGATCTATACCAGCTCGACTGCGAGCGATCACCGCGCCAGCCGCAACGCACGCGCGCAGCTTCGCCGCGCCGATCGACAGGCACTGACGGCATCTCGGGAGAGCAGCGATGGCTGATCCGACGCCGCAGGACATGGCCACCAAGCTGCTGGCCAAGGGCTTCGAACGCAACGGTCCTTCGGCCGCGGCGTTGACCGACCCCATCGCCGACACACCGATGGTGGTGACGCTGGACGAGCTGCGCCCCTATGAACATGACCCACGCGTGACGCGCAACCCGGCCTACGAGGAAATCAAGACCTCGATCCGCGAGCGCGGGCTGGACGCACCGCCTGCGATCACGCGCCGGCCGGGCGAGGCGCACTACATCATCAGGAACGGTGGCAATACGCGGCTGGCGATCCTGCGCGAATTGTGGAGCGAAACCAAGGAAGAACGCTTTTTCCGCATCGCGTGCCTGTTCCGCCCGTGGCCGGCGCGCGGCGAAATCGTGGCGCTGACCGGGCATCTGGCCGAGAACGAGCTGCGTGGCGGGCTGACCTTCATCGAGCGGGCGTTGGGCATCGAGAAGGCGCGCGAGTTCTACGAGCAGGAAAGCGGCCAGGCACTGTCGCAGAGCGAACTCGCGCGGCGGCTGACTGCCGACGGTTATCCGGTGCCGCAGTCGCACATCAGCCGCATGAACGATGCGGTGCGCTACCTGCTGCCGGCGATCCCGACGCTGTTGTACGGCGGACTGGGCCGGCATCAGGTGGACCGGCTCGCGGTGCTGCGCAAGGCGTGCGAGCGCACCTGGGAGCGGCGTGCGCTGGGCCGGCCGCTGACCGTGGACTTCGCTTCGCTGTTTCAGGATGTGCTGTCGCAGTTCGACACGCGGCCGGAGGGCTTCTCGCCCCAGCGCGTGCAGGACGAACTGGTGGGTCAGATGGCCGAGCTGCTGGAAGCGGACTACGACACGCTGGCATTGGAGGTCGATGACAGCGAAAGCCGTCAGCGAGCATTGACCAGCGAGCCGGTCGCGCCGAACCCGGCAACGCCTGTCGCACCTGCGGCGCCAGCCATCACGCCGCAACTGCCGCCCGCGGCGCCAACGCCACGGGACACCTCGCCCGTCGCGCCACCGGCAGAGACACCCTCGGCACCACCTGCCGCTGCACCAAACGCCCGGGACGGGCAGCGCGACGAGCGCCTGCAGGGGCACATCGTGACGCCGGCCCCGACCACCGAGCGCCTGCAGTCCATCCAGCGGATGGTCGCGGATCAGCTCGGCGACAAGCTACCCGACTTTGAGGCAGATGCGCTGCGTGCGATCCCGGTGCAGGTTGGCGGGCTCTTTCCCATCTCGGATGTCTGGTACATCGAGCCGGGCCTGGACGTGCCGGATCGCCTGCGTGTGCACATCGCGCAGTTCGCGCGCGAAATCGGCGAGGAAGCGGCGGTCGCCGACCACATCGAGGCCAGCGTCGGCGGCATCGGCTTCGTCTGCGCGGCGCCGGTTGTGGGCCAGGCGAAGGCGCTGCCGGCGTTCGCGCGGGCGGTGCTGACCCTGCTGCATGTGCTGAGTGCGGCGCCGCCCTCCGCGAACGGAGTGGACCGCGCGCGGCTGGCCGACGAGCTGGCTGCGCTGCTGCATGGCCATGGCGGCTCGGCTACACGCCTGAGCGATGCTGCGCTGGTGAAGCTGTTCCGTCTGCTGCGCCTGGCGCGCCGGCTGCTGGATCTGGAAGCCGGCGTAGCGAGCCAGGATTCCTGAGCGCAGGAGGCTTCCGCATGTCGGCACCGCACCCACTCAACCAAGCCGTGATCGCTCAGGCCCTGCATGACTTGCGCAACGGCCAGTTGCGCCGCTGCAAGGCCATGGGCTTCGGCGAGGAAGAGCTGGATGCGCTGAAGCACCCCGAACTCGTGAGCATGCTGGTGAATGCCACGGTATCGTGGTGTTCGGTGTCGGTGAACCGGGATGTGTTGAAGCGGCTGCTGAGCCAGATGCACGACGTGGAGCGGGAGATCGCCACGGTGGACCGCATGCTGCGCCTGGGAGCGAGCACGGAGATGGTCAGCAAGTTCTACGGCCTCACGCATCAGGAAGTGGCGCTGCGCCGCGACATCCTTGGGCTGCCCAAGCGCAAGGGCCGGCATCCGGTGCTCGACGAGGCACAGGACGTGATCTTGTGGGAGCGCTGGAAGGCCGGCGTCACCGAGCGCCATATCGCCCTGTCCGACGACATGGCGATGCTGGCGCTGACCATGGACCTGGCCGAGGCGTTGAGCCTGCCGATGTCGGTGGTGTGGGCGGCGATACGGAACTGGATCGACCAGGGGCTGGTGTAGGCCATGACCACGGGCGGCGCACCACGGCGCGAAGGCCCCGTTGCGCTGTCCGCGCTCTTCGACGAGGCCCTGCAGCACCTGCAGCCAGCGCAGGGAACGGCGCCGGCCGCCGACGGTTTCCTCTACAGCGGCAACCGCCATGAGAGCGTGCCGCGCAGGCTGTTCCTCGACCGGCGCCTGACGCCGCTGGAGCGCAACGCCTGGCAGGTGTTCCGCCTGCAGCTCAACGACGACGGCGTGACCGCCTTTCCCACCTACGACCAATTGCGCCCTTACTTGGCCTCAATGCCCTGCGCGGCACAAGCCTCGCACGAGACCGTGGCGCGCGCCCTGACGCTGTTGCGGCTGACACGCTGGCTGAGCCTGGTGCGACGACGGCGCGACCCGAAGACCGGCCGCATTCAAGGCAACCTCTACGTGCTGCACGACGAACCGCTGTCGCCCTTCGAGGCGATGCAGCTCGATGCCGACTACCTCGGCCTGGTCAGTCAGGCGCTGACCCATGCCGCCAAGGCGGTGCAGGTCGTGGGCATGAACACGCTGCGGGAGATCGCCGAAGACCCGCTGCTCAGCGGGCGCACGCTGCCGACCCGCCTGCAGGTGCTCGCGCAGCGCATGGCGCGGCATGGATGGACGACGCTAGGTTATCCACAGGAGGGTGCGGACCACGAATCCGAAGAAGGCCAGAAAGCCCTTCTTCGGAATGCTGCGCGCCCGTCTTCGGAATCCGAAGCAGGGCCGAAACCCGCGCCGGACGGCTCTCTTCGGATTCCAAAGGAGGACCGTATAGTACGTAATGATCGTATAAATGAAGTACGTACAGTACCGCGCGCGAGGGCCTTGCAGAACCTGCGGCTGCCCGAGCGTTTCCTGCGCTTGAAGGACGAGCAGCAGGCCGGCGCGCTGGTGGCGCTGCAGCAGGTGGACGAGGCGCAGAGGCAGGCTGTTCTCGACGAGTGGGTGGCACGCTGCCACAACAGCGCGGTACGCAACCCGGCCGGCTACCTGTTTGGCATCATCCAGAAGGCACTGCGCGGGGAGTTCAAGGCCTGGGCCGGAGAAAGTGCATCGGCACCGCCAGCGCCCCCGCCACCTGCGCCATCGTCACCGCCGGTATCCCGTGCGGCTGACCCCGAGGTGGCACGTGCCTACCTGGCGCAGCTCCGAGAAGCCTTGCGTGATCGCTGAGTTGACTATCCCCAGGGGATAGCTGGAACAGACATCTTTCCGCAGCGCTCGATTGTCGCCCGCCGAATGACAGGCGAAACTGTCGCCTGTGAATCAGACGAGGACAGCCACGCACGAGCCCGGCCGACGATGGACATGACGACCTCCCCCGCCACAAACGCACTGCAACCACTACAGCGAGACGTTCAGCGCTTGCTGGGCAGATGCCTGTTGCGCCTTCAACAATACGAGCGCCTCATGAAAGCCATCGTGGCCCACCACGAGATTTCAGGCCCGGCGCATTCGCTGGAGGCCATTCGCGCAGCGCGGATTGAAGATGCCGCGACCAAGACCCTGGGCACGTTGGTCGGACAACTGTTTGGTTCGTATGTCGTCACCGATGGAAATGGCGGCGAGGAACGCGACGACGATCTTCCCGGCGATGTGATTTCCTTTCGCACGCGCGTGCAACTGAGCCTGTCTGCGCAGGACTACGCCAAGACCCAGGCCGACCTCAAAGACCTGGTATCGCTGCGCAACACCCTGGTGCACCACTTCATCGACCAGCACGATCTATGGACCGTGGACGGGTGCCGCACCGCACAGGACGAACTCGGTTCCGCCTACACACGCATCGATCAACACTTCGAGCAGTTGCGCGGCTGGGCCGAGCACATGGATCAGGCGCGGCGCCTGGCAGCGGAGTTCGTCCAGTCGGATGTGTTCCACGACCTGGTGGTCAATGGCATCGCGCCGGACGGCACGGTGGACTGGCCGGCCGCCGGCATCGTCCGCGCGCTGCGCGAGGCCGCCGCGCAGTTGGCCGTCGAGGGCTGGACACCGATTGCCGCTGCTGGCCGCTGGATCGCGGGCCGGCATCCAGAGCAGCTTCCAGCCAAGTACGGCTGCAGCAGTTGGCGTCAGGTGGTGCACGAGTGCCGCCTGTTCGAGCTTCGCTACCGTGAGGTGGAGGGCCAACGGGCCGCCTGGTACAGACCTCGCGAGGCATAGGCCCACAACGCGGCCCCAAGTTCGCGCGAGTCGCGAACAAGTCCGCCGCGCTATCCCCAGGGGATAGGCAGCACCCACAGCCTTCCGCGCGGAACAAACCGGGCGCGCATGGGCTGCGGTTTGTTGACTGACGGTCTTCCGGCTGGTGCCGATGCTGGCGACTCGTTCCCTTACCGCGAGTCGTCACTCATGGCCAATGAACCCCTGCAATTGAATCTCGGGGCGCTGCGTAGCGCGATGTCGCTGACGCTGCACACGCACCACGCCTCCCGCATCTGGCATGGCCGCGCACCGTCAGAAGGACGCGCCGGCATCATCGGCCTCAACGGCTTCATCAGCGTGATGAACAAGATGAAGCGCGGCGCCGAGCAAGACGACCCGTACTCGGACTGGTGGATGCTTCGGGTCGAAGACAAGCTCGCCGACACCAAGACCCGCCTGCAGACCCTGCGCGAACAGGTGGTCCAGGCCCTCGCCGATGTACCTGCGGCGTTGTCGCTGGGCGAGAACATGAACGTGCAACCGGTCAAGCTGCCGCTGTTCGTCAATGCGCAGCTCGGTTTCATGGCGGTGTACCTGCTGGCCGATTACGACGACCTGGCGCGAAAGCTGATCCTCGCCCACCACACCGCGCTGATCGACCGCAGCACCATGGAGCGCTGGCTCAACGATGGCGCGCACGCGCTGCGCAGCCTGTTCTCACTGGCCCAGCAGTACCGCTACTCGGGCACGACGCGCGACGACTTCGCGGCGAAGAACGCCGCGGCGCGAGCGGCGCTGGAGAAGTTCGGCGAGCTGCCGCAGGACGTGCTGGAAGGCACGCGCCGTTCGCGCTTTGCACCACCCATCGCGCGCCGCACAGGCGCGCCTGGCACACCGGCTGCTGAACCGGCCGCTGATGCTGCTGCTCCGGCCACCAAGGATCGCGCAGCCGATGCCGCGTTGGATGATGAGGATGCCAGCACATGACGGCATCGACCCCGACCAGCCGACCAGTACGCTTCACGTCGCTGGAACAGGCGGACTTCCAACGTCTGGAACACGCCGGCTACCTAAAAGGCCTTTTACAGCCCTTTAAAGGTAAGGGAAGTCTGGAGACTTGGGCCAACCAGTGCATGGCACTGCGCGACGACTTGATCGCCCTGGCGCAGCGGCGCGTGCTGCAACAGGCTCGGGCCTATCCCTTCTCGCTGCTCGATGTCCAACTGGCCCAGCAGACCACTGGCGCAGGCACGACTTTCCTGCGTTGGCGCAACCATGATCGTTCCTTGATGGGCGTGGCGCTGTGGGAGTCGCTGCTCGACCGCCCGGCGACGCCGGCCTCGCTGATCGACGACCTGTACGCGATGGAACTGCAACGCATCGCGCTGAACATGCAGATCAGCCTCCTTCACACGCTGGGCCGCCAAGCCCAGGAGTGCGCCAGCAAGGCCGCGCAGGCCGAAGCGGCTTACCTGCGGCGCGCCCACGGGCATGCCGCGTCCGTTCCATCCACCACCCCCAAGGAGTCACCATGAGCACGCACTTCGTCGGCGAGGGCAACATCGGTTCTGCACCGGACTACCGCGAATTTCCGAACGGCAACGACGAGCCGCACCGGCTGCTGCGCCTGAACGTCTACTTCGACAACCCGATCCCGAAGAAGGACGGCGAGTTCGAGGACCGCGGCGGCTTCTGGGCGCCCGTGGAGCTGTGGCACCGCGACGCCGACCACTGGAAAGACCTGTACCAGAAAGGTATGCGCGTGCTGGTGGAAGGCCGTACGGTGAAGGACGAATGGGAGGACGCTGACGACAATGAGCGCACGACCTTCAAGATCGAGGCCCGCCGCATTGGCATCTTGCCGTACCGCATCCAGGCCGTGACCCTCAGCGCCAGGACGCTGGAACCCGAGGCCGCAGTACCGCCGACGAAGGAAACCAAGGGGACGAAGGCGCCGAAGGAAACCAAGGCCAAGGGCTGACTCCCCGCAGGGGGCGGCTGTAGCAACCGTCAGACGCCCGCCATGCACCAGCTATCCCCAGGGGATAGCGCCAGGGTGGTCCACCGGTTTCCAGCCGTCCTTCCGAAACGACGCCCCCGTTGCGCCAGCCGTTGCGGTAGCGCGCATGCCGCTGCGGCAACGCATCGCCTGCCGATCACAAAGCGGTGTCTGCACCAATCAGCTTCCTTGCTGCCGGCATCCGCTGGCCCGGCCAAGCTGGGGCCATCCGATGAACCGTACACTTTTCGAGGAGGCTTCATGCGCGTGTTCCTGTGCGAGAAGCCGTCCCAGGGAAAGGACATCGCCCGTGTGCTGGGCGCCGGCCAACGCGGCAACGGCTGCTACAGCGGTGCCGGTGTCGTCGTGACCTGGTGCATCGGTCATCTGGTGGAGGCGGTTCCGCCCGAAGGCTACGGCGAGCAGTACAAGCGCTGGGCCATCGAACAACTGCCCATTCTTCCCGAGCGCTGGCGTGTCGAGCCCAAGGCGGCGACCGCGGCGCAGTTCAAGGTCGTGCAGCAGCTCGTCGCCAAGGCAGGCGAGCTGGTGATCGCGACTGACGCCGACCGCGAAGGCGAGATGATTGCCCGCGAAATCATCGATCTGTGTGGCTACCGCGGGCCGGTTCAGCGCCTGTGGCTATCGGCGCTCAACGATGCGTCGATCCGCAAAGCGCTGGGTGCGCTCAAGCCGTCCGCCGAGACGCTGCCGCTGTATTTCTCCGCACTCGCCCGATCGCGTGCCGACTGGCTGATCGGGATAAACCTGAGTCGGCTGTTCACACTGCTGGGTCGCCAGGCCGGCTACAACGGCGTGCTATCGGTGGGCCGCGTACAGACGCCGACGCTCAAGTTGGTGGTGGACCGGGATCGCGAAATTGTGCGCTTCGTCTCGGTGCCGTTCTGGGCCATCGAGGTCGCACTCTCGCATGCAGGCCAGACCTTTGTCGCAAGCTGGACACCGCCGCAGGGTAGCACCGACGAAGCCGGCCGTTGCCTGCAGCAGCCTCTGGCGCAGCAGGCGGCGGAACGCCTGCGCGCGGTCGGCACCGCCCAGGTGCTGTCGGTGGAGACCGAGCGCGTGCGCGAAGGCCCGCCGCTGCCGTTCGACCTCGGCACCTTGCAGGAAGTATGTTCCAAGCAGTTGGGCCTCGACGTGCAGGAGACGCTGGACATTGCCCAGGCGCTGTACGAGACGCACAAGGCGACGACGTATCCGCGCTCGGATTCGGGCTACCTGCCCGAGAGCATGCTGGCCGAGGTGCCGGCCGTGCTCGACAGCCTGGTCAAGACCGATCCCGGCCTGCGGCCGTTGATCTACCGCCTGGACCGGCAGCAGCGTTCGCGAGCGTGGAACGACGGCAAGGTCACGGCGCATCACGGCATCATCCCCACGCTGGAGCCGGCCAATCTCTCGGCGATGACCGACAAGGAGTTGGCCGTCTACCGGCTGATCCGCGCCCACTACCTCGCGCAGTTCCTGCCGCATCACGAGTTTGACCGGACGGTGGCGCAGCTCACGTGCGGCGGGCAGTCGCTGGTGGCGGTCGGCAAGCAGATCGCGACGGCCGGATGGCGCCAGGTGCTGGCGGCGCCGGAGCCCGAGGACGGTGACGGCGAGGACGCACAGCGCGGCCAGGCGCTGCCGGCGCTACGTGCTGGTGCAGCCTGCCAGGTCGGCCAGGTCGAACTGAAGGCATTGAAGACGCTGCCGCCCAAGCCCTACACGCAGGGCGAACTGGTCAAGGCCATGAAGGGCGTCGCCAAGCTCGTGACGGACCCGCGCCTGAAGCAGAAGCTGAAGGACACCACGGGCATCGGCACCGAGGCGACGCGCGCCAACATCATCAGCGGGCTGCTGGCCCGCGGCTACCTCTTGAAGAAAGGCCGCGCCATCCGCGCATCGGATGCGGCCTTCACGTTGATCGACGCCGTGCCGGCGGCCATTGCCGACCCCGGGACCACGGCGGTGTGGGAGCAGGCACTGGACATGATCGAGGCCGGCCAGATGACGCTGGACACCTTCATTGCCAAGCAATCGAGCTGGGTCGCCCAACTCGTGCAGCAGTACCGCGGCGCAACGCTCGTCATCAAGCTGCCGCCCGCGCCGAACTGCCCGCAATGCGGCGCCCCGATGCGCCCGCGTAGCGGCAAGAGCGGCACGTTCTGGTCGTGCAGCCGCTACCCGGACTGCAAGGGCACGCAGCCGGTCGAAAACGCCGCGGCAGGCAAGCACGGCCCGTCCAACCGTACTTCCGGCCGCACATCCGGCCCACCGCGTCGGCGCCCCAAGGCGAACTGACGCCCACGTCTCCCTCTGCCACGCTGGCTGCTGCCGACGGCGGGCAAACCTCCCGCGCCCCGCGGGACTCCCCAGCGCGCGTTCCCTTCTGCAACGGTGTGCGCGTCCTGCACAGGCCAATCACGGCTTGCAGGGCGAGAAGGTCATTGCTCCGTCGAATCGCGCTCGCCGCGGTTCCGTTGATCGAGGTGTTTCCGTCCATCCACGAACGGTCTCCTGACGCCTTGGCCCGCAAGGCTGCGAGGTGCCAGGAGACCGCTTGCGGTCGACGGTATTCGGTGCCGGAGCCCGCCGGCGGAACAACGGGTTCCCTTTGTGTGTGGATACACGCCAGAGGATGCCGGCCCCAGCCACGAAACGGGCCGGGTGAGATTGCTGACGCAGCGAATGGCTTTGACGACGGCCTGGCCTGCTTGCAGCCCACAGGTGGATTGATTCCTCTCCAGCCGAAGCCTTGCGGGGCTTCGGCGCCTTTGTCGTGGGCGGAAGGATCGTGCACTGCTGCTGCCGGCAGTGCTCGGGCCAAACCGGACGGCGCGCGGTTCCGTTTGATCGGCGACGGCGCGGTGCCGCGCTTCCATCCTTCCCGCGTGTGTCGCTGACGGTCGTCAGCACCATGCCCTGGCAGCCTCGGTCCTCAAGGCTGCAACGCGGTTCGCCGCGTTGACCGATCCAGTCCGCTCCGCACCGCCCACCGCGGACGCTCGCCGGCCTGGCGACGATGCACTTTTCTCAACCACCCGAGGGGAACCCCATCCCCTGCGGGATGCGTGCTCCCCGACCCACCAAGGAGCACGGCATGTCTGAACCTTCCGCATCTTCCTCTGCAACCGCAGTGCGCAGTGGTGCGCTGGCGCTGACCTGGACCGGCAAGCGTTTGCCGCTACAGGTGCTGCGCAGCGCGGCCGGCCACTACATCGGCACACAAGACGACGAAGGCCCGGTATCGCGGGAGTCCGTCGAGTATTTCCCGACCCACCTCGCAGCACAGCGCGCCCTGGATACCCGTGCCTGGACACAGCGCGCTCACCCCTGATTCCCACCCTTCAAGGAGTTCTCTCATGAATCTGTCTTTACCCGAAGACGTGCTCGATCAGATGGCGCTGGAACAGGCGCACTTCGACGCTGCACCGCAGGCCTTCTTCGAGGCCTGGAAGCGCGGCGCGCAGATCGCCGGCCACGAGTGGTTCGGCGACGGCACACGCGAAGGTCTGCAGCGTGCCACCACCAAGTGGGATCTGCGGCCCAACATGCTAATGCTCAACGACGCCCTGGGCGTGCTGAGCAGCGGTCAACGCATGTTCCTGTCCGCGATGGTGAGCTTCTACAACTCCCGCGAGGGCGGCGCGATGCTCAAGCGTTGCGGCTTCGAGGGGCTGTCCGACTTCGGCGGCCTCGATCTGGAACGGCGCCAGGTCATCGCCGACCTCACGCTGCACTACAACGGCTGGTGAGCCGCGCCTGGCAACCCACGGTCCTTTCATCCCACCCCACGAGGGACATGCGTCCCCGTTCGGGGCCATGTCCCTCCTTCTTTTCGCAGGAGCGGCCATGTCCCGAATCAGCATCTTCCACTGACCTGCACCGCGCCCACCAGGGCGGCCCGACGCCGCGGCCGGCTGACCGGCTGCCACTTCATCCACTCGCTGGGGTTCAATCCCCGGCAGGGGATTGCCTCGGCCATCCTCTGCTGGAGGAATCCCATGTCCCATTCCGAAAACCCCTTCGTCCGCGGCTACGATGGCCTGTCCGTGCAGCGGCTGCTGGCGATTTCCTACGACGACGACTGCCCACTGAGCTATCTGCCGCTGCACGTCTCGCAGTCGCACCTGCCGGACAGCCAGGTCGAGCGCCATGCCTGCGTCTTCTGCGACGACTTCGCGCTGATCACCGAGGGCCAGAACGTGCCGCCCGAGCTGGACGCACAGTGCCCCAGCCATGGCATCGCCCGAAACCTCGTCTACGCCGTCATGGCCGAAGAAGCCGGCCAACCGCTGCACGTCGCCGATACCTACTCCGAGGAAGCCGCGCGCGAGGTGGTGCGGCGCCTGCGCTTCGAGACCGGGTTCTACAGCCGTGCTTGGGAAATCAGTTCGGCGCACATCACCGAGGAGGCCGGCCGCTTCCTCGCCGAACTGGCGGACATCGCCACGCCGAGCAGTTTTTTGTTCGTGGCCTTCCGCATTCCCTACAGCCCGGCGGTCGGCGTGAAGCTGATCGCCACGCCCTGGACGGATGCGAACCTGCAGCATGTCGAGGGCATCACCGACGAAGAGCTGCGGCAGGAGCACCGGGCCAAGGGCGTGCCGGAGTCCCTCGTGGAAGTGTTGCACCTGGCTGCGCTCGCTGACGTTCGCATGTTGGTGTTCGATGCCGACGCGCCCGTGCTGGACGGGCTGACGCTCTACGACGACGAGTAACCCGCAACCCATTCGAGCCCCCACGTCGGGGCTCTTCTTTTTCGCGGAACGCGGTGCCGGCGCATTGCCGATTCCCAACGGACGGCCGCCGCCATGTGCCGCACGCTGGCCGCATGTTCGCTGGCGTTGCCGGCAGCATGCCCAGGCAGTCGAGACCTTCGAGACTGCGGCGCGGTTCGCCGTGCTGGTCGTTTCTTTCGCCGGACGCATACCGCGTCCATCCACCTCACCCTCAAGGGACAGACCTCCCTTGCGGGCGGGAGTCCCTTGGTTGCCACAAGGAGTCTCCCCATGGATACCCAAGCCATCCGTGCACAGATGCCAACGCTCGTCGTCGGTCACGTGCCTTCCAACGTCCGTTCGTTCAAGTTCAACATCTTCGACGGCCAGCCCAAGGTTTCGACGCTGGGCTTTCACATCGACCCGAAGCCTTTCGAGGGCAAGGTCATCGCCACCACCGACGAGGCCATCGTCGTCAAGACGGCACGGGCCGAGTTCGCGGTGCTCGATCGCACGCTCGTGACCGAGGTGCCCGACGAGGGCGCCAAGGTGCAGGTCGAACCCTATGTCAGACGCCGCTTCGACGGTCAGCGGGCGGACACGCCCGAGGAGCAAACCGAGTTCACCGCCGACGGCCAGCCCTACACGGTGAAGCGGTTCGTGCTCGGGTCCGCACCGGCGAAGCTGCCGATCCCCGAGCCGCGCTGCCCCGAGCTGCAGGAACTGATCGTCCAACTGGAGCAGTTGCCCGCTCCCGACGGTTTCCGGCGCGTCACCCACATGCTGGTGGATGCCGGTGCGCGGGACATCACCTGGGTCGATCCGCTGCCCGCCGACATCATCCGCACGCCGCCGGCCATCGGCTTCACCGTCGCCACGATGAAGTTCCAGGGTCGCGTCACCGTGCTGTATGAGCGTGGCCTCGACCTCTACGCGGTGGAGCTGCATCGCGCCGGCGAGCTGGTCGAACGGGTCGATGAGGTGTTCTTCGACATCCTCGGCGAGACGCTGGAACGGCTGATCGACGACGGGAGCTGGAGACGCATCCGCGTGCAGTGCCTGTCGGGTCGCAAGGCTGTCCGGCACTGACCTCCCAGCAGCTTCCCGCCTTCGCGGCGGGAAGCCTCTCTTCCTGCCTCCCGGGAGATCACACCCATGACTGTTCGATTCAAAGGCACGGAGCTGCGGCCCGTGCTCGCCGAAGCGGTGGCGAATCAGTGCCGCGTCATCCTGGTCAAGGATCACGGCGTGTACTTCCTGGCCGAGCGCGGCGAGCGCCGACCCGATGGTCGCCAGAAGACCATCGCCTATGCCGCCGGCTTCAACCCGGATGTCGATGCGTTCGATGACTGGTGGGAGCTGGCGCGCGCCGAGTTCGGCGGCGACGACTTCGGCGAGTTCTTCGATCCGCAGGAGGGCGTGTTTGCGCGCATCCTGCACAGCGAGGACGACTTCGACGTGTCCGCCACCGCGACACACCTGTCGCTGCAGGCGGTTCCTTCCACGCCCAGCGGCAACTGACCGCCCACCCCTGGCCCCCGCTCCGGGGGCCTCTTTCTTCCCGGCAATGCGGACAGCCGCGAGTGCCGATTGCCGCTCGCCTGCGCACCGTCCCGGCGCCACGCTTCCGGCCATGTTCCGCTGACATCCGTCAGCGACATGCCCAGGCAGCCACGATCTTCAAGGCTGCGACGCGGTTCCGGCCGCGTTGATCACTCCAGTTCGCACCGGCATCCATGCGCGAACGGCCATCGGTTCTCGATGGCGATGCCTCCAAGCTGTTCCATCAACCCACGCGGGGGTTCCACACCTTCCCCGCCTTGGGTCGGGTGTGTCTCCGCCTCATTGTTCCCAGGAGATTCACCATGACCACTTCCACCGAAAAATCCTACTTCGATCTGCACATCACCGGCCTCGGGTATCTCAATCGCATCCGCGAAGTGAAGCCCAAGAAAGGCGATGCGTTCCTGGCCTGCGACATCGCGGCTCTGAACGGTCCCAGCGATGACGTCTCGTATGTGCGTTTCGACACGCGCGTATCGGGATCGGAAGCGCAGCACCTGGTGCGCCGCTGCATTCAGGCGATCGACGCCGAGAAGAAGGTGATGATCGGCTTCCGCCTGGGCGACCTGTGGACCGACACCTTCACCTACTCCAAGGGCAAGCGTGCCGGCGAGCAGGGTGTGAGCCTCAAGGCCCGCCTGCTGTTCGTCAGTTGGATCAAGGTCGACGGCAAGCTCGTCTACAAGGCCGAGCCCAAGCCGACCGAGACCGACGAGCGCGAGCCGGAAGTCCCTGTGACGTCCGACGCGCCCGCTGCGCAGCAAGCCTCGGCACCGGAGCCTTCCAAGCCCGTCGCCGATGCTGCCGACGACGCTGCCGATGCCCCCGCATTGGCCGTTGCCGAGTCGTTCTGATCCGCAAGGCCCCATCCCCGGGGCCTTGTCTTCTCTTCGTCAGCAGGAGACCTTCATGATCACCATCCCCGGCCAACTGGCCAT
The DNA here is from genome assembly GCF_007655255.1 of Extensimonas perlucida. Classification (GTDB taxonomy): domain Bacteria; phylum Pseudomonadota; class Gammaproteobacteria; order Burkholderiales; family Burkholderiaceae_C; genus Extensimonas; species Extensimonas perlucida. The sequence goes on from NZ_VMYE01000025.1 coordinate 34,454, forward strand.
CAAGACCATCCACGGCCGCAACGGCGATTTCAACGTCGGCCGCCTGGCGACCTCCATCGGCGAGTTCGTCGTGAAGAACGCCGAACTCGATCAGTACCGCGAGGGCAAGTACGACGGTGATTTCGTCATCGTCGAGATTCGCCCCTCCACGTACAACGCCAACGGCCGCATGGTCATCGAGATCCGCGCCCATCTGGGCGGGATGACGCTGTCCAACATCGACGCCCTGAGCCGCGACGAAGCCCGCCGGCTGAGTCCGCAGGAAGTCGATCCGATCGACGAGGAGGCGCAGACGCCCGCGCCGGCATCGCCCCCGGCCAAGCCGAAGGCGAAGTCGCGCAGTCCGCGCGATCCCCTGGTCGATACCACGCCGTTCGGCAGCGAACCGGCTCCCGTGTCCGCTGCGGCCTCGGCCGAGGCAGACGACGCGGCGCTGTTCGGTGCCTTGTGGCCCCTGGGCGAGACCGTGAAGCTCGATGCGACCGTGGATCGTCGTGTGCTGCGTCAGCAGCGCGACCGTCTCGACAAGCTGGGCTACGAGTTCGCTCCGTTGTCCCAGGACTGGCACCTCAAAGCTGCCTGATCCATCCGCCGCCTTGCGCGGCATTCCGCCACCCGCCGGGGTTCTCCCCCGACGGGGAGGGCTCCGGCCATTTCTTCAAGGAGACCCTCATGGGCTGGACCTTTGTTCGTCAGACGCGCGATCAGTTGATCCGCGAGCTGCTCGCTCCGCAGGCGTCCGAACGCGCTTGCTGCGAAGTCATCGACCACACACTGGACGGCGACGTTCTGTGGACCGTGGTTCGCGTCACCGCCAGGCAGGCGGGCGTCATGGGCCTCGCGGCCGGTGAGTCCGTCTGCTACATCGGCTGCCATCTGCTGGAAAGCTCGGGCGGCGATTGGGGCTACAAGTCCCTCGATGAGTCCGTGCATCCGTACTACTACTCGTGCCCGCTGCGCTATCTCGACATGGCGCCGGTGCAAAGCTCCGAGTGGCGCGAGCGGGTTCACCGCTTCCACGCGGGGCGCGCTGCCTAGCGGCACGCATCTTCCTTCACCTAACCGGGGCGAGCACTGCCCCGCGGGCTGTGGTTGCTCCTTCTTTTCCAAGAGGACATCACCATGCCTGCACCTTCTTCCGCGAAACCGCTGTACCGCATCGACGAATGCCCCGATCTCATGGCCGACGGTTGCGTCGGTGACGAGCAGGGCAATCTCGTCTTTCTCTCGATCTGGGCGCGCGACACCGCCGTTCAGGAGTTCCTCGCCCGCCTGACCCTCGGCCGGGATGACCAGGGACTGGATCAGTTCCACGTCATCACCGAGCAGGGTGCATCCATCCCGGTCTTCGTCGGCAACGTCGAGAACCTGGAAAAGCGCATCACCCGCGCCTATCGGCGAACGCTGTTCGGTTCGCTGACGAATGTGTGGCTGTTCGATCGTCGCTGCGTGAAGCCAGACAAGGCCAACGCCAGCGCGCTGGCGCTTCTGCCCAGGGATTCCGCGCACCGGCTCGACCGGTTGTGGACGCTGGTGCAGGACACCTGCCCGCTGCCACTGCTCGACCACTGGCGCGACACCGTGCTGGACCTGTTGCAGACACGGCGGATGCTGACCGGTCTTCCCTTGGCCCTCGGGCCGCTGGAAGGCCATCGGCTGGCCCTCGATGTCCCGGCGCTGACGAAGGCGTTGGGCGACCTGATCCGCAACGGCACCCTCGGCGCCACGCAGTACGAACTGGCCGCGAACGCACCGCTTCGGCGCGTGGCGTGAGCCATCCCCACGGGCATGCGCGCCGCGCGTGCCCGCCTTCCCTCATCCATCATCAGGAGAAATCCATGGCACTCATGTTTCCGCGCCTGGCGCGCAATTTCATTCGTAACGGCTACTTCCCCACCGACGAGCCGACGCTGGAGCGGGCCTTGTCCGCACTGGCGCCGTCTCCCGGCTCCATGTCCATCCTCGATCCCTGCGCCGGCGAAGGCGTGGCGATTGCCGAAGCCGCCCACGCCCTCGGGCGCGAGCAGGTCCAGGCCTTCGTCGTCGAGTACGACGCCGAGCGTGCGCGCCACGCACGGCAACTGGTCGATCGCTGCATCCACGGTGACCTGATGGACACGCTGATCTCGCGCCAGTCATTCGGGCTGCTGTGGCTGAACCCGCCGTATGGCGACCTGAGCAAGGACGTGAACGGCAACATCGGCTATCAAGGCCAGGGCCGTGCGCGGCTGGAAAAGCTGTTCTATCAGCGCGCGCTGCCGCTGCTGCAGTACGGTGGCGTGCTGATCTTCATCGTGCCGTCCTACGTGCTCGACCCCGAGCTGGTCGGATGGCTGACGCGCCACTTCGCCGACCTGCGCATCTACCGTGCGGTGGAAACGCAGTTCAAGCAGGTGGTGATCTTCGGTCGCAGGATTCGTCAACGCGACCAGGCGTCGGAGTCGGTCAAAGCCGTACGCGGTCTGCTGCTGCAGATCGGACAGGGCGACGCCGAAGCCGAGGAGCTGCCGCTCGAATGGCCGTTCCTGCCGTACACCGTCCCTGCCAGCCCGGCCGAGCCGGAGCACTTCTATCGCGTGACGATGGAGCCCGAGCAGTTCGCCGAGGAAGTCGGCCGGCTGCAAGGACTCTGGCCAGCGCTCGATACGCACCTGGGCGCCGCGCAGCAATCGCTGCGTCCGCCCGCGCGGGCCTTGTCGCACTGGCATCTCGCCCTGGCCCTGGCCGCGGGCGCGATTTCCGGCGTAGTGACGTCCAAGACCGGGCGCGTGCTGGTAGTCAAAGGTGACACCCACAAGGAGAAGACGCTCCAGACGGAATACACCGAACGCGACGACGGCTCCGTGGCCGAGACGCGCATCCTCACCGACAAGTTCGTGCCGGTCATTCGTGCATGGGACTTGACGCTGGGCTCACCCACGTGGGGCGAAGTGCTGACCGTCCGCTGATCGCTGTTCCCTGACGGTTCGCCGTCGCTTTCATCCACCCACCGGGGTCACGTTGCCCCGATGGGGTGCCGTGGCCCCTTCTTCCAGAAGGAGATACCACCATGGCACTCGCAGTCCTCAACCTCGCGTCACAAGCACGCTTTTCGCCCGGGCAGGTGGTCATGACCGCCGGCGTCGACGAGCTGGTTCGACAGGGTCGGCTCAACCCCACGCCGTACCTGCGCCGCCATCTTCATGGCGATTGGGGCGACCTGGACGACAGCGATCGGCGGCAGAACGATGCCGCGCTGAAGTCCGGTGAGGATCGACTGTTCTCGTCCTACCAGGTCACGCGCGACCTGAAGCTCTGGATCATCACCGAATGGGATCGCAGCGTCACCACGCTGCTGTTGCCCAGCGAATACTGATCCGCATCCAGCGGCCTCGCGCCGCTTCTTTCTTCCCACCCAGTGGCATGTCACCGCCCCGTGGGGGAGGTGCATGCCCCATCTCCTTGGAGCATCACCATGTCCCTCGATCTCGAAACCGTTCCCGAAACCGCTGTGCAGGGCGACCTGCTCGAAACGGCTGCTTCACCCCTCACGCTCAGCCTGCAGGACTTCGTCTCCGAGTTCGGCGACGAGCTGCTCGATTCGCTGAACCGCGCCAATCCTCCGGTCTACACCGGCCAGGTGCGGGTGCATCGGCAACTTATCCTCGCCGCGCTCAAGCGCAAGCTGTTCCCGGCGCAAGCCGATGTGGTCCACGCCGTCACCGAGCTGTTGGTCGATCGCGGCGAACGCGCCGCGATCGTCAATGGCGAGATGGGCTGCGGCAAGACGACGGTGGGTATTGCCACCGCCGCCGTGCTCAACGCCGAAGGCTACCGCCGCACCCTAGTGCTCTCGCCACCCCACCTGGTCTACAAGTGGCGGCGCGAGATTCAGGAGACGGTGACCGGTGCCAAGGTCTGGGTGCTCAATGGCCCGGACACGCTGGTCAAGCTGCTGAAACTGCGCGAGCAGTTGGGCGTGCCGGCCCAGGGCCAGGAGTTCTTCGTCCTGGGCCGCGTGCGGATGCGGATGGGGTTCCACTGGAAACCTGTCTTCGTTCGGCGGCGCACGCCTCACGGCGACATGGGGGCCTGCCCGGATTGCGGGCACGTCATCACCGACCTCGACGGCGAGCCGATCAACCCGGTCGAGCTGGAAGCCGAGGAGTCCCGCCGCAAGTGCAGCCACTGCCGTGCACCGCTGTGGTCGTTGATCCGTCCCAGAGGCCTGTCCGCCAGCGACCAGTCCTCGACCGTGCTCAAGGCACTGAAGCGTATTCCAACCATCGGGGAAGTCACCGCGCAGAAGCTGATGCAGAAGTTCGGTGACGCCTTCCTCGCGTCGATGCTCGGGGACAACATCCACGAGTTCATCAACCTGATGGATGGCAACGGCGAGCTGGTCTTCTCGGACCGGCAAGCCCACCGGATGGAACGTGCGATGGCCAACATGGAGTTCGGCTTCGGCGAGGGCGGCTACCAGCCGTCAGAGTTCATCAAGAGGCAGCTTCCCCAAGGCACGTTCGACCTGCTCATTGCCGACGAGGCACACGAGTACAAGAACGGAGGCTCCGCACAGGGCCAGGCCATGGGGGTGTTGGCGGCCAAGGCGCGCAAGACGCTGCTGCTCACCGGCACACTGATGGGCGGCTACGGCGACGACCTGTTCCACCTGCTGTTCCGAGCCCTGCCGGGGCGGATGATCGAAGACGGCTACCGGCCGACGAAGAGCGGCAGCATGACCTCGGCCGCGATGGCGTTCATGCGCGATCACGGCGTGCTCAAGGACATCTATTCCGAGAGCACGGGCACGGCGCACAAGACGGCCAAGGGCACCAAGGTATCGGTGCGCACGGTCAAGGCGCCGGGCTTCGGTCCGAAGGGCGTGCTGCGTTGCGTCCTGCCGTTCACGGTCTTCCTCAAGCTGAAGGACATCGGTGGCAACGTGCTGCCGCCCTACGACGAGGAGTTCCGCGAAGTCGCGATGGACACGGCGCAAGCCGCGGCCTACCGCGATCTGGCGGGTCGGCTGACCCAGGAGCTGAAGCAGGCCCTGGCGAAGCGCGACACGACGCTGCTCGGTGTGGTCCTCAACGTGCTGCTGGCTTGGCCGGACTGCTGCTTCCGGTCGGAAACGGTGGTGCATCCGCGCACGCGCAACACCTTGGCGTTCGTGCCGGCTCAGTTCAACGAGCTGGAGGTGATGCCCAAGGAACGCGAGCTGATCGAGATCTGCAAGCAGGAGAAGGCAGAAGGTCGCAAGACCCTGGTCTATTCGGTCTACACCGGCACGCGCGACACCACGTCGCGTTTGAAGGTGCTGCTGGAGCAGGAAGGCTTCAAGGTGGCGGTGCTGCGCGCGAGCGTGGATGCCTCCCGCCGCGAGGACTGGATCGCCGAGCAGCTCGACCGTGGCATCGACGTGCTCATCACCAATCCCGAGCTGGTGAAAACCGGCCTGGACCTGCTGGAGTTCCCGACCATCGTGTTCCTCCAGTCCGGCTACAACGTGTATTCGTTGCAGCAGGCCGCCCGGCGCTCCTGGCGCATCGGCCAGAAGCAGCCGGTGCGAGTGATCTACCTCGGCTACGCCAACTCCTCGCAGATGACCTGCCTGGGGTTGATGGCCCGGAAGATCATGGTGTCGCAGAGCACGTCGGGCGACGTGCCGGAGTCCGGGCTTGATGTCCTGAATCAGGACGGAGATTCGGTGGAAGTCGCGCTGGCACGACAGTTGGTGTGCTGAACCTCACTGCTTCACTTCAACGGCTCCTCCGGGGGCCGTTCTTTTTTGGCCATCCTGACTGTGACATCGATCCGGGAAGTGGAAGACAGGGCCTCATCCACCGCCATGGGCCATGCGGGTCGCCTCGTAGGCCTGCATGTGTGCAAGGCTCACCCTCAGCAGCGGCGCATCCAGTCGAGCTTCATGCGCGCGTCGCAGCATGTCCCCAATGATGTGCTCATGCTCGGTGGGGCCACCACGTTGCAGATCGCGCAGCATCGATGCGGTGCCGGTGGACCCGCGCTCGGACAACGTCGTGAACATGCGGGCATAGGCGTCCTGCGATGGGATGTACCCTGAGGCGGCGGCGGTAGCCACGCATTCGCCAAGCATCTGGCGCACCAGCGCTTCGCCATCTTGTGCCTGCACGATTGCGCCAACGGGCGCGCGCATTAGCGTGGTCATGCCGGCATAGGTCGTGAGGAATACGAACTTCTCCCACATCTCCTGCAGGATGTCCTGGCTCAACACAGGTGCGAAACCGCCGCGCTCCATCAATCCATGCAGCGCCTGCGCCGCGTCCTGCTGGGTGTGGGTGCGTGCGCCGACGGCGAGGCGCTGCAGCGTGTTGAGATGCTGGATTTCACCGGCCGGGCCGAGCGCAACACCGATGTGGCACAGGCCGCCCAGAACGCGCTCGGCGCCGAAGCGCGCATCCAGGTGATCCAGATGCCGCACCCCATTGAGCAGCGGAACGATGCATGTCGAGGGGCCGATGGCGGGCGCGATGGCAGCCATCGCGCCCTCAAGATCGTAGGCCTTGCAGGCCAGCAGCACGGCATCCACGGAAGGCGGTGCCTCGACGACTGTTTTCACGGGAAGGGTTAGGTCACCCAAAGGGCTCTTGATGACGAGCCCGGTCTCGGCGAGTTGTGCGGCGCGTCTCGGCCGAACCAGGAAACGCACGTCCACGCCGGCCGCGGCCAGACGCCCGCCGAAATAGCCCCCGATCCCACCAGCACCCAGCACCAGAAGACGCATGGCCATGCTCCTGTTTGAAGTTGAGAACTTCTACTATAGTAGAAATTTGTGGCGCGATCGATTTCAGCGCCATCGAGACTCCACGCATCCATCCTGACTTGATCGCGGCCCATGCCGAACTCCTCTGCTCCCCAGACCAGGCAGAAAGGTGAGCGCGCCGAAGCGCTCCCAGCCAATCTTCGACGTCTGCGCCTGGAGGCGCAGCTCACCCTCGATCGGCTCGGGGCGTTGTCGGGCGTGAGCCGCGCGATGATCTCCAAGATCGAACGTGGCGCCTCGGTTCCCACTGCCACGGTGCTGGGCAAGCTTGCCGCGGCACTGCAGGTCAGCCTGTCTCAACTCCTGGGGGGATTCCATGCGCGCCAGCCCAGGCTGCATGGCAGGGAGCGCCAGGCGGTCTATCACGACCCCGCTTCCGGCTTCGAACGCCGATCTCTTTCGCCGCTGTTCGAGGACGGCGCGGTCGATCTGGCCTTCAACGTGTTGCCACCGGGCAAGTCCGTCGAGTTTCCCCCCCACCATGCGGGCGTGGAGGAGTTTCTCGTCGTGCATGAGGGGGCGCTTGCCGTGGTCATCGACGGCAGGCGCTTCGACGTCGCTGCCGGAGATACGTTGTTCTTTCCTTCGGATTGCGTGCATGAGTTCCGCAATGAAGGCGGCGAGCCGGCTGTCTTCTATATCGTGATCAACGATCGGACGCGGCGGTAGGCGGCGAGATCGCCCCGGCACGACCATTCGCCGCGGCATGATCCCGACATGCGTCCTGGCGACCGCGCGGTTGCAGGCATTTGCTTTCGGCAAATCGGGAGCCGACGGATTCGCATTGTTTGCTGTGACAAAGGGCCTGCGCGGCGATGGTGATGGCTCGTTGTTTCAGGACACCGATCCATGCGCCCATCCTGCCAGCCCTTCCGTATTGCCGGACGCAGCCATCTGATCCGTTTGCCCGGCTTGCTCCTGGCCGCCATGGCCAGCGGCTGCGCGATGACGAACGCCGTGCCACCGACGCCCGCATCCAAAGTCACCGACATCGCGCCCGAAGCCGTGATGGAGTTCGTGCCGGTGACGCGGTATGGCCGCTACACCCTGGTTGAACTCGCGCCGACGGCGGCCCAGCACGACCTGTTGCTGCAAGTGGTGGATGTGGAGGTCCCCGGCACGCTGGGCGCCACCGTCGGGGATGCCCTCCGGCACCTCGTCCTGCGTTCCGGCTACCGGCTGTGCGATGAGCAGTCCGCCGATCTGCTGGCCTTGCCGCTGCCGGCGGCTCACTACCGGCTCGGCCCGGTCCTGCTGCGCGACGCGCTCTTGACCCTGGCCGGCCCCGCCTGGGATCTGCAGGTTGACGACGGCGATCGGAAGGTGTGCTTCATCCGCAGGCTCAGGGAGGCTCGTACGCCGCACGAGCCCAAGCCACCGGAAATCAACCGTTCGGCGGAGCCCCCTCCGCTGATCCGGGAGGTTTCGCCATGACCATCCGGGACTCGGCGACGGGCCAGCGCACGACGCTGCTGCGGGTCGCGGCCGCAACCTGGTTGTTGCTCGTCAGCGCGGTGGTGCTGGTGGATCACATGGCCTTGTCCGGGCTGGCGGAACAGACCCAGGCCTTCGCGCCCACCGCGCAGGTGTCCCTGCTCGAATCCCGACTGGACGGCCTCTCGCATCGGATCGAACAACGCCATACTCAGCCCGCCGCCTTGCCGCAGGCGCGCTACGAGCAGGACACCGCGGCGTTGGACCAGCGGCTGGCGGCGATCGAGCTGGCGCAGGCCCAATACGCCGCCACCGATGCGCTGCACGCATTGGAAACCCGCGTCACGCGACTGGAAGCCCGCCCGGTCTCGCGCCAGCCCAAGCTGCCCGCACCACGGCCATCCCAACCTGTGGCGGCCCAACCCAAGCCTGTTGAGCCTTCATTCCGCCTGATCGGAGTGGAACTGCGTGCGGGAGAACACTTCGTGTCGGTGATGCCTGCCGATGGCACCGGGCTGGCCGATGTCCGCCTGCTGCGCGTCGGAGAGTCGGAGGGTGGCTGGCGACTGGACGGGATCGAGCGCGATGGCGCCGTCTTCCGGCGGGGAGACGAGATCCGCAGGCTGCCCATCCCGCCCCGATAAGGAGGCCCACACCGATGGTCCCGCGCCACTTGACCCCGCCATTGCTGGTTGCATTGCTGGCCGCCTCCGCCGTGCAGGCGGCGCTCGCGCAGCCCACCGGCGCAACCACCGCGGCCAGGACGGCGCCGAGCCGTGAAGCGCCTGCGGCCATCGCTCGCAGCGACGAACAGCGGGCGCAGGACTGGGGGCTGCGCGCGGACGAATGGACGCGCTATCGCGAGTTGATGCAGGGGCCGCTGGGCGTCTACTCGCCCAGTCTCGACCCGCTCACGGCCCTCGGCATCGAAGCACGTTCCGACGAGGAGCGCCGCCACTACGCGGAATTGCAGGTTCGGGCCGAAGCCCGGCGGGTCGAGAAGACGCTGGCCTACCAGCGTGCCTACAACGCCGCCTGGCAACGGATCGCGCCGGGCATGGCGAGGGTCAACCTACCCGGTGCCAAGCCGACCGGCGCGGGCACCGCCATCGCATCAGGCACCGACCGAACCGCCATCTTCGTGAAGGACGGCTGTACCGCCTGCGACCAGGCCGTGCAGCGGCTGCAGGCGTCGGGCGTCGAGTTCGATGTCTATGTCGTCGGCAGTCGCGCCGACGACGCGCGCATCCGTGAATGGGCACGCCGGGCCCGTATCGACCCGGCGAAGGTGCGCGCCCGGCACATCACCCTCAACCACGACGGTGGCCGCTGGCTGTCCCTCGGCCTGCAGGGCGAACTGCCCGCCGTCGTGCGCCAGGTCGGCGGCCAATGGCAGCGACAGTAGGCCTCGCGCGTCTCGCGCTCCTGCTGCTGGCTTGCTGGGCACTCGGCCAGGCGAAGGCCGGGGAGGTTCCGCCGCCGGCCTACCAGTTCGCGGCACAGCGTGCGGGCATTCCGGCGGCGGTGTTGTACGCGGTGGCCTTGCAGGAGAGTGGCACCCGGTACCACGGCCGCCTGGTGCCCTGGCCCTGGACGCTCAACGTGGCCGGGGCATCGCATCGGTTCGCCACCCGTACCGAGGCCTGCGCCGGTTTGCACCTGGCATTGCGCGACGTGCCGCGCACCCGCATCGACGCCGGCCTGGGCCAGATCAACTTGGGCTACCAGCGTCACCGCTACGACCACCCCTGCGAACTGCTCGATCCCTATCGGAACCTGGCGCTGGCCGCGCAGATCCTGCGCGAGCAGCACGCGCCTGGCCAGGACTGGCTGATCACGATCGGCCGCTACCACCGTCCCGCTGGTGGCGCACCCGCTGCGCGCTACCGCCAGAGTGTTGGCCGCCACCTGGCCCGCGTACTGGGCGAGCCAGCGCGGGGCTCGGATAACCGGAGAACCCTGCCATGAAGCCTCGAATCTTCCGTCCGGCTGTGCCGTGGCTGATCGGCTTGCTGCCGCTCGTGTCCGTGCCAGCCGCTTTCGCACAATCGCCGCCCTTGATCGTCGTCGAGGATCGCGGCAGGGCCTCCGCGCTGCCTTATTACCAGGCCCTCGACCTGCAACCGCGCACCGGAAACCGGCCATCACCCAGGATCGAGATGCCACGCCTGCCCGAAGGGCCTTCTGGCGAGGCGGCCATGCTGCCGGTGCGCTCGGCCCATTTGGTCCCTGGCGATGTGGCTCCCCGGGCGATCCAGGCGCCGGGGCTCACGCCGATGTTCCTGGTTGGTGATGACCAGCGCTCCCATGCCTGGCTGCGCCAGCGTGCCCCGGCGCTGCGCGAGCTCGGGGCCGTGGGGTTGGTGGTCCAGGTCGAGTCACCGCAGGCACTGGCGTCACTGCGTGCCCTGGCGCCCGGGCTGATGCTGGCACCGGCGTCCGGGGACGAACTGGCCGGGCGCCTGGGGCTGCGCCACTACCCGGTGCTGGTGACCGCCACCGGCATCGAACAGTGAGAACTGCCCGATGGCCCAGCCGCACGCCGTCGAAGTCCTGCTGCGGCCAGCGGTGGAGCTATACACCGTTGCCGTATGCGCAGGCGCCGCGGTGGTGTGCGTGGTGGCACCGTGGTCGCTCGCGCTGAATCCGGTACTCGGCCTCGGCAGCGCGCTGGCCTTCCTGGCCTTCGGCGCGATTCGCCTGCGCGACGCCTGGGCCATCCTGCGGTACCGCCGCCACATCCGTCGTCTGCCACGCTACGTGATGACGAGCCGTGACGTGCCAGTGAGCCAGTACCGTCTGTTCGTTGGGCGTGGCTTCCGCTGGGAGCAACGACACACCCATCGGCTGACGCAGACCTACAAGCCCGAGTTCCGGCGCTACGCCGAACCGACGACGTTCTACCGCCTGGCGCGCCGCCTGGAGGAGCGGCTGGAGTTCGCGCCGCCGCCGCTGCCTAGGCTGGCGCGGGCACTGGCCTGGGACAACCCGCTCAACCCGGTCCGGCCTTTGCCGCCAGTGGGTGGCATGCCGCGCCTGCATGGCATCGAGCCGCACGAGACCGACGTCACCCTGCCGCTGGGCGAGCGTGTGGGCCACACCCTGGTGCTCGGTACCACGCGCGTGGGCAAGACGCGCCTGGCCGAACTGTTCATCACCCAGGACATCCGCCGCAAGGTCCATGGCGAGCACGAGGTGGTGATCGTCTTCGATCCCAAGGGCGATGCCGATCTGCTTAAGCGCATGTATGTCGAGGCCAGGCGAGCCGGACGCGAGGGCGAAATGTACGTGTTCCACCTGGGCTGGCCCGACATCTCGGCACGCTACAACGCCGTGGGCCGGTTCGGGCGCATCTCGGAGGTCGCCACGCGCGTTGCGGGGCAGCTTTCCGGCGAGGGCAACAGCGCCGCGTTCCGAGAGTTCGCCTGGCGCTTCGTCAACATCATCGCGCGTGCCCTGGTGGAACTGGGGCAGCGGCCAGACTACCTGCTGATCCAGCGCCACGTCGTCAACATCGACGCGCTGTTCATCGAGTACGCCCAGCACTTCTTCGCCCGAACCGAGCCCAAGGCCTGGGAGGTGATCGTCCAGCTCGAAGGACGCCTCAACGACAAGACCATCCCGCGCCACATGGTCGGGCGAGAGAAGCGGGTGGTGGCACTGGAGCAGTACCTGTCGCAGACGCGAACCTACGACGCGGTGCTCGACGGCCTGCGCTCCGCGGTGCGCTACGACCGCACCTACTTCGACAAGATCGTCGCTTCGCTGTTGCCGCTGCTGGAGAAGCTCACCACCGGCAAGATCGCGCAACTGCTCGCGCCGAACTATTCCGACCTGTCCGACCCGCGCCCGATCTTCGACTGGATGCAGATCATCAGGAAGCGGGCCGTGGTCTATGTGGGACTGGATGCGCTGTCCGACGCCGAAGTGGCGGCGGCCGTCGGCAACAGCATGTTCAGCGACCTGGTGTCGGTGGCAGGGCACATCTACAAGCACGGCATCGACGACGGCTTGCCGGGGGCATCGGCCGATGCCAAGGTCGCCATCAACGTTCATGCGGACGAGTTCAACGAACTGATGGGCGATGAGTTCATCCCGCTCATCAACAAGGGTGGCGGTGCGGGCATGCAGGTCACGGCCTATACGCAGACGCTCTCGGACATCGAGGCGCGCATCGGCAATCGCGCCAAGGCCGGCCAGGTCATCGGCAACTTCAACAACCTGTTCATGCTGCGGGTGCGCGAGACCGCCACCGCCGAACTGCTGACACGACAACTGCCGAAGGTGGAGGTCTACACCACCACGCTGGTCAGCGGCGCCACCGACAGTTCCGACATCCACGGCCCGACCGACTTCACCAGCAACGCGCAGGACCGCATCAGCACGTCGAGCGTGCCGCTCATCGAGCCCGCGCACGTGGTCGGCCTGCCCAAGGGGCAGTGCTTCGCCCTCATCGAAGGCGGTAACCTGTGGAAGGTCCGCATGCCGTTGCCTGCGCCCGATCCGGACGAAGCCATGCCCCGGGACCTGCAGCAGCTGGCCGGCTACATGCGCCAGCACTATGCCGAGGCGGGCGAATGGTGGGAGGGCAACGGGCTGCCCCGGTTGCTCGACGACGACGCGCTGCCAGCGGATCTGGCCGAGGAAGTGCAAGAAGGCACGCCGGATGAAGAGGCGCCATCGTGAAAGAGCCCGCCGCGACCGCCGAGCGACAGCAGGCACGCCAACGCGGCCTGGTCGCCAGCGTGGTCACGCTGCCATGGCGCCTGTTCGGCGTGCTGGTCGCCTCGCTGCTGCTGTCCATCGTCATCGAATGTGTCGGCATGCACCTGTTCTGGCCCGACCAGGGCTGGCGCCACGCGCAGGGCATGCTCGACTACGAACTGAATCAGTTCTCCACCCATTTCACCCGGAGCGCCGTCGTGCAGGAGCCGGGACGCACCGCGCGCTGGCTGGTGGAGGGCACCTACGAGTGGGTTTTCGTGAAGACGGGCTTGTTGGACTGGATGCGCGACGCCTCGGCGCAGGCTAGCGCCGGCAGCCATCGCCCGACCAAGGCTTTCCGCTATTACATTGGCCTGGTCTACGTGAACGTGGAGAGCTACCTGATCGCGGCGGCTTATACGACGCTGATCTTCCTCGTGCGGCTGCTGGTGCTGTGCCTGACCCTGCCGCTGTTCCTGATGACCGCGTTCGTCGGGCTGGTGGATGGTCTGGTGCGCCGGGACATCCGCCGCTTCGGCGCGGGGCGCGAGTCCGGGTTCGTTTATCACCGCGCCAGGGCCAGCCTGATCCCGCTGGCGGTACTCCCGTGGGTGACCTACCTGGCGCTACCGGTCAGCATGAACCCGCTGCTGATCCTGCTGCCCAGCGCCGCACTGCTCGGCGTGGCGGTGTGCATTGCGGCGGCGACATTCAAGAAGTACCTGTAAGAACGCGCGAATGGCGCATAAGAGTAACCTCCTTGCGGTCGTGGCCGTGATGGCTTTTCAGCGGCGCCTGCTTCGCCCCGGCCATGGCAGCTCTCCCGTCAATTCAGCCAAGCCTCCATCGTCTTCGACACGTGTGCCGAAGCGGTTTACCTCAACCTCCGGCAAATCGTCGCCGTCGAACCATAGCAAGGAGATGGTGGTATCGGTGCGCTGGTAATGTCTTGAAAGTTCCCATAGATCAAGGCCCTTCTCCCAGTTGTCGAACCAGACATCCTGTGAAACTTCCCCCGTCTCAGTAGCGCTATTCCCTGAAGAGCGGATTCGGTGAGCTACGGAGCCTGCTGGAATGACCGACCTGGGAGGTATCCAGGCCCCAGCTTGCCGCAAGGCCGTTGAGCGTGCGGCATATCGCACCGCACCGCGCTCCATGGTGACGAATGCGCACGGCATGTCACTAAGACTGGCAAACCTTGACGCCGCTGCAGGGAATGATGTGCCGAACAAGTCGGCCATGTGTTGGATGAGATCCAGGGAGGGCTCTTCCTTGGGAACAGCGGAGAGCCATTGCTGATAGGGCATCAGCAGTTCAGCGGCAAACGTGTCGCAGGCGATCTCGTTCGGATGTCGCTTTGCATAGGACCATGACGGCACCTCGTCGTGACTTGATTCCAAGTCGAGCACGATATGAGCTATTTCGTGGCAGACAGTGAAGCGCTGGCGCTCTTCGGTTTCCAGCGAATTCACCGTGATGATGTGCTTCCCGTTCGGCTTGGTAACGGTATAGCCGGACTCCCCATCGCCAAGCTCATCCTTCTTGACCTTGGCGTTAGCCGCGTTCACATACGGGGACAGGTCTTCTCGGATGTTCGAAACATCGACTCTCGCGACAAACGCGCGCGCTCTCTGCCTGACATCCGCCTCGTCCATGTTCAGTCGTCCTCGTCGTCGTCAAAGGCCTTCTTGATTCGGGCGATGAGCGTCGCGGGATCAGGCCTTGCATTTCCCCGATGCCTGACTCCAGCCGCGGCTGAAAAAACATCGATGCTGATCGAGGGATCTTGTAGCACGAATTCAACAAGGCTTGGATCAGCATCTGCGTGGTCAACCAGCCACATCACGAGTGCGGCATCTCTTTCCCCCGGCTTGAGAACCTTCAATAGCTGTCCAGTCCCGGACGATCATAAGGCCGCCGATGGAACAAATGAGGGTATGAATCGTACCACCCACTCATAGCCTGCATAGGCGTCTTGCTCTGCAGGGCTGATTGGGGCAAGTGGTGGTTGT
>NZ_VMYE01000026.1 GCF_007655255.1 Extensimonas perlucida
CACCCCAATAGTCGGATTGGGGAGCTGCTGCCGCACCGCTGGAAGCCGGCGCTGGCATCTGATGCTTCGGTTTGAGGCTCAGCCATAGCCAGCGGATGCGGGCAAGGTGGGATGGGCGGACGCTTACCTTTCGGTCTGGATCGAGGGGCCGGGAACGGCTGTCCGTGCGCTCCTGAGGACGAAAGCATCTGATGCGTGCTATCGATGTCTTTGGCATAGCAACAGAAGAGGCGAGTTCCGTTCTATCACTGATCCTCTTCCTGCCATTCTGGCGGGGCATGGATGCGAAGGCTTGTACGTGCCATTCCCCGCTTCGGTGTCGGTGCACGCTGCCAGCCTGGGCGCTGAGATGACCCTCGATTGGGTCAACGGCGTTTATACCCCCGCGTTACGAACCAGGTTGATCGACCGCGCCCAGCAGCTTGCCACACCCGATTGCAATCCTCCGCGGGATCGGGAGTGCCCCTTATGCAATTCATGAGTTCTTGGGCGGCCGACGACAACAGAACGCTGCTACATTTTTCGAAGTCCACGCTGGAGACCTTCCGCCAGCATGTCCAGGCCAGTGATTCTGACTGCGAAGCTGGCGGGCTGCTACTTGGTTCGGTCCATGGAACTCACATGCTCATTGAGCATGCAACGGTTCCCACGGCATGGGACAAACGGTTTCGCTACCTGTTCGAGAGAATGCCATTCGGCCACGAAGCCATTGCACTGGCTCGATGGACGGCGAGCCAGGGAACCATCCGCTATTTGGGCGAATGGCACACCCATCCGGAAGACAACCCCAACCCGTCGGGCCTCGATAGATCGGAGTGGAACCGTCTGTCGGCCAAGCGTCGGGATAAGCGACCAACGCTCGCTGTCATTGTTGGCCGAAATGCCCTGTATATTGAGTTGGTGCCAGGCTCAGGCCAAGGATCAGTATTCTCCCCTGTGGAATAGCGGCACACAAACCAGTGTCGTCGCAGCGTGCCGCCTTCGTCGGGCCGGTGAACGGAATAGCGCGCCGGGACAACCTTCGGCGCTCAGGGCTCGCTCACAACCACGCCTTCGAGACGCCCTTTCTCCAGAATATCCAGCAACACCACACTCTGCTTTTCTGTCGGGAGCTTGGAGGGAATCTGCATGGCCACCCTGAGCACGCCGTCTTCCTTCAGGGTGAGCAGATCTTTCTCAAGCAGCGACTGATGGATGCGAGCCCATTCCGCAGCGGGAACAGCCAGCACTTTTCGCTGCGCCTCGATGCCGTTGTCGATCCTCTGCGTCTGCTTCGCAGTCTTCACGATCGCTGCCTGATCATCTTGCGGAACAAGTCGATCGTAGAACTCGGGCGGGAGGAGATTGGCAATGGCGTCGGTACGAGCCTGTATCCTCGTCCAGCACGCCTCCTTCTTGCACCACTCGGAAATGTTGGAAATGCCTTGCGGTGGTCTGATGATGTCGTCGTTCACGACCCCCGACACGACAGCGATGGCACTTTCGAGCACCGGATCGACCTTCTGTGCATTCCAGATGCCCAGAAAGTCGATGCTCTCCTTCCTGCGCTTCGTGATGTCACCGAGTACCGCCAGCGTGTAGGCCACGATGTTTGCTCGGTACCCGCCGTTGTACCAGGGCTGCGCAGAAACGATGCGCTCCGTGGCGCGGAAGATCAGACCACGTGCGACAGCCCTCTTGAAATAGAACTCGTTGAACGCGTCGGATGATTTCTCCCACTCGCTGCCGATTCGGGCGGCGTAGCGCGCAAAGTTCTTCTGGGAGCCAAGATTCACCCACCTGGGATGGTCATCCCAGACATTCTCGAACTTCGCGAGGTCCGTCTTCGTGAACATCTGTGGCTTGGGATGCTCCGCCTTGAAGCGACGCTGCTCCGCGGGTGTGAGCTTGGACTGTGCATCGGCATACTGGCCGCGCGCGCGCTCATAGAACCATCTCGTCTCGCGCGGGGCGCCCTTCTGCGCGGGTGCCCAGATCCGTCGGGAAAACCCTTCCATCCGCACATGGAACGGGTGGTTCGAGAAGAAGTCGGCGGCATTCACCCGATTCTGGGTGTTCGCATACTCCGATATCCTTGGAACGACCGTTTCGCTCTGCAGGCTGTCGATGACGGACAGCTTCAACTGGACGAATATCTGGGAAAGATCGGCCTTGTCCCGCTTCCGTGTGTGGAACAGCGATGCCGTGGTCTGGCCACCATTGACGATCTGGAGATCGACAACCCTCGTGATCGCCAGACCGGAATCCGTCATCCCTGTCTCGACACTCTGTGCAGTAGCCGTAATCCCGTTGTTATAGGCAAAGAACATCCCAGGTTCGTTCAGGATCGTCGCCCTTATTCCCTGGTTCACATTGCCGCGCGCCTGCAGGAACGTACGGACGTTCTGCTCAAGCAAACGCGCTCCGAATCTTTCGTACAGGGTCGCCAGCACCTCGGCAGGCATGACCATGAGATAGGATTGATAGGCATCGGTCCCCAGGTGTGCGGGAAGGCAGGCGATGCCCTTGCCGAACATCTGCTCGAAGTCGAGGTCGAGTGGCTCCTTGTGGCTGCGGGAGCTTCGCTGACGATGAAGTCGTGAGATGTCCCAGATGTGGTGAGCAACCGGAACACCTGCCACTTCCGTATCGGGAAGGGCCTGGATTTTCTCGCTGAGCGTGCGCTCGGAAAAGAGAACCAGGTTGACCTGCCGAATGGCGTCCTTGCGATCCGCAATCTGCCTGGCAAGGCCGTACTCCGGCGATGTGACCTCCAGTTCGCCGGCCAGGCCCTTGTTGGCGCTGGCCTCGAAGAAGTTGGCAACACGCTTGAATGCCGCGGCCACTTCCGTTCTGGTGAGCGATGCCAGCTCGTTTCGGGAGTCGAAGTCCGCGATGAAGAGGTCCAGAACTCCTTCGTCATTGAACCAGTAGCCGTCCACGCGCATGCCACGCTGCGCCCGGAAATGGCAGAGCTCGAACCCTTCCGTGAAGCCTGTCTCGACAAGGTCGTTCGCGATGGCCTCCATGAATTCGGAGAGCTGGAAGCTGCCATTGGCTTCGGCGCCCGCCAACAGTTCCTGTCGGAAGTCGTGGAAGAACTCTTCGTCGGTCTGCTCCATCAATCCTCCCCGAAGATGGATGCTTCGTCACACTTGTACGGAGCAATCGTTTCCAGCCTGATGTCGTAGGCCACGTTGGCAATCCCTGGCGGCAGTTGCGACCGCATCAGACGCGGAAATCCGTCACCAACACGATAGCTGCGCACGTCGCTGACGACAAAGCGAGGCTCATCGTAGTCAGGGAGCGGCGCATAGCCGTGCGCAACCAGCTTCCGGTCAAAGGCCTCGACGGCGTCCGCCTCGCCGAGCCGTGCCTGGACTGCAGTGACGATCTCGTTGAGCGATCGAGCTCCTGCCGCGTCGGTCAGACTGCTCAGCCGGTACACGCGCAGGAACAGCGCATCGTTCAGGGATTCGAGCTGGTCTTCCGATGAAATGCGGACGCTGCTCCGCTCTGCGCCAGAGAGCGATTTGACCTCGACGGCTGTGTTGCCAAAGATGAAATCCTGATGTGATCGTTCCGGACCGAGCCAGGCCTCGACGGCGTCACTGCTCGACATCTGCCGATCGATCAGTTCCGTCAGAAAGACGATTTCGGCGAAGAGACCGCGGACTTCCTCGATGGACAGGTGCTGACTCCGGCCTGACAGGAAGGTCTTCCAACGGCGGATGTGTGCCAGAGAGACCGCGAGAGAACTCGCCGAGTCGGTGGCGTGCTCCAGCGAGGATGCAAGGGTGCGGCACAGTCCTTCGAAGAGATCGCGGTCGACCTGCCTTTCAAGAGCGAGGACCAAGTGCTGCTGCCCCTGATCTCCGGCACGAAGATCGACATCGATGCCGTTCACCGTGACCGCGTTCATCCGGTACTGGGCTGCGTGGTCGCCCTGAAGCTCCACGATGAACAGGCAGGCGCCACTGGCATCGCGTCCCCAGAAACAGGGCACGGCCGTTCCCGCCGCAACCTGGCGGACATTGAAGTCCGCTCCCGGAACGGCGATGTCATCCCACGGAGAGGACTCAGGCATCGTAGTCATCCTCCTCGTCAGGATCGTCGGCGTAACCCTGCATCTGCTGGAGCCAGACCTTGTTCACGACGACATTGATGGTCGTCGAATAGTCCCCGTAGGGAAAACTGACGCCGAAGGCGGCGATCGGTCCCGTCACGGCCTCGCCCTTGGGCTCCAGGCTGTGAATCATGAGGAGCGGCTTGTTCCGGACCATACGGTAATGTGTGTCGGATACCGCTCCTGAGCCATCTTCGCCGCCAGCCAGCGTCCTGGCCTCATTGCGTTGTGCGTCGCTGAGCCCAAGCTTCTCGTCGCCACGCGAGGCAACCCTGTCCTTGTTCAGGCGCCACGAAGTGCCGTTCGGCTGATCCTTCCCGACGACGCGCACCTGATTCCTCAGGGTGAACGGGTTTTCACCGCCTGAGCCACCCGAAGGGGAAATCAGCAGAACATCGGCCAGCGGGCGCTTTGTCGCAATCCGTTCGAGATAGCTCACCACGTCCGACTTCTGTCCGGCAAAGGTCGAATGGCATTCGAACCGGGTGAGGAAGTCGTCGATCACCTCGACGGGCACGTCCCTGAAGATGACGCCCTTTTCGGTGGACTCCTCCGGTCGTCCGCCGAATCCACTCCGCCAGTGATCGGCGATCAGCGCAAGGTTCCTGGCATTCACGTCGGGGTCGGTGGAGACAATGTAGCTCTCCCGCAGTCGCCCACTGAAACTCTGCTCGACCGTGACCTCCTGGCCCGATCGCATCTTGTTCGCCGCCGTGATCAGCAGGCTGTCCGGATGCGAGCGGACGTACAGGCCAAAATCCTTCGGGCTGAGGCGATCGCGCCGCATGCGCTTGACCTGCTGTACAAGCTCTTCGGCGGCATCGGCGATGTGGGAGTACCAGTTGATCGAGTCGCGCGAGAGATGGACGCGGCAGAGGTCCTCGAAGCCCGGCCGGTAGCCGAACCAGCGGCCCATCTGCATGAGGGTGTCGTACATCTTCGTATTGCGGTACATGTAGCTGACGGTCAACCCCTCGATGGTCAGGCCTCGGGAGAGGCTCAGACCACCGACCGCGACCGCGGTCAACCCGACTCCTTCCTTCGCGTAGCGGGCGTAGTCGAGCACCTCGTCACTCTTGCTGTTGATGACATAGAGGTGGAGGTGCTCGAAGACGCCGCTGAGGGCAGTCTTCACTTCCGCCCAGGTAAACCCAGCATCGGCATACTCGGCATCGAAGGCATGCTTCAGGCCCTGCATGTACGCGTTTCTTGAGGAAACCTCTTCCGGCATCGCGTAGTTGGCGAGAACCGCTTCCCTGATCTTCTTCTCCCTGAGACTCAGGAAGTCACGCACGGCCTTCTGAACGGGCACGAAGCGCGACACATTGACCATCATTGAGCAATGCTTGCCGGTCTGCCCACGCAGGTTCCGGATGGCGCGGGCGACGATGAATTCGTCGAGTGCGCGATAGAGGCTGGGGGGCAACTCGTGGACGGGATCGTCACGCTTGTGCGCGTACGGGATGAGATCCTCGCAATCGTCGATCGGCCTCACGATCGATTGACTGGTCGCCTCGTCGAGGAACACCTTCTCGGCACCGAAGTACGTCGTTGGCGCGTCCAGGCAATAGATGAAGTCGCGCGGGAACAGCTCCTCACGCACATCATCGCCATAGGCGTCGGGGTTGATGAAGATGTTGGCGAACGGTGTCGCCGTGTAGCCGACATAGCACGATTTCGCGAACAGCCCGAGGATGCGCCGGATCATCGCATTCGTTCGGGTCGGATCCAGATCCTCCTTGTTCGTGTTGATCGACGCGTTGTCGGCCTCGTCGTCAATCAGCAGCATCGGCACGTCGGAAATCCGGCCATCGCCCTCGGCGTTCAGCTCCTTCAGCCACTTGTGAAGGGCCGTGAGCGTCGTGACGTTCTTCTTGATGACCAGAATGATCGGCTTGCTGAAGTCGTTGATCTTCCAGCCGCTCTTTTCCGCCGTGTTCTTGTTGAAGTCCTCGTTGATGTTGGTGAGGGTGGCCGGATGCGGATAGCCCGACGCGAGGCCGACACCGATGTTGCGACGATCCTCGGGATCGCTGGATCGGCCGATGAAAGCCTCATCGATGCGCTGCTGCGTCTGCTTGCGCAGATTGTTGTGAATGCCGGCGACGACGATGATGAACTTGTAGCCAGCGTCGGCGGCGCGTGCTATCAGGCCGGTGTAGTTGGCCGTCTTGCCCGACTGCACATGACCGATGACAAGTCCGCGACGGTTCCAGGTTGTGCCCTCGCTCAACGGGTCCTGCAGGTGGCCGAGAATGCGGGTCGTCACATCGCTCAGCGACTGGACCATCTGCGGTGGCCAACCTTCCTTGAGAAGAAAGTTTCCATAGGATTCCGCATAGGTCCAGGCGACATCCTCACGCTTGTGGACCCACTGATCATCATGCTTCGCAGTGACATCCACCAGCGAAACACCGGCGCCCATGCGCGTGTCGACCGAGATCATCGCCTCGGTGACGATATTGCGGAGATCACCCGTATAGCCGAAGATCGCGGCGATCTGTCTCGCCTTCTCCTCCACCTGCTCGCGCGTCGGCGTCTCGGCCATGTTCGCAAGGCCCGAGATGAGCGCGTTGGCGATGTTCCGTTCTTCCGTGATGACTGTGAGGCTCATGCAAAGGTCTCGCTGATGAATTTTTCGGCCAGTTCGATCTGGCCATCGAAAAGATGCGTCGAGCGCACGATCTGGAGAAAGGCATTCGGATCGCCCGGCCCGTCGCCGTAGAGCACCTTCCTGAGACTCTTCAGGCGCTCCAAAGTCTGACTTTCATCCACCGCCCTCTGGTTGATCTCGCGCGGATGGGTCGAGTAATCGGAATAGATCATCTCCACCGGCAGGGAGGCGGCAATCGAATCCAGCAGGACACGAAGCAGATCCGCATTCTCGGGCGAGAGTCTTGTGCCCAGGGATGCGATGAGTGGGTGCTGCTCGTTGATTGCGAAACGGATGCCGCCGTGATCGGCGTAGCGCTCCCAGAACGGGGCCTGGCTTTCCTGAAAAAGCCTCTGCCCGCGTCCCCGATGCACCGTCACGCTGCGGGCAGTGATCCTGTTGATGATCTGACGCAGGCGCTCCCGCACCGCATGCGGCGGGCGGGCACGGGATTTCTTGATGTCGATGGTCCAGGCTTCGTCCAGACTGTTGGGAAAGTCGATCTGTATCCGCGCCAACTTGGTGGCCTCACCCTTCGGCACGAGTCTGAACCAGTCGCCCCAGGCCATCAGGCGGCCGTTTCGATAGACGTAGCCCCCCTGATTGGAGATGAAGTCACTGCGATCCTGATAGTAGTCGTACTCGGACGCGGACAGACGACTGTGGTGTGGAAGCACGTAAGGCTGCAGGCGCACCTCGGCCTCGCCGATGCGGACGATCTCCTCCGGAAGCACCTGGGTGGCAGGATTCTTCCTGCAGAAGGGGTCGAATGCCGTAATCGGACGACCATTGACGGTGAGAGAAATCCTGGCATGTCCCTTGATCTCACCCGAGAGAAACCGGTGGAAGACAAGTGACAGATGTCTGCCCACCACCTCAAGCTTCTCATTGACGATCTCGTCTCGACGATCCCCTGCCTCGTCCTCCATCAATCGGTCGAGCTCTCGCCAGATGACGGCCGTGCCCCGGGCGCCGAGCCGTTCGACATAAGGCAAGCCATGGATGTCCGCATCATCCAGGATGGAAAGAATCCAGTCGTCGGCAGCATCGATGCGATCCAGATTCCATTCGGCTCCGCAGACAGTTCCATCGCGTGTGCTCACAACGGTCAGCGAGCGACATTGGGAAAACGAGGCTGTCTTCAGGCCAAGGCCGAAGCGCCCAAGATCCTTCGGTGACCGATGCTGCCTGGGGTTGCCGGTCCCATGACGCATCGCATCGAGCAGCTCGTCTTCCGTCATCCCTCTGCCGTTGTCGAGGATGACCATCACAGGATGCTCACCGGACACATCGCAAATGATGTCGATGGTGTCCGCGCCAGCGGAAATGCTGTTGTCGATCAGATCGGCAATCGCAGTTTCGAGCGAGTACCCAAGGTCCCGCATCGATTCGGAAAGGCAGGCCGCGCTCGGCGGATGACTGCGATCACGAGCCATCGGCTTCCTCTTGCGTCTTCTCGTGAGTCACGTGCATGGTAAGCTCCGAATTGCTGCTTCGGGTGTCGTCTTCATCCGTTCGCATTACCAAGTGGAAGCGCGGAGCTGCCATCTCTGCAGACATTCAGGCGGAAGATGCTCAAGACCATGCGCGTTCCTACCACTCCGCAGCGCAGCCGCATGATGTCGAGCATTCGCGGAAAGAACACCCGGCCGGAACGGATACTTCGCTCCCTCCTTTTCGCCAGGGGTTTTCGATATCGACTTCATGTGCGGGGGCTGCCCGGCTCCCCCGACCTTGTGTTCCCGAAGCGCAGAGCAGTGGTGTTCGTCCATGGCTGCTTCTGGCACCGACATGAAGGCTGCCGCTACACAACCACTCCCAGGACCAATGAAGATTTCTGGCGGCAGAAGTTCCAGGGAAATGTCGCTCGCGACAGGCGCCATGCGGAGATGCTCCATGCTCTCGGCTGGCGCGTGGCGGTCGTCTGGGAGTGCGCCTTGAAGCACTCGGTCGAGGAGACTGCGCAAGCGGTTGAGGAGTGGCTGCATGGCGATGAGGATGTCCTGGTGATTGGTCAGAGCATTGACTAGCCCGCTTCGGTAAGCACCGGAAGCTGTTCTGACAGGTTTCGCGGCATGCTTCCCGCCGGCCTCTTCTGTACGGCATCACCAGCCTGCCTCCGCCTCCTCCTGCTCATCTCGTTCAGAAGACTACGAACGATCTTGGCTAGTTTGTGGGCAAGCAACGGAGGCACCGCATTGCCGACCTGGGTGTACTGCTCCGTGCGGTTGCCCGCGAAGACGTAGTTGTCGGGAAACGTCTGGAGCCGTGCTGCTTCCCTGACCGTGAGACTTCTGCATTGGGAGGGGTCGTAGTGGATGTAGTAGTGCCCGTCCTTGGCAATGTGAGCCACCACCGTGGTGGACGGTTCGTTCCTGCACTGCACGCGGAACCGATCCTTGAACGGGATCGCTTCGGATTCCCGATCGACATGCACATTGATGTGATCGGGAAGTAGCTTGGGGGGGAACACATCCAGCCGCGGGCAATATCCCCATAAATGAGCGAAGCTGGCCGAGAAAAGATAGCGAGCAAGATCGGATGCCATGTGCGCGCGCGCTTCATGCTGACAGACACCACCCAGGCTTCGGTCGTGAAGCCATTGCTGAAGCTCGGTTGGCTTCTTCGGCCTTCTATAGCCTCGTGAAATGAAGGCGCCACCGGTCGTGGTGCTGGTTGCCGCAGCGGCAAAGGCACGCATTGTCCCGATCATGACGGACTCGTTTTCTGTCCTCCATCCCTTGACGTAAGAGGGGGCAGCCTGAACAGCCTTGCGCCATGCCTCCACTGAATCGCCACGCGACAGCTTGCTGCGGATTCGGGGAAGATCGTCAATGGCCTGTTTGACGGTGACAGGCCTTGCTACTGGTGCCAGCAACTGGTGTTGAGGCATGTCCAGCCCCTTTCTCACTCCGAGCAGAATCACGCGATGCCTGCTTTGCGGGATCCCATGGCGCTCAGAATGGATAAGGTAGTCGGTGGGTTCCAGCGAACTGCCGTCGCCCTTCTTGGTGAAGGATCGGATCTCATATTCGAGCCCCTCGGTCGGCATCGAAAGATCCGCAATGATCTTCTCGAACATTGGGGCGCCGGAGTGCTTCGAGGAAAGCAGACCCTTGACATTCTCCATCACGAAGATGGTGGGCTTGTGCACCTGGATGATTCTCAGGTACTCCCTGTAGAGGAAGTGCTTTTCATCCTTGTGAAAGTCCTTGTCGTTGGCGCGTCTGGAGCGCCCCGCCAGCGAATACGCCTGGCAGGGCGGGCCGCCGATCAGTACCCAGGTTTCCTGCCCCTTCAGTGCAGCACGAATTTCCCTGTCGATACTGGCTTCGTCGGACTTGCCAAGCTCCAGGCACCTCGCCTCGGCGGCAGCATGCTCGAAGGCGCTGGCCACGGCAGGGATCCTGCGGAAAGCGGCCTCATCGATCTCGCCCCGTATGTAGCTGTAGTAGTGCTTGACGTCCTTGGTGCCACGCAAACGCCTGAACACTGCCCTGAGCGTCAGCGTGCGATGTGCGACAGCATCCTTTTCAATGGAAAGGGCGATCTCGAAGAATGGCTGCCGCTTGTGGCCCTGCAGGGAAGCAAATCCTTCCCCGAGCCCTCCTGGGCCAGCAAAAAGATCAATTATGGGAACTGGCACGCCAGCAATCCTCCCCTTGGTTCTTTCCCGAACGTGATTCGGTTGCCGATTTGGTGCACGCTCACTCTGCCTCCGGCTTCTTCTTGCTGATGCTTTCGGCGATCCACCGATCCAGCTCCGAGCGGCGAAAGCGCCAGGTTCCCCCAAGCTTGAACGCCGGAATCTCACCTTTCTGGGCAAGGCGATAGACCGTCCGTTTCCCGGCTTTGAGGTAGGCCGCGACCTCCTCAAGCGTGAGGATCTCGCTCTCGACTTCAGTCATCCGGAAACCATCCGATCTGGCCTTTCGTAGATTACGATTGCCAAGTTTAGCCAATTCT
The DNA here is from genome assembly GCF_007655255.1 of Extensimonas perlucida. Lineage (GTDB taxonomy): Bacteria > Pseudomonadota > Gammaproteobacteria > Burkholderiales > Burkholderiaceae_C > Extensimonas > Extensimonas perlucida. The sequence goes on from NZ_VMYE01000026.1 coordinate 10,725, forward strand.
ACCAAGCTGCGGTAGGCGCTGGCCAACTCCGCAATCCCGGGAGCATTGCACGGTTGATCGCCAGCTCGCCCCGGAAATCCGGTCATGCCGTAGTTCCCATTCCCTGCGGCGCAAAGCGAGAGCGCGCCACAGCATCGTGCCATCCGCATCAACGGGGAATGACACGATGGGACAGACCAACCGCCGCAAATCCGCATGGCCTGCGCTTGCCGTGGTGTTGGCTGTGTCGTTCTCGGCGCTGCAGCCTGCCGTCGCCGCCGACAGCCTCGCCTTGGAGCGTGAGCAGCTCGCCGCGCTCGCCCGCCAACTCGACCTGATCGACCGCCTCGCCGAGCACGCCGCCAATACCGCTCCGCAGGAACGCGCCCGCTACCACTTCGACCATGCCCGCCTGCGTGAGGATCTTCAGCGCGTCCGGGCGGGCATCCAGGACTACCTGACGCCGCCGCGCGCCCAGCCGCGCGATTCGGTCGAGCTGTCCGGTGACTACCGCCAGTCCAGCCCGCCCTCCGACCAGGAGGCACCCCAATGAACGCCGCCCAGGTCAGCGCCTTCCAGGCCAACGGCGGCTTCGCCCCCGCCGCCGTGGCCACGGTGGTGCTCGGTCTGGTGTTCGCCGTCCTGCTCCTGTGGGGCGTGTGGGCCATGTGTACCGCCTACACCGGCTGGGCCGAGCAGCGCCTGTCCCAGCGTCAGTTCCTGGGTGTCGTCGTGCGCTTCGTCGCGATGTACCTGGTGCTGACCTATTTCCTCCTGTCCTGACCACCACGAAAGGCCCTACCGCCATGAAGACCCATCCGATTCCCCATCGCGTTGCCACCACCATCCTCGCGCCATTGATGCTGATGGGTTTGCCATTGGCGGCCCGGGCGCAGGGCCTGCCGACCATCGAGGACCCCTCGCGCGGCCAGGGCAGCGGCATCATGCAGACGCTGCAGAACTACGGCTACGACATCGTGCTGCTGATCGCGCTGCTGGTGGTCGCCTCGATGTTCGTCGGCGTGTGCTACCACGCCTATACACGCTACTCGGAAATCCATACCGGCCGCGCCACCTGGGGCCAGTTCGGTCTCACCGTGGCCGTGGGTGCGATCCTGCTGGTGGTCGGCATCTGGCTGCTGACCAAGGCCACCGGCGTGCTCTGAGCGGCGATGGCTGCCTTGAACGATATCGCGCGTGACGGGTTGGTGACCTTCCTGCCGCACAGGCTGAACCGCCAGCCCGTGGTGGTGAGGGGCCTGACCGCCGACGAACTTTGGATCTGCGCCGGTCTGTCCGCGGTGGCGGGGTTCATCGCCGGCGTGCCGCTGGCCTGGGCCACGCACAGCGTCGCCATGGTGCCGACCCTGATCGTGGCCGGCGTGGCGGCTGGCGTGTTCGGTGGTGGCGGCTTCCTGCGCCGGCAGAAGCGCGGCCGCCCGGACACCTGGCTGTACCGGCAACTGCAGTGGCGCCTGGCGCTGCACCATCCGCTGGCAGCGTCCTGGCTCGGTGGGCACCGTCTCATCACGCGTTCGGGGTACTGGACCACCCGGCGCTCACGCGGAGCAGCCGCCTCATGAGCCGTTTCAGGAACGAAGTCCATCACCTGCAGGCCCATGTGCGCACGCTGCGCCTGGGCGCCGGTGCGTTGTTCGTGGTGGCGCTGCTGCTCGGTTTCGGCTGGTGGAGTGCGCCGAGGCAACTGACGATCCACGTGCCCCCCGATCTGCGCTCGGGCAGCACCCGCGCCTGGTGGGATGTGCCGCCCGAGAATGTCTATGCGTTCGCCTTCTACGTCTGGCAGCAGGTACAACGTTGGCCGACGGATGGCGAACAGGACTACCCGCGCAACCTCCACGCGCTGTCGGCCTATTTCACACCGGCCTGCCAGGCCTTCCTGCGCCAGGACTACGAGCACCGGCGCAGCAGTGGCGAATTGCGCCAGCGGGTGCGCGGCATCTACGAGATTCCGGGGCGCGGCTTTGGCGACAACCCCACGATGCGGGTAAAGACGGTTTCCAGCCGCGACTGGATCGTCACGCTCGATGTCAGCGCGGACGAGTACTACGGCGCCGAGCAGGTCAAGCGGGCCCTGGTGCGCTATCCGCTGAAAGTGGTGCGGCTGGACGTCGATCCCCAGCACAACCCCTTCGGCCTTGCGCTGGACTGCTATGACGGCGCGCCGCAGCGCATCGAGGCACCGTCGCCGGCAGTGCCTCCGTCCGGCACGCCCGGCGGCGGCCTTTCGCAGGGAGGCAACCCATGAAACACCACGTCTTCACCATCGTGGCGAGCCTGGCCCTCGGCTTCGGCCTGGTGCCGGACAGCCATGCCATCGAGATCCTGCGCTGGCAGCGGCTGCCGCTGGCCGTCCCGCTGGTCGTCGGCCAGGAGCGCGTGGTCTTCATCGACCGCAACGTGCGTGTCGGCCTGCCCCCGAGCCTGGGCGAGCGGCTGCGCGTGCAGAGTGCGGGTGGAGCCATCTACCTGCGCGCCAGCGAGGCCATCGCGCCGACGCGGCTGCAACTGCAGGACGTGGAATCCGGCGCCATCGTGCTGGTCGACATCGCAGCCACGGACGCCGGGGAAGGCGAGCAGCCGCTGGAGCCTGTACGCATCGTCCTGCAGGACGCCGCCGCGGAGGCCAGCGGTGACACTGCCGCCGGTCCAACCCAAGCAGCGCAACCCGCCAGGCGTCGGCAGACGCCGGTAGCCGTTGTCCTGACGCGCTACGCGGCGCAGAACCTTTACGCACCGCTGCGCACCGTCGAGCCCGTGGCCGGCATCGGGCGCGTGCCGCTGCGGCGCCCGCTCGCGCTGGACACACTGCTGCCAACGCTGCCGCTCAAGGCGCGGGCGCTGGCGGCCTGGCGACTCGAAGACCAGTGGGTCACCGCGGTGCGCCTGACCAACACCTCGCCTCACCGTATCGATCTCGATCCAAGGGTGCTGCAAGGCGACTTCGTGGCCGCGACCTTCCAGCATCCCGACCTGGGGCCGGCGGGCGCTTCGACCGACACCACGGTGGTCTATCTGGTCACGCGCGGCCGTGGCCTGGCCGAGTCCCTGATGCCGGTGCTCAGCCCCATCGATGCCGGCACGAACTTGCCGCCGGCCGCCGCTGCGGGGAGGACGTCCGATGAGGAGTAATCCCCTGTTGAAGTGGCTGCTGATTCCGATGGCATTGTTGCTGGTGTTCGTCGGTGCCAGGTTGTTCTCAGGCAGTGACGCTGCACCTGGCAAGCAGGATGTCCCGGGGCAGCTCACTCCCGAAGAAATGAAGGCGCTCGGCATCGCGGGCGACACCCCGCGCGATACCGTCGCCACCCTGGTCGCGCAGGTCAAGCAGCTCCGCACCGAGCTGCAGACCGCGCTGAGCGACAACCGCCAGCACAAGGCGGAGAACGAGCGCCTGCGTACCCGCGAGGGTGCGATCGACCAGCGCATCCAGAACGCCCTCGACAGCGAACGCCGCCGCCTGGAGCAGGAGCGAACCCAGGCCGCCAGCGACCGGCAGCAGACGCAAGGGCTGATGCAGGACTTGCAGCGCCGCCTGGACGGGCTGTCCGGCAAGGGCGGTGCCGCCGACCTGCCGATCGGCCTTGGACTGGACGGGCATGACGGCTTGCCGCTCAAGGATGGCGGCATGCGCTGGATCGAACCGGATGACGCCCGGCCCGATCCCAAGGGCGGTTCGAGCAGCCTGCGCTTGCCCGCCTTTCCCTCCAGCTTCGGCCCGGCCTCGCCGGAGCTTTCGGCCGCGGCGGAGGCCGTCAGCGACAGGACGGCGCAGGCCGTTGGCGGCACCACCCAGGCGGTCTATACGTTGCCCACCAACGCCACGCTGATGGGCTCGGTCGCCATGACCGCGTTGATCGGTCGCATCCCCATCGACGGCACCGTCAACGACCCGTTTCCCTTCAAGGTGCTGATCGGGGCCGACAACCTGGCGGGCAACGGCATCGAGATTCCCGACGTGGCCGGTGCGGTGGTGAGCGGCACGGCCTCGGGCGACTGGACGCTCTCGTGCGTGCGTGGGCAGATCCGTTCCATCACCTTCGTGTTTAGCGACGGCACCATCCGCACGGTGCCGGAGGACGACGGCAAGCGCAGTCGAAGCCAGAACAGCACCAGTCTGCTGGATGGCCTGGGCTGGATCAGCGATCCCTACGGCATCCCGTGCGTCTCGGGCGAGCGCCGCAGCAATGCCCAGCAGTACCTGGGATCGCAGGCGTTGATCACCGCGGCAGGCGCAGGCGCCGCCTCGCTCATCAATTCCGACAACGGCAGCGTGGCCGTGGTCGCCAACAACAACGGTTCGCTGGGCACGGTCGGCATTTCGGGCAACGAGGCCATGGGCCGCATCTTGGCCGGTGGCGTGCGCGACATGGCCGACTGGGTCAACAAACTCTACGGTCAGGCCTTCGCTGCGGTCTACGTGCAGCCCGGCGCCAGGGTGGCCGTGCACCTGGAGCAGCCGATCGCCATCGACCACGACGCCAAGGGGCGCCGGGTGAATCACCTCATGGGAGAAGCGCATGCGTCGGACCTGGATTGACCGCCCCCTTGTCTTCCTCGCCGCCGCAGTTCTCGCGGGTTGTGCCACCAGCTCGGAAAAGCTGCTGCCCCGGGGCGAGCACACCATGCTGGACATCTGGCAGCACGAGACTGGCGGCTACAGCGGCGGCCAGGCCGGCCGCCTGCTGCTCGACGCACGCCAGGACCTGCGCCGCCCGCTGGCCGACGCTGACACCCTCGCGGCGCCCGCCCGGAACGCGGCCTATACCCGCACGGCAGCGAACGAGATCCAGCGACAGTTCCATCGACTGCCGAACCCCGATCTGGTGATGTACGTCTTTCCGCACCTGGCCGGCACCGACCCAGTACCGGTGCCCGGCTACAGCACCGTCTTCCCGCTCTACCAGCGCGTGCAGTACGCGATGCCCGGCGAGCGGCTGGAGGACTACTGATGGGCTGGCGACTGCCGTGGCCGCGTCGTCCGGCCCCCAGGCCAGTCCAGGCCGACATCGAGCCGGACGCCTGGACGCGGCATGTCGACCGCCTCGCCGCGCACGGCATCGACGCACCTGGCGCCGCCCCTGGGCGGCATCATCGGCGACCCGCGACGCAGGCCGACCACGCGGCGCTCTACGACGTGGCGCCGTCCTTCGCCGACCTGCTGCCCTGGGTCGAGTACCTGCCGGCCACGAAGAGCATGCTGCTCGAAGATGGCCAATCGGTGGCGGCGTTCTTCGAGTTGCAGCCGATCGGTACCGAAGGGCGCGAGACCGCCTGGCTCTGGCAGGCCCGCGATGCCCTGGAGAATGCGCTGCAGGACTCCTTCGACGAACTGGACGAGAACCCGTGGGTGGTGCAGATCTACGCGCAGGACGAAGCCGATTGGGACCACTACCTGCGCACGCTGGGGGCGTACCTGCATCCACGCGCGCAGGGCAGCGCGTTCAGCGAGTTCTATCTGCGCTTCTTCGGGCAGCACCTGCGCGCGATCGCGAAGCCGGGCGGCCTGTTCGAGGACACCACGGTCACACGCCTGCCGTGGCGCGGCCAGACCCGGCGCGTGCGCATGGTGGTTTATCGCCGCACCCCGGACGCCGCATCGGCCCGGCGGGGGCAATCGCCCGAGCAGGCCCTGGCGACGATTTGCGACCGCCTGGTCGGCGGCCTGGCGAATGCCGGCGTCAAGGCCCGGCGCCTCGGCGCGGCGGACATTCACGACTGGCTGCTGCGTTGGTTCAACCCGAATCCCGGCGCGCTGGGCAGCACGGCCGAAGACCGGGAACGTTTCTACGCGCTCGCCCGCTACCCGGAGGAACGGGAAGAAGGTGAGATCGAACTGGCCAGCGGCGACTTCGCACAACGCCTGTTCTTCGGTCAACCGCGCTCGGATGTCGCCCGCGGCCTGTGGTTCTTCGACGGCATGCCGCACCGGGCCATCGTCATGGACCGCCTGCGCTCGCCGCCCGCGACCGGACACGTGACCGGCGAGACGCGCAAGGGCGGCGATGCGATGAACGCGCTGTTCGACCAGATGCCTGAGGACACGGTGATGTGCCTGACTCTGGTCGCCACGCCGCAGGATGTGCTGGAGGCGCACCTCAACCACCTGGCCCGCAAGGCGGTTGGCGAGACGCTCGCCAGCGAACAGGCACGCCAGGACGTGCAGCAGGCCCGCGGCCTCATCGGCAGCGCGCACAAGCTGTACCGGGGCACGCTGGCGTTCTACCTGCGCGGCCGCGACATGGCGCAGCTCGACGCCCGCAGCCTGCAACTGGTCAATGTCATGCTCAATGCGGGCCTGCAGCCGGTGCGCGAAGAGGACGAGGTGGCCCCGCTCAACACCTACCTGCGCTGGCTGCCCTGTCTGTTCGACCCGGCGGCGGACAAGCGGCAGTGGTACACGCAACTGATGTTCGCGCAGCACGCGGCCAATCTGGCGCCGGTGTGGGGGCGCAGCCAGGGCACCGGCCATCCAGGCATCACCTTCTTCAACCGGGGCGGCGGCACGATCACCTTCGATCCGCTGAACCGGCTCGACCGGCAGATGAACGCCCACCTGTTCCTCTTCGGCCCGACCGGCTCCGGCAAGAGCGCCACGCTGAACAACATCCTCAACCAGGTCACGGCGATCTACCGGCCCAGGTTGTTCATCGTCGAGGCCGGCAACAGCTTTGGCCTGTTCGGTGACTTCGCCGCTCGGCTGGGCCTGAGCGTGCATCGCGTGAAGCTGGCACCCGGCGCGGGCGTAAGCCTGGCGCCATTCGCCGATGCCTGGCGACTGGTCGATACACCGGGCCAGGTGCAGACGCTGGACGCCGACGCTCTGGACGAGGACGGCGACACCCATCCGGCCGACGACGGGGATGACCAGCGGGACGTGCTCGGCGAACTCGAAATCACCGCCCGACTGATGATCACCGGCGGCGAGGACAAGGAAGAAGCACGCATGACGCGCGCCGACCGCAGCCTGATTCGCCAGTGCATCCTGGATGCCGCCCAGCGCTGCGTGGCACAGGCGCGCACGGTGCTGACCCGCGACGTGCGCGACGCGCTGCGCGAACGCGCCCGCGACGCCAACCTGCCGGATGCCCGGCGCGCGCGGCTGCTGGAGATGGCCGATGCGATGGACATGCTCTGCCAGGGCGCAGACGGCGAGATGTTCGACCGTCCGGGCACGCCCTGGCCCGAGGCGGACATCACCATCGTGGATCTGGCCACCTTCGCGCGCGAGGGCTACAACGCGCAGCTCTCCATTGCCTACATCTCGCTGATCAACACGGTGAACAATATCGCCGAGCGCGACCAGTTCCTGGGCCGGCCGATCATCAACGTCACCGACGAAGGCCACATCATCACCAAGAACCCTCTGCTCGCGCCCTACGTGGTCAAGATCACCAAGATGTGGCGCAAGCTCGGTGCGTGGTACTGGCTGGCGACGCAGAACATCGACGACCTGCCCAAGGCCGCCGAGCCCATGCTCAACATGATCGAGTGGTGGATCTGCCTGTCGATGCCGCCCGACGAGGTGGAGAAGATCGCCCGGTTCCGCGAACTTTCGCCCGCGCAGAAGGCGCTGATGCTTTCCGCGCGCAAGGAGGCGGGCAAGTTCAGCGAGGGCGTCATCCTGTCCAAGTCGATGGAAGTGCTGTTCCGCGCCGTGCCGCCCAGCCTCTATCTGGCCCTTGCGCAGACCGAACCGGAAGAAAAAGCCGAGCGCTACCAGCTCATGCGCCAGTACGGCATCGGCGAACTGGATGCCGCCTTCAAGGTGGCCGAAAAGATCGACCAGGCGCGTGGCATCGCATCACCGCCGCTGTCCCTGCCGAAATGACCGGAGCGCGTCATGTCCTCGAAGCAAACCACCTTGCCGAGCCGATCCCAGGCCATTCGCAAGCGCGCTGGGCGCCTGCCACGGCTGCCCTGGGTGGTCGCCGGCATCCTTGTAGTCGGCCTGCTGGGCTGGCTCCTGTACCGCACGCCCGGTGCGCCGGCACCACGCACGGGGCCTGAGGCCGCGCAGGCGCATCCGGCCGGCCCACCCTGGCGTCACGGCCCAGCCGATGCTCGCTTCACGCTGACGCTGTACGCCGACCTGGAGTGTCCGTTCTGCAAGGCCTACTACCCGACCCTGATGGCCTGGATCGATGCCCATCCCGAGGCCAGCCTGCGGTGGCATCACCTGCCGCTGGCGATGCACGATCCCGAGGCGAGTCGGCTGGCCCGCGTGGCCGAGTGCGCAGGCGAAGCGCAAGGCCACGAGGCCTTCTTCGGTGCCATCGCCTGGCTCTACCAAAACACCCGCGGCGATGGCCAGGGGTTGCCCACCGATCAGGCCTGGCGAGGGCTGACGACCGCCATGCGGACCTGCCTGGACAGCGACCGCCCCGCAGCCATCGTCCGCGCCCAGGCCGACGAGGCCCTGCGCAGCGGCATCAACGCCACGCCCACCGTGCGGCTTGACGACGGCCTGACCGGGAAATCGCTGCTGCTGCACGGTCCGGTCGAGGGCGATGCGCTGCTGTCGGCTCTGGACTTGGTCGCGTCAGAAGAAACTGTTGGACCCAAGGCATCCGAATCACCGAAAAGCGATGCCGCTCTGACCGAGCGTCGAGCGAGATAGCATGATTGTCAAGGCGGCAACACTTCCCGCCCTGCCGGTTCATTCGCTGTTCTGCGGCTCGATAGCTGCGGCAATTCTTGCCAGTAGCTCGGAGCGGTCGAAATAGACCTCGTTGCGGCGAATCTTTCCTTGACCGTCCAGTTGCACCAGGCACACGCCGACCACGGTCAACACCTCACCGCCGACCGGGATGTCCGCGCGCCATTTGTTGAGGAAGCCATCCTCCATGGGGATGCCCTCGACCTGCGTCCAGACCCACGCCGGATTGCGCGCCAACAGGCGCTCGAAATAGCCCAGCAACGCGGGCTTTCCCCGCAGCCCTTGGGGTACGGCAGGGTCGAGATAGAAGGCATCCTCCGAATAGAAGGCAGCCAGCCGCTGAGGATCGTTGCCGGTCCAGGCGGGCAGCCACGTCAGCGCAAAGCGCCGCGCCTGCTCCGCATCGAGGGCGTTCATCGTGATGTACCGGGCCGGCCCGGGACGCGCGTCATCGGAGCGCCGCCTTGCGGGTACCGCTGTCGATGGCCTTGAGCAGCGCTGCACCAAGCACCGACTTGAGCACGCCGCCGAGGACGAAGGGGGCGACGCCCACGGAGATGGCTTTCTGCACGCCGACCATCGCGGCCAGCCAGGCGCCGCCGAGCAGCAGGCACAGGGCGTTGCCGATCAGCATCGCCGCGAAGGCCATCACGACGCGCCCGCCATGCCAGCCGCGCTCGACCAGCCAGCCGGTCAGCGCGCCGGCCACGGGAAAGGCCAGCAGGTAGCCACCCGTCGGTCCCAGGAAGCGCGCCAGGCCTCCCGTGCCACCGGCGAACACCGGCAACCCGAGCGCGCCCTGGGCCAGCCAGACGAGGATCGTCAGGCCACCCAGGCGCCAGCCGTACAGTGCGCCGACCAGCGTGACGGCCAGCGTCTGCATGGTCATCGGCACCGGCACCATGGGCACGCTGACGTGGGACGACGCGGTGAGCACCAGGGTGCCGAACAGCACCGCCAGCACCTTGGTCGCGGTGGACTGTCCGCGCAGCCAGCGGGTTGTGTCGAGGGTCCCGAGGGTTTGGGTCGAGGTTGAGGTCATGGGTTCTCCTTCATGAATGGCGGTACTGGCCGCCGGGCGCATCCTTGCGCGGACACCGGAAACGTCATCGATCCTGCTTGCCCTGCAGGCAGATCAGGGTTTGCTGGCCGAGCGCCACCTGGGCCCGTCCCTGCTCGGTGACGCCGAAGACTTCGAGCTGGCAGATGGTCAGGGTGCGTCCGGAGCGCACCACCGTACCGACCGCTTCAAGGTAGTCGCCCTGCGCGGGGGCGAGCAGGTTGATCTTGAACTCGACGGTCAGCACGGAGCTGTCCGGTGGAAACAGCGTGAAGCCCGCGTAGCCACCGGCCGAGTCGGCGATGGCGCTGGTGCCGCCGGCATGGAAGTAGCCATGCTGCTGGGTGAGGGTTTCGCGGAACGGCAACCGGATGCTGACCCGCCCGCGCGCAACCTCGTGCAGTTCGGCGCCCAGGTGGTGCATCAGGCCCTGGCGGGCGAAGCTGTCGCGGACGATTCGCTCGACCTGGGGATCGAGCGGCAAGGATGGGGCGGCTTGGGTCATCGTTCTAAGGTTCCTTTGCAGTGGAGAGGGGGTTGAATCGAGGTGGCCGCTTCTCCAGGAATGCACGCATGCCTTCCTCGTGGTCGGGCAGCGAAAGGGTGTGGTGGAAGGCGGCCCGCTCGCGGCGTAGTCCTTCATCCATGGGCAGGCTGGCGCTGGCACGCGCGGCCTGCTTGATCAGGACCAGCACCTCGCCCGACAGCGACGCCATGTCGGCGGCGAGCCGGCGGCCCTCTTCGAGCAGGTGATCGGGGGGCACGATGCGCGAGACCAGCCCGCTGCGTTCGGCCTCGCGGGCGTCCATGCGGCGCCCGGTCAGCAGCAGGTCCAGCGCCTTGGCCATGCCGAGCAGGCGCGGCAGGCGCTGCGTGCCGCCCGCGCCGGGCATGGTGCCGACGCGAACCTCCGGGTGGCCGAACACGGCGTTCTCGGCCGCCAGCACGATGTCGCACATCTCGACCAGTTCGCAGCCGCCGCCGAGCGCGAAGCCCTGCACCAGCGCCACCACGGGCTTGGGGAACGTGCCCAGCGGCGCGCAGCAACCGGCGAAGTCAGTGGCCCGCGCCTGCTCCGCGCTGATGCCCAGCATTTCCTTGAGATCGGCACCGGCCGCGAAGTGTTCGCCTTCGGCGCGCAGCAGGACCACCCGCACGGCGGCGTCGGTCGCCAGCCTGTCGAGGTGCGCGGCCATCGCATCGGTCAGTGAGCGGCACAGGGCGTTGCGGGCTGCCGGCCGGTCGATGACCAACTCGGCATAGCCGTCTGGGTGCGACGCGCATCGAATGAAATCGGAAGACATGGGTTCTCCTGCGAGGAACCGCCCGAAGTGCCGGGCCGTCATCGATTCGGCAGCGCCGGGCAGTACCTGCGAAGTCTGCTGCGCGATGACGCTTGCGGCCAAGCGCGAATATCTCAGGTGGGACTGAAAATTTCTCGCTGGAGCCGACGCCATGCCCGGCCCAGAATCAATTCGCGGACGGGCCTCGTCTTTCCCTCAACGCCCCGGTACTCCCCGTCCCAGCGAACTCCCATGGAACACACCGCCCTCGTGGCGCTGATCGTCTACGCCTTCGTCATGTCGATCACGCCCGGTCCCAACAACGTGATGCTGATGTCCTCGGGCCTGCTCTTCGGCCTGGGTCGAACCTGGCCGCACCTGCTGGGCATCCCTGCGGGCGTGATGGTGCAACTCGGGATCACCGGCGCCGGCCTCGGTGCGGTGTTCGCCCTTGAACCGCGCCTGCAGGTCGCATTGAAGGTCGTGGGCAGCCTCTACCTGCTCTGGCTGGCCGCGCGCCTGTGGCGCGCGGCCGAGTTGGAGGAGACCGAGGCCGGCCGGCCCATCGGCTTCATGCAGGCGCTGGCCTTCCAGTTCGTCAATCCGAAGGCCTGGCTGATCTCGGTGACGGTGGTGTCCACCTTCCTGCCGCCGGGCGAAGGCTACGCACTGCGCCTGCTGGTGGTCAGCCTGGTGTTCGCCGCCATCGGACTGCCCTGCATGCTGGTCTGGGCCGCCTTCGGCGCCGGCCTGCGGCCCTGGCTGCGCGACCGCGCCGTCGCTCGCGTGGTCAATCGTGCCATGGCGACCCTGGCCGCCCTGACCGTTCTTCTCTTCTGGATGTGATGCCATGACGACACTCTCTCATGATCAACTCCGGGCCCATGCGCTGGCCTGGATCGACGATTGGAACCGCCGCGACGTGCCGGCGGTGCTGGCGGCCTATGCCGACGATGCACTGTTCGTGAGCGCGCTGGCGCAGCCCTATACCGGTGGCACGCGGGTACAAGGCAAGGACGCGCTGCGCCGCTACTGGCTGGCCGCGCTCGCCGACAGGCCGGACCTGCGGTTCGAACTCATCTCGGCCATCTGCGACGTCGAGGCGCAGACCGTCGTCGTCCATTACGTGGCGCAGGCTGGCGGCAAGCGCACGCGCATGTGCGAGATCATGCGTTTCGAGAATGGACGGCAGGTCCAAGGCGAGGCCCTGCACGGCGTCCCCGCCGAGGAGGGCACGCCATGACGGCGCGGCTGCGCGCCGTCCGGCCCGACGACGGCAACCGCTATGACTGGGGTGGGGTCTGCCTGGGCTGGCGACTGCTGGAACTGCAACACATGCAGGTGCGGCAGGAATGGATGCCCGCAGGCGGCGCCGAGGCACCCCACTGGCACGCCAGGGCTCACCAGTTTTTCTACGTGCTCGGTGGCCACCTGTGCCTGAGCACGCCCGACCAGGACGTGTTGCTGGAAGCCGGTCAAGGCGTGCATGTCCCGGCCGGCACTCGCCACATTGCCGCCAATGGTGGCGACGAGGACGTGAATTTTCTGGTGTTCTCCAGCCCCAGCACACAGGGCGACCGCATCGAATCGGCCTCGGCCGCCAAACCGGATCGCCATCGGGACGAGGAGCCTGCGTCATGACCGTTTTCGCCATTGCTCAACTCACCATCCACGACCGGACCGCCTACGACCGCTACCAGGCCCGCTTCATGGAGGTGTTCCGCCACCACCGGGGACGTCTGCTGGCCGCGGACGAGCAGCCTCGCACCATCGAAGGCACCTGGCCGTACCAGAAGCTCGTGCTCATGTCCTTTCCCGACGAAGCCGCCTTCCATGACTGGGCGGAATCGGACGAGTACCAACGCATTGCTCAGGATCGCAAAGCCGGCGCACAGGCCGTGGTGCTGCTGGTCCAGGGTCTCGCTGTGAATGGCTGAGCCCATCGACATTCGCGCCGCCGACGGCTATGCCCTGGGTGGATTTGCCTGGCGCCGCCCCTGTGATCCACGACGCCCGCATCCGGTCGCAGTCATCAACGCGGCCACCTCGGTGCGCTGCCGGTACTACGCGCGCTTTGCCGACTGGCTCCACAGCCACGGATGGGACGTGGTGACCTACGACTACCGCGGCATCGGCGAATCGCGACACCGTGGGCTGCGTCGGCTGCAGGCCGACTGGATCGACTGGGGGCAGCACGATTTCGAGGGTGTGCTGCAGTACCTCGCCTGGCGATTCCCCGGCCAGCCGATCGACGTGGTCGGCCACTCCGCTGGGGGCTTCGTGATCGGGCTGGCCGCGTCCGCACACCGCGTGCGGCGCATCTTCACCATGGGGGCGCAGTACGCCTACTGGCGCGACTATGCGCCCGCCGCACGCCGCGCCATGTTCCTGCGCTGGCACGTGGCCATGCCGCTGCTGGCGCGGGTGCTTGGCTACGTGCCAGCCAAGCGCCTGGGATGGATGGAGGACACGCCCAAGGGCGTGGCACTGGACTGGGCACGCATGGGTCCCCGCTTCGAGGGCACGGTGCGCCGAGGTCGGGAGACACTGGAAGGCGAGCCCGAAGCCGAAATGCTGGCACGGCGCTTCGGCCAGGTGCGCGCACCGATCCTGGCGCTGGGCATCGAGGACGATCCGTTCGGCACGGTCCCGGCGCTGGACCGCCTGCTGGATTACTACACCGGCAGCGAGCGTCATCACCTGCGCTTGGCTCCCGCGGCCATCGAGCAGGCCGAAATCGGCCATTTCGCCTTCTTCCACGAGCGCTTCCGCGAGGCGCTGTGGCCCCTGGCGCTGGACTGGTTGCGTACCGGCGAGCCACCAACCCGCCCCCTCGGCGTACTGAAGCATCGACCTGCGGACGATCCGCAAGCAGCGGGAGCCACGACATGAACACGAACCTCGCCCCCTCGACAGCATCGGCAAACGAGCGCCGATCGCTCTGGATTCCGATCCTGGCCGGCGGACTGATCATGGGTTTGGCCCTCGGTGTGCGGCACGTGCAAGGCTTGTTTCTGCTGCCGGTGACGATGGATCGCGGTTGGTCGCGCGAAATGTTCGGTTTCGCGATGGCGGTGCAGAACCTGACCTGGGGTCTCGCCCAACCCTTCACCGGGATGATTGCCGACCGCTACGGTTCGGCCAAGGTCATCGCGGGCGGGCTCGTGTTCTATGCGCTGGGGCTTTTCTTCATGGTTCAGGCGCACAGCCACGTGGCCTTTGTTCTGGGCGCTGGCGTGTGCGTCGGCATCGCGCTGTCGGGCACGGCATTCGGTGCGATCTACGGCGCGCTCAGCCGCCTCGTGCAGGCTGAGCGCCGCAGTTGGGCACTGGGGCTGGCCGGCGCCATCGGTGGCCTCGGGCAGTTCGCCATGGTCCCGGTTGCGCAGGCCTTGATCGGCGGTTGGGCCTGGACGGGTGCGCTGCTGATTCTGTCAGTGGTCATGGCGTTGCTGCTGCCGCTGGCGTTCCCGATGCGCGACGCAAGCATCTCGAACGCGGTGGTCGGCACGGAGCTGTCGATGAAGGCGGCGATCGGTGAAGCCTTCCGCCACCGCGGCTTCTGGCTGCTGAACCTGGGCTTCCTGGCCTGTGGCTTCCAACTCGCCTTCATCGCCACGCACCTCCCAGCCTACCTGCTGGACCGGGGCCTGGCCGCCACCGATGCCGTCGCCGCGCTGGCGATCATTGCGCTGACCAATGTGGCCGGCACCTACCTGCTGGGGCTTTGGGGTGGCACGCTGCGCAGGAAGTACCTGCTTGCAGGCCTGTACCTGGCGCGCACGGTGGCGATGGCCCTGTTCGTCCTGCTGCCGCTCAGCACATGGGGCGTTTACCTGTTCGCTGCAGTGATGGGGTTCCTCTGGCTCGGGACGGTTCCGCTGACCAATGGCCTGGTGTCTCAGATCTTCGGCGTGCGCTACATCACCACATTGTTCGGTTTCGTCTTCTTCGGCCACCAGTTGGGATCATTCTTCGGTGTCTGGCTTGGTGGCCGCATGTTCGAGGCTACTGGGTCGTACCTGAGCATCTGGCTGCTGGCGATTGCGCTGGGCCTGCTGGCGACGGTTCTGCACTGGCCGATCGACGACAGGACCATCGTTCGCGCCGATCCACGGTTGGCGACTTCATGAGGCAAGGCCGCGAATGGTTGAAACGTTGGGCACCGCTGGCTGTGCTGCTGGCTGCGGGCGTGCTGGTGTTCCGCGCCTGGCTGTCGATGGAACTGCTGTGGGTGTGGTTGGAGCAGTGGTCCTTCTGCGGGTGAGCGGGACCTGACGAGAACTTCGCACGACCATGAGCGCTGATCGTGTCGCTGACTGGCCAAGGTCAAGTGGCTGGCTGTTGCCTCAACCACGCGACGACATCGTCGGCATTCCGGTCCGGCGGGAACACAGGATAGAACACATGCTCGATCACGCCATCGCGCGCAATCAGGGTCAGTCGCTTGAGCAGCGCCAGGCCTTGCACCTCGAAGACCGGCAGACCGAGCGCGGTTGCGAATGAAAGGCGATGGTCGGACAGCAACGGGAAAGGCAGGTGCAGGCGCGCCACCGCCTCACATTGGTACGCGGTGTCCTGCGTGGACACGCCGAACAACTGGGCGGCGCCCAAGGACTTCAGTTCGGCGAAATGATCCCTGAAGGCACAGGATTGCGGGGTGCAGCCCCGTGCTCCTGGAATCTCGTCCCAGCCTGGAGGCAGTGCGACATCTGGCCGGCCCGTCATCGGGAAGAGATAAAGCACCGTGCGTCCGCGCAGGCGCGAAGGATCGACACGGCCACCATCCGTCGATGCCAGTTCAAGCGTGGGCAGGCGCATGCCCGTCAGGTGGCGGGCGCCGCCATCATCCTCCGGCTGCGGAAGGCGCGACCAATCGACCTGCTGCAGGTTGTTCATGGCTTTACCACCGCTCGCTACCGGCCAGCCAAAGCACGTAGCTCTTCCAGCCGGCGGGTTCGGCGAAGCGCGCGTAGGCCCGGATGGCGTCGGGGTTGTCCTCGGGGACCAGCCAGCGCAGATGGATCCAGGCGCGTGATCGACCGATATCGGCGATGGCCGCGATGAGCCGCTGAGCGAGTCGTTTCCCGCGCGCGGCGGGCAGGACGTACAGGTCGTCGAGCTGACCCGACCGCCCTCCGGAGATCGCCTCGGGCAGATCGAAGAACACTGCGAAGGCGACGAGCTCGTCGCCGAGAAAGCCACCCAGCACTTCCACGATCGGATCGGCGATCAAGGCATTGGCACGGGCCAGTGCATTCGCCCCGGCGCCTTGCTCGTGGCGCATTTCGTCGCCATAGGCGGCCAGCAGGGAGGCAAGTGCAACGGCGTCATGGGCAACGAGCCGTCGAAGCGTCACATCGTCATCCGGCGGTGCTTTCTGGTCTTTTGGATATGCGTTACTCATACGTGTCTATGCTGTCCGCGCTTCTGGGTTCCGAGTTCCGCTTTCCGACTGACATTGCTCGCGCAGCCAGCCGCGCAGGTTATCCAGCCGTCGATCTTCGGATAGCGCCTCGGGATAGACGAGCCAGAAGCCGACGCCCGCGCTCACAGGGTGGTCGAAGACCGAGGCCAGGCGTCCGAGCCGGACGGCACTCTCGGCCAGTTCGCAGACGGCGATCGACACGCCGGCCCCATCGGCGGCCGCCTGCATCGTCAGGCCGCCCGAGTCCACGCGGGTTACGACAGCCGGCTCGAACGGTCCACCGGGCAGGCTGTCCATCCAGCGCCGCCAGCTGAGGCAATGCCGCGACACGAACAGGTTGGCGCGCGCGACCTGCTTGAGGCGTTCCCGGCGCGAGCCGGTGGCAAAGCCCGGGCGCGCGTACAGATCGATGGTGGCCTCGAACAACAGGTCGGCCTGCAGGCCGGCCCACTGGCCGTCGCCATACCAGATGCCGGCATCGGCCACGCCGGCGGCCAGATCCACGTCGTCCTGCGTGGTGGAGATGTCCAGCGAGAAGCCGCGCCGCTCGAACGGATACAGGCTCAGGCGGGGCGACAGCCAGTTGGTCGCGAAGGTCGGCAGCATGTTCACGCGCAGGGGCCCGTCGCGCCGCTCCTCGCGCAAGCTGCTCACGCCCTCGGCGATCAGGGCGAAACCCTCGTTGAGGCTAGGTGCCAGCCGGCGGCCGGCGCTGGTCAATTCCAGCCGCGTACCGATGCGGCGCAGCAGTTCGACGCCGAGCATGTCCTCCAGCGTGCGCAACTGGTGGCTGACCGCCGAGGGGGTGACCGCCAGTTCCAGGGCCGCGTCCTTGATCGAGAGATGGCGCGCCGCAGCCTCGAAGGCGCGCAAGGCATTCAACGGGACAGGGATGCGCATGGGGGATTCACCCTCCTGGAAGTCATTGGTCGTTCATGGACTCATTAAACCGGAAATCGTCGTCTCCACGCTCGCCGACACGAGGACCAAAACTCAGCATCGTCTGAGATTTGCTCACTCGTGCCGACGGCGAACCGGCCGCACACTTACGCCATCGACAACCTGTACAGCGGTGCGCACCATGCTCAATTCCCTTGACGATCGCGATGGCCTGATCTGGCTCGATGGCGAGCTGCTGCCCTGGCGCGAGGCGCGCCTGCACGTGCTCACGCATGCGCTGCATATGGGCGGGGCCGTCTTCGAGGGCATGCGCGCCTATGGCGGTCATGTCTTCCTCAATGCGCCTCACCTGGAACGCTTCCAGCAGTCCGCCGCGCTGCTGGACTACCACCTGCCGTGGTCGCAAGGCGAACTGACACAGGCCATCGAGGCGGTGCTGTGGGCCAACCAGCTCGACGACGCCTACATCCGCCCGGTGGCCTGGCGCGGCGCGGAGAGTGTTTCCATCGCTTCGCCGCGCGCCCGCATCCACGTGGCGATCGCGGCCTGGGACTGGCCCACGGCGGCGTCCCAGGGCCGCGCCGAGGAAGGCATCCGGCTGCAGCTGGCGAGTTGGCGGCGTCCCCGTCCTGACACCGCACCCACCGCGGCCAAGTGCTCGGGGCTGTACATGATCGGTACCCTTGCGCGCCATGCCGCCGCAGCGGCGGGCTGCGACGACGCACTGCTGCTCGACAGCGAAGGCCGGGTCGCCGAGACCACGGCAACCAACCTGTTGATGGTCCATGACGGGGTGCTGGTGACCCCATTGCCGACCTGCTTCCTCGACGGCATCACCAAGCGGCACGTGATGGGACTGGCGCGCCAGCGCGGGCTGCGGGTCGAGGAGCGGACCGTGACGCTGGACGAACTGCGCGCCGCCTCCGAGGTATTCACCGCCGGCACCTCGGTCGAACTGCAGCCGGTGGTGGCGCTGGTCGAGGATGCGGCGACCACCGAATGGCCCGTGGGGCCGGTGACGCGACAACTGATCCGGGACTTTCGCGCGTCCGTGACCGAGGCGAGCCAGGTCGGCCGGACGCTGCGGGAACGGGAGACCGGCTTGTTGGAACGGCGCCCGTGGCCCGCTCGCGTCGCCTCCGCCTTGCAGGCGCCGTAGCGCGCCATGGACCGGTACGCAGACGGACCCGCGAGAGGACAGGCACGATGCCATGCAGACTGGCTTCATACACGCCCCAGACAGTCGCGCAGTTGCGCGGCAAAGCGCGCCGCCTCCCCGGGTTCGAGCGTCGAGACCGTGACTCGCAGCGCGGGGGCCGCGGGCGCGATCGCGAAGGCATCGCCGGTTCGCACGGCCCAGCCGCAGCGTGCGAGGCTTTGCGCGGTGCGGTGAACGTCACGGTCTTCCGGCAACGGAATCCACACATTGAACCCGTCGCAGGGCTGCCAGGCGGCGATGCCCACGGCGCCGAGTGCATCGATCAGGGCCTTGCGACGCATGGCGTAGGCGGTCTTGGCCGCATGCAGGCGCGCCGTGGCCGCGTCGGATCCGAGCAGGCCGCGCACGGCCGCCTGCAGCAGGTGGCTGACCCAGGTCGTGCCGGGAGCCAGTCGCATGCCGAGCCTTGCGGCGGTCCCCGCATCGGTAGCGATGAAGGCCAGCCGCAGGTCCGGGCCGAAGCCCTTGGACACGGAGCGCACCAGCGCCCGCCGCGTGGTGGCCGCGGGCGCGATAGAGAAGTACGGCGTCTCGGCCAGCAAGGCGAAGTGGTCGTCCTCGATCACCAGCACGTGCGGATGGCGGGCGAGCACGCGGCGCAGTTCGCGGGCGCGCTGCTCGCTCAGGCCGCAGCCGGTGGGGTTTTGCGCCCTTGGTGTGCACAGCACCGCCTGGGCGCCATTGGCCAGCGCCGCTTCCAGCGCCTGCGGGCGCATGCCGTGCGCATCCATGGCCACGGGCACCGCTGCCAGGCCCGTGCTGTGCAGGATGTTGAGGCTGCCGAGGAAGCACGGGTCCTCCACCGCCACCTTGTCGCCGGCGACGAGGTAGGCAGCCAACAGACGCTCGATCGCATCGACCGCACCATGCGCCAGCACCAGACCGTCACCCTCCCGGAGATCCGCTCCGAACCACTGCCGCGCCAGCCGTTCGAGTGCTGGGTCGAGTACAGGCTGGCCATACAGCGCGGGCCGGTAGCCGCTGGCTGCCAGCGCCTGCAATGGATCGGGCAGCCAGGCCGGGTCCGGATTGCCGCTGGCCAGATCCGCCAGCGCCGAGCCGGGCTGCAGGCCCTCCTGCTCACCGAGACGCGCCGCTGGCCGGATCACCGTTCCGTTGCGCCCCAGCGTCTCGGCAATGCCTGCGGCCACCAGCTTCCGGTACGCGGCGGCGACCGTGTTGCGGTTGACGCCCAGTTGATCGGCCATCTCGCGCACGGACGGCAGTGTCTGGCCCGCGGCAAGCTGGCCCGCATGTGCCTCGCGGCGAATGCGCTCAAAGATGTCCGACGCGGTCTTTTCTGCCATTCCCGTTTGTCCCGTGACAATGTATATTTTGTCCTATGACAATGTTAGCAGCACGGAGAACCCCTTGTCCATGAACGCGCAGACGCATCCCTGGCCCACCGCACACAGCGTCGAGGACTTTCGGCGCAATCTGGCGGCGGTGCATCGGCGCATCGCCGATGCCTGCTCCCGCGCGGGACGCGATCCGTCCGATGTGCGCCTGCTGCCGGTCAGCAAGACCGTGCCGGAGGAGCGCATCCGTCTGGCTTACGCCGCCGGCTGCCGCGACCTGGGTGAGAACAAGGTGCAGGAGGCGCAGCGCAAGGCCGAAGCGATGGTGGATCTCGCCGACCTGCGCTGGTCGGTCATCGGCCACCTGCAGACCAACAAGGCCAAGGTCGTGGCACGCTTCGCCAGCGAGTTCCAGGCCCTGGACAGCCTGCGTGTGGCGGAGGCGCTGGACCGTCGCCTGCAAGCCGAAGGGCGCGCACTGGATGTGTTCGTGCAGGTCAACACCTCGGGCGAGGCCAGCAAGTTCGGCTTGCCGCCTTCCGAGGTGGCCGGCTTCGTCCGGGCGCTGCCGGGCTTCTCCACCCTGCGCGTGCGAGGCCTGATGACACTGGCGCTGCTGTCGGCCGATCCGGCGCGGGTCCGTCCCTGCTTCGTGCTGTTGCGCGAACTGCGTGATCGGCTGCGCCAGGAGGCGCCGGCGGGCATCGGCATGGACGAACTGTCGATGGGGATGTCCGGCGACTTCGAGCTGGCCATTGAGGAAGGCGCCACCGTCGTGCGCGTCGGCCAGGCCATCTTTGGCGCTCGCGCGACGCCGGACAGCCATTACTGGCCCGACGACGACCGGGCTGCGACATCGACCGCATCGGAGCAGACCGCATGAAGACCGCCCTGGCCCTGCGCCACATCCATTTCGAAGACCTCGGCACGCTCGAACCGCTGCTGCGCGAGCGTGGATTCGACGTGCGCTACCTCGACCCCGCGACGGACGACCTGGCCGGTGAGGAGGCCGCGGCAAGCGATCTTCTCATTGCACTGGGTGGGCCGATCGGCGCCTTCGACGAGCGGGCCTATCCCTTTCTTGCCGACGAACTGCGTCTGCTCGAACGGCGCTTGGCCAGCGGCCGGCCGCTGCTCGGCATTTGTTTGGGCGCGCAATTGATCGCGCGCCTGCTCGGCGCCGCCGTCGCCCCCATGGGCTTCAAGGAGATCGGCTTCGGCGCGCTGACGCTGACGGATGCGGGCCGCCGCTCGGTGCTGGCACCGCTGGCCGGCGTGCCGGTGCTGCATTGGCACGGCGACCGCTTCGAGCTGCCTGAGGGCAGTGAACTGCTGGCGAGCACCGAAAGCTGCGTGCAGCAGGCCTACGCGGTCGGCAACCGGGTGCTGGGTCTGCAGTTCCACCTGGAAGCCGATGCCAGCCGAATCGAACGCTGGCTGGTCGGCCATTGCTGCGAGCTGGGCCAGGCCGGCGTCGATCCGCGCACGCTGCGCGCGGATGCCGAGCGGCATGGGGCAACGCTGAAGGCTGCGGCCCACCGCACGATCGGCGCGTGGCTGGACCGGCAGCAGGACACGGGGGGGCGTCCTGAATGACGGTGACCCAACCTGTGCCCATCGATGTCATCAGCATCCAGTCCCAGGTGGTCTACGGGCGGGTCGGCAACAACGCGGCGATTCCCGCGTTGGAAGCCTGCGGGCTGCTTACGACCGCGGTGCCGACCGCGCTGCTCAGCAACACCCCGCACTATCCCTCGGTCCATGGCGGTGCGGTGCCCGACGCGTGGTTCGCTGGCTGGTTGGATGACCTGGAGGCGCGCGGCATCCCCGCGTGCGCTCGCGTTGTGCAGGTCGGCTTCCTCGGCGCGCCGTCGCAGGCACGGATCCTCGCATCCTGGTGGTCGACGATGCGCGAGCGCCACCCGCAACTGCGCCTGCACCTGGATCCGGTCATTGGCGACTACGACCAAGGCGTGTATGCGGCGGCTGGCATGGCCGAGGCCTGGCGCACGCTGCTGATTCCAGAAGCCCACGGCCTCGTCCCCAATCGGTTCGAGCTGGAACAGGTCACCGGCAGAACGCTGCAGGGTCTGGCGGATTGCCGCGAGGCTGCCCGTGCGCTGTTGCGCGGCCCCACCCAATGGGTGGTGGTGACCAGTGTCCAGGATGATCCTGAAAGCGCCGTCGTCCAGACGCTGCTGGAGACGCGAGAGGGGGTATCGCGCCTCTTCGAGCATCCCCGCGTGCCCTGCGTGGTGAAAGGGGCCGGCGACTACTTCGCCGCGCGCCTGACCGGCCATTGCCTGCTTGGCATAGAGATGCCTCAGGCCGTCGAGCGCGCCTGCGGCGAAACCGCCGAGCAACTGACCCGCACCCGGCGCCTGGGCTGGGAGGAAATGGCCATCCACGCTATGGCCGGGAGCGTCCGGCCATGAATGCCTACCGCCTCGTGATTTCCCGGCATGGCCGGCTGCTGGGTCAGTTCGACAGCGATACGCCCTGGGCGGGTGACGCGATCCGCGACCTGCTACAGCGACTTCCCGAATGCGATGGTTATCGCACCGAACTGTTCGTCGCGCGCGAAGAGCGCAGATTGCTCGAAAGCGGTCCTGGCGGTCTGAAGGTCCTCGGCCGTGAGCCGTTGTTCCAACCCTTGCCGATCACGGCGCTGCTGTCCGGCACGGCGCCCGAGGAGCCGCTCGCGTGAATCAAGCTCCCGGCCTCACGTACGCGTAGGTGGCGCGATGGAGCTGCGACACCTGCGCTGTTTCGTGGCAGTGGCCGAGGAACTGCACTTCACGCGTGCGGCGGTGCGGCTCCATATCGAGCAGTCTCCGCTGTCGCGCACCATCCGGGAGCTGGAGTCCGACCTCGGCGCCACGCTGTTCGAGCGCAATCGGCGCGGCACCCAGCTCACCTGGGCGGGCCAGGTGCTGCTGGAAGATGCCCGCCGCGTGTTCGCGGTGCTGGAACAGGCACGAACCAACGTCCGGGCCGCCGCCACGGGCTATCGCGGCATGCTGCGCCTCGCGCTGTCGGACGGTATCGCGCAGACACGCCTCGCGGCACTCCTGGCCCTGTGCCGGGAGGAGGAGCCCGATGTGGAAATCCGCCTGTTCGAGACGCCGCTCGCATCGCAAGTGCGCGGGTTGCGCGACGACACTTTCGATGCCGGGTTTGCGCAGTCTGACGAGGCTGGAGAGGGCATCCTGTGCGAGGCGGTCTGGTCCGATCCCATCCTGGTGGCCATTCCGACGCGCCATCCTTTGCTGGCCTTCAGGCAGGTCCCTCTGGATGAACTGCTGCGCTATCCCCTGATCAAGTGCCACCCGGAAGCTTGCGAGGGCGCGTACCGGCAGATCAAACGGCTGCTCCGCACGGCCGCCATCCAGCCCCGGATTGCCGAGCGGGTCGCGACACTGGAATTGATGTTGACGCTGGTGGCTGCGGGCTACGGACTGGGTCTCGCCACGGCGGCGCAGATTTCGGTCTGCCGCCATCCCGAGATCATTGCGCGGCCCCTGTCGGACCCGTCGGCATGCATGACCACCTACCTGTTGCGGCCGGACAGCGAGCCCTCGGAACCGCTGCAGCACTTCATCGAACGCGCCATGCTCTCGCGCGACGACAGTCCCGCCGTCGATCCGATCTAGCCCTGCGCAACCGCCTTCGTCGCAGCACAGGCCTTCGTCGGGGACGCCGCGCAGGCGCCATGGTAAGCCATGGGCGACCGAGCGGCTGAACGTGCCGCCGCGTCTACAGATGCAGGGTGCCGCTGGCGACGGTCACGGCCTGGCCTCCGACGCGCACCGTCAGTTCGTCGCCGTTTCGGGTCCATTCGACATGGATCAGGCCGTCGCGTCCCATCTCGATGCCTTGCTCCGCAAGGTAGCCACCCTGGAGAGCCGATGCGTGCCGGTGCCTTGCCAGGAATGCCGCGACACACCCGTTTCCAGACCCGCAGACGGGATCCTCGGCCACGCCTTCGCCTGGCGCAAACGTGCGCAGGCGCAAGCGTACCGGCGCGTCGGCCTCGTGCTCGGCAAAGACGGTCACGCCGACGGCACCCGATGCGCGGCAGCGTTCGGCGATGCGAGGCAGGTTGGGACGCAGCGACGCCAGGGCGGCGACGCTGCGCAGCTCGGCGATCAGCCACGGGATGCCGGTGGAGACGACTTCTACCGGCATCGCGGCCAGCATGTTCGCATCGCAGCCCAGCAGGGCCGACATTTCCCCAGGACCGATGGCCGTGTTGCGGAACTGCGGGCTGGCCTGGGTCATCCAGTAGATCGGCGAGCCCTCGGTCGGAACGACTTCGACAGGCACGATGCCGATGCCGCAGGCCTGCCGCAGCAGACTTGCATCGACCAGATCGCCACGGTGCGCACGCACCGCGCTCGCAGTGGCGATGGTGGGGTGCCCCGCGAACGGCAGCTCGCTGGAGGGCGTGAAGATGCGCACCCGATAGTCGGTGTCGGGCGATTCCGGGGCCAGCACGAAGACCGTCTCGGACAGGTTCATCTCGCGCGCGATCCGCTGCATGGTCCGCGCATCGAGGTCGTCGGCATCGAACACGACGGCAGCCGGGTTGCCCCTGAGCGGCTGGCTCGTGAACACATCGACTTGCAGGAAGGATTTGTTCATCGCTTCTCCAGGTTCGGTCGCACCGCCTGTGCTCGGTTGCGTGCGCGTGGCCGGGAATGAATCACGCGGCCAGGGCCTTGGCGCCGCTCGACGGTCTCCACAAAAGAATCCATGCGGCGAATCCGAGGAAGCCGATGCCCGCCAGGCGCGTGCAGCGCTGGCGCCAGACGGAAGTGCCCAATGCTCCCCGCACCCGGCTTGCAATGGCGGCATAGCCGGTCAAGGTGGCGCCGCTGAGGATCACGAAGATCGCGGTCAGGCCCATGAACTGAGGGATGAGCGCCTGGTCGGCCCGGATGAACTGGGGGAAGAAGGCGGTGAAGAAGAGGATCGACTTCGGATTGGATGTCGCCACCAGGAATCCTTCCTTCGCCAGCGCGAAGGCCTGCACCGGCCCTGCGTCATGGGCACCGGCGTCCGGCGGCCGTGTGTGTCTGCCCTGCACAAGCAGGCGAAGACCGAGGTACGCCAGGTAGGCGGCGCCGGCCAGCCGCAGTGCGGTCATCGCGTGGACGGATGCAAGCAGGAACAGGCCGACGCCCCACGCGGCCGCCGCGGAAACCACGAGCAACCCCAACATGTTGCCCAGCGTCGACCACAGGCTCGCGACCACGCCCTGGCGAGCGCCATTGCGCATCGCCAGCAGGATGGCCGGGCCGGGCGTAAGGATGGACAGCCAGGCCGCCAGGACGTAGGAAATCAGGAGCGGGATATCGGACATGGCGAACTCGGGGGCTTCTTCGTCGGTTGTGAAGGAAGTGCACTTCGACGATAGCCAAGGCCATTCGAGCTGACCATTGAGCTTTTCTCGACGCTTGCTGAGACCTTCTCACTCGGCAATTCGACGCATCGGTCTTAAGGTTTCCAGCCAGACAACCTCACCCCGGATATCCGCGCACGCCACCATGAGCCACCTTCAGACCGTTCGCCTCTTGATGCTTCCCGGTATCGGCAATTCCGGGCCGGAGCATTGGCAGACGCGCTGGGCGTCGCGCCAGGAGCATGGCCGGCGATTCCAGCCTGCCGACTGGGACAGGCCGGACCTGGCCGACTGGCTGCAGGCACTCGATGCGGCTATCGACGAGTGCGGTGCGCCCGTCGTCTTGGTCGCACACAGCCTTTCGTGCCTGCTCGTCGCGCACTGGGCATCGCGGCCGGGAATCGGAGAAGACATCCAGCATCGGATCGCCCAGGTCCGGGGCGCCTTCCTGGTTGCCGTCCCTGACCCCGGCGCACCGGCGTTTCCAGGCGAGGCGAGCGAGTTCGGCCCGCCACCGACCGAACCCCTGCCGTTTCCCGCACTGGTGGTCGCCAGCAGCGACGACCCCTATGGCTCGCCGGAGCACGCCCGGCGCATGGCCATGGGTTGGGCAGCGGGATGCTTGGAAGTCGGCGCCCTCGGGCATATCAATGCCGCCAGCGGCGTGGGCGACTGGGACACCGGCTGGCATCTGCTGCAGGCATTCGGAGCGGGGCTGCGCGTCCAGATGCCGGCATCGAATCGACCGGGAGCATGAGCATGCGCGCGTACCGCTACCTGACCGGCATCGACGACGCGGCGTTCTGCCACCGCGTCACCGCGGCCCTGAACAGCGGCTGGGAGCTGTATGGCGCGCCGAGCCTGACCTACGACGCGGCGCGTGGCGCAGTGATCTGCGGCCAGGCCATCGTCAAGACCATCGAATCGACGACGTACAGCGAGTCACTGGACTTGTCTGTGCTCTGACGGAGATCCCCCAATGGATGCATCGACTGCGATCCTGGGCTTCACGCTGACGGCGCTGCTGCTCACCTTGACCCCCGGCCTGGACACGGCGCTGGTACTTCGCACGGCCGCTGTGGAAGGGGGGCGCAAGGCGATGAGGGCGGGCGGCGGCATCGTGACCGGCGTGCTGATCTGGGGGCTGATCGCGGCCCTCGGGCTCGGCGCGGTGCTCGCGGTCTCCCGACTCGCCTACACCCTGCTGCAGATCGCGGGCGCGGCCTATCTGCTCTGGCTCGGCTGGAAGCTGATCTCTGGCGCGCTCAAGAGCCGGCCGACGCTGCCCGCAGACGATCCGCCGCTCGTGCGTGGCGAGCGCTGGTTCCTGCGCGGTCTGCTGACGAATCTGCTCAATCCCAAGGTCGGGGTGTTCTACGTGAGCCTCCTGCCACAGTTCGTTCCCGCCGATGTGCCGGTGGTCGCGTTCAGCGTGCTGTTGGCCGGCATCCACGCCGCGATGGGACTGCTCTGGTTCGCCGCACTGGTGCTGGCCACGCGG
Organism: Extensimonas perlucida; assembly: GCF_007655255.1. Taxonomy (GTDB): domain Bacteria; phylum Pseudomonadota; class Gammaproteobacteria; order Burkholderiales; family Burkholderiaceae_C; genus Extensimonas; species Extensimonas perlucida. The sequence goes on from NZ_VMYE01000026.1 coordinate 37,477, forward strand.
CCCCTGGCACGCTGGCTGCGCCGGCCCACGGTGATGCGCTCGCTCGATGCGCTCACCGGCCTGGCACTGATGGGGTTTGGCCTGCGTCTGGCCCTGTCCAGGCCGACGAGCTGAGGTGCGAGCGGCATGGACATCGGAACCTTCCTGCTGCTGGCCGGTGCCGGCATGATCGGCGGCATCTGCAATGCGGTGGCCGGCGGCGGCACATTCTTCACCTTTCCCGCGCTGCTGGCTGCCGGCGTACCACCCGTGGTGGCCAACGCCACCAGCGCGGTGTCGATCTGGCCGGGGCATGCGAGCAGTCTGCTCGGCTATCGCAGCGAACTCGGGCGCCACCGCGCCGCGTTGCGGCGCAGCCTGCCCGTGGTCGGTGCCGGTTCGCTGGTGGGCGCCGCACTGTTGGTGTTCACCGGAGATGCACAGTTCAGCCGTCTGGTGCCGTGGCTGATCCTCGTCGCGACCGTTCTGTTCGCCCTGGGGCCCTGGCTGCGCCAGGCCATCGAGCGGCATGCTCGCGGTCAGGTGCCGCACCTGGCGGCTGCGGGGGCGGAGTTCCTGACCGCACTCTATGGCGGCTACTTCGGCGCCGGCCTGGGCATCATGCTGATGGCGATCCTGACCTTGCTGGGTGTGCGCGATGTCCAGGAGGCCAACGCCGTCAAGAATGCGATGGCTACCGTCGTGACCAGTGCCGCGGTGATGCTCTTCGTCGCCACCGGGTCCATCGCCTGGGCGCAAGGCAGTGCGGTCCTGCTGGGCGCGATCGTGGGGGGCTATGCCGGCGCTCGGTTGGCGCGCTGGATTCCGCCGCTGGCGCTGCGTTGGACGATCGTGGCGACCGGCCTGGCGCTCTCTGCGTACTTCGGGCTGAAGGCGGGCGCATGATGGATCGCTTGCAGCGGGCGCGTGACGCCCACGCCTGTGCGAACACGGCGCTCCCCGGCATCGCCAATGGCGGGCGATGCCGCTTTCCGCGCTCCGCTGCGTTTGCGGACAACGCGGCGCCGACCCTGCCGCCCGCCTGGATCTGCCAACCCGACTCGGCCGACGGGGTAGCGTGTCGATTCAGTTGGCGAACTTTCTGTGAGGAGTCCATTCGATGAATCCACTCGATGCACTGACCGCGCTCTGGTCGCTGGGCGGGCTGCCGCCGCAGGCGCTGGCCGGGATCGCGCTGGCGGGCCGCGACCCGGTGTTTCCCTCGTCCTTCGCCGTCGGCACCGCCGCGCAGGCCAGCATTGCCGCGGCCGCGCTCGCCGCCTGCGAACTGGGCCATGCGCGGGGCGCTCCGCGCCAGCGTGTCGCCGTGGACATGGCCCACGCCGCCGCCGAATGCACCGGCTGGTTCACGCTCGACGGCCAGGAGCCCGAGCTGTGGGACCCGTTCGCCGGCCTGTACCGCTGCGCCGATGGCCACGTGCGTGTCCACACCAACTTCCCGCACCACCGCGATGGCGCACTGCGCCTGCTGGGCCTGGACCCCGCAACTGCCACACGCGCCGACGCCGAGCAGGCCCTGCGGGGTTGGAAGGCGCTGGACTTCGAGCAGGCCGCGGCCGACCACGCACTGGTGGCCACGGCGTTGCGCAGCTTCGCCGAGTGGGATGCCACGCCCCAGGGTCAGGCGGTGGCCTCGCAACCCCTGATGACTATCACCCGAATCGCCGATGCGCCACCGCGCGCACTGCCGCACTTGGCGGCCGATGAGCGGCCGCTCGCCGGCCTGCGCGTGCTCGACCTCACGCGCATCCTGGCCGGACCCGTCGGTGGGCGGGCGATGGCGTCGTTCGGCGCGGACGTGATGCTGGTCAATTCACCAAACCTGCCCAACATCGCCGCCATTGCCGAAACCAGCCGCGGCAAGCGCTCGGCGCACATCGACCTGCGCAGCGAGGCCGGACGCGAAGCACTGTGGCGGCTCGTGGAAGACGCCCACGTGTTCTCACAGGGGTACCGGCCCGGAGGCCTGGCCGCGCTCGGCTTCTCGCCCGAGGCCCTGGCCGCGCGCCGGCCCGGCATCGTCGCCGTGTCGCTGACCGCCTACGGCACGCAAGGGCCCTGGGCCGGTCGGCGCGGTTTCGATTCGTTGGTGCAGACGGCGATGGGTTTCAACCACGCCGAGGGCGAGGCGGCGGGCGACGGCAAGCCGCGCGCGCTGCCGATGCAGATCCTCGACCAGGCCAGCGGCTTCCTGATGGCTTTCGGCGCCGCCGCCGCGCTGTGGCGACAGTCGCGCGAAGGGGGAAGCTGGCACGTGCAGGTGTCGCTGGCGCAGACCGGGCACTGGCTGCGCGGGCTGGGGCGCATCGAAGAGGGCCTGCGGGCTGGCAGGCCGGACCTCAGCCCCTGGCTCGCCGACGAAGTCTCCGGCTTCGGCCTGCTGCGCGCCGTGCGCCCCAGCGCGCAACTGGCGCGAACACCGGCCGGCTACGCGCGACCATCGGTGCCGCCGGGAACGGATCGCTCGAACTGGTGAGCGCTTGTCCGCAAGCCGAGACTTGATGCGGCCGGCCCCCTTGAATGAGCGATATCCCAGGTCACCCGGGCGATGCATCGCGTGGCGCACCGATGCCTGCCACGTCAGCCTTGCCCTCCCATCTGCTGTGGACCATTGCCCTGGCGGCGGGCGCATCCGTGGCCAACAGCCACTACAACCAGCCGCTTCTCGGCGAACTGAGCCGGGAGTTCGCGCTCTCTGCGGGGACCGTGACCTGGCTGCCCGTGCTCACCCAGGCGGGCAATGCCCTGGGCGTGCTGTTCCTGGCACCACTGGGTGACCGCCTGGAGCGCAAGTCACTCATCCTGCGAACGCTGGCGGCGCTGGTGCTCTCCTTGGTGCTGGCAGCCGCGTCCTCCGGCTTCGTTCAATTGGCACTGGCGAGCCTCGCCGTGGGCTTGTGCGCCACCGTGGCGCAGCAACTGGTTCCCTTGGCCATCCACCTGGCGCCCTCCCACCGCAAGGGGCAGGTGCTCGGCGTGGTGACGGGCGGCATCCTGATCGGCATCCTGCTGGCCCGTGTGGTGAGCGGCTGGATGACCGAGCTTTGGGGCTGGCGGTCCGTCTTCGGTTTTTCTGCGGCACTGATGCTGGTACTGGGCTTTCGGCTGGCATGGACGCTGCCGGTGGTACCACCGTCCTCCGATCTCGGCTATGGACGATTGCTGCTGTCGATGTGGCATTTGGTGCGCAAGCACGCTTCCTTGCGCCAGGCTGTGGCCGTCCAGTTCCTGCTGTTTGCCAGCACGATCGGCTTCTGGGCAACGTTCGCGCTCTGGCTGGAGCGGCCGCCGCTGCAGCTCGGCGCGGTATCCGCCGGCCTGTTCGCGCTGGTTGGCGTGTGCGGCGCGTTGGCTGCACCGGCGGCTGGCCGTTTTGCCGACCGGCGCGGACACGGCGCAGTCGTTCGTGCCGGCGCAGTGTGCACCGCCATGGCATTTGCCGTGCTGTACCTGGGGGGCTCATCGATCCCCGCACTCGTCCTCGGCATCTTCTTGCTCGACGTGGCCGTGCAGTCGGCCCAGGTGGCGAACCAGACCATGGTCTATGCATTGGATGCGGGTGCGCGCAGCCGGCTGAACACCGTGTTCATGGGCACGATGCTGCTTGGCGGGGCCTTCGGCGCTGCTGCATGCGGGTGGGCCTTCACTGCCCATGGATGGGCCGGGGTCTGCGCCTTTGGCATGCTCAGCACCACCATTGCGTGGGCCTGTCTCTTCGGCTAACTTTCATGAGTGGAGTTCACACACCCCCGATCATGAAAGACACAATAGGAGTGCAGTTGCGCCAGGGCTGAGGTCGCGAAAACCTTTGATGGCTACAGACCGCGAAAGCTAACTCGACCCGC
>NZ_VMYE01000027.1 GCF_007655255.1 Extensimonas perlucida
CAAGCTCAGGCAGGCCACCGAGACACACATGCAGATGCTGCACGATAACCCTGAGCGGGTGCGTTCTTACTTCGAGGACCCGCGGGTGAGCTATGCCGCAGAGCAAAACTTAGTTGCCGGGTGAATAGGAGCCTGTCGGACTTTGGAATCGTCGGCTGCGAATGCGCCGCAGCGGCCCATTTTTACCGTCTTCTTGCCCCATAGCACCACTATGGGGCTGCGAATCCGGCAAAAACTGGCCTCGCCGGGGCGCCTTCTCGCTATCGACGCCCAAAGTCCGACAGGCTCCTAGTGCAGTGTTTGATGCTTGATGCGACAAATAAAACCGATGGATTTTTGGTCTGGGCAAGGCGCAAACCGCAGCGATACTGGGTGGTATCGCGAGGACTTGTAACGCGGCCCGGGCCGAAAAGACGCGGTTTTATGTCGCAGATAGCGTCGAACACTGCACTAGATTGTCCATTAGGCGGTGCTACGCACCTACGCGGGCGCTGGCGGACGGCTGCCGGTCATTTTGGCCGCTGCTTCGGCGTCCATGGCACCAGCCATGGACTTCTCACCAGCGACCAAACTGCCGCGCCAGCCGCTTCGCCATCATCCCGCGTCCTCATGAAAAATCTGGGTTGAAAGCGCCCGCCGCAAGAGTCATCGTGGATCGTTGCGTCTCATGCGATTTAGGCAGTTTGTGCTGGCGAGGTAAGCACATGCAGCTATTGAAATAATAGGAATTTTCCGGGCGAAATTGGAATCTGACCCCAATTTCGGAGGCCGCATGGCTTGTCATGTCCATGCCACAGCGGGATGTCATCTTCAGCGCATTTCATCCACATCGCCAGCAATCGTCCATGCGCAAGGAACAAGCCGTGGCCTCGCTCGGGCAGCAGTCGTTGCTGCTGCCGACCTGGGTCAAGGCGGCTCGGGTCGCCAATGACAGGCTCAAGCTCTACCTCACTTTGTTGCAGTCTGCCGCCCAGCATGCGGCGGCGCCCGATACTTCCGTGCCCGATTGGGTGGCATGAGCTCGCGCATGAAGGCCTGCTGGATGCCGCCTGGCTGCCGGAGCTCGTGAAAAGCGCGTATTTTGACGACGGGCGCATGGTCATGCGCCACCAGGACAAGCTGAGGGCGCGTCAGAGCACCACGCCAAACACGGCGATCAGCGCGAGCACTACGGCCAGCCAGCCCAGCACTGCACGCCGCCACAGCGCAGGGGCGCGGCGCAGTTCCATGTAGTCCAGCGCAATCAGCGCGCCTTTGCAGGCGGCCAGTGCCAGCACTGCGAGCGTCGCAGCCGTGCCCAGGTGCTGGCCTTTGGCGGCGGCACCTTCGCCCAGCCACCAGCTGGCGAGCGTGGCCAGCGCGAGCAGCGCAAAAGTCAGGTCGGCCCGGGTGAAACGCATGCGGGGGCTCCTTCAGCGGATGACGTAAACCAGCGGGAACAGCACCATCCACAGCAGATCCACCATGTGCCAGAACACCGCGCCCGAGGCCGGGGCCATGTGGCTGGCGCGGCCGTAGGCGCCGCTGCGCGCCTTGTGCCAGAGCACGGCGAACACGATGGCGCCCACGAGCACGTGCAGGTAGTGAAAGCCGGTGAGCAGGGTGTAGAGCAGCGTGAAGGCGTTGGTGGCCCAGTCGAAGCCGGCCTGCACCTTGCCCGCGAATTCGAACGACTTGACGAGCAAAAAGCCGACAGCAGCGGCCAGCGCCGCCAGCAGCCAGTGGGCTCCGGTGCGGCCCCGGTCGGCCTCGAAGGCACGCACCGCACGCACGGCGGCCCAGCTGGCCGTGACCAGCAGCAGGGTGTTGAGCGCGCCGGTGTGCAGGCTCAGCGTGGCCTGCCCCTGTGCAAACACCTCGGGCTCGCGCCAGCGCGCTACCGCGAACGAGGCGAACAGCAGGCCGAAGGTCAGCAGCTCGGCCAGCACCAGCAACCAGACCATGCCGTCGCCGGCGAGGCGTGGTTCCTCAGGCATAGTCAATGCGAAGTCCCCTCGGAGCGTGTGATCTTGTTCCATACGTTGTATTTGCCCACGGGTTTGCACATGGGCAGGCGCTTGACTTCCTTGAAGGTCGCCGCGTCATAGACGATGAGGGCGCCGTCCAGTTCCCACACGCTGGCCAGTGCGTATTTGCCATCCTTGGTGAATTCGATGTGCGCGAGCGTCTTGCCGGGCTCTTTCACCGTGGCAACGGGCTTGAGCGTGGCCTTGTCGATGATGGTCAGCGTGTCTTTGGCGGTGGGGCTCATCATCGAGTCGGTCCAGGCGTAGGGCGTGGCTTCGTGGCTGCGCAGGAAGAAGCCGGGCCCGGGCGTGGGGATGGTGGCGACGGGTTTCCAGGTCTGCATGTCGATCACGTCGATGGCACCGCCCTTGAGGTTGGGGCTGGCCAGCACGGTGCTGCCGTTCCAGGCAAAAGTGATGCCCGAGCCCAGGTGCGGCATGCCGGCAATCGGCAGGTCGGCGATCTTGCGGCGCGCGTCGAGATTCACCACCTGCGCGGTGGCTGCGCCGTCGCCAGACTTCGGGCGCGTGGCGCCCAGCACGTTGCGGTAGCTCTGGTCGAAGAAGAAGTCGTCCAGCGGTTCTTCCAGCGGCGTGCGGCGCACGCCAAGGAAACCGGGCTTGGCAATGGCCTCGCCCATTTTGTAGTCGTGCACGTAGCCGTCGAAGATCGGCGCTGCCTTGGGGTCGTAGGAAATCTCCCAGAGTTCGGGGATGTCCTTGAGCGCGACCACGAAGCTCTTGCGCGGCGCGGCGTCATACACGGCCGAGACGCGCGAGCTCGTCTTGCCGTCCAGCGTGGCGGCGCGGTAGGTCTGACGCAGGTGGAGGTCGGCGTCGAACAGGGCCAGGGTGTGCGGCAGGTAGTTGGCGGCCATGACCCACCGACCGTCGCCGCTGACCGCGACGTTGCGCATGTTCAGGCCGGCGCGCACCTCGGCCACGACGCGCAAGCGCCACAGGTCGTACTTGGTGATCCAGCCGTCGCGCGAGCCGAAATACACATAACGGCCATCGGGCGAGAACTTCGGCCCGCCGTGCAGCGCGAAGCGGCTCGCAAAGCGCGCAATGACTTCGAAACGGTCGCCATCGACCAGGCTCACGTGGTGGTCACCGCCCTCGACGACCACGAACAGGTTCATCGGGTCGGCATGCCAGAGGGGTTGGGCCGGCTCGCCCTTGGGCGCTTCGGTGAAGGTGCGCGAGGCGCGGATGTCCTCGTCGCCCCAGCGCGGCGCGGGTTGCACCGGCGTGCGAATGTACGCGGCCAGGGCTGCGATCTCGGCGGCGCCGAGCTGCTCGGCAAAGGCGGGCATCTGCGTGGCCGGGCGGCCCTGGGCGATGACTTGCGCCGCTTCGGCCGGGCGCAGGCGCTCCAGGCTTTCTGGCAGCAGCGCCGGGCCCATGAGGCCGGTGCGCTGCGTGCCGTGGCAGCTGGCGCAGTGCTGCTGGTACAGCGCCTTGGCATCGACGGTGGGCGACGATGTCTGCGCACCTGCTGGACTCAGACCAAGGGCACACAGGCCGGCGAGCAGCGCAGCGCGGGCAAGGCCGGCCAGGTACAGCCGAAGCATCCGTTCGCTGGCGTGTTCACGCATGGTTCACTTCCTTCAGCACGATGGTCGCACGCCGTGGCGCAGCCCTTGCCGCGCCCGCCGGCAGGCCGATCTCCTCGTCGCTCAGGTAGCAGCCCGGATCTTCGGCCCAGGGGTTGCCGGTGAGTTGCTGGGCACGGGTGCGGGTGTTGCCGTTGCAAATTGCCAGGTATTGGCACTGCGCGCAGCGGCCTTCGACCGGGCGCGGGCGCTGCTTGAGCCCGGCCATGAGCGGATCGCGCGTGTCCCTCCAGATCTGCGAGAAGGGGCGGGCGCGCACATTGCCCAGACCATAGTGCCACCACATGGTGTCGGGGTGCACCTCGCCAAGGTTGTCGATGTTGGCCACGTTCACGCCGCTGCTGTTGCCGCCCCAGGCCTGCAGGCGTGCGCGCAGGGGTTCGGCCCAGCGCGCAAAGCGTGCCGCCACCCACTGCAGCAGGTAGGGGCCATCGGCGTCGTTGTTGCCGGTCACGTACTCCTCGTCCCGCCCGTCGCGGGCAGCCTGCCAGGCGCGCTCGTACAAGCGGTCGAGCGCCGCGCGCGTGGCCTGGAACTGCGCGTCCTTGCCGCGGTGGATGTTGCCGCGGCCGGCATAGTTCAGGTGCGAGAAGTAGAACTTGTCCACCTGCTCCTGGCGCATCAGGTCGAGCAGCGGTTCGAAGTCGTGCGCGTTGAGCGCCGTCATGGTGTAGCGCAGCCCGACCTTGACGCCGCGCGCGCGCAGCAGGCGCAGCGCCGCGAGGCTGCGCTCGAAGGCGCCCTCCAGCCGGCGGAACTTGTCATGCGTTTCGCGCAGGCCATCGAGGCTGATGCCCACGTAGTCGAAGCCCTGCGCGGCGATGCGGTCGGCCAGCGCGTGGTCTATCAGCGTCCCGTTGCTTGAGAGGCCGACGTAAAAGCCCATGTGCTTGGCGCGCGCGGCAATGTCGAACAGGTCGGGGCGCATCAGCGGCTCGCCGCCCGAGAGGATGAGCACCGGCACGCCAAAGGCTTTGAGGTCGTCCATGACGGTAAACACCTCGTCGCGCGAGAGTTCACCCGCGTAGTCGTGGTCGGCTGAGAGCGCATAGCAGTGCTTGCACGTCAGATTGCAGGGGCGGATCAGGTTCCAGATCACGACGGGGCCGGGCGGGCTTGCACTGCCGCGGCGGCTGGGGGCGGGCCATTGCCCAGTCTGTTCGGCTTGCGCGAGCTCGCGCAGGTATTGGCTGATGCGCAGCATGGTTCTTCAGCTTTCGGAGATGCGCAGACCGGTCTTCTTGAGGATCGCGGTCGAATAGAGGATGTCGTGCGCGCGGCAGGCCGTGCCCAGCAGTGCAGCCACCTGCTGCGCCTGGGCCTCGACCTCGGCGCGCGAGCGGCCGTGCAGCATGGCGAACAGGTTGTACGGCCACACAGGCAGGCGGCGCGGCCGGCGGTAGCAGTGGCTCACGAAGGGCAACTGGCCCACGCGGTCGCCAAGCGCGTCCACGCGCTCGTCGGCCACGTCCCAGACGCTCATGCCGTTGGCGGTGAAGCCAAGGCGGTAGTGGTTGGGCACGGCGCCGATGCGGCGGATCAGGCCGGCGTCGAGCATGGCCTGCAAACGCGCGCACACCTGCTCGCCGCTGATGCCCAGGGCCGCGCCCACGGCCTCGTAGGGCCGGCGCACCAGCGGCAGGCCCGACTGCGTGGCCTGGATGATGCGACGGTCCAGTTCATCGAGCGCCATGGGGATCTCCGGGCAGCAGGGGCAGGCGCAGTTCGACGAAGAACTCGCGCTCTTTCGGAAAGGCGTACACCGGCAAACCAGTCATGGCTTCGATGCGCGCGATCAGCGGGTCTATCTGCACCGCCGATTCGACGGCGATCACGAACCACATGTTCAGCGGCGTGGCGCCGGGCTGCTCGGGGTGGGCCGATTCGCGCCGGTAGTTGTGGGCGATCTCGGGCAGCGCGCCCAGCTGCGCAGCCACGGATGCGAAGCGGTCTTCGGGCACCGCCATGGCCGCCAGCACGAAGCGGCCACCGGCGCGTTCGATCTGGAACAGCGGGCCGAAGCGGGTCAGGTCGCCGTGGGCCAGCAGGCCTTGCAGGCGGTCGATCAGCGTGTCCTCGCTGCAGCCGAGCTGCTGGGCGACGGCGGCAAACGGTCGGTCGCAGAGTGGAAAACCACCGTGCAGCCGGTCTATCAGGCGCAGGTCATAGTCCGAGGGCATGGGGCACCTCCTGCATAGGGGCGGCAGCAGGGGCGTCCGCCCAGCCGCGAAAACGGCGCGCGCCGGTCTGCTTGAAGCGCCGGGTGGAAAACAGCACCGCGCGCGGATGGCGTGCCAGGCCCGCGGCCTGCGTTACGCGCTCGATCACGGCGAGCACAGCGCTGCGGTTCTTGCCGTGCACCATGGCGTACAGGTTGTAGGGCCAGCCGTCGGCGCGCGTGCGGCGGTAGGCCAGGGTCACGCCCGCCTGCTCGGCCAGCGCCTGGCCGCACACGTCCACCAGCGCGTCGGGGACGTCGAAAACGGTCATGGCGTTGGCGTCGAAGCCAAGCTCATGGTGGCGCACCACGATGCCAAAGCGCTGCAGCCGGCCTTCGGCCAGCCAGCGCCGCAGTTGCGCTGTCACGGCGTCTTCGTCCATGCCCGTCTCGCGACCCCAGGCCGCGAATGGCCGCTCGATGAGCGGCAGACCTGCTTCCACGCGCTGCGCCAGGGGCCACAGCGCGGCGGGCAGCGGTTGCGGGGACGGGAGCGCAGCCGGGTTGGCTGTGGGGCTGCCTGCCGGACGGCGCATCGGGCGCGGGGCCGTGGTGCCGCGCAGATCGAAGCCGAGGTCGATGCGGTAGGGCCTGAGCATGCGCAGGCGCAGCGCGGGCAAACCTGTCGCGCGCTCAAGCTCGGCCACGCCTGCCTCCACTGCCTCGGCGTGGGTACCGGTCATCACGAACCAGAGGTTGTAGCGGTGCTCGCGCAGGTAGTTGTGGTTGACGCCCGGATGGGCCGACACCAGCGCGGCCACCGGTTCTATCCGCGCAGCGGGCACGGCCATCGTCGCGAGCACTGCATCGCCGCCCGCGCCATGGGCGAACACGCCGCCGATGCGGCTGATGCGCCCATCGTGCTGCGCTTGGGCGAGGGTGCGCAGCACGACGCTGCGCTCCAGGCCGGTAGCATCGGCGAGCACGCCGAAGGGGGCGGCGCACAGCGGAAAGTCGTGCTGCCAGTCGTTGAGCAGGCGCCAGCGAGCGTCGATGGAAGCGTCCATGGCTCAAAAACCCATGCGCGCGGCACGCGCGGTGAAGAAGATGCCGCTGGGTGCGGGTACTTGAAGGCGCGCCAGGGTGGTGAAATTGCGCGTGTCGATCACGCTGACGCGGTTGTCGTCGCGGCTGCTGATCCAGACGGTGTCGCTGCGCGGCGTGAATTCCATGTGCAGCACGGCCTTGCCCGGCGCGAGCGTCTGCACGATATGCCGGGTTTGGGTGTCTATGACCTGCACGCGGTGGTAGTCGGGCACGGCGAAGTTGACCCACACCTGGCGGCCATCGGGCCGCGCCATCACGAACACCGGCTGGCCTGCGACCGGAATGCGGCCCACTTCCTGCCAAGTCTCGGTATCGACCACGAGCACCTCGTGCCGACCAATGGCGGGCAGGTAAGCGCGCCGCCCGGCCACGGCCCAGCCGCGCAGGTGCGGCATTTTGTAAACCGGCAGCGGCGCCTGGCCCTTGCCGTAGCCGCCGAGAATGCGGCGCACCGTCGGCTTGTCGGCCCAGAGGTCGAGCAGCGCGAGGCCGTCCTCGCCGAACAGCCCGGCGATGTAGTAGCGGCCGTCGGGTGTGACCAGCGCGTCGTAGGGCTGGTGTCCTATGCCGTCGAAGCGTTGCGTGTGGGGGTTTTTCGGGTCTGCACAGTCGGTGATCCAGATCGCGTCGGCGTCAAACAGGCTGTAGGCAAAGCGCCGGCCCGGCAGATCGACCAGGCCCACCACGCGGGACAGCTTGCCCGGCGCATAGGCGGCAGGCACGTCGGCCACCAACTCCAGCGTGTGCGCATCGAACACCTTGATGCCGCCGGGCGTGTAATTTTGCGCCGCCACCAGCGAGCCATCGTCGCTGATCGCGCCGCCGATCGCATTGCCGGCCTGCATCACGCGGCGCACCAGACGCTGGCCCAGCAGGTCGATCATGGACAGGCCACCGTCGCGGCCGAATACATAGGCGTAGCGCCCGTCGCGCGAAAACACGACCGAGGCGTGGGAGAGGTCGCCGAGCCCGGGCACTTCGCCGATCAGGGTGCGGGCCGTGGTATCTGCGAGGTAGAGCGTGCCATTGGCGCGGCCGACCACCACGCCCAGGTCGCCGGTGCCGCGCAGCGCCGGCGTGGCGCAGCCGGCCAGTGTGCCGAGGGCGCCGAGGGCGGCGAAAGTAGGCAGTGCGGCTACGGTGGCCAGCCATTCACGGCGTTTCATGGTGTGTGCGGTTCTTCAGGAAAGCCCTGCTGCAATTGCAGCGCGATCCAGCGGGCCTCGGGCTCGCTGAGCATGGCCTGCCAGGGCGGCATGGGGGTGCCGGGCCGGCCGTGGACTATCACGGCCACCAGGCTGTCCAGCGGCCGTTCGGCCATGGCCTCGCGGGTGAGCGCGGGGCCCAGGCCGCCCGTCAGGCGCATGCCGTGACACGAGCCACAGTCCTGCCGCACCATGCGCACCAGCTCGCGCGAGCGGGCGGCATCGGGCGCGGTCTGCGCCGAGGCCAACATGGGCCCGAGCAGCAGCGCGGACAGGACAATGGCAGCGCGCACCGGCATGGCTTGCTCCGATCAGGACTTGAGGATGGATGCGATCACCTCTTTGAGCTCGGTGTCGCTGATCTTGTCCGGGCCGTTGGGCGACATCGGAATCGGGCCGAAGGAGCCCGAGCCCCCCTTGCGCACCTTGTCGAACAGCTTGGCCGACGCATCCTGGTCCTTGTATTTGACCGCGATATCCTTGAACGATGGGCCGACCAGCTTCTTGTCCTTGGCATGGCAGGCCATGCATCCGGCCTTGTTCAGCGTGGCATCGGCATCCGCGAACGCCGCGCCCGAGGCACAGACTGAGGCCACGGCGACCAGCAGGGGAATCAACTGCTTCATGAGAATCTCCAAAAAAGCGCAACGAGGCGGCTTGGCTTGCACCCTGGGCGCGGTGACATCGACAGGGCCGGGCCACGCGCACCCAGGGGATGGGAGGTCAATACACGTCGTGCTGCGTGTTGTAGACGTTGAAGTGGCCCGTGGGAGTGATCAGGCGCGGGTCCTTGATCACGGCCTTGAGCTTGAGCGTCTTGTCGTCCACGACGACGATGGCGCTTTGCTTGTTTTTGGCGCTCCATACCGAGAACCAGACCTCGTCGCCGGCCTTGTTGAATTCCGGCTGCACCACACGCTTGGCGCCGTCGTCCTTGAGGTCGGCCCACTCGGCGATGGGCAGCACGGTATAGCCCTTGTCCAGGTTCTTGATGTCGTACACCGCCACCGACTGCGAGATCTTCGGATCGGGGTTCAGCGGTGTGTCCGAGTAAAGGTGCTGGCTCTTGGGGTGGCTCTTGATGAAGAGCGCCCCGCCACCCTGGCCCTTGAGCTCGGCCACCTTCTTGAAGGCATATTCCTTATGCTTGATGGGGTCGGTGCCGATCAGCGAAATGGTCTCGTCACCCAAGTGGCCCGTGGACCACACAGGGCCGTATTTCGGGTGTACGAAGTTTGCGCCACGGCCCGGGTGCGGGATTTTGCCCACTTCGATCAGCTTGGTCAGCTTGCCTTCCTTGAGGTCCACAGCGGCGATCTTGTTGGACTGGTTGGCGGCCACCATGAAGTAGCGGCCAGTCGAGTCCAAGCCACCGTCGTGCAGGAAACGCGCGGTGCCTATGGTCGTCACTTTCAGCGCGTCGAGGTCGGAGTAATCGACCAGCAGCGTCTGGCCGGTTTCCTTGACGTTCACCACGAACTCGGGCTTGTAGTGCGACGCGACGATGGAGGCCACGCGCGGCTCGGGGTGGTACTCCTGCTTGTCCACGGTGTTGCCGCGCGTGGAGACGATCTTCAGCGGCTCCAGCGTGTCGCCCCTCATGATCACGTACTGCGGCGGCCAGTAGCTGCCCGCAATGGCGAACTTGTCTTCGTAGCCCTTGAACTTGGAGGTGTCCACCGAGCGGGCTTCGAGGCCGATGCGGATCTCGGCCACGTTGTCGGGCTTTTCCATCCACAGGTCGATCATGTTGATCTTCGCGTCGCGGCCGATCACGAACAGGTAGCGCCCCGAGGCCGACATGCGCGAGATGTGCACTGCATAGCCGGTCTTGACGATGTTGATGATCTGCTTGGTGTCGCCGTCGATCAGCGCCACCTCGCCGGTGTCACGCAGCGTGGTCGAGAAGATGTTGCTGATGTTGTAGTTGTTCATCTTTTTCGTCGGCCGCTTTTCCGGCGGGACGATGATCTTCCAGGTCTGCTTCATGTCCGCCATGCTGAACTCGGGTGGTGTCGGAGGGTCCTGCTGGACGTAGCGCGCCATCAGGTCCACTTCCTTCTCGCTCATCTCGCCGCTGGTCTGCCAGTTGGGCATGCCCGCAGGCGAGCCATACGCGATGAAGACCTTGAGGTAGTCTGTGCCCTTGCTGAGGGTGATGTCCGGCGTCAGCGGCTTGCCCGTGGCGCCTTTGCGCAGCACGCCGTGGCAGCCCGCGCAGCGCTCAAAATACATTTTGCGGGCTTGCTCGAACTCGGCCTGCGTCATCGCCGGCGCCTTGGGGTTTGTGCTCTGGTACATGGGCACGTCCGCTAACGGCGAACTGCCGGCCTGGTAGTTCTTTTCGGCTTCTTCGACGGCTTTGCCGCTCTGGGCCATGGCGGTGGCCGATGCCAGGGCGGCAGCCGCTAGTGCGACCAACCTGGCAATTCTTTTCGTGGTCATTGTGGGTCCTCTGCGTCAGGGATCAGCACATGGATGTGACCCCTGCGGATGCTGGGGCACTTCTCGCGAGGTCGCTGTCCATTCCCTCTTCTTGCGAGCAAGGGCATCGTCCCGTAGGCTGGCCTGGCTGTCCTTGAACTGGTTCAAGGACGCCCGCGGGCGTGCCGCCGAACAATGCGTGCAGGTGGCGGCGGATGAGCCGGGCCGTTGGGATGCGCAGCGTACAGCGTTGCTGCAACACCGCCCCGCCACGATGCCGACAAAGAAAGGCCGTCATGAATTTCATCGAAGACGCACGCTGGTTTCACACCCCGCCGCGTGAGGAGTGCGCAGGCGCCCCCGTTGCCCCCGGGCGCGTGACGCTGGTGGGCGCGGGGCCAGGCGACCCCGAACTGCTCACGCTGCGCGCCGTCAAGGCGCTGCGCGGCGCGCGTCTGGTGCTGTACGACCACCTCGTCGGCAAAGAGGTGCTGCGTTACGTGGCCGAAGATGCCGACCTGATCTACGTGGGCAAGGAGTCCTCGCACCACACGCTGCCGCAGGAGTCCATCATCGACCTGATGGTGCGCCTGGCGCGCAGCGGCCGCCCGGTGGTGCGGCTCAAGGGCGGCGACGGCTTTATCTTCGGCCGTGGCGGCGAGGAGGCGCAGGCCCTGGCCGCAGCGGGCATCCCGTTCGAGGTGGTGCCCGGCATTACGGCGGCCCAGGGTGCCGGCGCCTGCGCCGGAATCCCGCTCACGCACCGCGACCACGCTGCAACGCTGGTGTTCGCCAGCGGCCACCTGCGCGGTGACAACGAGGTGGCACTCGATTGGGAGCTGTTGGCGCGCCCGCGCCAGACCGTGGTGATCTACATGGGCATGGGCACACTGCCCACCATCAGCGCCGAGCTGCTGCGCCACGGTCTGCCCGGCGAAACGCCCGCGGCACTGGTCGAACAGGCCTCGCTGCCCACGCAGCGCTGCATCACCGGCACGCTGCAGACATTGCCGGCGCTCGCGCAGCAGCACCGGGTGCGTCCGCCCGCGCTCATCATCATCGGCGGCGTGGTGGCGTTGCAGCCGCAACTACTGCAAGGTATGCACGCAATGCCGGCGCCAATGGATTGATCTCTTGCCGCCCGGGGCGGAAGGCTTTGAGGCATCATGACTGCCTCACAACATTCCGCCCCCCATGCAACAAGACATCCTCATCAACTGGTCGCCACAAGAGACGCGCGTCGCGGTGGTCGAAAGCGGCGCCGTGCAGGAGCTGCATATCGAGCGCCCGCTCGAGCGTGGCTTGGTGGGCAACATCTACCTCGGCAAAGTCTCGCGCGTGCTGCCCGGCATGCAATCGGCCTTTATCGACATCGGCCTCGAGCGCGCAGCCTTTTTGCACGTGGCCGACGTCTGGCAGCGCCCCGCCGAAGGCGATGCCGTGCCCTGGGTGCGCAAGGGCGAGGCGCAGTTGCCGATCGAAAAGCAGGTGTTCGAAGGCCAGGCGCTGATGGTGCAGGTCATCAAGGACCCGATAGGCACCAAGGGCGCGCGCCTCTCGACGCAGATCAGCATCGCGGGGCGGCTGCTGGTGTTTCTGCCGCAGGACGAGCACGTGGGCGTGTCGCAAAAAATCCCCGCGGCCGAGCGCGATGCGCTGCGTGCACGCCTGCAGGCGCTCGTGGGCGACCAGGCGAGCGGCGGCGGAGGCGGCTTCATCCTGCGCACCAACGGAGAGGATGCGAGCGACGCTGAGCTCGCCGAAGACATCGCCTACCTGCGCAAGACCTGGGCGCGCATCAAGGCGTCCGCGCTCGAGCAGCCGCCGCGCTCGCTGCTGCACCAGGACTTGGACTTGCTGCAGCGTGTGCTGCGCGACCTGGCGAGCGAGCACACGCAAAGCATACGCATAGACTCGCACGAGCAATTCCAGCGCCTGCGCGCCTTCGGGCGCGAGTTCATGCCCGCGGCCGCGGCCAAACTGCAGCACTACAAGGGCGAGCGGCCCATCTTCGACCTTTATGCGATCGACGACGAAGTGGCGCGCGCGCTCGGGCGGCGCGTCGATCTCAAGTCGGGCGGCTACCTCGTCATCGACCAGACCGAGGCGCTCACCACTATCGACGTGAACACCGGCGGCTATGTGGGTGCGCGCAATTTCGACGACACCATTTTCAAGACCAATCTCGAGGCCGCGCAGGCCATCGCGCGCCAGCTGCGCCTGCGCAACCTAGGTGGCATCGTGATCGTGGACTTCATCGACATGGTGCGCGAGGACCACCGGCAGGCCGTGCTGGGTGAGCTGCGCAAACAGCTCGCGCGCGACCGCGTCAAAACCACGGTGAGCGGCTTTTCACAACTGGGCCTGGTCGAAATGACGCGCAAGCGCACGCGCGAGTCGCTCGCGCAGCTGCTGTGCGAGCCCTGCGCCGCCTGCGCGGGCCGCGGCAGCGTGAAAACCGCGCGCAGCGTGTGCTACGACATCCTGCGCGAAATCCTGCGCGAGGCGCGCCAGTTCAACCCGCGCGAGTTCCGCGTCGTCGCGCCGCCGCGCGTGGTGGAGCTCTTTCTCGACGAGGAAAGCCAGCACCTCGCGGGCTTGTCCGACTTCATCGGCAAACCGATCTCGCTGCAGGCCGAAAGCGCGCTCGGGCCCGAACAGTACGATATCGTGTTGCGGTGAGCACCGGGGTGGGCCCAGTTGCTGAGGCGGTTGGGCATGTTCACCAGCTCTTCGACCCATGGCCCTACCATGGCTTTACCATGGCCGACGTACCCTCAACCCGCTTTGCCGGAATGCATTTTGCTTATAACGGGCAAGGTTCGCGGGCAAAGCGCGCTGTCAACAAGCATCAAGCCCACAGATTTTCGTTTGCCCCATGAGTTTTTCGTACAGTTCGCAACGCTCCCTGCTCCAACGTCGCAACAGCATGACGCGCATGCTGCAGACCTTGCTGGACGGCGTCGCAGTGCTTGGCATCGCCTACTTCCTCATCGTGCGCCACATAGGGACTGTGACGGCGGAATACACCGTCTTCGTTCTTTTGCTCATGGGCACGTTGGCTGTGGTCTATGACCACTACGGTATCTACCGCAGCAATGCGAACTTCACGCGCAAGGCGCTCAATCTGTTCAATGCCTGGTCTCTGACCTTCTTGGTCGTGGTCTTGCTTGGCTTCCTGACCAAAAATGCCGGCCAATTCTCTCGGCTGGTGGTGGGCGAGCTGTATGTTGCCGGCTATGGGGCGCAGTTGGTTTTGCATCTGCTGGTTTGGGTGGTGCAAGTCAATTTCATGCAGCGGCTGCAGGCGGAGCGCGTCATCATCGTAGGCTCAGGGCGCCTGGCCAACTACCTGCAGGGAAAGATCAGCAACAACCCCTGGCTGAATCAGCAGGTGGTGGGCTGTGTCGCCTTGTCCGACGACAAGGCGGATGAAGCGCAGAGCGCGGAGGCCGAAACGCAAGCCGTCAACCGGCGCATGCAACAGTTGGGCCGTCTGGAGCAGTTGCCCAAGCTGATTGAGCAACACAAGGTCAGCATCGTTTATTTCGCCATTCCCCTGGACGCCTCGGAGATTTTGGAGAGTCTGTACTTCAAGCTGCTTGAGCAGCACGTGGCGATCCACTGGGTGCCCGATATTTTCTCCTTGCGGTTGGTCAACCACAGCGTGCGCGAGATCGCGGGGCTGCCCGTCATCGCTTTGTCCGAAACGCCCCTCACGGGCACTCGACTGGCGCTCAAGTCGCTGGAGGATCTGGTCTTGTCCAGCCTGATCCTGCTGGCCATTGCGCCGCTGCTTTTAGTGATTTCGCTCGCCGTGAAGCTCGACAGCCCCGGCCCCGTGTTCTTCCGGCAGGCCCGCAACGGCTGGAACGGCAAAACCTTCAGAATCTGGAAGTTCCGCAGCATGTACGTGCATCAGCCTGAAGGCGCAGTCCTCAAGCAGGCCGAGAAAGACGACCCGCGCGTCACCCGCGTAGGCCGCTTCATACGGCGCACCAGCCTTGACGAGCTGCCGCAGATTTTCAACGTGCTCGCGGGCGACATGTCCCTGGTGGGGCCGCGCCCCCACGCAGTGCAGCACGACGCCGAATACTCCCAGCGCATCAGTGACTACATGGCGCGCCACAACATCAAGCCCGGCATCACCGGCCTGGCCCAGGTGCGGGGCTTCCGCGGCGAGACGCGCGACCTGGAGCAGATGGCGCTGCGCATCGAATCGGACATCGAATACATCAACCATTGGTCTGTTTGGCTAGATCTCTCCATCCTGTTGCGCACCCTGGTCGCCTTTACGGGCAAGAACGCTTACTGACGCGCCGCATCCTCCTCCCTCGGTCGATAGTCCTTACGGATCATTGGCGTGGTCGGTGCGAAGGCTTACGCTAAGGCCATCAACTTTTCAACCAACTTTTTGCCGAGGGGTGCATGATGAAACTGAACAAATTACTAGGTGCGGGCGTTTTTTGCCTTGGTGCGCTGCTTGCGTCGGCCGCGCACGCGGATACGTACACTGTCACAAATATGGGGGAGCCTGTGGATGTGACCAGTGATTTCGCCGGGTCAAAAACGTTAGATACAGATTATTTGAGTCTGGCCAACGCTGGCTTTGTGACTTTTCTGCATGTGATTGTTACCCCCCAGGATGCAGAGCAGAAAATGAGTTATACGCTTACAAATACGGCAAATCTCATGGAAACCTTCAAATTTGATCTGCTCGCTGCCGGTACAAAATTTTCTACTGCAATGTCTGCAGGATTGTGGAGGATGGACGTTGTTAATATGGACAACACATTCCCTGCGGCAGGTGCAGGTACCACGCGCGTTTCTGCGGTGCCGTTGCCAGGTGCGGCGCTGCTTTTTGGCTCGGGCCTGCTGGGTTTCCTGGGGCTTGCCAATCGCCGCAAAGTCTAAGAACAAATTTGGGACAGGGGAAAAAGGGGCATCAAGCCCCTTTTTTTGTTGCTAGAATGAATTTCATTATTTTTGCTTGAGGGGCGATCGATGTCTGTGCTGCGTTTTGTGGCCCGTCTTTGGGCTTTGGCATTGCTGTGCGCCAGCGTAGGGGCGCACGCGGACAGTGTGCCGTACAAGCTCCATTCGGGCGACACCTTGCTGGTGGCGGTGTGGCGGGAGGAGGCTTTGCTGAAAGAAGTGCGGGTGTTGCCAGACGGAAGCATTACTTTCCCGCTTGTCGGGCGTGTGGAGGTGGTGGGGCTGGGGTCAGAAGAGGTGGAGCGGCGCATAGCCGACAAGCTCAAGCCCTTCATTCCCGATGCCGTCGTTTCCGTCGTCATCACTGGCATTGAAGGCAACCGGGTGTATGTGATCGGTAAGGTGCTCAAACCCGGCCCTGTGGTGCTCAATGCCCCCGACACCACAGTGTTGCAGGCGCTGAGCCAGGTGGGCGGCCTGGATCGCTTTGCCGACGGCAATGCAGTAAAGGTATTGCGGGCGACCCCGCAGAACGGCGTTCAACTGCTGCCTGTGCGCCTGAACGACTTGCTCAAAGGATCGGAGCTATCGACCAACGTGACGCTGCAGCCCGGTGACACCATATTGGTGCCTTAACTGAAGAATTAAGGGTGTCGATCAACGTGCGTCGCTGCCGCTCCGGATTCGTTCTTGCGGTCTTGCTGTGTGGGCAGGTGCCGCTGGCTTGTGCATCGGGGCCCGCGCAACAGTCGGTTTCCATGCCCGCGGAGGTCGAGTTCGACTCGAACCCGCGGTTAGCCCAAGGCAATGCGAGCAGCGCTGTGCGCTACCGCCTGAGGCCACAATACAGCTACACCTACCACGTCGATGACGCCAACGAGTGGTCAGCGGTGTTGGGGGCTAATCTCGAGCGCAGCAACAATACCCAGGTCAGCGCCAATCGCCAGGATCCATCCGTCGAACTAAAGTGGCAGCAAGAAACGCCCACCTCTTCGTGGGGGCTGAATGCCAATTACTCAAAAGCATCGACACGCACTACCGAATTCGATCAAACCGGCACCGTGACTGCCGACCGCACCCAGACCAACCGTAGCGTAGGCGCAAACTTTGGCAAATACCTGACGGAGCGCTGGATGGCGAGTGGCGCAATCAACCAGCAATGGGTTGATTATGATACCGATGCCTTGGTTTCCTACAGAAATGCATCGGTAAACGGGGGGGTGTCTTACGATTTGGCAGCCAGCGAAAAGCTGAGTGTCTTTTTTTCAGGGGGCCATTATTCCCCATCTGCAAATAATTTTGTTCTGGCTCGATCGTCCAGTAGCCTGGGGCTGATGTTTGGATATATCGGTGCCCTATCGGATAAATTCGACTGGAGCGTTCAGGCAGGAAAGATAAAAATCACTGGCCTGGATGCGGGTTATTATTTCCAGGGGAAAATGCAAGTCAATTATAAAGGGGATTATGCGAGTGGCGGTGCTAGTTTTAATCGCAGTGCGGTCGCGGGTGGCCAAACGGGTGGTCTGACTGTAAGTAATTCTCTGCGGCTGCAAACGCGCATCGAGGTTGCAGAACGTACTGCTATCGATTTTTTTTACACTCTAACGAAAAATGCTGGCTACAATGGTGGCAGGACGAATAGCATGGGGGCAAACTATGTGTTTCAAATTTCACCTTTCTGGCGCCTGAATTTTAACGTTCAGCGCAAGACAGCGGATCAACGCGCTGGCTATGCTGGTGCCAATGTGGTGGGGATTGGCCTCAATTATACCCATCCAGATTTTTAAAATTCAATAGCATGCAGTCTGATTATCAGCTTTCTCTGCGCGACTACATTGGTATTGTGCGACGGCGGGGCGTACTGATTATTGCCGTATTTGGCGGTGTCTTTGCCTTGGCGGTTGTGGTTGCCATTATGATGCCGCCGGTGTACCAGTCCACAGGTACCATCATGGTGGAGTCCCAACAGATCCCAACGGATTTGGTGCAGGCTACGGTTACCAGTTATGCCGACGAGCGTATCGAGGTTATCAAGCAGCGTGTCATGACGCGCGACAATCTCTTTCGCATTGCAAAGAAATATGAGCTTTTTGCGGATGCTGGATTAACTTTTACCCCCTCTGAAGCAGTGGATGAGATGCGCAGCCGCATTAGCGTTGAATTGGTGAATGCCAACGTGCAAGCGCGGCAGCGTGCCACCATTGCTTTCAAGGTCTCCTTTGAACACCGGCGTCCAGATTTGGCGCAGCGCGTGGCCAATGAGTTGGTCACACTTTTTTTGGATGAAAATGTCAAAGTACGCACCGAGCGGGCCACGCAAACCACTGCGTTTTTGACCCAAGAGGCCGATAAATTACGTGCTGACCTTGAAAAATTAGAAAGTCAGATAGCAACCTATAAAATGCAGCATGGCGGTGCATTGCCCGACAATATGACGCTTACGATGAATAGTGTGCAGCGAATGGAAACAGAGTTGCGCGATACGGAGCGTGACCAGCGTGCTGCCCAAGATGAGTTGCGTGGACTGGAGATCGAATTGGCAAGTGCCAAGGCAGGTATTGGCATACCAGGTTCCGCGGGGGCACAAAATGCTCAGCAAGAATTGGTGAAGGCGCGCGCCGATCTGGCACGTGTTGCGGCAATTTATACTGAAAACCATCCCGACGTGCGTGCACTCAAGCGCAAAATTGAAGTTTTGGAGAAAACGGTCGCGGAAGAAAAAGGTGTCGGTTCAGGCGGGAGTGGCGAAATAAATTCTGCAGCAGACTTGCAGGTGGCGCGACTTGAATCACGCGTAGCTTTTTTGCGCTCGCAAATCAGCCTATTGGATAAGCAGCAAGCCAGCCTGCGCGGAAAAATTGGTCAATTGGAAGGACAGATGTTGCAGGCGCCGCAAGTGGAGCGTGGGTTGGCCGACCTTCTGCGTGATCAGGAAACCGCGCGCCGCAAATACGAGGAAATTCGATCCAAACAAATGTCTGCGCAAGTGGCAGAAAATCTTGAGGATGAGCAAAAAGCTGAACGATTCACTCTGCTCGAACCTCCGCTGGCGCCTGATGTCCCGATTAAGCCAAATCGCAAAAAAATGATTGCCCTTGGGTTTTTTCTTGCAGCCGCATGTTCGGCCGGGGTTGTCATATTGCTGGAAACACTCAATGGCCGTGTGCGTGGGGTAGAGGCGGTGGCCGCCATTGTAGGGCAGCGGCCCATCGTCACCATTCCATACATTACAGTGGCGGCAGAATTGCAGCAGCGGCGGAAAATAATGGTGCGCGTCGGTATTGCGGTGGCGGTGATTGTTCCACTGTCGCTTCTTGCGGTGCATTTTCTTTACATGCCCCTGGACATGGTTTTGTCCAAGGTGTTGCTTCGCTTGAGTTAAGGTGGTGTAGATCATGGAGCGTATCAAGCAAGCCATCGAAAAGGCAAAGAAACAAGGGACCGCTGGGGTTTCTTCTGACGCAGCCCCCGTGGTCGATCAAGAGGCAAAATCGCAGGCGTTGAATGGGCAGATCGAGGTAAATTATCTCTACACCGATGTGGTAAACCTTGACCCTGCACACCTGGAAAAAAATCGAATCGTTGCCTTCAACAAAAACCATCACGCCAATTGGGCATTCGACGTGCTGCGCACCAAGGTGCTGCAAAAAATGGACGAGCATGGCTGGCGCACCCTGGCCATTACTTCGCCCACGCTCGAGTCCGGCAAAACCGTGGTCGCCATCAACCTCGCCACCAGCATTGCCCATCAAACCCAGCGCACCGCCATGTTGGTGGATTTTGATCTGCGCCGTCCCATGGTCGCCAACTATTTGGGTTTGAAGCGTCAGCTGTCTTTCAATGACGTGCTCTCCGGCAAGGCTGAGGTGCCGCAGGCGCTCGTCAATCCCGGCCTGCCCCGCCTGGTGGTGTTGCCCACGGCCCGATCGGTACCCAAGTCGTCGGAAGTGCTTTCTTCCAGCAGGGTCGCGGGCATTATTGAGGAGTTGCGCAACCGTTACCAGGATCGCATTGTCATATTTGACCTGCCACCCGTGCTTGCGGCAGACGATGTGTTAGCGGTGCTGCCGCGCATTGACTGCGTGCTCATGGTGGTCGGCAGTGGCATGTCTAATCAAAAGGAAGTCGAAGAGGCTATGCGCCATGTGGGTAGCGCCAATTTGCTTGGCGTAGTGCTGAACAAAGACGAAGCACCCGCGCGCAAAGGTTATTATTGACGATGCTTACACGCGCCCTCTTTGGCTTATTCGCTCTTACGGGTCTGCTCCTCAGTGCCTCCTGCGGCGGAGGGGGCGGCGGGGTGAGTGTGATCAGCGATCCAACTTTTCCCGGGAATGTCAGTACGCCCCCTGTCACTCCCACGCCCGTTCAACCTTCCGCAGAAATGGGCATAGGCATAGGGCAACTCAGCTATTGGGATAGAAGTTTTGCCATGGCTGACGTGGTACGGCAGGCGCAATTTCGCACCCTTTCCTGGGGGTACGACGTGGACTTTGACCCACAGGGTGCACCACGGCAGGACTGCTATTTAATTTTCAATTCGAGGCGCATTGGTGCTGGCACCTACAAACTGTCTTTTCAGGGCAGGGCAGATGTCAGCCTGAGTGCATCATCCGGTGGCGTCCTGACAAACATGGTGTATGACGCTGCAAGCAATACGAGTTCGGCGGATGTCGTTTTGGCGCAAGATTCTGTGGGTAATACGTGGCTCACATTTCGCAACACGCGCAGAACGGCAACGTCTAGTTCAGCGGATGGCATTGGCAATGTCCATCTATGGCGTCCTGGCTATCCCACGGACGGTTCAGTGCTCTTTACCCAAGAGTTCATTGCAGCCATGCAAAAGTTCAGCGTCATTCGCGCCATGGACTTTGTCAATGCCAACAGTAATTCAACCCAGACATGGGCAGAACGCACCCCCATCAACTGGCTTGGAAGCACAGGCAACAAAGGCCAGTCGTGGGAGTTGATGGTGATGCTTGCCAATGCTGCGAATCGGGATTTGTGGATCAATGTACCTGTCAAGGCAGATGATGCCTACATTCAAAAATTGGCCAACCTGCTCAAATACGGTTCAGATGGGTCAGAGCCCTACATCAGCAGCCAAAGCAAGCCAAAATATCCTTCGCTCAAGCCGGGTCTCCGGGTGTACGTTGAATACGGAAATGAAGTCTGGAATTCTGGGCCAGGATTTTGGGGTTTTCGTTGGGCTTTGGAATTGGCCAACGCCAATCGGCTCGACACCAGCCATCCGATTGCCTACGACGGCCCGGTCAATGATCAATACATTGCCTTGCGTCGCTGGATTGCCTACCGCTCCGCCTTCATCAGCCAAACGTTTAGAAATGTCTTTGGCGATGCCGCCATGATGTCTACAGTGCGGCCAATTTTGGCGGGTCAAGTGGGCAATGGGAATTTGTATTTGTCTCTTGGCCTTGCCTGGGCAGAGGGTTACTACGGTGACGTTACCAAGCTATGGTACGGAGGTGGCGGGGCTGCTTATTATGATTCCTCGGTGCAGCCTACCGATACGTCTGCGGCAACCATGCAGGCTTATTTCGACAATCTGCCTACTGCCAGCTTTGGTCAAAGCGTAGCCAAAGATGCCGTGTGGACCAAGGGCTATGGTCTCAAAACTGTAGCTTATGAAGGTGGGCCAGGGCCAGGAGGGAGCGCGTTGGGGTCTATCAGTGGCACGGAACAGCTCGCCTACACCTACAACGCCGATCCACGGATGAAGGATCGTATGCTGGTAGCCAGTGACATATGGCTGGCAAACGGCGGCGATTTGCTGGTGTATTACGTTTATAGCGGATCGCCTCCTTGGTCATTTGTCGATGGTCTGTCGCTGAGCACGGTCTCGGATACCACAAGCCCCAAACTGCAGGCCATAGATGCTTTGGTTAAACGCCCTTTGCCATCTGTAACCTTGGGGACTGCAGTTCCGGGCTCTGTTTATCTGCGCAGCAGCACATCAGCCATTCAAACTCGGACTGGCGGTGATACCTCCTGGGGATTTGGTGGTACTGCCTACCGCATCAATGCTAACGAATCCGATTTAGCCAAATCTGAAATGGTGTTGCTGCCGATACGCGTTGCCCAGTCAGGCCAATACAAAATCAGCATGACCACCCTCAACGCTACCGCAACGGACCGATTGCAACTCTTCGTAGATGGGAAGCTGATGGGCGAATTGCAGCCGGTGGCGGACAGCAGTGGGCAACCGAAAGAGACAAGTTCGCTCGCTGTAGCGCTGCCAGGGGGCTTGAGTGTGGTGCGTGTTCGGGCCAGCAAAGGTTCGGTGTGGATTCGGGACTTAGTCGTCAAATAGCGAGCCCTGCAGCAGGCGGCCGTCATTCAACTGAAGGCATCTAACGCAACATCAGCCATTGCACGGCCCGGCTGCCGTCCAGCACCATGGTGTACCGTCCATCGGCATAGGTGCTGGGCATTTCCAGCCATTGGTTGAACGGGCCATTGCGGTAGGCCTTCAAGCCCTTGGGGGCCTTGACGTGGATGGAGCCCTCGAGAGGCTCCACCAAAAACGGCGTTTTTTTGCCCGGCTGCGGCTGCGAACGGGTGCCAATGCTGATGAGCAATTGGTTCGATTGGCCCACTGCTTGTTCGTTTAGGCTTTGTACTGCCACGCTGGCATTGCGTGTGCTCAGCGCCAGCGTTACATCCTGCAGGTGTACGGTTTTGCCGCCGATCCAGCCCATGGCGGCCCGGGTGCGGGGGGTGTTGATGGTGTAAGTGCCATCTTCCCAGTTGCGCGTCAATTCACCTGTGTCGGTGGTAGCCCGGGTTGCGTTGGGGTCGATCACTGGCTTTGCCGGGTCGCGCAGCATGGTAGCGCCTGCAGGCAGAGCCTTGCGCTGGAGCCAAGGCAGTTCCTTGGTAGCGGGCATGGCAATCAGCAACTTACCCTTTTCCATCGCGGTGCGCAGAGCGGGTGCGTTGCCAGCAGAAATGGCCTGGTTGTAGAACACCTCAGCGCCGGGGTCGAAAACATAGGTGCTTGTGGCCGGGTGCACGTGGCGTTCGCGGTACAGCAGCGCGGCAGTGCTCAGCATGGGCAGAAGCGAAGGGTCGTTGTATGCGTGCCAGTTGGACGGAGAGTTGCGCTGAAAAGACTCCTGACTGTAGGCATAGTGCATCAGCGCATCCCAGCCCTGATGGCTGGCAGTGGCGGCTA
The DNA here is from genome assembly GCF_007655255.1 of Extensimonas perlucida. Lineage (GTDB taxonomy): Bacteria > Pseudomonadota > Gammaproteobacteria > Burkholderiales > Burkholderiaceae_C > Extensimonas > Extensimonas perlucida. The sequence continues at coordinate 22,647 of NZ_VMYE01000027.1, forward strand.
TGTACAGGGGCAGGGCGTGGCGGTCGGGCAGCGGAAAGGGTTCGGCGTTCCACTCGGTCACCGTCAAGGGCATGCCTACCACCTGAGCGGCGGCCATCCAGTGCGCTGCATTGGCTGCCACCATCGGGTTCATTTCCAACTGGCCCGCGCCCCCATAGCTGTGCACGTCGATCATGTTCCCGGCGGTCAACGCCGGCAGGCTGCTGATGGGGTCGCCCCCCCAGGAGCTGGTGGTTACCACAGGCTGCTTCATACCCAACTGACGCAGATGGGCCACCATGTCCGCGCCAAAGCGCTGCTCCAGGTCGTTCAAAAACAGTTTGCTGGGGCCATCTTCCCAACTGCGCCACACCTTATCGGCAGGAAGGTTGTGTGCACTGGCAAAGGCGTTGGCCTCTGCGGTGTACAGCTTGTTGTGCAAGGGCACTCCCTTGTCGGGCAGCAGTGCATTGCCAAAGTGATGGGTGATGTCGTTTTCGTTCGTGACCAGCAGGGCAGCCACGGCAGGTTCGTCTTTATAGGCCAGGCCGGTGTAGGGATTTTTTCGGTCCAGATAGGCCTGCTGAAAGTGTTTCATGGCCTGTTGTATGGTCAAGTTGACGTGGCTGTAGCCCTTCAGGTTGGCTTGGTCTTTGCCCTTCCTGATTTCGTCAAAGCCGTAAATGTTGTCACCAGACTTGAGGCCGCGCTGCACGTGCATGTCCAGCCACACATAAATGCCCTCGTCTTTGAGGCACTTGACCCACCAGTCCAGTTTGTCCAGGCTGTCAGCCGACAGATTTTGTGTGTTGGTGTAGGTCTTGGGGTTGCCAAACACGTTGGGGCTCACCCAGGGTGAATCATGGTGGTGCAGACGCACAAGGTTGAATCCAAGGGCCGCGAGTCGCTTGGCCTGCTGCTGCACTGCTTCGCGCGGGGTTTGGTACAACGCATAGGCGGAAATATTGGTGCCCCAGAACCTGGCCGGTGTGCCATCCGCAAACTGCAAAGCGTCGCCATTGACTTGCAGCAAGCCATGCCTTCCTGCCGGTTTATCGTTGGCATTCATGAATGCCAGGTCGATCGGTGCGCGGTTGGGCTCCAATGCGTCCTTGGGCCAGCTATCAACGGGCTTTCCCCCCAGGCGTTCGCGCATGGTGGGGGCAAAGTTCACCGCGTCGTTCCAGCTCAACGTAGCCGTGTAGCTGCTTACCCCTGCAGGAATGTTGCCGCTGTAAAAATAGGCACGGACTTCCGCCGGGTTAGCGCGCTCAAAAAACACTGCCGGCAAGCCGGGCGTAAATCGCATTGCTACTTGTGGCCCGCCGGGGCGGCCCCACTGCCAGCCGGAGTTGCCGGGCAAGAGTAACGGGTTACCCATGCTGCCGCCAAAGCTGCCGAGGTCAAATTTGAACACTAGCCCACCTCCCACCACGTTTTGCCGAGGGGCTGCCGCATTCAACTGAAACTGGTAGCGCAACTCACCGTGGCCAAGCTGTTGCGCCGTGGTAGTCAGCTCAAAGCCTAAGCTGCTGTTGCGGCCCACACTGGCGTATGTGCCGTTTTCCAGCGTGCTGGCAAATTGGGTGTGTGCCCACGCCCAGTTGGCGCCAAAAAAGACGGCCTGCGTTTCAAAACCACGAGCGCCACCCACGGTCAGCTGTGGCAGGACATGGGTTTCATTCACGCTGACCTGCCACGCCGGCCCGGCCCAGGTCAGGCAGCATTGCAGCAATGCGCAGGCGGCGGCAAGTACCGGGCTGATGGTACGTTTGGTCATAGGCGGCTCCGGAAGGTTTGGGTATAGGCCAGGCACAGCCCCGCCAGGCACCAGTACACAATGGGCACCAGGCTGATGCTGCTCACGGTAAAAATGGTGACCATCGCGCCCATCATGCTGGCCAGCAGGGCGCGGCCCAGCAGCTTTTCGGGGGAGCCGTGCGGCCAGCGTTGTTGGCACTGCCACACCGCCCAAGCATTGCCCAGCAGCACACCCAGAAACAGGGCCAAACCCACCATGCCTGAATTGAGTGCCACGGCCACATAGCTGTTTACGATGTCGATGATGCCCTCGCCCTGGATCATCGCCTGCATCTCAGGGGTGTCGCGGTAATTTTCCGAACCTAGCCACAGGTTGCGCTGGATCACAATCAAGGCGTTGTCCAGCAGGCGCGATCGGTAATCGATGTTTTCAGCCTCGACCGTGCCGATGAAGGGCAGCAAGTCCACCACTTTCTGCCCCGCCGGGAACATCATCAACACCGGAATGCTCGCCGCACCTGCAGCTACCACGCCCGCCATTTTTGGCAACGCTTTGGGCCCGGTAGCCAAAAATACCAGCAAGCACGCCGCAGCACCTACCCAGGGCCCACGGGAAAGAGAAGCAACCAAACCACCAAGCAGCAACAGGCCGCCCAATTTGCGCGCCCATGGGCGTTCGACCTGCTCTTTGAGGAAAAAGTAGAGCCCCAGGCAAACCACCATGAAGTACCCGAACACAATCGAATGCCCTAGGGTGGCCGAGGCGCGCAAACTTCCGCCGCGCCCCTGGTAGCCCCCGAAGCCCCAGTCAAGCCCAAGGCTTTGCACCATGGCGCCATAGAGCTTCCAGAACCGCAGGTATTCAAACATGGCAATTGTGGATAGCACCAAGCCGGCCAGCACCATGCCAGACAGCGCGGCCTTGAACGCCTCCATGCTGCGCACACTGCGGCTGACCACGTAATACGGCAGCCACACGTCGAGCAGTAGGTAAAAGCAGCCGCGCAAGGCGTTGGTGAAATTCGTGGCGCGAAACTCCAGCAGCGCCCGCAGCAGCACATACGCCAGCAGGCACTTGTCCGGCCATGTCGCCCCCAAGCGCCAGCGGTCATTTTGCTGGCGCAGCAGCAAGGCAGCCGGCGCCAGCAGCACCAGGGATAGCAGGCGCGGGTAGTTCAACTCGATCAGGTAGTTGATTAGGCCCAGCCCCGGCACCTGGATGGTGGCGGGCGGGACTGCAAACAGCACCAGCAGGTAAAAGCCGGCAATCACGCCAATTTCGCGCCGCAAACTGGCCAGCAGCCACAGGCTGACCACCGCAGCAAAAATCCAAAAATTCGGCGCCAAAAAGGCCAGCAAAGTAAGGCCAAGCCAGGCATTGCGCCAGCGCTTCAGCGTTGCTGCATCCAGCAGGGCTGCAAAAGATGGGCGGACAGCCACGAGCACTAGGCCCGAAAGGACCAATACCACCACGAGCGCGCGCAGATGTTCGGGCATGGACAAACTGAAGTGTTATTCTCGAAAAGCGTCAGCCGGCAGTCTAAGGCCAACACAACATGCTGCCGTGAACCAGAGGGGGCCCATGCGGGCCCGTTGCTACCCGCCATGCTTCAACTGCTTCGAGACGTTTATGCCCAATTAACCCCACGCCGCCGCTGGCAAATGCTGATGGTGCTGCTGCTGATGGTGGTGGGCGCGGCTGCAGAGTTGTTCACCATGGGTGCCATACTGCCTTTTTTGGCCCTGCTGACCCAACCAGATAGGGCAGCGCTGCCACCAGTGGCGGCGCGCGCCTTGCAGGGTGTTGCCGGCTGGTGGGGTGTGACCCCCTTGTTGGCGGCCTCGGGCCTTTTTGCGGTGCTGGCTGCGGCGGCGGCCGTTTTGCGCCTGCTGCTGACTTGGGCAAGCTCGCGCTTTGTGTTTGCGGTAGGGGCAGACCTGGGCGAAGAGGTGTACCGCCGCATTTTGCAGCAGCCCTACAGCTACCACTTGCAGCACAACAGCAGCGAAACTTTGGCCGGCGTTGGCAAGGTTTCCATTTTGGTCATGGGCTTTCTGGCTCCGGCCATGCAATTGCTGATTGCCAGCGTCATGGCCGTGGTATTGCTCGTGGGCATGTTGTTGGTCAACGTTCAAGTAGCCCTGATGGCGGGGCTGACCTTTGGCGGCATGTATTTCTTCATCAACCGCTGGGCCAAGCGCCAACTGCACCGCAATGGACAGGTCATAGCGGTAGCTGAAGCACAAAAAATCAAAGCGCTACAAGAAGGGGTGGGCGCCATACGCGACGTGATATTGGACGGCAACCACCAGGTGTATGTGGCCGCATTTGCTGGGAGTGACCGACCGCAGCGCACAGCCCAGGCGCTGAACAACGTGCTGGCCAGCGCCCCCAAATACGTGGTGGAAAGCGCAGGCATGGTGCTGATCGTTTTTCTGGCCTATTACCTTACGCAACAGGCGGGCGGTGCGGCACAGGCTGTGCCTGTGCTGGGTGCGCTGGCACTGGGGGCCCAGCGTGTCTTGCCGCATATGCAAAACATTTATAACGCAGTGGCCTATATGCAGGGCAACCAGTCTGGCGCAGCGGACGCCATCGCTTTGCTGCAATTGCCAGTGCCAGCGGCGCAGAATGCAGGGCGTTTGGCAATGCAAAAACCCGAGGCAACACCGAAAGCGCCATTGCTGGACTTGCAAGGGATTTTTTTCTCTTATGGCCATAACTTGCCCGCCGTGCTTAAAGGAGTGGATTTACAAATAACCCGAGGGCAGCGCATTGGTTTTGTGGGGGCCACCGGCAGTGGCAAAAGCACGCTCATTGACTTGATCATGGGCTTGCTGTCGCCTACAGCGGGCAAGATGCTGGTGGATGGGATAGAGCTTACTGCGGCCAATATGCAGGCTTGGCAAAAGCGCATAGCCCACGTGCCGCAGGCCATTTTTTTGACCGACAGCAGCATCGCAGAAAACATTGCGCTGGGCATAGCCAAAGAGGCCATAGACATGCCGCGTTTATGGGCCGCCGTAGATCAGGCGCAACTGAGAGATGTAGTCAACCAGCTGCCCCAAGGCCTTGATACGCGTGTCGGGGAGCGCGGAGTGCAATTGTCAGGTGGTCAGCGCCAGCGCATAGGCATAGCCAGGGCACTTTACAAAAATGCCGATGTGTTAATTTTGGACGAGGCAACCAGTGCGCTGGACAGCGACACCGAAAGCAAGGTTATGGATGCCATTTACAGCCTTAACCCTGAAATGGTGGTGCTGATGATTGCGCATAGAACATCTACATTGGCACGATGTGGCATGATTTATAAGATGGCTGCAGGAAGAATGATCCAACAAGAGGCGGGAGAAGATAAAAATGCAGGTAAAACCTAAAGCCAGTGTTATTTTGCCGGTGTTCAACGCGGGAAAATACCTGACGTCTGCTATTGAATCTGTGCTGCAGCAAACCTTCACCGATTTTGAATTGCTTTTGCTGAATGACGGGAGTACTGACGATTCTCTGGAAGTAATGCGGCGCTATGCCGCTCTGGATGCACGCTGCCGCGTTATTACCCGCGAAAATAGGGGGTTGGTATACACTCTGAATGAGGGCGTAGAACTGGCTCGCGCTGAGGTGCTCTTTAGAATGGATGCCGATGACCTATGCTTGCCAACCCGCTTTGCAAAGCAAATGTCCTATTTGGACGCGCACCCGGAGTGCGTGGCGGTGGGGTGCCGTGTGATGCTGATAGACCCAGATGGTGATTTCCTATGCCCCTTTGTGGAAACGTTTGAACACGCGGCAATTGACGCTGCACACATGCAGGGGCATGGTGGTGCGATTGTCCACCCTGCAGCGGCCATGCGTAGAAAAACGGTTTTGGAGGTGGGGGGATACCGTTCAGCATTTAAGCATGCCGAAGACTTGGACTTGTTTCTGCGTATGGCTGAGCAAGGGCAACTAGTCAATCTGCAAGAGATACTTTTTAGATATCGGCAACATCCCGGAAGTATCGGGTACAAGCATCGGGAGGAACAGATTCATGCCGCACGGAGGGCAATCAAAGAAGCAGAGGAGCGCCGTGGGCTAGTGCAATATGATCCGCAAGAAAATGAGGTAAATTTCCGGTTGGAAAATAGTGTAGAAATATACCAGCGTTGGGCTTGGTGGGCATTGTCCGGGAGAAATGTCAGAGTTGCTCGCAAATATGCATGGAGTGCATTAAAAAATTCTCCGCTGGCTATGGATTCGTGGCGTTTATTATATTGCGCGATGCGTGGAAGATAAAAGAATTATTTGTATGCGACTGCATGTTTTTATTATAGGGTGGACAGGTTGGGAAAGGTCTTGTGAGATCATCGCGACTATGGTATTGCCGCATGTGGAGCGATTGACGGTTGTGTACTCCAATTCTAGTGAAATAGATTATGAGGGGGTTGGTGAAATAGTTAGAGTTCCTGATGATTGGTTCTATGGAAGAAAATTTGAAGAGTGCTTGAGGCGTTTTGATGGCGATGTGATGCTGCAGATTCAGGCGGACGCAACTTTGGATGAGGCGGGTTGGAAGCGTTTGATTGAGCGATGTAGGTTTGCTTTTAATAAATATGAACGCATTGGGGTGTGGGCGCCTGAGGTTAATTATACTCCGTGGGATTTGGAAGTTGTGGCAATATCCGACTCCGATGATGAGAATATTAAACATGTAGCGCAAACGGACGGTATTGTTTGGGCTTTGTCGAATTCGGTTGTGGAGCGCCTCAAGAATATGAATTTTCGTGAAAATAACCTGGGGTGGGGGCTGGATTGGGCTTCGATAGTTTATTCTTTATCAAATAATTTATTGGTCTTGCGGGATTTGTCTGTCTGTGTAAAGCATCCCAAGGGTAGCGGATATTTGGGAGAGCAAGCGGAGCGGCAAATGAAAGAATTTTTGACGCAGTTAACCAAGCAAGAGTGGGTTCAATATGTCTTGCTTAAAGAAATGATAGAAAATAGAAGTGCAAAACGCTGGGCTGATAAGAGAACTGCCTGGCAAAAGTTACTATCTAAAATTTTGCGATAACAGGCCGATGAAAATTGTTTTTCTTCTCCCCACTGTCGGCTATTCGGGTGGTATACGTGTGGTTGCCATTTATGCCCAGTGGCTGGCCAGCGCCGGGCACGAGGTGATTCTTGTTTCGCAGGCTGAAAAAGTCCCTTCACTGAAGCAGCGGTTGAAAAATTTATTGCGCGGCAGGGGCTGGGGAAAATATAATCCCGTACCCGCTTCGCATCTCGATGGCTTAAATCTTGAGCATCGTGTAATTCCTTCTGGGAAAATTCCCGGTGCGGCCGATGTGCCTCGTGCGGATGTTTTGATAAGCACATGGTGGGAGACGGCGGAATGGGCTGCGAAATTGCCAGCGGACCGAGGTGCCAGAGTTTATTTCATTCAGCACCATGAGGTTTTTGATTTTGTTCCGCGTGCGCGATGCGAGGCCACCTACCGTTTGCCATTTCACAAAGTGGTCATCGCGAAATGGCTTGAAGATTTAATGGAAAATCTCTATGGGGATGATTCCGTGGAGCTCGTTCCTAATGGGGTTGATCATGCGCTTTTTTATGCACCGCCGCGTGGTAAAAATATGTTTCCAACGGTGGGAATTTTATATCACGAGGCCCAGTTCAAAGGGGCAGAAATTGCCTTAAGTGCAGTTGATAAATTGAAAAACAGATACCCAAATTTGCGTGTAATTGCTTTGTGCGGGCGTCCGCCCTCTGGCCTTTATTTTTTACCAGAGTATGTTGAGCTCCATGTGCAACCGCCTCAAGAGGCATTGAGGGATTTATATGCAAGCTGCGACGTGTGGTTAACCACAAGCCGCAGCGAGGGCTTCAATCTCATGGCCATGGAGGCCATGGCTTGTCGTACTCCGGTTGTTTCTACCCGTACCGGTTGGCCGGTGGAGGGTGTGAAGGATGGCATAAACGGCTATTTGGTAGATGTAGATGATTCCGAAGCTGCTGCCGAGGCTTTGGCCAAAGTGCTTGAATTGCAAGATGACCAGTGGCGAACCATGTCATCCAACGCCTTTGCAACAGTGGCCGATGCCAGCTGGGAGGCATCTTGCCAGCAGTTCGAAAGGGCCTTGCATCGAGCCTGTGGGCGCGCTAAGAATGGCGAAATAGAGGGCGTGCCAAGCGGTGGGGGTGTTGCATGATGGGCCTGCTGCGAAAAATTGTGCGTGCGTACAGTTGGCGTACTGGCAAGGCACAAAGCCTGTATCGTCGTGTTTGCCAGCCAAATAGTCTGGAGTGGGGTGGTTTTTTGGCCCGTTGGGGTGGTTTCCAGTCCATTGGTCATCAGACTTCAATCAACATTGGGTGTGTGGTAACGGACCCTGCTTACACTAGGGTGGGTACTAACGTCATCCTTTCGGATTGCGTACTTTTGGGGCATGATGCTTCTATCAATGTGCTGAATAACCAGTTCGGGAAAAACTGGACTCAGTTGGTCCCGTGATTATTCAAGACAACTGTTTCGTCGGCCATGGTGCCATTGTCTTGCAAGGGGTCACTATAGGTCCGAATTCGATCGTTGCAGCAGGTGCGGTCGTTACCAAGGATGTGCCCCCCGGCGTGGTAGTTGGCGGTAATCCGGCGCGCATCATTTGTACGACTCAGGAGTTGCTGCAGAGAGTGGAAGAGCGCAGCAATAGCTATCCATGGATCGACTTGATCAGGCAGCGCGAGGGTGCGTTCGACCCCGCGTTGGAACCGGAATTGGTGCGCCGCCGGGTGGCTTATTTTTTTGGCCCCAAGACGCCGGATGCGCCGTTTATCTGAGAGGGAAAAAGCATGCAAGACAGATACGCAGGATCGCCATCGGTTGGCCGCAGGCAGTGGTTGCTTCTTGGTGGAGCGGCTCTATGGAGTATTGCGCTTTTGCGGCGCAAGTCTGTAGCACCCTCAGCCGCAGATGGCTTTGTGGTGGTCAATGGGTGGGTGTTGCCTGCCACTTACTTTGCGACGGCACGCGCATGATCCGTGATTTTCAGCAAGTTAAAAACCTGTCCCGCTACGATGTATGCGTGATAGGTGCCGGCCCGGCCGGTATCACCCTGGCCTTGGGCTTGGCCGCTAAAGGGTGGCGCACTGCGTTGCTGGAGGCTGGCGACCGTGAATACAGTGAACGCTCGCAAGCCATTTATCAATCAGCGCAATCTAGCGGCACAGACATTTATCCTGGTTCCACACGCTTGCGCTATTTGGGTGGAACGTCTAACCATTGGGCGGGACGCTGCCGTCCATTTGAGCGCGATGATTTCATGCGCCCGCCGAAAGGCGGTTTACCAGGATGGCCGATCGCTTTTGAAGAAATGCAACGCTATCTGCCGGAGGCAATGCAAATTTTGGATTTGCCTGCTGAGGGCTTTAAGGCCGTAAATCCGGATTTGCCCGGTGGTTTGTTTTTGGCTGATCATTGGGCTTTGAGCGCCCCTACGCGCTTTGGAGTGAAATACGCCGCAGCATTGCAAGCCTCTAACAAATTGGACTTGCTGCTGAATTGTAATTGCGTGGAGCTTTTTTACCAGTCTAACGGGCAAGAGCTAAACGGAGTAAAGGTGGCGGATTACAACGGCCAAACTGCTGTAATTCAGGCAGAGCGTTATGTATTGGCAATGGGAGCTTTAGAAAATGCGCGCTATTTGCTTCACAGCGATAGCATGCGTGCCGCCAAAGTGCCAGGATTGGAATGGGCTGGCCGAGCGTTCATGGAACACTTTAACGTAGGTTTGGGAACTTTTGTGTATGCAGAAAGTGTTCCGGAGGCTGACCGGCAATATTTTGCGGGGGATGTGTTAGCAAAACAAATGGGGGTAGGGAAGGGCAATGTATCCTTAGGTATTTTGCAAGAGCTAAAATCGTATGGCCGCACAGCGGCTGTAAAGAGTTTCTTGAAGAAAATTGCTTGCGATATGAACATTGCGGATAAAGTTCAGTTTATCGCTAATTTTAATTGTCCAGGTGCTGGGCAAATTGGAACCCTGTTGGAGCAATTTCCCTCGCGTGCCGGCAGCAGAGTGACATTGCTTGATGAGCGCGATTCTTTTGGAGTGCGCAAAATTAAAGTTCACTGGGAATTGAGTCAGGAAGATCAATATTCTATACGAACCATCGCTAAAGAATTTGCCATGCAGTTTGCTAGGGCTGGTTTGGGGTTTGTCCGGTTGAGTGATTTTATTCTGGATGAAAAAAAGTCTATCCCTGTGATTCCGCACGCCCACCATATGGGAACCACTCGCATGGCCGCTTCGCCAGATTGGGGCGTTGTGGATAAAAATTGCCGCGTTTTTGGGGTAAATAACTTGTACGTGACGGGCAGCAGTGTATTTGCTACCGGGGGCGGAGGTAATCCGACCATGCCGCTGTTGCAGTTGACCTTGCGCCTTGCGGATCATCTTCATTCGCTCGGCAGGGCAGGATGAGTTTGCGCAGCATGCTCGACATCCTCATCGTCAACTACAACACGGCCAGTTTGCTGGCCCCTATGTTTGACGCTTGCGAGCGGGCGAGGCAGGGTTTGCAGGTGCGTTATTGGGTGGTGGATAACGCCTCGCGTGACGATTCGGTGGCTGTGTTACGTGCGCAGTTTCCGTTTGTGGGCTTGGAGGTCAATGCCGAGAACGTGGGTTTTGGCCGGGCCAATAATCAACTGCTTAAAAATGTGCAAGGTGATTATGTGCTGCTGCTGAACACGGATGCCTTTGTGCAGCCGGAAACCTTGCAGCGCACTTTGGCCTATATGGAGGCCCACCCGCGTTGCGGGGTGCTGGGCGTGAAGCTGGTGGGCCGCGACGGTGCCTTGCAGCCGAGCTGTCGCTACTTTCCCACACCCTGGAATGTATTTTTGGCACGAACGGGGTTGGGCCGGTTTTTCCCCCAGACGTGCATGGTTGACGATATGGAATGGGACCATGCGAGCGTGCGCGAATGCGATTGGGTGCCCGGGTGTTATTACCTGGTGCGCCGACAGGTGTTGGACCAGCTGGGTTTGTTTGACCCGCGCTACTTTTTGTATTACGAAGAGGTGGACCACTGCAAGCGTGTGAAAGAGGCGGGTTGGCAGGTGGTGTATTACCCCGACACCTCTGTGGTGCACATTGGGGGCGAAAGTGCCAAGTCTGAGGGCGAATTGTCTGCAGCGGGGCGGCAAATTTCTGCCTTGCAGATTGAAAGCGAACTGCTTTATTTTCGTAAACACTATGGTCTGGGTGGGTTGCTGGGGCACCTGGCGTTGGTGACCTTGGGTGACGCTTACCTGTTGATCAAAGACTTGCTGAAGAGGAGCGGCTGGGATGCGGCGGGCTATCACTGGGCGCATTGGCGGCAAACCTGGCGCTTGTGTAGGCAAACTCGCTGGGCTACGCAGCCCACCAGATAATTATGTTTCACCACATTCGAGGCGACTTGGCCGCGCATGGCGGCGACTGGGGGGCCCAGGGGTTTTGGGCGCTGGTGGTGTATCGCTTTGGCCGATGGCGCTATAGCGTGCGCCCGGCTTTGCTGCGCAAACTGTTTTCATTCATTTACAAGTTGTTGTTCAAGCTGGTGCAAATCGTCACAGGTATTGAGTTGCCGTGCGAAGTGCGGTTGGGTAAAAATTTTGTGATTGATCATTTTGGTGGCATCGTAATCAGTGGTTATGCGAGCTTTGGTGACAATTGCCGCATACGCAATGGCGTGGTCGTGGGGCTGCGGCGGGTAAGTGAGCCCTGTGCGCCCGAGATTGGCAACAACGTGGACATTGGGGCTGGGGCCAAATTGCTGGGCAATATACGCATAGGGAACAACGTGGCCATAGGTGCCAATGCCGTGGTGCTGTGCGACGTGCCCGACAACCACGTAGCCTTTGGCGTCCCTGCTGTCATCAAACCCAGAAAGGCGCTGGCATGCACTCAGACGTAAGCAGCACCATGCCTGACTGGAGCCGTGAATACAAACGCCCCGGGGAGTGGAACCCGGGTAAAAGTCTTTTGGCAAGCATCCGCGCTTACCAAAAGCACCGTGGCAGCCGCCATCTGCTGGCCCCCTTATTTTGCCGTTGGGCCGTGCTGCGTCACAGATTTTGGAGCGCGGTGAGTGGGGCCGACATTCCGCTGAACAGCCAGATTGAGGGCGGTTTGCTGCTGCCGCATCCGAATGGAATAGTGATTCATCCTGCGGCCAAAATCGGACCGAATTGCCTGCTTTTTCAACAAGTGACCCTTGGTACGCGAGCCGGTACAGAAGCGCCCGTGCTGGAAGGGCACGTGGATGTAGGGGCTGGAGCAAAATTGCTGGTCGGCATTCGCGTGGGGGCGCACGCGCAAATTGGGGCTAATGCGGTGGTGTTGGTTGATGTGCCAGCGCATGCTTTGGCAATCGGTGTGCCTGCGGTAGTGCGAGAACTGTCTCATGGTTGACACCTGTCTGGGACGCATTGGTTTGGTGGCCATAGGCCGTAACGAAGGCGAGCGTTTGCGCGCGTGTTTGGCGTCGGTGGTGCATCGTGTGGCGGATGTGGTGTACGTGGATTCGGGCTCCACGGACGGGTCCGTGGCCATGGCGCAGGCTATGGGCGTGCATGTTGTCAATTTGGACATGAGGGTGCCCTTTACTGCCGCACGTGCCCGCAACGAGGGCTGGCGCGCGCTGTTGCAGGTGGCCCCAGGGCTAAAGTTCGTTCAGTTTGTCGATGGGGACTGCGTGGTGGCCGATGGCTGGCTTGACCAGGCGCTGTTTTTTTTAGATCAAAACCCGGCCTATGCTGTAGCGTGCGGGCGCCGGCGCGAGAGGTTTCCAGACAGTTCTGTTTACAACCGCTTATGCGATCTGGAATGGAACACTCCCGTGGGCGATGCCAAGGCCTGCGGTGGGGACGCGCTGGTGCGTGTGAGCGCCTTGCAGCAGGTGGGTGGTTATCGCGACGACCTGATCGCCGGTGAGGAACCCGAGCTGTGCGTGCGGCTGCGGCAAGCCGGCTGGCGCATACGCCGGCTGGACGCCGAGATGACGCTGCACGACGCGGCCATGACGCGCTTTGGACAGTGGTGGAGGCGCAGCAAGCGCGCAGGGCATGCATTTGCGCAAGGTGCCTGGCTGCATGGTGCGACACCGGAGCGGCATTGGGTCAAGGAGACGGTGAGCGCCTTGGGATGGGGGGCGGTGTTGCCTGTGCTCGTGCTGCTGCTGGCCTGCCTCGTCCATCCGGCATGGCTGTTGCTGGGCTGTGCATATCCGCTGCAGGTTTTGCGTTTACGGCGCCTTCCAGGGGGCTTGCAGCGAGCAACGTTTTTGGTGCTCGGCAAATTCCCGGAGGCTATGGGGGCTCTGCAGTTTGCGTGGGGCCGGTTGTGGCGTACCCATAGCCGATTGATCGAATACAAGTGAGGTGTGGTGTGTGGCTGGAACATTTTGATGCCATCTTTGTGATTAACCTGCCAGCGCGTGCCGACCGGCGGCGTGAAATGGATCAGCAATTGCGGCGGCTGGGTTTGTCGCTCCAGCACGAAAAGGTGGTGCTTTTCCCTGCGGTGCGCCCGGATTCTCCGGGCGGATTTCCATCTATCGGCGCTCGGGGTTGCTTTATGAGTCATTTGGGCGTGTTGCAGATGGCTCAGGCCAAGGGCGTGGACAATATCTTAATACTGGAAGATGATTGCGATTTCAGCAAAAACGTGACCGCAATGTTGTCCCAACTGGATGATGGTTTACAGAAAATGGACTGGGCCATTGTTTACGGTGGAGCATTGAACGATTTTGAGTCGCAGCCTGGTGCAACCGGCTTGCAAACCGTTTTGCCGGATACCGGTTTGATGGGCTCGCATTGCATTGCTTTGCGGGGTTCTGCGGTACCAATGGTGGCGGCGTATTTTGAGGCGCTGCTTCAGCGCCCTCCAGGATCGCCCGAAGGTGGGCCCATGCATGTGGATGGTGCATATTCGTGGCTTCGTAAAGACCATCCTGAATTAACTACATTGATTGCCGTGCCAGAATTGGCCTTTCAACGTAGTTCAGCCACGGATGTGCATGCAAGGCGATGGTATGACCATGCGCCAGTTGTTAGAAATGTCGTCGGTGTGTTGAGGTTCTTGAAGAATAAATGGAGTGGCGCATGATTGCATTCAGCAAGTTGGGGAATTATGGCAGACTTGGAAATCAGTTGTTTCAATATGCTTTCTTGCGTGACAGGGCGCAGCGGTTGGGTGTTCAATTTTGGTGTCCAGAGTGGGAAGGAGATCAAATTTTTGATCTTGCCGATCAAGGCTTGCGTGCGGATTATCCAAGTGGCTTGGATAAAAAATTTAGTCAGTCCGTGGAGGCGGGGTACACAGAAAGTGCACTGCATATTGACGACAATACTGACATAGAGGGGTATTTTCAGTCAAATAAATATTATGCAGATGAAGGCGTCGTCAAGCAATGGTTTGCCTTTAGGGATAGTATAAAGAATTCCGCTTTGGAAAAATGTTATGATATTAATTTTTCTACTGCTTTGAGTCTCTCTTTGCGCTTGGATTCGGATTATGCTGCCACGCGAGAATTTTTTCCTCTTTATCCAACGGGTTATTATCAGAAAGGGTTGAGTTTTTTTGATAATTATGAGACCATATTGGTTTTTGCTGATAGATTGGATTTGGCCAAAGAATTTCTGAAAAATTTTCCCGCAAGTGAGAAATTTATTTATATGGAGGGGCTTAATCCGCATGAGCAGTTGTATTTGATGTCGATATGCGGGTGTGGAAATATAATAACCAATTCGACATTTGCATGGTGGGGTGCGTACCTGAATTTATGTAAAGGTGCCAGGATTGTTGCCCCCCTGGAGTGGTGCAGGCCGGGTGTGCCGGTTCCAATTCATGGCATTCTGCCGGATGACTGGTGTGCTGTACGATCTTTGCGCCCGATTTGGGATAATTTCCAGTTATGGCGGATCAGGCATCCATTTGCGACGGCCAGACGTATTTTGACCAGATTGAATAAATGACAAATTCCGTGGGTTGGATTGGCCGCTGGTCTCCTGGCATTGGTGATCCAACGCTGGCGGGGTGGATCACTGTAGTGGCTTACGTTGTGGCAGCAGGGATGGTGTTCAGGGTGATTGCCCGTGAGGCCATGTTGGAGCCATGGCTGGAGGTTACTGAAAAGCGCTTGTGGTGGTGTTTGCTGCTGGGGGTGGTTGCGCTGGGGGTGAACAAACAGTTCGACTTGCAAACAGCCTTCACCGAATTGGGCAGGATGCTGGCGCATGCCCAAGGCTGGTATGAGGACCGTCGCCGCGTGCAGGTGGCCTTTATCGCTGCGTGGAGCGTGTTGGGGTTGACGCTGTGTGCGGTTTTGGTGTGGGTGTCTTTCGGCATGCCAAAGTCCACCATCATGGCTTTATGTGGGGCGGTGTTCTTGGTGGCGTTTGTGGGTATCAGGGCGGCGTCTTTTCACCATGTGGATGCTTTTATCAATTTGAGCTGGTTTGACGTCAAGGTGAATGTCATTATTGAAAATGGAGCTTTGGCTCTTTTGGCGGTGGGGGCGTGGTTGCGAACTATGGAAGCTGCATGAAACTCGCGTATCTGGCCGGCACCAGACAACCGGGAACCTCTAAAAACCTCCGCTGCTCCCTGGCCTGCCCTGGAAAAAGTCAGACAATGTAAGTGGTCGACGCACTGCTGCCCCGCACAGACACTCGCAAAGGCGGCCGCCCGCCATATCCCACCAGCGTCATGGTGCGCATTCGGGTCTTGAAATACCTGAACAACCTCAGCGACGAGCAAGTGGAGTACCCAACTGCTCGATCGCATGAGCTACCAGCGCTTTTGCCTATTGGCCGACAGCGTCACCATCCCCGACCGGAACACCATCTGGCACTACCAGCAGTGCCTGGGCGTCGAAGGCTTGACAGCGCTGTTCCAGGCAGTGGGCGGGCTGCTGCTGCGCCAAGGGTTCATGGCGCGCAGCGGACAAATCATCGACGCAACCCTGGTGTCCGCGCCCATCCAGTACTACATCAATGAGCAGAAGGGGCAACTTGCACAGGGCAAGACCCCCGAAGACTGGAGCGAGGCCAAGCGCCGGCAAAAGGCCCTGCACGCCACCCATACCAAGAAACACGGCAAACGCTACCACGGCTACAAGTTCAGCATCAGCGTGGACGGGCGGCACAAATTCATCCGCAAAATTGTCACCGGCACTGCCAGCGAGCATGACAGCACGCACTTCGATGCGGTGCTTGATGAGCGCAACACCAGCCGTGATGTCTATGCCGACAAGGGCTACCCCCAGCGCGCAGCGCAGCGAAATGCTTGGGGCACTGGGCTATCGCGAACACATCCAGCGCAAGGCCAAGTCTGGCAAGCCCTTGAGCACACGCCAGCAAAAGCGCAACACCCGCATTGGCAAGACCCGTGCCCGCGTCGAGCACCCGTTCGCCCAGATGCGTCTCATGGGCGGCAAATTCTTTCGCACCATTGGGCGACCGTGGGCCAGCTCATTGAGCAGGAGTTTGGCATTCGGCTGCAAGTGCGCACCATTGGCAAGTACCTGGCGCGTTGGGGCTTCACCCCGCAAAAGCCGATCAAGAAGGCCTACGAACAACGCCCCGAGGCGGTGTGTCCAGTCCCGGACGATCATAAGGCCGCCGATGGAACAAATGAGGGTGTGAATCGTACCACCCACGCATGGCCTGCATAGGCGTCTTGCTCTGCAGGGCTGATTGGGGCAGGTGGTGGTTGTAGAGCTGCACATGCCGCAACAAAGTCTGCTCCAAGTCCTCCCCGCTATGAAAGTGGTGCGTCTTGAGCACATCAGCGATGCGGCCGTTGAAGCGTTCCACCATCCCATTCGTCTTGGGCGTTCTGGGCTTGGTCAGGCGA
>NZ_VMYE01000028.1:0-2500 GCF_007655255.1 Extensimonas perlucida
AGGAGCCTGACGATGACCTACTTTCGCACGGGGATCCGCACTATCATCGGCGCGAAGCTGTTTCACGGTCCTGTTCGGGATGGGAAGGGGTGGTACCAGCTTGCTATGGTCATCAGGCGAAACTGAGAGCCGTGCTGTTTTTGGTTTTGTTCTGTGGGGACAGCGCGGCGAAGATCATAGAAGTCGAATCAGGGAGAATTGGTGATTGCGTTGGTTGTGGCGTGGACACGAGCGACGTAGCAAGTATGGTTGACCGGTACTTGCTAACTTGCGTATTTACACACGAAGAACATACACATGCATTGGAACTTTGAGATTTTTGTCAAAGTTATAGGGTCAAGCCGCACGAGCAATTAGTACTGGTTAGCTGAACGCATTGCTGCGCTTACACACCCAGCCTATCAACGTCCTGGTCTAGAACGACTCTTGAGGGGGCTCGGGGCCCCGGCAGATCTTATCTTGAAACGAGTTTCCCGCTTAGATGCTTTCAGCGGTTATCTCTTCCGCACATAGCTACTCGGCGATGCCACTGGCGTGACAACCGATACACCAGAGGTGCGTCCACTCCGGTCCTCTCGTACTAGGAGCAGGCTTTCTCAAATCTGCAGCGCCCACGGAAGATAGGGACCAAACTGTCTCACGACGTTTTAAACCCAGCTCACGTACCTCTTTAAATGGCGAACAGCCATACCCTTGGGACCGGCTACAGCCCCAGGATGAGATGAGCCGACATCGAGGTGCCAAACACCGCCGTCGATATGAACTCTTGGGCGGTATCAGCCTGTTATCCCCAGAGTACCTTTTATCCGTTGAGCGATGGCCCTTCCATACAGAACCACCGGATCACTATGTCCTGCTTTCGCACCTGCTCGACTTGTCGGTCTCGCAGTTAAGCACGCTTATGCCATTGCACTATCGTCACGATGTCCGACCGTAACTAGCGTACCTTCGAACTCCTCCGTTACGCTTTGGGAGGAGACCGCCCCAGTCAAACTGCCTACCATGCACTGTCCCCGATCCAGATGATGGATCCAGGTTAGAACCTCAAACGCACCAGGGTGGTATTTCAACGTCGGCTCCATGAGAGCTAGCGCCCTCACTTCAAAGCCTCCCACCTATCCTACACAGATCCGTTCAAAGTCCAATACAAAGCTACAGTAAAGGTTCATGGGGTCTTTCCGTCTTTCCGCGGGGAGATTGCATCATCACAAACATTTCAACTTCGCTGAGTCTCAGGAGGAGACAGTGTGGCCATCGTTACGCCATTCGTGCAGGTCGGAACTTACCCGACAAGGAATTTCGCTACCTTAGGACCGTTATAGTTACGGCCGCCGTTTACTGGGACTTCGATCAAGAGCTTGCACCCCATCACTTAATCTTCCAGCACCGGGCAGGCGTCACACCCTATACGTCCACTTTCGTGTTTGCAGAGTGCTGTGTTTTTATTAAACAGTCGCAGCCACCGATTTTTTGCAACCCCTTTGGGCTCCCTTTGTTCAAGTTCACCTACTTGGGGCATACCTTCTCCCGAAGTTACGGTATCAATTTGCCGAGTTCCTTCTCCTGAGTTCTCTCAAGCGCCTTAGAATACTCATCTCGCGCACCAGTGTCGGTTTGCGGTACGGTCGTCAATAGCTGAAGCTTAGTGGCTTTTCCTGGAAGCAGGGTATCACTCACTTCGGCAGCAAGCTGCCTCGTTGTCACCCCTCATCTTAGCCCGGCGGATTTGCCTACCGGGCACGACTACAGGCTTGAACCAACTATTCCAACAGTTGGCTGAGCTAACCTTCTTCGTCCCCACATCGCACTATTGAGCGGTACAGGAATATTGACCTGTTTCCCATCAGCTACGCATCTCTGCCTCGCCTTAGGGGCCGACTCACTCTACGCCGATGAACGTTGCGTAGAAAACCTTGCGCTTACGGCGAGCGGGCTTTTCACCCGCTTTAACGCTACTCATGTCAGCATTCGCACTTCTGATACCTCCAGCATCCGTTACCAGACACCTTCACAGGCTTACAGAACGCTCTCCTACCACGCACGATTGCTCGTGCATCCGCAGCTTCGGTAACTGGCTTGAGCCCCGTTACATCTTCCGCGCAGGACGACTCGATCAGTGAGCTATTACGCTTTCTTTAAATGGTGGCTGCTTCTAAGCCAACATCCTGACTGTCTTAGCCTTCCCACTTCGTTTCCCACTTAGCCAATTTTAGGGACCTTAGCTGGCGGTCTGGGTTGTTTCCCTCTTGAGTCCGGACGTTAGCACCCGGTGCTCTGTCTCCCAAGCTCTACTCTGCAGTATTCGGAGTTTGCCTTGGTTTGGTAAGTCGCCATGACCCCCTAGCCAAAACAGTGCTCTACCCCCGCAGGTAATACTTGAGGCACTACCTAAATAGTTTTCGGAGAGAACCAGCTATTTCCAGGTTTGTTTAGCCTTTCACCCCTATCCACAGCTCATCCGCTAGTTTTGCAACACTAGTCGGTTCGGACCTCCAGTACC
>NZ_VMYE01000028.1:7500-35101 GCF_007655255.1 Extensimonas perlucida
CCGTGGTCATGGCTTCGCTGGCCGTACTGGGGCTGGACTTCCTGCTGACCGCCGTGATGTTCAGCATCTGAAGGCCTTGGACTACTCCAAAAAAGAAAGACGAAAGGTATGCAACACTCGAAAAACGATATGTGGGTCGGTTTTTTCGTCATGCTCGGTGCTGCGGCGCTGGTGTTTCTGGCGCTGCAGGCGGGGAATTTGTTGAGCCTGAACTTCCAGACCGGCTACCAGGTCACGGCCAAGTTCGACAACATCGGCACGCTCAAACCTAAGGCCGCCGTCAAGAGTGCCGGGGTCACGGTGGGAAAGGTGGTGGCGATAGCCTTCGACGACAAAACCTACCAGGCGAAAGTGACGCTGGAGCTCGAAAAGCGCTATGCCTTTCCCAAGGACAGCTCCTTGAAAATCCTCACGAGCGGTTTGCTCGGCGAGCAGTATGTGGGCATAGAGCCGGGCGCCGACGAGCAGAATTTGGCAGCTGGCGACACCCTCACGGCCACGCAATCCGCGATCGTGCTCGAAAACCTGCTCGGGCAATTCCTCTACAGCAAGGCCGCAGACAGTGGCTCGGCATCGGACGCAGGGGCAAAAAAATGACACCAACACTACGCTGTGCCGCTCTGGCCATAGGCTTTTGTTCTCTTGCAGGCTGCGCCACGGGCCCCACGGCTGATCCGCGCGATCCGCTCGAGCCGTTCAACCGTGGCATGACCTCGTTCAATGAAACCGTGGACAAGGCGGTACTCAAGCCCGTGGCCACGGCGTATACCGAGGTACTGCCCTCGCCGGTGCGCACTGGCGTGAACAACTTTTTCGCCAACCTCGGTGACGCTTGGTCGTTCGTGAACAACGTCCTGCAGCTGCGCGCCGAACCGGCGCTCAACAGCCTGGTGCGATTCAATGTGAATACTTTCTTCGGCTTGGGTGGCGTTCTGGACATTGCGTCCGAGATGCGCATAGAGCGCAGCAAACAGGACTTCGGCCTGACGCTGGCGCGCTGGGGCGTGCCTTCGGGGCCGTATCTGGTGCTGCCGTTCTTGGGCCCCTCGACGGTGCGCGACACGGCAGGACTGCCCGCCGACTGGTATGGCGACCTCGCGCGCCAGGTGGACCCTGTATCCGACCGGAACATGCTGTATGCGCTGCGCATCGTGGATACGCGCGCGAGCCTGCTCACCGCCGGCAACGTGCTCGAAGGCGCGGCGCTCGACAAATACAGCTTCACGCGCGACGCCTATCTGCAAATGCGCGCCCAACGCGCGCAGAAACCAGGGGCGGATGCGGGCAATGCCGATGAAGGGCGCTTGCCGCCCGAACCCGAAGAATGATCGCACGCCACCCTTGCGATGGCCCAACACGACTTACGCAAATCGGGGTTGGGCAAGGCGTTCGCCCCATGGCAAAACACCTCGCTGCATCCTTGTTTGCGTAAGTCCAGCCCAAAAACAAAATCGTGCCGATGAAAGGAAGCCCGTAATGAACCGACGCCATTTCAGCCGCATGGCCTTGCTGCTGTGTACCAGCTCCATGGCCTGGGCGGGAGCCGGCATGGCTGCAGCCGCCGACGAAGCCCCCGATGCGATGGTGCAGCGCCTCTCCAACGAGGTGCTCGAAACCCTACGCACCGACAAAACCATTCGCTCCGGAAACATCAACCGCATCATCGCCTTGGTGGACAAGGTGATCATGCCGCATGTGAATTTCCGCCGCATGATGGCTGCCGCCGTGGGCCCCGCCTGGCGCAAGGCCACCCCTGAGCAGCAGCAGCGCCTGCAGGATGAATTCAAAATTTTGCTGGTGCGCACTTATGCCGGTGCACTGACGCAGGTTAACGACGAAACCGTGCGCGTAAAACCCTTGCGCGCCGCGCCCGAAGACAAGGACGTGCTGGTGCGCACCGAGATCATCGGACATGGCGACCCGATCCAGCTCGACTACCGTCTCGAGAAAACCCCCACGGGCTGGCGCATTTACAACCTCAACGTCATGGGCGTGTGGATGGTGGAAACCTACCGCACCCAGTTTGCGCAGGAAATCAACGCCCGCGGCATCGATGGCTTGATTGAGGCGCTGGCCGCCCGCAACAAGAGCAATGAAGCCGCCGCCAAGAGCTGAGGCTGCGTTGCGCGCCAACGGAACCGATGGCGCGTCACCGGGCGCGGCGCCGGTGCTGGTGCTGCCCGCCACGCTCACGCACCGCGAAGCCAGCGCCTGCCTGCGCATGCTCGAGCAAAGCCTGAAAAAGGTCACCGCGCCGCAGGTGGTGGTGGACGCGAGCGCACTCACGGCATTCGACACCTCGGCGCTGGCCGTGCTGCTCGAATGCCGGCGTGAGGCGCTGGGCGAGCACAAGACCTTTGCGGTCAAAGACCTGCCGCAGGCACTCGTGGGCATGTCCAAGCTCTACGGTGTGGATGGCTTGTTGCCAGCCGCTGCCTGAGCACGTGGCCTGCGTTCCTGCCCCGATACCTCTTGCTGCTGGCGCGCCGGCTGCCAATTTCTTTTCGCCCGCAGCGGCGCTGCTGCGGTCGTAAAATCCCCCGCCCTTATGCCCGCCGTCTCCTTCCAAGCCGTCTCCAAAACCTTTGCCACGGCCAAAGGCCCCTTTCAAGCCCTCGATAAAGTCAGCTTCGACATCGAAGAAGGCGAATTCTTCGGCCTGCTCGGCCCCAATGGGGCGGGCAAGACCACGCTCATCAGCATTCTCGCGGGGCTCGCGCGCGCCAGCAGCGGGCGCGTGCTCGTGCAGGGCAGCGACACACAAAGCGAATTTGCCGCGGCCCGGCGCAAGCTCGGCGTGGTGCCGCAGGAGCTCGTGTTCGATCCGTTTTTCAGCGTGCGTGAGGCCCTGCGCTTTCAGTCGGGGTACTTCGGCATCCGCCACAACGACGCCTGGATCGACGAGCTGCTCTACAACCTGGGCCTCGCGGACAAGGCGCAGGCCAACATGCGCCAGCTCTCGGGGGGCATGAAGCGGCGCGTGCTCGTGGCGCTGGCGCTGGTGCACCGCCCGCCCATCATCGTGCTCGACGAGCCGACTGCGGGCGTCGATGTGGAACTGCGCCAGACGCTGTGGCAGTTCATCGCGCGCCTGAACCAGGAAGGCCACACGGTGCTGCTGACCACGCACTACCTCGAAGAAGCCGAGGCCCTGTGCGGGCGCATTGCCATGCTCAAGGCCGGGCAGGTGGTGGCGCTCGACCGCACGAGCGCGCTGCTCAAGACGGTTTCGGGCAACGTGCTGCAGTTCAAGACGAGCTCTGCCTTGCCTGCCGAGCTCGCCGCGCTGGCGCGTGTGACGGGCCGCATCGTGCAGCTGCCCGCGCACGATGCACTCGAGATCGAGCGCCACCTCGCCACCCTGCGCAGCGCGCACGTCGATGTGCAAGACCTCGAAATCCGCCGCCCCGACCTTGAGGACGTGTTTTTGCAACTGATGACGACGGCAACGCCCTCCAGCAAGCCCGTCGAGCGCACCGAGGTGGCGGCATGACTGGCTGGCAAACCCTGTTTTACAAAGAAGTGCTGCGTTTTTGGAAGGTGGGCTTCCAGACCGTGGCGGCGCCGGTGCTCACGGCCGTGCTGTACCTGCTGATCTTCAGCCACGTGCTCGAAAACCACGTGCGCGTCTACGACCGTCTGAGCTACACCGCCTTTTTGATACCCGGCCTCGTGATGATGAGCCTGCTGCAAAACGCCTTTGCCAACAGCTCGTCGAGCCTGGTGCAAAGCAAGATCATGGGCAACCTGGTGTTTATCCTGCTCACGCCGCTGTCGCACTGGGCCTGGTTCGTGGCCTACGTGGGCTCGTCGGTGGTGCGCGGGCTGGTGGTGGGGCTGGGTGTGTTCGTCTGCACGCTGGTGTTTGCGCAGCCAGAGTTTTCCGCCCCCGTGTGGATCGGCGTGTTCGCGCTGCTCGGGGCGGCGCTGTTGGGCACGCTGGGGCTGATCGCGGGGCTGTGGGCCGACAAGTTCGACCAGATGGCGGTGTTCCAGAACTTCATCGTCATGCCCATGACCTTCCTTTCGGGCGTGTTCTACTCGATCCACTCGCTGCCGCCGTTTTGGCAACAGGTGAGCCACCTGAATCCGTTTTTCTACATGATCGACGGCTTCCGCTATGGCTTTTTCGGGCAGAGCGACGTCTCGCCCTGGCTCAGCCTGGGCATCGTGGGCACGGCCTGGCTGCTCGTGAGCGCGCTGGCCATCCACCTGCTGCGCACGGGCTACAAAATCCGCTACTGACTTGCTGAACGCACCATGACCGCCGACGAACTCAAAGCCCTGATCGCCGCCCAGCTGCCCTGCGAGCACATCGCGCTCGAAGGCGATGGCCGCCACTGGTTTGCCACCATCGTCTCGCCCGCCTTCGAGGGCCTGCGCCCCATCCAGCGCCACCAGCGCGTGTATGCCACGCTGGGCAGCAAAATCCACACGGACGAGGTGCATGCGCTGTCGATGAAGACCTACACGCCCGCCGAATGGGCGCAGCAAAGCCACGGCTGAGCCTCAATACTCTCGCATTGATAGCTTCTTGCGCTTGATACATCTGCGCTAGAGGCCTATTTCATTCATATTTTTTGCAATTCGCATGGACAAACTCCTGATCCGCGGCGGGCGGCGTCTGCAGGGTGAAGTGCCCATCTCCGGCGCGAAGAACGCCGCCCTGCCCGAGATGTGCGCGGCGCTGCTCACGGCCGAGCCCGTGCACCTGCTCAACGTGCCGCGCCTGCAGGACGTGGCCACCATGCGCCGGCTGCTCGACAACATGGGCGTGCGCACCGAAACGCACGGCGCACGTGGCGGCATGAGCTTTCACGCCGCAGGGCCGATCGCGCCCGAGGCGCCTTACGACCTGGTCAAGACCATGCGCGCCTCGGTGCTCGCGCTGGGCCCGCTGCTCGCGCGCTTTGGCGAAGCCACGGTGTCGCTGCCGGGCGGCTGCGCCATAGGCTCGCGCCCCGTCGATCAGCACATCAAGGGCCTGCAGGCCATGGGCGCGCACATCGTGGTCGAGCATGGCTACATCATCGCCAAACTGCAGCCGGGCCACCAGCGGCTGCACGGCGCGCGCATCACCACGGACATGGTCACGGTGACCGGCACCGAGAACCTGCTCATGGCCGCGACGCTGGCCGAGGGCGAGACGGTGCTCGAAAACGCCGCGCAGGAGCCCGAAGTCACCGACCTGGCCGAGATGCTGATCGCCATGGGCGCGCAGATCGAAGGCCACGGCACGAGCCGCATCCGCATCCGCGGCGTCGAGGCGCTGCGCGGCTGCACGCACCACGTGGTGGCCGACCGCATCGAAGCCGGCACCTTTTTGTGCGCCGTGGCGGCGACGGGCGGCGAGGCGCTGCTGCGCCACGGGCGCGCCGACCACCTCGACGCCGTGATCGACAAGCTGCGCGACGCCGGCGCCCGGGTCGAGGCCGCGGCCGACGGCATCCGTATCCAGAGCGCGGGCGGCGCGCAGCTCAAGGCGCAGAGCTTTCGCACCACCGAATACCCGGGCTTTCCGACCGACATGCAGGCGCAGTTCATGGCGCTCGACTGCATCGCGCAAGGCACGGCGACGGTGGCCGAGACCATTTTCGAAAACCGCTTCATGCACGTGAACGAACTGCAGCGCCTGGGTGCACGCATCCAGACCGACGGCAAGGTGGCCGTGGTCGAGGGCGCGCAGCGCCTCTCGGGCGCGACCGTGATGGCCACCGACCTGCGCGCCTCGGCCAGCCTGGTGATCGCGGGCCTGGTGGCCGCGGGCGAAACGCTGGTCGATCGCATCTACCACCTGGACCGCGGCTACGACAGCATGGAGGCCAAACTGCGCGGCCTGGGCGCCGACATCGAGCGGATCCGCTGAAGGACAGACCATGCATGCTGCTGCACCTGACAATGCCCCCGTGATCGCTCGTGTGCGCACCGTGCTCACTGGCCGCTCCGTGCCCTACAGCCGGCCCGGCAGCTTCAGCGCCATAGACAAACGCCCTGTGCCGGGGGCGGTGCGCATAGACGCTGCAGGGCTTGCAGGCGACGAGCAAGGCGACCGGCGCGTGCACGGTGGGCCTGACAAGGCCGTGCATGTCTATCCCTGGGCGCATTACGCCCTGTGGCAAGCCGAACTGGGCGCGCCACCCCTGCTGCAGACGCCAGGAGCATTCGGCGAGAATCTGAGCGTGGATGCGCTCGATGAAACCACGGTCTGCCTGGGCGACGAATGGCAGATCGGCAGTGCGCGCTTTGTCGTCAGCCAGGGCCGCCAGCCTTGCTGGAAGCTCAACGACCGCTTCGGCGTGCCCGACTTGGCGCGCCGTGTGCAAGACACGGGCCGCACCGGCTGGTACCTGCGCGTGCTCGCGCCTGGCGCGCTGCGCGCAGGCGATGCGGTGCGGCTACTCGCACGCCCGTATCCCGCGTGGCCGCTGGCGCGCATAGGCGCGCTCATCCGCGAACGCGTATGCGCTCCTGCCGTTCTGCGCGAAGTGCTGGCGCTGCCCCTGCCGCCTTCGTGGCGCAAACTGTTCACGCAGCGCCTCACCCACGGCCAAGCCGAATCCTGGGAGCAGCGTCTCTGGGGCAGCCCAGCCGCGCCCAGCGCCGCTGCGTGACCGCAACTCGGCGAGCCCTCACATTCCATCCAGGAACCGTCTTCATGATCACTCTCGCCCTGTCCAAAGGACGCATCTTCGAAGAAACCCTGCCGCTGCTCGCCGCGGCGGGCATCACGGTGCTCGAAGACCCGGAAAAGTCGCGCAAACTCATCCTGCCCACGAACCAGCCCGACGTGCGCGTGGTGCTGGTGCGCGCGACCGACGTACCCACTTACGTCGAATACGGCGGCGCCGACCTCGGCGTGACGGGCAAGGACACGCTGATCGAGCACGGCGCGAACCAGGACGGTTCCCTGCGGGGAACGGGCCTGTACCAACCGCTCGACTTGCGCATCGCGCGCTGCCGCGTGAGCGTGGCCGTGCGCGCCGACTTCGACTACGCGCAGGCCGTGCGCCAGGGCGCGCGGCTCAGGGTGGCGACCAAATACCCCGCCATCGCGCGCGAATTCTTCGCCGCCAAGGGCGTGCACGTCGATATGGTCAAGCTCTACGGCAGCATGGAACTCGCGCCGCTCACCGGCCTGGCCGACGCCATCGTCGATCTGGTCAGCACCGGCAACACGCTCAAGGCGAACCAGCTGGTCGAGGTCGAGCGCATCATGGACATCAGCGCGCGCCTCGTGGTCAACCAGGCTGCGCTCAAGCTCAAGCAGGCGCCGCTGCGCCGCATCATCGACGCCTTTGCAGGGGCCGTGGGCACCGACTACACATCGCCGGAGGCTGCATGAGCAGTATCGATTTCAGAGCTGCTCCCGCACGTCTATCAAGCGCTGACGACCAATTTGACGCCAAACTTTCGGCGCGCCTGCACTGGAGCGCCGAGCAGGATGGCGCGATCGAGCAGCGCGTCCAAGACATCCTCGCCGATGTGCGCGCGCGCGGCGACGCAGCGGTGCTCGACTACACCGCGCGCTTCGACGGCGTGCAGACCGAAAGCCTCACCGCGCTGGAGCTGCAAGCAGGCGAACTTGCGGCTGCCTTCGACGCCCTGCCCGCCGCGCAGCGCGACGCACTGCAGCAAGCCGCCGCGCGCATCCGCCGCTACCACGCCTGGCAAAAGCAGCAAGGCGGCGAAACCGCCACCTACGTGGACGAAGACGGCACCCTGCTGGGCCAGAAAGTCACGCCGCTCGACCGCGTGGGCATCTACGTGCCTGGCGGCAAGGCGGCCTACCCGAGCAGCGTGCTCATGAACGCCATCCCCGCGCACGTGGCCGGCGTGGGCGAGATCATCATGGTCGTGCCCACGCCGCACGGCGCCAAAAACCCGCTGGTGCTGGCCGCCGCGCACGTGGCGGGCGTGACGCGCGCCTTCACCATCGGCGGCGCGCAGGCCGTGGCCGCGCTCGCCTACGGCACCGCCACCGTCCCCAAGGTGGACAAGATCACCGGCCCCGGCAACGCCTATGTGGCCAGTGCGAAAAAGCACGTGTTCGGCCAGGTCGGCATCGACATGATCGCCGGCCCGTCGGAAATTCTGGTGCTCGCCGACGGCAGCACGCCGCCCGACTGGGTGGCGATGGACTTGTTCAGCCAGGCCGAGCACGACGAGCTTGCGCAATCCATTTTGCTGAGCCCCGACGCCGCCTACCTCGACGCCGTGCAGGCCGCCATAGACCGGCTGCTGCCCAGCATGCCGCGCGCCGAAATCATCGCCAAAAGCCTCACGAACCGCGGCGCGCTGATCCACACGCGCAGCATGCAAGAGGCCTGCGAGATCGCCAACCGCATCGCACCCGAGCACCTCGAAGTCAGCAGCCGCGAGCCGCAGCGCTGGGAGCCGCTGCTCAAGCACGCCGGCGCGATCTTCCTGGGCGCCTACACCAGTGAATCGCTGGGCGACTACTGCGCCGGCCCCAACCACGTGCTGCCCACGAGCGGCACGGCGCGCTTTTCGGGCCCCTTGAGCGTGTACGACTTCCAAAAACGCAGCAGCCTGATCGCCGTCAGCCAAGCCGGCGCGCAAAAACTCGGCCACATCGCGCAGGTGCTGGCCGAGGGTGAAGGGCTGCACGCGCATGCCGAGGCGGCGCGGCTGCGGGTGGGGTGACTTTTGCGCGGGCCTCAGGCGTGGGCCGCAGCGTATTCGCGCGCCGTGGGCAGGGTACGGGGAAGGGACTTGGACTGCGGCCGCGTGGCTTCCCACCCCAGGCAAGCCAGCCAAATGGCACGCGGGATGGCTTTGTGCGCCGTGCGGTAGTAGCTCACCATCCGCCGACTGATGCCCAGCGCCTCGGCCGCCGTGGCGAGCGACAGGCCGTTGCGGCGCATCCAATCGCCGAACATTTCATGACTGACCTCCCCGGCTTGCTCCTTGGCCCAGGCATAGACGTTGTCCGCGCCGAATTCGGTGTCCAGCCACTCCACGGCGCCCCCGCCCTCGGCCACGTGGGCGCGTGCGAACATTTGCGGATCGAGGATAGGGGTAAGTGCCGGAATCCTGCGCAGAATGTCGCCCACATCGAGTTCCAGCGTTTCGCCCGTGCTCCACGTGGTGCGCAGTTGGTACGGCTCCAGGGCCTGGACCGTGATGAGCCGGGGGAAAAAGTATTCGCTCATGGATTGCACCTCTGCCATTCGTCCCACAAAAAGCCTTTGTTCGCCTCGATCCAGGCCAGCGCTGCACGGATTTCGCGCACCGCAACGCGCCCCTGGACATGCAAGTCGCCGAGATCGACGGTGCACTCACGCCCATCGCGTAACTTGACGTGAACATGAGGTGGCGGATGGTCGCTCAGATACATCAGAATCCGAACATCTCCGAGACGCTGCAGGACGGGCATGCGCAACAATGTAGGGCAATGATTGCTCTAGCGCAAGAAGCAATATCGCCGCAGCCTACGCGGTCGCCAGCATCGACCCCGTAGAGCTCACCCCGCCAAAATCTCCCGCAGCGCCTCCACCAGCGTCTCGCACTGCGCATCCGTCCCTATCGTGATGCGCAGGAACTGCGCGATGCGCGGCTGTTTGAAGTGGCGCACGATGATGGCGCGCTCGCGCAGTTTGGCGGCGAGTTGCGCGGCGTCGTGCCGGGGGTGGCGCGCGAAGATAAAGTTGGCGGCCGAGGGCAGCACCTCGAAGCCCAGCGCGCTCAGACGCTCGACCAGCGCCGTGCGCGTGGCGATGACTTTGCGGCAGCTTTCTTGAAAATACGCCTCGTCCTGCACCGACGCCAGCGCACCGGCCAGCGCCAGGCGGTCGAGCGGGTAGGAGTTGAAGCTGTTTTTCACGCGCTCGAGCCCTTCGATCAGCGGCGCCTGCCCGATGGCGTAGCCCACGCGCAGGCCGGCGAGCGCGCGGCTCTTGGAAAAGGTGTGCACCACGAGCAGGTTCGGGTAACGCTGCACGAGCGGCACGGCGCTTTGCCCACCGAAGTCGATGTAGGCTTCATCGACGAGCACCACGGCGTCGGGGTTCGCGGCGACGATGCGCTCCACGTCGGCGAGCGCCAGCAGGCGGCCCGTTGGCGCGTTCGGGTTGGCAAAAACGATGGCGCCGGCGCGTTCTGCGCCGCGCGGCAGGTAGTCCTCGGCGCGCAGCGCAAAGTCCTCGGCGAGCGGCACCGCCTGGTGCGCGATGCCGTAGAGCTGGCAATACACGGGGTAGAACGAATACGTGATGTCCGGGAACCGCAGCGGCCGCTCATGGTGCAGCAGCGCCATGAAGGCGTGTGCGAGCACTTCGTCCGAGCCGTTGCCGACGAAGACCTCGTTCGCCTGCACGCCGTGGCGCTGCGCGAGCGCGGCCTTGAGCGCGTCGGCGTTCGGGTCGGGGTACAGGCGCAGGCTGTCGTCGGTGGCTGCGCGTATGGCCTCGAGTGCGCGTGGCGAGGGGCCATAGGGATGCTCGTTGGTGTTGAGCTTGACGAGGTCGGCCAGCTTGGGCTGCTCGCCTGGAACATAGGGGGTCAGGCCGTGAACGACGGCGCTCCAATAGCGGCTCATGAAATGAAAAGGCAGAATGTGGAGGGGGAGGCCGGGCTGCGACCCGCGGCGCCTGCAGCTTGGCCGCCACAGCGGGCTGCAGTCTGCACGCAACGAATGGGCCCGAACCAGCGCCGAAAAGGCCCATTTTATGGGGCTCGAATGCTATCATGGCCCGGTTTTTTCTTGATCCTTTCGCATGACCAGCCCCGAACCGCGGCAAGCCGAAGTCACCCGCCGCACCCTGGAAACCCAAATCACCGTCCGCGTGAACCTCGACGGCAGCGGTCAGTCGAGCCTGCACAGCGGCATCGGCTTTTTGGACCATATGCTCGAGCAGATCGCGCGCCACGGCCTGATCGACCTGCACGTCGCCTGCCAGGGCGATTTGCACATCGACGGACACCACACGGTCGAGGACATTGGCATCACGCTGGGCCAGGCGGTTGCGCGCGCGGTGGGCGACAAAAAGGGCATACGCCGCTACGGCCACGCCTACGTGCCGCTCGACGAGGCGCTGAGCCGCGTGGTGGTCGATTTTTCGGGCCGCCCGGGCCTGCACATGGACGTGCAGTTCACGCGCGCCACGCTGGGCCAGCTCGACACGCAGCTGGTGTTCGAGTTCTTCCAGGGCTTCGTGAACCACGCGGGCGTGACGCTGCACATCGACAACCTCAAGGGCGTGAACGCGCATCACCAGTGCGAGACGATCTTCAAGGCCTTTGCGCGCGCGCTGCGCGCTGCGCTCGAGCACGACGCGCGCGCCGCGGGCAGCATTCCCTCGACCAAGGGCGCGCTCTGAGAATTTTTAGCCAAATCGGCCTCTAGCGCTTGATACACCAGCGTAAGCAGCTATGAACATAAAAGCAAACACCGTCGCCGTGGTGGACTATGGCATGGGCAACCTGCGTTCGGTGTCGCAGGCCGTGCAGGCGGCGGCGCAGGGTAGCGGCTGGACGGTGCGCGTCACTGCGCGCCCCGACGAAGTGCGCGCGGCGCAGCGCGTGGTGCTGCCGGGCCAGGGCGCGATGCCCGACTGCATGCGCGAGCTGCAAGACTCGGGACTGCGCGCCTCGGTGCTCGAAGCCGCGGCCAGCAAGCCGCTGTTCGGCGTCTGCGTGGGGATGCAAATGCTGCTCGAGCACAGCGCGGAGGGCGACACGCCGGGTTTAGGATTGATTCCAGGCGTGGTGCGCAAGTTCGCGCTCGCGGGCCAGCGCCAGCCCGACGGCAGCCGCTACAAAGTACCGCAAATGGGCTGGAACCAGGTGCGCCAAACGGCGCCGGGCGGCCGCAAGCACCCGCTGTGGGCCGGCATTCCCGACGAAAGCTATTTTTACTTCGTGCACAGCTTTTACGCGCTGCCGCAGGACGCGCGCCACTGCGCGGGCGAAACCGACTACGGTAGCCTGTTTGCCTCGGCCATCGCACGCGATAACATTTTTGCCACGCAATTCCACCCGGAAAAGAGCGCGCAGCACGGCCTGGCGCTGTACCGCAACTTCCTACACTGGAATCCTTGAGCTTTTCTTCTTCACCTTCTTTTTTCCAATCTGCCGCACCTGCGGCCCTAGCCTGCCCGCTCCACCATGCTGCTCATCCCCGCCATTGACCTCAAAGACGGCCACTGCGTGCGCCTCGTACAAGGCGACATGGACCAATCCACCACCTTCGGCGAAGACCCTGCCGCGATGGCGCGCAAGTGGGTCGATCTGGGCGCGCGGCGCCTGCACCTGGTGGACCTGAACGGCGCCTTCGCCGGCGTGCCCAAAAACTACACCGCGATCAAAGCCATCCTCAAAGAGGTGGGCGACGACGTGCCCGTACAGTTGGGCGGCGGCATCCGCGACCTCGACACCATCGAAAAATACATAGACGGCGGCCTGCGCTACGTCATCATCGGCACCGCCGCAGTGAAAAACCCCGGCTTTTTGCGCGACGCCTGCAGCGCCTTCGGCGGCCACATCATCGTCGGCCTCGACGCCAAGGACGGCAAAGTCGCCACCGACGGCTGGAGCAAGCTCACAGGCCATGAAGTCATCGATCTGGCGAAGAAGTTCGAGGACTGGGGCGTCGAATCCATCATCTACACCGACATCGGCCGCGACGGCATGCTCACGGGCATCAACATCGAGGCCACCGTGAAGCTCGCGCAGGCGCTCACCATCCCCGTGATCGCCTCGGGCGGCCTGAGCGGCATGGAAGACATCGAAAAACTCTGCGCCGTGCAGGAAGAAGGCATCGAAGGCGTGATTTGCGGCCGCGCGATCTACACCGGCGCGCTCGACTTCGCTGCGGCGCAGGCGCGCGCGGATGCGTTGAGCGGATGACGGTACCGCATTCACGACAAGGCAATTCCATGATCCTCGTCACCGGCGGCGCCGGCTTCATTGGCTCGCACACCTGCGTGGCGCTGGCCCAGGCTGGCATGCCGTTTCTCATCCTCGACAACTTCTGCAACAGCCGCCGCTCGGTGCCGGAGCGCCTCGCGCGCATCACGGGCGCAGCGCCGGCAATCGTCGAAGGCGACGTGCGCGATGCCGCGCTGCTGCAACGCCTGTTTGCCGAGCACCCGATCAGCGCAGTGGTCCACTTCGCCGGCCTCAAGGCCGTGGGCGAGTCGGTGCGCGAGCCGCTGCGCTACTACGACAACAATGTCGCAGGCAGCCTTGCGCTGCTGCAGGCCATGCAGGCCGCGGGCGTGCGCACGCTGGTGTTTTCGTCCTCGGCCACGGTGTACGCCGAATCGGCCGTGCAGCCGCTGCGCGAGGACTTCCCCCTTTCGGCGACCAACCCTTACGGCTGGAGCAAGTTCATGGTCGAGCGCATGCTCGCAGACCTCGACCAGGCCGAGCCGGGCCAATGGCGCATCGCGCGGCTGCGCTACTTCAACCCTGTAGGCGCGCACGAAAGCGGCCTGATCGGCGAAGACCCGCAGGACGTGCCGAACAACCTTTCCCCCTACATCGCACAGGTGGCGACGGGCCAGCGTGAAGCCTTGAGCGTCTATGGCAACGACTACCCCACACCCGACGGCACCGGCGTGCGCGACTACATCCATGTGATGGACCTGGCCGAAGGCCACGTGGCGGCGCTGCGCTACCTGCAGACGCACCCCGGACTGCTCACGGTCAACCTGGGTACCGGGCGCCCGGCCTCGGTGCTCGACATGGTGCGCAGCTTCGAGCGCGCGAGCGGCCGCCCCATCCCCTACCGCATCGTGGCGCGCCGCCCCGGCGATCTTGCGCAATACTGGGCCGACGCTTCGCTGGCCGGGCAGTTGCTGGGCTGGCGCGCGCAGCGCGACCTCGACCGCATGTGCGCCGACCTGTGGCGCTGGCAAAGCGGCGCAGCGCAGAGTGCCTGAGGGCGGATCACCGCGCATCGCCCTGCTTCTCGCCCGGCGGCTAATCCGTGCGCCCGCGGCTATCCGGCAGAGGCGCGCGGCGTGGTATCTTGCGCGACTTCTGACTTCTGCTTTTTTGCTTTCTCATGCTCGCCAAACGCATCATTCCCTGCCTCGACGTGACCGGTGGCCGCGTGGTCAAGGGCGTCAACTTCGTCGAATTGCGCGACGCGGGCGACCCGGTGGAGATTGCCGCGCGCTACAACGACCAGGGCGCCGATGAGCTCACGTTTCTCGACATCACGGCCACGAGCGACGGGCGCGACCTGATCCTGCACATCATCGAGGCCGTGGCCAGCCAGGTCTTCATCCCGCTCACGGTGGGCGGCGGCGTGCGCAGCGTGGAGGACGTGCGCCGCCTGCTCAACGCCGGCGCCGACAAGGTCAGCTTCAACTCCGCCGCGATCGCGAACCCACAGGTGATCGCCGACGCATCGCACAAATACGGCGCGCAGTGCATCGTCGTGGCCATAGACGCCAAGCGCCGCTTCGGCAACGACCTGCTCGACCGCGGCGAGGGCTGGGACGTGTATAGCCACGGCGGGCGCAAGAACACAGCGCTCGACGCCGTCGCCTGGGCGCGCCGCATGGCCGAAGCGGGCGCGGGCGAGATTCTGCTCACCAGCATGGACCGCGACGGCACCAAGGCCGGGTTCGACCTGGAGCTCACGCGCGCCGTGAGCGATGCCGTGGACGTGCCCGTGATCGCCTCGGGCGGTGTGGGCCAGCTCGAACACCTGGCCGACGGCATACAGATCGGCGGCGCCGACGCGGTGCTCGCGGCGAGCATTTTCCACTACGGCGAATTCACCATCGCGCAGGCCAAGGCCTGCATGGCCGCGCGCGGCATTCCCGTGCGAATTTGAAGCCTTTTTGGCCTCTAGCGCCCGTCCATCAAGCGCTAGCAGCTATTTTTTCAGAAGCAATCGAACTGCCATGACGACCGCCCCCGACGCCTCCCCGAACTGGCTCGACGCCGTGCGCTGGGACGCGCAGGGCCTGGTGCCCGTGATCGCGCAGGAGCGCGGCACGGGCGACGTGCTGATGTTCGCCTGGATGAACCGCGAGGCGCTGCAAAAGACGGCAGAGCTGGGCCGCGCCGTGTATTTCAGCCGCTCGCGCGGCAAGCTGTGGTTCAAGGGCGAAGAGTCGGGCCACGTGCAGACCGTGCACGAGATCCGCCTCGACTGCGACAACGACGTGATCCTGCTGCAGGTCACGCAGCAAGGCCACGAGCCCGGCATCGCCTGCCACACGGGCCGCCACAGCTGCTTCTTCCAGCAATTGCAAAATGGCCAGTGGCGCGCCGTGGAGCCCGTGCTCAAAGACCCGGCCTCGATTTACCACGACCCCAAAGCATGAACCATCCCAACGCCCTGCCCGATTCGCAAACTGCCGCGGACATCCTCGCGCGCCTTGCTGCCGTCATCGAAAGCCGCAAACCCGCGCGCGGCGGCGACCCGGACAAAAGCTACGTCGCGCGCCTGCTGCACAAAGGGCCCGATGCTTTTTTGAAAAAAATCGGCGAGGAAGCCACCGAAGTGGTCATGGCAGCGAAAGACGTGCAGCACGGCGCCGAGCCGGCCAAAATCGTCTATGAGGTGGCCGACCTGTGGTTCCACTGCCTGATCGCGCTCGCGCATTTCGGGCTCACGCCAGACGCAGTGCTCGCCGAGCTCGCGCGCCGCGAAGGGCTGAGCGGCATCGCAGAAAAAGCCGCGCGCCCTGCTTGACGGCCCCGGCGCTTGCGGCTGCAAGCGCGCCAAACTGGAGAACAGCATGAACGACATCATCGACATACAAAGCGACGAAGAACGCGCCGAGGGCCTCAAGGCCTGGGGCTGGGTCAGCTACATGCTGCACCTGATCGTCGCGCTCGGCGCGGTGATCCCGGGCGCGCAGCCGGGCGCGGCGCTGCTCATCATCGCGCTCGTCATCGACCTCGTGAAGCAAAGCGACGCCGCGGGCACCTGGCAGGCCAGCCACTACCTCTGGCGCATACGCACCGTGCTCTGGGCAGGCGTGCTGTACGTGCTCACGGCGCCGCTGTGGCTCTTTTTCCTGATCCCCGGCATGGTGGCCTGGGCCCTGATCTCGATCTGGTTCCTCTACCGCATCGTGCGCGGCATGGTCGCGATGAACCAAAACCGGGCGATCGAGGTCTGAACGGCCAGGACGGAAGCCCTTGCACCGCCAATGCCATGCCTGAACACGAAGACCCCGCCGCAAGCACACCACCCCGCAGCGCGTCGCGCCTGCCGCTGAACCTCGCGCTGCAAGGCGGCGGCTCGCACGGCGCCTTCACCTGGGGCGTGCTCGACACCTTGCTCGAAGACGGGCAGTGGGACTTCGACGGCATCAGCGGCACCAGCGCCGGCGCGATGAACGCCGTGGCCGTCGCGCACGGCTTTGCCCAGGCCGCGCGCGAACACCGCGACACGCAGGACGCGCACGCCGCCGGCTGCGCGCTGGCGCGCGCAACGCTGAGCCGCTTCTGGGAAGGCGTAGGCGCCGTGGGTACGCTGTTCACGGCGCCGCTGCTCAGCTCCAAACCGCTGCTCGGCATGATGAGCCAGTGGCTCTCGCCCTACCAGACCAACCCGCTCGACTTCAACCCGCTGCGCCGCCTGCTCGAGCGCGAGGTCGATTTCGAGCTGCTGCGCGCCACGCGCGCGGCGCATGTACCCAGAGTGTTCGTGTGCGCCACCAATGTGCGCACCGGGCGCGGCGAGATTTTTCACGGCAAGCGCCTGAGCGCCGACGCCGTGATGGCATCGGCCTGCCTGCCGCTGCTGTTCAAGGCGGTGCAGATCGAAGGCGAGCATTACTGGGACGGCGGCTTTTCGGGCAACCCCGCGCTGCACCCGCTGGTCTACCAAACCGAGTGCTGCGATACGCTGCTCGTGCAGATCAACCCCATGGAGCACCCCGGGCTGATCGATACCGTGCCCGACACCGTGCCCGAGATCGTCGAGCGCATGAACGACATCACCTTCAACGCGAGCCTGCTGGCCGAGCTGCGCAGCATCGAATTCGTGCGCCGGCTGCTTGCCGAAGGGCGGATCGATGCGCGCCGCTACAAAGACATGCGCATGCACCATGTCGATGGCGGCGCGCTGTTGCACGCCTTCGGCACTGCAAGCAAGTCACGTGCTGACTTAGGGCTGGTGCGCAAGCTGTTCGCGCTCGGGCGCGAAGCCGGGCAAAACTGGCTCGCGGCACACCGCGCGGACGTGGGCCAGCGCGCGAGCATGCGGATCGCCGAAAATATCTGACCCTCGAAACCGGAGCCGACCTGCGCCACGCGCCGCCGCCACCCTGCACGGAGACCCCACACCATGGACGCCACTTTGCACGACCCCAACTGCATCTTCTGCAAGATCATCGCCGGCCAGATTCCGTCGAAAAAAGTCTATGAAGACGAGGACATCTACGCCTTTCACGACATCCACCCCTGGGCCCCCGTACATTTTTTGATGGTGCCCAAGCAGCATATTCCCTCGATGGCGCAGCTCACGCCCGAGCACTCTGGGCTGCTCGGGCGCATGATGACGCTCGCGCCGCGCCTGGCGCTGGAGCAAGGCTGCAGGCCCTACCCCGAAGGCGGCTTTCGCATCGTCATCAACACGGGGCTTGACGGCGGGCAGGAAGTGCACCATCTACATATGCACGTGATCGGCGGGCCGCGCCCCTGGCGCAAGGGTTGAACTCTGGCAAACGCACGCCCTGCCCTTTTTCCTACCCTTGCCCCTGCCGTGTTCATAGGTGCTCTGCAAGGTGCTGTCATGCCCGCT
Organism: Extensimonas perlucida; assembly: GCF_007655255.1. Classification (GTDB taxonomy): domain Bacteria; phylum Pseudomonadota; class Gammaproteobacteria; order Burkholderiales; family Burkholderiaceae_C; genus Extensimonas; species Extensimonas perlucida. Next base: position 25,238 of record NZ_VMYE01000028.1, read on the forward strand.
GTCTAAAATGGCCGTTACCGTGCAGCCCCCTGCACAGAACGCAGGCACGCTGTGCGCCCGTCCCGCAAGGGCTTTACTGAGGAGTTGATTCATGGGTTCTTTTTCCATCTGGCACTGGCTGATCGTGCTGCTGATCGTGGTCATGGTGTTCGGCACCAAGAAGCTCAAAAATCTGGGCAGCGACCTGGGCGGAGCGGTCAAGGGCTTCAAGGACGGCATGAAAGACGGCGCTGCGCCCGAGCAGCCCGCCACATCCACCGCCGGGCAGGTGACGCAGCAGGTCACGTCCGAGCAAACGACCATAGACGTACAAGCCAAGCAAAAGGGCTGAGAGGCTGAGAGTTATTCGTCCATGGCCGCCTTGCACACCAAAACACCCCCGCTTGTCGTTGCAAATGCTCGCCATAGCCCGAGCTATGGCTGCGCTTTGCGCCTCGATCGGTGGCGTTTTGATGCACCTTTCGGCCGCTGCCGAAAAACTCTCAGCCTCTGAGCCCGCCGCTTTGCAACTGCGATGATTGACATTGGCCTCTCCAAGATGGCACTGATCGGTGCGGTCGCGCTGATCGTCATCGGCCCGGAAAAGCTCCCGCGCGTGGCCCGCACCGTGGGCACGCTGCTGGGCAAGGCGCAGCGCTACGTCGCCGAGGTCAAGGCCGAAGTCAACCGCTCCATGGAGCTCGAAGAGCTCATGAAGATGAAAACCCAGGTCGAGACGGCGGCGCAGTCGGTCGAGCAATCCATTCACGGCACGGTGCGCTCACTCGAACAGGACCTGGCTGCCGCGCAGAGCGATGGCGGCTTGGCCGCTGCCGACACCATCCCGCCCAGCTACCAGCCACCGCGCAAGAACTGGCGCCTCAAACGCGGCGCCGTGCCACAGTGGTACAAAGCACGCAACGGCGTGCGCACCAAGGCGCTCTCGGGCGCGGCGCGCGTGGCGCGCTACCGGCCCAAGAAGTTTCATTGACGCGGCGAGCGGATCGCCTGAAACGCAGGGGTGCCGTAGCTGCGCCATGCACCCCACGATCCGGGCGCATCGAACCACCTACCCCAATCCACCATGTCCGCAACCCCACCCCCGCAAGACGAACTGGCCGGCACCGAGCAGCCCTTCGTCGAGCACCTCATGGAGCTGCGCGACCGGCTCATCAAGGCCATGCTTGCCGTGCTGATCGCGGCAGCCGTGCTGTTTTTCTACCCCGGCCCCGGCACGCTCTATGACCTGCTCGCGGCGCCGCTGGTCGCGCACCTGCCGCATGGCGCCACGCTGATCGCGACCTCGGTGATCTCGCCCTTCATGGTGCCGCTCAAGATCATGCTCATGGCGGCGTTTTTGCTTGCGTTGCCCGTGGTGCTGTGGCAGCTCTGGGCCTTCGTCGCACCGGGCCTTTATGCGCACGAAAAGCGCCTGGTGCTGCCACTCGTCGTCTCGAGCACCGTGCTGTTTCTCGTGGGCGTGGCGTTCTGCTACTTTTTTGTTTTCGGCAAGGTGTTCAGCTTCATCCAAAGCTTTGCGCCCAAGAGCATCACCGCCGCGCCCGACATTGAGGCCTATCTGAGCTTCGTGCTCAGCATGTTTCTTGCTTTCGGCCTGGCTTTCGAGGTGCCCATCGCCGTGGTCGTGCTCGCGCACCTGGGCGTGGTCGAGGTGGACAAGCTCAAGTCCTTCCGCGGCTATTTCGTCGTGCTGGCCTTTGTCGTCGCGGCCATCGTCACGCCACCCGACGTGGTCTCGCAGCTCGCGCTGGCCATCCCCATGTGCCTACTCTACGAGGTGGGCATCTGGGCTGCGCACTTTTCCGTGCAGCGCCATCGTGCAGCTGTCGATGCGCATGACGCGGACGCCGAAAAAGCGAACGAGGCACCATCGCCCTGAGCTTCGCGGGCGGCGCGCAGTTGGTGCGCACAATCGAGCCAAATCGAGCCTTTGCGCACCTCTATCAAGCGCGAGCAGCTATTATCAGAGTAGCAATTACGCACCTTGGGACAGCTCGGCATTGAAATTCTGGGCGCCGGCCCAAAATTGCTCGCGCGATTCCTGCTACCTTTTTTCGCACCCAAACACACCATGAGCAAACAAACCCTGTCTTTCCAGACCGAAGTGGCGCAGCTGCTGCACCTGGTCACGCACTCGCTGTATTCAAACAAAGAGATTTTTCTGCGCGAGCTGATCTCCAACGCCTCCGACGCCTGTGACAAGCTGCGCTTCGAGGCGCTGAACGACCCTGCTTTGTACGAAGACGCCCCGAACCTCGAAATCCGCGTGTCCTTCGACCCCGAGGCCAAGACGCTCACGATCACCGACAACGGCATCGGCATGAGCGCACAGGAGGCCATAGACCACCTGGGCACGATCGCCAAGAGCGGCACCAAGGAGTTCATGAACCGCCTCTCGGGCGACCAAAAAGCCGACGCGCAGCTCATCGGCCAGTTCGGCGTGGGCTTTTATTCGGGCTTCATCGTGGCCGACCAGATCACCGTGGAGTCGCGCCGCGCGGGTCTGCCGCCCGAGCAGGGCGTGCGCTGGACGAGCCGCGGCACGGGCGACTTCGAGGTCGAGCCCATCATGCGCGCGCAGCGCGGCACCAGCGTGATCCTGCACCTGCGTGACGACGCCCAGGAATACCTCAACGGCTGGAAGCTCAAGTCCATCATCAGCAAATACTCCGACCACATCGGCCTGCCCATCCTGATGGAAAAAGAGGAGTGGCAAGACGGCGCACCGATCGACCCGAACGACGAAAAGGCTGGCCACCACCCGGGCCGCATGGTCAAGACCGGCGAGTGGGAAACCGTGAACCAGGCGAGCGCGCTGTGGACGCGGCCCAAAAAGGACATCACCGACGAGCAGTACCAGGAGTTCTACAAGGCCATCAGCCACGACTTCGAAAACCCGCTGGCCTGGACGCACCACCGCGTCGAGGGCAGCACCGAATACATCCAGCTGCTCTACATCCCTGCGAAGGCGCCGTTCGATCTGTGGAACCGCGACAAAAAAGGCGGCGTCAAGCTCTACGTGAAGCGCGTGTTCATCATGGACGACGCCGACGCGCTGCTGCCCGGCTACCTGCGCTTCGTCAAAGGCGTGATCGACTCGGCCGACCTGCCGCTCAACGTGAGCCGCGAGCTGCTGCAGGAAAGCCGCGACGTGCGCGCGATCCGCGAAGGCAACACGCGCCGCATCCTGTCGCTGCTCGAAGACCTGGCCAAGCACGACAAGCACGAAACTGGCGCCGAAGTCAGCCCCGAAAACAAGGCCAAGGAAGGCAAATACAGCCAGTTCTACGCTGAGTTCGGCGCCGTGCTCAAGGAGGGCTTGGGCGAAGACTTCGCCCACCGCGAACGTATCGCCGGCCTGCTGCGCTTTGCGAGCACGCAAAGCGACACCGTGAGCGTATCCCTGGCCGACTACAAGGCACGCATGAAAGAAGGCCAGGAGGCGATCTACTACGTCACCGCCGAGAATCTCAACGCCGCCAAGAACAGCCCGCAGCTCGAGATCTTCAAGAAAAAGGGCATCGAGGTGCTCTTAATGACCGACCGCGTGGACGAATGGGCGCTGAGCTACCTGACCGAATTCGACGGCACGCCGCTGCAATCGGTGGCCAAGGGCGCGGCCGACCTCGGCAAGCTGCAGGACGAAGCCGAGAAAAAAGCCGCCGAAGAGGCCGCCGAAGCCTTCAAACCCGTACTCGCCAAACTCAAAGAGGTGCTCAAAGATGAAGTCGAAGACGTGCGTGTAAGCACACGCCTCGTCGACTCCCCTGTCTGTCTGGTGGTTAAAGAAGGCGGCATGAGCACGCAAATGGCGCGCCTGCTCAAGCAAGCAGGGCAGAAAGTGCCCGAGGTCAAACCCGTGCTCGAAGTCAATCCCGAACACCCGCTCGTCAAAAAACTCGACGGCTCGGTGCACTTCCACGACCTCGCACACATCCTCTTCGACCAGGCCCTGCTCGCCGAGGGCGGCTTGCCCGAAGACCCGGCCGCCTATGTGCGTCGGGTGAATGCACTGCTGGCGGGGGCGTAAAGGGCTTGGAAAACCGTGGGCAGTCCGGTGGCGGCAATGCCGCCCCCTGGCCGAGCGCCAGGGTGTTTTTCACGCAGCCTGCTTGGCGAATTCCTGCTGTGACCGGCTCGCAGCGCGTGTTAAATCCGCAGGCGTGCGCCCCTGCTGTGCCCCAAAAAGAAAAAACCCCCTGAGCCGACTAAAAAGGCGCAGGGGGTTTTTGTAAGGAGCCTGACGATGACCTACTTTCGCACGGGAATCCGCACTATCATCGGCGCGAAGCTGTTTCACGGTCCTGTTCGGGATGGGAAGGGGTGGTACCAGCTTGCTATGGTCATCAGGCGAAACTGAGAGCCGTGCTGTTTTTGGTTTTGTTATGGGGGGACAGCGCGGCGAAGATCATAGAAGTCGAATCTGGGGGAATTTGTGATTGCGTTGGTGGTGGCGTGGACACGAGCGACGTGGCAAGTGTGGTGCTTGCGTACTTGCGTACTTGCGTACGAAGGTCATACACATCACATGCATTGGGACTTTGAGTTTTTATCAAAGTTATAGGGTCAAGCCGCACGAGCAATTAGTACTGGTTAGCTGAACGCATTGCTGCGCTTACACACCCAGCCTATCAACGTCCTGGTCTAGAACGACTCTTGAGGGGGCTCGGGGCCCCGGCAGATCTTATCTTGAAACGAGTTTCCCGCTTAGATGCTTTCAGCGGTTATCTCTTCCGCACATAGCTACTCGGCGATGCCACTGGCGTGACAACCGATACACCAGAGGTGCGTCCACTCCGGTCCTCTCGTACTAGGAGCAGGCTTTCTCAAATCTGCAGCGCCCACGGAAGATAGGGACCAAACTGTCTCACGACGTTTTAAACCCAGCTCACGTACCTCTTTAAATGGCGAACAGCCATACCCTTGGGACCGGCTACAGCCCCAGGATGAGATGAGCCGACATCGAGGTGCCAAACACCGCCGTCGATATGAACTCTTGGGCGGTATCAGCCTGTTATCCCCAGAGTACCTTTTATCCGTTGAGCGATGGCCCTTCCATACAGAACCACCGGATCACTATGTCCTGCTTTCGCACCTGCTCGACTTGTCGGTCTCGCAGTTAAGCACGCTTATGCCATTGCACTATCGTCACGATGTCCGACCGTAACTAGCGTACCTTCGAACTCCTCCGTTACGCTTTGGGAGGAGACCGCCCCAGTCAAACTGCCTACCATGCACTGTCCCCGATCCAGATGATGGATCCAGGTTAGAACCTCAAACGCACCAGGGTGGTATTTCAACGTCGGCTCCATGAGAGCTAGCGCCCTCACTTCAAAGCCTCCCACCTATCCTACACAGATCCGTTCAAAGTCCAATACAAAGCTACAGTAAAGGTTCATGGGGTCTTTCCGTCTTTCCGCGGGGAGATTGCATCATCACAAACATTTCAACTTCGCTGAGTCTCAGGAGGAGACAGTGTGGCCATCGTTACGCCATTCGTGCAGGTCGGAACTTACCCGACAAGGAATTTCGCTACCTTAGGACCGTTATAGTTACGGCCGCCGTTTACTGGGACTTCGATCAAGAGCTTGCACCCCATCACTTAATCTTCCAGCACCGGGCAGGCGTCACACCCTATACGTCCACTTTCGTGTTTGCAGAGTGCTGTGTTTTTATTAAACAGTCGCAGCCACCGATTTTTTGCAACCCCTTTGGGCTCCCTTTGTTCAAGTTCACCTACTTGGGGCATACCTTCTCCCGAAGTTACGGTATCAATTTGCCGAGTTCCTTCTCCTGAGTTCTCTCAAGCGCCTTAGAATACTCATCTCGCGCACCAGTGTCGGTTTGCGGTACGGTCGTCAATAGCTGAAGCTTAGTGGCTTTTCCTGGAAGCAGGGTATCACTCACTTCGGCAGCAAGCTGCCTCGTTGTCACCCCTCATCTTAGCCCGGCGGATTTGCCTACCGGGCACGACTACAGGCTTGAACCAACTATTCCAACAGTTGGCTGAGCTAACCTTCTTCGTCCCCACATCGCACTATTGAGCGGTACAGGAATATTGACCTGTTTCCCATCAGCTACGCATCTCTGCCTCGCCTTAGGGGCCGACTCACTCTACGCCGATGAACGTTGCGTAGAAAACCTTGCGCTTACGGCGAGCGGGCTTTTCACCCGCTTTAACGCTACTCATGTCAGCATTCGCACTTCTGATACCTCCAGCATCCGTTACCAGACACCTTCACAGGCTTACAGAACGCTCTCCTACCACGCACGATTGCTCGTGCATCCGCAGCTTCGGTAACTGGCTTGAGCCCCGTTACATCTTCCGCGCAGGACGACTCGATCAGTGAGCTATTACGCTTTCTTTAAATGGTGGCTGCTTCTAAGCCAACATCCTGACTGTCTTAGCCTTCCCACTTCGTTTCCCACTTAGCCAATTTTAGGGACCTTAGCTGGCGGTCTGGGTTGTTTCCCTCTTGAGTCCGGACGTTAGCACCCGGTGCTCTGTCTCCCAAGCTCTACTCTGCAGTATTCGGAGTTTGCCTTGGTTTGGTAAGTCGCCATGACCCCCTAGCCAAAACAGTGCTCTACCCCCGCAGGTAATACTTGAGGCACTACCTAAATAGTTTTCGGAGAGAACCAGCTATTTCCAGGTTTGTTTAGCCTTTCACCCCTATCCACAGCTCATCCGCTAGTTTTGCAACACTAGTCGGTTCGGACCTCCAGTACCTGTTACGGCACCTTCATCCTGGCCATGGATAGATCACCTGGTTTCGGGTCTACACCCAGCGACTAAAATCGCCCTGTTCGGACTCGGTTTCCCTGCGCCTTCCCTATTCGGTTAAGCTTGCCACTGAATGTAAGTCGCTGACCCATTATACAAAAGGTACGCCGTCACCCTTGCGGGCTCCGACTTTTTGTAAGCATGCGGTTTCAGGATCTATTTCACTCCCCTCCCGGGGTTCTTTTCGCCTTTCCCTCACGGTACTGGTTCACTATCGGTCGATGATGAGTATTTAGCCTTGGAGGATGGTCCCCCCATGTTCAGACAGGGTTTCTCGTGCCCCGCCCTACTTGTTCCCAGCTTGGTACCACATGGCTGTTTTCGCATACAGGGCTATCACCTGCTATGGCCGGGCTTTCCATCCCGTTTTGCTAACAACTATGCTATCTCTGGCAGGCTCTTCCGATTTCGCTCGCCACTACTTTCGGAATCTCGGTTGATTTCTTTTCCTCGAGCTACTGAGATGTTTCAGTTCGCCCGGTTCGCCTCGTTGGCCTATGTATTCAGCCAACGATACCCTTGCGGGTGGGTTTCCCCATTCGGACATCTCCGGATCACAGCTTGTTTGCCAGCTCCCCGAAGCTTTTCGCAGGCTATCACGTCCTTCTTCGCCTATCATCGCCAAGGCATCCACCACATGCTCTTTGTCACTTGACCCTATAACTTTGACGTCTCTTGCGAGACGGCTCCGCTACTTTCCAAGGACTTGCGAGGTCTTGCACCTCGCGCGTTAATGCATGCTATGCACGTCATGCAAGTATTCACGCCGCATCGATTTTCGCCCTTGCGGACTAAAATCGTATGTGTCGAATTTCAAACTCGGTTTGAATATTCGTTTTGACGCAATCAAAAATTCTTGTCGCCGATGATTTTTTGCTCCAGCATTTTCACTGGTGCATATTTCATCAGCAACGCTGATTCGACTCTATGATTTTTTAATGAACAGCCGATGTGCTTCAGGTGATCCTGAGCAACAGCAAAATAGCCTTTTGCAAAGCCACTTTGGTGTTGCGCTTTTTCGTCGCTTGCGTTTTGTCGTCGCCTTTGTCTTCGCCTTGTTTGGTGGAGGATGACGGGATCGAACCGACGACCCCCTGCTTGCAAAGCAGGTGCTCTCCCAGCTGAGCTAATCCCCCCAAAGCCCTTCTCGCGCATTGGATGGTTGGTGGGTCTAGTTGGGCTCGAACCAACGACCCCCGCCTTATCAAGACGGTGCTCTAACCAGCTGAGCTACAGACCCCAGGCCATCTGAACTCGTGGGTTCGATGGTGCATCCAACAACCGATAAGTGTGGGCGTTCAAGCTGCAGTGCTTTTTCCAGAAAGGAGGTGATCCAGCCGCACCTTCCGATACGGCTACCTTGTTACGACTTCACCCCAGTCACGAACCCTGCCGTGGTAATCGCCCTCCTTGCGGTTAGGCTAACTACTTCTGGCAGAACCCGCTCCCATGGTGTGACGGGCGGTGTGTACAAGACCCGGGAACGTATTCACCGCGACATGCTGATCCGCGATTACTAGCGATTCCGACTTCACGCAGTCGAGTTGCAGACTGCGATCCGGACTACGACCGGCTTTGTGGGATTGGCTCCCCCTCGCGGGTTGGCTACCCTCTGTACCGGCCATTGTATGACGTGTGTAGCCCCACCTATAAGGGCCATGAGGACTTGACGTCATCCCCACCTTCCTCCGGTTTGTCACCGGCAGTCCCATTAGAGTGCCCTTTCGTAGCAACTAATGGCAAGGGTTGCGCTCGTTGCGGGACTTAACCCAACATCTCACGACACGAGCTGACGACAGCCATGCAGCACCTGTGTGCAGGTTCTCTTTCGAGCACTCCCAAATCTCTTCGGGATTCCTGCCATGTCAAAGGTGGGTAAGGTTTTTCGCGTTGCATCGAATTAAACCACATCATCCACCGCTTGTGCGGGTCCCCGTCAATTCCTTTGAGTTTCAACCTTGCGGCCGTACTCCCCAGGCGGTCAACTTCACGCGTTGGCTTCGTTACTGAGTCAGCTAAGACCCAACAACCAGTTGACATCGTTTAGGGCGTGGACTACCAGGGTATCTAATCCTGTTTGCTCCCCACGCTTTCGTGCATGAGCGTCAGTGCAGGCCCAGGGGATTGCCTTCGCCATCGGTGTTCCTCCGCATATCTACGCATTTCACTGCTACACGCGGAATTCCATCCCCCTCTGCCGCACTCCAGCCTTGCAGTCACAAAGGCAGTTCCCAGGTTGAGCCCGGGGATTTCACCTCTGTCTTACAAAACCGCCTGCGCACGCTTTACGCCCAGTAATTCCGATTAACGCTCGCACCCTACGTATTACCGCGGCTGCTGGCACGTAGTTAGCCGGTGCTTATTCTTACGGTACCGTCATCAGCCCTAGGTATTAACCAGGGCTTTTTCGTTCCGTACAAAAGCAGTTTACAACCCGAAGGCCTTCTTCCTGCACGCGGCATGGCTGGATCAGGCTTGCGCCCATTGTCCAAAATTCCCCACTGCTGCCTCCCGTAGGAGTCTGGGCCGTGTCTCAGTCCCAGTGTGGCTGGTCGTCCTCTCAGACCAGCTACAGATCGTCGGCTTGGTGGGCCTTTACCCCACCAACTACCTAATCTGACATCGGCCGCTCCGTTCGCGCGAGGCTCTTGCGAGTCCCCCGCTTTCATCCGTAGATCTTATGCGGTATTAGCGCAGCTTTCGCTGCGTTATCCCCCACGATCGGGCACGTTCCGATGCTTTACTCACCCGTTCGCCACTCGCCACCAGACCGAAGTCCGTGCTGCCGTTCGACTTGCATGTGTAAGGCATGCCGCCAGCGTTCAATCTGAGCCAGGATCAAACTCTTTTGTTTGATCTTTTGGTTTTGCTCTCTTTAGAATTGAAGTTTCCTTCTTTTCTTGCTTCGAGCGTTTGTGTGCTATTCGCACTTGCCTCCAGGCTTTCGCCTAGAGGACTTTGCGCACTTAGCTCAAACGCCCACGCTTATCGGCTGTGTGTTTTTAAGGATCCGCGCTACAAAAGCTTTTCTAAACTTTTGCCGCTTTGCACCTCAGCTGCAATCAGCTGAGCCGCGTATT
>NZ_VMYE01000029.1 GCF_007655255.1 Extensimonas perlucida
CCCACAGCCCTCCACGATGGTGAGAAAAATCTCCAATACACTGCCGACGTCTACAACGATTCGACTCGTTGCGCCTCGCTGCTTTTTGCGGGGGCTTCAGGCTCATACCTGATTTGGAAAAGACTGGAGTGCATGGCCAGTGCCATGGACGACGAAGCAGCGGCAAAAATGACCGTCAGCCGTCCGCCAGCGCCCGCGTAGGCCCGAAGGGCCGCCTAATGGACAATCTGGGTTGAAAGCTCAAGCGTCAATCGATCCACTGCACCCAGCCCGTGGTGGCCGTGAGCAGCACGAGCAGGCCGAAGGCGATGCGGTAGTAGGCAAAAGGGATGAAGTCGTGCGTGCTGATGTAGCGCAGCAGCCAGCGCACGCACAGCCAGGCGCTCACGAACGAAAACACCAGCCCGGTCAGAAAAAGCGGCATGTCGGCCGGCGACAGCAGCGCGCGTTCTTTGTAGAGGCTGTATGCGCCTGCGCCGATCAGCGTGGGAATGGCAAGGAAGAAGGAAAAGTCCGTCGCCGCCTGGCGCGACAGCCCGAGCAGCATGCCGCCGATGATGGTCGCGCCGCTGCGGCTCGTGCCCGGCACCATGGCGAGGCACTGCACGAGGCCGACCTTGAGCGCGTCTAACGGCGTGAGTTCCTCCACGCTCGCGATGCGCGTCGCGCGCGGGGCGCGGCGCTCGGCCCAGAGGATGATGAAGCCGCCCACGATGAAGGTGCTCGCCACGACCAGCGGCGTGAACAGATGCTCCTTGATCGCCTTGCCCGCCAAAAGCCCCAGCACTACCGCGGGCAGGAACGCGATCAGCACATTGAGCGCGAGCCGCTGCGCGCTGCGCTCGCGCGGCAACCCCACGAGCGTGGCGCGGATCTTGGGCCAATAAACCAGGATCACGGCAAAAATCGCCCCGGTCTGGATCGCGATGTCGAACACCTTGGCCTTGGCATCGTCAAAGTGCAGCAGCGCGCCCGCAAGGATCAGGTGGCCGGTGGAGGAAATGGGCAAAAACTCGGTCAAACCTTCGACCACGCCCATGACGGCGGCCTTGAGCAGCAAAACGATGTCCATGGAGGCTCCGGGGAAAGGGGCTGTGAGAGCAAATGGCCGCGATTATCCTGCGTGCGGGCTGCCGGCTTGGCCTGGCGGGGCGGCGTGAGGCCGCAGGCGGCGCGCCGGACCTGACGTTGACAAGGGCTCCGTTGCAGCAGGCGGTGCGCATGAATTTCGATGCGAGAATGGCTGCCCGTTGGTTCGGGCGCCTAAACCGGCGCCGTGAATCACGAATTGTTACCCTTGAAACCAGCTATTTCGCGGAAGATGTCCGAATGCCCAACTTTTTCCTTGTTTGCCGAACGCTCGGTTTGTGATGTTGTCTCAAGAGAAAAATAAAAAGAGCGCGTCGATCGTTGAATCGCGCCCCGAGCAGTGGCTGGAGCGGATTTTCTTTGGTGCGCTCTTGTATCTGCCACTGATTGCGATCGGCCTGGTTTCGCTGATGGCGTTCGCAGTGTGGTCACCCGAATATCCGCAGGTTGCAGGCAAGGCGCTGCGCTTTCGGGCGTTGGAACAAACGACCGCTGAGTGGACGCCGCAGCAGGCCTTGCAAGCGCTGTCAAACCAGGCCGAGCGCGCGCGCTTGGACACCAGGCTTTCCGAGGCACCTTTCTGGCTGCTGTTTCAGCCCCTCGCCTCGAATGACCAGGAGCGCCAGTTGGTCGAGTTTGCTTCGCGCCACCTGATGGAAATCGCGTGTTGGGATACGCGCAGCTTGGCATCTGTGGGGCAAGCCGATCGTGAAAAGACGAGCGGACGCCTGGACGCTATGAAAGCGGGGTTTGTCCTTGATCTGGGATACCCGTTGGAGCCAGGTAACATTCTTTGCCGGGCTAGTTTCATCGGCCCAGCCCGTCTGACAGTGCTGCAGTGGCCCGAGAGCCAATTGCAACTCTCTGCGTGGGAGTTTCAGCGCAATTCCGGCCTGCTCGAGGGCGGCCTGCTCATGCTCGCGCTGTTCATGCTTTTCATTGCAGTGGCCATACGTAATAAAACATATCTGCTGTTTTCGGTGTGGTTGTTTGTCAATTTGCGTATGGCGGCTTTGTCGGCGGGGTGGGATGATCAGTGGTTTGGCAGGCTCGTGCCTTTGGAGTGGCTGACGCAAATACGGGCTGTGACACTTGCATTGTTTTATGCACTCACCTATGCGCTATTCATATCCCTTTTCGGAGATGGGTTGAAAAAGGTGGGTTTCCGAAAATTGCTTCTTTTGGCGAAATGGAGTTGTTTTCCCTTACTTCTGCTATCGATATACCTGCCCTACCAATCTTTCTTGCCCTTGATTTGGTGGACTACGATTGTAGGAAGTGCAATTCTCATTTTCTTCTTGTGGCACATCGTCCTGCGAGAGCGCTCGCCCGCCGTTGCGTGGTACAGCGCTTCGACTTTCATTACATTGTTTGCCAGTTTGTATGAGGTGGTAGCCGCTGCTTGGGGCTACCAAAGCCTGATTGGTACCGTCAACAGCGTCACTGCTGCGCTTTCTTCGAGTTTGTTGGCATCGCTCGCTGTTGCCATGCAGGCGCGGCAGGAGCACGAGCAAAGGCTGACCGCGCAGGCCGAGTTGCAGCACACCTACGAGGCCATACCCATCGGCTTGTTCACGCTGGACCTGGAAGGGCATTTCCTGAGCGCCAATCCGGCCTTGCTGGCCATGCTCGGTCCGGCAGTGCTCGCACCGGGCAGCAATCGCTGGGACCAGTATTTCAGCAAGGACGCCTGGCTGCGCCTGCGCCATATGGTGGGGGTGCAGCATGCGGCCGACCTCGAAGAAGAGGGGCGCGCCAGTGCGCGCGTCACCGCAGCCCACCGCTTTCTCGTCAAGGCCACGCTTGCCGGGGACCGCATCGAGGGCTCGCTGCAGGACGTGACGGAAAAATCGCGTGCGCTCGCACACCTGGAGTTCCTGGCCCTGCATGACCCGCTGACCCGGGCGCTCAACCGCGTGGGCATAGAGCGTGCCATCGAGGCGGCGCTGGGCGCCGATGGGCCTGCCTGGGCCACGGCGCTGGCCTATCTGAACCTCGATCGCTTTCGGCTCGTGAACAATATTTTCGGCCACCGGGCGGGGGATGATGTTTTGCGCCAGGTCAGTGAGCGCGTGGCAAGTCTGCTGCCAGATACGGCCAAACTGGGCCGCATCGGCGGTGATGAATTCATCGTGCTCCTGCCCGGGATGAAGATCGCGCAGGCCACGGCCTTGTGCCAGACCATCGTCAACGCGCTGGCCAGTCGGCCCTATCGCGTGGGGGAGCAGGCTTTCCATGTATATGGGTCGGTGGGGCTCATAGAGCTCGCACGCGGCAGCGCCCTCAAAGAAGTGCTTTCCATCGTGGACCGTGCATGCCGTGATGCCAAGTCCGAAGGCGGCCGCCGCTTGGTGGTGTATGCGAAGGACTCACCGATCTTTGCGGAACTGGAAGCCACTGGCAAATTGGTGGGGCAGCTTTCGCAGTCGAACCAGGAAGCAGCGCTGCAGGGTTTGTACCTGGAGATGCAGCCCATCATGTCGCTGACCGCGCCGCGCCAGTCCTTGAACTTCGAGGTGTTGCTGCGTATGCGGGATGCACAAGGGGCGATCGTGCCGACCGGCAGGCTGATCGGCGCGGCCGAAAGCTGTGGCCGCATGGGGGTGATAGATCGCTGGGTGCTTGCGAGTGCGCTGGAGTGGCTGGAAACGCACGCGGCAACGCTGGAGCGCACGCTGTTTGTGTGCGTCAATCTCAACGGCACTTCGCTCAATGACAACCGGTTCGTGCAGGATGCGTTCGCGCTGCTGGAGCGCCATCCGGATGCGGCGCGGCGCCTGTGTCTGGAGATCACCGAAAGCGTGGCCCTGCACGATCTGGGCAACACGCGGCAGTTCATAGACCGCGTGCGCGGCTTGGGCGCCAAGGTCGCGCTCGACGATTTTGGGGCCGGCTACACCTCGTTTTCCTACCTCAAGGACTTGCCTGCGGACATCATCAAGATAGACGGCAGCTTCGTGGTTGACATGGTGCAGCATCCGGCCAACATTGCCATCGTCGAGGCCATGGTGAACCTGGCGCACAACCTGGGCATGAAGCTGATCGCCGAATGGGCCGAGGATTGCGATACCGTGCAGGCGCTGGTGGAGATTGGCGTGGACTATGTGCAGGGCTTTGCGATCTCGCGCGCCCGGCCACCCGAGCAGATCCTGGCGGCGCGCTCTGCGGCGGAGTTCATTGCAGATGAATCAGTAGCCCGGTACGTTCAGCTTCTCGATGGAACGGCCGAGCTTCCAATGACTGCACCGCCTAGCTCGTCAAAGCGCTTGCACTAGCCCGCAGGTGTGGGAAGGGCATCGCGGGTATGCCGTCCAAGCTGCCGAAGCCGCTGTCTTGCGGCATGGGCTGCACTTGCACATCTGGATGGTTCGTGTAGCAAATGAAGGGCAGCAATGGATGCCGGGCCGCTTGCCACAGTGTGTGGGCGGTGTGCACGTTCAGGCACATCACGCGGTGCGGCAGATTATTCACATGACGCATCGGGATGTAGCCCCTTTCTGGGTAAACGTCCTCGAAAAGCAGGCGTTCGTACTGTCGATCCACGGGGGCGCGCGCGGTGATGACCATCCAATCGACGCCCGTACCCAGGCAATACTGGAAAAACGCCTTGAACAGCACCGTGGTCACAAGGCGGCCCACTTTGTCATTGGTCACACCCAGCCGGGTTGCTTCTGCCAGCGTCTGGTGGCGCAGCCAGTCAGGTAGTTCCAAGGATTGCTCGAGCGTCAGCGGCTTGAAACGATTGGTTTGCACGCGCATGGTGCCCAGCGGCGAGCCGTCGAGGTGCGATTCCGCGAGCAGGATGGCCACGCCGTCCTCATAGTCCGCAGACTCGGGCAAGCCCAGGGTCTTGGCGAACTCCGGCAGGTGGCGGGCGTAGGCCGCCTGGCGGATGTGCACGGCTTTCATGAGGTCTTCGATGCTGGAGACCAGTCGGACGCTGAAAGGCAGGCGTTCCACGGGCAGGTCTGCCGCATCAAAAGAAGTGGCGCCATGCGCCGTTGCGGCGTTTGAAAACTGCGAATGTGGTGTCGCAAGCTGGGGATGAGCGGCGTGCATGAAAACCCTCCAGAGGTGTTGCGCCTGACGGCACGATGGTTTTCTGGACTGTAGGCAGCAGGGTAGGGATCAAAGCCGGAATAAGCGTCCTTTTGGGGCGCCATTTCCGGCGATCGTTTGCTGCATTTACCGGTAGTGACGCAGCTGGGGGTGTGCTGCGCTATCGTTGCGCACCGTCCGCGCTGGGCCTCCCTCAGCCCAATACCACAGGAGATTTTGGATGCGTATCTTTTCCCTTTTTATGGCTGCATCAGGCCTTGGCTTGCTCGCAGGTTGCGCCGCGCCGTTGGATCAAGGCAATGCGGCCTTCCCCAGCCCCGGCCCGCGCGGCGGGGTTTGCCATGCGGGGCCGGCACAGGCCGTGATCGGCAAGCAGGGCACGGCTTCGGTGGTGGAGCAGGCGCGCGTGCTTTCGGGCGCGGCCATGGCGCGGGTGCTGCGCCAGGGGCAGGCGGTAACGCTGGAGTTCAATGCCGAGCGGCTGAATCTGACCGTCGATGCCCAGGGGCGTATCACGGCCGTGCGCTGCGGTTGAGGGGCCGCGCGGCCAGGGTCCGGGGAGCAGTCCGCGCGCAGCGCAGCAAGAGCAGCGCGCTGGCGGCTGTATGTATCGGCTGTATGTATCTTTACGTGGCCGCCTCGCCGCTCGCCTTGCCTTCATCCTCTGGCGCGCCTGCGGCATCGTCCTCGGTGGGCGCGGTGTGCGCTGCACCGGACATGGGCACGGCAGGCCCATCGGCAAGGGCATTGGCGGGCGCATCTTGCAGGGCCTGGCGCACGGCGGCCTTGTCGCCTGCGTTGGCAAACTTGCTGTATTTGCCGAGCACGTGCACGAGCTGGCCGTAGATGCGCGGCGTGCCCGCGAGGCATTCTTTTTGTTCGAGGAAGTCGGCCTCGCCCGTGAAGTTGCCCACCAGCCCGCCCGCTTCGGTCACGAGCAGCGATCCCGCAGCCACGTCCCAGATGCTCAGGCTCGTCTCGAAAAAACCGTCGGCGAAGCCCGCGGCCACGTAGGCCAGGTCGAGCGCCGCGGCGCCGGGGCGGCGCAGGCCCGCGGTGCGCGGCATCAGCTCGGCCATCATCTGCAGATAGGCCTTGAAGTCGTCGCCGGGGCGGAACGGAAAGCCCGTGGAAATCAGGCAGTCCTTGAGCTGGGTGCGCTTGCTCACGCGGATGCGGCGCTCGTTGAGGTAGGCGCCGCGGCCTTTGGTGGCGGTGAACAGGTCGTTGCGCGTGGGGTCGTAGATTACGGCGTGCTCGACCTTGCCCTGCACCATGAGCGCGATGCTCACGCAATACACCGGAAAGCCGTGGATGAAGTTGGTCGTGCCGTCCAGCGGGTCTATGACCCAGACATGCTCGGAATGCTTGGCGCCGTGCTGGCGGCCCGATTCTTCGGCCAAGATGCCGTGGCCGGGGTAGGCCGCGAGCAAGGTGTCGATGATGGCCTGCTCGGCCGCCTGATCCACCTCGGTGACGAAGTCGTTGATCTGTTTTTGCGACACGCGCACCGCTTCCACGTCCAGCGCCGCGCGGTTGATGAGGGCGCCGGCGGCGCGGGCGGCCTTGATGGCCACGTTGAGCATGGGGTGCAGGTTGGACGACATGGTGTGCGGGGAAAGGGGCAAAGAGGCGCAGGAAGGCGCAAAAGAGGCGCGCGGGGCGGCGCTGGCGCTGCGGCGACAATCGGGGCGCGGATTTTATCAACCGCGCACCGGCGCGGCGCCATTTGCCTTCTGGACTTACGCAAACAAGGATGCAGCGAGGTGTTTTGCCATGGGGCGAACGCCTTGCTGAACCTCGATTTGCGTAAGCCGTGGCCTTTTGCGCCTTGTCTCCAGATTGGGCTGGTCCCCGTTTTCTCCACCATGCAAACCCGCTTCATCCTGATTCAACCGAGCCACGCCGGCAACGTGGGCGCCGTTGCGCGCGCCATGAAGGTCATGGGCTTCGACGACCTCGTGCTCGTCGCGCCGCGCTGGAGCAACGTGCTGCGGCGCGAAGAGGCCCTCCAGCGCGCGAGCGGCGCGCTCGACGTGCTGCGCCAGGCGCGCATTGTGGCCACGCTCGACGAGGCGCTCGTCGGCATGGAGCACCTGTGCGCCACGGCGATGACGCCGCGCGACTTCGGCCCGCCCACACGCACGCCGCGCGCGCATTTCGAAATGCTCCTCCAAAAAGAGCTGCCAGCGCACAGCCATCAAGCACAAGAGGCCGATTTTGCCTTGAATGTGGTGCGCCCGCAAAGCGTGGCCTTTCTGTTCGGCCCGGAGCGCTACGGCATGGCCAACGAGGACGTTTATCGCTGCCACGTGGCGCTGGCTATCCCCGCGAACCCCGATTTCGGCTCGCTCAACCTCGCGGCGGCGGTGCAGGTGATCGCTTACGAGTGGCGCCTCGCGCTCGGCGGCTTCGCGCCGGCGGTGTCCCCCACGTCGGTTCAGGAGCCCACGCTCGCCGACGCCGCGCAGGTCGCGGGCATGCTCGCGCATTGGGAGCAGGCGCTCACGGCGCTCGGCTTTCTCGACCCCGCGGCGCCGAAAAAGCTCATGCCGCGCTTGCAACAGCTTTTCAACCGCGCGCAACTGCGCCGCGAAGAAATCCACATCCTGCGCGGTGTTGCCAAGGCCATGATCGAGGCCGCGCAGGCAAAACGCTAGCAGCCTGTCGGACTTTGGGCGTCGATAGCGAGAATGGGCCCCAGCGAGGCCAGTTTTTGCCGGATTCGCCGCCCCATAGCGGGACTATGGGGCAAGAAGACGGTAAAAAATGGGCCGCTGCGGCGCATTCGCAGCCGACGATTCCAAAGTCCGACAGGCTGCTAGACTGCCAGCCGTTGCAAGCCGCGACCCCACCCACCAGACCATGTTTTCCCGCCTGCGCTCCGACATCCAGTGCATCCTCGAACGCGACCCGGCCGCGCGCACGGCCTGGGAGGTGCTGACCTGTTATCCGGGCCTGCACGCGCTGGTGCTGCACCGCTGGGCGCATGCGTGCTGGCAGCATGGCTTCAAGTGGTTGGGTCGTTTCATCTCGCACCTTTCGCGTTTTTTGACGGGCATCGAAATCCACCCGGGCGCGAAGATCGGCGCGCGCGTGTTCTTCGACCACGGCATGGGCATCGTGATCGGCGAGACGGCCGAGGTCGGCGACGGCTGCACCATCTACCACGGGGTGACGCTGGGCGGCACCTCGCTCTACAAGGGCGCCAAGCGCCACCCCACGCTGGGCCGCGACGTGGTCGTCGGCGCGGGTGCGAAGGTGCTGGGCGGCTTCATGGTGGGTGACGGCGCCAAGATCGGCAGCAACGCCGTGGTCACCAAGCCCGTGCCCGCGGGCGCCACCGCCGTGGGCAACCCCGCGCGCATCATCATCGCCGAGGCCGACGCGCGGCGCGAAGCGGCGGCCTCGCGCATGGGATTTTCGGCCTACGGCATCACGCAAAACGACGACCCGCTCTCGCTCGCGCTGCGCGGCCTGATCGACAACGCCGCCACGCAGGAGCACCAAATTGCCCTGCTGTGGCAGGCCGTCGAAAAGCTCTCGCAAAATGTGCACGCCGCCGAATGCGTGCCACGCGACGCCGCGCGCGAAGAGCACTTCGAGGCCGACAAGCTCAACGCCCTGATCGGCAAGTGAGCGCAGCGAGCCCCGCCCATACCGACGCGCGGCGGTGGTTTGCCAGGACGCTATGTTTAGAGGAGCTATAAGCGCCCATTGATAGGGCGCTATAGCCGTTTTTGGCTTGAAATTCCAGCCCGCCGCGTCAAGGCTTTATCGCCACCTTGAGCACGCCGTCGCGCTGGTGCGCAAACAGGTCATAGGCCGCCACGATGTCGTCGAGCCGGTAGTGGTGCGTGACCAGCACGCCCAAGTCCACGCGCTGCGCAGCAATGACGTTCATCAAGCGGCGCATGCGCTCCTTGCCGCCGGGGCACAGCGCGGTGTTGATCTTGTGGTCGCCCAGGCCCGCGGCGAAGGCCGACAGCGGGATGTGCAGGTCGGTCGAATACACGCCCAGGCTCGACAGCGTGCCGCCCGGTTTGATGCAGCGCAGCGCCGACTCGAAGGTGCCCTGCGTGCCCAGCGCCTCGATGGCCGAATCGGCGCCGCGGCCGCCAGTGAGCTTCATGACCTCATCGACCACGTCGCAGTTCTTGAAGTTCAGCGTCACGTCCGCGCCCAATTTCTGCGACACGCCGAGGCGGTGCTCGTTGCCATCGACGGCGATGATGGTGCTCGCGCCCAGCAGGCGCGCGCCCGCCGTCGCGCACAGCCCGATCGGCCCCTGCGCAAAAATGACCACCGTGTCGCCGATGCGGATGTTGGCGTTCTCGGCGCCCTTGAAGCCCGTGGACATGATGTCGGGGCACATCAGCACCTGCTCGTCGCTCAAGCCGTCGGGGATGGGCGCTAGGTTGGCCTGCGCGTCCGGCACCAGCACGTACTCGGCCTGCGTGCCGTCGATCAGGTTGCCAAAACGCCAGCCCGCCGTGGCCTTGTAGCCATGGCAGCCGCACAGCCCCTGCGGAATCAGGTAGCTGCCGTCCTGTGAAGGCGCGCCGTCCTGCGCCGCGTAGGAGTTGAAGTTGGGGCAGATGGCGCCCGCGATGACGCGCTGGCCCTCTTGGTAGCCGGTCACGGCGCTGCCGAGTTTTTCGATCACGCCCACGGGCTCGTGGCCCACCGTCAGGCCCTTGGCGACCGGGTATTCACCCTTGAGGATATGTACGTCGGTGCCGCAGATCGTGGTCGTGGTGATGCGCACGAGCGCATCGTTGGGGCCCACGTCGGGAATCGGTTTTTCAGTGAGTTCGATACGGCCGGGTTCGACGAATACGGCGGCTTTCATCTTGCGCATGGTGGCTCTCCTTCGATGGCAGGGGCCGGAGCGCGCCCATCGCGCCCATTGCACCCCCTTCAGGTGGGTATAACTCCATTCAAAGGCAGGAGGAAGTCTGCGCAGCGCTTCGTTTGATCGACGTCAAGCCCGCTGCGCCGACTTGGGCCGGAAAGCCTTGCACACGGCTTCGTGCGTCTCGAGGTAGGGGCCGCCGATCAGGTCTATGCAGTAGGGCACGGCGGCGAAGATGCCGGGCACGAGCACCTTGCCGTCAGCGTCCTTGAGGCCTGCGAGCGTCTCGGCAATCGCCTTGGGCTGGCCCGGCAGGTTGATGATGAGCGAGCGTTCGCGCACCACCGCCACCTGGCGCGAGAGGATCGCCGTGGGCACGAACTTCAGGCTGATCTGGCGCATCTGCTCGCCAAAGCCCGGCAGCTCCTTGTGCGCCACGGCCAGCGTGGCTTCGGGCGTCACGTCGCGCGGCGCGGGGCCGGTGCCGCCCGTGGTCAGCACCAGGCTGCAGCCTGCGGCGACGAGTTCGATCAAGGTCGCGCTGATGCGCTCTTGCTCGTCGGGAATCAGGCGTGGCTCGAAGGTGATGGGGTTTTGCAGCGCGCGCGCGAGCCAGTCCTGCAGCGCGGGCAGGCCCTGGTCGGCGTACACCCCGCTGCTTGCGCGGTCGCTGATCGAAACGATGCCGATCTTGACCGGATCCAAAGTGCGTTGCGGGGCAGGGGGGCTGGGGTTGGAGTCACTCATGTTCGGGCTCGGAAGCGAAGGAGTTTGGCAAAGCGTCGCGCGCGGCGAGCTGCGCGCGCAGCAGTTGAAAGAGCTCGCGGTAGGCGCGGCCCTTGCGCGGTGCGAGGCCTTGCGATACGGCAACCTGGCCGGCCGGCGGCGCGTCCTTGCGTGCCTGGCGGATCAGCGCGCGCAACTGCTGTGTGTCGGTGGCAGGGTGCGCAGCCATCCACGCGGGCAGGGCCGCGTCGTCGGCGAGCAGGCGCTCGCGCCATTGTTCGGCGGCGTGCAGCAGCTGGTTTTCGGCCGCCGAGCCGTTGTGCTGCTCATCGAGCGCGGCGCGCATCGCATCGATCGTCGCCGCGTCGAGCTGGCGCATGAGTTTGCCCACGTACTGCATCTGGCGGCGCCGGCCCTCGAAGTTCGTGATGCGCTGAGCCTCGGCGAGCGCGTCGCGCAGCGCATCGGGCAGCGGCAAGCGTGCAAACAGGTCGGCGCGCAGGCCGAGCAAGTCTTCGCCCAGCGCCTGCAGTGCCGCGCTCTCGCGCTTGCGGTCGGTGCGGCTTGCGCCCTGCGTGCCTTTGCGCTCGGCCTGCAGTTGCACATCGAGCTCGCTGCCTGCGGCGACGAACTGGCCTTTGACGTAATAGCCTCTGGTGGGTTTGCGTGACATGGGGGTTGGAATCACGGCTTACGCACGTCGGGGGCATCCTTGGGTGCGTAAGTCCTCGGAATGGAAAAGAAAAGCGCCGCAGCTGGCATGACAAAGGCAGCCCGCGGCGTCGGCAAGTATCATAGCCGCCGCTATGAAAACACCTTCAAGCCGGGCCTCGCGCCCCACTCGTTCCTTGCGTAACGCATCGCCTTCCGACGCCGCTACGGCAAACAGCCCCGAGGCGGGCTTCAGCTACAGCCGCGCGTTTTTCGAAGACCTGGTCGAGCAGGCCCTCGCGCAAGCCCAAAAGCTCGGCGCCACGGCGGCTGCGGCCGAGGCTTCGGAGGGCTGTGGCATGTCGGTCAGCGTGCGCAAGGGCGCGCTCGAAAACGTCGAGCGCAACCGCGACAAGTCGCTCGCGGTCACCGTGTATGTGGGCCAGCGGCGCGGCAACGCGAGCACCTCGGACTTCTCCGCCGCGGCCATTGCGCGCACCGTGCAGGGGGCCTACGACATTGCGCGTTTTACCGCTGAAGACCCGCACGCGGGCCTGCCCGACGCGCAAGACATCGCTGCGCCCGACACGCACCGCGACCTCGACCTGTTTCACCCCTGGCCCATAGACAGCGCCGAGGCCGCGCGCATCGCGCTCGCCTGCGAAGCCGCGGCGCTGGAGACCAGCCCGCGCATCACCAACAGCGAAGGCGCGAGCGTGTCGGCGCAGCAAAGCCACTTTTTCAGCGCGCACAGCAACGGCTTTTGCGGCGGCTACCCGAGTTCACGCCACAGCATCGCGGTCGCGCCCATCGCGGCGCTGCCCGGCAAGCACGCCGAAATGCAGCGCGACGCCTGGTACAGCTCCATGCGCGACCCGCGCGAGCTCGCCGATCCGCGCGCCGTGGGGCGCTACGCGGCCGAGCGCGCCTTGAGCCGCCTGGGCAGCCGCAAGATCGCCACCACCGAGTGCCCGGTGCTGTTTGAAGCCCCGCTCGCGGCGGGCTTGCTCGGCAGCTTCGTGCAGGCCGTGAGCGGCGCCGCGCTGTACCGGCGCAGCAGCTTTTTGCTCGACTCGCTGGGCAAGCAGGTGTTCCCGCGCCATATCCTGATCGACGAAGACCCGTTCGTGCTGCGCGGCAAGGGCAGCGTGCCTTTCGATGACGAGGGCGTGCGCGTGGCGCCGCGCCAGGTCGTCGAGGACGGGCGCGTGCAGGGCTACTTTCTCAGCAGCTATTCGGCACGCAAGCTCGGCATGAAAACCACGGGCAACGCGGGCGGCTCGCACAACCTGACGCTGCGCTCGCGCCTCACGCAGCCCGGCGACGACCTCGTCACCATGCTGCAAAAACTCGGCACCGGCCTGTTCGTGATCGAGCTCATGGGCCAGGGCGTGAACTCAGTCACGGGCGACTATTCGCGCGGCGCGAGCGGTTTTTGGGTCGAAAACGGCCAGATCGCCTACCCGGTGCAAGAGATCACCATCGCCGGCAACCTCAAAGAAATGTTCAAGGACATCGTCGCCGTAGGCGCCGACGCCTACAACCTCGGCGCCAAGACCGTGGGCTCACTGCTGATCCGCCGCATGAAGGTGGCGGGCAGTTGAGAACAGGTTTTGACGGGGCAATTCAGCCGGCCAGCGCGGCCTTGACCGCGGCCGAAACCTGGCCCATGTCGGCCTTGCCCGCAAGGCGCGCCTTGGCTGCGCCCATGAGCTTGCCCATGTCGGCGGGGCCCGGCTTGCGGCACAGTTCGGTGCCGACTTCGGCCACGACGGCCTGCACCGCGGCCTGCACCTCTTCAGCCGAGAGGCGCGCGGGCAAATAAGCCTGCAGCACTTCGACTTCAGCTTTTTCTTTGTCCGCCAAGTCCTGGCGACCCGCTTGCTCGAAGGCGGTGATGCTGTCCTTGCGCTGCTTGATCATTTTGTCCACGACGGCGACCACGGCGGCATCGTCGAGCGTGATGCGCTCATCGACCTCTTTTTGCTTCATCGCGGCAAGCAGCAGGCGGATTGCGCCCAGGCGTGCACTGTCTTTGGCGCGCATCGCGGCCTTCATGTCTTCGGTGATCTGGTCTTTGAGGGACACGGCGTTCTCCTGGCAGGAAAAAGAAAAAGCGAAAAAACGAAACCCGCGCCTGGCGTCCCAAAGCGCGGGTTTGCAAGCGGGCAAGGCCGCAGTGTCGGTCGATCAGCGCCTCTGAGAGCCGATCGAGACAGCCGATCAATACAGCTTTTTGGGCAGCTGCATGCTGCGCACGCGCTTGTAGTGGCGCTTGACGGCAGCCGCCTTTTTGCGCTTGCGCTCGGCGGTGGGCTTTTCGTAGAACTCGCGCGCGCGCAGGTCGGTCAACAGGCCCAGCTTTTCGATGGTGCGCTTGAAGCGGCGCAGTGCGACCTCGAAAGGTTCATTCTCTTTTACACGGATAGTGGTCATTAGCTAATGGTTTCCAATGGATGCCCGCAGAGGGCGTGCAGGAAGATCGGGCCTGCACACCATGCGCGGCGGTTTTGCCCCGTCTCGAACTAGTATTGGCCGACAGGGCTTTGCCAGCAAAGGGCTCGGATTATAACGGCTGGAAATACCGCATGCGTCTTTCGTCAGTGCACTTTGTGCTACGCCTGCGCACGCCGCGCCTGCCAGACTTCGGGCACGAATCCCACGCTGATGTGCATGGCGCCGCCCTGCTGCCACTCGAGCACAGGGCGTTTGATGACGCTCGGGTGTGCCAGCATCAGCTCGCGCGCGCCCGCCGCGTCGTGCACGGCCGCTTGGGCTGCGGGCTCGAGCTTGCGCCAGGTCGTTCCTTGGCGGTTGAGCAATTTCTCCCAGCCCACCGCGTGCAGCCAGGCGTCCAGGCGCTCGGGTGGGACGCCCTGCTTCTTGAAGTCATGAAATTCGTACGTCAAGCCGTGCTCGTCGAGCCAAGCGCGTGCTTTTTTGACGCTGGTGCAGGCGGGAATGCCGTAAATGGTGATATGCGTATCGTGCGGTTTTTGCATGCCCGGCATCATGCGCCAAGCGGGGCTGGGCGACAATCCCCAGGTATGCAAACCCCCATTCACACGCTCGAAGGGTGGCTACGTCATTGCGAGCAGTTGCACCCCAAAACCATAGAACTGGGCCTGGAGCGCGTGCGTGCCGTGGCGCAGCGGCTGGACTTGCGCTTCGACTGCCCAGTGATCACCGTCGCGGGCACCAACGGCAAGGGCTCGACCTGCGCGCTGCTCGAAGCCATCGCCCTGCAGGCCGGCTACCGCACGGGCGTCTATACCTCGCCGCACCTCGTGCATTTCGAGGAGCGCTGCCGCGTGCACGGCGAGGCCGTGAAGCCATCTTATTTGATAGCGCACTTCGAAGCTGTGGAGCGCGCCAGAGTGCAAAACGGTGAGGAGGTTCCTCTCACGTATTTCGAGTTCACCACGCTTTCCATCCTGCGCCTGCTGAGCCAGTCGCTGCTCGACGTGGCGATTCTCGAAGTCGGTTTGGGCGGGCGGCTCGATGCGACCAACATCGTCGACGCCGACTGCGCCATCATCACGAGCATAGACCTGGACCACACCGAATACCTTGGCCCCGACCGCGAAAGCATAGGGCGCGAAAAAGCCGGCATCATGCGCACGGGCCGCCCCGCGGTGCTCAGCGACCCCATGCCGCCGCAAAGCGTGCTCGACCATGCGCGCGAAATCGGCGCCGATCTGTGGCTTTTCGGGCGCGACTTCAATTTTTCCGGCGACAAGCTGCAATGGAGCTGGGCCGGGCGCGGGCGTCGCTACACGGGGCTTGCGTACCCAGCCCTGCGCGGTGCAAACCAGTTGGTCAATGCTGCGGGCGTGCTGGCTGCGTGGACGGCGCTGCGCGAGCGCCTGCCCGTGACGGCGCAGGCCATACGCAACGGCCTGGCACTGGTGGAGCTGCCCGGGCGCTTCCAGGTCGTGCCGGGGCAGCCCGCGCTGGTGCTCGACGTGGCGCACAACCCGCATTCGGTGGCGGCGCTGGCGGCGAATCTGGATGCGATGGGTTTCTTCCCGCGCACGCATGCGGTCTTCGGCGCCATGGCCGACAAAGACTTGCCGGCCATGCTCGCCAAGGTGGCGCCGCTGATCGATCGCTGGTACTTCACTGACTTGCCCACGCCGCGCGCCGCTTCGGCGGCGGCCTTGCAGCAGCAATGGCAGGCCTGGCAGGGCGCAGCAGGGCATCCAGCCGTGCCCAGCAGCGTGCACCCCGATCCTTTGCAGGCCTTGCAGGCGGCGGCTGCCGCGGCAGACCCCGTTGATAGAATCGTCGTCTTTGGTTCCTTTTACACGGTGGGCGGGGTCTTGGCGCATGGCGTGCCGCGGCTGCATGCGAGCCACGCCGACAGCGCGAATGCGGACTGAGAGGCTGAGAGTATTTCGGCCGCGGCCGAATAACTCCCAGCCTCTGAGCCCGTTTGACCCACGCCCACGGTTCACCTCCATGGCATTTTTCAAGATTCGCTGGCCCGGCCAGAACGCGCAGGCGGACAAGTCCGCGCAGCGCTCGCGCGCTGGTGCGGCCGAGAGCGTCGAGGCCATGCGCCGACGGGCGCGCCACCGCCTCATTGGCGCGGCCGTGCTGGTGTTGCTGGGGGTGATCGGTTTTCCGCTGCTTTTCGACACCCAGCCGCGCCCCGTGGCTGCGGACATCCCGATCGAGATTCCCGACCGCAACAAAGCGGCTCCGCTCGTCGTGCCCGCGCCCGCGCCCGCGTCGCCGCAAACGCCGCTCGCCGGCGCATCGCAGCCGTCAGCCTTCCCCAAGGATGCTGCGCCCGATAAAGCCGGCGCTGCTTCTGCTGTATCGGCAGCGGCAGGTTTGGGTCGCGGCGAAGAGCTCGTGGATGCACCGGTTGCCGGGCCGGCGGAAAAATCCGCGGCCCCGCTGCCGCCATCGGTCCAGCCGCAGGTGGACGGGCGCACCGAAGGGCCTCCCGCGCCCACCAAGAAAGCGGAGTCCAAGCCCGCCCCTGTGCACGAAACCAAGCCTGCCGCTGCCGCGGCGCCACAGCGCAAGTCCGCACCCGACGAAGCAGCGCGCGTGCGCGCCCTGCTTGAAGGCGGTGCCGCTTCGTCTGTGGCCAAGACTTCCGCGGCGGCCGGGCCCACCGATGCGGCCCGCTTCATCGTGCAGGTCGGCGCGTTTGCCGACGCTGACAAGGCGCGCGAGGTGCGTGCCAAACTCGAGCGCGCCGGGCTCAAAACATACACGCAGGTGCTGGACACCAAAGACGGCAAGCGCACGCGCGTGCGCGTCGGGCCGTTTGCGAGCAGGGCCGAGGCCGACAAGGCGGCCGCACGCATCCACGGCCTCGGCCTGTCGGCGTCGGTGCTGGGGCTGTAAGTTTGTTGTGGGCGTGCAAAGGGTTGCATGATGGCGGCACTCGACTGGCTTTGCTTGGCGGTACTGCTTGTGTCCATGCTGCTGGGCGCCACGCGCGGACTGGTGTTCGAAGCGCTGTCGGTGCTGGGCTGGGTGCTGGCGTTCTGGCTGGCCCAGCGCTTTGCCGCCGACGCTGCGCTCCTCCTGCCTTTTGCCGAAAGCGAAAGCAGCGTGCGCCATGCCGTGGGTTTCGTGTTGGTGCTGATCGTGGCGGTGTTTGCAGGTGGCTTCGTGGCTTGGGGCATGCAAAAGCTGGTGCATGCGACGGGCTTGCGCCCGGCGGATCGCACACTCGGAGCCGCCTTTGGCGCGTTGCGGGGGGTGGTGTTGCTGCTGATCGTGGCAGTGCTGGCCGCCTGGACGCCCGTGCACCAGGCGCATTGGTGGCGGGCCTCGTACAGCGCGCCTTTGCTCAGCAGCATGTTGAGCCAAGTCAAACCTGTTTTGCCGCGAGACTGGGGGCGGCATCTGCCGCCGTGATGGGTTCTTTGGGAAGCACCAGAAACATTTTGCGGCCCTGCCCGCGAAGGGATGGAACTGAACTATGTGTGGAATCGTGGGCGTGGTCAGCACCGAGCCCGTCAATCAGCTGATCTATGACGCTTTGCTGTTGCTGCAGCACCGTGGCCAGGATG
Organism: Extensimonas perlucida; assembly: GCF_007655255.1. Lineage (GTDB taxonomy): Bacteria > Pseudomonadota > Gammaproteobacteria > Burkholderiales > Burkholderiaceae_C > Extensimonas > Extensimonas perlucida. The sequence continues at coordinate 17,419 of NZ_VMYE01000029.1, forward strand.
CCGCGGGCATCGCAACCCAGCAGGGGCGCAAGTTTTACATGCACAAGGCCAAGGGCATGGTGCGCGACGTGTTTCGCACGCGCAACATGCGCGCGCTGCCCGGCAACGTGGGTTTGGGGCAGGTGCGTTATCCCACCGCGGGCAATGCCTTCAGTGAAGAAGAGGCCCAGCCGTTTTACGTCAACGCGCCTTTCGGCATCGTGCTGGTGCACAACGGCAACCTGACGAACGCGCGCGCCTTGCGCACCGAGCTTTTCCAGACCGACCACAGGCACATCAACACCGAGAGCGACTCCGAGGTGCTGCTCAACGTGCTGGCGCACGAGCTCGAACGCGCCACGCACGGCGCGCCGCTCACGCCCGAAGAACTATTCACGGCAGTGCGTGCGGTGCACCGGCGTGTGCGCGGCTCTTATGCAGTGATTGCGATGATCGCCGGACATGGCATGCTGGCCTTTCGGGACCCGCATGGCATCCGCCCGCTGGCCATGGGGCGCGGCCAGGACGGCACCGTGATGGTGGGCAGCGAATCGGTGGCGCTCGAAGGCACCTCGCATGTGTTCGAGCGCAACATCGAGCCCGGTGAAGCCGTGTTCATCACCCTCGACGGACAGGTGCTGGTGCGCCAATGCGCCGATGCGCCGCGGCTCAACCCCTGCATTTTCGAGTTCGTCTATCTCGCGCGGCCCGACTCGGTGCTCGATGGCATCTCGGTCTATCAGGCGCGCCTGAACCTGGGCGAGGCGCTGGCCAAGCGTGTGGTGTCCACCGTGCCGCCCAATGAAATCGATGTGATCATCCCCATTCCCGAATCGAGCCGTCCGAGCGCGACGCAGCTCGCGCACTTGCTCGGCATTCCCTACCGCGAGGGTTTCGTCAAAAACCGCTACGTGGGCCGCACTTTCATCATGCCGGGGCAAAGCGTGCGCAAGAAGTCCGTGCGCCAGAAGCTCAATGCCATCGCGAGCGAATTCAAGGGGCGCAACGTGCTGCTCGTCGATGATTCCATCGTGCGCGGTACCACCTCCAAAGAGATCGTGCAGATGGCGCGCGAGGCCGGCGCACGCAAGGTTTACATGGCGAGCGCGGCGCCGCCCGTGCGCTATCCGAACGTCTATGGCATAGACATGCCCACGGCGAACGAGCTGGTCGCGCATGGCCGCAGCGTCGAAGAAGTGCGCCAGATCATTGGCTGCGACGCGCTCATCTACCAGGACGTGGACGGCATGAAAAAAGCCATAGGCTCGCTGAACCCGGCGATACAGGAGTTCGACGCATCCTGTTTTGACGGCGTGTACGTGACTGGCGACGTCACCCCTGAAACCATTGCCTGCCTGAACGAAGGCCGCGTCGAGACGGAGGAGGGCGGCGCAGACAGCTCGCGCCTGGCGCTGCCCAACGCGCAGGAAGCCTGACTCGCAGAAAGCCTGACCTCCATCGCCTCCTCGTGGCCCCGAAACCCTTTGCAATGACCGAACGAAATTCCCCTCCTTCTGCGCAAGTGCGCACCCGTTTCGCCCCGTCACCCACGGGCTTCATCCATTTGGGCAACATCCGCTCGGCACTCTACCCGTGGGCGTTCGCGCGCTCGCAAGGCGGGGTGTTCATCCTGCGCATTGAGGACACCGATCTGGAGCGCTCCACGCAGGCCGCCGTGGACGTGATCCTCGAGAGCATGCACTGGCTCGGCATGGAGCCCGACGAGGGGCCTTACTACCAAATGCAGCGCATGCCGCGCTACAAGGAAGTGCTCGCGCAGCTGCAGGCCGCAGGCCATGTGTACCCTTGCTACATGAGCGTGGCCGAGCTCGACGCCCTGCGCGAAAAGCAGCTCGCGGCCAAGCAAAAACCGCGCTACGACGGCACCTGGCGCCCCGAGCCGGGCAAAGTGCTGCCGCCCATACCACCTAGCGTGCAGCCCGTGCTGCGCTTCAAAAATCCGCAAGGGGGCGTGGTCGCCTGGGACGACAAGGTCAAGGGGCGCATCGAGATCCGCAATGAAGAGCTCGACGACCTCGTGGTCGCGCGCCCCGACGGCACGCCCACCTACAACTTCTGCGTCGTGGTCGACGACATCGACATGCGCATCACGCACGTGATTCGCGGCGACGACCACGTGAACAATACGCCACGGCAGATCAACATCTTCCGCGCGCTGGGGCACGAACCGCCGATCTACGCGCACCTGCCCACCGTGCTCAATGAGCGCGGCGAGAAAATGAGCAAGCGCAACGGCGCCAAGCCCGTGACCGAATACCGCGAAGAGGGCTACCTGCCCGACGCCATCATCAATTACCTCGCGCGCCTGGGCTGGAGCCACGGTGACGACGAAATTTTCACGCGCGAGCAATTTTTGCAGTGGTTTGACCTGGATCACTTGAGCCGCAGCGCCGCGCAGTTCGACGAGGCCAAGCTGCGCTGGGTCAATGCCCAGCACCTCAAGGCGATGGCCGACGAGGCGTTGGCAGAGCTCGTCGCAGCCCAGCTCGCTCAGCGTGGCATCGCGCCCGCCGATCTGGCCGACGGCCGCTTGCCGCGCATCTGCGCGCTCTTCAAGGACCGCTGCGACACGACCGTGGCGCTCGCCGATTGGGCCTCCAGGTTTTACGCCGACGTCACCCCCGCGGAGAGCGACCGCACCCAGCATGTGACCGAAGCCATCTTGCCCGCGCTCGAAGATTTGGCGCAGACCTTGGCCGCTTGCGAGTGGAACAAAGAGGCGATCGGCGCTGCCTTCAAACAGGTGCTTGCGCGCCATGGTCTCAAAATGCCCCAGCTGGCCATGCCGGTGCGCGTGCTGACCATGGGCACGCCCCACACGCCCTCGGTCGATGCCGTGCTCGAACTGCTGGGGCGCGAAAAAGTTCTCGCACGATTGAAAAATCGCTGAATATGGGCCTATAATGCGAGGCTCTGATGACGACGACAAGCACACGATGCTTTCAGTTGCCAAGGGGGTATAGCTCAGCTGGGAGAGCGCTTGCATGGCATGCAAGAGGTCAGCGGTTCGATCCCGCTTACCTCCACCAAGTCAGAAACAGCTCGGCTGGGCTGTCAAAGGTTTTTCGGTTCCTCAGGTTTGACCCTATCGTCTAGAGGCCTAGGACATCACCCTTTCACGGTGAGTACCGGGGTTCGAATCCCCGTAGGGTCGCCAAGTTTGCAGCACTTGGCTCGTTTCGCAAGAAACGAAGCAAACGCTGTACCGACGCGGAGTGGTAGTTCAGTTGGTTAGAATACCGGCCTGTCACGCCGGGGGTCGCGGGTTCGAGTCCCGTCCACTCCGCCATAAATGAAAACCATTGCAAGTCTATGATTTGCAATGGTCTTTTCATTTTCTGATACGAGGTGCTTTCCGCTCACGACCTAGGCCGCATCAAGGCGCTTTCGTCGCCGCCGCCGACCTGCACGCCCGAACGTGTCGCTCAAATCCGGATCAAGAAGGCGAAGATGAGCCAATCGGTCTTTGCAGGCTTCCTCAATGTGACTACGTCGACGGTGCAAAAGTGGGAGTCCCCTGCGTCCGGAAAACATCCCGGCGGTGCCGCGGCTAAGCTGCTGCAGATCGTCGAGAAAAAGGCATTGATGCACTCGCAGTCTGAACCATGGCCTTTGTCGGCGTTTGATGCGTCCGTGCTTTATCCCTGTTCATGAGGCCGCCTTTGGGCGGCTTCGTCATTTCGCAAGTATCGTGAAGTTGATGTTTGGCATTGGGCCGCTACAGGCTGAATGGAGTCACTCGCGGGTGGTGGTCGGAGTGGCTGCGGCGACTATTGCCGGACACTTAACCGGAAGGTGATAGCTTTGCTGAGCGCAGGTAATCCGGCCAGCGTCATCGCCCAGATCAGGGGCGTTCCGAGCGTCCGTGATCTACGGTCGCTGGAGCACGCGCTCGGGGCGGCGACGTTGACCGGCCGCTGGAAGAATGTTGATCTCGCGGTCGCTGACCCCATCCGGTATCTGCCCGCTCCGCGACTGTATCGTTCCCCCTGACGCGGACGACGGGTTCGTCCGCCTCCCGGAGCGCGGCCCGCACCGATAAATTCAGACCGCGAGCATTTCTTGGCTAGAAGCGCTCGCCCGCTGGCAGATAGCGCCATTGTCCCGGCGGTAGGCCCGCCATGGCGATGCGACCGATGCGGATGCGTCGCAGCATGCAGAGTTCGAGGCCGACCTGGGCGCACATCCACGCAATCCATTCCGGCCCAATGTCTTTCACGGCGAAGCGCAGGCGCGTCTCGCTCTGCCAACTCACGCGCGCCGGCGGCAGCGGCCGCCCGTCCCGCAGCAGGCCTTGGCCGAGGCGCGCTAGACCGTCGGCGGCCATCGTGCCTTTCACTTCGGCGATGAGTTCCTGCTCGACGAACGCCGCGTCTTCGGTAAGCTTGCGCACCACGCGCAAGTCTTGGCTGAAGACGCACAGGCCGCTCGCCTGCGTCGGCAGCGGCAACAGGGCCTTGAGCCCGATCCGATGGGCCTTGCTGCGGCGGACGCCCGTGGTGTCCCCGCGCCAGTGCGCAGCTTCTTCCAGCAGGTCCAACGCCGCGCCAGCTTCCATGCCCGCAGGCTTGTGCAGCAGGAAGGTAGCAGACACGACGGGCTGCAGGCGCGCTTGCGGATCGATGTCGACCTGCTGGTCAGCGCTGACGCGCACCTGCGGCGCTTCGACACACTGCCCGTCCACGCGCACCCAGCCTTCGGCGATGTACCGCTCCGCCTCGCGGCGTGAACACGGCACCCGGGCGGCGACGACCTTAGACAGACGCTGTGCGCCTCCAGGTGCGGGGGGGAGCGCGCCTATGCTATTCACCCGGCAACTAAGTTTTGCTCTGCGGCATAGCTCACCCGCGGGTCCTCGAAGTAAGAACGCACCCGCTCAGGGTTATCGTGCAGCATCTGCATGTGTGTCTCGGTGGCCTGCCTGAGCTT
>NZ_VMYE01000003.1 GCF_007655255.1 Extensimonas perlucida
CAAGGCGATCATCATGGTGTACGGGCTCCTTTGCTGGCTTGCTCATGTTCCTCAATCAGGGCTTGCAAAACGGCACGAGCCATGAACAGGGGGTAGCGGCGGGAGTCTATACAATCGTCAGGGATGCGACACGTAGGTGACGCGGCCCTGCGCGTCGGTGCAGACCACGGCGTCGGCGATGGCCTGCAGCGTCAGGCGCATGCGTTCTTTCTCCTCGAACAGCTCGTCCTCCATGCGCTTGCGTTCGGTGATGTCGGTCACCTGCACGAAAAATCCGCGCACTGCGCCGTCCTCTACGTCGGGGATGCAGACCGCGAGGTAATGGCGCTCCTCGTCGGGCGCATTGCCCATGGAATACTCGAACACCTGCCTGTGCCCCTGCAAGGCCTGGTCGATGTAGCGCTGGTACTGCGCCATCCACTGTTTGCCAATCAAGCGGCTCAGGTGCATGCCCGCCACCTGCGCGGGCGGAACGCCAAACCAGTCCTCGCAGGCATGGTTGATGAAGCGGTTGTGCAAGTCGGCATCCCAATAGCCAATCAACGAAGGCACGTTGTCGAGAATGGTGCGCAGCTGGTGCTCGGCCTCGCGCAGTTGCGCGGCGATGCGCTCGCGCGCGCTCAACTGCCGCGTGAAGAGCCAGGCCAGGCCAATGCTGCCCCCCATGAGCAGCACGGCAAAAGCGCCCAGCGTCCAGGCATTGCGCCGCCAGGGCTGCAGGATGGTGTCGTGCGACTGGGCCACGCCCACGACGAGCGGATAGGCGCCGACGCGGCGGAATGTATATAAGCGGTATGCGCCATCAAACGGCGTGTGCTCGAGCAGGGTGCCGCTGCGGCGCGACTGCACGTAGCGCATGCTCTCACTCCCAGCCACGCTCTTGCCCACACCCGTGCCATCGTAAGGGAAGCGCGCCAGAAAGGTGCCCTCGAGCGTGATCAGGTTGATGCCGCTGTCAGGCCCCAGCTCCACCTCGCTGAAGATGGATTGAAAGTAGCGCAGCGGAATCACGCCCACGACCACGCCGGCAAAGCTGCCGTCGGGGTTGTAGTAGGCGCGCGCGAGCGGCAGGCTCAGTTGCTGCGTGGTGCGTGCCACGATGGGCCGGCCCACGTAGAGCCCGCGGTACAGGCCCGTGCGCATGGCCTGGAAATATTCGCGGTCTGCCACCTGAATCTGGCGCGGCACCACGCCGCGGGCATCGAGCACGGCGTGGCCGCGCTCGTCGGTGACCAGCACGTCGTCGATGTTTTGCGCGCGCAGCAGGTTGCCGAACAGCACGCGCTGGCGCATGTCGGGCGGCAGTGCCATGACATTGGAGCGCCCGAGCTCGAACACCACGTTCTGCAGCGCCTCGTCCAGTGTCTCCAGCCCCCGCACGATGCCGATCTCGAGCGCGCGCGCGAGGTTCGCGTTGCTACGTTCGGCATACGCCAGCGCGTCCGCGTGCATGGTCCAGATGGCGCGCGCAAACAAGCCGCCGATGCCCAGCGAAACGAACACGGCGAGCCACACGAGGCGGCGGGAGAGAAAGCGCAGCAAGGAAGACATGCGGGAAAAACGGGCGATGCAGATTCAGGCGCAGAGCAATAGGACTCGCCATGGCGCCGGCGCCACGGTGCTTGCACAAGCCAAGGAGCCTGTCGGGCTTTGGAATCGTCGGCTGCGAATGTGCCGCAGCGGCCCATTTTTTACCGTCTTCTTGCCCCATAGCACCACTATGGGGCTGCGAATCCGGCAAAAACTGGTCTCGCTGGGGCACCTTCTCGCTTTCGACGCCCAAAGCCCGACAGGCTCCTAGGAGCCTGTCGGACTTTGGAATCGTCGGCTGCGAATGCCCCGCCGCGGCCCATTTTTTACCGTCTTCTTGCCCCATAGCACCACTATGGGGCTGCGAATCCGGCAAAAACTGGCCTCGCCGGGGCACCTTCTCGCTTTCGACGCCCAAAGCCCGACAGGCTCCTAGGGGGTAGATTGTAAGAACCGGCCTCTTTTGCTGCTTTCAGTGCCCGGCGCGCACCTCGGCCCCGCGCACCTCGAAGCGCAGTTCGTCGAGCACGCCGCCCTGCGCGTCGGCCAGCTGCAGCACATGCCGCCCCGGCCAGGGCAGCCAGGACACGCGCGCGCCGCGGCCCAGCGGCTTGCCGTCGAGGCGCCACTGCGCGCGCGCACTGCCCGGGCCCGCGGCGCGCAGCTGCAGACGCTGGCGCGCGGGTGGGACGTCGGGGTCGAGCGCGATGATGCTGCCCGGCGTGGGCGCGGTGATGCGCGCCGTGGCCTGTCCCGATGGGCCGCATGCCGTTGGCATGGAATTCTTCAAGCCTTTTGGGCCTCTGGCGCTTTTCCCATCTGCGTGACAAGCTCCTGTATCAATAGCAAAAACGGCCTGCTCGGTGCCTGCGATGAACCACTCCTCGCGCGCGGCTTCGGGCGCCGCATCAAGTGCTGTACCCGGCGCGGCAAAGCGCACCGCCACCCGCCGCACACCCGGTGGCGGCGCCGGGGCGCGGCTGGGCTCGTGCGCGTGCAGGTAGCGCATGAGGGCCGCCCAGACAGGCGCGGCGCCGCTGCTGCCGCTCACCTCGTGCATGGCGGCGCCGCTCGCGTTGCCCACCCACACGCCCACGGTGTAGCGCTGCGACCAGCCCAGCGCCCAGTTGTCGCGCATGTCCTTGCTCGTGCCTGTCTTGACCGCCGTCCAAAAGCGCGTGGCCAGCACGCTGTCGGTGCCGAAGGTGGGCGCGCGCGCATTGCCGTCGCTGAGGATGTCACCCACGATGAAGGCCGCGCGGCCATCGAGCACGCGCTGCAGGCCTGCGGCTTGCTGCGCGCTGGCCGCCGGCTGCAGCCGCAGCGGCCCCGTGCGCCCGCCCAGCGCCAGCGTGCGGTAGGCCTGGGTCAGCTGCAGCAGCGACACCTCGGGGCTGCCCAGCGCAAGGCTGTAGCCAAAGTAGCCACCGCTCTCGCGCAGCGGCAGCCCCAGCGTGCGCAGCTGCTGGTGGAAGGCGTCGGGCGACACGAGCACCAGCGTGCGCACCGCGGGCACGTTGAGCGAGGCCGCGAGCGCCGTGCGCACCGACACCCAGCCGCGAAAGCGCCGGTCGTAGTTCTGCGGCACGTACAAGCCCCCCGGCGTGGCGATGGCCGTGGGCGCATCGTCGAGCAGCGAGGCCGCGGTCAGGCGGTTTTCCGCGAGCGCCTGCGCGTACAAAAAAGGCTTGAGCGTGGAGCCCGGCTGGCGCAGCGCCTGCACGCCATCGACCTCGGCCGCCTGGCTCAGCGTGCCCGACGAGCCCACCCAGGCAAGCACCGCGCCGCTCGCGTTGTCCAGCACCAGCACCGCGCCGTCCTCCACGCCGCGCCCCTGCAGCTCGCGCAGCTGCTGCGTCAGGGTCTGCACGGCAAAGCGCTGCAGCCCGGCGCGCAGGCTGCTGCGCAACTGCGTGGACGTGACTGTGGGCGCAGGTGTGGGTACGGGCACGGGTACGGCGGCGCCCTGCTCTTGCGCCCCGGCACGGCCTGCGGGCTGCGCGCGCAGCGTGCGCAGCAGGTAGCGCATGAAGTGCGGCGCCACGCCCGCGCTCGCGTCCCAGGCGCGGCGCTGCAACATGGCCGCGGTGTAGGCGTCCAGCCCGGCGCAGACGCTCTGGGGGCTGGCCTGAACGTCGCTGCGGGCGTCGCTTGGGGGCCTGCCTTGCCGGGCACTGCCGGTCTGCCCCGGCCCCTGCGGCCCCTGCGGCCCCTGCGGCCCCTGCGGCCCCTGCGGCCCCTGCGGCAGCAGCGCCTGCAGCGCCTGCAGCACCGTGCAGGCACGCCGCGCGACCAGCTCGGCACGCGCATTGGGCGCGCGCACCAGCGCCGCGGCAATGGCGGCCTCGCGCGCGTCCAGCCCCTGCGCGGCCTTGCCGAACAGGCTGCGGCTGAGCGCGTCTATGCCCACGATTTCGCCGCGAAACGGCACCAGATTCAGATAGGCCTCGAGGATCTGGTCCTTGCGCCAGCTTTTTTCGAGCCGCTGCGCCGCCACGCCCTGGCCGACTTTCTGCGCGAGCGTGCGCCCGCCGGGGCCGGCGCGCCAGTCGGCGTCGAGCAGTCCCGCGAGCTGCATGGTGATGGTGCTTGCGCCGCGCGTGCGCTGGTGCCACAGGTTGCCCCAGGCCGCCGCCGAGACGGCGCGCCAATCGACGCCGCTGTGCGCGTAAAAGCGCTGGTCCTCGCTGCGCACCAGCGCCTCGCGCAGCGCGGGCGACATGTCGGCCAGCGCCACCCACTGGCCACGGCGCACGCTCGCGTCGGTGCGCAGGCGCTGCAGCTCCTCGCCCTCGCGCGAGAGCAGCACGGTGTCGGAGGGGCGAAAGCTGCCTTTGACCTCGTCGAAGCTGGGCAGGGCGTGGGCGGCCTGTGCGCACAGCCACGCGAGCACGGCAGCTGCAGCGCCACGCCTGCAGCCGTGAAACCAGCCGCGCCTGCGCACCGTGGCCACCATGAGCGCCACCATGACCACCCCTCAGCGCGCCGCCTCCACGCGCAGGCGGGGGTTGGGCAGTTCACCGAACATCTCGGGCGCGTACAGCGCCTCGGCGCGCGTGGGCGGCAGGGCGAAGTCGCCCACGTTGTGCAGGCGCAGCGTGTATTCGAGCTTCACCGTACCTTTGGGCAGGTACTCGTAATAGCTGCGGAACGCCTCGAAGCTGCGCTCCTCGAACGCGGGCCAGCCGGGGCCGGAGCGCTTTTCGCCCTGCGTGAGCATTTCGGAATCGCGCCCCAGGCCGCTGCCGAGGATGCTCGCGCCGCCCGGGATGGGGTCGGTGATGGCCACCCAGCTCATGTCGGCCGTGCTGGTGATCTCCAGCGTCACGCGCAGCACGTCGCCGCGCGTGTAGCGGCCTGCCGGCAGCGCCTTGTGGGCCAGATCGATCGGGGTCACGGTCTTGCGGATGGTGTAGCCGGCGCTGAACGGCGCCGTGCGCTCCACGGCGGCGAGCGCGCGCAGCGTGAGCCAGGGCCTGCCCGTGCCCTGGTGCACCACGCTCAGGCGCTGCGGGCCTTCGGCCTTGCCCCAGGGCAGGAACATGCGGTTGTTCTTCAGGCCCTCGGGCGCGGCTGGCGCGCCGAGCTGCGCCCTGGCGCCTGCCGGGCTGGGCTGGTGCGGCGTGCCTGCGGCGTCGCCGGGCGTGGCGCGCGCCACGCGGGCCCAATCGACGCTGGCCGTGCGCGGGCCCAGCATGGCGCGCGTGTGCCCGCTGACGGGCGCAGACTCGAACCTGGCGCTGAACTTTTCGAGCGCGAGCCCGCCCCAGAGGTTGGCCGTGGTGGTGTGCCAGGCGCCGCCCTGCTGGCGCGCGATGAAGCCGTTGGCCAGGCGGCCCAGATCGGCCTGCCACGCCGGGTCGTTCAGCACGGCGAGCAGCAGGCGCGCGGCGTTCACGTCGCCGTTTTGCATCAGCCACCACCAGTAGTCGTCCTGCTCGGAGCTGAAGACGAGCTTGCTGCCCTGGTACGCCAAGCGCGCCTTGAGGATTTGCGTGGCTTCGCTCAGGCGCTGCGCGCGCTGCGGCAGCTCGGGCACGCGGCGCAGGATGTTCAGCCAGTCGATCACGCTGTGCGTGGGCCATTCGTTGGGGGCGATGCGCACGCTCTCGAGCATGCGCGCCTGCGCCTTGCCGTAGCGCGACAGGGCTTCGATGGCGGCGAGCTTGCGCATGTCCAGGTCTTTGCGCGGGCTCCAGAAGTTGCGCTCTATGCGCCCTTCGACGAAGGCGATCAGTCCGCGCTCGAGCGGCGCGCGCACGGCGTCGGGCAGCGCGAACACGGGGTCCAGCCCCGCGGCTTCGTGCGTGGCCGCGAGCAGGTAGGCCGTGAGCGTGTCGCTGCCGCGGTTGGCACTGCCACTTTGCGGCGGGAAGTAGTTGGCGAGCCCGTCGTCGTCGAGGTAGCTGGGCAGCTGCGCGAGCACGGTCTGCCAGAGCCTGCCGTCGCGCATCCCCACGGCCTTGCTCACCTTCTGCTCGAGGCAGACGAAGGGGTAGTCGGCAAACCAGGCGCGCACGCCGGGCAGACCTTCGGCCAGGCGCGGCACGAGCGCGAGTTCCACGCCGCCGCGCCGGGCGCCTGCCGGGTTGGCGGGGTCGGCCAGCGCGCCGGCCGGCGGCGCGACCTCGGTCTGCCAGGTCTGCAAGCTGCCGCCCAACTGCACCAGCGTCGCCTGCTGCACCGCCAGCGGCACTGCGGGCAGCACGCGCTGGCTCAGCTTGAGCGCGTCCTGCGCACCCGAGATGCGGTCGCGCGCCGCCACCTCCCACAGCAGCGCGCCGGCGCGCAAGGATGCGAGCGCGGCCGGCGCGGTGACGTTCCACGCGATCTCTCGTGCCGCGCCGGCGGGAATGGCGACGGTCTGCTTGTCGAGCATGAGCAGCGTGGCGCGCGGCGTCACTTCGACCTGCATGGCGCGCGCCGTGGTGTTGCGCAGCGTGAGCTGGGCGCGAAACTGGTCGCCCGCGCGCACGAGCGGCGGCAGGCCGCTGATGATCTGCAAGTCCTGCGCGCTGCGGATGCGGGTGCTGCCCGTGCCGAACAGGCCCGTGCCCGCATCGGCCACGGCGACGACCTCGAAAGTGCTGAGCGCGTCGTTGAGCGGCACCGTGAGCGTGGCCTGGCCTTGGGCGTCGAGCTGCACGGCGGGCTGCCACAGCAGCAGCGTGTCGAACAGCTCGCGCGTGCTGCTGTGCCCACCGCCGTCGCCACCCGCGGGCGCGGCCTTTTTGCCGTAGTGGCGCCGGCCTACGATCTCCATCTGCGCGGTGGCCGTCTGCACGCCCCAGCTGCGGCGCTGCAGCATGGCGTCGAGCAGGTTCCAGCTGGTGTTGGGCATGAGTTCGAGCAGCGCCCTATCGACCGCGGCCACGGCGACCTCGGCGTGTGCGGCGGGCCTGCCGTCGGGCAGCGTGGCGGCGATGCGCACCTGCGCCTTGCCACGCACGGGGTAGCTGGCTTTGTCGGCCTGCACCTGCACCTGGAGCTGGTGCGCACGCGCACCGACCTGGATTTCGGCCATGCCCAGGCGGAAGGACGGCTTGCTCAGGTCCACCAGCGCGCTGGGCGCCTGGTATTCGCGCCCCTGCGACCAGAAGGCGTGCCACCAGGCGCGCGGGCTGCGGTAACCCCAGGTGAAAAAGCTGTACCAGGGCACTTCGTACAGGCGCCCGCGCAGCGCGAGCACGCTCACATACACGTTGGGGCCCCACTCGGGGCGCACCTGTAGGCGCACGGTCGGGTCTTTGCCGCTGAGCTGCAGCACCTGCGTTTGGAGGACGCCTTCGCGCTCCACGCTCACGAGCGCCGTGGCCTCGCGAAACGGCATGCGCACCTGAAAGCGCGCGGTCTCGCCGGGCTGGTAGCTCTTTTTCTCGGGCAGCACGTCCATGCGGTCGTGGTCGGTGCCGCCGAACCAGAGCTCGCCGTGGCGCGTGATCCAGACCGAGGTCGCGGCTTCGCTGGTGTTGCCCTCGCGGTCGGTGGCCGTGGCCACGAGTTCGACCTCGCCGGCCTGCTCCAGCAGCGGCGCGCACAGCAGCAGGCCGCGTGCATCGCTCTTGCCGCTGCAGACCGTGCCCAGGTCTTTGCTTTCGCGCCGGTTGTCGTAGCTGTAAAAGCCGCCCACCAGGCGCTTGCGCGTGCTCGTGGTGGTGTGCAGTATGGCCTGCACCTGCAGCAGCACGCCGGCCTGCGGCTTGCCGTCCAGCCCCAGCGCGAGCGCCTGCAAGGGCAGTTTCTGGCGCGCCGACACCCAGCCTTCGGCCTTGATGCCGGCCAGCACGCGCGCGGGCCAGAGGGCGTGCGTGCTGCGCAGGGTCTGCAGCTCGCCGTTGGGGTCGGCGTAGCTGGCTTCGAGCAGCAGCTCCTGCGGCGCGCGCAGTGCGGGGAGCTTTTCGAGCGTGAGCTTGCCCGCACCTTGCGCGTCGAGCGTGAGCGGCAGCTTGTCGGCCACCACACGCGCCTGGGGCAGGCTGCCGCTGCTGCCGCCGTCGTCGTCCACGCCCTCCATGCCTTCGTCCGCAAGGTCCGCCGCGTCCGCGTCCACACCGGCGTGCGCCGCGCGCGGGCGCGGTGGGCGGAAGCTGAAAGCCTCGTAGGCGCCAAACTGCACCGCCTTGTCGCGCAGCAGCGCCGACACGCGCAGCGGCAACTGCGCCGCCGGGCCGCCGGCCACGTAGTGCAGCTGCACGGCCACGGGCAGGGTGCGCGGGCGCACCAGCGGCGGGCTGGGCACGGGCGCAATCTGCCCCGCGAACACCGGCAGGCGGAACTCCTCCACGCGGAACTGCCCCGCCTCCAGCGTGCGCCCGTTGGCCGCCGAGCTGCGCAGCTCCACCGCGTAGCGCCCGAGCTTGGCCGCGGGCGGTATCTGGAAGCTGCTGAGCGCGCTGCGCCCGCCCGTGGCCGTGCGGTACCACGTGAGCGGCTGCTGGTATTGCTGGCCGCTGCCCAGGTGGGTGATGACCAGCGTGTCGGGGTTGCGTTCAGGCAGACCAAAGCCCGCGCGGGTCTGCGTGCGCAGCAGGTGTTTCATGGACACCGTCTCGCCCGCACGCAGCAGGGTGCGGTCGAACACGGTGTGCGCGCGCAGGTCGGGCTGCGCGTCGCTGCTCGTGGGTACGCCAAAGCGCCAGGGCTCTATGCCGCGCTGCCAGCCACTCCAGACGAAGGCCATGTCCTCGCCGCCGCCCGCGGCGTCCTGCACGCGCGCGCTCACGAAGTAACCGCTCGCACTGCCCTCGCCCCCCTCGTAGGAATCGTCGTCCTCGTCGGCTTCATCACCCCTGCGGTGGCAGGACGGCGGCTCGGGCGAAAGACCCGTCAGGCGCGCCACGCCCTGCGCGTCGGTGCGCGCCGTGGCGAGCGCGCGGCCCTGGCAGTCAGAAACACGCACCTGCGCACCGGCCACGGGCTGGCCCTTGTCCAGCGCGGTCACCCAGGCGAGCGCGTTGTCGCGCCCGAGCTTGAAGTGCACGCCCAGGTTGGTGACGAGCGCCGAGGTGCGCACCACCATGCGCCGCTGCGCGCCATAGCGAGCGTCTAGGAGCCCGCCGGACTCTGGAATCGGCGGCTGCGAATGCGCCGCAGCGGCCCATTTTTTACCGTCTTCTTGCCCCATAGCACCACTATGGGGCGGCGAATCCGACAAAAACTGGCCTCGCTGGGGCGCATTCTCGCTTTCGACGCCCAAAGTCCGGCGGGCTCCTGGCAGCCCTCCGCCGAGCACGGACGAGGCGATCTCCACCACGTGAAAACCTGGCGCGAGCGGAATGCCCACGACTTCGAAGGGGCGCAGCGCGGACTTCGCGGGGCGCGGCAGTTCGAGCTCGCGCACGCCGCGCTGGCCGTCGAGCAGCGAGAGCATGCGCGTCTGCACGCGCTGCGCATCGTCCCTGTCGAGCACCGGCGGCAGCGGCCCGCGCACGTCGCGCTGCGCCTGGCTGCGCGGCACGCTGAACTGGTTGTAGCGCAGCACCTTGCGGTACCAGGCGATGATGTCGGCGTCGCTGCGCGGCTGCAGCGTGCGCACGCGGTTCTGTGCCTGCCCCTGCGTCGCCCCCTGCGTCGCCCCCTGCGTCGCCCCCTGCGCCGGCCCTTGCGTCGGCTGCGGCACGCGCAGGTCTTGCGCGCGCAGCGCAGCTTCGACATTGCGCAGCGTCACGGGCAGCAGCGCGGGTACTTTGTCCTGCTCGCCGCGCGCCGGCGTGCCCTCGGCGTAGCGCTCGATCACGCCGAACGGCGCCGCGGCAAACTTGGCCAGCGGCGGCAGCGGCCCCGTGGCCACGGCGAGCGGAAAGCTCGCGGCGTTGCGCAAAGGGCGGCCCGCGGCGTCGTGAAACTCTTTGGGCAGCTGCAGCGTGAAATGTGTCTGTGGCGGCAGCGGCGCGGCAAACTGCACGCGCTGCACCAGATCGTCGCGCGTCGCGGCGCTGCCATCCTGCGCGCTGCCCTCGCCCGCGCCACCTTCGTCGAAAGTCGGGCGGCGCACTTCGGTTGCCGAGCGCAGCGTGATGGCCGCCGCGAGCTTGCGCGGCACGGGCGCGTTGAAAACCAGCGTGAGCGGCCGTATCGGCAGGCAGGCCGCCTGGGCGTTTTCGCGCTCGCAGCGCAATTCCGCCTCAAAGGGCGCGCGCACGCGGTAGTCGAAGCGCTTTTCCACACGGTTGACGACGCCGCTGGGCGTGGCCACCCCGGCGCCGAACACCAGCTGCATGCGCGTGCCCGAGGGCAGGCGACGCTTGCAGGCCAGCGTGAGGTACTGCTGCGGCTGCTGCGCCGCGGCCCTTTCGAGCCCGAGTGCGTGCAGCAGTTCGGCGCGCGGTTTGCCCACGACGGGCTGCACGTCCACGCGCTCGCCCACGCCTTCGAGCGCGCACCAGACATGCTGCTGCACGCTCTGCGCCGTGGCCGGGCCGTTGAGCTGCAGCACGAAATACTGCTCCTCGTCCACGTCCTGGTAGGTGCCCGGCAAAATGCGCTGCACAAACGGCCCGCCGGTATTGAATTGATAGCTTCTTGTGCCCGTCAGTTCTTCGCCAGAGGCCGATTTGAACCCCGGTCTGAAGGTGGCCGTGCAGCGCACGCCGGGCGGCAGATCGCGCCCGAAGTCGAACGCCCATTCGCGCTCGTTGTTCCAGTGCCCCGCGCCCTGGGCCGCCGCCGCGTCGCTGCAGCTCAACTGCAGCGGGGCCGGCGCGGCTGCGTCGCCAAAGGCCACGGCCGGGCGGTCGAACTGCACCACCACCTGGCGCACGCGCGCCACCTCGCCTTGCGGCACGAAGCTCTTGACCTGCAGCGCCTGCGCGCCCGGCGCCGCCAGCAAGCCCAGTGCGCACAGCCAAAACGCGCGGGCGCGCGCACCGCGCGGCGCAGCGCCAACCGCGGCGGCAGTGGCGTCTGCACGCCCCGCCTGCGCCGACCTGTCGAAAAAGCAAAAGCGGCGCAGGAAGGCAAGCATGGCTAGCCCTTACATACCAAGCCGCGCGCGATGTCGGGCGATTTGCGCGCGCACCTGCGCGGGCGCGGTGCCGCCCAGCGTGTTGCGCGCGTTCAGCGAGCCGCGCAGGCTCAGCACCTCATAGACGTCGGGGCCGATCGCGGGGTGAAAGCCCTGCAGCACCTCGAGCGGCAGCGCGGCCAGGTCGAGCTGGCGTGCCATCGCCTCCTTGACGGCATGCGCCACGGTTTCGTGCGCGTCGCGAAACGGCAGGCCTTTTTTGACCAGGTAGTCGGCCAGGTCGGTCGCCGTGGCGTAGCCGCGCAGCGCCGCCTGCTCCATGGCCTGCGCGTTGACGCGGATGCCGCCGCTGCGGGCGCCCGTGGCCGGGTCGGTCTGGCCGCCCACCATCTCGGCGAAGATGCGCAGCGTGTCCTTGAGCGTGTCAACGGTGTCGAACAGCGGCTCCTTGTCTTCCTGGTTGTCCTTGTTGTAGGCGAGCGGCTGGCCCTTCATGAGCGTGACCAGGCCCATCAGGTGCCCCACCACGCGCCCCGTCTTGCCGCGTGCGAGCTCGGGCACGTCGGGGTTCTTCTTCTGCGGCATGATGGAGCTGCCCGTGGTGAAGCGGTCGGCAATCTGGATGAAGCCGAAGTTCTGGCTCATCCAGAGGATCAGCTCCTCGCTCAGGCGGCTGATGTGCACCATGCACAGGCTCGCGGCGGCGCTGAATTCGATGGCAAAGTCGCGGTCGCTCACGGCGTCCAGGCTGTTTTGGCACACGCAGGGGCGGCCCTGCGCATCCACCATGCCCAGCGTGCGCGCCACGCGCTCGCGGTCTAGCGGGTAGCTCGTGCCCGCGAGCGCCGCCGCGCCCAGCGGCAGGCAGTTGACGCGCCGGCGCACGTCCTGCATGCGCTCGGCGTCGCGCGCGAACATCTCCACATAAGCGAGCATGTGGTGCGCAAAGCTCACGGGCTGGGCCACCTGCAGGTGCGTGAAGCCGGGCAGGATCACTTCGACATGCGGCTCGGCCACGGCCAGCAGCGCGCGCTGCAGCTCGGCGAGCAGGCCGAGGATCAGGTCGATCTCGCCGCGTAGCCACAGGCGCACGTCGGTGGCCACCTGGTCGTTGCGGCTGCGGCCCGTGTGCAGGCGCTTGCCCGCGTCGCCCACGAGCTGCGTGAGGCGCGCCTCGATGTTCAGGTGCACGTCTTCGAGCTCGAGCTTCCACGCAAAGCTGCCGGATTCGATCTCGGCGCGGATCTGCGCCATGCCGCGCTCGATGTCGGCCAGGTCTTGCGCGCTCAGGATGCCCTGCGCGGCGAGCATTTCGGCGTGCGCGAGGCTACCCTGGATGTCGGCCTGCCACAGGCGCTGGTCGAAAAACACGCTGGCCGTATAGCGCTGCACCAGCTCGCTCATGGGCTCGGAAAACAGCGCCGACCACGCCTGCGCCTTGGTGTCGAGCTGGTTCGCAGAGGCGGGCGCGGGGGAAGAATGGGGACTGGGGGACGTGGGCATGGGGAGGCAATAATCCGTTGAATGACACAACCGGCGCCGCCGGATGCCGCAAGTGCGAGAGCCGCAAATGCCAGAGCCGCAGATTTTATCGACGCCGCAAAATGCTCCTGTATCGGGAGCTGCTTACGCTGACGTAACAGTCACAAACGCATAAAAAACCTCGAAATGCCAGGCCCACCAGCAAACCCACCCGCAACTGCGCGCGGCAAATCGGCCCATGCGGCCGTGCTGGTCTTCGACGCCTGCGAAGTCGGCCTGGTGCTGCGCGCCGTGCTTTTCGTCGAAACCGTGCTCGGCGTGGGCGCGCTGTTTGGCGCGGGCAGCGCGCGCGAGTGGCTGCTGCGCCTGATGCTGCTCACCGGCGGCGCGCTGCCGGCCACGCTGGCCTGGCTGCTCACGGCCTGCAGCCTCAAGAAAACGCTGCAGCGCCTGGCCACCGCCGGGCAATACGCTGCGGGCGTGCTGCTGGGCGCGCTCGCGGGCCTGATGGCCTGCGCCATGCTGGCGCTGGCTGGCGTGGCCGGCGGGGGCACGGCGCCGCCCTGGCTCGCGAGCGCGGCCAGCGGCGCGCTGCTTGCGGCGCTGCTCGTCACGGCGCTCGTGCTGCGCGCCCGCGGGCGCACGCCGGCCGCCACGGCGGCGCGCCTGGCCGAGCTGCAGGCGCGCATCCGCCCGCACTTTCTGTTCAACACGCTCAACAGCGCCATCGCCCTGGTGCGCGCCGAACCGGCCAAAGCCGAGACGCTGCTCGAAGACCTGAGCGAGCTGTTTCGCCACGCGCTCGCCGAGCAGGGCGAATCGGTCACGCTGGCCGAGGAGCTGCGGCTGGCGCGCCACTACCTCGACGTGGAGGCCGTGCGCTTCGGCCCGCGCCTGCAGGTGCAATGGCAGCTGGACCCGCGTGCCGACGCCGCACGCCTGCCACCCCTGCTGCTGCAACCGCTGGTCGAAAACGCCATCCAGCACGGCGTGGAGCCCAGCCCACGCGGCGGCAAGCTGCGCATACAAACCGAGCTGCGCGGCAGCCGCGTGCGCGTGCGCATCACCAACACCCTGCCCGCGCCCGCCAGCGCACCGCCTGCAGCGCCCCCCGCCGCGCAGCGCCGCGGCCACGGCATGGCCCTGGCCAACGTGCGCGCACGCCTCGCGCTGCTGCATGACCTGCAGGCGAGCTTCAGCGCCGGCGTGCAGGACGGCCTGTACGAGGTCTGCATCACCCTGCCCGCGCCACGGCAGCCGCTACGGCAGCCACGGCCAGCACCGCGCCGGGCGCAAACGCACGCGCCCACGCCCACGCCCACGCCCACGCCCACGCCCACGCCCGAAGCCACCCCGCCGCCATCCAACGAGCAGTCCCATGCACATCCTGATCGTTGACGACGAAGCCCTGGCGCGCAGCCGCCTGCGCACTCTGCTGACCGACTGCGGCGAAAGCGGTGCAGGCCACTGCAGCGCCCACACCGTGGCCGAGGCCGAGAGCGCCGCGCAGGCGCTGGCCCTGCTGCAGCCCACGGGCGGGCGCGGCTTCGACCTGGTGCTGCTCGACATCCACATGCCGGGCTTGGACGGCCTGCAGCTTGCGCAACGCCTCAAGGCACTGCCCCACCCGCCCGCGCTCGTGTTCGTGACCGCGCACCCCGACCATGCACTCAGCGCCTTCGAACTCGACGCCGTGGACTACCTCACCAAGCCCGTGCGACGCGAGCGCCTGCAGCAAGCGCTGGCCAAGGCGCAGCGCCTCGCGGGCCAGTCCACCACCACCCCGCCCACCGCCAGCACCGGCGAAACCCTGCTGCTGCAGGACCGCGGCCGCACCGAGCGCCTGCCGCTGGCCGAGGTGCTGTATTTCAAGGCCGAGCAAAAGTACGTCACGGTGCGCACCAGCACGCGCAGTTACGTGCTCGACGGCGCCCTGAGCGAGCTCGAGCGCAAGTACCCCACGCAGTTCCTGCGCATCCACCGCAACGCCTTGGTCGCCCGCCGCGCCATCCGCGCGCTGGAAAAGCATTTCGACCCCCAAGAAGGCGAAGGCTGGGCCGTGCGCCTGCAGGGCCTCGTCGAGCCACTGGCCGTCTCACGCCGCCAGCTGGCGGCGGTGCGCGCGGAGCTGGAGGGCGGGTGAGAGCAGGTAGGTGGCGGGAAAAAACTCAATGCACATGCACCCCGGCGCTCACCAGCGTCACGAGCGCCATGCCGGCGAGCAGCCAGAACACCTGGCCTGCGGTCTGGCGCAGCGTGAGGTGTTTTTGCAGCTGCGGGATCAGGTCGGCGAGCGCGACGTAGATGAAGCTGCTCGACGCCACCGCCAGAAAGTACGGCAGGCCATCCTGCAAGCGATCGACCAAAAAATAGCCCACGACGCCGCCCAGCGCGGTCACGGCGCCCGCGAGCGACACCTTGAGCAGCGCCACGGAGCGGCTTGCGCTCGACTGGCCCAGCACCACCAGGTCGCCCATGTGGTGCGGCACCTCGTGCGCGAGCACCGACAGCGCCGCGATGACGCCCAGGCGCAGGTCGGCCACGAAGGCCGAGGCGATCAACATGCCGTCGCCGAAGCAGTGCACGCTGTCGCCCGTGAGCACCGCCCAGCCGCCCGCGGCACGCCCGCCGTGGCCCGCCTCGTGCGCCTGCGCGTGCGCAGGGTCGTGGGTATGGTCGTGCCCGTGCGCCTGCGGCTGGCCGTGCGCGTGCGCGAGGCCGTGCTCGTGCCCGTGGTGCCAGAGCTCGGCCTTGTCGAGCAAAAAGAAAAACACCACGCCCACGAGCAGCGTGGCAAAGAGCGCGTGCGCGTCGGCCTGGCTCTCGAAGGCTTCGGGCAACAGGTGCATGAACGCTGTCGCCAGCAGCCCGCCCGCAGCCAGGCTCAGCAAATTCTGCGGCCCCGCCCCGCCCTGCCCCGCGCCCCGCCCCGCGCGCAGCAGCAGCGCCGCGAGCCACACACTGCCTATGCCTGCCACGAGGGTGGCGGCGATGGTTGCTATCAATACCATTGCTGCTTGTGCTTTCTGTATCTTGGTTACGTACCGATTTTGACCAACATTTGGACGCCAGCCATTGGCCCAACCCATGTTAGCAAGCATGTCAAGCAAACACGACTTACGCAAATGGGGGTTAAGGCGTTCGCCCCGGGCAAAACACCTCGCTGCATCCTTGTTTGCGTAAGTCTAGGAGCCTGTCGGACTTTGGGCGTCGAAAGCGAGAATGCGCCCCAGCGAGACCAGTTTTTGCCGGATTCGCCGCCCCATAGTGGTGCTATGGGGCAAGAAGACGGTAAAAAATGGGCCGCTGCGGCGCATTCGCAGCCGACGATTCCAAAATCCGACAGGCTCCTAGGAGCCTGGCCGCAAAAGGCCCAGCGCACCTGCTCTCTTCGTCCGCGCTCAGCTACCTCCCCGCCAGCTGCAGCCGCAAACTCATGCGGTACGAAAAGCGATCCGCCGGGTGCAGGTTGACGGCCACCTCGATGGGGCGGCCCTGCGGGCCGAGGTAGCGGCGCGTGACGAGCAGGCCCGCCGAGCCGGGCTCGACCTGCAGGCGCGCGGCGGCGGCGGCGTCGAGCGTGACGGCGTCGATCTCCTGCGCGACTTCGTGGATGCGCACGCCCCACTGGCTTTCGATCAGCGTGTGCACGGGCACTTTTTGCGTGCCTATGAGCGTGCGGATGCTGCTGTAGGCGGCGTGGATGTAGATCTGCGTGAAGGCGATGGGCAGCGGGTTGTCGCCCGCATAGCGGTAGCCCGTGACCTTGAGCCAGCGCTGGCCCGGCGCGCATTGCAGCAGCTGCGCGAGCGCCGCGTCGGCGATCACGTCTTCGGCCTCGGTGGTCACGAGGCGCGTGTCCTCGGCGTATTGCTGCAAGTCAACCAGCGTGGCCGTCGATTGCACGTAGCGGCCTTCGGCGCGGCTGGCCTTGACCTGCGTGCCCACGCCGCGCTGGCGCAACACCAGGCCGCGCTCCTGCAGCTGGCGCACGGCTTCGCGCACGGTGTGGCGGCTCACGCCGAACTGCGCGCACAGCTCCATTTCGGTGGGCAAGTGGCTGCCCACGGGGTAGCGGCCCGACTGGATGTCGGCCATCAGGCGCTGCGCCACGAGCAGGTACTGCGGCGGGCTCGCGAGCAGCGGCGCGGGCGCGGCGTCTGCGGCGGGCGCTGCGTTTTCGGTAGCGGCGTCGGGCGGGGGGAGAATGGTCATGCGCGGTTTCGGCGTGGCGGGCGTGGCGGGCGTGGCGGCTTCGCGAACAGTCGCGGCGTTACGGACGCGATCCTATCCGCTTGCGCCGGCGCAGCGGCTGGCGCCGCCGCTCGCAGCGCTCACACCGCCCCTTTTTCTTCGAGCTGCGCGATGCGCTGCGCGTCGTAGCCGAGCTCGGCGAGCAGCGCCTGCGTGTGCTCGCCCAGCGTGGGCGCGATGCCGACCAGCGGCGCCTCGCCAGGGCAGCGGATCGGCGAGGCCACGGTGCGTATGCTGCCGCGCGCGGGGTGCGGCGCTTCGAGGATCAGGCCCTGCTCGTGCGCGAAGGGGTTGTCCAGCGCCTGCGCCACGTCATAGACCGGCGCGGCGGGTACCTTGCCGGCAAAGCGTGCGAGCCACTGTTCGGTGCTGGCCGTGCCAAGCACCGCGTCGAGCGCCTCGGTGAGCTGTTCGCGGTGCGCGAGCCGCGCCGCGAAGTTGGCGTAATCGGGGTGCGCGGCCCAGTCGGGGCGGTCGATGGCGGCGCACAGCGCGGGCCAGAACTTCTCTTTGTTGCACATGATGAAGATCCAACCGTCCTGCGTGCGGTAGAGCTGGCTGGGCGTGAGCGAGGGGTGGGCCGAGCGCGGCGCGCGTCCGACCTTGTGGCCCTCGTTCAGATACCAGGCAGCGACGTAGTTGAGGTTGCCCATGGCCACGTCGAACAGGCTCACGTCGATGTCGCGCCCGCGGCCCGTGCTGCGCGCTTCGATGATGCCCGCGAGCAGGCCCGTGACGGCCGTCACACCCGTCATCATGTCGATGATCGAGAGACCAAAACGCGCGGGCGGCCCGTCGGGCTCGCCCGTCACCGACAGGTAGCCGGCTTCGGCCTGCATCAGGTAGTCGTAGCCCGGCCAGGCGGTGCGCGAGCCCGTGCGCCCGTAGGCCGAGAGGTGCGCACAGACGATGCGCGGGTTGTAGGGCGCGAGCTGCGCGTAGGTCAGCCCGAGCTTTTGCGGCAGGTCGCCGCGCAGGTTGTCGAACACTGCGTCGGCGCTGCGCACGAGGTCGGCGAGCACGCTGCGCGCCTCGTCCTGCTTGAGGTTGAGCGTGAGGCTTTTCTTGTTGCGGTTGAAGGCTTCGTGGAAGTGGCTGTCGCCCGGCCCGAAGTAAAACGGCCCGACCAGGCGGCCCACGTCGCCGCCGTCGCTGGGGTTTTCGATTTTGATCACTTCGGCGCCGAGGTCGGCCAGGTGCAGGGTGCCGAACGGGCCCGCGCCGTACTGCTCGAACGAGAGGATGCGCACTCCGCGCAGGGGCAGGCTCATGCGGGGTTCCTCGCGATCAGCTGTTTGGCGATGATGATGCGCTGCATCTCGTTCGTGCCCTCGCCGATCAGCAGCAAGGGCGCATCGCGGAAGTAGCGCTCGACGTTGTATTCCTTGGAGTAGCCGTAGGCGCCGTGGATGCGCATGCTCTCGAGCGCGTTTTCCATGGCCGCCTCGGTGGCGAAGTATTTGGCCATGCCAGCTTCCATGTCGCAGCGCTCGCCGCGGTCGTAGGCGCGCGCCGCGGATTCGACCAGCAGGCGCGCGGCTTCGAGCCGCGTGGCCATTTCGCCGAGCTTGAGCTGTATCGCCTGGTGCTCGCAGATCGGCTTGCCAAAGGTCTTGCGCACCTGCGCGTAGGCCACGGCGTCCTGCAGCGCCGCGCGCGCCACGCCCACGCCGCGCGCCGCCACGTTGATGCGCCCCAGCTCCAGCCCCGCAAGGATTTGCTGCAGCCCGCGCCCTTCCACGCCGCCGATCAGCCGGTCGGCGGGGATGCGGTAGTTTTCGAACAACAGCTCGCAGGTGTCTATGCCACGGTAACCGAGCTTGTCGAGCTTGCGCACGACCTTGAAGCCCGGGCCTTTTTCGGCGATGAACAGGCTCATGCCCTTGTGCGGCGGGTCGGCCTTGGGGTCGGTCTTGACGAGCAGCGCAATGCAGTTGCCCTCGCCGCTGTTGGTGATCCAGGTCTTGGCGCCGTTGACCACGTAATGGTCGCCCTCGCGCACCGCTACGGTGCGTATGGCCTGCAGGTCGGTGCCGCAGTCGGGCTCGGTCAGACCGATGCCGCCGCGCAGCTCGCCCGTGGCAAAGCGCGGCAAAAAGGCGCGCTTTTGCGCCTCGGTGCCGTGGCGCTGCACGCACATGGACATGATGAGGTGCGAATTGACGATGCCCGAGAGCGACATCCACACCGTCGCGAGGCGCTCGACGATCTTCGCATAGGTCGAGGTCGAGAGGCCGAAGCCGCCGTATTCGGTATCGATGATGCAGCCGAACAGGCCCATCTGCTTCATCTTTTCGACGATCTCGTGCGGGTACTCGTCGGCGATCTCGAGCCGGTGCGCGTGCGGCTTGACCTCGGCCTCGATGAATTTGTCCAGGCTGTCGAGGATCAGTTTTTCGCTTTCTTGCTGTGCTGCGTTCATGAAGGGTCTTTCAGAGAGTCGAAGGGGGTTTCAGCCGCGCGCGGCCAGGCCTTCGGCGAGCTGCCGCGCGTCCAGCGCTTCCATGCCCAGCACCAGGTCGCGCAATTGCGCGGCGCGCTGCGGCGAGACGACGAGGCGCGCGTTTTCCATGAACTTTTGTTCGATGTCGGCGGCGCTCAGGGGCCGGTCGGCCGAACCGCGGTTGACCTCCTGGCGCTCGCGCAGCTCGCGCCCGTCGGTGGTGGTGACGATGACCTCGCCCGAGTAATACTTGGGGAACGGCGAGTTCGGATCGACCTCGTATTCGACGCGCTGCGCCAGCTCGAGCACCTCGGGGTCGGCCAGCGCCGCGTCCTCCAGGTGTTCGAGCCCGAAGCTGCCGCGCAGCAGCGCCGTGGCGACGATGTAGGGGATGCTGAACTGCGCGTCGTAGCTGTTTTGCGGGCGCTTTTTCGTCGCCACGGGCTCGCACACCGTCTTCACCACCTCTTGCGGCACGAGCGCGCGCACCGAGCGAATTTGCGGCGCCGTGAGCCCGTGCTGCGCGCGCAGGTGCGCCGCGGCATCGGCGCAGGCGTGCGTGAAGTGGCAGGCCGGGATGGGCTTGACGGCCACATTCATGAGCTCCCACTGCGTGCCCAGACCCGCGGTGGCGAGCGCCATGTCCATGCCCTCGGCCCAGCGGCCCAGGTGACTCTGGAACAGGCCGAAGCGCCCCTCGTAGGTGGCACGCGGGCCGACGAAGCCGTGGCGCGCAAGCGTCACCGAAGTCAAACCCGCCGCCGCGGCCCAGCCGGGGTGCATGCGCTTGGTCCAGGCGCCGTCGTTGAGGAATTCCATGCTGCCCGAGGCCGTGCTCAGCGTGATGCCCTGCGCCATCGCGAGCTGCGGCGCGCTCAGGTCGTACAGGCGCCCGCACACCAGCGTGGTGGCAAACGCGCCTATCAGCCCCGTGGGGTGAAAGCCCACCTGGTGAAAGCCGCCCTTGGCCACGGCGCCCAGGCGCGTGCCCGCCTCCATGCCGATGATGTAGGCCGTGAGCAGGTCCGCGCCGCTGCGCCCGGCCTGCGCGCCCGCGCCGAGCGCCGCGGGCAGGCAGGCAGAAGTGGCGTGGATCACGCCGGCCGAGTGCGTGTCGTCATAGTCCAGGCCGTGGATCAGGATGCCGTTCATCAGCATCGCGTCGCGCAGCTGCAGGCGCGCGGGCAGGCCGATCACCGGCACCTGCCCGAGCCCCGCGGACAAGTCGCGCACCGCCGAGAGCGCGCGCTGCGCAAATTCGTAATGCGTGGAGGCGTAGGCGATGCCCACGGCGTCGAGGATCAAATACCGGGCGCGCTCGCGCACCGGCGCCGGGATCGCCGCGCCGTCTTGCGTCGCAGTGAATTCGGCCAGGCGCTCGGCGATGGTGGGGCTGGCCGTGGAAGAAGATGCCGTCATGGCGGGGAGCCTTTCAAAAACAGGGAAAAGACCTGCGGATGCTCCTATAAAAGAAGCTGCTTACGCAGGTATATCAAGCGCTAAATGGCAATTTAATTACCAAAAATGTGATTTGCGATCGCGTTCTTCTGCGTCTGGTTCGTGCCGCCTGTGATGGTCAGCATGCGCACGTCACGCACCATGCGCTCGAGCGGCAGCAGGCCGAAGTAGCCGTAGCCGCCGAACATCTGCTGGCATTGCAGCGTGGTTTTGAGCGCCATCTCGGTCGCCTGCACCTTGGCCACCGACGACAGGCAGGGGTCTGGCTTGCCCGCGTCTATGGCCGCGAGCGCGCGGTAGCACAGCGAGCGCGCGGCCTCGATCTCTATCCACATGTCGGCCATCAGCCAGCGCAGGCCCTGCATCTCGCTGAGCAGCTGGCCGAACTGGCTGCGCACCTTCATGTAGTCGCGCGCGAGCTCGAAGGCGCCTTCGGCCACGCCCAGCGCCATCACGCCCATGCCCACGCGCGTGGCGTTATAGACCGTCAGCGGCGCGACGAAGCCCTTGGAATTCTGCGGGTCGCCCAGCGTGACCACGTTCTCGGCCGGCACGCGCACGTTGTCGAAAAAGAGCTCGTTCTCGCTCGCGCCGCGCACGCCCATTTTGTAGGGGAGCTTGCGCACCGTGAGGCCCGGGCTGTCCTTGGGCACCAGAATCGTGCCCACGCCGCGCGCGCCCTTCGAGGGACCGAAGCGCGCGTACACGAGGTGCAGGTGCGCGCGGTCACCGTAGGTGGTGAAGACCTTTTGCCCGTTGATGACGTACTCGTCGCCCTCGCGCACCGCGGTCGTGCTCACCGAGGCTGCGTCGGAGCCGGCCTGCGGCTCGGTCCAGGCAATGCTGCACTCGAGCTCGCCACTCACGAACTTGGGCACCAGCTTGGCACGCATGGCCTCGGGGCCGTAGGTGGCGATGATGCGTGGCGAGACGTTCTGCTCGTGCACGATCAGGGCCGTGGCCAAGTCAACCTTGGCGATCTCCTCGATCACGAGGTAGGTATCGACCAGCCCCAGGCCCGCGCCGCCGTATTTGGGATCGACGCTCAGGCCCGTGTAGCCGAGCTCGCACAGCAGTTTTTTGTTCTCCTCGGGGAAGGCCTCCTCGCGGTCCCAGCGCGCTGCCTTGTCTTTGAACACCTCTTGCGCGAGCTTGCGCGCAGCGTCGCGCAGCTCGACTTGCTGCGGGTTCAGTTCGAAATGCATTTTGACGGCTCCAATCGGGCATTAGCCCAGGTACAGCAAGCGTGAGGCGCTCACAATTTGTCTTCGACGCCGTGCCCGCGCTTAGGAACCAGCGCCGAGCGCACGAAGGTCATGAACACGGTGCCGTCGGCCTTCTTGCCCGTGGTGCGCACGGTCACTATGCCCTGCGTGGGGCGCGATTGCGATGCGCGCTTTTCGAGCACCTCGCTCTCGGCATAGACCGTGTCGCCGGGGTGCACGGGCGCGACGAGCTGGATTTCCTTCCAGCCGAGGTTGGCGATCGCCTTGCCGCTCACATCGGCCACGGTCATGCCGAGCACAATGGCCAGCGTGAGCCCGCTGTTGACCAGCGGCTTGCCGAATTCGCTCTTTGCCGCAAACGCATGGTCGCAGTGCATGGGGTGCTGGTTCATGGTCAGCAGGCTGAACTGGATGTTGTCGGCCTCGGTGATGGTGCGACCCGGGAAGTGCTCGTACACATCCCCCACCGCGAAGTCCTCGAAATAACGGCCCAAACTGGCCTTGTGGCGCGTGCCCTGCATGAGTTTTTGGCTCCTTGGATGTGCTCTCGAAAAACGGACATTTGAATGTCCGGACATTATGGAGTGGGATGATACATCCATTGGCTCTGCTGCGATTCCTAGGAGCCTGTCGGGCTTTGGGCGTCGAAAGCGAGAAGGCGCCCCGGCGAGGCCAGTTTTTGCCGGATTCGCCGCCCCATAGTGGTGCTATGGGGCAAGAAGACGGTAAAAAATGGGCCGCTGCGGCGCATTCGCAGCCGACGATTCCAAAGTCCGACAGGCTCCTATGGATAACCCTTACTTTCCTGGCGTGACAAGAAAAGCAATAATTGGAATCTGACCCCAATTTCTGCTGGCGCACTCCACTACCGCCCAAAAACCGCCAAATCCCCAGGCCGATCGACGTCCTGCAACACACCTTCGTCGTCCACCGGGCACAGCGTGATCGCGCCGCGCGCAGCCGCGAGGACGGCGCGTGCGCCCTCGTCGCCTTGCAGGTGGCTCAGCGCCTCGAACCAGTGCCGCCCAAAGCCCACCGGATGCCCGCGCTGCCCCTGCCAGCTCGGCGCGGCGATGGTGCGTGCGTCGCCGCGCAGCAGGGCGTCGCGCACGGCGGCGTAGCTCGGGGGGGCGATGCGCGGCATGTCGGCGAGCGCGACGAGCCAGCCGCGCGCCTGCGCCGTCGCGCGCACGCCGCAGGCCAGGCTGTGGCCCATGCCCTGCGCGGCTTCGGGGCATTCGATGGCGGTGCAACCTGCTTGGCTGAGCAGGGCCGCGAGCGCGGTCTGGCCCGGGCGCACCACGGCGACGCAGGTGCCGCCCACCGGCGCGAGTGCGGCGACCAGCGCACGCGCCGCGGCCTGCGCCATCGGCTGGCCGTCGGGCAAGGCGTGCAGCAGCTTGTCGCCACCAAAGCGCCGCCCCATGCCCGCGGCGAGCAGCACGCCGGCGATGGCGCCGGCGGCGGGCGCTGGCTCAGGCATGGTGTGCGCCTAGCGGGACGAAACGGCCCGAACCGCCAAGGCACAGGAATGGCTGCGTCCGCATCGGTCACATCAACTTGTCAGACCAGGCAGCCCCATCAAGCCGCCAGCTCGCCCGTGCGCAGCGGCAGCCGCGTGAGCCACTTGCCTGTGGCCGCGGCGATGGCGTTGGCCAGTGCGGGGGCGAGCGGGGGTACGGGTGGCTCGCCCATGCCCGTGGGCGCTGCGGCCGAGGGAACGATGTGGGTTTCGACCTTGGGCATTTCGTTGATGCGCAGAATCGGGTACTGGTCGAAGTTGCCCTGCTCCACGCGCCCTTCCTTGAGCGTGATTTCGCCATACAGCGCGGCCGACAGGGCAAAGCCGATGCCGCCCTCGACCTGCGAGCGCACGTTGTCGGGGTTGATGGCCACGCCGCAATCGACCGCGCAGACCACGCGGTCCACCTTCAGGCTGCCGTCCTTTGCCACCGTGACTTCGACCACCTGCGCCACGTAGGAGCGGAAGGATTCGTGCACGGCCACGCCGCGCCCGCGGCGCTCGCCGGCCTTGCCCGGGGCGAGTGGCTGGCCCCAACCGGCTTTTTCGGCAGCGAGCTTGAGCACACCCGCGTGGCGCGGATGCGCGGCGAGCAGCTCCAGGCGCAGCGCCACCGGGTCTTTGCCCGCGGCCTTGGCCACCTGGTCGAGGAAAACCTCGGTCGAATACGCCGTGTGCGTCGAGCCCACCGAGCGCCACCAGAGCACCGGCACGGGGATGTCCTCGGGCGTGTGCAGCTCCACCTGCAGGTTCGGGATCGCGTAGGGCAGGCTGGAGGCGCCCTCGACCGAGGTCGCGTCGATGCCGTTCTTGACCATCATGGGCTCCATGGCCGAGCCCTTCATGATCGACTGACCCACGAGCCGGTGCCGCCAGGCCACGAGGCGCCCTTGCGCATCGAGCGCCGCTTCGAGGCGGTGATGGTTCAGCGGCCGGTAGTAGGCGGCGCGCATGTCGTCCTCTCGCAGCCAGACCATTTTGACCGGCGCGCGCCCGCCCGTGGCCTTGACGATCTGCGCGGCCTCGAGCACGTAGTCGGCGCTCTTGCTCGCGCGCCGGCCAAAGCTGCCGCCCGCGTAGAGCATGTGGATGATGACCTTTTCAGGCGCGATGCCGAACAGCGCCGCGAGCGCGTACTGGTCGCCCGTGTGCATCTGCTCGCCGTTCCACACCTCGCACTGCTGGCCGTCGAACTGCACCACGCAGTTCATGGGCTCCATGGCGGCGTGGGCCAGATACGGAAAATCGAACTCCGCCGTCAGCACCTTGGCAGCCTGCGCCAGCGCGGGCTCGACCTGGCCTTCGCTGCGCGCCACGGCGCCGGGTTTTTTCGCGAGCTCGCGGTAGCGCGCCAGGATTTCCTCGCTGCCGAGCTTGAAGGCGGCGCTTTCGTCCCAGGTGACCGAGAGCGCGTCGCGCCCTTTCTTGGCGCTCCAGGTGTCGCGCGCGAGCACGGCCACGCCTTGCGGAATCTGCACCACATCGACCACGCCCTTGACGGCCTTGGCGCGACCCGCGTCGAACGACTTGACGGTGGCGCCAAAGCGCGGCGGGTGCGCGACCACAGCCACGAGCATGCCGGGCAGGTGCACGTCCTGCGTGAAGCGCGCCTTGCCGTTGACCTTTTCGGCCGTGTCCTTGCGCGGCGCGACCTTGCCGATCAGCGTGAAATCCTTCGGGTCTTTGAGGCGCACGTTGCCCGGCACGGCCTCGGCCGCTGCCGCCTGCGCGAGCTGGCCAAAGCGCGCCTTGCGGCCGCTGGCGGGGTGGCTCACCACGCCCTGGCGCACCTGGATCTGCTCGGCCGGCACCTGCCACTGGCGCGCGGCGGCGGCCACGAGCATGGCGCGCGCCGTGGCGCCGGCCTTGCGCATTTGCTCCCACGAGTTGGCCATGGCCGTGCTGCCGCCCGTGCCCTGCGCCGGGCCCCACAGCAGGTTGTTGTAGCGCTTGGCGTCGGCGGGCGCACCTTCCACGCGCACCGTCGCCCAGTCGGCGTCGAGCTCGTCGGCCAGGATGGTCGCGAGCCCCGTGTAGGTGCCCTGGCCCATTTCCAGGTGTTTGGAAATCACCGTGACCGTATCGTCGCTGCCGATGCGCACGAAGGCATTGGGCTCAAAATTGGCACCAGCGCTTGCTGCGCCTGCGCTGGCAGCTATTGCCTTGGGAGCGCCTGCGGCCAGCGCGCCAGGCAGGCTGAAGCCCAGCGTCAGGCCCGCGGCAGTGCCCTGCACGAAGCGCCGGCGGCTCAGGTTGTGGATGGTGGTGTCGGGCATGGTGATCTCCTTCAGGCCAGGCTTTTCGCGGCTTCGTGGATGGCGGCGCGGATGCGCTGGTAGGTCGCGCAGCGGCACAGGTTGCCGGCCATGGCGCTGTCGATGTCGGCGTCGCTGGGCTTGCGGTTGGTGGCCAGCAGCGCCACGGCGCTCATCACCTGGCCCGATTGGCAGTAGCCGCACTGCACCACGTCGAGCTTGCGCCAGGCCGCCTGCACGGCGCGGCCGATGCGATCTTGCTCCATCGCCTCTACGGTGCTGACCTTGTGCCCTGCAGCGGCGGACACGGGCGTCATGCAGGCGCGCGAAGGCACGCCGTCGATGTGCACCGTGCAGGCACCGCACAGCGCCTGGCCGCAGCCGTATTTGGTACCGGTGAGCTGCAAGGTGTCGCGCAGCACCCACAGCAGCGGGGTATCGGGCGCGACATCGACCTGATGCCGCTGGCCGTTGACGGTAAGTTGGATCATGGTGGTGGACTCCGAGAGGGGTGTAATCAAAGCGAAGATCAAAGCAAAGTGCGGCACAGCCTGCACAGCCGCGCGGCATCTAGTGGCCCAGCAGAATAGCGCAAGGCGTGCAGAATTTCAGCGTGGGGGCTGCATGTCCCTGCAAACTTGCCAGGGGGTCAGGCAGACCTTCCGTGGTTCCAAAAGTGTGTTGACGCCATCCGCTGCCGCCTCGACAGCTCCGGCGACGTAGCCTGGAAACTGCGGTGACCACTCGCTGGCGATGCCCATGATTCGGTTCTGCCAGGGGCCTTCGGGCACCGACGCATCCGGCGCTTCCGCGTGCTGGCCCGCGCCATCCTGATCCGCATCGGTGGCCGTCCAAGGATCGGCAGCCCAATCTTTGATGAAATCCGCCAGAGGGGTTGCCGCACCTTCGCCAAACAGCCGCGTCAACTGGGCGCGGCAGTGCGTGCGCAATACATCCTCGGGGACACCCCGGCGCACACGGGCCGGAACGCCAAAGAAGCCAAACAGCGCCGCACCGCCACCGGGCATCGAGGCATCATGCATTTCCGCCAGCGGCCCTCTGCTGCTGCGCGCTTCACCAGACAGCCCCTGCGCACGCCAGAATGGCGCGTCGTAATGGACAAGGTACTTGGCGTGCGGCGCCATCCAGGTCGCCGTACCGCGCCATGCGCGCACCAGCGGTTCGGGGAGCATTGGCAGGAAGTCGATCCGTGCCAGCGCCAGGCGCGGCGGCACGGCCAGAAGCACATGCTCGACCCGGTAGGTGCTGGGCTGCCCTTGGGCGTTCTCGGCCTCCAGTTCCACCTGACGGCCATCGCTGCGCAGACGGAGCACGCGCTGGCCGAGCAGGAGATTTCCCGGAGTCAGCCTCCGGCGCAAGGCATCAACCAGCGTGCCCATCCCTCCCAGCAAACGCATGGACGGCGGTGCGCAGGCGTAGCCGCGCACGCGCGCTGGTGTCGCGTTCTGCGTGTGCTCGACAAGCATGTCTCCGTCTTCGGGCTGTGCAAAGCGCTCCAGCCCCAGACTGGCGATGAGCCGATCGAGTTGCGGCTGGTAGGCAGGCCAAAACCACGTCGGCCCAAGGTCAAAGCGATCCATGGGAGAGGCGCCCTCGGCTACCGGCGTAGATGCAATTCGCCCGCCCCACACGTCCCGAGCCTCCAGAACCACATAGTCATGGACGCCTTTTTGCTCCAGCAAATACGCTGCGTACAGGCCCGAAAGACCGCCTCCCACGATGGCGATGCGTGTTGTTTGCATGATCAGACCTTGATCGGCGTTTCGCCAAGGCGCCCGATCTTGAGATAGACGGTCGTTCCGTGGGTACCGGCCACGAACTCGGGGTACTGTCCTGCGGGTAAGCGTATCCAACTTCCGCGCTCGTAGGATTCCCCTTGCGCCACCACATTCCCGGTCAGTACCAGCAGTTCGGCCCCCTCCACCGGCACGGTCACTATGGCTTCACCCGGTGCCAGTCTTTGCAGGCTGGTCTGCTCCACTTCGTCCGAGAACAGCGGACAAACCTCGCGGCCATTTTCGCTATGCCAGGATGATGCGGCCCGCGTGTCGATACGCACGGCTTGTCGTTCGTGCGCCTGCATCTGCAGGAGCTTGACGAAGATAACGGCGCCCTCCTGGCTGGAAGGTTGGTGGCTGGAGCCGGGCGGGTTGCGCAGATACCAGCCCGCCCGGTAGTGCCTGCCGTCTTCCGAGAAAACGCCGGACAACACGAGGATCTCCTCTCCGCCGGGATGCTGGTGGGGAGGAAAGTGGGAGCCCGGTGCATAACGCACGATGCTGGTTGCGCGCGCTTTCTCGGCTCCCACGCGATCCAGCATCACGCGCTCGACGCCCCCTTGCGGCGAAGGAACCCATTGGTACTGGCGGGGCACCACGACGGCACGGCGTGAGAAGTCGGCATTGATCAGCATAAAGCGCTTCCGTGGTGAAGTGGACATTCTCGGCTGCGCTGAAAAACCGCAGCCATGATGCCCCTTGCGCCTTCCTTGGGGGGTTGCGCGCGGGCTTCGAGCACGCGCACTGAATACGCAATTTTCCTCAATTGCGCCCCGCCATCACGCCGCCGTCCACGTC
Source organism: Extensimonas perlucida (assembly GCF_007655255.1). Taxonomy (GTDB): domain Bacteria; phylum Pseudomonadota; class Gammaproteobacteria; order Burkholderiales; family Burkholderiaceae_C; genus Extensimonas; species Extensimonas perlucida. The sequence continues at coordinate 28,231 of NZ_VMYE01000003.1, forward strand.
CCAGACTGCGCCGGTCACCCAGCTCGTCTTGTCCGAGAGCAGGAAGACGACGACCTCCGCGACGTCCTGCGGCGTGCCAACGCGTCCGATAGGGTGAAAGCCGTTGAATCCTTGTAACGCATCATGCACCTGCGCCTTGGGGATGAAGCCCTCATAAATCGGCGTTTCGACCACGGCCGGCGACACCGCGTTGACGCGGATATGCTTTGGCGCAAGCTCCATCGCCAAGTGTTGGGTCAAGGAGTGCAAGCCCGCCTTGGCCATCGAATAGGCCGAAGATGGGGTCGCCGCAATGGCCTGCTTCGCCCACATCGAGCCGATATTGACGATGGCGCCGGGCTTGCCCTTGGCGACAAGGTTGCTGGCGACCTTCTGCGTGATGAAGAAGAACGCCTTGTTCAACTTCATATATTGGTCATAGTCGGCTTCCGAGTGCTCCAGGAAGGGCTTCGGTAAAAACACACCGGCAGAATTCACCAGCAGGTCGATGTCGGGGTGCTGCTCGTCGATGGACGTGCGCAGTGCGGCAACATCCTCGTCACGGGTCAGGTCGGCGGTCAGCGCCCACACTTGGCCTAGCGCAGCCAATTCCTTGCGCGCGGCCTCGGTCTTCTCGGGGCGCTGGCCCACGATCACCGCACTGCCGCCTTCAGCAATGACCATCCGGGCCGTCTGAAGGCCCATCCCGCTCGTTCCGCCGACGACCAGCAGCTTCTTGCCCTTGAATTGATTGCTCATATGAACTCCCTGTTTGCCCACCGACTGATGGGCGTCGGTTACAGACCATGGGACAGGCGGCTCATGCCCGTGCCCGCACCTATGCAACTACCCGCGCTTTTTCTCCGATCGAGGGCGCCGCTCATCGAGACCGACTTGATCTGCAAGAAAACCTATGCGTGCCAGTTATTGCCGGACATGACCGCATTGGATTGCAAGCCGCAATGTCTTCTCAATGTTGATGAATTTTTCTCTGATTCCGTGCTGAAGACAAATGAGATAAAGTGTTTGCAATAGAAAGAAATTCTTTATCGTTATGAAGTCGCCCGTCCATCTGAACGCCCTTCGAGCCTTTGAAGCCAGTGCCCGGCACCAGAGCTTCTCGGCCGCTGCGCAGGAACTCAACGTCACGCCCGCGGCCGTCGGCCAACTCGTTCGCGGCTTGGAGGACTGGCTTGGCACACCGCTGTTCATCAGAAGCACGAGCGGCAAAGCCCGGCTTGTGACCACGGATGCGGCATTGCGCGCTCTGCCTGACGTCCGGGCCGGCTTCGACAGGCTGGCCTTGGGGCTGGAGAAGCTGCGAGAGGGCGTCGTTGGCGACGTGTTGACCATTACCGTCAGTCCCGCATTCGCCGCCAAGTGGCTGCTGCCGCGCTTCGAGCGGTTCCAGGCTATCTGCCGCGATACGGATGTGCGCCTTGAAACCAGTCTCAAGCCGGTCGACTTCGTAGCCCGGCGTGTGGATGTGGGGGTGCGCTACGGAACTGGTATGTGGCCGGGTTTGACGGCAGAGAAGCTTATGGGAGAGGAGGTTTTCCCCGTCTGCTCTCCTGAACTGCTTCGACAGCATGGGCATTTGCAAACGCCGATGGAGCTTGGCGATGTCACGCTCATCCACGATCTGTCGATGGACGGCGACGTGGGCTTCCCAACATGGGAAAAATGGTTCGCCAAGGCCAACGTCGTTCGATTGACCACCTCGCGCGGCATGAAGATCAATAACTCGGCGGCAGTCTTACAGGCGGCGATCGAGGGGCGCGGTGTGGCCCTTGCGCGCAGCGTCATGGCGCATGACGACCTGGCTGCGGGCAGATTGGTGCGGCTGTTCGCGGAGGTTCGGTTCGAGTCCGAACTGGCTTATTACGTCGTTTATCGCCCCGAGTGCGCCAATTTGCCAAGGGTCGTCGCTTTCCGGGATTGGCTGAGGAACGAGGCGGCATCGCAAAGCGGGTAGATATGCCCATACATTTCCCGTCCTCGGCTGCCATCTACAAACTGGTGTAGGTGGACGCAAAAGATAAGAATTTTGCTCTTTGAAAATCAATGAGTTACCGCCGCCAGCGACTCATAAAGCGAGAAAAATGGACTCATAAACTGAGAAATTTTTCCATCGGGCGGTGTGCTGCCATCAAGGCACTGAACGGTCAGCGACCGTAACCCATAGCGTCATTCGAGCGCTCAAAAAATCTATATGTTCATGGCAAACGATTCGGAGGTTCGAATCCAAGGCCAGGCAGCGGAACTTGTGCGGCCACTATTTGGATGTGTCGGCTTGTGCGACGACTTGAGTGCTGGGCAACCTTAAGACACTCAGTGGCTCAAAACGTCCGATGTCAATGGGTCAGGCGCCCCGCCGAAGTAGGTGTTCAGGAGGCTGTCAGCCACTGCTGGATTTCAGCCTTGGTGGGGATGCGGCCGCTTGCGACTACCTTGTCATTGATGACCAGCGCTGGCGTGGACAGGATGTCGTAGGACATGATGGCCTTCATGTCGGTGATTTTCTCGAAGTCGGCCTCCACCGCTACAGTGGACGCCGCATCGCGTGCAACTGCCTCCAGCTTCTTGCAGTTGGCACAGCCAGAACCCAGGATTTTGATTTTCAACATCGCTTCTCCTTGTGTGAAACATCTTCAAGTGTCTGTGGCTGCTCTCGCCTGACGGCGATGCAACGCCATCAACAAGGCACCCAGCACGGCAACAAAGCCCAGCAAACCCATCGTGAGTCGTAAAACGGACATGCCATCGACCCACGAACCATAAAGCAAACCGGCAGCCACGCTGAACATGGCGACCAGACCAACGTAGGCGAAGGTCTTCTTCCTACCAATCACGGCAATGACCATCAGGATGCTTTGCAAGCTCAGCTCAGGGTCGGCCATGAGATAGGCCAGCAGCGGACCCGGGTGCATGCCCAAGTCCAGGAACATCTTGGCGACAGGCACTTCGACGAGCGTGGGGAAGTACATGAAAACGCCGAACACCACGGCAACCATGTTGGCCGTGACGCTGTTGGAGCCAGCCAGCGTCTCAATCCACTCAGGTCGGATGATTTGACGCACCACGCCCACAATAAAGACCCCCACCACCAGCAGACCAAAAATCTGCTTCACAAAACGCCACGACTCCCAAAGCCAGGAGTTCCGGTCATCCGGTTCAAGGGTGCGGGCGTAATGCCAGACTGCCCATAGGCAGGCTGCCACCGCGAACAACCGGCCGGTGATACCTATCTCCAAGCCACCCGTATGCGGGGTGAACTTCAAGGCCGCCACCAACAAGGTGGCGGCAGTCAAACCCAGGGTCACCGATGTCCACCGGTTGGGGCCTTCAATGATGTCCTCCAAGCCTTTCCATGCGGTCAGCGCAATGGCCAGCAACAGCACAATCAGCATGGAGCCCTGGAAAGTCACGCCTTCCTCGCCCTTGGCTGCGTCGAACGGCACCCAACTGAACAATGTGGCCTGCCAGGCCTCCGCCCAACCCAGGGGCAGGGTCACGGTGGCAACTGTGCTGGTTAGCGGCCACAGCTTGAGGGTTCCGGCAATGAGCAGGGCCACCATCGAGAGCAACAATCCAGTAGCTGCAGTCCCGATGCTAGCCTTCTCGGCAAAGAGCGCGTCGGTTTGCGCATCGTGGGTGGCATCATCCCGCCAGAACAGCATGGCCATCAACAAACCAATGCCGATGCCAAAGAGCAAGCACAACAACAAACGGGCGAATGCGAACTCCACACCCAGGATACTGCCGGTGTACGCCAACGCCATGATGTTGCCGGCGGGCGCAAAGAACAGGAAGGTGATGGCGGGTCCGATACCCGCCCCCTTGCGATAAATGCCCCCGAACAATGGGACGATGGTGCAGGAGCACACTGCCAACAACGAGCCCGCCGCGGCCGCAGCGGGGTAGGACACATACGCGGGCGTGTTGCGACCGAGCCAGCGGGTGATACTGGCCTTGGGTATCAGCGCAGCCATGGCTCCCGCGATAAAAAACGCAGGCACAAGGCACAGCAGCACATGCGCTGCCAAATAGGCAGCCAGGTTGCCAGCGCCACCACCCAACAAGTGCAAGACGTAGTCCATGGGTCCCTCTTTGTTTACTGATGACAACCGCGCAGCAGATTGACCCAGGTTCAACCTACTCCCAAGTGTGTCATGTAGCCTTGGTCAGATTAACCCGTTTGGACAGTTCCTCGGCCGTTTCCTTGCGCTCACTGTAGCGGTCCACCAAGTACGGCGACACATCGCGCGTCAGCCATGTGAATTTCACGAGCTCTTCCATCACGTCGACCACGCGGTCGTAGTAGCTCGACGGCTTCATCCTGTCATTGGCATCAAATTCCTGAAAGGCCTTGGCTACCGATGACTGGTTTGGGATAGTCAGCATGCGCATCCACCGTCCCAGCACCCGCATCTGGTTCACCGCGTTAAAAGATTGGCTGCCGCCACACACCTGCATCACTGCCAAGGTCTTGCCCTGCGTGGGGCGTACAGCGCCTGCTGAGAGCGGAATCCAGTCAATCTGCGCCTTCATGATGCCCGTCATCGCACCGTGGCGCTCTGGCGAACACCACACCATGCCTTCGGCCCACTGCGCCAGGTTTCGCAGCTCTTGCACCTTGGGGTGACTGTCAGGCGCATCGTCAGGCAGGGGCAAGCCGCTGGGATTGAAGATTTTGGTCTCTGCACCCATGGCCTGGAGCAGGCGAGCGGCCTCTTCAACCAACAATCGGCTGAACGACCGCTCCCGCAACGAACCGTACAGCAGTAGGATGCGTGGCGGATGGTTGGAGCGGACCGGGTTGGCAAACCGCTCTGGGTCTGGCACCCGAAAATGCTCAGGCGCAGTTGCGGGCAAGTCTGTCAGTGGCTTTGTCGAGGACTTAGACATGTTGACCACCCTTCCCCACAACGACTTCGCCGTCTTCTTTCGTGAAGGGCCCCTGTTGTGGGTTGGGCAGGATGTCCAGCACCAGCTCCGACGGCCGACACAGGCGCACACCCAACGGTGTCTTGACGATGGGCCGTTGTATCAAGATGGGATGCTGTTCAATGGCGTCAAGCAACTGTGCGTCGGTCAGTGCCGGGTTGCCAAGGCCAAGTTCATCGTAGGGCGTTCCCTTCTGGCGCAGCGCATCGCGCAGGCTGATGCCCATGGCTGCCACCAAAGCCAACAGTTCTTCGCGGCTGGGCGGTGTCTTGAGGTACTCGATGACCTGCGGCTCCACACCGCTGTTGCGAATCATGGCCAGGGTGTTGCGCGAAGTGCCGCACTTAGGGTTGTGATAAATCGTGATGTCGGTCACCTCTGGGAATCTTTCAACAACTGCGTCAGCAATCTCTCACTAACTTGGCACGGATCTCACTATCCGTGTCATCCGACACGACAGGTTCAAACATCAATATTCGCCGCGCGCAGCGCGTTCGTCTCGATGAACTCGCGCCGCGGTTCGACCTCGTCGCCCATGAGCATGGTGAACACGCGATCGGCTTCGATGGCGTCGTCGATCTGCACGCGCAGCAGGCGGCGCACGGCCGGGTCCATGGTGGTTTCCCATAGCTGCTCGGGGTTCATCTCGCCCAGGCCCTTGTAGCGCTGGCGGTTCGTGGTGCGCTCGGCTTCGGCCAGCAGCCACTTCATGGCCTGGCGGAAGTCGCTGACTTTTTCTTCCTTCTGGCGCTCGCCCTCGCCGCGCATGACTTTCGCGCCCTCACCGAGCAGGCCACGGAAGGTGTGCGCGGCTTCGGCCAGTGCGGCGTAGTCGGCGCCGTGCACGAAGTCCTGCGTGATCACGCTGCTCTTGACGTTGCCGTGGTGGCGGCGGCTGATGCGCAGCAGCGGTTTGTCGGTGCGCGGGTCGAATTCGGCCGTGACCTCGGCGGGCACGCCCGTGGGGTTGAGCGCGCGCAGCGCGGCCTGCAGCGTGGCGGCGCTATGCGCGGCGGCGTCCAGGTCGTCGAGGTTCAGCGCGACGCCGTCGGCCACGGCGCGCAGCGCTTCGGCGTCCATGAAGGCGCCCAGGCGTGCGATCACGCCCTCGGCGGCCTGGTGCTTGCGCGCGAGCGCGGCGAGCTCGTCGCTCGCGAGCGTGCGCGCGCCGGCGCTGCCCGTGAACACGCTGGCCTGGTGCAGCGCGATGCGCAGCAAAAAGCTCTCGAGCGCGGCGCCGTCCTTGAGGTAGAGCTCTTCCTTGCCGGCCTTGACCTTGTAGAGCGGCGGCTGCGCGATATAGATGTGGCCGCGCTCAACCAGCTCGGGCATCTGGCGGTAGAAGAAGGTGAGCAGCAGCGTGCGGATGTGCGCGCCATCGACGTCGGCGTCGGTCATGATGATGATGCGGTGGTAGCGCAGCTTGGCGACGTCGAAGTCGTCGCCGCCGCCGCTGCCGCCGGCCTTGCCTATGCCCGTGCCCAGCGCGGTGATGAGCGTGAGGATTTCATTGCTCGTGAGCAGCTTTTCGTAGCGCGCCTTTTCCACGTTCAAGATCTTCCCGCGCAGCGGCAGGATGGCCTGGAATTTGCGGTCGCGCCCTTGCTTGGCAGAGCCGCCGGCGGAGTCGCCCTCGACGATGTAGATCTCGCACAGCGCCGGGTCTTTTTCCTGGCAGTCGGCGAGCTTGCCGGGCAGGCCCATGCCGTCGAGCACGCCTTTGCGCCGCGTCATCTCGCGCGCCTTGCGCGCGGCCTCGCGCGCGCGCGCGGCGTCGATGATCTTGCCGCAGATCAGCTTGGCGTCGGTGGGGTGCTCCTGCAGGTAGTCGCCGAGCAGCTTGCCGACGATGTCTTCGACGGGTGCGCGCACCTCGCTGGACACCAGCTTGTCCTTGGTCTGGCTGCTGAATTTGGGCTCGGGCACCTTGACCGAGAGCACGCAGCACAGGCCCTCGCGCATGTCGTCGCCCGTGACTTCGACCTTGGCTTTTTTGGCGAGCTCGTTTTCCTCGATGTATTTGTTGATGACGCGCGTCATCGCGGCGCGCAGGCCGGTCAGGTGCGTGCCGCCGTCGCGCTGCGGGATGTTGTTGGTGAAGCACAGCACCTGCTCGCTGTAGCTGTTGTTCCACTGCATCGCCACTTCGACGCCGATGTGCGTGCCGGGGATGCCGCCATAGGCCTCGGCCGGGCGCTCGCCCGCGGCGTAGAACGGCGCAGGGTGCAAGGGCGTTTTGCCCTTGTTGATGAATTCGACGAAACCGCGCACGCCGCCGACGCCCGAGAAGTCGTCCTCCTTGCCGGTGCGCTCGTCGCACAGACGGATGCGTACGCCGTTGTTCAGAAAGCTCAGCTCGCGCAGGCGCCGCGCGAGGATTTCGTAGTGGAAGTCGAAGTTCTCTTTGAAGATTTCCGGGTCGGGCAAAAAGTGCACCTCGGTGCCGCGCTTGTCGGTGGGCCCGAGCTCGCGCATCTTGCGCACGGCCACGCCGTCGATGACTTCTTCGACGGCATCGACGGGAACGCCACGGCGAAACTCGATGAAGTGCTTTTTGCCGTCGCGCCGCACCGTGAGGCGCAGCCACTGGCTCAGCGCGTTGACGCAGCTCACACCCACGCCGTGCAGCCCGCCTGAGACCTTGTAGCTGTTCTGGTTGAACTTGCCGCCCGCGTGCAGCTCGGTCAGCGCGATTTCGGCGGCGCTGCGCTTGGGCTCGTGCTTGTCGTCCCACTTGACGCCGGTGGGGATGCCGCGGCCGTTGTCGATGACGGAAATGGAGTTGTCGGTGTGAATGGTGACGACGATGTCGTCGCAAAAGCCGGCCAGCGCCTCGTCGATGGAGTTGTCCACCACTTCGAACACCAGGTGGTGCAGGCCCGTACCGTCCGAGGTGTCGCCGATGTACATGCCGGGGCGCTTGCGCACGGCTTCGAGGCCCTCGAGGATGGTGATGGCGCCTTCGCCGTAGCTGTCGCCGGCATCGGCGCCGGCGCGAGCGTCGTCTTGCGCGGCAGGTGCGCCGGCACCCTGCGCGGCGGGATCGGGTTGCGTGGATTCAGCGGTCATGGGGGCCTTGGGTCCGAAGGAAGGCGCTGCTTCCATGGGTTTCATCATCAAATATGCCTTTTGCGCAGCTTCAGCAAGCGCAAGAAGCTATGTAGTTGGTAGCAATCGCGGGCCGAAAGATCACGGGCTTGGGCGGGCTTCAAATGCGCATGGGCATGAGCACGTACTTGAAGTCATCGCGTCCAGGCCGCGTGATGAGCACCGAGCTGTTGCCGTCGAGCAGCGACATCTGCAACAGCTCGTCGTCGAGCGTGGAGAGCGCGTCGATGAGGTAGGTCACGTTGAAGCCTATCTCTATGGATTCGCCGCCGTAGTCGATGTCGAGCTCATCGACGGCCTCTTCCTGCTCGTTGTTGTTGCTGGCCACGCGCAGCGTGCCGGGCTCTATGTTCAGGCGCACGCCCTTGAACTTGTCGGTGGTCATGATGGCCACGCGCTGCAGGCTGGCCAGCAGGGGCGCGCGGCCCAGCACGACGATGTTGGGGTGGTTGCGCGGCACCACGCGCTGGTAGTCGGGGAATTTTCCCTCGACGAGCTTGGTCACGAACTCCATGCCGCCGAAGGTGAAGCGCGCCTGGTTGCCGGCAAACTGCATTTCGATCTGCGGCTGCTGCTCGCCGCCCGCGTCGGAGAGCAGGCGCTGCAGCTCGAGCACGGTCTTGCGCGGCAGGATCACCTCCTGCTTGGGCACCTCGACTTCGAGCGTGGCGCTGGCCATGGCCATGCGGTGGCCATCGGTGGCGACGAGGCTGAGCTGCCGCCCCTCGGCCACGAACAAAATACCGTTGAGGTAGTAGCGGATGTCCTGCACCGCCATGGCGAACGAGACCTGGCGCAGCAAGTCCTTGAGCACCTTTTGCGGCACGCTGAACGCGGGGCCGAACGCTGCCTCCTGCACGAGCGGAAAGTCCTCGGCCGGCAGCGTGGCGAGCGTGAAGCGGCTCTTGCCGCCCTTGAGGATCAGCTTGCCGTCGCCCGAAGACTCCAGGCTCACCGTCTGGTCGGCAGGCATGGTGCGCAAAATGTCGATGAGCTTGCGCGCTCCCACCGTGGTGGTGAAGTCGCCCGCGTCGCCGCCGAGATCGGCGGTGGTGCGAATCTGCACCTCGAGGTCGCTGGTCGTGAGCTGCAGCGCGCCGCCCGTCTTGCGGATCAGCACATTGGCCAGGATGGGCACGGTGTGGCGACGCTCGACGATGCCGCTGACGGCTTGCAATACCGCGAGCACTTTGTCTTGGGGGGCCTTCAGGACGATCATGTCTACCTCTGCATCAATGGTGGAAACGCTGCGCGCAAGGGTGCCGGCGGGCGCTGGCGGCCGCGCCAAGGCGGCCCCAGGCATGCTGCCGCCGCCTGCACGGCAAAGCCCCGCATTTTGCCCGCTTTGCCGGCAGGGGCCGCAGCCCAACAATAGCCAATAGCCAATCTTTGCCCATCAGCCCTTGAGGGTTTGCTCCAGCACGTGCAGCTGCTGGTTGAGCTCGGTGAGCTGCTGGCGCTCGCCGGCAATCTTGCGCACGGCGTGCAGCACGGTGGTGTGGTCGCGCCCACCGAAGAGCTCGCCGATTTCTGGCAGGCTCTTTTGCGTGAGCTCCTTGGCCAGGTACATAGCGATCTGGCGCGGCCGCGCGATGCTCGCGGGCCGCTTTTTGGAATACATGTCGGCCACCTTGATCTTGTAGTAGTCGGCCACGGTCTTCTGGATGTTTTCGACGGAAATCTGCCGGTTCTGGATCGACAGCAGGTCGCGCAGCGCCTCGCGCGCAAGCTGGATGGAGACTTCTTTCTGGTTGAAGCGCGAATAGGCCAAGATCTTGCGCAGTGCGCCTTCGAGCTCGCGCACGTTGGAGCGCACGTTCTTGGCCACGAAAAACGCCACCTCCTCGGGCATCTCGGCCCCTTCGGTGCGCGCCTTGTTGATCAGAATGGCCACGCGCATCTCGAGCTCGGGCGGCTCTATGGCCACCGTGAGCCCGGCATCGAAGCGCGACACCAGGCGCTCGTGGATGTTGGCCAGCCCCTTGGGGTAGGTGTCGCTGGTCATCACGATGTGGCTCTTCTTGGCCAGCAGCGCTTCGAAGGCGTTGAAGAATTCTTCCTGCGTGCGGTCCTTGTTGGCAAAGAACTGCACATCATCGATCAGCAGCAAATCGAGCCCGTGGTAGCGCGCCTTGAAGTCGTCGAAAGTGCGCCGCTGGTAGGACTTGACCACATCCGACACGAACTGCTCGGCATGAATGTAGAGAACCTTGGCCTCGGGGCGCTCCTGCAGCAGCTGGTTGCCCACCGCGTGCACGAGGTGCGTCTTACCCAGCCCCACGCCACCGTAGATGAACAAGGGGTTGTAGAGATGCCCCGGCCGGGCGGCCACGTGCAGGGCTGCCGAGCGCGCCATGCGGTTGGCCGAGCCCTCCACCAGGGTGTCGAAAGTCAGTGCCGGGTTGAGCCGCGTGCGCTGGACGCCGCCGGTGCCACCCGCGCCTTCGGGGCTGTCGGGGTTTTCGCCAGCGCCCGCCGGCGCCGCTTCGGCCAGGCCGGGCCGGACCCCTTGCGACGCGGGCGCCACGGCGGCTGCGCTGCGCGGCACCGGGCGCCCCACCGACTGCGCCACCACCTCACGCGGCGCGAGCGCGAGCTCCAGCGCCATGGCCTGGCCCGACAAGGCCTCGAGCAGCGCGCTGATGCGGCCCGCATACTGGGCGCGCACCCAGTCGAGTTTGAAGCGGTTGCCGACGAACAGCGTGAGCCGGGAAAAATCCTCGGCCATCTGCGCCGTCAAGGGCTTGATCCAGGTGTTGAACTGCTGCTCGGGCAGGTCTTGCGCAAGCTGCTCCAGGCAGGCCTGCCACAAACCCTGGCCTGCAGCGGCCGCGTCTGTAAAGGGCTCGGCAGGAGACTCGGCAAGGCGCGGGGCATGGCGATCTGCGGGGGATTCGGTCAGATTGAAGCGGTCGTGGACGGCGCTGGAAAGAGGTTCCTCGGACATTGCAGGCAGGGCTCGAAACTGTGGATAGGAGGAACGGCGTGGGGCTGCGGATTGTAGCTTGCCCCAAAGTTATCCACAATTTTTTTGCCATCCTCCTGTGCGGGCTGGCTCCTGGTTTGGGTCGGGCGCACGAGGCGAAAATCGGCCGCTACGGCGCAGCCTTCGCCCCCAAGCCGCTCTCTGATACCCATGCCCACAACACACGATTCATCCCCTTGCCCTTGCGGCCGCCGCGATAACAGGCTGCGCCCCTTGGCCTATTCCGCCTGTTGCGGGCGCTACCTCGAGCACGAGGACTGCCCAGCGCCGGACCCCGAAAGCCTGATGCGTTCGCGTTACAGCGCCTTCGTGCGCCTGCGGGCCGACTACCTGCGGGCCACCTGGCACACCAGCACCCGCCCCGCGCAGCTCCAGCTCGACCCCGCCACCCGCTGGCTGGGCCTCACGGTGCGCAGCCAGCGCCTCACGGCCGCAGGCCGGGCCGAAGTCGAATTTGTGGCACGCTGCCGCGAGTCCGGGCGCGGCGTGCGCCTGCATGAGCGCAGCCGTTTCGCGTGCGAAAACGGTCGCTGGTTTTACGTGGACGGCGATCTTTTGTAACCGGGCCCAGGCCCATGGTGGGCCGCGCAGGGTATCGCCTCCGTGCCGCCAAACAGGCACAATCTCGCTAGGAGCCTGTCGGGCTTTGGGCGTCGAAAGCGAGAATGCGCCCCAGCGAGACCAGTTTTTGCCGGATTCGCCGCCCCATAGTGGTGCTATGGGGCAAGAAGACGGTAAAAAATGGGCCTCTGCGGCGCATTCGCAGCCGACGATTCCAAAGTCCGACAGGCTCCTAGCGCCTAACAAACCTTTGGTAGATTCGACGCCGTTGCCTTTTGGAGCTGCCATGCTTTTGCTTTTGCCTTTCCTCTTGCCTTTCTTTTCCCACCCCGAGGTGCCGGCATGAACCAGCTTTCCTCCTTGGACCTCACCGCGATTCCGCCCGAAGACGAGGCGCTGCGCCCACAGGTGCGCGCATTTCTCACGCAAGCGCTCAAGGACGTCCCCGCGCATATCCGCGCCAAGTCCTGGACGGGCTGCGACCCGGCGTTCAGCCGTGCGCTCGCGCGCCAGGGCTGGCTGGGCCTCACATTTCCGCGCGCATACGGCGGCGCCGGGCGCAGCGCGTTTGCGCGCTACGTGTTGGTGGAGGAGTTCCTCAACTCCGGCGCGCCCGTGGGCTCGCACTGGATCGCCGACCGGCAAAGCGGCCCGCTGCTGCTCAAGTACGGCAGCGAGGCGCAAAAGCAGTTCTACCTGCCCAAAATCTGCCGCGCCGAGGCCTTTTTTTGCATCGGCATGAGCGAGCCGGGCTCGGGCTCGGACCTGGCCAGCGTGCGCACGCGCGCCGAGCGCAACGCGCAGGGCTGGCTGCTCAACGGGCAAAAAATCTGGACCACGAACGCGCACAACTGCCACTACATGATCGCACTCGTGCGCACCAGCGGCACGCCGCAGGACAGACACCAGGGGCTGTCGCAGCTCATCGTCGATCTGTCGCTGCCGGGCGTCACGGTGCGCCCGATCACCGACCTGGCCGGTGACCAGCATTTTTGCGAGGTGTTTTTCGACAATGTGCAGCTCGCGCCCGACGCACTCGTGGGCGAAGAAGGCAAGGGCTGGGAGCAGGTCACGGCCGAGCTCGCGTTCGAGCGCAGTGGCCCTGAGCGCCTGTATTCGAGCATCGTGCTCTTCGACACCTGGCTCGCCTATGTGCGCACGCCCGCGGGCCATACGCCGGCGGCGCAGCGCCTCGCGGGCAAGATCATGAGCCAGCTCGCGCCGCTGCGTGCGCTCTCGATCGCCGTGACGGAAAAGCTCACGCGCGGCGAGAGCCCCGTCGTCGAGGCCGCGCTGGTCAAAGACCTGGGCACGGGCGTGGAACAGCTCATTCCCGCCGCGATCGCCGACGACCTGTTTGCGCGCAGCGACAGCGACGCGGTGCCGCTCGAGCTGCTGCAGACGCTCAACTACGTGACGCTGGTGGCGCCCTGCTACTCGCTGCGCGGCGGCACGCGCGACATCCTGCGCGGCATGATCGCGCGCGGCCTGGGGCTGCGCTGAGCGCACCCATCAAGCCCGTAGTTTTTTAGACATTTTCATATCGAATCGATAGCTGCTTGCGCTGAACAAACAAGCGCTGAAAGCATATTTAGCCTCATGGATTTTGCAATGTTTTCGATAGCATTTTCGACACCTTGCCCGAGGCGCCATGCACAAGGGGAGCCCAACCATGGATGATCTTTTTTCCGACGCCGTTGACCAGCTGCTGAGCGCGCAATGCACGCCGCAGGTAGTGCGCGCGATCGAGGCCGGGGGCGCGCACGCGGCGCTGTGGCAGCAGCTCGAAGACGCGGGCTTTGCCGACGCGCTCGTGCCCGAGGCTGCAGGCGGCGCGGGCCTGTGCCTGGCCGACGTGCAAGGCGTGCTCATGCAATGCGGCGCGCACGCGCTGCCGTTGCCGCTCGGTGAAACCCTGCTCGCACGCGGCCTGCTCGTGGCGGCCGGCGTGGCGCGGCCCCGGGGCGCGATCACGCTCGCCGAGGCCAGTGCCGCCAGTGCCGCTACTGCTGCGGGCACTGCCGCGGACGGCGTGCTGCGCTGCGCCAACGTGCGCCTGGGCGCAGTCGCCGACTGGGTATTGGTGGCCCGTGGCGGCGCGTGCCGGCTGCTGCCCACGGCCGGTGCCGAGCGCCTGCCCGCAGGCTTTTGCCTGGACGCCACGCTGCAGTGGCCCGCCAGCGCCTGGGACGCGGCCACGCCCGTGCCCGGCACGCACGACCTGCGCACACTGCAGGCCGCGCTCTACGCCGCGCAGATCGCGGGCGCGCTCATGGCCGTGTTCACGCGCACGCTGCAATACGCGAACGAGCGCCAACAGTTCGGCAAGCCGATCGGCAAGTTCCAGGCCATACAGCACCAGCTCGCCGTGATCTCCGAGCACAGCTTCGCCGCGCGCATGGCCGCGCAGCTGGGCTTGCGCGCGCGCGGCGTGCAGCCCGAGCGCCTGCACGCCGCCGTGGCCAAGGCGCGCACCAGCGAGGCCGCGCTCGAAGTCGCGGCGCTCGCCCACTCGATCCACGGCGCCATCGGCTTCACGGCCGAATTCGACCTGCAGCTTTACACGCGCCGCCTGCACAACTGGCGCCAGGCGGCGGGCTCCGAGTCGTACTGGCACGACGTGGTCGGCCAGGCGCTGCTCGAGCGCGGCGACGCACTGAGCCTCGATCTGCTGCGCGCCGTGACCGACCTGGCTTGAGACGTATTTACCATTCAGCCCTTTACCCATCAACGCTTTCAGCTACCAAACCATGAGCAACCCCTTCCTCAAGATCACGCGCGACGGCGCCATCGTCACGCTGACCATGAACCAGCCCGAGACGCGCAACGCGCTCACCGGCAACAACGCCGTGGCCGAATTCGTGCAAGCCTGCGCCGACATCGCGCTCGACCGCAGCGTGCGCGTGCTCATCGTCACGGGGGCCGACCCGGCGTTCTGCTCGGGCGGCAACGTCAAGGACATGCTGCGCTTCCAAAGCCCCGACCTGCAACCCGAGGCCATCCGCGAGGAGTACCGCAACGGCATCCAGCGCCTGCCCAAGGCGCTCTACAACCTCGACGTGCCCGTGATCGCCGCCGTCAACGGCCCCGCAATCGGCGCCGGGCTGGACCTGAGCTGCATGTGCGACATCCGCATCGCCTCGGAAAAGGCCACTTTTGCCGAGAGCTTCGTCAAGGTCGGCATCGTCCCCGGCGACGGCGGTGCCTGGCTGCTGCCGCGCGCCGTGGGCATGTCCAAGGCGGCCGAAATGGCCTTCACGGGCGAGGCGCTGAATGCGCAGCAGGCGCTGGCCTGCGGCCTGGTGTCGCGCGTGGTGCCGCACGAGCAGCTGCTGGACGAGGCGCTTGCGCTCGCGCGCAAGATCGCCGCCAACCCCGGCGGCGTGCTGCGCATGACCAAGCGCCTGCTGCGCGAGGGCGAACGCAGCTCGCTCGAATCGCTGCTCGAACTCTCGGCCGGCTACCAGGCGCTCGCCCACACCACCGCCGACCACCACGAGGCCGTGCGCGCCTTCATCGAAAAGCGCGCGCCGCGCTTTGCGGGCTGAGACGGTGTGGCGGCCTGGGCTCTGCCAGGCCAGTCAGGGCTTGCGGGCCTGCTTGCTGCAGGGCGGGCCAGCGCCTCGGTAAAATCGCGCCCCTTGCGACCAGCGCGTCGCCCTGCTCCGCCTGCCCTCTGCGGCGCCACGCGGGGCCCCACCCACACCCGAGAACCCCGTGTCCTACGCCTCAGAAACGCGGCGCCGCCGCACTTTTGCCATCATCTCCCACCCCGACGCGGGCAAGACCACGCTGACCGAAAAGCTGCTGCTGTTTTCGGGCGCGATCCAGATCGCCGGCGCCGTCAAGGGCCGCAAGGCCAGCCGCCACGCCACCAGCGACTGGATGGAGATCGAAAAGCAGCGCGGCATCTCGGTGGCCTCGAGCGTGATGCAGATGAGCTACCGCGAGCACGTCATCAACCTGCTCGACACGCCCGGCCACAAGGACTTCTCTGAAGACACCTACCGTGTGTTGACAGCGGTGGACAGCGCGCTCATGGTGATCGACGCGGCCAACGGCGTGGAGGCGCAGACGCGCCGGCTGATCGAGGTCTGCCGCCAGCGCGACACGCCCATCATCACCTTCGTGAACAAGATGGACCGCGAAGTGCGCGCGCCGCTCGACATCCTCGACGAGGTCGAGCGCGAGCTCGGCATGTCCTGCGTGCCCATGACCTGGCCCGTGGGCCAGGGCAAGCGCTTTGGCGGCATCATCAATCTGCGCACGCAAAGCATGACGGTGTTCGAGGCCGGCTCCGAGCGGCGCCCGCAGGACTTCGAAACCATCCCTTTGTGCGAAACCGAGCGCCTGCGCGCGCGCTTCGGCAGCGAATTCGACGAGGCCATGGAGAGCATGGAGCTCGCCGTGGGCGCCTCGCCCGCCTGGGACCACGCGGCCTTTCTGGCCGGCAAGCAGACGCCGGTGTTCTTTGGCTCGGGCGTGAACAATTTTGGCGTGATGGAGGTGCTCGACGCATTGGTTGACCTGGCGCCGCCGCCCGGCCCGCGCCTGAGCACCTTGATCGTGAACAAGCAGCCGGTGGAAAAAACCGTACAGCCCGACGACGAGGGCTTTTCGGGCGTGGTGTTCAAGGTGCAGGCGAACATGGACGCCAACCACCGCGACCGCATCGCCTTCGTGCGCGTGGCCTCGGGCCGCTACACGCCGGGCATGAAGCTCAAGGTGCAGCGCACAGGCAAGGAGCTGCGCCCGACCAGCGTGGTCACCTTCATGAGCCAGCGCCGTGAGGCCGTGGACGAAGCCTACGCGGGCGACATCATCGGCTTTACCACGCACGGCGGCGTGCAGCTGGGCGACACCATCACCGACGGCGCGAACCTGCAGTTCACGGGCCTGCCCTTTTTCGCGCCCGAGATGTTCATGACCGTGGTGCTGAAAAACCCGCTGCGCACCAAGCAGCTGCAGCAGGGCCTTTTGCAGCTTGGCGAGGAAGGCGCGATCCAGGTCTTCAAGCCCGACATGGGCGGCAACATGCTGCTGGGCGCCGTGGGCCAGCTGCAGTTCGAAGTGGTGCAGCACCGCCTGGCCACCGAGTACGACTGCGAAGTGCGCCTCGAAGGCTGCCCCTACACGAGCGCGCGCTGGATCAGCGCCGACAGCGCGCAGGAGCTGCGCGAATTCGAAGCCGCCTACCCCACGCGCATGGCGCACGACGCCGCGGGCGCGCTGGCCTACCTGTGCACCAGCCCCTACGACGTGCGCCTGGCGCAGGAGCGCTTTCCCAAAATCCACTTCCACCCGCTGCGCGAGCACGCGGGGCTGTCGCTGGGCAGCGCCGGGTAACTCCTTGATTGATAGCTGCTTGCGCTTGATGGATAAGCTTTAGAGGCTGTTTTGATGCAAATTCCGGCGATGCAGAGACGGTTCAACTCAGATGGTTCATGAGGGCGCGGCGGCTGGTGCGGCAGTTGGGTCGCGGATGAAACACCCGTCATTGCGAGCCCCGCAGGGGCGCGGCAATCCAGTCCCGCAAGGGGCACAGGCGCCGCATCGAAGGCCGCATGGATTGCCGCGGGCCTGACGGCCCTCGCAATGACGGGGCATACCTCGCGCGCACCGGCAATTCCGCCCAATGGACAATTGGGGTTAATCCTCCATCCCCTGCCATTCGAGCGCCTGCGCATAGAGCGCGTTGCGCGGCGCGCCGCTGAGCTGCGCGGCCAGGCGCACCGCGGTCTTGAGCGGCAGCTCGGGCAGCAACAGGCGCAGCGCGCGCTGGCCTGCTTCCATGCCGGCGTCGTGTGCGCCCGGCGCGACGGGGTGCAGCAGCACGACGAATTCGCCGCGCGCGCGCTCGGGCGCGGCGGCAAACCAGGCGGGCAGGCCCTGCGCGGGCACGGTGGCGATCTCCTCGAACTGCTTGGTCAGCTCGCGCGCCAGGGTCACGGGGCGCTCGCCCAGCGCCGCGAACGCCTGCGCCAGCTCGAGGATGCGGTGCGGCGCCTCGAGCAGCACCACGCAGCGCGCCTCGTGCGCGAGCTGCTGCACGGCGGCAGCGCGCGCGCTCGGCTTGGTCGGCAAAAAGCCTGCGAACACGAAACCCTCCTGCGCCGCGCCGGGCGCCACGGCCCCCGCGGCGCACAGCGCCGTAGTCACGCTGCTCGCGCCCGGCAGCGGCAGCACGCGCAGGCCCGCAGCGCGCACCGCGGCGACCAGCCTTGCGCCCGGGTCGCTCACGCCGGGCGTGCCCGCGTCGCTCACGTAGGCCACGCGCTCGCCTTCGCGCAGCTGCGCCAATACCGCCTGCGCGGCTTCGGCCTCGTTGTGCTCGTGCAGCGCGAGCAGCTGGCTCGGCTTCTTGTCGATGCCGTAGGCGCGCAGCAGCGCCTGCGTGTGGCGTGTGTCTTCGCAGGCGATACGGTCGGCCAGCTGCAGCACGTGCAGCGCGCGCAGCGTGATGTCGGCCAGGTTGCCTATGGGCGTGGCGACCACGTACAGCGCCCCCTGCGGATAATGCTGCGCAGCCGCTGCCGCGTGCGCCGCGCCCAGCGCCGATGCGAAAGATGCACTCAATGCCATTCCCCCGAAAAAATCCCGCCGCGCCCAGCAAGGCCGCCGCAAGCACGCGGCAAGCCACGACGCGGCAGCAAGGCAACATGGCCGAAGACCGCGCCCTGGCCCATCTGCAGGCCGCGGGCCTGCGCCTCGTGACGCGCAATTATCGAACGCCGGGGCGCGGCGGCGGCGAGATCGACCTCGTGATGCGCGCGCCCGACGGCACACTGGTGTTCGTCGAGGTGCGCAGCCGCGCGAGCGCCAGCCACGGCGGCGCCGCGGCCAGCATAGGCAGCGCCAAACAGCGGCGCATCGTGTTCGCTGCGCGCCACTACCTGCTGCGCCTGCCCGCGCCGCCGCCCTGCCGCTTCGACGTGGTACTGCTGGAGCCGCAGGGCCTGCAATGGCTGCAGGGCGCGTTCGATGCGCACTAAATCCCGCCTCAGGATGGGGCATTTTCATGCCACTGTCACCGCACGCAGTTAGGCTGCTCCGCCACCCGCACTGGAGCGCACCCAGCAACACGAGGACCCCATGGACAAGACCAACGCCCAGCAGGAATACGAACGGCGCCTGCACGCCGACATGATAGACAGCGTCGACGAAGAGCTCGAGATGGAGATCGACGACGAGCGCATGGACAGCTTGATCCGCGAGGCCGCCGACGCCGCCACCACGGAATTCGACGAAGACCGCCGCGCCTACTTCCGCGAGCTGCTGCGTCTGCAAGGTGAACTCGTCAAGCTGCAGGACTGGGTGGTCGCCAAGAAGCTCAAGGTGGTGGTGCTGTTCGAAGGGCGCGACGCCGCGGGCAAGGGCGGCGTGATCAAGCGCATCACCCAGCGCCTGAACCCGCGCGTGTGCCGCGTCGCCGCACTGCCGGCACCGAGCGAGCGCGAGCACAGCCAGTGGTACTTCCAGCGCTATGTGCAGCACCTGCCTGCGGGCGGCGAGATCGTGCTGTTCGACCGCAGCTGGTACAACCGCGCCGGCGTGGAGCGCGTCATGGGCTTTTGCTCGCCCGAAGAGCTCGAAGAGTTTTTCCGCAGCGTGCCCGAGTTCGAAAAAATGCTGATCCGCTCGGGCACGATTCTGGTCAAGTATTGGTTTTCCATCACCGACGACGAGCAGCACCGTCGCTTTCTGATGCGCATCCACGACCCGCTCAAGCAGTGGAAGCTCTCGCCCATGGACATGGAATCGCGCCGGCGCTGGGAAGACTACACCAAGGCCAAGGAAGAAATGCTCGAGCGCACGCACATCTCCGAGGCGCCGTGGTGGGTGGTCGAGGCCGTGGACAAGAAAAAAGCGCGCCTCAATTGCATCCACCACCTGCTGACCCAGGTGCCTTACGGCGAGATCGAGCACGAATCCGTCGCCTTGCCCGCACGCATCCACAACCCCGACTACATCCGCCACCCGACTCCGCCCGAAATGATCGTGCCGCAGGTGTATTGACAGCCCCGGGCGCTATCATCGGCGCATGCTCGAACAGCGCATTCAGCAGCATTTCATCGACGCGGCAGACTTGCAATACCAGGCGGCGCAGGCGCTGGCGGCACCCATCGCCGCGGCCGTGCAGGCCGTCGTCGCGTGCCTTACGGGCGGCGGCAAGGTGCTGGCCTGCGGTCTGGGCGCTTCGGCAGCGGCGGCACAGCAACTTGCCGCGCTGTGCGTGGCCGGCTTCGAACGCGAGCGCCCCGAGCTCGCCGCGCTCGCGCTCGGGGCCGGCGCCGGCTTGCTGAGCGCCGAAAGCGCTTTCGCTGCACAGCCGCAGGCTGCTTTTGCCCGCCAGGTGCGCGCGCTCGGCCAGCTGGGTGACGTATTGCTGATGCTGTCCGTGACGGGCGACGAGCCCGCCTTGCTGGCCGCGCTGGAGGCCGCGCACGAACGCGAGCTGATGGTGCTGCTGCTCACGGGGCGCAGTGGCGGTGCAATCGCAGCCCGGCTGCGCGAAACCGACGTTCTGATCGCCGTACCGCACGACCGCCCCGCGCGCGTGCGCGAGGTGCACACCCTGGTGCTGCACTGCCTCTGCGACGGCATAGATGCCCAATTGCTGGGCGAGGAAGAATCATCTTGAGAGCAAAAAACACTGCGTGGGCACGCGCGAAGCGGCCCCTACAGGTTTTGACCCTGGTTTTCGCACTCGGCCTGAGCGCTTGCGCCCCGGTGGTGCTGGGCGGCGCAGCCATGGGCGGCATGGTGGCGGCCGATCGGCGCACTTCGGGCGCACAGCTCGAGGACGAAGGCATAGAGCTGCGCGCCGTGAACCGCCTGAACGAGCTGCTGGGCGAACGCGGCCACGTGAACGTCACGAGCTTCAACCGGCGCGTGCTCATCACCGGCGAAGTGCCCACCGAGCAAGACCGCCAGCGCGTGGAGCAGGCCGTGGCGCTGGTCGAGAACGTGCGCGCCGTGGTCAACGATCTGGCGGTAATGTCCAACTCTTCCCTGGGCCAGCGCTCGAACGACGCCTGGATCACCGGCCAGGTGCGCGCCGGCATCGTCGATGCGCGCGACCTGTCATCGAGCGCGTTCAAGGTCGTGACCGAACGCAGCGTGGTCTATCTGATGGGGCTGGTGACGCAGCGCGAAGCAGCGCGCGTGACCGACATTGCGCGCGGGGTGTCCGGCGTCGCCAAGGTGGTGCGCGTGTTCGAGATCGTCTCGGAAGATGAGCTGCGGCGCCTCGTACCCCCGCCGCAGCCCAATCCCGCTACGGCGGCGCCAGCTGCGGGCGGCTGAGCCGGGTGAGCCGGCCCAGCGCCCCGCAAAAAATCAACGCAGCCGCTGGATCAGGCTCGAAGTGTCCCAGCGGTTGCCGCCCATTTTTTGCACGTCGCCATAGAACTGATCGACCAGCGCCGTGAGCGGCAGGCGCGAGCCGTTGCGCCGCGCCTCCTGCAGCACCAGCCCCAGGTCCTTGCGCATCCAATCGACGGCGAAGCCGAAGTCGAACTTGCCCTCGACCATGGTCTTGCCGCGGTTTTCGAGCTGCCAGCTCTGCGCCGCGCCCTTACTGATCACGTCGAGCACCTGCTGCATGTCGAGCTCGGCGTTCTGCCCGAATGCAATGGCCTCGGCCAGACCCTGCAGGATGCCCGCGATGCAGATCTGGTTGACCATCTTCGCGAGCTGCCCCGAGCCCGCGGGCCCGAGCAAAGTGCAGGCGCGCGCGTACGCCATCACGACGGGCAAAGCTGCGTCGAAAGCCGCTGGATCGCCACCGCACATCACCGTGAGCTGGCCGTTTTGCGCGCCCGCCTGACCGCCTGACACGGGCGCATCGACGAACTGCAGCCCCTGCGCGCGCGCTTGCGCGTGGAGCTCGCGTGCCACCTCGGCCGAGGCCGTGGTGTGATCGACGAAGACCGCGCCCGGCGCCATGCCCGCAAAGGCGCCCTGCTCGCCGAGCGTGACCGAGCGCAGATCGTCGTCGTTACCTACGCAGCAAAACACGAGGCTCGCTCCGGCGACGGCCTCGCCGGGCGTGGCGGCGTGCCGGGGTTTGCTGGGCGCGTCGGCGAACTCCTCGCACCATGCCTGGGCCTTGGCCGCGGTGCGGTTGTAAACGGTCACGGCATGGCCGGCGCGCGCGAGATGGCCCGCCATGGGGTAACCCATGACGCCCAGCCCAAGGAAAGCGAGCTTGCGTGGGGCGATGCTGTCATAGCTGCGCGGATGGATGCTGCTGGGCATACGAAAACTTTTGGGCTAAAAAACTTTCAGGATGAACAAGCGCCTGAGCCGACCCGACGCAGGCGAAGGAAGCGCGGAAACATCAAACGATGGCGAAATGCTCGGTGCCCGCAGCAAGATCGGGCGACTTGGCACGCTGGCTGTTGAGCTTGATCTGCAGACGCAGGTCGTTGAGCGAGTCGGCATTGCGCAGCGCGTCCTCGTAGCTGATGACATGCGCCTCGTAGGCATCGAAGAGCGCCTGATCGAAGGTCTGCATGCCCAGGTTGCGGCTTTTTTTCATGATCTCCTTGACCTCGGCCACCTCGCCGCGGAAGATCAGGTCGGCGATCAAGGGCGTATTGAGCAGCACTTCCACCGCCGCCGCGCGCCCCTTGCCATCCTCGCGGGGGATCAGGCGCTGAGAAATCATGGCGCGCAGATTCAGCGACAAGTCCATGAGCAACTGAGCACGCCGCTCCTCGGGGAAAAAGTTGATGATGCGATCGAGCGCCTGGTTGGCACTGTTGGCGTGCAGCGTGGCCAGGCACAAGTGGCCTGTTTCCGCAAATGCCACCGCGTGCTCCATGGTTTCGCGGTCGCGGATCTCGCCCATCAGGATCACGTCGGGCGCCTGGCGCAGCGTGTTCTTGAGTGCGGCCTCCCAGGAGTCGGTGTCCAGCCCGACCTCGCGCTGCGTCACGACGCAGTTCTTGTGCACGTGCACGAACTCGACCGGGTCCTCGACCGTGATGATGTGGCCAAAGGAGTTTTCGTTGCGCCAATCGACCATGGCCGCGAGCGTGGTCGATTTGCCCGAGCCCGTCGCGCCCACGACGATGCACAGGCCGCGCTTGGTCATCGCCACCTCTTTGAGCACCTGCGGCACGCCGAGACCGTCTATGGTCGGCAGCGTGAGCGGAATCGTGCGCAGCACCATGCCCACTTTGCCCTGCTGCACGAAGGCGTTGACGCGAAAGCGCCCTATGCCTGCGGGCGAAATGGCGAAGTTGCACTCCTTGGTGCGCTCGAACTCGGCGACCTGCTTGTCGCTCATGATGGAGCGTGTGAGCGTGAGCGTGTGCACCGCACTCAGAGGCTGTGCCGACACCTTGGTCACCTTGCCATCGACCTTGATTGCCGGCGGAAAATCGGCCGTGATGAACAAGTCGCTGCCGTTGCGGCTGACCATCAGCTTGAGCAGGTCATTGATGAATTTACCGGCCTGATCACGTTCCATGCATCGCTCCTGCGAAGTCCCACCACAGATACATCACCGCTGGACCTCGCTCAAACGGGCGCTGACCACGCGCATGCGCTGCGAGAGCCTGCGCGCCAGCAGCGCTACCAGACTCGCAGCAAGCTGCGGATCGCTGGACATCATCGCGTCCATGCCTTCGGCGTCGAGCACGGCGATCTCGCAATCGGTGAGGGTCGTGCAGCTGGAAAACCGGATGCCGCCGTCGAGCAGCGACATTTCGCCCAGGATTTCCCCAGGCCGGCTCTCCGCGAGGCGCAGCCGCTCGCCCCAGGGCTGCACGCGATCGATGGCCATAGTGCCGGTCAGCACCACCAACATGAAATTGCCATATTCGTCCTGGCGGATCACGTCGCGGTTGGGCGGCACCACGGCAAACGTGAAAAAGCGCTCCATGCGCTCCACGGCCTCCTGCCCCAGCAAACCCATGTATTTGTCGCGCGCCCACAGGGACTGCAGCAGCGTGCCGCCGCGGCGCGCCGGCAGGCGCTGCGCCCCCACTTCCACGGCCCGGGCCTCCCAAGGCACCAGCTGCGCCCCGGTCGCGCCCTGGCTCGCAAAGGCGGTGGAAAACAAGGTCGAATCCGCCGCATCGCTCTGTGGCTGGCCTGCGCGAACCTTCGATCGCAGCAGACCGAGAATGCCTTTCATGGGTGCTCCTTTGTTCTTTCTTCTTGGTGGGTATCTGCGTCTTGTCAGCCCGGGAAGTTTTCCGGGCTCTTGGCCTTGCTGCGGGCCTCGGCGGGGCTGATGATGTTGCGCCGCACGAGGTCGGCCAGGTTCTGGTCGAGCGTCTGCATGCCCACGCTGTTGCCGGTCTGGATGGTGGAATACATCTGCGCGACCTTGGCTTCGCGGATCAGGTTGCGGATGGCGCTCGTGCCCAGCATGATTTCGTGCGCAGCGATACGGCCCGAGCCGTCCTTGAGCTTGCACAGTGTCTGCGAGATCACTGCCTGCAGCGACTCGGACAGCATCGCGCGCACCATTTCCTTTTCTTCGGCCGGGAACACGTCGATGATCCGGTCTATGGTCTTGGCGGCACTCGAGGTGTGCAGCGTGGCGAACACCAGGTGCCCCGTCTCTGCTGCGGTCATGGCCAGGCGTATGGTTTCGAGGTCGCGCATTTCGCCCACCAGGATCGCATCCGGGTCTTCGCGCAGCGCCGAACGCAAGGCGGCCGCGAACGAGAGCGTCATCGGCCCGACCTCGCGCTGGTTGATCAGGCATTTCTTCGACTCGTGCACGAATTCGATCGGGTCTTCGATCGTCAGGATGTGGCCGTATTCGGCCTCATTGAGGTGGTTCACCATGGCCGCGAGCGTGGTCGATTTGCCGGAACCCGTGGGACCGGTCACGAGCACCAGGCCGCGCGGCTTGAGCGCCAGATCGCCAAAAATCTTCGGGGCATTGAGTTGCTCGAGCGTGAGGATTTTGCTCGGAATGGTACGGAAGGCCGCGGCCGCGCCACGGTACTGGTTGAAGGCGTTCACACGAAAACGCGCCAGCCCCTCGACCTCGAAGGAAAAATCGACCTCCAGGAACTCCTCGTAGGTCTTGCGCTGCGCATCGTTCATGATGTCGTAGACCATGGCGTGCACCGCCTTGTGGTCCAGCGGATCGACGTTGAGGCGCCGCACGTCGCCATTGACACGGATCATGGGCGGCAAGCCTGCCGACAGGTGCAGGTCGGAGGCTTTGTTCTTGACGGTGAATGCAAGCAGCTGGGTGATGTCCACGGTTCCCTCAGTCTCGTTGGTTAGGCTTTGGTAGGCTTGGCGATCATTATGACCACGATTGCAGACAATCTCCAACGGGTGCGCGCACGCATTGCCAAGGCCTGCGCCGCTGCGGGACGCGATCCGGCAACGGTTTCGCTGCTTGCCGTCTCCAAAACCTTCGGCCCGCAAGCCGTGGCCGAGGCTGCCGCCGCAGGCCAGCGAGCGTTCGGCGAAAACTACATTCAAGAGGGGGTGAGCAAGGTGCTGGCACTGCGCGCAGCAGGCCTGGATGCGCTGCAATGGCACTGCATAGGCCCCGTCCAAAGCAACAAGACCCGCCTCGTGGCCGAGCATTTCGATTGGGTGCAAACGATAGATCGCCTCAAGACCGCCGAACGCTTGGCGGCGCAGCGGCCCGCGCATTTGCCAGCGTTGCAAATATGCCTACAAGTCAACGTCGACGGCGGCCAGACCAAGGCTGGCGTGCCTCCTGAGGAGGCCCTGGCGCTCGCGCAGGCTGTCGCGCAGTTGCCACAGCTGCGCGTGCGCGGGCTCATGAGCATCCCCGAGCAAGCTCCCGATTTCGAAGCGCAACTGGCAGTCCATCTAAGCGCAAAGCGCCTTTTCGACCATATCCGCGCGCAGGGCGTGGCAGGGTTGGAGGACTTTGACATCTTGTCGCTGGGCATGACGGCCGACCTCGAAGCCGCGATCCACGCGGGCAGCACCATGGTGCGTGTGGGCACGGGCATTTTTGGCAGTCGTCCACGCGCCAATGCGTGAATTCATGCGCGAATATGCTCGCAAAAACGTCACAATCGAGCGCTTGTTCAAAAGACAAAAGGAGGCGTCCATGGGAATCAAAAGCCAGAGGGACTTTTTTGCCGGCCTCATGTTCATGGCGGTCGGTGTGGCATTCGCCTGGGGATCGACCCATTACCAGATCGGCACGGGCGCACGCATGGGGCCTGGGTACTTTCCGCTGCTGCTGGGCGTGCTCCTCGCACTCATAGGCGCGATCGTGACCTTCAAGGCCACCGTGGTCGAAACCGAGGACGGCGACCCAATCGGCCGCTGGGCCTGGAGGCCGCTGTGCTTCATCCTTGCGGCCAATTTCGCCTTTGGCATTTTGCTCGGCGGCCTGCCCAGCCTGGGCATCCCGCCCATGGGGTTGATCGTCGCGATCTACGCGCTGGTCTTCATCGCGAGCCTCGCGGGCGACCGGTTCAAGCCGCTCGAAGTGGCAATCCTCGCGACGATTCTGGCTGTGGGCAGTTATGCGGCCTTTGTTTGGGCGCTGAAGCTGCAATTTCAGGTCTGGCCCAGCTTCATCGCGGGTTGAACAGGGGACATCATGGAACTCTTTCACAACCTCGCGCTCGGCTTTGGCGTCGCGTTCACGGCGCAAAATCTGATTTACTGCTTCATAGGCTGTCTGTTGGGCACGCTGATCGGCGTGCTGCCAGGCATAGGCCCGGTGGCGACCATCGCCATGCTGCTGCCCGCCACCTACGCGCTGCCGCCGGTGTCGGCGCTGATCATGCTCGGGGGCATTTACTACGGCGCGCAGTACGGCGGCTCGACCACGGCGATTCTCGTGAACCTGCCTGGCGAATCTTCGTCCGTGGTCACGGCGATCGATGGCTACCGGATGGCGCGCAAGGGCCGCGCCGGGCCGGCGCTGGCGGCGGCGGGGCTGGGCTCGTTCTTTGCGGGCTGCGTGGGCACGGTGATTCTCGCGGCCTTCGCGCCGCCGCTCACCGAAGTGGCCTTCAAGTTCGGCCCCGCCGAATATTTCTCGCTCATGGTGGTGGGCCTGATCGGCGCCGTGGTGCTGGCTTCGGGCTCGCTGCTCAAGGCCATTGGCATGATCGTGCTCGGGCTGCTCTTGGGCTTGGTGGGCACCGACGTGAACTCGGGTGTGGCGCGCTTCAGCTTCGACATCCCCGAACTCACCGACGGCATAGGCTTCGTGGCAATTTCCATGGGCGTGTTCGGCTACGGCGAGATCATCGCCAACCTTGCGCACCCCGAGGGCAGCCGAGAAATCTTCGCCGCCAAGGTGCATGGCCTGTTTCCGACCAAGGAAGACTTCAAGCGCATGATTCCCGCCGTGCTGCGCGGCACTTCGCTGGGCGCGGCCCTGGGCATATTGCCCGGCGGGGGCGCGCTGCTGGCCGCATTTGCCGCCTACACGGTCGAGAAAAAAACGCGTGTGCACCCGGGCGAGGTGCCCTTCGGCCAGGGCAACATCCGCGGCGTCGCGGCGCCCGAGTCGGCCAACAACGCGGGCGCGCAGACTTCGTTCATCCCCTTGCTCACGCTGGGCATTCCGCCCAACGCCGTGATGGCGCTGATGGTGGGCGCGATGACCATCCACAACATCCAGCCCGGCCCGCAGGTGATGAGCAACAACCCCGAGCTCTTCTGGGGGCTGATCGCCTCGATGTGGCTGGGCAACGCGATGCTGGTGATCCTGAACCTGCCGCTCATCGGCATGTGGATCAAGCTGCTCACCGTGCCCTACCGCTGGCTGTTCCCGGCGATCGTGCTGTTTTGCGCGATCGGCGTGTATTCGACCAACAACACCACCTGGGACGTATGGATGGTGGGCGCGTTCGGGCTCATTGGCTACATTTTTCACAAGCTCGGCGCCGAGCCTGCGCCGCTGCTGCTGGGCTTCATCCTCGGCCCCATGATGGAAGAGTACCTGCGCCGCGCGCTGCTGCTCTCGCGCGGCGACTGGGGCGTGTTCGTCACGCGGCCCATCTCCGCGGGCCTGCTCGCCGTGGCTGCGCTGCTGCTGGTGATCGTGCTGCTGCCGGCCGTGAAGCACAAGCGAGAAGAAGCCTTCGTCGAGGACTGAGAGGCTGCCCTCGATCCCATTCGATTCTGAAGCAAAAAGTGCCCTCAGCCCAGATACAGCAAGCGCAAGCAGCTAGCGATAAAATAGCATCCGGCTTCGTTTTCGCGCTGCTCGGCGCGGTTGGCTTCAGCGCCAAGGCGATCATCGTCAAGCTCGCGTATCGCCACGGCGCCGACGCCGTCACGCTGCTGATGTACCGCATGCTGTTCGCGCTGCCCTTGTTCGTGCTGATGGCCTGGTGGGCGGGCCGGGGCCGGCCGCGGCTGACGGGGCGCGAGCGCCTGGGCGTGCTCGCGCTCGGCGTGACAGGCTACTACCTCGCAAGCCTGCTGGACTTCGAGGGGCTGCGCTACATCAGCGCCGGCCTGGAGCGGCTCATCCTCTACCTCAACCCCACGCTGGTGATGCTGCTCGGGCGCATCGTCTATGGCCGCGGCATTCGCTGGGGGCAACTGCTGGGCATGGCCATCAGCTACTGCGGCGTGGTGCTGGTGTTCGGCCTCGAAACCCATGTGCAGGGCGCGCACGTGGCCTGGGGCACGCTGCTCGTGCTGCTGAGCGCGCTCAGCTATGCCGTGTACCTGGTGCACAGCGACGCGCTGGTACGCCAGCTGGGCGCGCTGCGCCTCGTGGGCCTGGCGAGCACCGTGGCCTGCCTGTGCTGCCTGCTGCACTTTGCGCTGACGCGGCCGCTCGCGGCTGCCGTCGTCGCGACGCCCGTGCTGTGGCTGTCGCTGCTCAACGCCACGCTGTGCACTGCGGCGCCCATCCTGCTCATGATGATGGCCATAGAGCGCATAGGCGCGAGCGCGGCAGCGCAGATCGGCATGGTGGGGCCGCTGTCCACCATCTTCATGGGTGTGTGGCTTCTGGATGAGCCCTTTACGCCATGGATGGCCGCAGGCACGGCACTCGTCGTCGGGGGGATCTACGTGTGTACGCGCGCTGCGCGCCGCGCCGCGGGTGCGACTGGCGCAGCGCGCCGCTGAACCCCCGTCCCCGGTCTATTCAGAGCTTTTGCCGGAACATGAAGCCGTCGAACGAGGCCTCGGCAAAGCGGAACCACAGCACCTGGTCGCGCTGGAAGGCGCGCATGTCAGCGTAGATCTTGCGCCACTCGGGGCTCTTGGCGTCGTTTTCGGCAAACACCTCCATCGAGGCCTTGTATGAGGCTTCCATGATGGCCTGCGAAAACGGCAGCACTTTGGTTTTGGCCGCGACGAGCTGCTTGAGCGCGGCCGGGTTCGAGGCGTCGTACTTGGCCTGCACGTTGGTGTGCAGATACAGCGAAGCCGCCTCGAGGATGGTCTTGTATTCGTCGGGCAGCGCCGCGAGGGCCTTTTGGTTGACGAACAAGTCCACGTTCGGCCCACCCTCCCACCAGCCAGGGTAGTAGTAATACGGCGCCACCCGGTTGAAGCCGAGCTTCTGGTCGTCGTAGGGGCCCACCCACTCGGCGGCGTCTATGGTGCCTTTTTCGAGCGCGGTATAGACCTCGCCGCCCGGGATGTTCTGCGGCACGGCACCAAGTTTTTGCACCACCTCGCCGACCAGACCGCCGCCCATGCGCATCTTCAGACCCTTGAAGTCGGCCGGCGTCTTGATCTCCTTGCGAAACCAGCCGCCCATCTGCGTGCCCGTGTTGCCGCCGAAAAAGCTCGTGACGCCGTACTGCGCGTAAAACTCGTTCACGAGCTTGCGCCCGTTGCCGTGCATGAGCCAGGCCGTCATCTGCCGCGAATTGAGGCCGAAAGGAACGCAAGAGCTCAGCGCGAACGCCGGGTTCTTGCCATAAAAATAGTAGCCCATGGTGTGGCAGATTTCGACCGAGCCGCTTTGCACGCCGTCGAACACGCCAAAGGCCGGCATCAGCTCGCCGGGGCTGTGGATGCTGATCTCGAACTTGCCGCCCGACATGCTCTTGACCATTTTGGAAAAAAGCTCCGAGCAGCCGTACACGATGTCCAGCGAGCGCGGAAAGCTCGACGCGAGGCGCCAGCGCACGACCGGCTGCGCATGCACCGCAGGCGCCGCGCCCGCGGCGAGGATGCCGGCGATGCCGGCATTTTTGATGAGCGAACGACGATCCATGAATGTGTCTCCTAGATAGAGCATGGCCCCGCGAGAAACGGGGGCTTTCTCATTCTAGAAACGCCGTGCCACACCGGCGCCCGGGTTTTCCCTGAGTTACGTGCCGCTCGCGCTCAGGCGCTGCGGCGCTCAAGCGCCCGCGGCGGCTGCGAGCTTGCGCAAATCGGTGGCCGGGTCGGCCAGCGCGGCGCGATCGGGCTGTGCGCCGGCCGCGAGCAGGCGCCGCAGCGGCGCGAAGTCGCGCGCATTGTTCACGCAGGTGGCGCCCACGATGCGGCCCTTTTGCAGCTCGATCAGCGTGAACTTGGGCGCATCGATGGAGAGCTCGCCGCGCACAATTTCCTCGTCGCCGCTCGCCAGCCCCGCCACCTGGATGCGCAACGCGCCCTGGTCGGACCAATACCACGGCAATTCCGCATACGCGGGCGCGGCCGGATCGACGAGGTGGCGCGCCACCGCGATGGCCTGGTTTTGCGCGTTCGACCAGGTTTCGATGCGCTCGAAGCGCCCACTCAAGGGATTGCGCTGGCGCGTCACGTCGCCTACGGCATAGACATCGGGGCAGGTCGTGCGCCCGAAGGCATCGACGAAGATGCCGTCGTCACAGGCCAGCCCGGCCGCGCGCGCGAGCGCGTCGTTGGGCACCACGCCTATGCCCACGACCACCATGTCGGCCGCGATGCGCGTGCCGTCGTCGAGCAACACCGCGCCCTCGGCCAGGCCCGCGACGCTGCGGCCAAAGCGCAAGTCCACCCCTTGCGCGGCGTGGTAGCGCGCAACGAAGTCCGAGAGCGTGGGCGAGGCCGCGCGGCCCATCAGGCGTGGCTGGGTTTCGACCAGCGTCACGCTGGCGCCCGCAGCGCGCGCCGTGGCCGCGAGTTCAAGCCCGATGACGCCCCCGCCCACGATCAAAAGCCGCGCCTGCGCGCGCAGCCCCGCCTGGATGCGGCGCGCATCCTCGAGCGTGCGCAGCGTGTGCACGGGCATGGGCGCGCCCTGCAAGGCGGGCAGCGTGCGCGGCGCAGCGCCCGTGGCCAGCACCAGCGTGCCGTAGGGCAGCGTGCGCCCGTCCGCCAGCGCCACCGTGTGCGCCTGCGGGTCGAACGACAGCGCAGATACGCCGAGCAGCCATTCGACCTCGGGCGCGCGCTTGCAGTCGAGGCGGATTTTTTCGGCGTCGCCGTGGCCCATGAAGTCCTTGGACAAGGGCGGACGGTCGTAGGGCGGCTCGGCCTCGTCGCCGACCACGGTGAGCGGGCCTGCGTAGCCGGCCTGGCGCAGTTCGCTGGCAAAAGAGACGGCAGCCAGGCCGGCGCCGAGGATCACGATGGGGGACTTCAATGCTTCTTGGGACATGGTGCGATCGTTCGATAGGAATGGATGGAGGTGACTAGGAGCCTGACAACGGACTATTTCAGCAGATTGCTCTCGCGTATGACCGTGAATGCGTGGCGGATATGCCGACCCAGCAGCGCCGTCGTGCGCTCCAGGTCGCGCCCCAGCACGGCGTCGTAAATCTCGGCATGCTCTTTGTGCAAAGCATCTATCCGCGCCCCTTCGAAGGCCGACAGGCGCCGGTAGCGCTCCGCAAGCTGATACAGCACGGCCCGAAGACGCAACAGCCATGCGGACGTGCAGGCGGAAATCAAGGCCTCATGAAACTCACGGTTGCGCGCCTCCCACTCGTCGAAAGCGCCGACCGCATCCACGGCCAACCGCTCCTCGGCACGCGAGAGCTTGTGGTAAGCCGCCACCACCGCGGCCTCCCAGTCGTCCCTGCCCTGCTGCATGCTCTCGCGCACGGCCTCGCACTCGATCAAGGTGCGCACCCGGCACAAGTCGGCCAGCTCCTGCAGCAACATCGGCGCCACCTTGAAACCGCGGTAGCCCTGCGTGACCACCAGCGCATCCGACACCAGCAAGGCCAAAGCCTCGCGCAAGGTGCCGGCGCTGACCTGGTAAGTCTTTTTCAAGTGCTCGACGCGCAAGGGCTCGTTGGGCGCGTGCTTGCCGTCGATGATGGCGCGGCGCAGGCCGTGGTAGGCCGTCTCTATCAGCGTGCGCGGCGCGTCCTCTGCCCCAGAGGACGCAACGGAAAAGGCTATGTCGTGGAGCATGGGTTTAGGAGATCACAGCGTGGAAAAACACCCGCCCCTGCAACCGGGGAAGAGAGCGAGCACCAAGAAAAATGTTTTTGATGGTAACAATAAAAATATCGAGATTTGCTTAGGGTTTCCACCAATTCCAAGACAAACATTTTTCATCATAATTACCAACCATCGAACGGATGTTCAGAAGACCACCCGCCAGCCATCATCACCACTGGAGCACGCATGAAGCAAGGACGCATTTTTCTGTGGGCGCTGGGTCTTTTCTATCTGGCCAACCTGGTGGGCACGCTGCCGTTTGCCTCGGCCTCGCTGTTCGCCCAGATGTACCCGGGCTTTGCGCCCGATGCCGCCACGCCGGCGTTCCAGCTGCTCAGTGACGCCTGGGCCGTCGTGGGTCTGCAGCTCGGCGCCATCGGCATCGTGGCCTTGTGGGGCACGCGCGACCCGCTGCGCTACCTGGCCGTGTTCGACATCGTCATAGCCACCGAGCTGGTCGATGGTTTGTGGGATTTTTACAGCATCACCTGGAGCCACCTGGCCACGGCTTTCGGGTTGACGACTTTGGTGATCCACCCCTTGTGGATCGTTTGGGCGCTGTACGCCAGGCGTGCAGTGGTGAAGGCGGCCCGGTGAGCGCGCGCATGCGCCGGGTTTTTTAACGTTGGGTGTTTTGGGTATTTTTAAGGAGACCTGCATCATGGGAATACATTCGGAACGCGAAGTGCAAGCCGTGCCGATGACGTTCAAGCGTCGCTGGACGGACGAAGCCATCCGCGCACTGGTCGATCAAGACAAGGGCTTGATCGACCCGCGCATCTACGCAGACCAGGATCTCTACGAGATCGAGCTCGAGCGCGTCTTTGCGCGCTCCTGGCTGCTGCTCGGGCATGAAGCCCACATCCCCAAGACTGGGGACTACCTGACCACCTACATGGGCGAAGACCCGGTGATCATGGTGCGGCAAAAGGACGGCAGCATCAAAGTCTTCCTGAACCAATGCCGCCACCGTAGCATGCGCATTTGCCGCTCCGATGCAGGCAATGCCAAGGCCTTCACCTGCACCTACCACGGCTGGGCGTATGACATCGCCGGTAATCTGGTCAACGTGCCCTACGAAAAAGAGGCTTTCTGCGACCAGAAAGAAGGCGATTGCGGCTTCGACAAGGCCGACTGGGGCCCGCTGCAAGCGCGCGTGGAAACCTACAAGGGCCTGATCTTCGCGAACTGGGACGCGCAAGCCCCCGACCTCAAGACCTACCTGAGCGACGCCATGCCCTACATGGACGTGATGCTCGACCGCACCGAGGCGGGCACCGAGGTCATCACCGGCATGCAAAAGACGGTGATCCCCTGCAACTGGAAGTTTGCCGCCGAGCAGTTCTGCAGCGACATGTATCACGCCGGCACAATGTCGCATGTGGCGGGCGTTGTGTCCAGCCTGCCGCCCGATATGGAATTGTCCGAAGTGAAGATGCCAGTCACCGGAAATCAGTTCCGGGCCAAATGGGGCGGGCATGGGACCGGCTGGTTCAATGACGATTTCGCACTTTTGCAAGCCATCATAGGTCCCAAGATTGTTGACTACTGGACCAAAGGGCCAGCCGCTGAGCGTGCGAAAGAACGTCTGGGAAAAATGCTCCCTGCACATCGCATGGTGCTACAGCACATGACCATTTTCCCGACCTGCTCTTTCTTGCCCGGGGTCAATACGGTTCGCACCTGGCACCCGCGCGGCCCCAATGAGATCGAAGTCTGGTCTTTCATCGTGGTGGATGCCGACGCGCCCGAGGACATCAAGGATGAATTCCGCCGGATGAACATTTTCACCTTCAACCAGGGCGGTACCTTCGAGCAGGACGATGGCGAAAACTGGGTCGAGGTTCAGCGCGTGCTGCGCGGCCACATGGCCAAGAGCGCGCCTCTGTGCGCCCAGATGGGTGCCGGTGTGCCGAACAAAAACAACCCGGACTTCCCCGGAAAAACCGGTTATGTCTATGGCGAAGAAGCCGCGCGCGGGTTCTACCACCACTGGGCTCGCATGATGTCCGAACCGAGCTGGGACACGCTCAAGCCTTAATTGGAATAAACGTCGTCCATTGACCACAATTTACTGGAGACTGGTTGTCTGTGAGAGCAGCGAATGCCAGTTACCCAACACATGAATTCAGGAGACTCTAACCATGACATCCACCGATTTGCTCAAACCCTTTGAATGGCCGGCAAAGGCCGTCAGTCTTGAGTTGCAAAACGCTGTTGAACAGTTTTACTACCGCGAAGCGCAACTGCTGGATCACCAGGCTTACGAAGAATGGCTTGCCTTGCTGGAAAAGGATATCCACTACTGGATGCCGATCCGCACTACCCATCAATCCAGGGACAAGGCGCTGGAATATGTGCCCGCTGGTGGCAATGCCCATTTTGACGAGACGTATGAGCGCCTGCGCGCGCGTATTCGTGGAAGGCTTTCGGGAATGAACTGGACGGAAGATCCGCCATCACGCAGCCGTCACATCATCAACAACGTGATTGTCCGTCAAACCGAAGATGCCAATACGCTGGAGGTGAGTTCAGCGTTTCTTTGCTACCGCAACCGTTTGGAGCGCATGACCGACACCTATGTCGGCGAGCGCCGGGATGTGTTGCGCCGTGTCAGCGATGGCCTGGGATTCAAGATCGCGCGCCGCACCATCCTGATCGACCAGAGCACGATCACGGCGAACAACCTCAGTATGTTCTTCTGAACAAAGGAACCGGCACGATGGCGTTTACCAAAGCCTGCAGCGTGGACGAGGTTCCACCCGGAGAAGCCTTGCAAGTCAGCCATGACGAGCAAAAGGTGGCGATTTTCAATGTCGATGGTGAGTTCTTTGCCACGCAGGACCAGTGCACCCATGGTGAATGGTCACTGTCCGAAGGTGGCTACCTCGACGGCGATGTCGTGGAATGCTCCCTGCATATGGGAAAGTTTTGTGTACGCACAGGCAAGGTCAAGTCGCCCCCGCCCTGCGAGCCCTTGAAGGTTTATCCGATTCGCATCGAAGGGCGGGACGTGCTGGTCGATTTTTCTGCAGCCGCGCTGCATGCCTGAACCGAAAGCGAGAACAAGATGAAACTCAACAATGAAGTAGCCCTGGTCACGGGCGGTGGCTCCGGCCTGGGCCGGGCCATCGTGGACCGCTTCGTGGCCGAAGGCGCGCGCGTGGCCGTGCTCGACAAGTCGGCTGCCAGGCTCCAGGAGCTCCAGGCCGCGCACGGCGCCAAAGTGCTGGGCATAGAGGGCGACGTGCGCGTGCTGGCCGACCACCAGAAGGCCGCGCGCGAATGCCTTGCGGCCTTCGGCAAGATCGACTGCCTGATCCCCAACGCGGGTATCTGGGACTATTCGATGCCGCTCGTCGACATCCCCGACGACAAGATCGACGCCGCCTTCGACGAGGTCTTTCATATCAACGTCAAGGGTTACCTGCTCGCCGTCAAGGCCTGCCTGCCCGCCTTGGTGCAAAGCCGCGGCAGCGTGGTCTTCACGATCTCGAACGCCGGCTTTTATCCCAACGGCGGCGGCCCGCTCTACACGGCCACCAAACACGCCGTCGTCGGTATGGTGCGTCAGCTCGCTTTCGAGCTGGCGCCGCACGTGCGCGTCAATGGCGTGGCGCCGGGCGGCATGAACACCGACCTGCGCGGCCCGGCGTCTCTGGGCATGGCCAACCAGGCCATCTCCAGCGTGCCGCTGGGTGACATGCTGGCCTCGGTGCTGCCGGTGGGCCGCATGCCCGTGGCCGCGGAATACACCGGGGCCTATGTGTTCTTTGCCACGCGCGGCGACACCTTCCCCACCACGGGCGCTCTGCTGAACCATGACGGTGGCATGGGCGTGCGCGGCTTTTTCGAGGCTGCCGGGGGCAAAGACCTGCCGCAGAAACTGCAGCTTTCATAACCAAGGAGAAGACATGACATCGAACGTTTGGGTTACCTCGGCTTCGCCGTCAAGGACGTACCCGCCTGGGACTACTTTTTGACGCAAAACGTGGGTTTGATGGCGGCGGGTGCTGCCGGCGACGCTGCGCTGTACCGTGCCGATCAGCGTGCCTGGCGCATCGCCGTGCAGCCGGGCGAACTCGACGACCTAGCCTACGCAGGCTTGGAAGTGGATGACGCCGCTGCGCTCGAGCGCATGGCCGACAAGCTGCGCCAGGCAGGGGTAGCCTTCACCCGCGGTGACGAAGCGCTCATGCAGCAGCGCAAAGTCATGGGCCTGTTGTGCCTGCAAGACCCCTTCGGCCTGCCACTCGAGATTTACTACGGCCCGGCAGAAACCTTCGACCAGCCCTTCCTGCCCAGCGCACCCGTTTCGGGCTTCGTCACAGGCGACCAGGGTATCGGGCATTTCGTGCGCTGCGTCCCCGACACCGCCAAGGCGATGGCGTTCTACACCGAAGTGCTGGGCTTTGTGCTGTCCGACATCATCGACATCAAGATGGGGCCGGAAATGAGCGTGCCCGCGCACTTCCTGCACTGCAATGGGCGCCACCACACGATCGCCCTGGCTGCCCTCCCAATCCCCAAGCGCATCCTCCATTTCATGCTGCAAGCCAACACCATAGACGACGTGGGCTATGCCTTCGATCGGCTGGACGCGGCCGGGCGCATCACTTCCCTGCTCGGGCGCCACACCAACGACCATACGATCTCCTTCTATGCCGAAACGCCGTCGCCCATGATCGAAGTCGAGTTCGGCTGGGGACCGCGCACGGTGGATTCCTCCTGGACGGTGGTGCGCCACAACCGCACCTCCATGTGGGGTCACAAGTCGGTACGCGGCCAGCGCTGAACCGCGTCATTCAATTTTTTAGGAAATACCCATGACAGAACTGAGCGAAAGCACGACGAGCAAATTCGTCACCATCAACGAAAAAGGCCTCTCCAACTTCCGCATTCACCTCAACGATGCAGGCCAGGGCGAAGCGGTAATCATGCTGCACGGAGGCGGACCGGGAGCGGGGGGGTGGAGCAACTACTACCGCAACATCGGCCCCTTCGTCGCGGCCGGCTACCGCGTGATCCTGCCGGACGCGCCGGGCTTCAACAAGTCCGATGCTGTCGTGATGGACGAGCAGCGCGGCCTGGTCAACGCGCGCGCGGTCAAGGGCATGATGGACGCGCTGGGTATTGATAAAGCGCACCTCGTGGGCAACTCCATGGGCGGCACGGGCGCACTGAACTTTGCGCTCGAATACCCCGAGCGCACCGGCAAATTGATCCTCATGGGGCCGGGCGGCCTGGGCGCCAGCCTGTTCAACCCCATGCCTATGGAGGGCATCAAGCTGCTGTTCAAGCTCTACGCCGAGCCCTCGCTCGAAACGCTCAAGCAGATGCTCAACGTGTTGGTGTTCGACCAGAGCCTGATCACCGACGAACTGCTGCAAGGGCGCTGGGCCAACATCCAGCGCAACCCCGAGCACCTGAAGAACTTCATCCTGAGCGCGCAAAAAGTGCCGCTCTCGGCCTCGGACGTGTCGCCGCGCCTGGGCGAGATCAAGGCCAAGACCCTGGTCACCTGGGGGCGCGATGACCGCTTCGTGCCGCTGGACCATGGCCTCAAGCTGCTCGCGAACATGCAGGACGCGCAGCTGCACGTCTTCCCGCGCTGTGGCCACTGGGCGCAGTGGGAGCATGCGGACGCCTTCAACCGGCTGACGCTTGACTTCCTGGCCAACGGCTGAGCGCCGTTTCCCTTTTTTCCTCAGAGCGAAAGCTGTAGACCACGCCCTCCCTCGGGGGAGGCGGGCTGCTGCTTTGCCATGAAAACCGGCCCTTTGGGCCATTTCTCACAAGAACGCAAGGAGACTTCGATCAAACCTTTTCCCGCACACTGCTCCCATTGGCCTGCGCCGCACTGCTTGGAAACGCGCACGCGCAAACCGCGCCTGACGCCCAGACTTCGCCCTGGTCGCTGGCGCTGGGCATGGTGCATATGGGCTTCAGCACCAAGGCCGACCTCTACGCCGGCGGGCCCGGGCCCGGTGCCGGGGTGCACGCCAGCAGCGACAACGTATTGGGCCTGGAAATCACCTATTCTTTCACCCCCAACTGGACGGCGCGCCTGGACATCGGCACCCCCGTCAAGACGGACCTCTCTGGCACAGGCAATCTCGGGCCGCTGGGGCGCCTCGGTGGCGTCAAGGGCGGGCCGGCAATTCTCACCCTCAACTATTCACCTGGCATGTGGGGGCCGATCCGCCCATTCTTCGGCGGTGGCATGAGCTACCTCAAGGTATTCAGCACCAGCACGGGTGCACTGCAAAATCTCAAGGTGGACAACGCCTTTGGCGGCGCTTTCATCGTCGGCGCCGACTGGCCCTTGCGTGACGGCTACAGCCTCACCTTGACGCTGCAGAAGGTGTACCTCAAGACCAACGCCACCGGCACCGTACCCGCCATGGGCGGCGCACCGGTCACGGCCTCGGTACGCCTGGACCCGCTGGTGAGCTTTCTCGCGATCCGCAAGCAGTTTTGACGCGGCTCCTGCGCCGGGGCGCCTGCGCGCGTGCGTCCAGCGCACGGCGCAGCGCCGCCCCTTGCAGATGCGGGCTTATCCCCGGCTCCCACCCGTTGTTTTGTGCGCACGGCGCGCGCGCACGGCATCGGCCAGCCCGCGCAGCACGGGCACGGTCTGCGCCCAGCCTATGCAGGCGTCGGTCACCGACACGCCGTGGCGCAGCGGCTCGCCGGGCACGATGTCCTGGCGGCCTTCGTGCAGGTGGCTTTCTATCATCACGCCCATGATGCGCGCGTCGCCCCCGGCGATTTGCTGCGCCACCTCGGCCGCGACCGCGATCTGGCGCTGGTGCTGCTTGAGGCTGTTGGCGTGCGAGACATCTATCATCACCTGCGGGCGCAGCCCTGCGGCCTGCAGCAGCTGGCACGCGACGTCCACGTCGGCGGGGCCGTAGTTGGGCTGCCTGCCGCCGCGCAGGATCACGTGGCAATCTGCATTGCCGCGCGTCTCGAAAATCGCGGCCTGCCCCATCTTGGTCATGCCCATGAACGCGTGCGGCGCCTGCGCGGCGAGAATGGCATCGACGGCCACCTTCACGCCGCCGTCGGTGCCGTTCTTGAAGCCCACGGGGCACGAGAGGCCGCTCGCGAGCTGGCGATGGCTCTGGCTTTCGGTCGTGCGCGCGCCGATCGCGCCCCAGCTCACCAGATCGCTGATGAACTGCGGGCTCAGCAGGTCGAGAAACTCCGTGCCCACGGGCAGGCCCAGCGCGAGCACGTCGAGCAGCAGCCGGCGCGCCATCTCCAGCCCCTCGTTGATGGCAAAGCTGCCGTCGAGGTGCGGGTCGTTGATGTAGCCCTTCCAACCCACCGTGGTGCGCGGCTTTTCGAAATACACGCGCATCACGACGAGCAGCGCATCCTGCAGCGCCTGGGCCTCGCCCTGCAGCGCGCGTGCGTAGTCAAGCGCCTGGTCGTGGTCGTGGATGGAGCAGGGCCCGACCACGACCACGAGCCGATCGTCCTGCCCATGCAACACGCGCGAGATCGCGGCGCGGCTTTGCTCCACGCGCTGCTGCGCGGCCTCGGGCGCGGGCAGCCACTCCTGCAGCAGCGCCGGCGTGATCAAGGGGCGCACGGCCTTGATGCGCGTGTCGTCGGTGCGCGTGTGGTCGTGCGTGGAAAGCGGGGCGGCGCTGGGGAGGACGTGGGGGCTCATGGTGGTTGCTATGAATTCAGGATTGATTTTTACGAAAGAAAATTACCTCTAGCGCTTGATTAGCATGCGCAAGCAGCTATTGAATCAGGTGCGACTTTTGCTCATTTTCTCAGCAGCATCCACAGCCTCGTCCGCACCAGCACCTGCACCCTCCCCCGCCGCCTGGCGCAGGAGCCAGCGCTGCACCGCAGGCCGCGCGAGGCGCTGCAATTGCTGCAGCGTGCCAAAGTCCGGCTGCGCCACGCTCCAGCGCGTGCGCAAGTCGTGCTGTATGCGCGTGAGCAGCGCGGCGGCCATTTCGGCGTCGGCAAGCGCGCGGTGCGCCCGGCCCGTGGCCGGCAGCTGCAGATACGTAGCCAAGTTGCCCAGGCTGTGGCTGCCCGCTTGCGGGTACAGGCGCCGCGCGAGCAGCACCGTGCACACGAAGGGCTGCGGCGCCGCGAGCCCGGCCAGCGCGAGCTCGTGCTGCCAGAACTTGCGGTCGAACGCGGCATTGTGCGCGACCAGGGGCACGCCCTGCACGAGCCGCGCCGCCTCGCGCATCACCTCGGCCGCCGGTGGCGCTGCATCGACCATGGCCTGCGTGATGCCCGTGAGCTGCGTGATGAACGGCGACACCCAGGCGCCGCTGCGCATCAGGCTCTGAAAGCGCTCCACCACGCGCCCGCCTTCGAGCAACACCAGCCCCAGCTCGGTCGCCCGCGCCCCTTCGCCGGGCGCCATGCCCGTGGTTTCGAAGTCGAGGACGGCGATACGGTGTGGCATGGTGTTAATGAGGAAATTGGGGTCAGATTCTAATTTCTGGCGGCGGGTGATGAAGCGATTGGTAATTGGGGTCAGATTCCAATTATTTGCGAAGGTGAAGGGGCAAAGGGCGGGTGCCGGGAGTTGCGCCCGGCGGCGCACCTTCTTTTCTTGTCTCGCCAAGAAAAGAAGGCAAAAGAAG
Source organism: Extensimonas perlucida (assembly GCF_007655255.1). Lineage (GTDB taxonomy): Bacteria > Pseudomonadota > Gammaproteobacteria > Burkholderiales > Burkholderiaceae_C > Extensimonas > Extensimonas perlucida. Next base: position 68,761 of record NZ_VMYE01000003.1, read on the forward strand.
GCGACCCTGCTGTCTGCGTCCCTGCCCGCCTCGCGGCGGTCAGGGCAACCTGCGGTGCTCGCACCCGGCGGGGTCGCGCGAAACTCGCTGCGCTCAAACATCGCGCGCCCTTTTCCCGCCGGGCGCTGCGCTCCTCGGCGCATACAGAAGGGTGGGGATACCGCACGGGCCTTCGCTGCGCTCGGCCTTTTTAGCTCGGAAATTGGGGTCAGATTCGAATTATCTGGCCCAGAGTATGGTGCGGCGATAAATTGGGGTCAGATTCCAATTTCCTGAGAGGCTTGCGTCGGCATGAAAACGAAACATGCCTCGGCTGAAAATCACGGCCAAATATGCCTTTCATGCAGAACCATCAAGCGCAAGCAGCTATCACACAAAGAGCACGCACCGCCCCCCGCCCTCACCCCGCCGCGCGCTGCTCCAGCGCAAAGGGCGGCAGGCCCTGGAGCAAGCGCTGGCCGTAGGCGGTGCGGGTGAGGCGGCGGTCGTAGCAATAGACATGCGCCTGGTCTTGCTCGGTGCGGATCGCGCGGCCCACCCACTGCGCGAGGCGGATGGCCGTGGCGGGTACCACGAGTTCGCTGAAGGGGTCGCGCCCCACGGCGCGCAGCCACTCGGCGCGCGCTTCGCCCACGGGGTCATCGGGCGGGGCGAAGGGCAGCTTGGCGATGAACACCGATTCGCACAGCCGCCCCGGCAAGTCCAGCCCTTCGCCGAAGGACTGCATGCCGAAGATGATGGACGGCTCGCCCGCGGCCACGCGCGTGCGGTGGCGCACGAGCAGCTGCGCGCGCGGCAGCGTGTTTTGCACAAGCACCACGCCGCGCAAGGCGGTGGGCAGCGCCTCCACGGCAAGGCGCATTTGCTCGCGCGAGGTGAACAGCACGAGTGCGCCGGCCTGCACGTGCACGAGGTCGTGCAGCAGCGCATCGACCATCTCGGCACCGTAGGCGCGCGCGTCGCGCGGGTCGGCGCGCGTTTCGGCGGCGATCAGCGTGCCCTGCGTGCTGTAGTCGAACGGGCTGGGCACTTCGAGCGTGCGCACCGCCACGTCGCCGTGCAGGCCTGCTTCGCGCAGAAAGAAGTCGAACTGTCCGCAGCTCGTGAGCGTGGCCGAGGTGAGCACCGCGGCGCGCACCTCGCTCCACAGCCGCGCCTTGAGCATGGGCCCCGGCAGGATGGGGCTGGCGTGCGCGCGCAGCACGGCAAAGTCGCCCGCGCCTTCGAGCGTGAACCATTTGGCGCAAGGGGCCGCCGCAGGTTCGCCGCCCGCGGCAGCGTCGGGCCCGGCATTGGCTGAGGTGCCCTGCGCCCTCTCCATGCCTTGCGTCCGCTGCACCCGCTGCGCCGGCGTTTCCAGCAGCAGCGCCTGCGCGCAGGCATGCAGCCCTTCGAGCCGCGGCGCCAGCGTGCCAACCTGCGCGTACAGCAGCGACAGCGTGCGCGCCTCCTTTGGACGTTCGCGTATGGCCTCGCGCAGCGCCTGCGCGACGGCGCTCAGGCAATCCAGGTACTGCGCCGCGCTGGTGGCCAGGCGGTTCAAGGGCTCGATGAGCGCCTCGGGCAGCACGCCGCGCGGCACGCGCACGCGCGCGCTGCTCCAGCCCTCGCCCCAAGCCCGGCCCGGCCCGGCGGATGCGCCCTGAGTGGCCGGGCGCAGCGCCGCGCCGTAGTGGTCGAGCACGCAGCGCCCGAAGTCCTGCGCACCCTGGCGCAGCTGCGCTGCGTGGCGCGGCAGCTCGGCGAGCTGCGGCACCTCCACCAGCGTGGCCACGCGCAGCGCGCGGCTCGTGAGCCGCTCTATCCAGCCCAGCCGGCTCAAGTCCATGCTGCTCGCGAACTGGCTCAGCGCCGTGGCGGGCAGGTGGTGCGCCTCGTCGAGCACCAGCAAGCAGTTGTGCAGCTCGGGCAGCGTGCGCGAGCCCAGCGACGACAGCAGCAAGTCGTGGTTCACCACGATCACCTGCGCGCCCACGAGCTCCTTGCGCTTTTCGAAATAGCTGCAGTGCGCGAACGCCGGACAGTATTTGCCCGTGCACGAGGCCGCCTCGGCCGCCACGGGCGCCCAGAGCTCGGCCTCGGGCGGCGGATCGAGGGCGTCGCGGTCGCCGTCCCAGCTGCCGCGCGCGAGCGATTGCGCCAGCGTGGCGTAGAACTGCTGGCGCGCCTCGGCCGCGTGGTGGGGCTCGGCCGCACGCGCGGCGGCCTCCTCGTCGGGAAAGAAGTCGTCCTCCGCCACGCCCGCAGCCCCCATCGGCGCCGCGAGCCGGTCGAGCTTGAGCTGGCACACATAGCGCCCGCGCCCCTTGGCGAGCGCGAACTTGAAGGGCTGCGGCAGGCGCGCGGCCAGCGCCGGCAAGTCCTTGTGCACGAGCTGCTCCTGCAGCGCCACCGTGGCCGTGGAGATCAGCACGCGCGTGTTGCGCGCCAGCGCCAGCGCCACCGCAGGCGCGCCATACGCGAGCGACTTGCCCACGCCCGTGCCCGCCTGGATCACGGCGATCGAACGACCTGGGTTGGCACCGCTCCCGGCCGCAGATTCCACGGCGGCAGATTCATTGGCTGGCACCTGATCGGGCGCAGCCTCGGATTCGGCGCCCGGGCCCTTGCCCAGCGTGGCCACGCTGAACACGTGCGCCACCTCCTCGGCCATGCGCCGCTGCCCCGCGCGGCTGCGAAAACCCTCGGTGGCCTGCACCACCGCATCGAACGACTGCAGGGCCGCAGCGGCCCATTCACTGGAAGACATGGGCGAGAGTGTGGCACGGATGGCGACGCAGCCCTGCGCCGTGCGCGGCAGCCGAGGATTGCACGCGTTTGGCGCCGCTCATGCCCCCGCCGAGGGGCCCATGTCCATGTCCGTCTCCGCCCGGCGCGAGCGCGGCATCTGCACCACGGCTTCCTGCGCCACGCCAGCGGGCGGTTGGGCGGCGCCGACGCGCGTGCTGGCGCAGCCCGGCGCGCAGCTGCTGCACCCGCCGCAGCCGGACGGCGCCGGCAGCGCACGCGCAAGGCGCGGGTGCAGGCGCGCCAGCCGCGCGCGCCAGCGGGCCGGCAGCCAGCGCCACAGCACATAGGCCAGCGCCAGCGCGACGAGAGCGATGCTCAAGACTTGCTGCCACATGCTCTACCCTCCCAAGGCCAGCGCCATGCGGTACGTGAGGAAGCTCGCCACGTAGGCGAGCGCAAACAGGTAGCCCGCCATGATCAAGGGATAGCGCCAGCCGTTGGTCTCGCGGCGCACCGCCGCGAGCGTGGAGATGCACTGCGGCGCAAACACGTACCACACGAGCAGCGCGAGCGCCGTGGCGAGCGACCAATCCTGCGCGAGCACCGGGCCCAGCTGCTCGGCCACGTCGTCGCCCGTGGCCGAGAGCGCGTACACCGTGCCGAGCGCGCTCACCGCCACCTCGCGCGCGGCCATGCCGGGCACCAGCGCCACGGCGATCTGCCAATTGAAACCGATAGGCGCGACGAGCGGCTCGAGCAGCCGGCCTATGCGCCCGGCGATGCTGTATTCGATCGCCGCACCGGCAGCCCCTGCGGGCGGCGCCGGGTACGAGGAGAGAAACCACAACAGGATGGACACGGCCAGGATGATGCCGCCCACGCGGCGCAGAAAGATCAGCGCGCGCTCGTACAGCCCGAACGCCAGGCTGCGCAGGCTGGGCCAGCGGTAGGCCGGCAGCTCCATCAGCAAAGGCGTAGGCCGCGGGTTGCGCCGAGCCCACTGCGCGAGCGCCGCCACGGCCATGGCGCTCACGATGCCGCCCGCGTAGAGCGCAAACAGCACCAGCCCCTGCAGGTTGAAGATGCCGCCCACACTGCGCGCAGGGATGAAGGCGCCGATCAATAGCGCGTACACCGGCAGCCGGGCCGAACAGGTCATGAGCGGCGCGATCATGATGGTCACGAGCCGGTCGCGCCAGTGCGTGATCGAGCGCGTCGCCATCACGCCGGGCACGGCGCAGGCAAAGCTCGACAGCAGCGGAATGAACGAGCGCCCCGAAAGCCCCACCTTGCCCATCAGGCGATCCAGCAAAAAGGCCGCGCGCGGCAGGTAGCCCGAATCCTCGAGCGCGAGGATGAACAGGAATAAAATCAATATCTGCGGCAAAAACACCAGCACGCTGCCCGCCCCGCTGAGCACACCGTCGGCGAGCAGGCTGCGCAAGGGCCCGGGCGCCATGTGCGCGCGCACGGCGTCGGCCAGCCAGGCCACGCCGCCCTCGATCGCGTCCATGGGCCACTGCGCCCAGCTGAACACCGCCTGGAACATCAAAAACAGCGTCACTGCGAGCAGCAGCATGCCCCACAGCGGGTGCAGCACCACGGCGTCTATGCGGTCGTCCATCTGCAAGGTCTGCGCGGGCGCGCGCACGGCCAGCGCGAGGATGCGCCGCACCTCCTGGTGCATGGCGAGCACGCGCTGCGCCGGGTCTGCGGGCAAGGCCGCGAGCACCGGCGGCACGGGCTGCGGCGCTATGGCCTGTGGCGCAGCCGTGTCCAGCCACTGCAGCAGCTCGCGCGCGCCGTCCTGGCGCACGCCCACCGCCGCGAGCACGGGCATGCCGAGCTCGCGCGCGAGCACCTCGCGGTCGATGGCTATGCCCTGGCGCTGCGCCACGTCGCTCATGTTGAGCACCAGCACCGCAGGCAGCCCCAGCGCGCGCACTTCGAGCACCAGGTGCAGGTTCAGGCGCAGGTGCGTGGCGTCGGTCACGCACACGAGCAGGTCGGGGCGCGGCTCGTCGGCGCGGCGCCCGAGGATGATGTCGCAGGTCACGGCCTCGTCGAGGCTGTGCGCTTCGAGGCTGTAGGTGCCCGGAAGGTCGAGCACCTGCACGCGCTGCCCACCCGGCGTGCGCAGCAGCCCTTCCTTGCGCTCCACGGTCACGCCCGCGTAATTCGCCACCTTCTGGCGCGCGCCGGTCAGCAGGTTGAACAGCGCCGTCTTGCCGCAATTGGGGTTGCCCAGCAGCGCGATGCGCAAGTCGCGCGCTTCCTGGGTCAGGGCGGCATGCGCGGAAGTGGCGGCACTGTTCACAGGGCTGCCTCCGGCCGCACGCGCACCAGCGCGGCCTCGGGGCGACGCAGCGCGAACGTCGCCTGCCCCACGCGCACCGCCAGCGGATCACCCCCCGGAAAACCCCGCGCCAGCACACGCACGGGCTCGCCGGGCAGGAAACCGAGTTCCATCAGGCGCAGCAGCACCTCGCGTTCCTCATCGTCGCGCGCTGGCTGCAGCGCCACGACTTCGGCGCACACCCCTTGGGCGAGCGCGTCCAGGCCCACGGCCTCGCACAAGGCGACACCGTCACGCGCAGCAACGGAGAGCGGTGCAGCAAGGCTTTGCTTCGGCGAGGTCATGGCACGGTCAATCGACAAATGATATTTATTCTCATTCTAGCACCACAGACAGTGGTCTGTTTCGGTCTATTTCGCCCTCTGGACTTACGCAAACAAGGATGCAGCGAGGTGTGTTGCCATGCTGCGAACTCTTTGCCCAACCCCGATTTGCGTAGGTCGTGGCCGTGTTTCGCCCAAGCCCTCAATCGTTGCACAATCTCAGCCCCCATCCATCACTGCCCCATGAACCCCTGCCTGCACTGCGGCGCCTGCTGCGCGAGCTTGCGCGTGGATTTTGCCGCGCACGAACTGCAATCCCGAGGCGGTACGGTACCCGATGGCCTGGCGGTGGAGGTCAACGGCAACACCTGCCGCATGCGCGGCACCGACCATGTCCCCGTGCGCTGCGCCGCACTTTGCGGCAGCGTCGGCGTGCAAACGCACTGCGGCATCTATGAATGGCGCCCCGCGCCGTGTCACGAGTTCGAGGCTGGCAGCCCCGCCTGCGCCCGGGCGCGTCTGCGCCACGGCCTTGCACCACTGCCCGACTAAAGCGCCGGCGCTGCGGAGAATGCCTCGGCGCACGCACGTAAACACTTTGTCACAAACGCCCGACACAATGCGCGGCCATGCGCTCGGCGTGATGAGCTGCCGCCGGGTTGCTATGCTTTTCCGATTTTTCAAGCCTTTTTGGCGCAAAATCGGCATCCATCCTGCGCTATCTGCTATGCAAAATGAATCTCCCCCCGCACCCGCAAAACCCAGAGGCCGCCTGGCCCGACGGCTGCTGTGGGCCTTTGCCGCGGTGCTGCTGCTGGCGCTGATGGGCACGGCCATAGGCATCTGGTCGCTGTGGCAGATCCGCAGCGCCACCGAGCACATGGTGAGCTACAACATTGGCAACGAGCGCCTGGTGGCCGATGCCTTCCGTTTGCAGGCCATCAACGCCGAGCGCTACAAGGCCATCTCCCTGAGCTCCGAGCCCGAGGTCAGCGACGTGCTGGGCGCGGACATCGCCGGCACGCAGCAGCAGTACGACGCGCTCACGAAGCAGTTGGGCCAGCGCCTGCAAAGCGCCGACGAGCGCGCGCTGCTCGCGCGCATCGAAGCCGCGGGCAAGAATTTTGCCCAGGCGCGCGCCGAACTCGTGGCAGCACGCGACTCGAACTTCACCGAGCGCATACGCAAGGTGTATGGCGAGCGCTTTGTGCCCGCGTCGCACGCCTTGCTGAGCGCGCTCGAAACGCTGAGCAAGGCGCAACGCCAGGCCATCGACAGCGCCGCCGCAGAGGTCGATCGCCTGAGCGCGCTGGCGCGCACCGCCTTGTTCGCCTTCAGCGCGCTCGCGCTGCTGCTCGGCGGCCTGCTCGCACTGTGGCTGGTGCGCCGCATCACGCTCCCCATTGCGCTCGCGGGCGCCACGGCCGAGCGCGTGGCCCGGCTCGACCTGGGCCACGAAATCACCGGCCATGAGCACGACGAGGCCGGGCGCATGCTGGGCGCGCTCGCCGTGATGCAGGACGCCTTGCGCGCACTGGTCACGCAGGTGCGCCAGTCAGCGCAGAACATACGCACGGCGTCTTCGGAAATCGCCAGCGGCAACGCCGATCTCTCCAGCCGCACCGAAGCGGCGGCGGCGAGCCTGCAGCAGACCGCGGCAGCGCTCGAACACCTGACGGCGCGCGTCACGCAGGCGGCGGCCGCCGCCGAGCACGCGCAGGAAATGGCGAGCCACGCCGCCGCCGAAGCCCGGCAAGGCGGCGGTGTGGTCACGCAAATGGTGGCCACGATGCAGGGCATCCACCAGGCTTCGGGCAAGATCGCAGAAATCACCGGCGTGATCGACGGCATTGCCTTCCAGACCAACATCCTCGCGCTCAACGCAGCCGTGGAAGCCGCGCGCGCCGGCGAGCATGGCCGCGGCTTTGCCGTGGTGGCAACGGAAGTGCGCCAGCTGGCCACGCGCTCGGCCGAGGCCGCACGTGAGATCAAAGCCTTGATCGGCAGCTCGACCGAGCGCGTGCAGGCGGGCTCAGAGCTCGCCGCCGCCGCGGGCAGCGCCATGCAGCGCATCGTCGGCGCGATCGAGCAGGCCGCAACGGTGATGGCCGAAATCAACGCCGGCACGCAGGCCCAGCACCACGACATCGGCCAGATCCACAGCGCCGTGGCGCAGCTGGACCGCATGACGCAGCAGAACTCCGCGCTGGTCGAAGAATCCGCCGCTGCCGCCGCCAGCCTGCACGGTCAGGCGCAGGAGCTCGCGGGCCTGATCAGCCGCTTCGTGCTGCCGGGGGTGCCGTTCGAAGAACATACACCGCCGGCGCAAATCGCCCCACGCCAAGCATTGCGACTGGCCGGGGCTTGAAGCCACGAAAACCTCAGTATCGGCCCTCAGTCTTGGGCCGGCGTGCGCGGCACGTAGAGCTCGCCGCCGGCGCTGCGAAATTCCACTGCCTTTTCCTGCAAGCCCTTGGCGGCAAAGTCGCGCACTTCCTGCGTGATCTTCATCGAGCAGAACTTGGGGCCGCACATGGAGCAAAAGTGCGCGACCTTGGACGCATCCTTGGGCAGGGTTTCGTCGTGGAATTCGCGCGCGGTTTCGGGGTCAAGCCCGAGGTTGAACTGGTCTTGCCAGCGAAACTCGAAACGCGCCTGGCTCAGTGCGTCGTCACGCGCGCGCGCGCCCGGGTGGCCCTTGGCCACGTCGGCCGCGTGTGCGGCGATTTTGTAGGCAATGATGCCCTGCTTGACGTCGTCGCGGTCGGGCAGGCCCAGGTGCTCTTTGGGCGTGACGTAGCACAGCATGGCCGTGCCCATCCAGCCGATCATGGCCGCGCCTATCGCCGAGGCGATATGGTCGTAGCCGGGCGCGATGTCTATGGTCAGCGGGCCCAGGGTGTAAAACGGCGCCTCATGGCAGTGCTTGAGCTGCTCGGCCATGTTCGCCTGGATCATGTGCATGGGCACGTGGCCCGGGCCTTCGATCATGGTCTGCACGTCGTGCTTCCAGGCGATTTGCGTGAGCTCGCCCAAGGTGTGCAGCTCGGCAAACTGGGCTTCGTCGTTCGCATCCGAGGCGCAGCCGGGGCGCAGGCCATCGCCCAGGCTGAAGGCCACGTCGTACTGCTTCATGATGTCGCAGATGTCCTCGAAGTGCTCGTACAAAAAGCTCTCACGGTGGTGCGTGAGGCACCACTTGGCCATGATGGAGCCGCCGCGCGAGACGATGCCGGTGCGCCGCCCGGCCGTGAGCGGGATGTAGGCCAGGCGCACGCCCGCGTGGATGGTGAAGTAATCGACCCCTTGCTCGGCCTGCTCGATCAGCGTGTCGCGGAAGATCTCCCAGCTCAGGTCTTCAGCCACGCCGCCAACCTTTTCGAGCGCCTGGTAAATCGGCACGGTGCCGATAGGCACGGGGCTGTTGCGGATGATCCAGTCGCGCGTGGTGTGGATGTTTTTGCCCGTGGACAGGTCCATCACCGTATCCGCGCCCCAGCGGATCGCCCAGACGAGCTTTTCGACCTCTTCTTCTATGCCCGAGGTCACGGCCGAATTGCCGATGTTGGCGTTGATCTTGACGAGAAAGTTGCGCCCAATCGCCATGGGCTCGATTTCGGGGTGGTTGATGTTGGCCGGGATGATGGCGCGGCCGCGCGCCACTTCGTCGCGCACGAATTCGGGCGTGATGCGCTCGGGGATGCTCGCGCCCAGCGGGTTGCCGCGCAGGCGCTGCTCGCGCGCGGCGTCTTGCAGGTACTGCTGCATCCAGGCGCGGCGGCCGTTTTCGCGGATGGCCACGTATTCCATCTCGGGCGTGACGATGCCGCGGCGCGCGTAGTGCATCTGCGTGACGTTGTGCCCGCTGCGCGCGCGCAGCGGCTGGCGCTGCAGGCCGGCCGATTCGGCACGCAGTTGCGCGAGGCGCTCGGCGTCCTCGCTCTTTTGCCCGTCGTCGAGCGCCGCGGGCGGGCGACCCGCGTAGGGCTCCGTGTCGCCGCGTGCGGCGATCCAGGCGCTGCGCACGCCGGGCAGACCCCGGCGCACGTCGATCACCACATCGTGGTCGGTGTAGGGGCCGGAGGTGTCATAGACGCTGACCTGCTCGCCGTTGGTGAGCGTGATGTCGCGCACGGGCACACGCAGGTCGGGGTGCATCTGGCCGGGCAAATAGGCTTTGCACGAGGCCGGGAAGGGGGCGCGCGTGAGTGCAAGTAGCTCGGTGAATTTTTCGCGCGCGAGGGCGTCGGGGGCGTTCATGGGCAGGTCTCCTGGTTCCGGTGGGACGGGCTGCTCCGAGTGAACCTGCGGCCATCCAACTTGCACAGGTGCAGCGGGACGGAAAACCGGGCTCTTCTTCCGCCGGTATGAACCGGATCAAGTTCGTCGGGTTCGCAGGTCGGCTTGCAGCGCAAACCGCCCGCATCTCAGCGCGTCAGCACACCCCGGAGCAAAGGCAAGTATAGGCCGCGACAGATTTTTATGTGTGGGCGCGCGCAGGATGGGACACACTTGCTGGGCGCAACCCTGCTGGGCTCACACCTGCCATTTTTCGAGCAGCTTTTCGGGCCCCATGCTGTCGTAGGCCTCGAAAGGCTGGTGAATCCAAGGGTTGGTGGGCAGGAATTCGACCGAATAATCGGGCGTGAATTTGGACAAGCCCTTGGTCCAGATGACGGCGCTGCGCAGCTCGGTGATGGGCTGGTAGTTCAGCTTGAGCCGCGCCATCACGGCCGCGAGCGTCTGGCCGGAGTCGGCCAGATCATCGACGAGCAGCACGCGCCCGGCGATTTCGCCCTGCGGCGTGGTGATGTAGCGTGCGATGTCGAGGTGCCCCTGCACCGTGCCGGCCTCGGCACGGTAGGAGCTCGTGGACATGATGGCCAACGGCCTGTCGAAGATGCGGCTCAGGATGTCGCCCGGGCGCAGCCCACCGCGTGCGAGGCACAAGATGGTGTCGAACTCCCAGCCCGACTGGTAAATCTTGAGCGCGAGCTTTTCGATGAGACCGTGGTACTCGTCGTAGCTCACGTACAGGTGCTTGCCGTCTTCGGTCAGCATGTGAAAACTCCGGGGCGAAAGGCTTGCAATGTGGCTCAGCGCGCCGCGAACGGATGCTGCATGAGGATGGTGTGGTCGCGGTCGGGGCTTGTGGAAATCATCGCGATCGGCACGCCCGTGACCTCGACGATGCGCTCGAGGTAGCGCCGCGCCGCCGCAGGCAGCCTGGCGTATTCGGTCACGCCCACGGTGGATTCGCTCCAGCCCGGCATGCGCTCGTAGCGCGGAATGCAGCGCGCGATCTCGTCCGCGCCCAGCGGCAGCATGTCGATCTGCTGCCCGTCGAGCTCGTAGCCGGTGCACAGCATGAGCTCGGGCAGGCCGTCGAGCACGTCGAGCTTGGTGATGCACAGGCCCGAGAGGCCGTTGACCTGCGCGCTGCGCTTGAGCAGCGCCGCATCGAACCAGCCGCAGCGCCGGCTGCGCCCAGTGGTGACGCCTTTTTCGGCGCCCACGGTGCTCATGTGGTAGCCCGGCGTGCCGGGGGTCTGCCAGTCGAGCTCGGTCGGGAAGGGGCCGCCACCCACGCGCGTGCAGTATGCCTTGGTGATGCCGAGCACGTAATGCAGCAGCCCCGGCCCCACGCCCGCGCCCGCTGCGGCGTTGCCCGCGACGCAGTTGCTCGAGGTGACGTAAGGGTAGGTGCCGTGATCGACGTCGAGCAGCGTGCCCTGCGCGCCCTCGAACAGCAGATTGGCACCGGCTGCATGTGCATCGTTGAGCTCGCGCGAGACGTCGGCCATCATGGGCGCGAGCAGCGCGGCATGCTGCATGGCCTCTTCATAGACGGCATCGAACTGCACCGCGCCTTCCTGCATGTACGGCTGCAGGCCAGGGCCGAAGTCGAAGTTGCGCGAACCGAGGAAGCTCGTCAGCACATGGTTGTGCAGCGCGAGCAATTCGCGCAGCCGGGCGGCAAAGCGCTCAGGGTGGCGCAGGTCTTGCACGCGCAGCGCGCGGCGCGCGACCTTGTCCTCGTACGCAGGGCCTATGCCGCGGCCCGTGGTGCCGATTTTTTCGCTGCCGCCCTGCTCACGTGCGGCCTCGCGGGCCATGTCGAGTGCCACGTGGAAAGGCAAAATCAAAGGGCAGGCCTCGCTCACGCGCAGGCGCGAGCGCACTTCGACGCCGGCGCGCTCCAGCCCCACGATTTCTTCGAGCAGCTTGCCCACCGAGAGCACCACGCCATTGCCGATGTAGCACTGGACCCCTGGGCGCATGATGCCGCTGGGGATCAGGTGCAGCGCTGTTTTCACGCCGCCGATCACCAGCGTGTGCCCGGCGTTGTGCCCGCCCTGAAAGCGCACCACACCCTGCGCGCTCTCGGTGAGCCAATCGACCAGCTTGCCCTTGCCCTCGTCACCCCACTGGGTGCCGACCACGACCACGTTGCGGCCTTTGCTTGCTTTCATTTCCAACCCGATTCAGTTCTTGAGGGAGCCACTGTCAGCCGGCGCTGCCGGGCCCAGGGTTTGCACGCGCCATGCGCCGGCCACGTGCACCAGTTCGCGGTCGCAGTGGAATTCATCGACCTCGCTCTCGTGCCCGGGCAGCACGCAAACCACGGTTTCGCCCGCCTGGCGCAGGGCCGCGATCGCGGCGTGCACGTCGTGCGACTCGTCCCAGGGCGCGCGTATGGCCGCCTTGGGCGCGCGCGGCGGCACGACGGCGACGAGTTGCTTCACATCCAGGCTGAAGCCCACGGCGGGCCGGTTGCGCCCGAACACCGCGCCCACCTCGTCGTAGCGCCCGCCGCGCACCAGCGCGTCGCTCGCGCCGGGCGCATAGATGCCGAAGCGCACGCCGCTGTAGTAGGCGTAGCCGCGCAGGTCGGCGAGGTCGTAGCTCACGCGCACACCGTGCAGGCGCTCGCCCAGCCAGCGCAAATCTGATAGCAGATTATGCAGCCCTGGTGCGCCTTGCAAGGCTTTTTCTGCCTCAATCAGCACGGTGGCATCACCGTACAGCTGCGGCAGCGCGCGCAGCCCTTCGCGCGAGCGGGGCGGAAAGTCGCGCGTGAGTGCAGCTAGTTCAGCGGCATCTTTGGCGGCAAGCGCGGCATGGATTCTTTGCAGCAGCGCGGCATCATGCGGCACGCCCGCGAGCAGGCTGTGCACGATGCGCACATCGGCCAAATCGATCTGCAGCGCTTTCACCTGCGCCACGCGCAGGCATGCGAGCGCCAGTTGCAGCGCCTCGAGGTCGGCCTCCTTGCCTGCGTGGCCGTAGATTTCGGCACCGAACTGCAGCGGCTCGCGCGTCGCGTGCGGCTTGTCGGGGCGTGTGTGCAGCACCGGGCCGCAGTAGCACAGGCGCGTGACGCCAAGGCGGTTGAGCAGGTGCGCATCGATGCGCGCGACCTGCGGCGTGGTGTCGGCACGCACGCCCAGGCTGCGGCCCGAGAGCTGATCGACGAGCTTGAAGGTTTGCAGGCCGAGCTCCTCGCCCGTGCCCGTGAGCAAAGAGTCGAGGTGCTCCACCAGCGGCGGGATGACGAGCTCGTAGCCGTAGCTGCGCGCAGTGTCGAGCAGGTCGCGGCGCAACTCTTCGATGTGCCGGGCTTCGGAGGGCAGGACGTCGGCAATGTGATCCGGCAACAGCCAGGCGGACATGGGAAGGGGACTTGGTTAAAAAAGGGATTCTACCGGCAGGCGATACGTGGAGCGCTCATGTGAACGCCGTGTGACTGCCGTCTCCATGCTGCATGTACGCTACAGGTTTTCAGAGCGCCAGCAAGGCCAGGCCCAGCAAAATGCTGAGTAGGCCGAAAAAGCGGATCTGCCCGTCGCGCAAGGCCAGCACCTGCTGAAATACCCGCCGCCAGGCAGCTGGCGAGACAAAAGGCAGCAGCCCTTCGATCACCAACACCAGCGCGAAGGCCGTCCAGAGCGAATCCGACATGCTGCACCGATCCAGCGAAGGCTACCGAACCCACACTCACTTGCGTGCGGGCGCGGCCACGGCGCCTGCACCGCCGCGCATGACCTTGAAGAAGTCGGACGCGGCAGGGTCGAGCACGAGCACGTCGCTCTTGTTGTGGAAGCTCGCCTTGTACGCCTCCAGGCTGCGGTAGAACTGTGCGAACTGCGGGTCGCGGCCGAACGCCTCGGCGTAGATGCGCGCGGCCTCGGCGTCGCCCTCGCCCTTGATTTTCTGCGCGTCGCGGTAGGCGCCGGCAATGGTGATTTCTCGCTGCCGGTCGGCGTCGGCGCGGATTTTTTCGCCCTCGGCCGCGCCCGTGGATCGCAATTCGTTCGCCACGCGCTTGCGTTCCGCTTCCATGCGCCGATACACCGATTCGGTGATCGCCTCCACGTAATCGACCCGTGTGATGCGCACATCGACCACGTCTATGCCCCAGGGCTTGGCGCCGCGCACGGCCTCGAGCACTTCTTTCTTCACGTCGGCCATCAGCGCCTCGCGCTGCAGCGAGAGCAGTTCCTTCACGGTGCGTTTGTTGATCTCTTCCTGAAAGGCGTTGCGCACCACGCGGTTGAGCTGCAGGGCGCCGGCGTTTTCGTCGAGGCCCACGTTGCGGATGTAGTCGGTGGGTTCGGAGACGCGCCAGCGCACATACCAGTCGATCACCACGCGCTGTTTTTCCGCCGTGAGCATGGGCTCGGTGTCCATGCTGTCGAGCGTGAGCAGGCGCTTGTCGAGGTAGGAAACATTCTGGAAAGGCGGCGGCAGCTTGAAATGCAGGCCAGGCTCGGTGATCACCTCCTTGATCTGACCTAACGCATACACCATGCCGAACTGGCGCTGGTCCACGACGAAAAACATGGAGCTCAGCAAAACGAGCACGATCAGGGCGCTCGCAGCGATAAATCCGACTCTGTTCACGGGGACGGCTCCTAGCGGGATTCGCGCTCGCGCGTGCGGCCGAAGTCACGCGCGCGGCTGTTGTCATTCGGGAAATTGGCGGCCGGCGCCGGCCCTGTGGCGGGCGCTGAACCCGCAGCGGGATTGGCTGCCGCGCTCGCAGGCGCCTCGGCCGCCTGCGCAGGCTGAGTCGTGCTTTGCAGCAGCTTGTCGAGCGGCAGGTACAGCAGGTTCGAGCCCTGGCGCGCATCGACCAGCACCTTGGTCACGTTGCCGTAAATTTGCTGCATCGCTTCGAGATACAGGCGATCGCGCGTGACCTGGGGCGCACGCTGGTACTCGGTGAGCACGGAGGAAAAACGCTGCGCATCGCCCTGCGCCTGGGCGACGATGCGCGCCTTGTAGCCCTGCGCCTCCTCCTTGAGGCGCGAGGCCGTGCCGACGGCGCGCGGCACCACGTCGTTGGCGTAGGCCTGGGCCTCGTTTTTGGTGCGCTCGCGCTCCTGGCCGGCCTTGAGCACGTCGTCGAACGCCGCCTGCACCTGCTCGGGCGGGCGTACACCACCTTGCTGCAGGTTCACCGCTACCACTTCCACGCCGATCTTGTAGCGGTCGAGAATGGTCTGCATCAGACTGCGCACACGCGGCGCGATCTGGTCGCGCTCTTCCGAGAGCGCCGCGTCCATGCGCAGCTTGCCCACGACTTCACGCACGGCCGTCTCGGCGGCCTGCACCACGGCGTCAGCCGGGCTGCGGCTCTCGAACAGCCAGGCACGGGCATCGTTGAGGCGGTATTGCACGGCGAACTTGATTTCGACGATGTTCTCGTCTTCGGTCAGCATGGCAGAGTCGCGCAGGCCCGTGCTCTTGATGACCGAGTCGCGCCCCACGTCGACGGAACGCATCTGCGTCACGAACACGGTTTCGTGGCGCTCGATCGGATAGGGCAGACGCCAGTTGAAGCCTGCACCAACCGTGCTCTGGTATTTACCAAAGCGCGTGATGACGGCCTGCTGGCCCTCTTGCACGATGAAAAAACCCGAGCCCAGCCAGATCACGAACACGATGCCCGCAATCAGCCCAAGGCCCAGGCCCGCGCTCTTGCCGTCAGGCCTGAGGCCGCCCCCCGGGCGCCCCGGCCCCTTGCCATTGCCGCCGGCGCCGCCGCGCCCGCCGAACAGGTTGCCGAGCTTGCGGTTGAGGTCGCGCCAGAGCTCGTCGAGATCGGGCGGCTGGCCCGGCCCCTGGCCGCGCCCCGGCGGCGTGGGCGGGCGCTCGGCGTCGGGGCGGTTGCCGTCCTGCGGCTTGTCGTCGCCGCGGCCCCAACGGGGATCATTCAAATTGAACATACCCCGCAGCCGGAACCACAAAGCCGGGGCTGAGTCTCGGAAGTTCATGCGCAAAATCTCTGCTTCTTGGATGACATCGGCCGGCATTGTGCCCAATCAGGGGCATTCACCTGCGGTATCTGGGGGCTCTGGCCCTTCGCTGCCCGGCGCGCCGGCAGCAAGCACCGTGCGCGCCAGTTGCGCGCGCAGCAGCTCCAACCCCTCGCCTGTGCGCGCGCTCACGAAAATGCGCTCCACGGGCTGGCCCACGCGCTCATAGACATCCTGCAGCGCGGCGGGCCGCTGCTCTGGAGCCAGGGCGTCGAGCTTGTTGAAGACCAGCAGCTGCGGCACCTGCGCGGCGCCGATTTCGGCG
Source organism: Extensimonas perlucida (assembly GCF_007655255.1). Lineage (GTDB taxonomy): Bacteria > Pseudomonadota > Gammaproteobacteria > Burkholderiales > Burkholderiaceae_C > Extensimonas > Extensimonas perlucida. Next base: position 84,697 of record NZ_VMYE01000003.1, read on the forward strand.
AGCACGCGCTCCACCTGCGCGATCTGCTCGGGGAAATGCGGGTTTGCGGCATCGACCACGTGCAGCAGCAGGTCGGCATCGACGGCCTCCTGCAGCGTGGCCTCGAAGGCATCGACCAGGCCGTGCGGCAAGTCGCGGATGAAGCCCACCGTGTCCGACAGCGACACCGAGCGCTGCGCGTCCGCAAGGTAGAGCTGGCGCGTCGTGGTGTCCAGCGTCGCGAACAGCTGGTTGGCCGCATAGGCCTGCGCCTTCACGAGCGCATTGAACAGCGTGGACTTGCCCGCGTTGGTGTAGCCCACGAGCGAGATATTGAAGGTGTCGCGCCGTGCGCGCTGGCGCCGCTGCGTGGCGCGCTGGCGCTTGACCTTGGCCAAGCGCTCCTTGGTGCGCAAAATGGCCTGGCCGATCATGCGCCGGTCGAGCTCGATCTGCGTCTCGCCCGGGCCGCCGCGCGCGCCTATGCCGCCGCGCTGGCGCTCCAGGTGCGACCAGCGCCGCACGAGCCGCGTGCTCAGGTACTGCAGGCGCGCGAGTTCGACCTGCAGCTTGCCCTCGTGGCTGCGCGCGCGCTGCGCGAAGATTTCGAGGATCAGCAGCGTGCGGTCGTTCACGGGCAGCCCCAGGTGCTGCTCCAGGTTGCGCTGCTGCGCCGGGCTCAGCGACTGGTCGAACAGCACCTCCGCGGCGCCGTACATGTGTGCGAGCGTGCGGATTTCTTCGGCCTTGCCGCTGCCCACGAAGAGCGCGGCGTCGGGCGCCTTGCGTTTGCAGGTGAGGCGCGCCACGGGCTGCATGCCCGCGGTTTCTGCGAGCAGGCCCAATTCTTCGAGCTTGTGATCGAAATGCGGCAGACCGAAGTCCACGCCCACCAGCAGTACCGGCGCAAGGGCTGCTGGCGCCGCCGCAGCAGCGCCGCGCACGGCCGGTTTTTCAGCGAGAGATGCTTCGGTCAATCAGTGACCGCCCCCTTCGGCGTCGGCAGTCTCGGCGAGCGAAAAATTCACCGGGCGGCTTGGAACGATGGTGGAGATGGCATGTTTGTAGACCATCTGGGTCAAGGTGTTGCGCAGCAGCACCACGTATTGATCGAAGGATTCGATCTGCCCCTGCAACTTGATGCCGTTGACCAGGTAGATCGATACGGGCACATGCTCGCGGCGCAAGGCGTTGAGGAAGGGGTCTTGAAGAAGCTGACCTTTATTGCTCACGATATTCTCCGTGTTCAACTATTGTTGTAAACCGGCACCTTACCACAGCGCCTAAACCCTTAGAGACCGTGCGACGCATCGGCCGAACGGCAAAGAAAACACCACATGGGGGCAGCAGACTGCCTTTCAAGCATGTAGCGTCATTTGTTCTGAACAGTCCGGGCGCCGCTCACCACGCCGGCACCGGCTGCGCGAAGCCGCGCGGCGCCTCGCGCTCGTCATCGAAGCTCACGAGCTCCCACGCGCTGCGCTCGGCCAGCAGCGCGCGCAGCAACTGGTTGTTGAGCGCATGACCCGAGCGGAATGCGCTGTAGGCCGCGAGCAGCGGCTTGCCCAGCAGATACAGGTCGCCCATGGCGTCGAGGATCTTGTGCTTGACGAATTCGTCGTCGTAGCGCAGGCCCTCGCTGTTGAGCACCTTGTAGTCGTCCATGACGATGGCGTTGTCCAGGCCGCCGCCCAGCGCGAGGCCGTTGGCGCGCATCATCTCGACGTCGCGCGTGAAGCCGAAGGTGCGCGCGCGTGCGATGTCGCGGCTGTAGCGGCCCGAGCCCAGGTCGAACTCGACGCGCTGGCCCGTGGCATCGACGGCGGGGTGGTCGAAATCGATCTCGAAGCTGAGCTTGAAGCCGTGGTAGGGATCAAGGCGCGCCCATTTGGCCTGCACGCCCTCGCCTTCGCGCACTTCGACGGGGCACAGCACACGAATGAAGCGCCGCGGTGCGTTTTGCAGCACGATGCCGGCACTTTGCAGCAAAAAGACGAACGATGCGGCCGAGCCGTCGAGGATGGGCACCTCTTCGGCCGTAATGTCCACGTAAAGATTGTCCAGCCCCAGGCCCGCGCAGGCCGACATCAGGTGCTCCACGGTGTGCACCTTGGCGTGGCCGCTGCCTATGGTCGAGGCCATGCGCGTGTCGGTGACGGCCTCGGCGCTGACCGGAATGTCCACGGGCTCGGGCAGGTCGATGCGGCGAAACACGATGCCCGTATCGGGCGGAGCCGGACGCAGCGTGAGCTCCACGCGCTGCCCGCTGTGCAGGCCTACGCCCACGGCGCGGGTCAGGGTCTTGAGGGTGCGTTGCTGGAGCATGGCGCAATTTTACGCCGCCATGACAGCACGCACTTGCGCTCTGCCACTATCGCCGTGATAGCTATTTAGGCAGATCAGTCGGCCTGTTTGCGCAGATATGCGGGGATTTCGACCTCCTCCATGCCGCCCATGGAAAGCGCATCCACGCGCGCTGCCGCCGTAGAGGCAGCACGGTTGTTGCGCCATACGCTGGGCGTCTTCATGTTGCCGTAGTCGGTGGGTATGCCGGACACGACCGCTGCGGGGGCAACGCCGCCGCCGGGCATGGCAAAGGACAGGTTGTCCGTGCCGGTGCGCAGGCCACCCTGCACCACCGAAATCGGCTGGCGGCGCGTGTTCGGGCGCGACAGCCCCGTGGCCACCACGGTCACGCGGATGGCGTCGCCCAGGCTGTCGTCGTAGGCCGCACCGAAGATCACGTGCGCATCGGGCGAGGCATAGGCGTTGATGGTGTTCATGGCCAGGCGCGACTCGGACAGCTTGAGGCTGCCCTTGCTTGCCGTGACCAGCACCAGCACGCCCTTGGCGCCCGACAGGTCTATGCCTTCGAGCAGCGGGCAGGCGATGGCCTGCTCGGCGGCGATACGCGCGCGGTCGGGCCCGGTGGCCGTGGCCGTGCCCATCATGGCCTTGCCCGGCTCGCCCATGACGGTGCGCACGTCCTCGAAGTCCACGTTCACCTGGCCGTACTCGTTGATGATCTCGGCAATGCCGCCCACGGCATTCTTGAGCACGTCGTTGGCGTGCGCGAAGGCTTCGTCCTGTGTGATGTCGTCGCCCAGCACTTCGAGCAGCTTTTCGTTGAGCACAACGATGAGCGAATCGACGTTGGCCTCGAGTTCGGCCAGGCCGCTGTCGGCATTGTTCATGCGGCGCCCGCCCTCCCATTCGAAGGGCTTGGTGACCACGCCCACGGTGAGGATGCCCATTTCCTTGGCCACGCGCGCGATCACCGGCGCGGCGCCCGTGCCCGTGCCACCGCCCATGCCTGCGGTGATGAACAGCATGTGCGCGCCGCTGATGGCGCTGCGGATGTCCTCCACGGCCGCTTCGGCGGCGTCGCGCCCCTTGTCGGGCTTGCTGCCCGCGCCCAGGCCGCTCTGGCCGAGCTGGATGACGCGGTGCGCCGAGCTGCGCGTGAGCGCCTGCGAGTCGGTGTTCGCGGCGATGAACTCCACCCCCTGTACCTGGCGGCCGATCATGTGCTCGACGGCATTGCTGCCGCCGCCGCCCACGCCGATCACCTTGATCTGGGTGCCCTGGTTGAACTCTTCGACTTCAATCATTTCGATGCTCATGGCCTTGCTCCTTGGGATGTGACGCGCTGGTTTCGCGTGTGTGCGGATGGAAGAAAAAAGGAAAGGAAAACAAAAAACGGTGGCAACAAGGGGGCGCTGCAGTGCGCGGCGGGCCGGTGCTGCGCCAGCGGCCGCGCGGAATGCGGCGGCGCGGGCCGCGCGGGTGCCAGATGGTGGGCTGCATGGTCAGAAGTTCCCCACGATGAAGTCCTTGACGCGGCCCAGCATGGTCTTCATGGAGCCGCTTTTCTGCGCCACCTTGAAGCCGCGCAGGCGCGCCAGGCGCGCTTCTTCGAGCAGGCCCATGACGGTGGCGGCGCGCGGCTGCGCGACCATGTCGGCGAGCGCGCTCGCATACTTGGGCACGCCGCGGCGCACGGGCTTGAGGAAGATGTCCTCGCCGAGCTCGACCATGCCGGGCATGACGCTGCTGCCGCCCGTGAGCACTATGCCCGAGGAGAGCACCTCCTCGTAGCCCGACTCGCGCACCACCTGCTGCACGAGCGCGAAAATTTCTTCCACGCGCGGCTCGATCACGCCGGCCAGCGCCTGCTTGCCGAGCATGCGCGGGCCGCGGTCGCCCAGGCCGGGCACCTCGACCTGCGCCTCGGGGTCGGCGAGCAGCTGTTTGGCGCAGCCGCTTTCGACCTTGATGTCTTCGGCGTCCTTGGTGGGGGTGCGCAGCGCCATCGCGATGTCGCTCGTGATGAGGTCGCCCGCGATCGGGATCACCGCCGTGTGGCGGATCGCGCCGCCCGTGAAAATGGCCACGTCGGTGGTGCCCGCGCCGATGTCCACCACGGCCACGCCGAGCTCGCGTTCGTCGTCGGTGAGCACGGCCTGGCTCGATGCCAGCGGATTGAGCAGCAGCTGCTCGACCTCGAGGCCGCAGCGGCGCACGCACTTGATGATGTTTTCGGCCGCGCTCTGCGCGCCGGTCACGATGTGCACCTTGGCTTCGAGGCGGATGCCGCTCATGCCGATGGGCTCTTTCACGTCCTGGCCGTCGATCACGAACTCCTGCGGCTCGACGAGCAGCAGACGCTGGTCGGAGGAGATGTTCACGGCCTTGGCCGTCTCGACCACGCGCGCCACGTCGGCGGGCGTGACCTCTTTGTCCTTGACGGCGACCATGCCGCTGGAGTTCAGGCCGCGGATGTGGCTGCCCGTGATGCCGGTATAGACGCGCTGGATCTTGCAGTCGGCCATGAACTCGGCCTCTTTGAGCGCCTGCTGGATGCTTTGCACGGTGGCCTCGATGTTCACCACCACGCCGCGCTTGAGGCCGTTGCTCGGCGCCACGCCCAGGCCCGCGAGCTTGAGCTCGCCCGTGGGCAGCACCTCGGCCACCACGGCCATGATCTTGGCCGTGCCTATGTCCAGCCCCACCACCACATCTTTGTATTCTCTTGCCATCTCAGTGCCTGCCTTTGTCGATGTTTTCGCTTTGCCCGCGCTGCCCACTCTTGCCACTTTTTGGCTTCGCGCCTGGCGGCGCGCCCTCGGTCACGGTGCTCACGCCGCGCAGGCGCAGCGCGTAGCCGCTCGGGTAGCGCAGGTCGGCCGACTCCAGTGCATCGACGCGCCGGCCGTAGTGCGCGGCCACCGACGTGACGGTGCGCACGAAGCGCTGCGCGCGCTGCACCAGCTCCTGCGGCGTGCCGCTGCCGAGCTCGACCACGGCGCCGCTGTCCAGCGTGGCGCGCCAGCCGCCGCGCCCGCTTTGCGCGAGCGTCTGCACCTGCAGCCCGAGCGGCGCGAACACCGGCTGTAGCAGCGCGTGCACCTGCAACATTTCGAGCGCGTGGCCCTCGGGCGCGATGAGGCGCGGCAGGTCTTCATCGACCATGTCTGTGTTCACCTCGAACACCTCACCCTCGCGGTCCACCATGGTGGTGCTGCCTTCGGGGCCCCAATAGGCCACCGGGCGGTATTCCTGCAGGTGCACACGCAGGCTGGCCGGGAATTCACGCCGCACCGTGGCCGTGCGCACCCAGGGCACCTGCTCGAAGGCCGCGCGCACGGCATGCAAGTCCATGGTGAAAAAATTGCCCGTAAGTTGTGGCGCGACGTTGGCGCGCAGCGTGACCGGGTTGTTGTGCTCGAGCTCGCCCTCGACAACGATGCGTGTGAGCGCAAATGCCGGCGCGTGCAGCACGCGCCAGACCAGCGCCGCCAGCAGCAGCGCGGCGCAGCCCACGAACACGACCGATGCGGTCAGGTTCATGAGCTTGACATCCGGCGGCACGGGCAGCGGGGCATTCATTGCGGTGCGCCTCCCCAGGTGGCGCCGGGCGGCGTGTCCAGCGTGGCGGTGGCGAGCAGGGCCAGGCACAGGTCTTCGTAGCTGAGGCCCGCGGCGCGCGCCGCCATGGGCACGAGCGAGTGGCCCGTCATGCCCGGCGAGGTGTTGATTTCGAGCAAAAAGGGCATGCGGTCGCCTTCCCGCACCATGATGTCGGCGCGCGCCCAGCCGCGGCAGCCCAGGCTGCGGTAGGCCGCGAGCGCCAGCTCCTGCAGCGCATGCTCCTCGGCCTCGGGCAGGCCGCTCGGGCAGTGGTACTGCGTGTCGTCGGTGAAGTATTTGTGCTGGTAGTCGTAGTTGCCGCCGGGCGCAAGGATGCGGATCAGCGGCAGCGCGCGCGCCTGTGCGCCCGTGCCGAGCACAGCGCAGGTGGTTTCGTCGCCTGCGATGAACTGCTCGCACAACACCTCGGGGTCGTAGCGCGCGGCGAGCGCGTAGGCGGCGGCGCACTCGTGCGGCAGGTGCACCTTGGTAAGGCCTATGGTCGAGCCTTCGCGCGCGGGCTTGACGATCATGGGCGCGCCCAGCGCCTGCAGCGCCTGCACGGTTTCGTCGGCGCTGGCCACCTGACGCCAGTCGGGCGTGGGCAGGCCGTCGGCGCGCCACAGGCGCTTGGTCATGGTCTTGTCCATGGCCACGCTCGAAGCGAGCACGCCCGAGCCGGTGTAGGGAATGCCCAGCAGCTCGAGCGCGCCCTGCACCGTGCCGTCCTCGCCGTGGCGGCCGTGCAGCGCTATGAAGCAGCGCGCAAAGCCCTGCTGCCTGAGCGCGCCGAGCTCCTGCGTGGCCGGGTCGAACGCATGCGCATCGACGCCGCGCACGCGCAGCGCCTGCAGCACGCCCTGGCCCGACATCAGCGAGATGTCGCGCTCGGCCGAGGTGCCGCCCAGGAGCACGGCAACCTTGCCCAGTGCGGCCACGTCGATACTGTGGAGTTTGAGGTCAAAATGGCTCATAGCGCTTGTTCCACCTGCGCAAGCAGCTCCTTGGGTTGTAGCAATGCGACGACTTTCGCGGGCACGGCCCCGATCGAGCCCGCGCCCATGCACAGCACCACGTCACCGGCGCGCGCGTTTGCGGCGATGGCCTGCGGCAGCTCGGCCACGTCGGCGATGAACACGGGCTCCACCTTGCCGGCCACGCGCAGCGCGCGCGCGAGCGTGCGCCCGTCGGCTGCGACCACGGGCGCCTCGCCCGCGGCATAGACCTCGGTGAGCAGCACGGCGTCTGCGCTGCCGATGACCTGCACGAAGTCCTCGAAGCAGTCGCGCGTGCGGCTGTAGCGGTGCGGCTGGAAGGCCAGCACCAGGCGCCGGCCCGGAAACGCGCCGCGCGCCGCCGCGAGCGTGGCCGCCATCTCGGCCGGGTGGTGGCCGTAGTCGTCGATCAGCGTGAACCTGCCGCCACCCTGCGCGGGCAGCTCGCCATAGCGCTGAAAGCGCCGTCCCACGCCCTTGAAGCCCGCGAGCGCGCGCAGCACGGCCTCGTCGGGAATGTTGAGCTCGACCGCGACGGCGATGGCGGCGAGCGCGTTGAGCACGTTGTGCGCGCCCGCGAGGTTGAGCACCACGTCGAGGTCGGGCAGCTGCACGCCGTTGCGCCGCTGCACCGTGAAGCGCATCTGCCCGCCTTCGGCGCGCACCTCGACGGCGCGCACCTGCGCGTCCTCGGCAAAGCCGTAGCTCGTGACCGGGCAGGTCACTTCGGGCAAGATCTCGCGCACCGCGGGGCTTTCGAGGCACAAAATGGCCGCGCCGTAAAACGGCATACGGTGCAGAAACTCGACGAAGGCTTTTTTCAGCCGCCCGAAGTCGTGCCCGTAGGTTTCCATGTGGTCGGCGTCGATGTTGGTGACCACGGCCATCACGGGCAGCAGGTTGAGGAAGGACGCGTCGGATTCGTCGGCCTCGACCACGATGTAGTCGCCCTGACCCAGGCGCGCGTTCGCGCCCGCGCTGTTCAGGCGCCCGCCGATCACGAAGGTCGGGTCCAGCCCGGCCTCGGCAAGCACGCTGGTCACGAGGCTGGTGGTCGTGGTCTTGCCGTGCGTGCCCGCGATCGCGATGCCACGCTTGAGGCGCATGAGCTCGGCCAGCATGAGCGCGCGCGGCACCACGGGAATCTTGCGCGCGCGCGCCGCGACCACCTCGGGGTTGTCGGGCTTGACCGCGGTGGAGGTGACCACGGCGTCGGCGTCGGCGATGTGCGCGGCGTCGTGCCCCACCGCAGTGCGTATGCCCAGGGCCGCGAGGCGGCGCAGCGTGGCGCTGTCGGCCTGGTCCGAGCCCGAAATGGCGTAGCCCAGGTTATGCAGCACTTCGGCAATGCCGCTCATGCCGGCGCCGCCGATGCCGACGAAGTGGATGTGGCGGATGGCGTGCTTCATGCGGCGAACTCCTCGCACGCGGCGACGATGGCCTGTGTGGCTTCTGTTTTTTGCATCATTTTGGCCTTTTGCGCAGTGTTCATCAGCGTGAGGCGATCTAGATTCGATAGCATTGTGGCGAGTTTTTCAGGGCTCAATTCCTGCTGCGGCACGAGCCAGCCGCCGCCCGCGTCGGTCAGAAAGCGCGCATTGCGCGTCTGGTGGTCATCGACCGCGAACGGAAAGGGCACGAAGATCGCGGCCGCGCCCACGGCGGCGATCTCGGTCACGGTGCTCGCGCCCGCGCGGCAGACGATCACGTCGGCGGTGGCAAAGGCGCTCGCCGTGTCCTCGATGAAGGGCGTGAGTTCGGCCTGCACACCCGCAGCGGCGTAGTGCGCGCGCAGGGCTTCGAGCTGCGCGGCGCCGCTTTGGTGCGTGACCCGCGGACGGGCTTCGGGCGCCATCAGCGCGAGCGCCTGCGGCACGATCTCATTGAGCGCGCGCGCCCCCAGGCTGCCGCCCACCACGAGCAAGCGCAGCGGGCCATTGCGATCGGCAAAGCGCGCGGCGGGCGCGGGTTGGCGCAAAAACGCCTCCCGCAGCGGGTTGCCCACCCACTGCGCGCCCGGCAGCGCCTCGGGGAAGGCCGTGAACACACGATCCGCCAGGCGCGCGAGCAGCTTGTTCGCCATGCCGGCGATGGAGTTTTGCTCGTGCAGCACCAGCGGCTTGCGCGCCAGCGCGGCCATGAGCCCGCCCGGAAAGCTGATGTAGCCGCCCAGCCCCACGACCACGTCGGGCTGCACGCGGCGCAGCACCGCGCGCGCTTGCGCGAGCGCACGCAGCAGGCGCCCCGGCAGGCGCACCAGCGTACCCAGGCCCTTGCCGCGCACACCAGAAAAATCCACCGCCTCGAAGGCGAAGCCCTGCGGCACGACGAGGCGCTCTTCCATGCTGCCGGGCGCGCCCAGCCAGTGCACGGCAAAGCCGCGCGCACGCAGCGCCTGCGCCACGGCCAGGCCCGGAAAGATATGCCCGCCCGTGCCGCCCGCCATGATGAGGGCCGTCTTGCGCGTCATACGCGGCCTCCGCGCACCGGCGCTGCGCGCCTTGCAGCGCTTGCGCGCTGCCGCAGCTTGTTTTGCCGAAACAAACTGCTCATACGCGGCCTCCGCGCATGAGCAGTTTGTTTTCATAGTCCACCCTCAAAACCACCGCGAGCGCGACGAGGTTCATGAGGATGGCCGAGCCGCCGAAGCTCATCAGCGGCAGCGTCAGGCCCTTGGTGGGCAGGGCGCCGAGGTTCACGCCCATGTTGATGAAGCTCTGAAAGCCGATCCAGATCGCTACGCCCTGCGCGACCAGCCCCGCGAACACGCGGTCCAGCGCGATCGCCTGGCGGCCTATGTGCATGATGCGGCGCGTCAGCCAGAAAAAGAGCACGATCAGCGTCAGCACGCCGACGAGGCCAAACTCTTCCCCGATCACCGAGAGCAGGAAGTCGGTGTGCGCCTCGGGCAGCCAGTTCAGCTTTTCCACGCTGTTGCCCAGGCCCACGCCAAAAATGCGCCCGCGGCCGATGGCGATCAGCGCGTGCGAGAGCTGGTAGCCCTTGCCCAGCGCGTGCTCCATGCTCCAGGGGTCAAGGTAGGCGAAGATGCGCTCGCGCCGCCAGGGCGACAGGCCGATCATGAGCCCGAAGGCGACGACGAGGATCAGCGCGATCACGAAGAACATGCGCGCATTCACCCCGCCGAGGAACAAAATGCCCATGGCGATCACGGCGATCACCAAAAACGCGCCCATGTCGGGCTCGGCCAGCAACAGCATGCCCACCACGGCCACGGCCGCGCCCATGGGTAGCACGGCGCGAAAAAAGCGCTCCTTGACCTCCATCTTGCGCACCATGTAGTCGCTCGCGTAGATCACCACGGCGAGCTTGGCGAGCTCGGACGGCTGGAAATTCATGATGCCCAGCGGCAGCCAACGGCGCGCGCCGTTGACCACCGTGCCCACGTGCGGGATCAGCACCAGGATGAGCAGCATCAGCGCGGCGATGAACAGCCAGGGCGCGACGCGCTCCCAGGTGTTCATGGACACCTGAAACGCCAGCAGCGCCGCAACAAAGCCCAGGCCCAGCGCAATCGCGTGGCGCATGACGAAATGCGTGTGCGCGATCTTGCCGAAGCGCGGGTTGTCGGGCAGCGCGATCGAGGCCGAATACACCATCACCAGTCCCCAGGCGAGCAACGCCACCACCACCCACAGCAAGGTCTGATCAAACCCCAGCACGCGCGCGGGTGTGGCGCTGGTCTGGCGGTACTCGGTGCCACCTACGCGCACGGGCAGGCGGTCCGCGGCCTGCGCCGGCATACCGCCGAAGCGCGCGCCAGCCCAGGCGGCAAAACGCTGCCAGAGGCTCATGGATTCGAGCACGCGGCTCATGCCATGCCCTCCATATCCTGCCCCGCGTCCAGTGCGAGCGCGCGCACCGCCGCGCGGAACACCTCGGCGCGGTGCGCGTAGTCGCGGAACATGTCCAGACTCGCGCAGGCCGGCGAGAGCAGCACGGCGTCGCCCGCTTGCGCGTGCTGCGCGGCCTGCTGCACGGCCTCGGGCAGGCTCGCAGCGTCGCGCAGCGGCACGCCCGTGCCCTGCAGCGCGGCGCGGATGCGCGGCGCATCGCGGCCGATCAGAAACACGGCGCGCGCGTGCCGCGCCACGGGCTGGGCGAGCGGCGTGAAGTCTTGCCCCTTGCCTTCGCCGCCCAAAATCAGCACGATGCGGCGCTCGGCCCCTAGGAGCCTGTCGGACTTTGGAATCGTCGGCTGCGAATGCGCCGCAGCGGCCCATTTTTTACCGTCTTCTTGCCCCATAGCACCACTATGGGGCTGCGAATCCGGCAAAAACTGGCCTCGCTGGGGCGCATTCTCGCTTTCGACGCCCAAAGCCCGACAGGCTCCTAGGCCACTGAGCGCGGCCACGGTCGCGCCCACGTTGGTGCCCTTGCTGTCGTCGAAATACTCGACCCCGGCGACGATGGCCACGGGCTCCACGCGGTGCGGCTCGCCGCGGTACTCGCGCAGGCCATAGAGCATGGGCGCGAGGCCGCAGCCCGCAGCAGTAGCAAGCGCGAGCGCGGCGAGCGCGTTCACGGCGTTGTGGCGCCCACGGATGCGCAGCGCGTCGGCGGGCATGAGGCGCTGCAGCTGCAGCGGCGTCTGTGCGTCGGCGTCGCTGCCCGCCCGCGCACGGCGGCGCGGCGCAGCGTTTTCGGTGTTTTCCTGCGGCTGCGCGCGCACGAGCCAGGCCATGCCGTGTACCACCTCGATGCCGAAGTCGCCCGCGCGGCGCGGCAGGTCGCCGCCGAAGGTCAGGTAGGCGCGCTGCGGCGCCGCTTGCGCCCGCGCCTTGCCCACGGCAGCGTTGGATGCAGCCGGCGCCACGACGGGCAGCATCTGCATCACCAGCGGGTCTTCGCGGTTCAGCACCATGAGCGCGTGCCGGCCGAAGATGCGCGCCTTGGCCGCCGCGTAGCTTTGCAGGCTGCCGTGCCAGTCAAGATGGTCTTGCGTGATGTTGAGCACCGCGGCCGCCGTGGGCTCGAAGCCCTGTACGCCGTCGAGCTGGAAGCTCGAGAGTTCGAGCACCCAGACTTCGGGCAAGCTGCCCGCATCCATGTGTGCGCTCAAGGTGTCGAGCAGCGTCGGCCCGATGTTGCCCGCGACGGCCACGCTTTTGCCCGCGCGCACGACGAGCTGGCCGGTCAGCGAGGTCACCGTGGTCTTGCCGTTGGTGCCCGTGATGGCCAGCACGGCAGGCGCATAGCCGGTCTGCGCACGCAGCGCCTGCAAGCCTTCAGAAAACAAGTCCAATTCGCCCAAAACGCAGATGGATTCTGCGCTGGCAGCTTCTAATAGAGGAGCTATCGACGCCGGACTCAGCCCCGGCGAGCGCAGCACGGCGGCGTAGTTCTGAGCGCGCAGCAGCGCCGCGTCCAGCGCGCCGCTCACGAACGCGACCTGCGGCAGCTCGGCGCGCAGCGTGGTGCGCTGCGGCGGTGCCGCGCGCGTGTCGGCCACCGTGACCTGCGCGCCCAAGCGCGCGCACCAGCGCGCCATCGCCAGGCCCGACGCGCCCAGGCCCAGCACGAGCACGCGCGCGCCCTGCCAGCGCGCGAGCGCCGGGGCAAACTTGGCAAAGGAAGTGGTGGCGGGGTTGTTCATCGCAGTTTCAGGGTCGAAAGCCCCACCAGACACAGCAGCATGGTGATGATCCAAAAGCGCACCACGACCTGCGTTTCCTGCCAGCCTTTTTTCTCGAAGTGGTGGTGCAGCGGCGCCATCTGGAACAGGCGCCGGCCCGCGCCGTAGCGCTTTTTGGTGAACTTGAACCAGCCCACCTGCAGCATCACCGAGAGCGCCTCGACGACGAAGATGCCGCCCATCACGGCAAGCACGATCTCCTGGCGCACGATCACGGCCACCGTGCCCAGCGCCGCGCCGAGCGAGAGCGCGCCCACGTCGCCCATGAACACCTTGGCCGGGTAGGCGTTGAACCACAAAAAGGCCAGCCCCGCGCCCGCGGTGGCCGAGCAAAACACCAGCAGCTCGCCCGCGCCGGGGATGTGCGGAAAGAACAGGTATTTGGAATACACCGCATTGCCCACGACGTAGGCAAACACCCCGAGCGCCGAGCCCACCAAGACCACCGGCATGATGGCCAGGCCGTCGAGCCCGTCGGTGAGGTTCACGGCGTTGCTCGCGCCGACGATGACCAGATAGGTCAGCACGACGAAGCCCCACACGCCCAGCGGGTAGCTGACTTCCTTGAAGAACGGCAGCAGCAGCCCCGCCTTGGGCGGCAGGTCGAGCGCAAAGCCCGATTGCACCCAGGTGATGAACAGCTCCAGCACGCGCACGTTGGAATTGCCGGAAATCGCGAACACCAGGTACAGCGCCGCGAGCAGGCCGATCAGCGACTGCCAGAAATACTTCTCGCGCGAGCGCATGCCCTCGGGGTCTTTGCGCACCACCTTGCGCCAGTCGTCCACCCAGCCGATCGCGCCAAAGCCCAGCGTAACCACGAGCACGATCCAGACGAAGCGGTTCGACAGATCGGCCCACAGCAGCGTGGACGCCGTGAGTGCGAGCAAGATCAGCACGCCGCCCATGGTGGGCGTGCCGCTTTTCACGAGGTGCGACTGCATCGCGTATTCGCGCACGGGCTGGCCGATCTTGAGCGCAGTGAGGAGCCGGATCACCTTGGGCCCCGCGGCCAGCCCGATGAGCAGCGCCGTGAGCGCGGCCATCACGGCGCGAAAGCTCAGGTACTGGAACACGCGCAGGAACCCGAACTCGGGCGACCAGCCCTGCAGCCATTGCGCGAGCCAGATCAGCATGCGGCACCTGCGGCCCCGGCTGGGGATGAAGGGGATGAAGTGGCAGCGGCCACTGCAGCCGCGCTGACCGGCGTGGGCGCGGCGGCCTCGACGCTGGCCGCGAGGGCCTGCACCACCTGTTCCATTTTCATGAAGCGCGATCCTTTCACGAGCACACTGCCAAGGTTTGGCAAAGCGGCGCGCACGGCGCCCTGCAATGCCGCCATGCTGTCGAAATGCCGGCCCGCGCCGCAGCCTTCCGGGTCGAAGGCGCGCACCGCGTGCGCGGCGAGCTCGCCCAGCGCATAAATCCCGCTGATGCCCGCGGCGCGCGCCTGGGCGCCGGCCTCGGCGTGGAACTGCGGGCCTTGCGTGCCCACTTCGCCCATGTCGCCGAGCACGAGCAGCTGTGGCGCGGGCAACTCGGCAAGCACGGCGATGGCCGCGCGCACAGAGTCGGGGTTGGCGTTGTAGCTGTCATCGACCACCGTGATCTCGCGCCCGCCAAACTGCAGGCCGAACGCACGCGAACGCCCCGCCACGGGCCGAAAGGCCGCGAGCCCCTGCGCGATGGCGTCCGGCGGCACCCCCGCGGCGAACGCGCAGGCCGCAGCGGCGAGCGCGTTCATCACGTTGTGGCGCCCCGCGATATGCAGCCGGCAGGCGAGCGGCCCCGCGGGCGTGCGCATTTGCACGCTCCAGGCGGCTTGCCGCGCGCCCGGCTGCCCTTGCGTTTCTTCCTGCTCCCAGACGGCGCGCGTGCATTCGAAGTCGGCCCCGGCGCCACCGAAGCTCAGGCAGCGCCGCCCCGCGGCCAGACTGCGCCACAGCGGCGTGTAGGCGTCCTGCGCCGGGAACACGGCCACGCCACTCTCGGGCAGCGCGGCCAGCACGGCGCCGTTTTCGCACGCCACGGCCTCCACGGTGTGCATGAATTCGAGGTGCTCGCGCTGCGCGTTGTTGACCAGCGCCACCGTGGGGCGCACCAGCTCGGCCAGGTAGGCGATTTCGCCCGGGTGGTTCATGCCCAGCTCGACCACGCCCACGCGGTGCGCGGCCGTGAGGCGCAGCAGGGTTTGCGGCACGCCGATGGCGTTGTTGAGGTTGCCGCGCGTGGCAAAGGCCGCCTCACCCGCGTAGGCGGCAAGGATGCACGCGATCATCTGCGTCACCGTGGTCTTGCCGTTGCTTCCCGTGACGGCGATCAGCGGCAGCGTGAACTGCGCGCGCCAGCCCGCGGCGAGCGCGCCCAGCGCGGCCGTGCTGTCGGGCACTTCGATGCCGGGCAGGCCCGCGGCTTCGAGCCCGCGCTCGGCCACCACGGCCACGGCGCCTCGCGCGCGCGCCTGGGGCACAAAGTCGTGCGCGTCGAAACGCGCGCCGCGCAGCGCCACGAACAGGTCGCCCGGCTGCAGCGTGCGCGTGTCGGTGTGTACGCGCTGCAGCACGATGGCTGCCGCGCCCGCCGCATCCACGCCCACGAGCCGCGCCGTGGGCATGCGCGCGCGGATGAAGTCGAAAGCCTGCTGCAGCCGCATCATGCCGAACCCCCACGCGCAGCGAGCGCGGCCTGCGCCTGCGCCAGGTCGGAAAACGGCACACGCCGGCCCGCGATCTCCTGGTAGTCCTCGTGGCCCTTGCCCGCGATCAGCACCACGTCGGCAGCGTCGGCCTCGGCCAGCGCGAGCGCGATCGCGGCGGCGCGGTCGGGCTCGGCGCGCACGGTCTCGCCCGCGATCGTGCCGAGCAGAATCTGGTGGATGATGGCCGCCGGGTCTTCGCGGCGCGGGTTGTCGCTCGTTACCACCACCCAATCGGCGCGGTGCTGCGCCACGGCGCCCATCTGCGGGCGCTTGCCCGCGTCGCGCTCGCCGCCGCAGCCGAACACGCACCACAGCTGCCCGCCGCGCGCCTGCGCCATGGGGCGCAGCGCGAGCAAGACCTGTTCGAGCGCGTCCGGCGTGTGCGCGTAATCGACCACCACGAGCGGCTGCCCGTGCTCGGCCGGCACCTGCTGCATGCGCCCCGGCACGGGCGGCAGCGCCTCGCACGCGCGCAGCGCCTCGGGCAGCGCCACACCCAGGCTGCGCAGCACCGCGAGCACGCCCAGCAGGTTCTGCAGGTTGTAGCGCCCCATCACACGCGGCTGCCAAGGGTGACGCGCCGCGCCTTCGCACACCGTGCAGGCGATGCCCTGCGCGTCGAAGTGCAGGTCCTGCGCCCACAGGCGCGCGCCTGCGGCAGGCGGCTGCTGCGCCACGGGCACGGATACGCCCCAGAGGTCGAGTGCGCAGCCACGCACTTCGCCTTCAAGCTCGGCGTGCAGGCGCGCACCTTGGGCGTCGTCGAGGTGGATCACCGCGGCCTGCAGCCCCGGCCAGTCGAACAGCGTGCGCTTGGCGCACCAGTAGGCGTCCATGTCGCCGTGGTAGTCGAGGTGGTCTTGCGTGAAGTTGGTGAACACCGCGACGCGAATGCGCGTGCCCGCCAGGCGCTGCTCGGCCAGGCCGATCGAGGACGCCTCGATGGCGCAGGCCGCAAGCCCCTCATCGGCCATCTGGCGCAGCGCGCGCTGCAGCCGCACGGGGTCGGGCGTGGTCATGCCAGAGCCTTCGAGCCGGCCTGGCGTTCCCATGCCCAAAGTGCCTATGAGACCGCATCCAGCATGTCCATGCAGCTCTATTTTAGAGAGCGCATGCGCGAGCCACCAGGCGGTGCTGGTCTTGCCGTTGGTACCCGTAATGGCGAGCACGTCGAGCTGCGCCGAGGGGTGGCCGAACCACTGCGCGGCGATCTCGCCAGTCGCGGCCTTGAGCCCGGGCAGCGCCGCGATAGCGGCATCGGGGTGGCGCGCAGCGAGCGCAAACGCTTCCACACCATCTTGCTCGACCAGGCAGGCCGCAGCGCCGCGCGCGAGGGCGTCGGCCACATGCGCGCGCCCGTCCGTTGCGGCGCCGGGCCAGGCGATGAAGGCGTCGCCGGGCGCAATCAGGCGGCTGTCGGTCTGCAGCGTGCCGCGCCCGGCAAGCTGCGTGCGCAGCCATTGCACGGCTTCGGCGGCGTCGCGCAAGAGGTGCATCACAGCGGCTCCTCCACGTCGGCGACGATCTGCGGCTTCACATCCATGTCGGGCGGTACGCCCATGAGGCGCAGCGTCTGCTGCACCACCACGCTGAACACCGGCGCGGCGACCAGGCCGCCATAGACCTGGCCGTTGCTCGGCTCGTCGATCATCACCGCGACGATGATGCGCGGCTTGTCGATCGGCGCCATGCCGGTGAACCACGAGCGGTACTTGCCCGAGGCGTAGCCCTTGCCCTGCTGCTTGCGCGCCGTGCCGGACTTGCCGCCCACCGAGTAGCCCACGGTCTGCGCCTTCTGCCCCGTGCCACCCGGGCCAGCGGCCATCTGCAGCATTTTGCGAACCTCGTCGGCCGTGCGCTCGGAAAACACCGGCACGCCGACCGCGGGCGTACTGCTCTTGAGCATGGTGGCCGGAATCACCCGCCCGCCATTGGCAAACACGGTGTACGAGCGCGCCATCTGGAACAAGCTGGCCGAGAGGCCGTAGCCATAGGACATGGTGGCCTGCTCGATCGGGCGCCAGGTCTTGTACGGGCGCAGCCGGCCGCTGACCACGCCGGGGAATGCGAGCTGCGGCTTTTGCCCGAAGCCCGCGGCGGAGAAGGTTTCCCACATTTCGCGCGGCGACATCTGCATCGCGATCTTGGTTGTGCCCACGTTGCTCGACTTCTGGATCACCCCTTGCACGGTGAGCACGCCGTAGTTGTGCGTGTCCGAAATCGTCGAGCCCGTGATGGTGATGCGCCCCGGATTGGTGTCGATGATGGTGTCGGGGCGCACGCGCCCGGTTTCGAGCGCCAGACCGATGGTGAAGGGCTTCATGGTCGAGCCGGGCTCGAACACGTCCGTGAGCGCGCGGTTGCGCAGCTGCTCGCCCGTGAGGTTGCGGCGGTCATCGGGCACGTAGCTTGGGTAATTGGCAAGCGCCAGCACCTCGCCCGTGTGCGCGTCCAGCACCACCACGCTGCCGGCCTTGGCCTTGTGCTCCTGCACCTGGTCGCGCAGCTTCTGGTAGGCAAAGAACTGCACCTTGCTGTCAATGGACAGCTGGATGTCGCGCCCATCGACCGGCGGCATGTCCTCGCCCACGCCTTCGACGATGCGTCCCATGCGGTCCTTGATCACGCGGCGCGAGCCGGGCTTGCCCGCGAGGTCTTGGTTGAAGATCAGCTCCATGCCCTCCTGGCCCCGGTCTTCGACGTTGGTAAAGCCCACGATGTGCGCGGCCGCCTCGCCCTCGGGGTACTGGCGCTTGTATTCCTTGCGCAGGTAGATGCCCTTGATGTCGAGCGCGACGATCTGCTGGCCCACGTCCCAGTCGAGCTGGCGCTTGATCCAGACGAAGGTCTTGTCTTCGTCGGCCAGCTTGCGCTGCAAATCCGAGAGCGACATGCCCAGCAGCTGCGCCAGCTTTGGCAGTTTGGCGCGCACCTCGGGGTCGTCCTGCTCCACGTCCTCGGGGATGGCCCAGATGCTCGCCGCGGGCACGCTCGAAGCCAGCAGCAGGCCGTTGCGGTCCAGGATGCGGCCGCGGTGCGCGGGCAGTTCGAGCGTGCGCGCAAAACGCACCTCGCCCTGGCGCAGAAAAAAGTCGTTTGCGAGCACCTGCACGTAAGCCGCGCGCGCCGCCAGGCCGACGAAGCCCAGCGCGAGCAGCGCGACGATGAGCTTGCTGCGCCACAGCGGCGTGCGGCTGGTGAGCAAGGGGCTCGAGGCATAGCGCACGCTGCGTCTCATGGCCGGGCTCCTTGGCCCGCTTGCGCCGATTCAGCCGCAGACTCCGCCGCCGGATCGGTCACGTACTGCGTGATCGCCGGCGTGGCGGTGCGCATCTGCAGCTGCGTGCGCGCGATTTTTTCCACGCGCAGCGGCGTGGCCTGCGCGCGCTTTTCCACCTGCAGGCGCTGGTGTTCGGTTTCGAGGCGACGCGCCTCGGCCTTGGCGCGGTCGAGCTCGGTGAACAGGCGCCGCGATTCGTACTGCAGGTTGACCACGTAAAACGCGCTCGCCAACACCGCGAGCAGCAGCACGAGGTTCAGGCGCGTCATGCGGGCACCTCCGTGCGCTCGGCCACGCGCAGGATGGCGCTGCGCGCGCGCGGGTTCGCGGCCAGCTCATCCGCGCCGGGGCGTATGCGCCCCAATGCCTTGAGGCGCAGCGGCGCGGGCGCGGCAAACGGTGTGCGCCGGTCGAACGCCTCCTTGGAGTGGTGCGCGATGAACTGCTTGACGATGCGGTCTTCGAGCGAGTGAAAGCTGATCACCACGAGCCGCCCGCCCGGCGCGAGCACCCTGAGGCTCGCCTCTAGCGCTTGTTGCAGCTCCTGCAGTTCGGCGTTGATGAAAATCCGAAAAGCCTGAAAGGTGCGCGTGGCAGGGTGCTGCCCAGGCTCGCGGGTCTTGACCGCGCCAGCCACGAGTTCGGCGAGCTCGCCGGTGCGCGTGAGCGCTCCCTGCTGCGCGCGCCGAGCAACAATCGCCTTTGCAATGGCGCCAGCAAACCGTTCTTCGCCGTAATCACGTACCACCTCCGCAATCTGCCCCTCGTCGGCCTCGGCCAGCCACTGCGCCACGCTCTGGCCGCGCGTGGGGTCCATGCGCATGTCCAGCGGCCCATCGAAACGAAAACTGAAGCCGCGCTCGGCCGCATCGAGCTGCGGCGAGCTCACGCCCAGGTCCATCAGCACGCCGCGGACGCTGCCCGCAGGCAGATCGGCCAGGTGCGCAAAACCCTCGTGGCGAATGGCAAAGCGCGCGTCGTCGATCTGCGCCGCGGCGGCGACGGCCTCGGGGTCTTTGTCGAACGCCAAGAGGCGCGCCTGCGGCCCCAGGCGCTGCAAGATGCGCCGCGCGTGCCCGCCGCGGCCGAAGGTCGCATCGACCCACAGGCCCGCAGGCGCGGGGCCCGCGCCGCCCAACAGGGCTTGCACGGCCTCTTCGAGAAGGACCGTGGTGTGCTGCAGCTGCTGGTTCACCGCGTTCCTCAGAACCTGTTCACGCTCTTTTCATGGGGTACGTTGTCCCGCAAAGGCAGTGGATGCAAGGCGCCCACCGCAAGCCGCACTGATGTGCGGCGAGGATGGGCAACGCTGCAGACGCTGCCTTTGCGGGACAACCCGAAGGGCATGACAGCAAACGGCCACGCTCGTCGTTGCCCGCCTTGCCCAGGCCGCCAGCATGGGCGGCGCCGGGCGCCTAGATCGTGACCGTTTGCTGCCATGCGTACCCCATGAAAAGAGCGTGAACAGGTTCTCAGAAAGAAAAATCTTTGAAGACGTCGGGCATTTCGCCCTGCATGGCCTGCGCTTCCTGCGCGTCGTAGCTGGCCTTGTCCCAGAGCTCGAAGTAGCTGCCCATGCCGAGCAGGATGGACTCCTTGCTGATGCCGGCCGCCGCACGCAGCTCGGGCGAAATCAGCACGCGGCCCGTGGCGTCCATTTCCACGTCCATCGCGTTGCCCAGGAAGATGCGCTTCCACCACTGCGCCGACATGGGCAGCTGGGCGATGCGCTCGCGGAATTTTTCCCACTCGGGCCGCGGGAACACCATCAGGCAGCCATGCGGGTGCTTGGTGATCGTGAGCTGACCAGCCGCCGTCGCGAGCAGGACGTCGCGGTGCCGGGTCGGCACGGACAGCCGCCCCTTGGCATCGAGGCTCAGCGACGAGGCACCCTGGAACACGACGAAGATTCCCCAGCTTGGTTGAAGCCACCGCACCCCGGAAATCGGAGTTTTATGGCACTTTTCACCACTTCATTGCACTTTTTTGCACTGTAGCAGGAAAAGCCAACCGCGCAAGGGCTCTTGCGGGATTTTTTTGTAATGAAATCAAGGACTTATCCGCCAAACGCAAACGACGGAAAAAGGAAAACCATTGCTGTATAAGCACTTAGCGCAGGCTTTGAACGTGGCACATGCAGAGAAGGGAACGGCCTCGAGGCCGACCCAGCTAGGAGCCTGTCGGGCTTTGGGCGTCGAAAGCGAGAATGCGCCCCAGCGAGGCCAGTTTTTGTCGGATTCGCCGCCCCATAGTGGTGCTATGGGGCAAGAAGCCGGCAAAAAATGGGCCGCTGCGGCGCATTCGCAGCCGACGATTCCAAAATCCGACAGGCTCCTAGCAGGCATGGTGGGCAGCGCACCGCGGCGCCGTGCTCGGCGCGCAAGCCCAGGGACATCTGGGCCGCGCACGCGGTTGGCTTGCTCAGAGGATGTAGCGCGACAGGTCTTCGTTCTGGCTCAGGCTTTGCAGCCGCGCATCGACGTAGGCGGCGTCTATGGTCACGGTCTGACCTGCGAGGCGCGTGGCCTCGAAGCTGATTTCGTCGAGCAGCCGCTCGAGCACCGTGGCCAGGCGGCGCGCGCCGATGTTTTCGGTGCGCTCGTTGACCTCGAAGGCGATATGCGCGAGGCGCGTGATGCCTTCGGACAAGAACTCCAGCCGCACGCCCTCGGTGGCGAGCAGCGCCTGATACTGCTTGACCAGACTGGCATGCGTCTGCGTGAGGATGGCCTCGAAGTCCTGCACCGAGAGCGATTCGAGCTCGACGCGGATCGGAAAGCGCCCCTGCAGCTCAGGAATCAAGTCGCTCGGCTTGGCCAGGTGGAACGCGCCCGAGGCGATGAACAGGATGTGGTCGGTCTTGACCATGCCGTACTTGGTGGACACCGCAGTGCCCTCGACGAGCGGCAGCAAGTCGCGCTGCACGCCCTGGCGAGAGACGTCGGCGCCGCTCGTTTCCTGGCGCGCGGCAACCTTGTCGATCTCGTCGATGAAGACGATGCCGTTTTGCTCGGCATTGGCGAGCGCGCGCGTGCGGATTTCCTCCTCGTTGACGCGCTTGGCCGCCTCCTCCTCGGTCAGCAGCTTGCGCGCTTCGGCGATCTTGAGGCGGCGCGAGCGGCGCTTGTCCTGGCCGAGCTGGCTGAACATGCCGCGCAGTTGCTCGGCCATTTCCTCCATGCCGGCCGGGCCCATGATTTCGAGCGTGGGCCGGCTCTCGGCCAGCTCGATGTCGATGTCCTTGTCGTCGAGCAGGCCCTCGCGCAGCTTCTTGCGAAACACCTGGCGCGCGGTGCTGTCGGCGGGCTCGGCGCCGGTGCGCGCGGGCGGAATCAGCACGTCGAGTATGCGTTCCTCGGCGGCGTCTTCGGCCAGCGTGCGCACCTTGCGCATTTCGGCTTCGCGCATCTGCTTGACGGCGACCTCGGCGAGGTCGCGCACGATGCTGTCCACGTCCTTGCCCACATAGCCGACTTCAGTGAACTTGGTCGCCTCGACCTTGATGAACGGCGCGTCGGCCAGGCGCGCGAGGCGCCGCGCGATCTCGGTCTTGCCCACGCCCGTGGGGCCGATCATGAGGATGTTCTTGGGCGTGATCTCCTGGCGCAGGCCCGCATCGACCTGCTGGCGGCGCCAGCGGTTACGCAGCGCGATCGCCACGGCGCGCTTGGCCGCCGCCTGGCCGACGATGTGGCGGTCAAGCTCGGAGACGATTTCCTGGGGGGTCATGGACGACATGGTATTTGCATCAAAAGCGCCACAAGTGCTTATGTATCAAGCGCTAGCAGCTATCAAATTCAAAGCTTGCAGGAAGCCGACAGACTCACAGCGTCTCTATCGTGTGGTGCATGTTGGTGTAGATGCACAGCTCCCCGGCGATCTCCAGCGATTTTTTTACGACCTCGTGCGCGGGCAGCTCGGTGTGGTCGAGCAAGGCCTTGGCCGCCGACTGCGCGTAGGCACCACCCGAGCCTATCGCGACGATGCCATGCTCGGGCTCGAGCACGTCGCCGTTGCCCGTGATGATCAGCGAGGCCTCGCGGTCGGCCACGGCCAGCATGGCTTCGAGGCGGCGCAGCACGCGGTCGGTGCGCCAGTCTTTGGTGAGCTCGATCGCGGCGCGCACCAGGTGGCCCTGGTGTTTTTCGAGCTTGGCCTCGAAGCGCTCGAACAGCGTAAAGGCATCGGCCGTGGCCCCGGCAAAGCCCGCGAGCACCTTGCCGTGGTGCAGCTTGCGCACCTTGCGCGCCGTGCCTTTGACGACGATGTTGCCCAGCGTGACCTGGCCGTCGCCGCCCAGGGCAACCTGCACGCCATCGGCGGTTTGGCGGCGCACGCACAAGATGGTGGTGCCGTGAAAGGTGGGAAATTCGGTCGGTGCTTGCATAGCTGCGTCAGATGGGGCCGTGGCGCCCGTATGCAAGCCTCGGGGAGCCATCGCAGCCCCCCCGCCCCATGGCTCACTTTTTGCGCACCACCACCCAGGCATGTTCATTGATGCCGAGCACGTTGAACAAAATGGCCACCAGCCGGTGCAGCTTGTCGAACTGCAGCTGCTGGCCCCTGGCCTGTTGCTCGGCGGCCCAGTTGAGCAGCGTGCCGGCGGCCGCAAAGTCCGTGCGGATCAGGTGCTCGCAATCGATCACCAAGGGCTCGCCGGGGCGCAGGTGCGCCTCCAGTGGTGGCAGCAGAGCACTGCAGTCGCCCTCGATCTGGCCACTGAGCGTGGGCACGGTATCCGCCTCCATCGACGCCGAGGGCGACAAGGTGGCGGCGCCGCCCGCGAGCATGCCCTGTGGGAGCAAGGCCTCATGCTGCTGGGCCGCAGCGTCTGCTGCGTGCGGCTCTTCGCCATCGATACAGCTGCAGTGCGGGGGCTCCCATGCGGGCGGGGAGACTTCGTAGGTGACGCAATAGTCGAGCGCCGCGAGCTCGAACTCGTCCACGCGCCCCATGAGCCGCAGGCAGGCCATGCGCAGCAACCACCAGTCCGCGGGTGTGCTGCGCTCGCCCGAAGGCGTTTTGTCGGCCAGCAGCGCATGCAACACCTGCGCGTGCGCAAACACCAGCTGCACGGTGCGGTCTTCGGCCCAGCGGCTGAACAGCGCCGTCAGCTGCGGCACAGCCTCGGGTTCGATCGCGGCCAGGCGCGCCCAATTCAGCGTCCAGGGTGGTGCCGCGCGTTCGAGCGCCGCACGCAGCGCCACCAGCGACGCCGCCGTGAACGTGGGCGGGGCGTTCCAGCCAAAGCTGCGGTGCGCGGCCGCACCGATACCATCGGCGGCACCCGCGATGCCGGGCTGGCCCAGCTGCTCAGGCAAGGAGACCCACAGCGGCGCGGAGCGCCCGAAGCGGGCCGCGAAGTCGATCGCCAGCGCGTCGAAGCGTTCCGCCTGCCCGGTCGCACGGTACAGGTCGAACAAGGCCAGCCAGAACTCCTCCTGCACTGCAGGCTCGGCCTGCTGGCTCAGCGCCAACGCCTCCTGCAGCGCTTTTTCTGCGCCGGCAAAATCCGCTTGGGCGAAGCGGATCGCCGCCTCTTCCAATTCAGGGGCATGCACGAATTTCTCCGGTTCCACCTCGGCAGGCCGTGGCTCTGGCACCGCAGGTGGGTGTGGGATGGTGCCATCGAACGCGGCTTGCGCCGCCTCCAGCGCAGCGGGCGCCAGCGCCGCCGGCGCGCCGGGCATCTCAGGTGGCTGCAGCGCTACAACGGGCGACCCAGAAACCCCGGAAGATTCCACAGGCACTGGCGGCAGGCTGACAGCCTCGGTGGGCGCAAAGGCACGCACCGTCGTGTCGCCGGGCGGCTGCGATGTCTTCCAGTCGGCGGCCTCCATCGGTCGGACAGGCCGCGCCGCGCGGGCTGACCCCTTCCACCACTGCTGCGACATCTGCGCTTCGATTTCATCGATCTTTTGCAGCGTGGCGGCGCGTTCGCCCGGCGAGTTCAGCTCGCTCAGACAGGAGGGGTCTGCAGCGTGCTCTTCATTGCGCTGCGGCTGCTGCATACCGCGCTGGCGCAGCTGGCGCAGCTGCGCGAACTCGCGGCGCCGCACGAAATCATTGCGCCGTTTGCGCTCCATCAGCTCCTTGAGCGCCTCCTTGCTGAACTGACTCTCACGTTCAACTGCCAGGGTGTCGAGCGCAGACCAATCTACGGTCGGGTTGCGCACGAAGCGCACCACCTTGGACAGCAGGCCCCCGCGAGAGGATTCTTCCTTGCTCATGATTCTGGCTAGCCCGTGGCGGTGCGCTTCGTCGCCTCTGGCCCTCAGTCGCCGAACAGCTTTTGCTTGAGTTCGCGGCGCTGCTGCGCCTCGAGCGACAAGGTGGCCGTGGGGCGCGCGAGCAAACGGGCCACGCCTATGGGTTCGCCGGTTTCATCGCAGTAACCGTAGTCGCCCGAATCGATGCGTGCGAGCGACTGGTCGATCTTCTTGAGCAGCTTGCGCTCGCGGTCGCGCGTGCGCAACTCGAGCGCGTGCTCTTCTTCGATGGTGGCGCGGTCTGCCGGATCGGGCACCACCACCGTGTCTTCACGCAGGTGCTCGGTGGTCTCACCCGCGCTTTGCAGGATTTCCTGCTTGAGCTGCAAAAGCTTGTGGCGGAAGAATGCCCGCTGCTTTTCGTTCATGTATTCGCTGTCGGGCATGGCGAGCACTTCGGCGTCGCTCAACTCCTCGGCCGACTTGGTTTTCCAATGGTCGGCGAGCTTGGGGTTTTTCTTCACGAGAACGGGTTTGGGCTGCACGGATGCGGTACTGGACATGGTCGTAAAACTGGCAAAGACGGCGGCGGAGCGGGCTAAGAGGTCATTCTGCTGGGTGGCGCAGGGGCGCAAGGCAAGTGCCATGCCCCCCCAGGATACTGCCGGACTTTGGGCAGGTCAGCGCTTAGGACTTAGGAAATGGACTCCTGTCTCCTTGCTGTCGGTGGGGTGGAGCGAGCCGGGCCGACCCATGGGGCTGCCAGACAGTCAGATTGCATGCGGGCTTGCATTCAACGGGGCGCGATTGTATAGAGGCGCGCGCATTGTGGGCATGCCCTTGGCAAGAATGAAACACCCCCACGCAACACCCGCATTTCACGCCAGGCTTTGCTCCAGCCCCTGGCGCAAGATGTCCTGCGGCAAGTCTATGCCTATGAACACCATCTTGCTCGTGCGCGGCTCGCCCGGCGCCCACTGCGGCCCCAAGTCGCTGCCCATGAGCTGGTGCACGCCCTGGAATATCACCTTGCGATCGGTCCCCAGCATGTGCAGCACCCCTTTGTAGCGCAGCATGCGCGGGCCGTAGATGTTGACCACGGCACCGAGGAAGTCCTCCAGCTTGGCCGGATCGAACGGCCGCTCGGCACGGTAAACGAAGCTCTTGACGTCGTCGTCATGGTGGTGGTGGCGCCCGCCATGCCCGTGCGAGGGATGGTCGCAATGCGCACCGTGCTCGTGCTCGTGCTCGTGCTCGTGGTGCGCGTGCGCGTCGCCCTCTTCCTTGAGGAAGTCGGGGTCTATGTCGAGCTTGGCGCTGAGGTTGAAGCCGCGCAGGTCCAGCACCTCGTCGATCGGCACCTGCCCGAAGTGCACCGCCTTGATCGGCGCGCGCGGGTTCATGTGTTTGAGCCGGTGGATCAGCGCCTCGGTGTCCTCGGCGCTCACGAGGTCGGTCTTGGAGAGGAAGATCTGATCGGCAAAGCCCACCTGGCGCCGCGCCTCCTGGCGGTCGTCGAGCTGCTGCTGGGCGTGCTTGGCATCGACCAGCGTGATGATCGAGTCGAGCAAGTAGCTCTGGGCGACCTCGTCGTCCATGAAAAAGGTCTGCGCCACGGGGCCGGGGTCGGCCAGGCCCGTGGTCTCGATCACGACGCGGTCGAAGTCGAGCAGGCCCTTGCGCTTCTTGGCGGCCAGCAGCTGCAACGAGGCACGCAGGTCTTCCCGGATGGTGCAGCAGATGCAGCCGTTGCTCATCTGCACGATCTGCTCCTCGGACTGGGTCACGAGGATGTCGTTGTCGATGTTTTCCTCGCCGAACTCGTTTTCGATCACGGCGATTTTCTGGCCATGGGCCTCCGTGAGCAAGCGCTTGAGCAAGGTGGTTTTGCCCGACCCCAGAAAGCCGGTCAGGATGGTCGCGGGAATGAGGGACATGGGCTTGCTTTCTCCAAAAGCGTGCTTTCTCTAAAAACCAGGGTGCGGCACGCGCCACCGTGCCTGCGCCCGAAACGGGCAAGTGTAGTCCCGCAATCCTCTGCGTGCGCTCAAGCCTTGCGCATCACCACCAGCCCCTTGAGGTACTCGCCCTCGGGGAAGGCCAGCGTCATCGGGTGGTCGGGCGCGCCGCCCAGGCGCTCGAGGATGTAGGCATCGACACCCGCGTCGGCGCCGGCCGAGGCAACGATCTTGTGGAACAAGTCGGCGCTGATGCCGCCCGAGCACGAAAAGGTGAACAGCACCCCGCCCGGCGCAAGCAGCTGCAGCGCGAGGCGGTTGATGTCCTTGTAGGCGCGCGCGGCGCGCTCGGCGTGGGCAACGGTGGGCGCGAGCTTGGGCGGGTCGAGCACGATGGCGTCGAAGCGCTCGCCCCGTTGCAGGAACTCGCGCAGCGCGGCGTTCACGTCGGCGTCGAGGAAATGCGCCTGGGCCGCGTCCAAACCGTTGAGCTCCACGTGCGCGCGCGCCCGCGTCAGCGCCGGGGCCGAAGAATCGATGGACCAGACCTGCGCCCCCTGCACGCCTGCCGCGCGCAGGCCCGCGAGCGCGGCCACGGTGAAGCCGCCGGTGTAGCAGTAGCAGTTGAGCACGCGCGCAAAGCGCAGGCGCTCGGCGTAGTCGGCAAAGCGCCGGCGATTGTCGCGCTGGTCGAGGTAAAACCCCGTCTTGTGCCCTTCGGCGATGTGCACCGAGAACTGCCAGGCGTGCTCGCGGATGCGCAGCTCGAGCGGCGGCGCAGGCGCCTCGGCACTGGCCGGGCCGCCGCGCAGCCAGCCCGTCGCGGGCGGCAGCCCTTCGAGCTTGCGCGCGCTCGCGTCCGAGCGCTCGTAGAGTTTGCGCAAGCCCGTGGCGCGCAGCAGCGCGTCGGCCAGCGTCTGCTTGTGGCGCTCGGCGCCGGCGCTCGTGAACTGCGCGACCAGCGTGTCCGCGTAGCGATCGACGACCATGCCGGGCAGCCCGTCGGATTCGCCATGCACCAGGCGCAGGCCTTCGCTTTGAATGCCAAATCGGGCTCTAGCGCTTATGGAACGGGCGCAAGCAGCTTCTAAAAAGGAAGCATCTATGCGCTGCGTCTCGTCGAAGCTCCAGACGCGGGCGCGGATGCGCGAGTGCGGGCTGAACGCCGCCCAGGCGAGAAACTGCCCCTCGTGCGCAACCACGCGCACCGTCTCGCCGCTGTCGCCACCGCCGCGCGCGATGGCCGACTCGAAGATCCAGGGGTGGCGGCGCAGCAGCGAGCGCTCTTTGCCGGGGTGCAGGCGGATGGTTTTCATGGTGAGGCTGGCGCGTGCTGCGCCCAATCAGAACTGTGTGGAGCTAGGAGCCTGTCGGGCTTTGGAATCGTCGGCGGCGAATGCACCGCAGCGGCCCATTTTTTACCGACTTCTTGCCCCATAGCACCACTATGGGGCTGCGCATCCGGCAAAAACTGGCCTCGCCGGGGCGCATTCTCGCTTTCGACGCCCAAAGCCCGACAGGCTCCTAGGGCTTGCGCCGCGCGCGCGGGTGTGCGGCGTCATAGACCTTGGCGAGGTGCTGAAAGTCGAGCCGCGTATAGACCTGCGTGCTCGCGATGCTCGCGTGGCCCAGCAGCTCCTGCACGGCGCGCAGGTCGCCGCTGGACTGCAGGACGTGGCTGGCAAACGAGTGGCGCAGCATGTGCGGGTGCACGGCGCTTGGCAGGCCTGCCTGCTGGCTGCGCTGGCGCACGCGCGCCCAGATCGATTGCGTGGTGAGGCGCTTGCCGCGCCGCCCGAGGAAGAGCGCGGCGTCCACTGCGCCGTGCGCAAATGGCGCGGTGCGCAGCGCAAGCCAGGCCTGCAGCGCCTGCTGCGCCGCGGCGCCCATGGGCACGCTGCGGCGCTTGCCGCCCTTGCCCCACACCTGCACTTCGCCAGCTTGTAGGTCGATCCAGCCGCGCCCCTGCCGCTCGGCCTCGGGGCTGGCCGCCACGTCGAGCCCCGCGAGCTCGCCCACGCGCAGGCCGCTGCCGTAAAGCAGCTCGACCATTGCCGCGTCGCGTGCTTCGAGCCAGGGGTCGGCCGCTGGCTGGGCGAAATCGGCCAGCAGCACGGCCTCGTCCACGCCCAGCGCCTTGGGCAGCGGGCGCGGCGCTCGCGGCGCGCGCACGCCCTGCACGGGGTTGTGCGCCACCAGCCCCTGGCGCACGGCCCAGCGAAAAAAGCTGCGCCAGCCCGACAGGATCAGCGCGATGCCGCGCCCGCTGCGCCCCGCGGCGTGCATCTGCGCGACGCTGCGGCGGATGTGCGCGCTTTGCAGCTGCAGCAGCGGCATGCCCGCCTCGGCCGCACAGCGCGCGAGCTTTTCGAGGTCCAGCGCGTACAGCGTGCAGGTGCGCTCGGCCAGGCGCTTTTCGTAGCGCACGTAGTCGAGGTAGCGCTGCACGGCGGGCTCCGCGGGCGCTACGCGCGCGTCGGGTACGCCAGATTCAGCCGGGGACGGGGCCGCAGGCGTGGTCACAGTTGCGACAGGCGCGGTCGAAGCGGGTTCGGACACGGTGGTGGCGAAGGAAAGCGGTTGCGGCCCGGCGCGGCGCGGCGCTCCGTAGCGTTCAGCGCAGGCGCAAGAGCGCCGCGCTCGCGAGCTCGGCGATGCGCGTGAGGAATTCCGTACCCATGGTGGCCTGAAAACGCTGCGCGTCGGGCGAGCCCAGCACCAGCAGGCCCAGCGCCGGCGTGGCGCTTTCGAGGGCGCCAGCGCGCAGCGGCAGCAGCGCGACCGACGCCACCTGCGCCGCGTCGGGCAACCAGGCCGTGGCCTCGAAGCCCAGGTTGGGGCCGCAAAACGGCATGGTCAGCGAGCTTGCAAAGGCCTGCACATCGGCGCTCGCGCCCTGCGCGAACGGCGCTTGCGCGTAAGACTCGGCCACGTCCCACACGCGCAGCGCCACCTGCGGCACGTCGAACAAGGTGCACAGGCCATCGACCACGGCCTGGGGCAGATCGTGCGCGTCGGCCGTCTGCAGCAGCGCCAGGCCCCACTGGTGCACCTTGTGCGCGATGGCGGCGTTTTCGCTGCTGTGGCGCACCATGTCCATGATGCGCAGCTCCAGGCCCTTGATTTTTTCACGCAGCAGCTCGGCCTGGCGCTCTTGCAGGCTCACGGCGCGGCCGCCGTGCGGGCTGGTGAGCTGCACGCTCGCGAGCACCTCGGCATGGCGCTCGAAAAAGCCCGGCGTCTGGATGAGAAACTCGGCGATGTCGTCCTCGGTGATCGGGGCGATAGGCGGGGTGGTTGGTGGCGTAGGAGTGGTCATGGGGTGTCGGGAATTTGAATCCGGCCCTCGAACACGGTGGTGGCCGGGCCGGTCATGAAAACGGGGTCGGTGTCGCGCCCGCCCCAGGCGATGCGCAGGCGCCCGCCGCGCGTGTCCACCTGTACCGCGTGGTCGAGCAGGCCCAGGCGCACGCCCACGGCCACGGCGGCGCACGCGCCCGTGCCGCAGGCGAGCGTCTCGCCCACGCCGCGCTCGTACACGCGCAGGCGCACGTGGTCGCGCGCCACGACCTGCAGGAAACCCACGTTCACGCGCTCGGGAAAGCGCGGGTGGCGCTCGATCCAGGGCCCGAGCTGCGCAACCGGAGCCGCATCCACGTCTTCGACGAGCAGCACCGCATGCGGGTTGCCCATGGACACGACGCTAACGAAAACAGGAGCAGCTTGCGCTTGTCCATCAAGCGTTAGCGGCCATTTTTGCCCTGAACCCTGGGGCACGGGCTGCAGGTCGTGGGTATCGAAGGGCACGCGCGCCGGCTCGAACACCGGGCAGCCCATGTTCACGGTCACCTCGCCATCGGGCGTGAGCTGCAGCGTGATCACACCGGCGCGGGTTTGCACGCGGATGCGGTCTTTGTGCGTGAGGCCGCGCTCGCGCACGTAGCGCGCGAAGCAGCGCGCGCCATTGCCGCATTGCTGCACCTCGCCGCCGTCGGCGTTGTGGATCACGTATTCGAAATCGACCTCGGGCGTGGGCGCGGGCCGCACGCTCAAAATTTGGTCGGCGCCCACGCCAAAGTGGCGATCGGCCAGCAAACGGTAGTGCGCGGGCGAGAGGTTCAGGCGCCCCTGCGTCTCGTCGAGCACGATGAAATCGTTGCCCGCACCCTGCATCTTGGTAAAGCGGATCAGCATGGCGCGGATTATCGCGGCTCGCCCGCCGCCCTTGGCCTTTTTTGGCGCCCTCTTTGCGCGCACAGATCAAACCAAACGATCGTTAGACAAGCGCCGCGACAGTCTCCATAATGCGGCACATGCCACGCCCCAGCCAATACCTGCACCCCCAGCGCGCGCTCGTCACGCCGCGCCCCGCCGCCACCGTCCTGCTGCTGCGCGACGCGCCCAACCCCGACGGCAAAAACCAGTTCGAAGTGCTGATGACGCGCCGCTCGGCCAAGGCCAGCTTCGTGCCCGGCGCCTACGTCTTTCCCGGCGGCAGCATAGACGCCGAAGACGCACAGGCACATGCGCTCGCCGACCGCCGACCGACGCAAGACGACGCGCAGCTCACGCAGGCCATCGCCGCGATCCGCGAGAGCTACGAAGAGCTGGGCGTGCTGCTCGCGCGCCACGCCGACGGCCGCATGGCCGACGAATCCGACCTTGCAGCGCTGGATCGGCATGCGCCGTTCTTCGCGCAGTGCCAGGCGCGCGGCCTGCGCCTGGCGGCCGAGGGCGTCTATACGCTCGCGCGCTGGATCACCGACCGCGACATGCCCAAGCGCTTCGACGTGGCCTTTCTCATCGCGCGCATGCCGCCCGGGCAAACGCCCGTGGCCGACGAGGCCGAGCAGTTCGAGCCCGTCTGGGTGCGCCCCGTCGATGCGCTCGCGCGCCACGAGGCCGGGCAGTTTTTCATGATCTTCCCGACCATACGCACGCTGCAGCGCCTCGCGCGCTTCGACAGCGTCGAAGCCGTGCTGCGCGCCTGCGCGAGCGAGCAGCCGCTGTGGACCAGCTGCCCGCGCGGCGGCCTGCTCGCGGGCAGGCCCGCGCACTACATGGAAGACGAAATGCCCTACGGCGAACTGGCCCTGGTCTGCCCCGACGGACAGCTGCACCACACGCTGGACTGGCAAAGCGAGCAGCCCGTGCCGCTTTTGAAGAACCTGCAGCGCCTCACGGCGCCCAACCCCGGCGTGATGACCGGCCCCGGCACCAACAGCTACCTCGTGGGCGACCCGGCTACGGGCTACATCGCCATCGACCCCGGTCCGGCCGACCACGAGCACCTCGAAAGACTCTGGCGCGCCGCGGGTGGCGACATCCGCATGATCGTGTGCACGCATTCGCACCCCGACCATTCGCCGGGCGCCGCACCGCTCGCCGCGCTGGTCGCGCAATACGGCCGCCCCCGGCCGCCCGTGCTGGGCCTGCCCTCGGCCCCCACGGCGCAGGCGGCCTGGGCCTTCACGCCCGACCGGGCACTACAAGACAATGAGCTGCTTACGCTTGAAGGACAAGGACCAGACGGCAAAATCACGCATACTTTGCAGGTCATCCACACGCCCGGCCATGCGGCCAACCATCTGTGCCTGCTGCTGCGCGAAGACGCCTTGCTATTCAGCGGCGACCACATCCTCAATGGCAGCACCACCATCGTCAACCCGCCCGACGGGCACATGACGGACTACCTGGATTCGCTCGACAAGCTCGACGCGCTGTGCGCGCAGCACGGCGTGGAGTTCATCCTGCCCGCACACGGCCACGTGCTCGGCTTTGCGCGCCAGGCGATCGCGCACCTCAAGGCGCACCGCCTCGCGCGCGAGGCCAAAGTGCTCGCCGCAATGCAGGCACACCCCGACGGCAGCCTCGAAGACTGGGTGCGCAGCGCCTACGACGACGTGCCCGAGCAGCTCTGGCCCATGGCGCAGCGCTCGCTGCTCGCGCACGTGGAGCGCATCGAGGCCATGCAGCCGGGGAATGACTGATCTGGCGAAAAAGAAAAAGTGAAGCACGCCGATAGGCCGGATTCTGTGGCTTCGGTCGCCCGAAGCTGACCGCCATTCATCTGGGCCGGGTGTCGCCACCACGGCTCGGTGCTACCTACCCGCCAGCGCTCCCTGCGGAACCACAGGGCGAAGCCGCGAGGGCTTCAGACTGGCCTACTTGGTATTGCTGCGCGTAGAGATTGCCCGTTTCACCCCGGGTGCTGCGCACCCAGACTCGTCTCTGTTGCTCTGATCCTCACCTCACGGTGGACAGCCGTTAGCTGCTACGCCGTCCTGTGCAGTCCGGACCTTCCTCCAGTGCCTGGTTTCCCAGCTTGCACCAGCGGCGGTCTGGCGTGCTTCACAGGGTGGATTATCCCAAATCAGGGCTGATAAAGCAGCCCATAAATGTTGTAAGCAATCATGAACAGCAAGCCAATGATGCCCACGAGCATCACCCCTGGCCCCCAGCGGTATCTGCGGCCCGAAAAGCCAATCAACAGCAACCCGCAGCCTATGGTCAGCAAAATGATGTTGTGGTGCAGCAAATTCATGGTTCTGGCCTGTGGAGTGTGAAACGCAGATTGTCAGCGCGATCGTTGCACGCTGGCGCCATGACGGCTTGATGCACATCAAGCGCCGCTTATCTTCGCAGCGCATATCCATATCGCACCAACCGCGCATCGGCTGCTTCACAATGGCCCTCTTCACTTCCCGCTTTTCCCGGAGACGCCATGAAAGTCGAAAACATCCTGCAAACCATAGGCAACACGCCCCACGTGCGCATCCAGCGGCTGTTCGGCCCCAGCGCGCAGGTGTGGATCAAGTCCGAGCGCAGCAACCCCGGCGGCTCGATCAAGGACCGCATCGCGCTCGCCATGGTCGAAGAGGCCGAGCGCACGGGCCAGCTGCGCCCCGGCGGCACCATCATCGAGCCGACCTCGGGCAACACCGGCATAGGCCTCGCGCTCGTGGCCGCGGTCAAGGGCTACCAGCTCATCCTCGTGATGCCCGAGAGCATGAGCATAGAGCGGCGCCGCCTGATGCTGGCCTACGGCGCGCGCTTCGACCTCACGCCGCGCGAAAAAGGCATGAAGGGCGCGATCGAGCGCGCCCAGGAACTGGTCGCCAGCACCCCCGGCGCCTGGATGCCGCAACAGTTCGAGAACCCGGCCAACGTGGCCGTCCACATGCAAACCACGGCGCAGGAGATTCTGGCCGACTTTCCCGACGGGCTGGACGCCTTCATCACCGGCGTAGGCACGGGCGGGCACCTCACGGGCGTGGCGCGCGTGCTCAAGGCCCAGTTCCCAAACCTCAAGGTGTTCGCCGTCGAGCCCTCGGCTTCGCCTGTGATCTCGGGCGGCGCACCGGCGCCGCATCCCATCCAGGGCATAGGCGCTGGCTTCGTGCCCAGGAACCTCGACACATCCTTGCTCGACGGCGTGATCCAGATCGACGCCGAGCCCGCACGCGAATACGCCCGCCGCGCCGCGCGCGAAGAGGGCATGCTCGTGGGCATCTCCTCGGGCGCCACGCTCGCAGCCATCGCGCAAAAACTTCCCGAGTTGCCCGCAGGCGCCAAGGTGCTGGGCTTTTGCTACGACACGGGCGAGCGCTATCTGTCGGTCGAAGGATTTTTGCCCGGATGATGCCCGGCTCGCGCAGCGGCCAAAATGGCCGCCCGCTGCCAGCCGTCCACCAGCACCCGCGCAGGTGCGCAGCGGCGCCTCATGGACAATCCGGGTTCAACCCAGATTGTCCATGAGGATGCGGGATGATGGCGAGGCGGCTGGCGAGGCTGTTTGGCCGCTGCTGAGGAGTGCATGGCCGGTGCCATGGACGACGAAGCAGCGGCCAAAATGGCCGTCAGACGTCCGCCAGCGCCCGCATAGGTGCGAAGCACCGCCTCATGGACAATCTGGGTTCCATTCTTGCCCGATTGCCACGGGCCTTGTCGCATGATCCGCATCTCCGAGCTCAAACTCCCGCTGGAAGCCCTGCCCATAGAGGCGCGCACCGCGGCGCGCCGTGCCACCGACGCGCCAGCCGAGACTGCCGCCGACCGTGCGCCGCCGCCACACCCCATTGCCGCGCTGCGCGGCCTCGTGTGCCAAGCCCTGGGCCTGCCCGACGCCGCGCTTGCCGAGTTGCGCGTGCACAAACGCAGCTTCGACGCGCGCGGTGCTGCGCTGCGTGCGGTGTATATCGTCGATGTCGCGCTCACCGAGCCCGCGCAGGAAGCCGCCGTGCTCGCACGGCACGCGGCAAACCCGCACGTGCAGCCCACGCCGGACATGGTGTGGCGTGCGCCCGCGACCGCGCCGTTGGACTGGGCCCCGGCCGATGGCGATCGGCCTGTGGTCGTGGGCTTCGGGCCCTGCGGCATCTTTGCCGCGCTGACGCTTGCCGAGATGGGCCTGCGCCCGCTGGTGCTCGAGCGTGGGTGCCCGGTGCGCGAGCGCACCCAGGACACCTGGGGCCTGTGGCGGCGCGGCGTGCTCAAGGCCGAATCCAACGTGCAGTTCGGCGAGGGCGGCGCCGGCCTGTTCTCGGACGGCAAGCTCTACAGCCAGATCAAGGACCCGCGCCACCTCGGCCGCCGCGTCATGCAGGCCTTCGTCGAGGCCGGTGCGCCGCCCGAAATCCTTTACGCAGCGCACCCGCACATCGGCACCTTCAAACTCGTCAAGGTGGTGCAGGCGCTGCGCGCGCGCATCACGGCGCTGGGCGGCGAAGTGCGCTTCGCGCAGCGCGTGGCGGATGTGCTGATCGAGCCGTCCGCGCACGGCCCGCGCCAGCTGCGCGGCCTGCAAGTGCACGACCTGGAGCGCGGACAAGACTACGTGCTGCACGCCAGCCGGGTAGTGTTTGCGCTGGGCCACAGCGCGCGCGACACTTTTGCGCAGTTGCACCAGCGCGGCGTGTTTCTGGAGCCCAAGCCGTTTTCCATCGGCGTGCGCATCGAACACCCGCAAAGCCTGATCGACCGCGCGCGCTGGGGGCGCCATGCGGGCAACCCGCTGCTGGGCGCGGCGGCCTACAAACTGGTACACCACGCACGCAATGGCCGCGCGGTTTACAGCTTTTGCATGTGTCCGGGCGGCACGGTGGTGGCAGCCACCAGCGAGCCCGAACGCGTCGTGACGAACGGCATGAGCCAGTATTCGCGCGCCGAACGCAATGCCAACGCAGGGCTGGTGGTGGGCATAGGGCCGGAGGATTTTCCAGGCGCAGACCCGGCAGCATGGGCCGCGGCC
This sequence comes from Extensimonas perlucida, assembly GCF_007655255.1. Lineage (GTDB taxonomy): Bacteria > Pseudomonadota > Gammaproteobacteria > Burkholderiales > Burkholderiaceae_C > Extensimonas > Extensimonas perlucida. Next base: position 120,632 of record NZ_VMYE01000003.1, read on the forward strand.
TTCGGCGAAGAGGCCGGCGCACACTACGCCCGCGAGGCCGCAGCGCTGGCGGACCAAGCCGCCGTGCACCCCCTGGCCGGCGTGGTACTGCAGCGCCAGCTGGAAAGCGCCGCCTACCGCGCCGGGGGCGGAGGTTATCTGGCGCCGGCCCAGCTCGTGGGCGATTTTCTCGCGGCACGACCATCGACCGCCTTGGGCGCGGTACAACCCTCGTACCAGCCCGGCGTGACCCTGAGCGACCTGTCCACGATGCTGCCCCGCTACGCCGTGGAGGCCCTGCGCGAGGCCCTGCCCGCCATGGGGCAGCAAATCCGCGGCTACGACCGCAGCGACGCGCTCATGACCGGGGTGGAAACGCGCACCTCGGCGCCGCTGCGCATCACGCGCGGCGCCGACTACCAGAGCCTGAATGTGCGCGGCCTGTACCCCGCCGGCGAAGGTGCCGGGTACGCAGGTGGCATTTTGTCTGCCGGCGTCGACGGCATCCGCGTGGCCGAAGCGCTGGGCTGCCACCTGTTCGGCGTGCCCGCGCCTGCGCCCGAGCGCGCCCACCGGCTGGACATGGCCTACGGCTGAGGCTGAGGCTGAGGCTGCGCCCAAGCCAGCGCAGGCTCAGCCGCCAGTGCGCTTTTCAGCCCCCCGTCGACTGCAGCGCCGCGATACGCTCCTCGATCGGCGGGTGCGTGCTGAAAAGCTGCCCTATGCCGCCCGCGATCCCGAACGCCGCCATGTTCTTGGGCAGCTCGGCCGGGTGCAGGCCCCCCAGGCGTGCGAGCGCGTTGATCATGGGCTGGCGACGGCCCAAGAGCTGCACCGAGCCGGCATCGGCACGGAACTCGCGCTGGCGGCTGAACCAGGCGACGATGATCGCGGCCAGAAAGCCCAGCACGATATCGAGCACGATGGTGGTAACCATGTAGCCTATGCCCGGGCCGCTGTCGCGCTCGTCATTGCGGCGCAGAAAGCTGTCCACCACGTAGCCGATGGCGCGCGAGAGAAACACCACGAAGGTGTTCATCACGCCCTGGATCAGCGTCATGGTGACCATGTCGCCATTCGCGATGTGCGCGATCTCGTGGCCCAGCACGGCCTCGATCTCCTCGTGCGTCATGTTTTCGAGCAGGCCCGTGGAGACCGCCACGAGCGCGGAATTCTTGAACGCGCCCGTGGCGAAGGCGTTCGGGTCACCCTCGAAGATGCCGACCTCGGGCATCGCGATGCCGGCCTTGTCGGCCAGCTGGCGCACGGTCTCGAGCAACCAGGCTTCGGCGGCGTTGCCCGGCTGCGTGATCACCTGCACGCCCGCGCTCCACTTGGCCATGGGTTTGCTCATGAGCAGCGAGATGATCGCGCCGCCAAAGCCGATCACGAAGGCGTAGCCCAGCAGGGCGCCAAAGTTCATTCCCTGGGCCGTGAGGTAGCGGTTCACGCCCAGCAAGCTGGCAACGATGCCCAGCACGACCACCACGGCGAGGTTGGTCAGCAGGAACAGAAAGATGCGTTTCATGGATTTTCCTCGTCAATGTATGAGGGCGACTGCGCCGCACATAGGGGCGACGCATGGCGGTTCAATAAGCAGCCCAGCCACGCGATGTTGTGCTTTTTTCTTTTTAGGACGTGCCGCAGCCAGCGGCGCATGATAAGAAGAAAGGGAAAAAGCAAAATTTCCCTACGGATAAAAAGCCCACATGCCGGGGCCGAAATGTGGAGCCTCGGCTGGCTACGCGCAACAACCGCCCTGCCCCACCAAGCGCCAGGGCAGCGCCTCGCCTGCGCGCAGCGGCTTGAGTTCGCCCTCACCGAAGGCAAAGCGCTCGGGCGGCGTCCAGCTTTCGCGGCGCAGCGTCACCTGGCCCTGGTTGCGCGGCAGGCCGTAAAAGGCCGGGCCATGGAAGCTCGCGAAGGCTTCGAGTTGGTCGAGCGCGCCGGCCGCGTCGAAGGCTTCGGCGTACATCTCGAGCGCGGCGTGCGCGGTGTAGCAGCCCGCGCAGCCCGTGGCGTGCTCCTTGAGGTGCGCGGGGTGCGGGGCGCTGTCGGTGCCCAGGAAGAACTTGGGGCTGCCGCTCGTGGCCGCCTGCACGAGCGCCTGGCGGTGCACCTCACGCTTGAGCACGGGCAGGCAGTAGTAATGCGGGCGAATGCCGCCCTGAAAGATCGCGTTGCGGTTGAACAGCAGGTGGTGCGCGGTGATCGTGGCGGCCGTATAGGCGTCGCTGCCGGCCACGTATTGCGCGGCCTCGCGCGTGGTGATGTGCTCGAAGACGATCTTGAGCGCCGGGAAGTCGCGCCGCAGCGGGATCAGGCGCGTGTCGATGAACACGGCCTCGCGGTCGAACACATCGACCGCGGGGTCGGTGACCTCGCCGTGCACCAGCAGCGGCATGCCCAGGCGCTGCATGGCTTCGAGCGTGGGGTAGGTCTTGCGCAAATCGGTCACGCCCGCATCACTGTTGGTCGTGGCGCCGGCCGGGTAGAGCTTGACCGCGACCACGCCAGCCGCGTGCGCACGCTCGACCTCCGCGGGCGCGAGCTGGTCGGTGAGGTACAGCGTCATGAGAGGCTCGAAGTGCTGGCCCGCTGGCACGGCGGCGAGGATGCGCTGCCGGTAGGCGAGCGCCTGCGCCGTCGTGGTCACGGGCGGGCGCAGGTTGGGCATGATGATCGCGCGCCCGAACTGCGCCGCCGTGTGCGGCACGACGGTGTGCAGCGCCGCGCCATCGCGCACATGCAGGTGCCAGTCGTCGGGGCGGGTCAGGGTCAGGGTCGTGGCTGCGGTGTTCATGGCGGCGATTGTCCCACCGGCGTGGACGCTTCTCTATTCATAGCTTTTAGCGCTTGATGTATCTAATCAAAAGGCCAAAAACGCTTGAAATCATTGGACAGCGTCGCACCCGCGTTGGCGCTTGCCGGTAATATGCCCCCTTGCCAACCGAGGACTTCGCCATGGGCCAGGCCGCAGAAAAAATCGTTTTCACGCCGCAGGACTACCTCGCCTGGGAGGCCGAACAGCCCGAGCGCCACGAATACCTCAATGGTGAAGTGTTTGCCATGGCCGGCGCCGAAGACCGGCACGTGACGGTCAGCATGAACCTCGCTTTTGCGCTGCGCGAGCACCTGCGCGGCAGCCCCTGCCGCACCTACATGAGCGAAATGCGCCTGCACGTGGCCGCGGCCAACTGCTACTTTTACCCCGACGTGATGGTGAGCTGCAGCGCGCGCGACCTCGCGAGCCCGCTCGTCAAAACCGAGCCCAAGCTGATCGTCGAAGTGCTCTCGCCGAGCACCGCCGCGTACGACCGCGGCCTCAAGTTCAGCCACTACCGGCGCCTCGAGAGCCTCGCGGAATACGCGCTCATTGACCTGGACACGCGCAGCACCGACTGCTTTCGCAAAAGCGCCGAGGGCCTGTGGGTGCTGCACCCGTTTGCGCGCGACGAAACCGTGCTGCTCGCGAGCGTGGGACTGGAGTTGCCGCCAGAGCAGCTGTTTGCCGACGTGATCGATTGAGCCACCTCATCTTCTCATCCACCGGCAAAGGACTTTGTCATGGGCCAAGCCGCAGAAAAACCCGTTTTCACGCCGCAGGACTACCTCGCCTGGGAGGCCGAACAGCCCGAGCGCCACGAATACCTCAATGGTGAAGTGTTCGCCATGGCCGGCGCCGAGGATCGGCACGTGACGGTGTCGGGCAACCTCTACATGGCGCTGCGCCAGCACCTGCGCGGCAGCCCCTGCCGCACCTACATGAGCGAAATGCGCCTGCACGTGGCCGCGGCCAACTGCTACTTCTACCCCGACGTGATGGTGACTTGCAGTGCGCGCGACTTGGCGAGCCCGCTCGTCAAGACCGAGCCCAAGCTGATCGTCGAAGTGCTCTCGCCGAGCACCGCCGCGTACGACCGCGGCCTCAAGTTCAGCCACTACCGGCGCCTCGAGAGCCTGCAGGAATACGCGCTCATTGACCTGGACACGCGCAGCACCGACTGCTTTCGCAAAAGCGCCGAGGGCCTGTGGGTGCTGCACCCGTTTGCGCGCGACGAAACCGTGTTGCTCGCGAGCGTGGGGCTGGAGCTGCCGCCAGAGCAGCTGTTTGCCGACGTGATCGACTAAAACGAAGCTGGTTTGCTCTTTTTTATGCAGCTACTTACGCAGACCACATAAGCACAAATAGGCAATTCTGCTTGAAAAAAGGCGGACGTGTTTTGGCGGTATGAGCGGGCATGGCGGGTTCGTTCACAGCTTCTCAGTGCTGCAGGATCTTGTCCAGAAATTCCTTGGTGCGCGGCTGGCGGGCCTCGGGGTGGTCGAAAAATTCGTCCCTGCTGCAATCCTCCAGAATGCGGCCGCCCACGTCCATGAAGATCACGCGGCTGCTGACCTTGCGCGCAAAGCCCATTTCGTGCGTCACGACCATCATGGTCATGCCTTCGCGCGCCAGGCCCACCATCACGTCGAGCACCTCGCCGACCATTTCGGGGTCCAGCGCCGAAGTGGGCTCGTCGAACAGCATGACGATCGGGTCCATGCTGAGCGCGCGCGCAATCGCCACGCGCTGCTGCTGGCCGCCCGAGAGCTGGCCGGGGAACTTATCCTTGTGCGCGCCCAGGCCCACACGCTCGAGCATCTGCAGGCCACGTTTCAGGGCCTCGTCAGGACTGCGCCCGAGCACCTTGACCTGCGCGAGCGTGAGGTTGTCCGTCACCGAGAGGTGCGGAAACAGCTCGAAATGCTGGAACACCATGCCCACGCGGCTGCGCAGGCGTGGCAGGTCGGTCTTGGGGCCGTGTACGGGCACGCCATCGACGTAGATTTCGCCCTGCTGGAAGGGTTCGAGCGCGTTGATGGTCTTGATGAGCGTCGATTTGCCCGAGCCCGAGGGGCCGCACACCACCACCACCTCGCCCTTGTGGATGGTGGTGGAGCAATCGGTCAGCACCTGCACGGGGCCATACCACTTGGAGACGTTTTTGAGTTCGATCATGGCTTGCATGGGGTTCTTTCTCATCAGCGCACGATGGCGATTTTTCGCTGCGCGCGCTTGACCAGCGCCGACAGCGCATAGCACAGCACGAAATAGACCACGGCCGCGGCGAGGTAGCTCTCGATCGGGCGGCCGAAATTCTTGCCCGCGATCTCGAAGCCCTTGAGCAGGTCGTAGGCGCCGATCGCATAGACCAGCGAGGTGTCCTGAAACAGGATGATGGTCTGCGTGAGCAGCAGCGGCAGCATGTTGCGAAAAGCCTGCGGCAGCACCACGAGCTGCATGACCTGCGCGTAGCGCATGCCCAGCGCCTGCCCCGCGAGCACCTGGCCGCGTGGCACCGACTGGATGCCGGCGCGCATGATCTCGCTGAAGTACGCGGCCTCGAACGCGACGAAGGTGATCACCGCCGACCACTCGGCGCCTATGGGCCGCCCGATGAGCGCGGGCACGAGCAGGAAGAACCACAAAATCACCATCACGAGCGGAATGCTGCGCATGCCGTTGACGTAGATCGTCGCGGGCCAGGCCAGCCAGCGCAGGCCCGACAGGCGCATGAGCGCGAGCAAGGTGCCCAGCACCACGCCGCCCACGGTGGCCACCAGCGTGAGCAGCAGGCTGAAATACAGCCCCTTGAGCACAAAGTTGGAGACCAGCTCCCAGCTGAAGAAAGAAAAGTCGAGCTGCATGCTCAATGCCCCCCGCCCACGCCGCCACCCACACTGCCACCCACGGCACCAGGCACCACGAGGCCGGGCACGCGCAGGCGCTTTTCGATGAGCGCCATGACGCGGTTGATGGCAAAGGCCGACACCACGTACAGCGCGGTCACGGCCAGATAAATCTCGACGCCGCGCGAGGTTTCCTCCTGCGCCTGCATGGCAAACATGGTGAGCTCGGCCACCGACACGGCAAAGGCCACCGACGAGTTCTTGAACACGTTCATCGCCTCGCTCGTGAGCGGCGGGATGACGATGCGAAACGCCTGCGGCAGCAGCACGTAGCGATAGGCCTGCCAGGGCGTCAGGCCCAGCGCCTGCGCCGCGTAGCGCTGCCCGCGCGGCAGCGCCTCTATGCCCGCGCGCACCTGCTCGGCCACGCGTGCCGAGGTGAAAAAGCCCAGGCCCAGCACCACGAGCACGAAGCCCGGCACGCCCTTGAGCGCCGGCACGAGCGCGGGCACCACGTGGTACCAGACGAAAATCTGCACGAGCAACGGAATGTTGCGAAACAGCTCGACCCAGGCGTTGCCCAGGCGCACCACGAGCGGGTGCCCCTGCAGCGTGCGCAGCGTGCCGATCACGGTGCCCAGCACCAGCGCGATCAGCAAGGCCAGCAGCGATACCGTCACCGTCCAGCCCCAGGCCGACAACATCCAGTCCAGATAGGTCACGCTGCCGCCGTGGCCGAAGCAGCCGGACACAGGCTCCTGATCCAGCGTGTCCTGGCAAAACACCTGCCATTCCCAATGCATAAGCCCTCCTCACGGGCAGGGTGCGACGCAGGCCGCACAAAAAAGCCCCTCGCATGCACCACCATGCAAGGGGCAGCTGCAGGTGACGCGCTTATTTCTTGAGCGCGTAGTCTTCCATGGGCTTGTCGTTCGGATGCGCCCAGGCTTCTTTGGTGGTTTCGGACAAAGGCAGGCCGATCACGGTGTTGGTCGGCGGGATGGGTTGCATGAACCACTTGTCGTAGAGCTTGGCGAGCGAGCCGTCGGCGATCTGGCGCTTGATGCTGTCATCGACCGCCTTTTTGAAGGCCGGGTCGTCCTTGCGCATCATGCACGCGATGGGCTCGACCGAGAGCACCTCGCCCACGATCTTGAAGTCCTGCGGGTTCTTGGCTTTGGCGATGTTGGCCGCGAGGATGGAGCCGTCCATCACGAAGGCGTCGGCGCGGCCAGATTCGAGCAGCAAAAAGCTGTCGGCGTGGTCTTTGCCATAGACCTCCTTGAAGTCGATGCCGCCGGCGCGCTCGTGCTTGCGCAGCGTCTGCACCGAGGTGGTGCCCGTGGTCGTGGCCACGGTCTTGCCGTTCAAGTCCTTGATCGACTGGATGCCCGAATTCGCCTTGACGGCCATGCGCACCTCTTCGACGTAGGTGGTCACGGCAAAGGCCACGTCTTTTTGGCGCGCACGGTTGTTCGTGGTCGAGCCGCACTCCAGATCGACCGTACCGTTGGTCACGAGCGGGATGCGGTTTTGCGAGGTCACGGGCTGGTATTTGATCTCGAGCTTCTGCAAGCCGAGCTGTTTGCGGATGTCGGCAAGGATGCGCTCGCCCATCTCGGTGTGAAAGCCCACATACTTGCCGTTACCCAGCGTGTACGAAAGGCCCGAGGACTCGCGCACGCCCAGGGTCACGCTGCCCGTGGCCTTGATCTTGGCCAGCGTGTCGTTGGCCTGCGCCAAGGCGCCCTGGCTACCCAGGGCTGCAAACGCCAGCGCCGCGAGGGCAGCTTTGGCAAAAGAACGTTTTTGCATCGCAATCTCCTTGTGAGAAATTTCCTTCGGCGGCTATACCCGGGCGGTACAGCCGAGCAACACGGTAACAGAACAGCACTCAAGCAATTTTCGCACCGTTTTTGGCGCACGCGCGCCCATGCATGGTGCGTACGCGGGATGACGGCGAGGGAGTTCGGTGACTGCCGGAAAGTCCATTGCACTGTCATGGGCGGTGAAGCAGCGGCCAAAATCACTGCCCGCGATGGGCCAGCCCGCACAGATGTGCAGCACCGCCCCTGGCCCATCGGGTCATTTTTGCATCGCCCCCACGAAAGATTTCACCGCCATGCCGCGCCCTTCGCCGTTTCTCTTTGCCTTGCCAAACCCATCGCGGCGGCGGTTCGTCCAGGGGCTGGCCGCGGGCGGGGTGCTGGCAGGCTTCGCGCTCCCAGCGACGCGGGCATCGGCCCAGCCATTCCCCGCAGCGGGTGCAAGCGCCGCGGTGCTGCAGGGCAACGAGTTCCACCTGGTGATTGCCGAATCGCCCGTGAACTTCACCGGCAAGCCCGGCGTGGCGACCACCGTCAATGGCATGCTGCCCGGGCCCACACTGCGCTGGCGCGAGGGCGAGACGGTCACCATCCGGGTGACCAACCAGCTGCGCGAGACGAGCTCCATCCACTGGCACGGCATCATCCTGCCCTACCAGATGGACGGCGTGCCGGGCGTGAGCTTTGGGGGAATAGCTCCGGGCGAGACCTTTACCTACCGCTTCAAGGTGCAGCAAAGCGGCACCTACTGGTACCACTCGCATTCCGGCTTCCAGGAACTGACGGGGCTTTATGGGGCCATCATCATCGACCCCGCCGGGCCACAGACCCTGCGCGCAGACCGCGACCATGTGGTGCTGCTGTCGGACTGGACGGACGAAGACCCGATGCGCGTCTTCATGAAGCTCAAAACCGAGAGCGACTACTACAACGTCCACCGGCCCACCGCGGCGGACTTTGTTCGCGATGTCTCGCGTGAGGGCTTCTCGGCAGCACTCGACAAGCGCCGCATGTGGAACCAGATGCGCATGAGCCCCTCCGACCTGGCCGACCTGTCTGCGCAAACCTTGACCTACCTGTGCAACGGCAGCACCCCCGCGGGCAACTGGACCGGCCTGTTTCGCCCCGGCGAGCGCGTGCGGCTGCGCTTCATCAACGGTGCCGGCCACACCTTTTACGACGTGCGCATCCCGGGCCTCAAACTCAAGGTCGTGCAGGTGGACGGGGTCGATGTGGAGCCGGTCACGGTGGATGAATTTCGCTTCGGCCCCGGCGAGACCTGCGACGTGCTGGTCGCGCCGCGCGATGACGCCTACACCGTGTTCGCGCAGTCCATGGACCGCACGGGCTATGCCCGCGGTACGCTGGCCGTGTGCGCCGGCCTGAGCGCCCCCGTGCCGCCGCTGGACGAACCCCAGTGGCTGTCGATGGCCGACATGATGGGGATGGAGCACGGCTCCGCAGGTGCGCCGGGCCACGGCGCTACGCCCGCCATACAGCACACGCATGGAATGGAGCATGGCCAACATGCGAAGCACGATCATGCGATGCCGGGCACGGCGGCTGCCGCCCCCCTCGCTGTGCCCAGCACCACGGTACGCCATGCCCGCACCGAATATGGCCCGAGCACCGACATGCGCGTGGACATGCCGCGCACCGCGCTCGACGACCCCGGCGTCGGGCTGCGCAACAACGGCAGGCGCGTGCTCACACTGGCCGACCTGCACACTCTGGGCGGCCCGTTGGACCCGCGCGGCCCCGGGCGCGAAATCGAATTGCACCTGACCGGCAACATGGAGCGCTACACCTGGTCGATCGACGGGCTCAGTTTCGGCGACTCCCGGCCCGTGCACTTCCGGCATGGCGAGCGCCTGCGCGTGATCCTGCACAACGACACGATGATGACGCACCCCATGCACCTGCACGGCATGTGGAGCGAGCTGGAAAGCCCCGACGGGCGCTTTCTGGCACGCCGCCACACGCTGCCGGTGCAGCCGGCCCAGCGCGTCAGCCTGCTCGTCACAGCCGATGCGCTGGGGCGCTGGGTCTGGCACTGCCACCTGATGTTCCACATGGACGCGGGCATGTTCCGCGAGGTCGTGGTGTCCTGAGCACGGCCCGACCCACAGCGCATCGACCATGAAAACCACCCCCCTTCCCCTACTCACCCTGGCACTGGCGGCCTGGGCGGCGCTCCCCGCGCAAGCCCAGTCGCTCAGCGCTCAGGCGCAAGACCATGCGGCGCACCATCATGGCAGCGACGACAACGCCGCGCCGCCCCCGCAAGCACCCGCCGCCACGCCAGCGGCCGCCGACACCCCTCTGCACACGGGGCATGACGCCCCCCTCACCACCCCCACCCAGCCAGTTCCCGGAGGCATGGCTCCCATGGAGCATGGCGATGCCGGCGGTCAAGACGGCACGACCCCGCGCGATGTCCGCGACCCCAACGCCTACTCCGATGGGCTGGTGCGGGGCGCGGGCATCCATGCAATCCCCGGCGTTTCCCCGCTGCGCCTGGCCGACGAGCACCGCTTCGGTGCGCTGGTGCTCGACCGCCTGGAGCGCGCCCACACGCGCGGCGGCGACAATGCCACCGCCTACGACCTGCAGGCGTGGTTCGGGCGCGACTTCGACAAAGCCGTGCTCAAGGCCGAGGGCGAGGCCGCCGGCGGCACACTGCACGAGGCGCGCACCGAGCTGCTCTGGGGCCACGCCATCACGCCGTACTGGGACGCCCAGCTGGGTGTGCGCTACGACGCAGGCACCGGCCCCGACCGCGGCTGGCTGGCCTTTGGCGTCCAGGGACTGGCGCCGTACTGGTTCGAAGTCGAGGCGACCGCCTACCTTGGTGACGGCGGGCGCAGCGCGCTGCGGCTTGCGGCAAGCTACGACCTGCTGCTGACGCAAAAGCTCATCCTGCAGCCGCGCGGCGAGGCGCAGTTCTACGGCAAGAACGATCCGGCGCGCACCATCGGCAGCGGCCTGTCCCACGCCACCCTCGGCCTGCGCCTGCGCTACGAATTCAGCCGCCAACTCGCCCCGTACCTCGGATTGGAACGCGCCGGCAGCTTCGGCCGCACAGCCGACTACCTGCGCACCGAAGGTGCGCGCGCACAGCAAACGCGCTGGCTGGCCGGTGTTCGATTCTGGTTTTAGCTATGGAAAGGCAGGCAAGCCATGCACCAAACTGACGACAACAAACAAACGAACCTGCCGCGGCGCCGCACCCTGCTCGCGGCTGCGCTCACGCTGGCGCTGGCGGCACCGGGCATCGCGCGGAGCCGGCAACTGGCCCAGGTGTGGAAGGATCCGACCTGCGGATGCTGCAAGGACTGGATTGCGCACCTGCAAGCAGCCGGCTTCGAAGTGCAGGCCTCAGACACCGGCAACGCGGCAGCGCGCGCACGGCTGGGCATCCCGCAGAAGTATGGCTCGTGCCACACGGCACTGATCGGTGGCTACGCCATCGAAGGCCATGTGCCCGCCACGGACATTCAGCGCCTGCTGCGCGCAGCCCCCCGGGCCATCGGCCTCGCGGCGCCGGGCATGCCGGTCGGCTCGCCCGGCATGGATGGCCCGGCCTATGGCGGACGCAAGGACGCCTACGAGGTGCTGTTGATCGGGCTGGACGGCACAAGCACGATCTACCGGTCGTACCGCTGAACAAGCACCCACCCGCGATGCGGCTTCATGCGCCACTGACGCCTGCAGAACACACGAAGGCGGTGGCGGTGCCGTGCGGCCGTTTCCCGCCTCCGGGTTTTCGCGGTGCCTCCCAGGCTTTCACACCGGCCCACTCACCTGCTGCGCCTGCAAATGGCTCCACAACGCCTGCGCGCGGCTTCGCTCGGCGTCCTTGCCCGCGGGCCTGGCGCGGTAGGCGCGCACGGAAAGGTGCAATTGCAGCGCCTCGCACGCCTGCGCATCGGCGGGCAGCGCGCTCACGAGCTGCTGGGCGCGCAATGCTTCGCGCACCGCACTGTGGGGCAAAAAGGCCAGCCCGTGCCCTTCGAGCGCCATGGCCTTGAGGCCCTCGGCCATGTCGGTTTCATAGACGCGCTCGAGCTGACCCGCGATGCCCGCCTGCTTGAGCAGCAGCTCGGCCAAATGCCCGAGGTAAGCGCCAGGCGCATAGCCGAGAAAAGGCAGCAGCCGCGACGACTGGCCCGCCTGGCGCGCGCGCGCAGGCAAGCGAAACAGCGGCCGTCCTTGGGCGTCGGGCTTGCTGTAGGGCGCCAGAAGCTCCTCGCCGAGCTGCACCATTTCGTAGCGCTCGGTGTCGAGCTGAAAGGGCAGCGCCGGATGGTGGTAGGCGATCAGCAGGTCGCAGCCACCTTCGACGAGGCGCAACACCGCGTCGTGCACGTTGAGCGCCGCCAGGCGGCTCTTGAACGGGCCGAATTCGGCATGCAGGCGCGACACCCAGGCCGGGAAAAACGTGAAAGCCAGCGTGTGCGGCACCGCGAACGCGACCACGTCCTGCCCCGCCGCAGCCTGCGCACGCAGCATGGCGCGCGTGCCCTGCAGCGCCTGCAGCCATTCGAGCGCCTGCGCGTACAGCGTCTGGCCCGCGGGCGTCAGGCGCAGCGGGTACGCGCTGCGATCGACGAGGTCAGTACCGGCCCAGGCCTCGAGCGCCTGGATGCGGCGCGAAAACGCCGGCTGCGTCACATGCCGCAGCTGCGCCGAGCGGCTGAAGCTGCGCGTTTCGGCCAGGCTGACGAAGTCTTCGAGCCACTTGGTTTCCATCGGGGCATTATCGCGAGCAGCGCGGCCGCGCCGTCAGCACTGCTGATAGTGGTAGCGGCAGGCGATCACGACCAGCGCCGAATTGCCCACCCAGCAACAAGTCTAGCGATGATGTAATCGAATTTTGCTATCATGGCGTTACATCTTTTTTATTGTTTGGCACACCACTGCGGGAGGAGTAAATGTTGCAAGACTTGGACATCATCAAAGCCTACTACACCATGTTCGGCAGAGCGCCAGAAAAGGAAGGGTTCGACTACTGGAAGAGTGAAGCTGCCCAACACGGCTGGTCTCTTTCCGACTTGGTGAACACATTTTTGCAACTGCCGGTAGTGCAAGAAGCTGGTTACCCCCTCACCCAGTCCGCAGATGGTTACGTGACCAATTTGTATGCCACCCTATTTGGAAAGACTCCAGATGACAACGGCTACTGGGCCGGTCAGCTCAATAATGGCGTCTCCAAAGGAGACCTTTTATCCACGATGGTGCAGGCCGCCCTCGGCACACCAGATGGTACGCTGGGCAAAGACAACATCATCAACAAGCTTGCATTCAGCCAGTACGTGGTGTCGATCCAGCAGACCAACAACATCAGCCTCGACCCCAGCTTACTCAAGGAGTGGACTGAGTCCGTGAACGATTTGACTGAATCGGTAGCCACGGCAATCAAGGGCATTTACGACAAGTCTGGCGCCACACTCAACCTGTTTCCCAATGGAACCATACCTTCTGGATCCAGTGACATGCAATTGTCAGCAGCCATCCTGAGCGAGCTGAATATCTTCAAAACCGATTTGTACGAAATAATTCTGGGTAGTGGCAGCCAGGATGGCAATACTGGCGGTTCCTCCGGTAGCAGTGAACTTCTGGCCAGTGACATGGAGGAACTGACCAGCCTAGTCACCATGAACACCAACGGCGGCATATTATCCACGGAATCGCTGCGCGAGGCCACCTTGAAAGACTTGGCAAATGATGCATATTATTACGAGCTCTTCAATCCATCTAATTATTGGGGCCACGAAGATGGGATTTTTGCTGCCGAGGAAATCGGCGCACCTAGCGCCAACATTCAAAATTTTGTCGCCACCACGGAAAACCTTGAGTCTATTTACTACGGCACCGCCATCAAGGCTCTTAAAGCAATTGATATGGATGAAGCGATGCAAATCGGCAATTTCATCCAGGCCAATGCGGCGGCTCTGGAAGCGGGCAACCAGACTGTGCTCGACCAATACATTGCCTTGATGGTTTCGGTTTTTAGGGACCCGGCCGCAGTACCCCTTTTTACCGATCAGCAAATAGCGGATTCGACAGCAATGGGTACGGCCATGGCTGCACAATTGGTTGGCAGTGGCGACACTCCTGCGCTCTTCGATGGCATGCTCATGGCTTTCATGTGAAACAGCGCTCGCCCCCAGCGCTCGAGGCCACCGTCCCAACTCATCGCCATTGACAATCCATCGATAGTGGTGGTGGTTAGTGGTAGTGGCAGGCGATCACGACCAGCGGCCGCGCATCCACGCAATACACCAACCTGTGGGTGTCATCGATGCGGCGCGACCAAAAGCCTGCGAGGTTTTCTTTGAGCGGTTCGGGCTTGCCTATGCCTGCGAAGGGATGGCGCAAGCAGTCCTTGATCAAGGCGTTGATGCGCCTCAAGGTTTTGCGATCCTGGAGCTGCCAATATTCGTAACCCTCCCAAGCGGCGAGCGTCCAGGTCAGTTTGCTGAGCGTTTGCTCAATCGGCATCAGCCAAGTCCCGCTGCGTGACCCGACCCTGGCGGTACTGCTCGATCGAGCGCGCCAGATGCGCGGCGTTGGCCGGCGACTTCAGCAGGTGCACCGTTTCCATGAGGCTATTGAAGGTGTCGAGCGACATCAGCACCGCATCGGGCGCATCGCGGCGCACGATGACCGTGTAGTCGGCATCGTCTATGACTTGATCGATCACGTTTTTGAGGCCGTTGCGCGCCTCGGAGAAATTCACCACCCGCATTGCGACGGCTCCTTGACTTGTGCTGCTTATGCACAAGTCTAGAGGATCGCGCGCTAGGAGCCTGTCGGACTTTGGGCGTCGAAAGCGAGAATGTGCCCCAGCGAGACCAGTTCTTGCCGGATTCGCCGCCCCATAGCGGGACTATGGGGCAAGAAGCCGGTAAAAAATGGGCCGCTGCGGCGCATTCGCAGCCGACGATTCCAAAGTCCGACAGGCTCCTAGATCGCAAGGCGGATGCGCATCACGCCCCGCGCGCCGCATCGCCGCTTTGCTGCAGCGCCCACATGCGCGCGTAGGTGCCGCCGTGCGCGAGCAAGGCGGCGTGCGTGCCGCGCTCGACGATGCGGCCGGCTTCGAGCACGAGGATTTCGTGCGCATCGACCACCGTGGAGAGGCGGTGCGCGATCAGCAGCGTGGTCTTGCCCTGCGCGGCGCTGCGCAGCTCGGCCTGGATCGCGCGCTCGTTGGCCGAGTCGAGCGCCGAGGTGGCCTCGTCGAAGATCAAAATGGGCGGGTTCTTGAGCAGCGTGCGCGCGATCGCCACGCGCTGCTTTTCGCCGCCCGAGAGCTTGAGCCCGCGCTCGCCCACCAGCGTGGCGTAGCCCTTGGGCGTGGAAGCGATGAAGTCGTGGATGTGCGCGGCGCGCGCGGCCGCCTCGACCTCGGCCTGGCTCGCGCCCGGGCGGCCGTAGGCGATGTTGTAGGCGATGGTGTCGTTGAACAGCACCGTGTCCTGCGGCACGATGCCCAGCGCGCGGCGCAGGCTCTCCTGCGTGACGCTGCGGATGTCCTGCCCGGCGATGGTGACGCGCCCCTGCTGCACGTCGTAAAAGCGAAACAGCAGCCGCGCGAGCGTCGATTTGCCCGCGCCCGAGGGGCCGACCACGGCCACCGTCTTGCCCGCCGGGATCTCGAAGCTCAGGCCGCGCAAAATGGGCCGCTCGGGTTCGTAGGCAAAGTGCACGCCCTCGAAGCGCACCGTCGGGTGCTCGAGTCCCGTCAGCGGCGGCGCGCCGGGCGCGTCGGCCACTTCCTGCGGCCGGTCCATGAGCGCGAACATGCGGTCCACGTCGGTCAGGCCCTGCTTGATCTCGCGGTAGATCACGCCGAGGAAGTTCAACGGGATGTATAGCTGAATCATGAAGCCGTTGACCATCACCAGGTCGCCCAGCGTCATGCGCCCCGCGACCACGCCCTGGGTGGCGCGCCAGAGCATCACCACGAGCGCCGTGGCGATGATGAGCTGCTGGCCCGTGTTGAGCAGCGACAGCGTGCTCTGGCTCTTGAGGCGCGCGCGGCGCAGGCGCTCCAGGCTCTCGTCGTAGCGGCGCGCCTCGAACTCCTCGTTGTTGAAATATTTGACGGTCTCGTAGTTCAGCAGCGCATCGACGGCCTTGGTGTGCGCGGCGGAGTCGGACTCATTGGCCTGGCGGCGAAACTGCGTGCGCCACTCGGTCACGCGCACCGTAAAGACGATGTAGAGCAGCAGCGCCGCGAGCGTGATCCAGGCAAAGCCCGCATCGAACTTCACGGCCAGCACGCCGAGCACGAGCAGCACCTCGATGAGCGTGGCGAAGATATTGAACAGCGTGAACGAGACCAGCGACTCGATCGCACGCACGCCGCGCTCGATGTCGCGCGACATGCCGCCCGTCTGGCGTTCGAGGTGAAAGCGCAGGCTCAGCGCGTGCAGGTGGCGGAAGGTCTGCAGCGCGATGCTGCGCGCCGCGCCTTGCGTGGCCTTGGCAAACACCAGCTCGCGCAGCTCGGTGAAGAGCGAGGTGCACAGCCTGAGGCCGCCATAGGCCAGCAGCAGGCCCACGGGCACGACGAGCAGCGCCGCCGGGTCGCCAGGGCGCACGTTGAGCGCATCCACGAGCGTCTTGAGCAGCACCGGCACGCCCACGTTGGCGAGCTTGGCGCCGACCATGAAGGCGATAGCCGCGAGCACGCGCCACTTGTATTGCCACAGATACGGTAGCAGCCGCCGCAGCGTGGCCCAGTCGGAGTGGGCCGAGGCTGGCGCGGGAAGAGAAGGGACAGGTTCACCGTGGCGGCGCATGGGCGACAATCAAAGACAAAACCGGAGATTGTGCCCATGTCCACCACCACCGACGCCACCACACCCCCACCCGTCACGCTGCCCACCGACAAGGAGCTCGTGCTCAAGGTCATCCCCATGCCGGCCGACTGCAACGCCAATGGCGACATCTTCGGCGGCTGGGTGATGTCGCAGGTGGACTTGGCCGGCTCGGTGCTGCCCGCGCGCTACGCGCAGGGCCGCATGGCGACCGTGGCGGTGAATGAATTCATCTTCAAGCAGCCGGTTCGCGTGGGCGACGTGCTCTCGTTTTTTGCGGGCATCGCGCACGTGGGCCATACCTCGATCACCGTGGAAGTCGAGGTCTATGCCGAGCAGCTCGCCAGGCAGGGCAATTATGTGAAGGTCACGCAGGCGCGGCTCACCTACGTGGCCATAGACGACGCAGGCCGCCCACGCCCCGTGGTGCGCAGGCAAGTGGCGGCCTGAGAAGGTGCAAACAAGCCCGACAGGCTGCTAAGCCGCGAGCGGCACGGCCGGCAATCTGCAGCCGGGCTGCGAGGCCGACTTCCTGGTACTCAACCCCGCCGCCAAGCCCATGCTCACGCGCAAGACGGCGCAGGCCGGCAGTCTGGACGAACTGCTGTTCGCGTTGATCGTGCCGGGGGATGACCGGGCCGTGGAGCAGTATTTCGTGGCGGGGGTGAGGGCATATCGCCCCGTGGGCCTCATCGACAATTGGGGCTGAATGGGGACTGAATGAGTATTGCCAGAGGTTTGTTTACGCGGCGATACCCACAATGACCAAAGGCACAGAAGGCACGCCGCGTCCATTGCGGATGACGTTGTATAACTCCCCCTCGAAATATCCTGGGCCTGAGGACATTTGTGCTTGCAGAGATTTCATCGGAAGAATCTCTATGCCCACGTCAATCTGGTCGCGCACATAAAAAGCCAGGTGCTTGACAAAAAGATCATAGGCGACGAAGGCATATTTGCCGAACTGCACCTCGATGGCAACACGACTCTTGACGAAGTCGGTCTGATTGTAACTCATGATGGGCGTTTTACCCGTTCTGGCAATAATCGCCTTTTGCTCTTCCGGCGGCAAGGTCAGCGTCTGCCGGATCAATCTCTCATCATCGGTAACCCAGTAAGTGACGCGACTCTCTTGCCACTCCTTGCTGCCAAGTTTTTCATGAAACGCTTTGTTCATGTCGATGGGGCTGTATTTCGTTTGCCCCTTCATACGTGACTCTTTGCTTACTTTGGTTTTGCAAAGGTCTGCCTCGATGTCTTCTATGACCTCTTTGATTTCCTGCCAAAGATGTGCTTTATGGACGAGCAGATATTCGAGGCCATTGAGGTGCGAGTAGGTTTGCACAATTTTCATGAGGTCTCCTCGAAGCGCTTGCTCGGTTCTTCGAGAAGGGATTGTTGTTGCGAATTTTCTGGCGCGGCCGCCTGCCAGAAATTCGTGGTGAGCGCTTTGCCGGCGTCGGCTGGGTCGTAGATGGGGGTGTGCATGGGCCGCACGGGAAGCGTGCCGTGCATGGCTTGCAGAACGCGGGTGCGAGCGATACTGGCGTATTCTGGCATTTTCTCGGCCCCACAACCCTTGCGACCTCGCAATATGGCTGAAACCATCGTCGTGCCGACCCCAAGAAAGGGATCCAGCACCCAGTCCCCCTTGTCTGTCAAAGAAAGTACCAATCGGTCGACGAGTTCCACGGGAAACTGGCAGGGGTGAATGGTTTTTTCCACGTGGTTATTTTTTACATTCGGAATAATCCACACGTCACCGGGATTTTTTCCGAGGGGATTCCCCGAAAGCTGTCCTGCCTTTGGGCCCTTGAAGTGCTTTTTCCCAGGGTATTTTTGCGGCACGCGAATGGCGTCGAGATTGAATTTGTAATTGTCGCCTTTGGTGAACCATAGAATGGTTTCATGGCGGCCTGAAAGGCGCTTGCTGCAGTGCAGCCCATGCTCGAAATGCCAAATGATGCGATTACGCAATTTAAGACCATGTTGCGTAAAAAGTGGATACATCACGATATCCAGCGGGACGACCTCGCCATGCGCAACAAAATTTCCGACCTGCCAGCAAATGCTGCCGCCAGGCGCCAGGACGCGGGCACACTCGGCAATGACGAGCGCTTGCCATTCCAGATAGCGATCCAGATGCACTTGTCTTTCATAGGCCTTGCCAAGGTTGTAAGGCGGCGAGGTGACGACGAGCTGCATGGACTCGTTGGGAATGGTGCTGAGGAATTGCTCGCATGCCCCTTCGAAAATGACGGCGCGCGCTCCAGGGTCGAAGCGTGCGGCGATGGATGAAGGTTCATGGCTGTCCATGAAAACCTCATTGGCTGTTGGGAACATCATCCGTTGCCACGCACAGTATTTTTACCGCCCGCCTCACACCGTCCCGCCAACGGTCAGCCCATCTATGCGCAGCGTGGGCTGGCCCACGCCCACAGGCACGCTCTGGCCCTCTTTGCCGCAGGTGCCCACACCCGTGTCCAGGCGCAGGTCGTTACCGATCAGGCGCACGCGCTGCAGGCATTCGGGGCCGCTGCCTATGATGGTTGCGCCCTTGACGGGGTAGAGCACCTTGCCTTTTTCGACCCAGTAGGCTTCGCTGGCCGAGAACACGAATTTGCCCGAGGTGATGTCCACCTGCCCGCCGCCGAAGTTGGTCGCGTACAGGCCGCGCTCCAGGCTCGCGACGATTTCGGCCGGCTCCTTGTCGCCGGCGAGCATGTAGGTGTTGGTCATGCGTGGCATGGGGATGTGCGCGTAGCTCTCGCGCCGGCCGTTGCCCGTGGCGGGCACGCCCATGAGGCGCGCGTTGAGCGCGTCCTGCAGGTAGCCGCGCAGGATGCCGTCCTCGATCAGCACATTGCGCTGGCTCACGTGGCCCTCGTCGTCGATGTTGAGCGAGCCGCGCCGCGCCGCGATGGTGCCGTCGTCGAGCACGGTGACGCCCGGCGCCGCCACGCGCTCGCCGATGCGGCCGCTGAAGGCGCTCGCGCCTTTGCGGTTGAAGTCGCCCTCGAGCCCGTGGCCCACGGCCTCGTGCAGCAGGATGCCGGGCCAGCCGGGGCCCAGCACCACGCTCATCTCGCCCGCGGGCGCCGGACGCGCGTCCAGGTTCACGAGCGCGCCGTGCACGGCCTGATCGACGTATTCGGAGATCAAGGCATCGTCGAAGTACGCGAGCCCGAAGCGCCCGCCGCCGCCGGCCGAGCCCATTTCGCGCCGGCCTTTTTGCTCGGCGATCACCGTGAGCGACAGGCGCACGAGCGGGCGCACGTCGGCCGCGAGCGTGCCGTCGGCGCGCGCCACCAGCACCACGTCGTACTCGCTCGCCAGGCCCGCCATGACCTGCACGATGCGCGGGTCCTTGGCGCGTGCGCGCTGCTCCACGGTTTCGAGCAGCGCCACCTTGGCCGTGCTGTCCAGCGTGGCGATGGGGTCGGTGGCGGCGTAGAGGTTGCGGCTGGATGCTATCTTTTGCGTAGCTACGCGCGCACGCCCTGCCTTGCCAGAGGCCGAAATCGTGCGCACGGTGTGTGCGGCGTCGAGCAGCGCCGCCGCGGAGATGTCGTCGGAGTAGGCGAAGGCGGTTTTCTCGCCGCTCACGGCGCGCACACCCACGCCCTGGTCTATGCTGAAGGAGCCGGTTTTGACGATGCCTTCTTCGAGGCTCCAGCCCTCGCTGCGCGTGTATTGGAAATACAGGTCGGCGTCGTCCACGCGGTGCGCGCGGATTTCGGCCAGCGCGTGGCTGAGGTGGCTTTCGTCGAGGCCGAAAGGCGCGAGCAGCAGGGCGCGCGCGATGTCCAGGCGTTCGGCGGTCGAGGCGCGCCGTGGCGCGGCAGAGGTAGTGTGGGACGTCATGCGCTGATTTTAGAGAGCGTAGGCGCTTGCTGCTGCGCGCGCGCCACCGACATCAGAATGCCCAGCGCCAGCCCCAGCGTGACCATGGCCGTGCCGCCGTAGCTGATGAAAGGCAGCGGCACGCCCACCACGGGCAGGATGCCGCTGACCATGCCCGTGTTGACGAAGGCGTAGGCGAAGAAAATCATCGCCACGGCGCAGGCCATCAGGCGCCCGAACAAGGTGTTGGCGCGCAGCGCGATCGCCAGGCCGCGCCACACCAGCAGCACGAAGCAGGTGATCAGCACCAGGTTGCCCGCGAGGCCGAACTCCTCGGAAAACGCGGCAAAGATGAAGTCCGTGGTGCGCTCGGGGATGAATTCGAGGTGCGTCTGCGTGCCCGCCATGAAGCCCTTGCCCCAAAAACCACCCGAGCCTATGGCGATCATGCCCTGGATGATGTGAAAGCCCTTGCCCAGCGGGTCGCGCGTGGGGTCCAGCAGCGTGCAGATGCGCTGCTGCTGGTAGTCGTGCAGCAGCGGCCAGCGCACGCCCTCGGCGCACAGTGTGGGCTGGTACCAGACGATCAGCACCACGGCCATGGCGCCCAGCAGCACCGGCGGCAGCACCAGCTTCCAAGGCAGGCCGGCAAAGAAAATCACCGACAGCCCCGCGGCCAGCACCAGCAGCGCCGTGCCCAGGTCGGGCTGCTTCATGATCAGGCCCACGGGCACGGCCAGCAGCAGCGCGGCCACGCCGAAGTCGAGCGCGCGCAACTGGCCCTCGCGCTTTTGGAACCACCAGGCGAGCATCATGGGCATGGCGATCTTGAGCAGCTCGCTCGGCTGGATCACGACCACGCCGAGGTCCAGCCAGCGCTGCGCCCCTTTCTTGGTCAGACCGAACAGGGCCACGGCCACGAGCAGCGCCACCCCGATTGCGTACAGCGGCACCGCCAGCGCCATGATTTTTTGCGGCGGCACCTGCGCCACGACGAACAAAATCAGCGCCGCGAGCAGCATGTTGCGCCCATGGTCAATGAAGCGCGTGCCATGGTCGTAACCCGAGGAATACATCGCCAGCAACCCCAGGCCCGCGAGCACGGCCACCAGCAAGAGCATGGGCAGGTCGAAGCCGCGCAGCAGCATCAGCGCGCGCTGCGCCAGGGAGGGTTTGTCGATCACGGCAGCCATGGCGCGATTATCCGCGGCGGCCCACAATAAGTGCCCAAGCCGGCGTTGATGCCGCGCGGCGCTTGAGACCATTGCATTCGCTCTGGACTTACGCAAACAAGGATGCAGCGAGGTGTTTTGCCATGGGGCGAATGCCTTGCCTCGTCCCGATTTGCGTAAGCCTTGTCGCTTTTACTTCGGGGCCCACACCATGCCAACCACGCACCTGCTCTACCTGCACGGCTTTCGCTCCTCGCCGCAATCGGCCAAGGCCAGTTTGCTGGCCACATACCTTGCGCGCCACCACCCCGAGGTGCATTGGTGGTGCCCGCAGCTGCCGCCCTCGCCGCGCGCTGCGATGGAGTTGGTACGCCAGGGCATCGCCGACTGGCCGCAGGCCCGCATGGCCGTGGTGGGCTCCTCGCTCGGCGGTTACTACGCAAGCTGGGTGGCGCAGCAATCGCGCTGCGCGAGCGTGCTGCTGAACCCGGCCGTCGATCCGGCGCGCGACCTGGTCCGCTACATCGGTGAACAAAGCGCCTGGCACGACCCGAGCCAGCATTTTTATTTCCGCCCCGAATACGTCGAGGAGCTGCGCGCGCTCGACACGCGCGGCCTGCCGCCCGCGGGGCCCGAGCTCGCCATCATCGCCAAAGGCGACGAGCTGCTCGACTGGCGCGAGATGGTGGGCCGTTATCCACAGGCCAAGCTGCTGCTGCTCGAAGACAGCGACCACGGGCTCAGCGACTTTGCCGAGCATTTGCCCGCGGTGCTGGAGTTTCTGGGCCTCGCAGGCGGCGCGCGCTGATGGCGGCGGATGCCATGCGGCTCAGCGCGCGGTGCTCTGCGCGGGGTTCTCGCTGCGCTGCCAGCGTGCGTAGTCTGCCGGGTAGGCAATGCGGTAGCGCAGCTCCTGCGCCGCCGCCACGTCGCTGCGTCCGAGTACGCGTGCGCTCACGATCAGGGGCTCGATCACGCGCGGCTCGGGTGAAAAGTGCAGCAGGCTTTGCGCGAGCGCGAACACCTGCGCCGCGTTCGCAGGCGTGATCGCCGTGAGCGGCATGCTCGTGAGCAGCGCGAAATCGACCGAGTCGGCAAAAAACAGGGTGTCAGAGACTTTGGCGATGGTGTTGTCGCGCAGCGCGGGCGTGCGCTCGGACACGGGGCGGTAGATCTGGCTCACGCGCCAGTAGTCCCAGCCCACGTAGGCGCCCAGCCCCAAAATACCCGCCAAAACCAGTGCAACGCCATATCGCACGAGCGTAAAGCGCTCCCAAAACAGAGGCAAACCGCGCCACAGCAGCGCCACGGCAAAAAGCGTCGCGAGCTGAAACGGCCCGTACCACAGCGGAAACTCCACCAGGCTGTGCAGCCCCACGAGCGCAAGCACGCCCCAGGCGAGCTGGCGCGCGGGAGTGGTCTCGCGCCAGGGGCGCGCGCGCCAGACCCAGGCCAGCACGGCCACGCAGACCAGCAGCGCCACGGGCACACCCAGCTCCACGGCAAGGTGCAGCGGCAGGTCGTGCGCGTTGTCGAGCAGCAGGCAAAAGCGCGTGCCGGGGAACAGCGTCATGTAGTGCGCGTAGTCGAGCTCGCCCCAGCCCCAGCCCGTCCAAGGTTTTTGCGCGATCAGGTACAGCACGTTGGACCAGAGCACGCGCCGGCTCACGCACGCCCGCCCCTCGCCGCCAAAGCGCAAAAACAGGTCTTCGGCCTGAAAACCCGTCCACTGCAGCAGCAAGCCCGGCAGCAGCCAGGCCCACGCCAGATACAAAATCAGCCCCGCCACCGCCAGAGCGAGCGCCAGCCGCCCCATGCTGCGCCGCCACAGCACGAGCAGCGCCACGATCACGAGCCACTGCAGCGCGCCGGTGCGCGAAGTGGTTGCTGCGCTGGCCAGCGCAATCCAGGCAAGCGACCACGCGAGCAGCACGCCAGCGAATGGCAAAAGCCAATTTCGCGTTCCCAGCGACGCAGGGCCTGGCCTCAGCTGCGCCTGCGCCTGCGCGACGAGCCACAGCAGCGCCCACGCGCCCAGCGCGAGCAGCGTGGCCTGCTGGTTGCGTTGGCGCAGGTTGCCTATGGCCTGGCCGGGCGTGGAAGGCTGTACCCAGGGCGCGAGGCCCACATCGCCCCAGAAATACTGCACCAGCCCGACGCCGCCGGCCAAGATGGCCGCAAACACCAGCCCCAGCGCGAATTGCGTGGCAAAAAATTCCGTCCCGTCGCGTCCGATGCCGGGGCCCGCGCGCCGCCGCGCCGCTGCGCGCGCGCCCGCGAGCGCCGCAAGCAACAACATGCAGGCCCACGCGCCCAGCACCGGCCAGAAGTTGCTCAGCGGCGGCGCCGTGTACGAAAACACGAAAGGCCAGGCCACGGCGAGCAGGGCGAGCGGCGCGGCGATGGCATCAAGGGGCATGGCGGGGGCAAGTGCGCTATGGAAGACGCATGGAGCGTGAGCCGCCGATCATAGGCGCATGGGACAATCCGCAGGATGTACGCATTGTTTGAAGAGGCCGGCAAATTCCTCACCGGCCGCATCCTTTCCGAAGCCGAAAACTCCGCGCAGGTCGAGCTCGAATCGGGCAAGCGCGTGAAGGTCAAGGCGGCGAACCTGCTGCTGCGCTTTGCCCAGCCCGAGCCCGCACAACTGCTCGCGCAGGCGCAAGACGTGGCGCAGGGCATAGAGCTGGACCTGGCCTGGGAGTTCGCGCCCGAGGGCGAATTCGGCTTTGCCGAGCTGGCGCGCGAGTATTTCTCGGCGAACGCGCCGCTGGCCGAGCAAGTCGGCATGCTCTTGCGTCTGCACGAGGCGCCGCATTACTTCCGGCGCGCGGGCAAGGGCCGCTTCAAAAAGGCGCCGCCCGAGGTACTGCAGCAGGCGCTCGCCGCGCTCGAGAAGAAAAAGCAGCAGCAGCAGCAAATCGCCGACTGGGCGCAGGAGCTCGCTGCGGGCCGCTGCCCCGCGCCCATCCGCGCGCAGCTCTACAAAATCCTGTTCAAGCCCGACAAGAACGCACCCGAATACAAGGCCGTGGTCGAAGCCAGCCGCGCCACGCACACCGCGGCGCTCGCGCTGCTGCAAAAGGCCGGCGCGATCGACTCGGCCTACCAGTTCCACTGGCAGCGCTTTTTGTTCGAGGACTTCCCGCAGGGCACGGCCTTCCCGCCGCTGCCCGTGCCGCCGCCGCCCGAGGACTTGCCGCTCGCGCCCGTGCAGGCGTATTCGATCGACGACTCGCACACCACCGAGATCGACGACGCGCTCTCGCTGCAGGGCCTGGGCACGGGCACCGTGGTGCTGGGCATCCACATCGCGGCGCCGGGGCTGGGCCTGGCACCGGGCAGCGCGCTCGACCAGGTGGGGCGCCGGCGCCTGTCCACCGTGTATATGCCGGGCTACAAGATCACCATGCTGCCCGAAGACGTGGTGCAGGCGTACACGCTCGAAGCCGGGCGCGCAAACCCTGCGGTGTCGCTGTACGTGACCATCGACGAAGCCACGCTCGAAATCCGCGCGAGCGAAACGCGCCTGGAGCGCGTGCCCGTGGCGCACAACCTGCGCCACGACCAGCTCGACCACATCGTCACCGAAGCCTGGCTCAGTGACCCCACAGTTCAATACGAAAACACGCCTGAACCCTTGATAGAACTGCGCGAGCAGCTCACCTTTTTATACCGCCTCGCGCTCGCCCTCAAAGCGCGGCGCGAGGTGGTGCGTGGCAAGCCCGAGAACTTCACGCGGCCCGACTACAGCTTTCGCCTCGTGGGCAACGACGGCGCCGAGCCCACGGGCAGCGAACAGGTGCAGATCAGCGTGCGCCGGCGCGGCGCGCCGCTGGACTTGATCGTGGCCGAGGCCGCCATCGTCGCCAACAGCCGCTGGGGCGCGTGGCTGGCCGAGCTGGGCGTGCCCGGCATCTACCGCAGCCAGGCCAGCATGGCGCCGGGCGTGAAGGTGCGCATGGGCACCAAGGCGCTGCCGCACGCGGGTATTGGCGTGCCGTGCTACGCCTGGAGCACCTCGCCGCTGCGCCGCTACACCGACCTCGTGAACCAGTGGCAGATCATCGCTTGCGCGCGCCACGGCCGCACCGCCGCGCTCGCCGCACCCTTCAAGCCCAAGGACGCCGAGCTGTTTGCCATCCTCAGCAGCTTTGACGCCGCTTACGGTAGCTACAACGCCTACCAGGCCAGCATGGAGCGCTACTGGACGCTGCGTTATCTGCAGCAAAACGGCATCACCGAGCTCACCGCCACGGTGCTCAAAGAAGGGCCGCAGGGCGACGCGCTGGTGCGCGCCGACAGCCTGCCGCTGGTCTTTGGCGTGCTCGGCGCGCAAGGGCTGCCGCGCGGCGCGCAGGTGCGCGTACAGCTCGGCGCGATCGACGAATTCACGCTCGATGTGCGCGGCACTGTGCTCGAACGCCTGGACACCGGCACGCCGCCTGCCGCCGACGCGCAGCTCGACCTCGACGAGGGCGGCGAAGAAGGCCAGGAGGCAGCCGCGGGCCCGATCACCATCGCCGTCGATGTGGCAGACGACACAGGCGATGCGGCTGATGTGACCAATGCGGCTGACGCAGCGCAGGAGGCCGCGCCGCGCGCCGAGGCCGATCCCACCCAGGCCGCAACTGCCCCCATCACGCCTGTTCACGCAGCCACCGAATAGAGGCCGCACTGTGAAACCGCTCGCGTCGCTTCGCTCTCTCGACCTGTTCCAGCGTGCGCTGCTGTTTTCCGTGGCCGTGCACGCGGCGGTGCTCACGGTGCGCTTCGTGAACCCCGTGGCGGTGCAGCGCGTGTTCCAGGACACGCCGCTCGAAGTCATCCTCGTCAACGCGCGCTCCGAGGACCGGCCCGACAAGGCGCAGGCCATCGCGCAGACGCAGCTCGCCGGCGGGGGTGAGGCCGAGCGCGGGCGCGCCACGAGCCCGCTGCCGTACTCCGCGCTCACCGCCGTAGGCGACGACGTCGAAGACGCGCAGCGCCAGGCTGACGCCCTGCTCGCACAGCAAACCCAGCTGCTCGCGCAGCTGCGCCGCCAGCTCGCCAACCTGCCGCCGCCCGACCCGCGCCAGAGCAGCGACAACCCCGGCGCTACGGCCCAGGAAGACAAGCGCCGCCAGCTGCTCAAGCTGCTCGCCGAAATCGAAAAGCGCATCAACGAGCAAAACGCCCGCCCGCGCAAGCGCTACATCAGCCCCAGCACGCGCGAAGCCGCCTACGCGATCTACTACGACGCGCTGCGCCGCCGCGTCGAAGACAAGGGCACGGAAAACTTCCCTGAATCCCACGGCCAAAAGCTCTACGGCGAGCTGACCATGATCCTCACCGTGAACCACGACGGGCGCGTGCTCGCCACCGAGGTCGTGCAAAGCTCGGGCAACGCGCTGCTCGATCGGCGCGCCGAAGCCATCGCACGCGCCGCCGGGCCCTTCGGCCCCTTCACCGCCGAAATGCGGCGCCAGGCCGACCAGATCGCCATGGTGGCGCGCTTCAAGTTCACGCGCGAGCAAACCCTCGAAACCAACCTGCGTTCCGCGCCATGACCCCTGC
This sequence comes from Extensimonas perlucida, assembly GCF_007655255.1. Classification (GTDB taxonomy): domain Bacteria; phylum Pseudomonadota; class Gammaproteobacteria; order Burkholderiales; family Burkholderiaceae_C; genus Extensimonas; species Extensimonas perlucida. The sequence goes on from NZ_VMYE01000003.1 coordinate 147,515, forward strand.
CGCGACCCAAACCCCAGCGCCCCCGGCCGCCGCACCCGACCTCTATGCCGTCATGGGCCACCCCGTGGCGCACAGCCGCTCGCCCGCGATCCACCGGCGTTTTGCCGAACTCACGGGCCAGCACATTGCCTATGACGCCTGCCTGCTGCCGCTCGACGGCTTTGCGCAGGGCGTGCGCGACTTCATCGCACGCGGCGGGCGCGGCTGCAACGTCACCGTGCCCTTCAAGCACGAGGCTGCGCAGATCGCCACGCAGCGCAGCGCGCGCGTGGCGCTGGCCGGCGCCGCGAACACACTCATGTTCATGGCAGGCGGCGGCATTTACGCCGACAACACCGACGGCCTGGGCCTGGTGGCCGACATCACGCGCAACGCCGGCGTGGCGCTGGCCGGGCGCGACGTGCTGCTCGTGGGCGCGGGCGGCGCGGCCGCAGGCGTGCTCGGGCCGCTGCTCCAAGCCGGCGTGCGCCGCCTCACCGTGGCCAACCGCACGCTGACCAAGGCGCAAGCCCTGGTGCAGGCGCATGCCGACCTCGCAAAACTCCTGAAGGTGGAGCTGCTTGCGCAGACTCCACAAGCGCTGGAGTCCGATTTCGATGTGATCATCAACGCCACCGCGAGCAGCCTCGCCGGCGCCGCGGTGCCAGTGCCCGCGCGCGTGCTGCGCCCCGGCAGCCTGGCCTACGACATGATGTACGGCCCCGCCGCGCACGGCTTTTTGCATTGGGCGCAGCAGCACGGCGCGCGCCCGCGCGACGGCCTGGGCATGCTCGTGGAGCAGGCGGCTGAATCGTTTGCGCTCTGGCGCGGCGTGCGCCCACCCGCGGCGCAGGTGCTGGCCGAGTTGCAGGCGCAGCTGCAGGCCGAGGCACGAGCCGCATCGCGCACCGCGTCCCCGGCCGAGGCACAAGCCCAGGCCCCGGCGCAAGCGCCCGGCGCCGGGGCCAAAGCCTGATCCCCCGCGATGAAACCGCTGCTGCGCTGGCTCACTCTGGTGCTGCTCGCCGCTGTGGCGCTGGAGCTGTTTTTCGTGCTGCGCATCGCGCTCATGGCCGTGGTCGATCCGCAGTCCACGAGCTTTCAGCGCTCCGAAATCTGGGCGCAGCTGCACAGCCGCGGCAGCGTGCGCTGGCAGCAGCAATGGGTGCCTTATGCGCAAATTTCCGACCATCTCAAGCGCGCCGTGATCGCGTCCGAGGACGACGGCTTCGTGGCACACGAAGGGGTCGATTGGAACGCCATCGAAAAAGCCTGGGAGCGCAACGCCCGCGCCGAAGCGCAGGCGCAGGCGCGCGCGGGCAAGGCCGCCAAAGCGGCGCCTGCAGCCCGCCCCGCGCGGCCGCCCAAAATCCGCGGCGGCTCGACCATCACGCAGCAGCTCGCGAAAAACCTGCTGCTCTCGGGCGAGCGCACGCTGCTGCGCAAGGGGCAGGAATTCATCCTCACCATGGCGCTGGAGCTGTTCCTGAGCAAGCAGCGCATCCTCGAGATCTACCTCAACAACGTCGAATGGGGCGAGGGCGTGTTCGGCGCCGAAGCCGCGGCGCAGCACTACTACCGCAAGAGCGCCGCGCGCCTGGCCCCCGCCGAGGCCGCACGCCTGGCCGTGATGCTGCCAGCGCCCAAGCGCTTCGAGAAAACCCCCGGCTCGGCCTACCTCGCAGGCCGCACGCGCACCATCCTCGCGCGCATGGGCAGTGCAGAATTGCCATGAGTACGCCTCTGTTTTATGAATGAAAATGGCCTCTATCACTTATCCATACTGCATAAGCAGCTATCACACGAGTAGCGCATGCGCATCCTCGGCATAGACCCCGGCCTGCAGACCACGGGCTTTGGCGTGATCGAGGCGCAAGGCCAGGCGCTGCGCTACGTGGCCAGCGGCACCATACGCACCACGGCGCTCGCGCTGGGCGACCTGCCGGGGCGGCTCAAGCTGCTGTTCGACGGCATCGCCGAAGTCGCGCAGCGCTACCAGCCCGAGGCCGCGGCGGTGGAAATCATCTTCGTCAACGTGAACCCGCAATCCACGCTGCTGCTGGGCCAGGCGCGCGGCGCCTGCATCACCGCGCTCGTCGCGCGCGACTTGCCCGTGGCCGAATACACCGCGCTGCAGATGAAAAAAGCCGTGGTCGGCCACGGCCGCGCCGCCAAGAGCCAGGTGCAGGAGATGGTGCGCCGCCTGCTGCAACTGCCCGGCCTGCCCGGCCCCGACGCCGCCGACGCGCTGGGCCTCGCGATCACGCACGCGCACGCCGGCGCCGCCATGGCGCGCCTGGGCAGCGCCGCCCCCCTGCAACGCCGCCAGCACGCGATGTTCAAGGGCGGGCGCAGTTATTGACTCCTGCCTGCGGCGGTTTGGCCAGCGGCGCGTTTGCATGCGCAAAAAATCGGCGCATCGCGCACAATCACCGCATGACTGCACTGCACTGCCCCCCGCTTTCCATGCTCGACCTGGTGCCCGTGCGCGCTGATGCCACTGTGGCCGACGCCCTGCGCGTTGCGTTGCAGACGGCGCGGCATACGGAGCGCCTGGGTTTTTTGCGTTACTGGGTTGCCGAGCACCACAACATCGACGGCATCGCCAGTTCGGCCACGGCCGTGCTCGTGGGCTACATCGCGGGCGGCACCGAGCGCATTCGCGTGGGCTCGGGCGGCATCATGCTGCCCAACCACGCGCCGCTGGTCGTGGCCGAGGCTTTCGGCACGCTGGCCGAGCTCTACCCCGGCCGCATAGACCTGGGCCTGGGCCGCGCGCCCGGCACCGACCCGGCCACCATGCGCGCACTGCGCCGCGACCGCGTCGAAACCGTGGAAGACTTCCCGCGCGACGTGGCCGAGCTGCAGCGCCTGCTCGCGCCGCCCACACCGGGCCAGCGCATCGTCGCCACGCCGGGCGCGGGCACCCAGGTGCCTATCTGGCTGCTCGGCTCCAGCCTGTTTTCGGCGCAGCTCGCGGCCGAGCGCGGCCTGCCCTACGCGTTCGCCTCGCACTTCGCGCCGCGCCTGCTGCACCAGGCCATAGCCTTGTACCGGCAGCAGTTCCGCCCCTCGGACGTGCTCGCCAAGCCCTACGTGATGATAGGCGTGCCGCTGATCGCCGCGCCCACCGACGCCGAGGCCGAGTACCTTGCGAGCAGCATGTACCAGCGCGTACTCGGCATCCTGCGCGGCGAGCGCCTGCGCCTGCAGCCGCCGCAGGAAAACTTCACGGCCCGTCTGCACCCGCAGGAGCGCGCGGCGATCCAGGATTTCCTCGCCGCGGCCGTGATCGGCAGCCCCGACACCGTACGCCGCGGCTTCGCGCAGCTCGTGCAAAGCACGCAGGCCGACGAGTTCATCCTCACCTGCGACATCTACGACCCGGCGCTGCGCCTGCGCTCGCTCGACATCGCGGCGCAGGTGCGCGACGAGATGAACGGCGCGGCCACAGCCTCACAAGGCGCCGCCTGAGCGCGGCAGGTGGGGCGCTGCGTGCGGGCGCCAGCGCCGCCTGAGCGCCCGCTGAGCATCGGCTGATCGCGCACCGCGCCGCCTGGTCGGCCCGCGCTCAGCGCGCCAGATAACCGCCGTCTATGGGGTAGTAAGCCCCGGTGACGAACGAGGCGCGCTCGCTCGCGAGCCAGGTCACGAGCTCGGCCACCTCTTCGGGGCGCCCCAAGCGCCCTATGGGATGCGCCGCGACGAGCATGGCGTTCGTGGCCGGGTCCTCCTCGAAGCGGCCGATCATGGGCGTGTGGATGAAGCCCGGCCCGACGGCGTTCACGCGCACGCCCTGTGCGCCGTATTCGAGCGCCGCCGTCTGCGTGAGCCCCACCACGCCGTGCTTGGCCGCGGTGTAGGCCGCAGAGCCCGCAAAGCCCACCGCGCCCAGGATAGAGGCCATGTTGATGATGGAGCCACCGCCGCTTTGCAGCATCGCGGGTATCTGGTACTTCATGCCGTAGAACACGCCCGAGAGGTTGATGCCCAGCACGCGCACCCAGTCGTCCAGCGGGTAGTCGGCCAGCGGCATGCTGACGCCGCTCACGCCGGCGTTGTTGCAGGCCACGTCGAGGCGGTCGAAATACGTCATGGTCTGCTCGACCAGCGAACGGCAGTCCGCGGGTTTATAGACGTCGGCCGCGATGTACAGCGCTTCGCGGCCGCAGGCGCGCACCAGCGCAGCCGTTTCTTCGCCCCCCGCGGCGTTCAGGTCCGACACCACCACATGCGCGCCTTCGCGCGCCCAGGCGAGCGCGATGGCCCGTCCAATGCCAGAGGACGCGCCCGTCACCAAAGCCACTTTGTCTCTCAACATGCTGTGCTCCTTGCTGTTACTGCACCCACAGCCCCACGCCGCAGGTCCGCAGCCATTGTGCCGGCAGGATGTGACGCTCGCGTTCATGGCGCGCAAGCCTATGGTTGCGCGCCGCGTCCAAGCGGGCGGTTCATCCGCGCATCAATGCACGCCGCGCAGCGCCCGTCGGTACTGCATGGCCTCGGCGACATGCGTGAGCTGCGTGCTGCGCGCGCCGGCCAGGTCGGCGATGGTGCGCGCGAGCTTGAGCACGCGGTGTGTGCTGCGCGCCGACCAGCCCAGGCGCGCGGCAGCCTGCTGCAAAAAGGGCGCCGCCGCCGCGTCCAGCAGCAGGTATGCGTCGAGCTCCTGCCCCTGCAGCGCCTGGTTGGTCTTGCCCTGGCGCGCGAGCATGCGTGCGCGCGCCTGCTCCACGCGCGTGCGCAGGCTCGCGCTGCTCTCGCCGGGCGGTGTCTGCAGCAGCTGTTCGGGCGGCAGCGCGGGCACTTCGACATGCAGGTCTATGCGGTCCAGCAGCGGGCCGCTGAGCTTGCCCTGGTAGCGCGCCACCTGGTCGGGCGTGCAGCGGCACACGCGCTGCATAGCGCCCAGGTAGCCGCAGGGGCAGGGGTTCATGGCCGCGACGAGCTGGAACTGCGCCGGGTACTCGGCCCGCATGGCGGCGCGTGCGATCGTGATCTGCCCGGTCTCGAGCGGCTCGCGCAGCGCCTCGAGCGCGGCGCGCGGAAACTCCGGCAGCTCGTCGAGAAACAGCACCCCATGGTGCGCAAGCGAGATTTCGCCGGGCCGCGGCGGCGTGCCGCCACCCACGAGCGCCACGGCGCTCGCCGTGTGGTGTGGCTGGCGCGTGGGGCGCAGGCCCCATTGCGCGGGGCTGAAGTGGCCCGCGAGGCTCGCGATGGCCGCGCTTTGCAGCGCTTCGTCCAGCGTCATGGCCGGCAGCAGCCCGGCAAAGCGCCGCGCGAGCATGGACTTGCCCGAGCCCGGCGGCCCCACCAGCAAGGCGCTGTGGCCACCGGCAGCGGCGATCTCCAGTGCACGCTTGGCCGCGGCCTGGCCCTTCACGTCGGCCATGTCGACGCTGTCGCTGCCCTGCGCCATGGGCGTGGGCTGCAGGCGGCACCAGCCGTCCTCGTCCGCTTCGTCCGTGCCGTCGGCCAGTGCGCCGGCGTCCGTGGGCATGAAGGCACGCACCACGTCGAGCAAGTGGCGCGCGCGCACCACCTGGGCGCCGGGCACGAGCGCGGCCTCTTCGGCGCTGCCGGGCGGCAGCACCAGCGTGGCTTCGACCTTCTGCGTCTGCAGCGCCAGGCTGGTGGCGAGCGCGCCGCGCACCGGACGCAAGGCGCCCGAGAGGGACAGCTCACCCGCAAACTCGTGCCCCGCAAGGCGCGCGCCGTCGATCTGCCCGCTGGCCGCGAGGATGCCCAGCGCGATCGGCAAATCGAAGCGCCCTGAATCCTTGGGCAGGTCGGCCGGCGCGAGGTTGACCGTGATGCGCTTGTTGTGCGGAAACTCCAGCCCGGCGTTGAGCAGCGCGGAGCGCACGCGCTCGCGCGCTTCCTTGACCTCGACGTCGGCGAGTCCGACCAGCGTGAAGCTAGGCAGACCATTGGCCAGATGCACCTCCACGGTGACGGATGGCGCCTGCAGCCCCAAAAGGGCGCGGCTTTGCACCAAAGCAAGACTCATGAACGAAGTGCTCCCTCAAAGGGTGCGCTGCGGGGACTTTGCGGCGCTGTTTTTCAGAGCGCGGCGGCAGGCACGCGCAAGACATGCTGGAAATGTAACGGTTCGCGCGTTTGCGCAAGGGTTGGCGCCGGCGGGCCACGCATGGCACGTTCCATGCTTTGAGGCTTGCGTCGCAACTTTTCAACGCATCGGAGGAAGAATGATCCCCAAGTCCGTCAAATCGCTGGGCCTCGCACTGGCTGCCGCCCTGCCCCTGCTCGCCCACGCCCAGCTCACCGGGAACGTCAGCCTGACGAGCAATTACAAGTTCCGCGGGCAGGACCAGGACATCAGCAAGATGAAAGCCTTCAAGCCGGCCATACAGGGCGGCTTCGACTACAGCTTTGCCGACACCGGGTTTTACCTGGGCAACTGGAACTCCAGCGTGGACTGGCTGCCGAACAACTCGATCGAAAGCGACCTGTATGGCGGCTACAAATTCAAGGCCGGCGAATTCGACCTGGACGTGGGCATGATTGCCTACCTTTATGCGAGCAACAGCGCGGGCAACACCGTCGAGCTCTACGGCGCGGCCACCTATGGCCCCTTCACGGCCAAATATTCGCACACCGTCTCCGAGGACTATTTCAACTACGCTGGCGCCAAGAACTCCGACCGCTCGGGCCGCAACACGGGCTACCTGAACCTGGCCTTTGCGCAAGAGGTGATGCCCAAGGTCACGCTCAAGGCGTCCGTCGGCTACACCCATTTTGCGGGCGACATCCGCGACCTGGGCGTGCCGCACTACGTCGATTACAGCGTCGGTGGCAGCTACGACTTCGGTAGCGGCCTGAGCCTGGGGGCGGCCGTGGCCGGGGCCAACAAGAAGGACTTTTACGGCGACGTCAACAAGGCGCGCCTGATCGTCACTCTGACCAAAACCATGTAATCCATCCAGGGTGTCGGTAGGCACCCGCTTTTCGAGGAGTCGCAAATGAAAATGGTGACAGCCATCATCAAGCCCTTCAAGCTCGACGAGGTGCGCGAAGCCCTCTCCGAGATCGGGGTGCAGGGCATCACGGTGACCGAGGTCAAGGGTTTCGGGCGCCAGAAAGGCCATACCGAGCTCTACCGCGGGGCCGAATACGTGGTCGATTTCTTGCCCAAGGTCAAGATCGAGGCCGCCGTCGCGGACGAGCTCGTCGAGCGCGTCATCGAGTCGATCGAAGCCGCTGCGCGCACCGGCAAGATCGGCGACGGCAAAATTTTCGTGAGCCACCTCGAGCAGGTGGTGCGCATTCGTACCGGCGAAACCGGCAAAGAGGCCCTGTGAGCGGCGCATCGCATCAGAGAGAGGAAAAGCCATGAAAAAACTACTCGCTTCCCTGGCGCTGGGCCTGAGCCTGTGGGCCGGCATGACGGCCGCCGGCGCGCAAACCCCGGAACCCGCCGCCAGTGCACCGGCGGCGGCTGCAGCCGCGGAACCTGCTGCCACGCCCGCGCCCACCGCCGCACCTGCAGAGGCCGCCGCACCCGCCGCCGCAGCACCCGCCGCACCTGCTCCCACGCCCAACAAGGGCGATACGAGCTGGATGATGGTTTCGACCCTGCTGGTCATCCTGATGGTGTTGCCCGGCCTGGCGCTGTTCTACGGCGGCCTGGTGCGCAGCAAGAACATGCTGTCGGTGCTCATGCAGGTCATGGTCACCTTCTCGCTGATCACGGTGCTGTGGTTCATCTATGGCTACAGCATCGCGTTCACCGAGGGTGGCGCGTTCTTCGGCGGCTTTGATCGGCTCTTCATGAAGGGCATCTGGGACAACGCCGCCGGCACCTTTGCCAATGCCGCCACCTTCAGCAAGGGCGTGGTGATTCCCGAGATCGTCTTCGCTGCGTTCCAGGCCACGTTTGCCGGCATCACCTGCTGCCTGATCGTGGGGGCGTTTGCCGAGCGCATCAAGTTCAGCGCGGTCCTGCTGTTCATGGTGCTGTGGTTCACCTTCAGCTACCTGCCCATCGCGCACATGGTGTGGTTCTGGATGGGCCCCGACGCCTATGCCACCAAAGAAGTTGCGGACGCCATGACGGCCAAGGCCGGCCAGATCTGGCAGTGGGGCGCGCTCGACTTTGCCGGCGGCACCGTGGTGCACATCAACGCCGCCGTGGCGGGCCTGGTGGGCGCGTTCATGGTCGGCAAGCGCATCGGCTTCGGCAAGGAATCCATGGCCCCGCACAGCCTCACGCTGACCATGGTGGGCGCCTCGTTGCTGTGGGTGGGCTGGTTCGGCTTCAACGCCGGCTCCGCGCTCGAAGCCAATGGCTTCGCCGCTCTGGCGTTCATCAACACCCTTGTGGCCACAGCCGCTGCGGTGCTGGCCTGGTCTGTCGGTGAGGCGCTGATGCGCGGCAAGGCTTCGATGCTGGGTGCGGCCTCGGGCGCCGTCGCCGGACTCGTGGCCATCACCCCGGCTGCGGGCAACGTGGGCATAGGCGGCGCGCTGGTGGTGGGCCTGGTCGGCGGCTTTGCCTGCCTGTGGGGCGTGAACGGCCTCAAGCGCCTGCTGGGGGCGGACGATTCGCTCGACGTATTCGGCGTGCATGGCGTGGGCGGCATCGTGGGCGCGCTGCTCACGGGCGTGTTCAATGCACCCGGCCTGGGCGGCCCCGGCTACGTGGCCGACTGGGTGACAGCCAGCGTTGTGACGGCGGCGGATTACTCGATTGCCGCACAAGTGTGGACGCAAGCCAAGGCCGTGCTGCTGACCATCGTGTGGTCTGGCGTGGTGTCCTTCATCGCCTACAAGATCGTGGACCTGACCATAGGCCTGCGCGTGTCGGAAGAAGAAGAGCGCGAAGGTCTGGACATTTCGTACCACGGCGAAACGGCCTACAACCGGTGAGGGGGATGGGGCTGCCGTCGCAGACCGGGCTGCAGCCCCTTTTTACCCAGTGGCGTTTGGTGAGCCCATGAAAAAAGCCCCCGCGGGGGCTTTTTTCATGGGTGCGCTAGCGTGCGCTATCAGTAGCTGTCGCCGCCGTAGCCGCCGCCACTGCGGCCGCCGCCACCGCCACTGCGCGGGCCCGAGCCGTAAGGGCTGCGGAAGCCGCCTTCGCTACGCCCGCCGCCGCTGCGGCCATAGCCACCACCGCCGCCACCACCACCGTAGCCGCCGCCACCACCACCGCCGTAGCCGCCACCGCCGGAACGCGGCGGGCGCGGCTCCATGGGACGGGCCTCATTGACCACCAGGCTGCGCCCGGCCATGGGCTGGCCGTGCATGCCTTCGATGGCGGCCTGCGCCTCGGCATCGCTGCCCATTTCGACGAAGCCAAAGCCCTTGGAGCGACCAGTGTCGCGCTCCATCATGACCTTGGCGCTGGTGACGGTGCCGAACTGACCGAAGGATTGCTCCAGATCGCTGTCGCGCACGGAATACGGCAGATTGCCGACATAAAGTTTGTTGCCCATCGAAGGACTCCTCAAAAATACCTGAAAAAACGCGATAGAGCCCCGAAACGCAAGCCGCCTATTCCGACGAAATACCTGTGCGCCAACTCACGGATCATCGCAAACACAAATGCAAGAAAACCTCGCGGCGTCATTATGACTGACAAGTCGGACGAAAACGCAAGAAAAATCATCGCTGCAGGCCGCGAAATCGTGGTTTTGGTGCTGCACGCAGCGCCAAACCCCTTTTTTATGCCCGCCGCGCCCGGGCCCGCGCGCCGGTGCGCGCAAGGCATGGTGCCGCAGGGCTTTTGGTATATTTGCCGCCAGCGCTGATTTGCCCCAGCTTGCGAGCGCTCTACAAATGCTGCTAAAGACTCGTCCGACCTTCCCGACCCGGCCCTGTTTTTAGCGCAGCCGGGTTTTTTATGCCGTTCATCGCCACGCCCCAGACCATGCATTTCCCGGAGGCGCTGCCCTTGCAAAGCGGCGCGTCCATCCGCGACTACCACCTCGCCTACGAGACCTACGGCACGCTTGATGCCGCGCGCTCCAACGCCGTGCTGGTGTGCCACGCGCTCAACGCCTCGCACCACGTCGCGGGCGTGTACGAGGGGCAGCCGCACAGCGAAGGCTGGTGGGACAACATGGTCGGGCCGGGCAAGCCCGTCGATACGAACCGCTTTTTCGTGATCGGCGTGAACAACCTGGGCTCGTGCTTCGGCTCCACCGGCCCCATGCACCGCAACCCCGACACGGGCCGCATCTACGGCGCGGACTTTCCCGTGGTCACCGTGGAGGACTGGGTGAACGCGCAGGCGCGGCTGCTCGATCGTTTGGGCATTGAACGGCTCGCGGCCGTGCTCGGCGGCAGTCTGGGCGGCATGCAGGCGCTGTCGTGGTCGCTGCAATACCCCGAGCGCGTGCGTCACGCCGTGGTGGTGGCGAGCGCGCCCAATCTCACCGCAGAAAACATCGCTTTCAACGAGGTCGCGCGCCGCGCCATCGTCACCGACCCGGACTTTCACGGAGGCCACTTTTACCAATACGGCGTGGTGCCCAAGCGCGGCCTGCGCATCGCGCGCATGATCGGCCACATCACCTACCTCTCGGACGACGTGATGAACGCCAAGTTCGGGCGCCAGCTGCGCGACCGGCTCGAGCCCAAATACAGCACGCAGGACATAGAGTTTCAAATCGAGAGCTACCTGCGCCACCAGGCCGACAAGTTCAGCGAATACTTCGACGCCAACACCTATTTGCTGATCACGCGCGCGCTCGACTACTTCGACCCGGCGCGCCGCCACGGCGGCAACCTGAGCCTGGCGCTCGCGCCCGCGACGGCCAGGTTTTTGCTCGTGAGCTTCAAGACCGACTGGCGCTTTGCCCCTGCGCGCAGCCGCGAGATCGTCAAGGCTCTGCTCGACAACAAGCGCAGCCTGAGCTATGCCGAGATCGACGCGCCCCACGGACATGATGCCTTTTTGCTCGATGACGCCCGCTACATGAGCGTGATGCGCTCTTATTTCGAGAGTATCGCGAAGGAGCTCGCATGAGCGCGCAAGCCACCATGGAAGCGATCGCCCGCCTGGTGCCACAGGGCGCGCGCGTGCTCGACCTGGGCTGCGGCGGCGGCGCGTTGCTGTCGTACCTGCAGCGTGAGCGCGGCTGCAGCGGCTACGGCGTAGAGATCGCCGACGCCAACGTGCTCGCCTGCGTGCAGCGCGGCGTCGATGTGATCCAGCTCAACCTCGACGAAGGGCTGTCGATGTTCGGCGACCGCTCTTTCGACGTGGTGCTGCAGATCGACACCTTGCAGCACCTGCGCAACGCCGAGGTCATGCTGCGCGAAACCGCGCGCGTGGGGCGCACGGGCATCGTCGCCTTCCCCAACTTTGCGCACTGGCCCAACCGCCTGTCGGTGCTGCGCGGGCGCATGCCCGTGACGCGCCACCTGCCCTACCAGTGGTACGACACGCCCAACATTCGCGTGGGCACCTACGCCGACTTCGAGGTGCTCGCGCGCAAGAACCGCCTGCGCATCATCGACGCCTTCGGCCTGCAGGACGGGCGCATCGTGCGCTTTCTGCCCAATGCGCGTGCGGGCACGGCGGTGTTCCACTTCGAGGGTGCGTAGCCGACGGGCGCCAGCGCGCTGCGGCGCGGCATGCCCAAAGTCTGACAGGCGCCTACCGCGCGCGGCAGATTTTCAGCATGTTGGTGCCGCCCGGCGCGCCCATGGGCTCGCCGCAGGTGATGGCGTAGATGTCGCCGCTTTGCACGATGCCGCGCGCCTTCAGGTGCGCCTCGGCCTGCGCGAGCGCGGTGTCGCGGTCGGCGCTGGTGTCGGCGAGCAGCAGCGGACGCACGTTGCGGTACATGGCCAGGCGCCGCTGCGTGGCCACCTTGGAGGTCAGCGCGTAGATCGGGATGTGGATGCGGTGGCGGCTCATCCATAGCGCCGTGGCGCCGCTGTCGGTCAGCGCCACGATGGCCTTGGCGCCCAGGTGGTGCGCGGTAAAGAGCGCGCCCATGGCGATCGACTGGTCTATGCGTGTGAAGCGGTGGCCGCTGAAGTCGGCGTCCTGCAGCGGGTCTTCCGAGGCTTCGGCGGCGGCGCAGATGGTCGCCATTTCCTGCACGGTTTCGAGCGGGTACTTGCCCGCCGCCGTCTCGGCGCTGAGCATCACGGCGTCGGTGCCGTCGAGCACGGCGTTGGCCACGTCGCTGACCTCGGCGCGCGTGGGCACGGGGTTGTGGATCATGCTCTCCATCATCTGCGTCGCGGTGATCGCCACTTTGTCAAAGGCGCGCGCCATGCGGATCATCTTCTTTTGCAGCGCGGGCACGGCGGCATTGCCCACCTCCACTGCCAGGTCGCCGCGCGCCACCATGATGCCGTCGCTCGCGCGCAAGATTTCTTCGAGGTGCGGAATCGCCTCGGCGCGCTCGATCTTTGCGATCAGGCTCGGCTTGTGGCGGAACTCGGCCCCGGCCACGTTGCACAGCTGGCGCGCCATCTCCATGTCGGTGGCGGTCTTGGGAAAGCTCACCGCCACGTAATCGGCCTGAAAGCCCATCGCGGTGCGTATGTCTTCCATGTCCTTGGCGGTCAGCGCGGGCGCGGTGAGGCCGCCGCCCTGCTTGTTGATGCCCTTGTTGTTCGAGAGCTCGCCGCCCACTTTCACCGTGGTTTCGACCGCGTCGCCGTGCACGCCATCGACCTGCAGCACGATCAGCCCGTCGTTGAGCAGCAGCATGTCGCCGGGCTTCACGTCGTGCGGCAGCTCTTTGTAGTCCAGGCCCACGCCATGCTCGTCACCCGGCTCGGTGCGCGCGGCGTCGAGCACGAAGCGCGCGCCCGGCTGCAGCTGCACGCGACCATTGGCAAACTTGCCCACGCGGATCTTGGGGCCCTGCAGGTCGGCCATGATGGCCACCTCCATGCCCGCGCGCTGGGCCGCGGCGCGCACCATGGCCGCGCGCTCGATGTGGTCCTGCGCCTGTCCGTGGCTGAAATTGAGCCGCACCACGTTGACGCCGGCGCGGATCATGGCTTCGAGCAATTGCGGCGTGTTCGACGCGGGGCCGAGGGTGGCAACGATCTTGGTGGCGCGCAGTGCGGGCATGGCAGGGACAGTGCGAAGTGGCGATGCGGGCATTGTTCCACACGCGCCGGCGGCCCGCGCAGGCGGCAGGCAAGGTGCGTCAGGCAACGCACACGCGATGCCGTGCGCCAGATGCCGCACATCAGGCGGTGCGCAGCAAACCGTGCGTGTCAGGCGCCTTGCATCAGCGCCTCGATCTCCTCCGGCGCCACGGGCACCTCGCGCGTGAGCAGCTCGCAGCCCTGCGCAGTCACCAGGGCGTCGTCCTCGATGCGGATGCCGATGTGGTGGAAGGCCTCGGGCACGCCGGGCGCGGGGCGCACGTACAGGCCCGGCTCTATGGTCAGCACCATGCCGGGGCGCAGGATGCGGCTCGGGCGTTCGGTGATGGTCTCGCCCGACAGCGGGTCCTGGCGCACGCTGGTCTGGCCGACTTCGCCGGGCTCCACGTAGCTGCCGCAGTCGTGCACGTCCATGCCCAGCCAGTGGCTGGTGCGGTGCATGTAAAACGCAAAGTAGGCGCGGCTCGCGATCACGTCCTGCGCCGTGCCCACCTTGTTTTTGTCGAGCAGGCCGAGGTCGAGCAGCCCTTGCGCGAGCACGGCCACGGTGGCCTCGTGCGGCGCGTCGAAGCGCGCGCCAGGGCGTGTGGCGGCCACGGCGGCTTCCTGACTCGCCAGCACCAGGTCATACAGCGCGCGCTGCGGGCCGGTGAATTTGCCATCGGCCGGAAAGGTGCGCGTGATGTCGCTCGCGTAGCCGTCCAGCTCGCAACCCGCGTCAATCAGCACCAGCTCGCCCGCGCGCAGCGGTGCGTCGCTCGCGCGATAGTGCAGCACGCAGGCATTCGCGCCGGCGGCGACGATGGCGTCGTAGGCCGGGTACTGCGCGCCCTGCTGACGGAATTCATGCAGCAGCTCGGCCTCGAGGTGGTACTCGCGCGCGTCCTCGCCCGCACGCAGCATGCGCGCCGCGCGCTGCATCGCGCGCACATGGCCGCGCGCGCTGATCTGCGCCGCGCGGCGCATGGTGGCCTGCTCGTGCGCGTCTTTGACGAGGCGCATTTCATCGAGCAGCGTGCACAGGTCGTTCTGCGCCGCCGGGCACAGCGCGCCGTAGCGTGCACGCGCGCGCACCGCAGCGAGCCAGCCTTCCACGCGCGCCGCCAGGCCCGCGTGCGTGGCAAACGGGTACCAGACGCAAGCACGGTTTTCGAGCAGGCGCGGCAGGCGCACGTCCAGCTCGGCAAACGAATACGCCGCATCCACGCCCAGCGCCGCCGGCGCGGCCTGCGGGCCCAGGCGGTAGCCGTCCCAGATTTCGCGCTCCTGGTCCTTGGGCTGGCAAAACAGCGTGCTGTGTCCGTCGCCCGTGAGCACCAGGCAGGCATTGGGCTCGCCAAAGCCTGTCAGGTAATAAAAATAGCTGTCGTGGCGGTACAGGTACTGGTTGTCGCGGTTGCGCGGGCGCTCGGGCGCCGTGGGAATGATGGCAATGCCGCCCGCGCCCAGCTGGGCAGCCAGACGGGCGCGGCGGTCGGCGTAAAGCGAAGAAGGGGCCATGGTAAAAGTGCAAAGTTGAACCCAGATTGTTCATCAGGACGCGGGATGATGGCGAGGCGGCTGGCGCGGCAGTTTGGTCGCGGGTGAGGAGTCCATGGCCGGTGCCATGGACGCCGAAGCAGCGGCCAAAATGACCGTCAGCCGTCCGCCAGCGCCCGCGTAGGCCCGAAGGGCCGCCTAATGGACAATCTGGGTTGAATCGATAAAGGTCGATTGCCGACCATGATCGCGAAAGCGTCGAGTATCGAAGCATTTGCCAGGCGCAGTGGGCCAGGGTTATCGGGCGAACGTCTTTGCCTCTAATTGATACTCGATGTAGTATCATTTTGCACATGGGCAAAGCACAAAAGCTGATCGAGCAAATGGCGCGCAACCCGCGCGACTGGAGCATCGACCAAGTGCTTACCGTCGCGCGCTATGCCGACTTGACGGTCAGCTGCCCCGGAGGCAGTCACCACATCTTGCGCAACGCGGCGGGCAAGAAGATCAGCGTGCCGGCGCACCGGCCCATCAAGCCTGTCTATGTCAAAGCGCTGCTGCGCCTGATCCGCGAAGGCAAAGGAGATGACGAATGATCGACCCCCAAAAATACCCCATCGAACTGCGTCCGCTCGCGCAGGAAGACGGCGGCGGCTGGCTTGCCACTTTTCCTGATCTGCCCGGCTGCATGGGCGACGGCGACACGCCCGCAGCCGCGATTACCGACGGCTATGCCGCTGCGCAAGCGTGGCTCGAAGTGGCAGCCCAGCACGGCGACCCCATCCCGCAACCTGGCGCGGGCGGCGAGTCGGGCAAATTCGTGGCCCGGGTGCCCAAGAGCCTGCACACGCGCCTTGCCGCACGCGCCGAGCAGGAAGGCGTGAGCATGAACACCCTGGTGGTGTCGCTGCTGGCAGAAGGCGTCGCCGCGCGTTGAGCCTTAGCCTGTGGCCTAAAAATAATGGCAAAAAGTGCCTCTAGCGCTTATCTGACATGCACAAGCAGCTATTGTTTCATGAATCCTTGCGCGCCAGCGCCTGCATGGCGGTGGTGATGCGCACGGTCTCCACGCTCACCGTGGCGACGCGCGCGAGCAGGTCGATCACGCGCTCTTTGTGGTCGGCAAAGCGGTAATGGTCGAAGCGCGCGCGGATGGTCGGGTCTTTGGGCTTTTTTTCCTTGTGCTGGTCCAGCACCCAGTCGATCGCGCAGCGGTTGCCGAGCCGGTAGGCCCAGGCCTCGGGCGGCACGCCGCGCAGCGTGGTTTCGCTGTCGAGCACGATGCAGCCAGCCGCCGGGTCGGACTTGAGCAGCACCTTGGGCGCCAGCCCGGCCGCGCGCGCGGCCGTGTCGGGCGTGTCGTGGCGCGTCAGGGCGTAGGGCGCCACCGTCTCATAGCCGATATGCAGCGCCATGAGCTCGCGCCCCCATTCGGCCCAGCGCCAGAAGTCGGCATGAAAGGGGATGCGCGGGAACTCGCGCTTGAGGTTTTGTGCGTATTTTTCGCGGTACACCGGGTCGTGCAGCACGGCGTAGCAGTAGTGAAAGATTGCTTCTTTATCGATAGCTGGTTGCGCTTTTCCCTTGCCGGCTTCGGCCGCATAGTGCTTGCGAAATTGCTGGAGCGCCCAGTCGGTGATGTTGTCGGAGCGGTTGCCTTGCGCGTCGAAGCGATATAGCGCGAGCGTCTGGGTTTTCTCTAGCAGGTCTAAGGTTGGAAGTATGCCAACCGCCAGGGCTTGGAACGGCTTAGATGCTGGCGTACCGCTAATCATGATTGCCGCGTTCTTGGTGCCCACAGGGAAAATCTGCGGTTGGAGGTATTGCATTTCGTTCAGTTGCTTACTGAAGTACAGATGCCTCTTGGAAAAAGGCCGATACAGGCTTTCGCGGATGCAGTCAGGCGAAAATTCCAATTGTCGGTTTTGGTCAAACGCCGCTTTCAGGGAGCGCGTCCACTTGATCGTCGTGTCGGTGTTGGTGCTGTCCGCGCAGTCCACATGTGTGTTGTAGGTGTCGATCAGAAACCGCACCTTGGTTGCGAGCGTGTCTGGATCGAAGTCGTAAACCCAGTCGTCGCGGTTGGTCACCACACCCAGCGAAAACAGCTTGAAAATCGCCCGCTCCTTCGCCGCAGTCTTGGCCGCCTTGGTTTCCTTGCTGGCCAGCGGGATCAGGGTGTCGAAGTCGTTGTGCGTCAGGTTCAGCCAGTGGCCGGCCTGGTCGGGCTGCACTTCGTCGAACTGCAGGCGGCGCAT
This sequence comes from Extensimonas perlucida, assembly GCF_007655255.1. Classification (GTDB taxonomy): domain Bacteria; phylum Pseudomonadota; class Gammaproteobacteria; order Burkholderiales; family Burkholderiaceae_C; genus Extensimonas; species Extensimonas perlucida. Next base: position 164,341 of record NZ_VMYE01000003.1, read on the forward strand.
GGGGTGCGTGGCCAGGAAGCTGAGCTTTTCTTCGGCGGTTTCCATCTCGGGGCGGCGGACGTAGAACACGCGCGCGGGGCGCTTGTCCTTGGTGCTGCTGGCGCGCTTGACCATGAAGCTGATGGCCACGCCGGTCTGGATGCCGAACACATTGTGCCGCGTGCCGCTGAGCCTGGGGTTGGCGCGCACGTCGCCGCCCAGGTCCACCACCCAAACCTCCGCAAACTCCTGCACCACGATCTTGCGAAAGCCGTCGAAGGTGCGCGCGTCCAGAAAGCTGCGGTTGCTCACGAAGCTGAGCACGCCGTTGTCGGCCAGGCGGTCGCTGGCCCAGCGGAAAAAGCGCGCGTACATGTCGTAGAGCTTGGTCTTTTGTGCGGTGCTGGCGGCGATGTAAGTCTGCTTGATGCGCGCGTCGATCTGCGGGTAGGTGCGGTTTTTGTTGTTGTCGTTCTCGTTTTGCTGGTTCGCGTTGTAGGGCGGGTTGCCGATGACGACGCTGATGCGCCGCGCGTTCTGGCGCCGGATGCGGGCGACGTTTTCTTCGCTCACGCTGCCGAACAGCTCGGCCGTGGTGCCGCGCGCGGCGGTGTGCAGGCCCACGTTGTCCAGCGTGTCCACGAAGCACAGGTTGGGAAATTCGGCGTATTCGCCGGTGATGGCGGCATACGTCGCCTCGATGTTCAGGTTGGCCACGTAGTAGGGCAGGATGGCGACTTCGTTGGCGTGCAGCTCTTCGCGGTATTTGTGCGCGAGCTTCTTGGGCTGGCCGCGAAAGTGTTCGAGCAGCTCGCAGATGTAGGTGCCGGTGCCGGTGGCGGGGTCGAGGATGTCCACCTCGCGGTCGATGAGGTTTTTGCCGAAGTGCTGCTCGCACAGCCAGTCGGCGCCGTCGATCATGAAGCGCACGATTTCATTGGGCGTATAGACCACGCCCAGGCGGTCGGCGGCCTTGGTGTTGTAAACCTTGTAGAAGTTTTCGTAGATGACCTTGAGGAAGGCCTGCTTTTCGCCGTGGCTGCCGATCTGCGCGGCGGCGGCGCGGATGGCGGCGTAGTAGGGCTCCAGCCCCTTGAGGGTTTGCCTTTTGAGCGCGCCGGTGAAGAACACGCCTTCGAGCGCGTACAGCTCGCGTGCGACGTTGTTGTGGCGGTGAAAGTCGCTGTCGTCGAACACCTTGGCGAAGATTTCTTCGGTCAGGATGTGCTGGATGAGCATTTCGCGCACGTCCGCCGGGCCGAGCGCGGGGTTGATGGCCTCCTGCGCGTGCGCCAGAAAGCGCGCGGCGGCGGCGGCAAACGCGGGGTTGGTGGCTTCCTGTGTCTCGATCATGCTGCGCAGCGCGGCGAGCACGGCGGGCAGGTCGGCCTTGAACTGCTCGACGGCGGCGCGAAAGTCGGCGATCTCGGGCCGCTCGTAGCCAAAAAAGAGCTTGAGCAGTTTTTCCAGCGCGGCGGTGTCTTCGACGGCGCAGCGCAGCACCTCCTGCCGGTGCTGCCACAGCACGACGGTGGCGTCGTCGCTGAAGACGATGTTGTCCTGCGGATAGCCCTTTTTGAACTTCTTGGCGATTTCGGCGTCGAGGTCGTCCTGCGCGTCCTTGGCTTCCCAGTAGCCCAGCGGCATGCGCAGCTCGTGCAGCAGCGCGCCATCGACGCTGATGTGCGCCTTGGTGGCTGTCTTGAGCGGGTATTCGGCCAGAAACACCAGCCCGAGCTGGCGGCCCCAGTTCTTGAGCAGGTCTTTGAACGCCTCGCGCACGATGGTTTCGCGCTGGCTGCCGCTGACTTTCTTGATGAGGTCGAGCTGCGCAAGGTAGTCGTGGATGAGGAGCTGGCTCATGGGGCGGGGCGGGGCGGGTTGGCGGGGGCGTGGCGTGGCGTGGCGTGGCGTGGCGTGGCGTGGTGTGGCGTGGTGTGTGTGTGTGGGGGGGGCTGGCAAGGTGCGGTTGGAGGCGCTCAGGCTGCCACCAGCCGCACCCCATAGCTCGCGCCGCCTGCGGCCCAGGCGAGTAGGCGGTCTATGTTGGGGTGCTTGCCGGGGTGGGCCTGGGCGTCGGCCAGGTGCTCGCCGTACCACTGCAAGCCCTCGGCCGCCGCAGCGGGCGTGATGGCGCCGCCGTGTTTTTGCGCCAGCGCGTGGTACACGGCCAGCGAGCCGGCCTGGCCGGGTTTGTTTTCTATCGTGGCCACAACCTGGCCTTGCGCGTCCAGCAGCTGCAGGGCGGCGAGGTGGGCGATGGAGGGGAGCTGCTGGAGGCGGGTGGCGAAGTTCATGGTGGGGTGGTTTGCTTTGCGGCAGCACAATGTAATCGGTGGCCGGAGAGCATATCGGGACGCAAGAAGGCCCCGGAGATTCTTCTGCATTCCCACGCAGCGGAAATGCACTGGTTTGCCGGCGGACGGCCCTATCGACAGGTGGAAAAATCAAACGATCAGCAAGGAGAGGTACATGGCGAGAAGAAAGAACAGTGGTTTGGCCGAGGCTTTGTTCGACTTGACGGCAGCCTTGCCATGGTGGGTGGGCGTGGTGTTGGCCGTCATCGCCTACGCGGTGTTGCACCGGTATGCGGTGATGGAGGTTCCAACCACGCTTTCGGCAGGGCAGAAGGGCGGAGACATGCTGTCCGCAGTGGTGATCAAAGGGCTGGCCTCGGGCGGGCAATATCTGGTTCCCCTCATCCTGTTGGCGGCTGCAGCTGCCTCTGCCCTTGGCCGGCGCAAGCGACAGGGGTTGATTGCCAAGGCGGGGAACGATGCCACGGGTGCGGCGCTGCGCACCATGAGCTGGCGCGACTTCGAGCTTCTCGTGGGCGAGGCTTTCCGCCTGCGCGGCTACGCCGTGACCGAGCTGGGCGGAAATGGTGCCGACGGCGGTGTGGACCTGAAATTGACCAGGGGCGGCGAAACTTTCCTCGTCCAATGCAAGCGCTGGAAGGCATACCAGGTGTCCGTCGAGGTCGTGCGTGAGTTGTATGGCGTGATGGCGGCGCAGGGGGCAGCCGGTGGCTTTGTGGTCACTTCCGGCACTTTCACAGAACCGGCGCGCAATTTTGCGCAAGGGCGGAACATCGAGCTCATCGACGGCCCTGCGCTGCAGAAGATGATCGATGCCGTGCGGCCCGCAGTCGCAAACAAGGAAAAAACGGCAAGCGCACCGGCTGTGGCTATGGCTGTGGCTGCTGCGCCAGCGGCAGCGGCAGCGCCGGTTTGCCCGCTGTGTGGCAGTCCCATGGTGCGGCGCTTGGCCCAACGGGGCGCCAATGCAGGCAAACCGTTTTGGGGTTGCAGCCGTTATGCGCAGACCAAGTGCGGAGGGGCTCGGGCTATCGAGGAGTGAATTTTTTGGGCTGGCCTATGGGGCCGCTGTTTTGGTGCCGCTGTCGGCCAGCTCATTCAACGCCGCGAGCCGCTCGGGCGTGCCCACGTCGGTCCAGCGGCCGGTGTAGAGCGCGGCGCTCACGCGGTGCTGGTCCATGGCGCGGCGCAGCAGGGGGGCCAGGGGCGCGGCCACGCCGGCGGGGTTGCCGGGCGGGATGTCGCACCAGGGCGGCGTGAAAAGCTCGGCGCGCAGCAGCGCGATGGTGCTGTAGGTGTAGCGCGGCGCGGGGTCTTGCGGCGGCAGGTTGAGCGCGAGGCCCGCAGGCGAGAGGCCGAAGTCGCCGCGCGGATGGTGCGCAGGGTTGGGCACCAGCCACAGGTGCGCCAGGTGGCCGCTCGCGGCAAAGCGCTGCACCTCGGCGGCGGCAAAGGCGAAGTCGGGCGCGAACACGTCGCCCGCTGCGAGCCAGAACACCGGCCCCAAAAGCGGCAGCGCGCGCGCGATGGCACCCGCAGTCTCGAGCGCGGCGCCGAAGTCGCGGCCCTCGTGCGAGTATGAAATCGATAGCTGCTTGTGCTCGCCAGCATTGCCTTGGATGGCAAAATGATCTGAAAAATGTGCACTGACCTGTTCCTCCAGCCAGGCGGTGTTGATGACGGCCTGGGTGACGCCTGCCGCGGCGAGCGCGCGCAGGTGCCATTCGAGCAGCGGGCGCCCCTGCACGCGCAGCAGGGGCTTGGGCGTGTGGTCGGTCAGAGGGCGCATGCGCTCACCGCGGCCAGCGGCGAGCAGCATGGCGGGGACTTGGCCTGTGGTCGCGGAAATGGGCTTGGACTTGTCGGGCATGGGGCGCACTGTAGGGCACGGCGAGGGCACGACGGCGCAGCGCAGGGTGGCAGAGCGCGGATGCTGCGAACGCGAGGCGAAGCGCGGCAGCTTGACAAGTGGCCAGGGGACTGTTTTTAATATTGGTTATTAACTTGCAGGAGAAACAGCGATGCCTACCAGTGTGGCGCTCAGCCCCCATTTCGAAGCCTTTGTCCGGCAGCAGGTCGAATCAGGCCGCTTCAACAACGTCAGCGAGGTGGTGCGTGCCGGGCTGCGCCTGCTCGAGGAACGCGAGGCCGAACAGGTCGCCAAGCTGCAGGCCTTGCGCGAGGCCGTCGCGGTGGGGTTGACGAGCGGGCCTTGTCTTTCGGAAGAGGAGGTGTTTGATCGCCTCGAAGCGAAGTATCTCGCGATGGCTGAGAAAGCAGTCTGATGCGGCTGGAATTTTTGCCCCGGGCCATTGAACCCAGATTGTCCATTAGGCGGTGCTGCGCACCTACGCGGGCGCTGGCGGACGGCTGACGGTCATTTTGGCCGCTGCTTCGGCGTCCATGGCACCTGCCATGGACTTCTCACCAGCGACCAAACTGCCGCGCCAGCCGCCTCGCCATCATCCCACGTCCTAATGGACAATCTGGGTTGAAGACTTGGAGGCCATCGGTGATTACATCGCCAGGGACAACCCCCGCCGAGCGGCCAGCTTCGTACGCGAGTTGCGCGCGCAGTGCCGCAAGCTGACCCAGTCGCCTCAAGCCTATAAACCGCGGCCGGAACTCGGCAAGGGCATGCGTTCCTGCGCTCATGGCAACTATCTCGTGGTTTTCTACGAGGAAGCGGGCCTGGTGCGTATCGTGCTCGGCGCGATGGACATCGAGGCCCAGTTCGCAACAAAGATTTCTGGCGCGGGCAGCAAGGGCTAGCCACTGCGGCTCGCCTGCCGCAGGAAGCCGCACAGGGGCCACCAAGGCGCGCCGGTAAAATCGGCCGCTTTCCTCGACTTTTGCCTCCTTTGGAGCCCTTCTTCCCATGGCCAACTCCCCAGAACAACAACGCATGGCGAACGCGATCCGCGCCTTGGCCATGGATGCCGTCCAGCAAGCCAACTCGGGCCACCCGGGCGCACCCATGGGCATGGCCGAAATGGCCGTGGCCTTGTGGGGCGAGCACCTGCGCCACAACCCGGCCAATCCGCGCTGGTTCGACCGCGACCGCTTCGTGCTCAGCAACGGCCACGCCTCCATGCTGCTGTATGCGCTGCTGCACCTCACGGGCTACGATCTGCCGCTGGAGGAAATCAAAAAATTCCGCCAGCTGCACAGCAAGACGCCGGGCCACCCCGAGGTGGACGTGACGCCGGGCGTGGAGACCACCACGGGCCCGCTGGGCCAGGGCATCGCCAACGCCGTGGGCATGGCGCTGGCCGAAAAGCTGCTCGCGGCCGAGTTCAACCGTCCGGGACACAGCGTGGTCGATCACCACACCTACGTCTTCCTCGGCGACGGCTGCATGATGGAAGGCATCAGCCACGAGGCCGTGGCGCTGGCCGGCGCCTGGAAGCTGGGCAAGCTGATCGCGCTCTACGACGACAACGGCATCAGCATAGACGGTGAGGTCACGCCCTGGTTCATCGACGACACGGCGCAGCGCTTTGCCGCCTGCGGCTGGAACGTAGTAGGCCCCGTCGATGGGCACGACGCGCCGCAGGTGGCCGCGGCCATTGCGCAGGCGCGCGCGCAGTCGCTGCAGCCTACGCTCATCATTTGCAAGACGCACATCGGCAAGGGCTCGCCCAACCGCGCCAACACTGCCAAGGCGCACGGTGAGCCACTCGGCGCCGACGAAATCGCACGCACGCGCGCCGCGCTCGGCTGGGACTACCCGCCTTTCACGATCCCGGCGGACGTTTATGCCCACTGGGACGCGAAGCAGCGCGGCCAGGCCGCCGAGGCCCAGTGGGCCCAGCACTTTGCCGCCTACCGCGCCGCCTACCCCGAGCTTGCGGCCGAGTTCACGCGCCGCATGCAAGGCGAGCTGCCGGCGCACTTTGCCGAGCTGGTGCAGGGCACCGTTGCCGCGCTGCACGCCAAGGCCGAAACCGTGGCCACGCGCAAGGCCAGCCAGATCGTGCTCGAGGCCTTCACTGCTGCGCTGCCCGAGTTGCTCGGCGGCAGCGCCGACCTCACGGGCTCGAACCTCACCAACACCAGCCACACGCCCAACCTGCGCTTCGACGCGCATGGCAAGGTGGTGCAGACCACGCTGCCAGGTGGCCGCAGCGTGGGCGGGCGCCACATCAACTACGGCGTGCGCGAGTTCGGCATGGCCGCGATCATGAACGGCATCGCGCTGCACGGCGGCTTCATCCCCTACGGCGGCACCTTCCTGACTTTCAGCGACTACAGCCGCAACGCCGTGCGCATGGCCGCGCTGATGCACCAGCGCGTGATCCACGTGTTCACGCACGACTCCATCGGTCTGGGTGAGGACGGCCCCACGCACCAGCCCGTCGAGCACGCGGCCAGCCTGCGCCTGATCCCGCGCCTGGAAGTCTGGCGCCCCGCCGACACGGCCGAGACCGCCGTGGCCTGGGGCGCGGCGCTGGCCCAGGATGACCGGCCCACGGCGCTGCTGCTGTCGCGCCAAAACCTTGCCTACGCGCCCAAGCGCAATCTGGAAGACATCCGCCGCGGCGCCTACGTGCTCAGCGAGCCGGCGGACGCGGGGCTCGATACGGCAGCCCAGGCCGTGCTGATCGCGACCGGCTCTGAAGTGCAGCTCGCGCTTGCTGCGCAGCAGCTGCTTGCATCCAAAAAAATAGCTGTGCGCGTGGTGTCCATGCCCAGCACCACCGTTTTTGACCGTGAACCGGTGGACTACAAACTGTCCGTGCTGCCCGCCGGCATCCCGCGCGTCGCCGTGGAGATGGGCGTGACCGACGGCTGGTGGAAATACGGCTGCGCCGCCGTGCTCGGGCTCGACCGTTTTGGCGAATCTGCCCCTGCGCCGGCGCTGCTGCAGCACTTTGGCTTCACCGCGGAGAACCTCGCCGCCATCGTGCAGACCGTGCTCGCGGGCACTGACGAAGCCCACGGCAAAGGCCATGACAAAGGCCACGGCAAACACAAGGCCAAAGACAAAAACAAGAGCAAAAACAAGCGCAAGTAAGCGCACGCGCATCCATTTTCACAAGCAACCTGGAGAGACAGAGCTATGGCAATCAAGATCGGCATCAACGGCTTCGGCCGCATCGGGCGCATGGTGTTCCGTGCCGCCGTGCAGAACTTTTCCGACATCGAAGTCGTGGGCATCAACGACCTGCTCGAGCCCGACTACCTGGCCTACATGCTGAAGTACGACAGCGTGCATGGTCGCTTCAAGGGTGAGGTGAACGTCGAGGGCAACACCCTGGTGGTCAACGGCAAAAAAATTCGCCTCACGCAGGAGCGCGACCCGGCCAAGCTCCAGTGGGGCGAGGTCGGCGCCGACGTGGTGATCGAAGCCACGGGCCTGTTTCTCGACAAGGCCAACGCCGAGAAGCACCTGGCCGCAGGCGCCAAGAAAGTCATCATGTCGGCCCCGAGCAAGGACGACACGCCCATGTTCGTCTTCGGCGTGAACCACGAGAAGTACGCGGGCCAGGCCATCATCAGCAACGCCAGCTGCACCACCAACTGCCTCGCGCCCGTGGCCAAGGTGCTCAACGACAAATGGGGCATCAAGCGCGGCCTCATGACTACCGTGCACGCCGCCACGGCGACGCAGAAAACCGTCGATGGCCCGAGCAACAAGGACTGGCGCGGTGGCCGCGGCATCCTCGAAAACATCATCCCCAGCTCCACCGGCGCGGCCAAGGCCGTGGGCGTGGTGCTGCCCGAACTCAAGGGCAAGCTCACGGGCATGTCGTTCCGCGTGCCCACCTCGGACGTGTCGGTGGTCGATCTGACCGTGGAGCTGGTCAAAGAGGCCTCTTACGCCGACATCTGCGCCGAGATGAAGGCGCAAAGCCAGGGCGCGCTCAAGGGCGTGCTCGGCTACACCGAAGACAAGGTCGTGGCCACCGACTTCCGCGGTGAAGTCTGCACCAGCGTGTTCGACGCCGAGGCCGGCATTGCGCTCGACGGCACCTTCATGAAGGTCGTGAGCTGGTACGACAACGAGTGGGGTTATTCGAACAAGTGCCTTGAAATGGCACGTGTGGTGGCGAGCAAGTAAGCCGCCAGAGAATCCTGAAAAAGCGCCGGTTGTTCGCTGCCGGCGCTTATGAGGGCTGACAAGCCGATGCGCCCACCCGCTGCGCCTGCGCGGGTGGGCTTTTTTGCCTCACTCGCCCGCGCCTTGCGTGCGGATGGTGTCGTGGCCGTTCTTGTCCTTGGCGCGGCCCAGGTCGGAGTCGAGCGCGTGGATCAGCTTGTCGGCAGCCTTGGTCAGCGCCTCGGCCACTTTCTCGGCCTCGGCCGTCACGGCCACGGGTGCGCGGCCAGCCACGCGCGCCTCAAGGCGGCAGCGCTTGTCGAGGCCGCCCTTGGTGCTGTTTTCGTCCGTGAGGAAGACTTCCACGCGCGTGAGGTGCTCGCGAAAGCGCGCGAGCCGGTCTTGCAGCTCGCTCTGCGCCCATTGGGCCAGCGATTCTCCGCCATGGATTTTGTCGTCGGTGTGGACTTGCACTTGCATGTGGGGTTCCTTTCTTGAGGCATGTTGATGGGGCCGGCGCGGCGGCTGCCGCTTGTCTTTCTACATAAGGTCGGCCCATGGCAAAACAAACGGCGCCAGGCATTCATTCGGCAGCGAACGCCCGGCGCACCCTGCGATTGTCGCAGGTGCATAGCGGCGGCAACTACAATGCGCGCCTTCAGCCACTGGATAAACACCATGCAACGCTGTGATTTTTCCCGCCGTCTTTCTGGTACGCGCCTTGGCGTGTGGGGCCTGGCGCTCGCGCTCGCCGCGGCCGTGGCTGCGCCGCCGGTTTTGGCGCAGCAGGTTCCGTTCGGCCTTGGCAATGTGCGCAATTTCCCCGAGGCCGCGCTGCGCGGCAAGCTCAGCATCATGAGCACCGTCGATGCCGAGCTCAACAGCCGCGCCATTCGCATGGCGCCGGGCATGCGCCTGTTCAGCCCGCAAAACAGCCTGGTCATGCTGCACACCGTGATCGGGCAGAGCTTCAAGGTCAACTACGTGATCGAGCCCTCCACGGGCATGCTGCTCACGGCCTGGATACTGACCGAAGCCGAGGCCGCGCAGCCGCGTCCGGCCACCAGATAAGGCCCGTCCGCGCATCGCAGCCGTGCCGCCGATGTGCCTGCAGCAGCGCCCCATGGGGGCGCCGTTTGCCGTTTTTCGTTTCTCCCCGATTCCCGATTCGCCATGCCAAAAAAAGTCTTCATCAAAACCTTCGGCTGCCAGATGAACGAGTACGACTCGGACAAGATGCTCGACGTGCTGCACGCCGCCGCGGGCTACGAGCCCACGCAGGAGCCCGAAGAGGCCGACCTGATCCTGTTCAACACCTGCTCGGTGCGCGAAAAAGCGCAGGAAAAGGTGTTCAGCGACCTGGGCCGCTTCAAGCACCTCAAGGCGCGCGGCGTGCAGATCGGCGTGGGCGGCTGCGTGGCCAGCCAGGAGGGCGAGGAGATCATCGCGCGCGCCCCCTATGTGGACATCGTTTTCGGCCCGCAGACCTTGCACCGCCTGCCTGAGCTGCTCGTACAGCGAGAGCGCCAAGACCGCCCGCAGGTGGACATCAGCTTTCCCGAGATCGAAAAGTTCGATCACCTGCCGCCCGCGCGCGTCGAGGGCCCGAGCGCCTTCGTCTCCATCATGGAAGGCTGCAGCAAATACTGCAGCTACTGCGTCGTGCCCTACACGCGCGGCGAGGAGGTCTCGCGCCCGCTCGACGACGTGCTCGTCGAGGTCGCGGGCCTGGCCGACCAGGGCGTGAAGGAAGTCACGCTACTGGGCCAGAACGTGAACGCCTACCGCGGTGCGATGGGCGGCAGCGCCGAGATCGCGGACTTTGCCCTGCTGCTCGAGTACGTGGCCGACATTCCGGGCATAGAGCGCATCCGCTACACCACCAGCCACCCCAACGAGTTCACGCCGCGGCTGATCGAGGCCTACGCACGCATCCCCAAGCTCGTGAGCCACCTGCACCTGCCCGTGCAGCACGGCAGCGACCGCATCCTCATGGCCATGAAGCGTGGCTACACCACCATGGAATACAAAAGCACGGTGCGCAAGCTGCGCGCGATCCGCCCCGAGCTGTCGCTCGCCAGCGACTTCATCGTCGGCTTTCCAGGCGAGACCGAGGAAGACTTTGCGCGCCTCATGCGCCTCGTGGAGGAGCTGCAGTTCGACAACAGCTTCAGCTTCGTCTTCAGCCCGCGCCCCGGCACGCCCGCGGCCAGCCTGCACGACGACACGCCGCAGGAGGTCAAACTGCGCCGCCTGCAGCAGCTGCAGGCCACCATCAACGCGCACATCCAGAGCATCAGCGCGAGCCGCGTCGGCACGGTGCAGCGCGTGCTCGTCGAAGGCAACTCCAAGCGCGACGCGCGCGAACTCATGGGCCGCACCGAATGCAACCGCGTGGTCAACTTCCCGGGGCCGGCGCGCCTCGTCGGGCAGATGGTGGACGTGCGCATCACCGAGGCCAAGGCCTACACGCTGCGCGGCGAGGTGCTGGTGCGCGATGAAGGTTGAGGGCTGGCTGAAGCCAGCCCTCAACACAAGCTCTCAGAACGGAATGTCGTCGTCCATGTCATCGAAGCCCGACGATGCAGGCGCGGCGGGCTGCGGGGCCATGGGGGCGGCAGCGGGTGCGGGGGCCGCGGGGCGCGCTGCCGGGCGGGCGGGCGGCGGGCTGGCGCGGCGCGGTGCAGCGTCGTAGCCGCCGCCTTCGTCGTAGCCGCCCTGCGAGGCACCTTGGCCGCCCATGCCCTGGCGGCTGCCCAGCATTTGCATCTGGTCGGCGCGGATCTCGGTGCTGTAGCGCTCCACGCCCGACTGGTCCGTCCACTTGCGCGTGCGCAAGGAGCCTTCCACATAGACCTGCGAGCCTTTGCGCAGGTATTGACCCACGACTTCGGCCAGGCGCCCGGTGAAGACCACGCGGTGCCATTCGGTGGCCTCGCGCATTTCACCGCTTTGCTTGTCGCGCCACTTGTCCGTCGTGGCGATGGTGACGTTGGCCAGCTGATCGCCGTTCGGAAAGGAGCGCATTTCGGGGTCGCGGCCCAGGTTGCCGACGAGGATGACTTTGTTCACGGATGCCATGTTGCTTTACCTTGATATGAGGTGGACGCGCATGCGCGCCGAGCGCCCGATTGTGCCGCAACGCGCATTTTTACCTGCATCCGAAACAGCCCGCTCAAACGACTGCCTGCCCTTCCGCACCACCGCCGCTGCGCCACTGCGCTGGCCAGCACTGAGGCCGCTCGTCAGCTTGCAGGCTGCGGTCAGACGTTGAACAAAAAGTTCATCACATCCCCATCCTTGACCACGTAATCCTTGCCTTCGGCGCGCATCTTGCCGGCTTCTTTGGCGCCCTGTTCGCCCTTGTAGGCGATGAAGTCGTCGAAGGCGATGGTCTGGGCGCGGATGAAGCCGCGCTCGAAATCGCCGTGGATCACGCCGGCGGCCTTGGGGGCGGTGTCGCCGATGTGGATGGTCCAGGCGCGCACTTCCTTGACGCCGGCGGTGAAGTAGGTCTGCAGGCCCAGCAGCTGGTAGGCGGCGCGGATCAGGCGGTTCAGGCCGGGTTCGTCCTGGCCCAGCTCCTTGAGGAATTCGAGCCGGTCGGCCTCGTCCATTTCGGCGAGTTCGGCCTCGATCTTGGCGCAGATGGCCACCACGGGGGCGTTCTGGCGCGCCGCGTAGTCCTTGAGGCGTTCCAGCAGCGGGTTGTTCTCGAAGCCGTCCTCGCTGACGTTGCCCACGAACATCGCGGGCTTGGCGGTGATCAGGCACAGGGGCTTGAGCAGGGCGCGCTCGGCATCGCTGAGCGCGAGCGTGCGCACCGGCTGGCCTTCGTTGAGCGTGGCCTGCACCTTGGTGAGCAGCTGCACCAGGGCCGCGGCTTCCTTGTCGTTGCCGCTCTTGGCGGCCTTGGCGCTGCGCTGCAGGGCTTTTTCGACGGTGCCGAGGTCGGCCAGGCACAGCTCGGTCTGGATCACTTCGATGTCGGCGATCGGATCGACCTTGCCGGCCACGTGGATCACGTTCGGGTCTTCGAAGCAGCGCACCACGTTGATGATGGCGTCGGTCTCGCGGATGTGCGCGAGAAACTGGTTGCCCAGGCCCTCGCCCTGGCTCGCGCCGGCGACGAGGCCCGCAATGTCCACGAACTCGACGATGGCCGGCACGACGCGCTCGGGGTGGATGATTTCGGCCAATTGCTGCAGGCGCGGATCAGGCACTTCGACCACGCCGGTATTGGGCTCTATGGTGCAAAAAGGATAGTTTTCGGCGGCGATGCCGGCCTTGGTGAGGGCGTTGAAGAGGGTGGACTTGCCCACGTTGGGCAGACCCACGATGCCGCATTGGAGGCTCATGGCAGGGCTTTCTGGGTTCGCAAGTAAACGTTTGATTTTACGAGGCGGCCCCTTGAACTCCGGTTTGTGCCCGGTTTGCACCCGACTTTCGCACCGCCTGCGCGCAACGTGGGTACGAAGTGCGCTCCTACAATGCCTGCCATGGCGCAAACCTATGACATTTGTATCCGTGGGGCCGGGATCGTGGGGCGCACCCTGGCTTTGTTGCTCGCACGCGAGCGGCTGCGCGTGGCGCTGGTCGCGGCACCGCCGCCCGAAGGCGCTGCGCCCGACGTGCGTGCTTATGCGCTGAACGCGGCGGCGCGGCAGCTGCTCGAAGGCTTGCGCGCCTGGCCTGACACCGAGCACGCGACCGCCGTCACGCGCATGCAAGTCTATGGCGACCAGGGAGCGCAACTGCATTTCGACGCCGACGAACTCGGCGCCGAGGCGCTGACCTGGATCGTCGATGTGCCCGCACTAGAGGCGCGCCTGGCCGAGGCCGTGCGCTACCAGCCGCAGGTCGAGGTGGTGGCCGAGCCCCAGCCCGCAGCGCTCACCGTGGTCTGCGAGGGCCGAGCGAGCCGCACGCGCGACGAGTTCGGCGTGGAGTTCGAGCTCACGCCCTACGGGCAGCACGCCATCGCCACGCGGCTGCACTGCGAGCGCCCGCACGCGCAGACCGCATTGCAATGGTTTTTGCCCGACGGCAGCATCCTGGCCTTCTTGCCGCTCGAGGGCGCGCACGGGCACGCCGTGGCCGTGGTGTGGTCGGTGCCGCAGGAACTCGCGCCGCAATTGCTGACGCTGGTGCCCGAGGACTTCGCGCAACAGCTCGAGACGGCCAGCCAAGGCGCTCTGGGCGCGCTGCAACTGCGTGGCGAGCGCGTGGCCTGGCCGCTGCAGCTCGCGCAGGCGCGCCAGTGGTGCGGCCCCATGCCCGACGCGGCAGCGGCCGGCGCGCGCAGCTGGGTGCTCGCGGGCGATGCCGCGCACAACGTGCACCCGCTGTCGGGCCACGGGCTGAACCTGGGCCTGGGCGACGTGCAGGCGCTCGCGCGCGTGCTGCACGGGCGCGACTACTGGCGCAGCGTGGGCGACTTGCGCCTGCTGCGTCGCTACGAGCGCGAGCGCAAGGCCGCCCTGCTGCCCATGCTGCTCACCACCGACGGCCTGCAGCAGCTGTTTGCGCGCCGCGAAGCCCCCGTGCAGCTGCTGCGCAACCTGGGGCTGCGCGGCTTCGAGCACAGCGGCCCGCTCAAGGCCTGGATGGCAAAACAGGCCATAGGCGCCGTACAGTCTGCGTGAGGCGCTCCTTTTTTGATATTTTCATGATCCACACCATGCACCCTTTTTCTGCCTTGTTGGCCGGCGCCGCGCTGGCCCTGAGCTTCGCGGCCCAGGCCCAGGAAGCGACGATCCGCAAAGCCCTGGCCGAGCGCATTCCGCAGCTCGAAAAAATCGACGAGGTGCGCGCCTCGCCCATGCCGGGGCTGTACGAGGTGCGCGTGGGCACGGACCTGTTTTACAGCGACGCCAAGGGCAACTACCTGATCCAGGGTGAGCTGATCGACACGCAGGCGCGGCGCAACCTGACCGAAGACCGCATTCACCAGCTCACGGCGGTGGACTTTGCCGCGCTGCCGATCAAGGACGCGATCCCCATCGTGCGCGGCAATGGCAAGCGCAAGCTCGCGGTGTTCGCAGACCCGAACTGCGGCTACTGCAAGCGCTTCGAACGTGACCTGCAGGGCGTGGACAACGTCACGGCGTATCTGTTCCTCTACCCCATCCTGAGCCCCGACTCGGCCGAAAAATCGCGCAACATCTGGTGCGCCAAGGATCGCGCCGCGGCCTGGCAGGACCAGATGCTGCGCGACAAGCCCGCCCCCGCGGCGAGCTGCGACACCAGCGCGCTGCAGCGCAACCTCGCGTTCGGGCGCAAATACAAGATCACCGGCACACCCACGCTGATCTTTGCCAACGGCGCGCGCGTGCCCGGCGCCATCGGCGTGGCCGAACTTGAAAAACGCCTCGCGGAACCCTCTGCCACCACCCGCTGAGGCCGCCGCGCACATGCCCGAGATGTCCGCCATACCCGCCACGCCCGCGGCCACCGACCCCAGCGCACGCGCCGCCATCCACTACTGCGTTGCGCCCGCCGACCTGCACGCGCATCTGTTCGCGGTCACGCTCAGCGTGGCCGCGCCGCAGGCAGCGCAGGAATTCGCGCTGCCGGTGTGGATTCCTGGCAGCTATCTGGTGCGCGAGTTTTCCAAGAACCTGCAGCGTCTGCAGGCGCAGCAGGGCGACGTGCCCGTGCCGCTCACGCAGCTCGACAAGCACCGCTGGCGCGCCGCGTGCCGCAGCGGCGCGCCGCTTACGCTGCGCTACGAGGTCTGCGCCTACGATCCGTCGGTGCGCGCGGCCTGGCTGGACGCGGCGCGCGGCTTTTTCAACGGCACCAGCCTGTGCCTGCGCGTCGTGGGGCAGGAGGCGGCGGCGCACACGCTCGAAGTGCAGCGCGCGGCCGCCCCGCCCGACTGGTGCCTGGCCACGGCGCTCACCGCCGTGCAGGTCGATGCCGCGGGCTTTGGCTTGTACCGTGCGGCCGATTACGACGAGCTCGTGGACAGCCCCGTGGAAATGGGCAATTTCTGGAGCGGTGCATTCACTGCCTGCGGCGTGCCGCACCGCTTCGTCGTGAGCGGCGCCGCGCCCTCGTTCGATGGCGAGCGTCTGCTTGCCGACACGCAAAAAATCTGCGCAGCCGCCATTCGCCTGTGGCACGGCGAGGCCGCGCCGCCGCACGCGCATTACCTCTTCATGCTGCACGCCATGCACGATGGCTACGGTGGGCTCGAGCACCGCCACAGCACCGCGCTGGTGTGCAAGCGGCGCGAGCTGCCGCGCCGCAGCGACCCCCTGGCCGCGCCGGCCGACCAGGCCACCAAGCCGGGCGAGGACTACACGCGCCTTTTGGGCCTCATCAGCCACGAATACTTCCACACCTGGAACGTCAAGCGCCTGCGCCCCGCGGAGTTTGCGCGCTACGACTACGACCGCGAGAACTACACCGAGCTGCTGTGGTTTTTCGAGGGCTTCACGAGTTATTACGACGACCTGCTGCTGCGCCGTGCGGGCCTGATCGACGACGCGGCCTACCTCAAGCGGCTCACGCAAGCCATCCACCAGGTGACGCAGGCGCCGGGGCGCCATGTGCAAAGCGTAGCGCAGGCGAGCTTCGACGCCTGGGTCAAGTATTACCGCCCCGACGAGAACACGCCCAACGCCACGGTGAGCTACTACACCAAGGGCGCGCTCGTGGCGCTGTGCCTGGACCTCACGCTGCGCCGCGAGGGCTGCAGCACGCTAGACGCCGTGCTGCGCGCGCTGTGGCAGCGCTGCGCGGGTGGCCCCATGCGCGAGGACGACCTGCGCGCCGTGCTCGCCGAGCTCGGCGGGCGCTCGTTCGCGCCCGAGCTCGACGCCTGGGTGCACGGCACCGACGAGCTGCCGCTGGCCGAACTGCTCGCCGCGCATGGCGTGCGCATGCAGGCCGAAGCGCCCCAGATCGCCCAGCGCCTGGGCCTGCGTATCAATGAAAACCATAGCGTGCAGATCAAGACCGTGCTACGCCACGGCGCGGCCGAGCGGGCGGGCATGGCGGCGGGCGACGAATGGCTGGGCGTGGAGGTGGCGGGCCAGGGCTGGCGCCTCACGCGGCTGGACGAACTGCCGCTGCTGGCCGGCGCCGCGCGCGAGCTCACGGCCCTGGTGGCGCGCGACGGGCGCCTGCTGCGCCTGCCGCTCGTGCTACCCGAACCCGGTGGCGCGGGTGCGCCAGCCGACACCTTCCGCCTCAGCGTGGCCGACGGCGCGGCGCTGGGGCGCTTGCTCGATGCGCCGCCGCTATAGTTGGACTTGAGCATCTTCCTCGTCCCTTTCTTCCCTCTTTCCCGGAACACAAAGGAGTCCCCATGAACTACGAAACCATCCTCGTGCGCACCGAGGCCGACAAGGTCGGCATCATCGCGCTGAACCGTCCCAAGCAGCTCAACGCGCTCAGCGACCAGCTCATGGACGAGCTGGGCCACGCGCTCAAGGCCTTCGACGCGGACGAGAAAATCGGCTGCATCATCCTCACGGGCAGCGAAAAAGCCTTTGCCGCGGGTGCCGACATCCCCAGCATGGCCAAATACAGCTTCGTCGATGCCTACAAGGGCGACTTCATCACGCGCAACTGGGAAACGATTCGCAGCGTGCGCAAACCCGTGATCGGCGCGGTGAGCGGCTTTGCGCTCGGCGGCGGCTGCGAACTCGCGATGATGTGCGACTTCATCATCGCGGCCGACAACGCCAAGTTCGGCCAGCCCGAGATCAAGCTCGGCGTGATTCCCGGCGCGGGCGGCACGCAGCGCCTGCCGCGCGCCGTGGGCAAGTCCAAGACCATGGACATGGTGCTCACGGGCCGCATGATGGACGCCACCGAGGCCGAGCGCGCGGGCCTGGTGAGCCGCGTCGTGCCGCTGGACAAGCTGATGGAGGAAGCCCTGGGCGCCGCACTCATCGTCGCCGACCTCTCGCAGGTCGCCGTCATGGCCGCCAAGGAATCCGTGAACCGCGCGTTCGAGAGCTCGCTCAGCGACGGCCTGATGTTCGAGCGCCGCCTGTTCCACGGCCTGTTCGCCACCGAAGACCAGAAGGAAGGCATGGACGCTTTCCTGAACAAGCGCAAGCCCGAGTTCAAGAACCGCTGACCCATAGGCTTCAAAGGAAAAAATGGGCGTTTGTGCCCGTCCATAAAGCATAAAAGGCTATATTTAACATAGCAATTCTGGTGGGCGCCGCAAGCGCGCGGCACAGGAGACAAGCATGGACCTCGGGCTCCAAGACAAGGTGGCGCTGGTCACGGGCAGCGAGCGCGGCACCGGCAGCGTGATCGCGCAGCGGCTCGCCGAAGAAGGCGCGACCGTGATCGCGCATGGCTTTGCGCAAGGCAGCGCCGAGCCCCTGCGCACACCGGGCACACCGGGCGCGCAGGGCGTGGCGCACACCGTCTGGGGCGACCTGTGCAGCGACGCGGGCGCCGCGCAGGTGGCGCAGCAGGCGCTGGCTGCCGCGGGGCGCGTGGACATTCTGGTGAACAACTACGGCACGGCCGCGGACGCGCGCTGGCACGAGGCCGAGACCGCCGTCTGGCTGGACATGTACCAGAAGAACCTGCTGGGCGCGGTGCGCCTGATCCGCCTGCTCACGCCGCAGATGCGCAGCCGCGGCTGGGGGCGCGTGATCCAGCTCGGCACCATAGGTTCGACCCAGCCCAATCCGCTGCGCCCGGCCTACTACGCGGCCAAGAGCGCGCTCGCGAGCATCGCCGTGACGCTGTCGCAGGAGCTTGCGAACACCGGCATCACCGTGAACACGGTGTCGCCGGGCTACATCCGCACGCCCGAAGTCGAGGCCGCCTTCCGCGCCAAGGCGCGCCGCGCGGGCTGGGAAGATGACTGGGCAAGCATAGAGGCGCGCATCGTCGCGCAGCGCTTTCCCAATCCCGTGGGCCGCATCGCCACACGCGAGGAGGTGGCCGACCTGGTGTGCTTCGTCGCGAGCACGCGCGCCGCCTTCATCAACGGCCAGAACCTGCGCATAGACGGCGGCGCGCTCGGGCTGGTGCAATAGCCGCCGCGCAGCAGATTCAGCCGGCGCGGCGAAAGCCCGCCAGGCGCCGGTCCATGACTTCTTCGGCCTCGCGGATGATGCGGCTGACGAGCTCGGCGCAGGTCGGGATGTCGTGGATCAGGCCCTGCACCATGCCGGCCCAGAACACACCCTGGGAGAGGTCGCCCGTCTCCAGCAACTCCTTGCCCGCCTTGCCCGAGACGAGCTCGCGCACGTCCTCGAACTTTGCGCCGGGCTCGCTCAGGCGCCGCGCCACCTCTTCGGAGACGGGGCTGCGGCCCACGCGCGCGGTGTTTTTGAGGCTGCGGAAAATGAGCAGGCTGCCGCGTTCGTCGTTTTCGAGGTAGGCCTGCTTGACGCGCGGGTGGATTTTGGCCTCTTGCGTGGCGCAAAAGCGCGTGCCCATGTTGATGCCCTCGGCGCCCAGCGCAAGCGCCGCGACCAGCCCGCGGCCGTCGGCAAAGCCACCCGAGGCAAGCAGCGGAATCTTCACCTGGTCGGCCGCGCAGGGGATCAAAATCAGGCCCGGGATGTCGTCCTCGCCCGGGTGGCCCGCGCACTCGAAGCCGTCGATCGAGATGATGTCGCAGCCGGCTTTCTCGGCCGACAGCGCGTGGCGCACCGCGGTGCACTTGTGGAGGATGCGCACGCCGTGCGGCTTGAGCATCTCCCAGATCTCGCGCACCGCCTGCGTGCCCGCGGTCTCGACGATGCGCACGCCGCCGTCGAGGATGGCCTGCACGTAGGCCTTGTAGTCGGGCGGGTTGATCGTCGGGAACACCGTGAGGTTCACGCCAAAGGGCTTGTCCGTCATGCTGCGGCAGCGCGCGATCTCCTCGCGCAGCGCCTGCGGCGTGGGCTGCGTCAGCGCCGTCAAAATGCCGAGCCCGCCCGCGTTGGACACGGCCGAGGCGAGTTCGGCCACACCGACGTTTTGCATGCCGCCTTGCACGATGGGGTGTTCGATGCCAAGCATGTCGGTGATGCGCGTTTGGAAAGGCATGGGGAAGTCTCCTGAAGTCGTTGGAAAGAGGGGGAACCAGAGCGCCATGGCATTGCGCGCCGGCCCGGCTTGCATGCTATCCGATCGCTGTCGGCGCAGACAGTGTCAGGGTTGCCAACCGTACCAGCGGCAAAACTTGATCCAGCGAAGCCACCAGCCGTGTCTCAAGTAGGCACGCGCGAGCTCCCGCGCAGACCAAGGCGAGGCCGCGCGAAAGTCCTGTCGAAAACGCTCGGCCAACGCACGTGCAGACACTTGCGGCGGGATTTCCGTTTTGTGCTTGTGCAGATAGCGCATCGCGCCGGTTAAATTACGCCCACACTGGTGGGCTAGCGCAAGCCGCACACGCGCGTCACCCCAATATGGCCAATGTTCAAGCTCCGCGCGCAGTGGCACCAAGGCACGGGATTGGTCAAGGGCTTTGGGCAAATTCATCGACGCAAGGATGCTGCCGCTACGCTGGCGGTACATGACCCAGGGCTTGGGGCAGTAGTAGAAACTGCGTGCGCGCAGAGCCAGCAGTGTGGAGATGAGTACATCTTCGAAAACCTGCCCAACGGGAAAGCGCAGGTCTTCTGGCCACAAAGAACGCTTTGTGACCTTGGACCACATGTGCAGTTGTCCAGCTTGCAATAGGCCAGCCAGCAAAGCTGCTGGATCGTGCACTAGACGGTTGGCCGATCCTAGAAACGTCGCGCGGTGACCCTCCCCACGCAGGAGGTGTTTGAGCCGCATACGTTCGCGCCACACGGAAAAATCACACAGGATCAAATCGGGTGCGTTGTGCTGCACGATGGCGCGCAGATCCGTCAGCGCGCCGGGGCATAGCTTGTCGTCTGCATCCAAAAACCATACGTAATCGCCCTCCGCAGCACCTAACAAAGTGTTGCGCGCTGCACTAACTCCTTGATTGCTGGCATGTCGCAGGATGCGCACATATGGTTGCCAGCGCTGCTCCAAGGCCAGCATGCGCTGCCACGTACCATCGCGCGAAGCGTCGTCGAGCACTATGACTTCAATACTCTCCTGGGCCTGTCGCAACACAGATTCCACGCACTCCTCAACATAAGGTTCGACGTTGAAAGCGGGGATCAAAATGCTCAGCCAGCGCGCAGTCATGGCTTTTGGAGGAGGCATAACCCGTACGCGACAATGCAAGTCCACATCCGAGGCATCGTATCACCCCATGACTTTGCATCACCCGCAATCTATCCTGCGCGTCGCTTATCAGTTGCTTACCTTGCGCAAGCCGCGCAATACCCTGTCCTATCCCGGTGCGCCGCGTGTCCAGATTTTTACGGGCACGCAGGCACAGCCCGTGGCGCCCGCCGCCACTGCAAACACCCTGACATCCATCCCTGCTCGCATCTGGACCTACTGGCACAGCGCCACGCTAGACCCCGTGGTGCAGCAGTGCATAGCGAACTGGCGGCGCCATTGCCCAGGCCTGGACGTGCAGGTGATCCACGCGCACACGCTGGGCGACGTGGTTGCCGCCGGGGACTTGCCACCCGCGTTTGCGGCGCTGCCTGCCGCCAAGCAGGCGGACTGGCTGCGGCTTTATGTGGTGCGCAAATTCGGCGGCTATTGGCTGGACGCGAGCACTTTGCTCACGCAGTCGCTCGCTTGGCTCGATGGCCTGCGCCAGACCCAGGGCGCGGAATTCGTCGGCTTTTACATCGACGGCTACACCACGGACTTGCGCTACCCCATCATCGAAAGCTGGGCCTTCGGCGCGCCGGCTGGGGAGCCCTTTATGACCGCGTGGCAGCAGGAATTCCACCGCGCGCTGATCGAAGAGGGCGAGCAGCGCTATTTGCAGGCCTTGCAGGCGCAGGCAGGGGGCCGCCAGGTGCTGCAGGGCATTACGGACCCGGCCTATTTGCTCATCCACGTCGCAGCGCAGCAGGTGCTGCGACGCCCCAACGGTTTCCGGCTGGCTTTGCTGCGTGCCGAGGACACGGCGTTTTTCTACCAGCAGGCCGTGTGGTGGAAATGGTATTTGCTCTACCCGCGGCTGTGCCTGGTGCCCGCAGAGCCGCATCCCGCCCCCTTGATCAAGCTGCGCGGCGGCGAGCGGCGGCACTTTGCCAAACTGCTGCAAGGCCACGGCGGGGCCGCACCGGGCAGCATCTGGCAGCGGGCGACCACGGGTGCCTGAGCGGGGGGCGCAGAGTCAAACCGCCACTGCGCCCTGCCCTTTGCCCACGCGCATGAACAGGTCCAGGTACTGCTGGCGCATGCGCTGGCGGTCGAACGTGGCGCGCGCGTGGGCCTGGCCGGCGGCGGCGATGCGCGCCGTGCCCTCGTTGTCGCGCAGCGCTGCATACAGCGTCTGCGCCAGTGCCTGCGCGTCGGCATGCGGCACGAGAAAGCCCGTTTCGCCGTGCGTGAGCACTTCGCGCACGCCCTCCACGTCCGAGCCTATGCCGCAGCAGCCCGACGCCATACCCTCGATCAAAGCCAAGCATAAGCCCTCGTAATGCGTGGAGAGCACGCACAACTTGACCCGCGCCAGCAGCGCAGGCAAGTCGGCCACATGGCCCAGAAAGCGCACCTGCGCATCGACCCCGAGCGCGCGCGCGAGGGCCTGCGCCTTGCCGCGCCAGCTCGCCTTGCCTTCGCCGGCCAGGTACACCGTGGGACGCAAACCCTGCTGCGCGAGCAGCGCGGTCGCGCGGATCAGGGTGGCGTGGTCTTTTTGCTGCGCAAAGCGCGCAGGCATGACGATGGCGTCCTCGCGCTGCGCCCACGGCAGGCCGGTCGGAAAGCGGCTCAGATCGATGCCGTTGAGGATCGCGACGCAGCGCTCGGCTGGGTGGCCCAGGCGCACCAGCTCATCGCGCACGGCCTGCGACACGCCCACGATGCACGCGGTGCGCTGCGCCAGCCACAGCGACTGGCGCAGCCGCCCCAGGCGGTAGCGCTCGCGCACGTTGTGCTCCACGTGGATGAGCTGAGGCACGCCGGCGAGCAAGCCCGCGTACCGGCCCCACAGGTGCTCGCTGAAACCATGCGCCACGAGCACGTCCGGCTGCCACTGACGGCACAGGCGCGCCAGCGCCAGGATGGTGACGATATGCGCCCAGCGCGGCACCACCTCGACCTGCAGCCCTTTGGCGCGCAGCGCCGCGACGCGCTCGGTCGGATCTATGGATGCACGCCGGCGCAGCACGAGCAGCGTTTCCTGGCCCGGGTACTCGCCGCACAGGTCTATGGCCACCTGCGTCGCCCCCGAAAAACCGCCCGAGACGAAGTGCAGCACGCGCAAAGGACGGGTCGCTGCAGAGGAATCGCTGAATGAATTAGGTAAAGCTTGGCTCATCGCTGGGCACCGGCCCCGGAAGTTTGAGGCGCCGCGGCAGGCCAGCAGACGGCCAGCCACAAAGTGATGGGCAGCAGGTACATCAGGTTGCCGTTGTTGTGGGCAAACATGACCTGCGTCATGCCAAAGCCCAGGTAGCCGAGCACCGTGACCAGGCCACACAGCGCGGCGGCATGGCGCTCGCCGCGGGCGGCGTCCTCATTGCCTGCAGCAGTGGCATTTTCCAGAGGTTCGCGCCCCGTTGGGCGCAAGCGGCGCCAACACAGGAAGCCGGGCACGGCGTAGAACAGCGCCAGACCGCTGACGCCGAGCAGGCCGCGCTTGGCGAACATGTCCAGCCATTCGTTGTGCGCATGGTTGAAGTGCACGGACATCGAAGGCATTTCCTGGCGCGCGACGGCCTCCCTCTGGCTTTGCTCATAGCCCAACTGGCCCGCGCCCAGCCAAGGATGCGCCATGCCCAGCCGCCATGCATGCATCCAGAAAGCGAGCCGGGAGCCGGTTGACGTATTGGACTTTTCGGGCTCGGGCTGCTGCAGCAGTTCCTGCACGGCCTCATGGGCTCGTTTTTGCACAGGAGGTAGGCTCGCCAGCAAAAGACATGCGAGCAGCGCCGCCCCCAGCGCGCGCAGCCCCCGCTTCGGTTGGCCGCCTTTCGCGAACGGCTGCCCGAGCCAGACAATGACCACCAGCAGCACGGGCAGCGTCACCCACCCGCCCCGGCTGCCCGAAAGCACGCTGGCCGCAAGGCCCAGCACCGCAGCCAGGCTACCAAGCAGGCGTTCGTGCAGGCGGCTTGCCTGCACGGCCCAGATGCCGCTCCACAGCGCGAGCAGCAGAGACAGATTGCCGAACTGTATGGCGTTGGTGTAACCCTCGGCGCGCTCGAGGTGCTGCACCAGCACCTGCCAGCCAGCGAGCAAGCCGGCGCCCGCCGCGCCCACCCAGCAGCCCCATCGCAAGGCGCTGCCCGCCGGGCGCTGCGCCCACACGGCCGGCAGCGCCAACAGCACCAAAAAATATTTGCTGCTGCGATCCAGCCCGAGGGTATTGGTCATGAGCCGGCCATCTTCCACGAGGTACATGGACCACACCAGCCCCATGGCCAGAACCGCCAGCGCCCAGGCCCGCAGAGGCGCATTCGGGGTGAGCTGACCGCGCAGCACTGCAGGCCAGCGCCACAGGCCCAGCATCAGCAACAAGATCGCGCCAATGGAATAGCCCGAAGGCAGCCACAGCGCAGGCGCAAGCACCAAAAATGCGGCCAAGTCCAAAACACGCTGCTGCACTGCTCCCGGCGAAGTTGAGCGAAAAAAAGCCATCTTGGAGCCTGTCGGACTTTGGGCGTCGAAAGCGAGAATGCGCCCCGGCGAGACCAGTTTTTGCCGGATTCGCCGCCCCATAGTGGTGCTATGGGGCAAGAAGCCGGTGAAAAATGGGCCGCTGCGGCGCATTCGCCGCCGACGACTCCAAAGTCCGACAGGCTCCTAGTGTCAGGGCAGTAGGGGGTGAGTAATACAGCTATGGAATGGCCTGGGCAGCGCAAAGGCGCAACGGGCTCAATGCCCCTGCGCCACCTTCTCGCCCGCCTTGAGGCGGTACACCGTGCCGCAATAAGGGCACTTGGCCTCGCCCGTGTGCGCCACGTCGAGGTACACGCGCGGGTGGCCGCTCCACAGCTGCATGCCCGCCTTGGGGTGGGGGCAATACACCTCGCCCTGGGGGCTCAGGTCTTTGGCCTGCAATTCGACGACGGCTTGCGACATGCTCACACCTTGGTCAGCCAGTGGGCGTATTTGGGATTGCGGCCGTTCACGATGTCGAAGAACGCGTTCTGGATTTTCTCGGTGACGGGGCCACGGCGACCGCTGCCGATTTCGATGCGGTCGAGCTCGCGGATCGGCGTGATCTCGGCCGCGGTGCCCGAAAAGAAGGCCTCGTCCGAGATATACACCTCATCACGCGTGATGCGTTTTTGCACCACGTCGATACCAAGGTCCTTGCAGATGTGCAGCACGGTGTTGCGCGTGACGCCGTTGAGCGAGCCGGCCGAGAGGTCGGGGGTATAGACCACGCCGCCCTTCACGATGAACACGTTCTCGCCCGAGCCTTCGGAGACGAAGCCGGCCGCGTCGAGCAGCAGCGCCTCGTCGTAGCCGTCGTCCGTGGCCTCCATGTTGGCGAGGATGGAGTTGGTGTAATTGCTCACCGACTTGGCCTGCGTCATGGTGATGTTGACGTGGTGGCGCGTGTAGCTGCTGGTCTTGACGCGTATGCCCTTGGTGATGCCGTCTTCACCGAGGTAGGCACCCCAGGCCCAGGCCGCGACCATGACGTGGATGGTGTTGCCCTTGGGCGAGACGCCGAGCTTTTTGTCGCCTATCCACACCAGCGGGCGCAGGTAGCAGGCATCGAGCTTGTTTTCGCGCACCACGGCGCGCTGCGCCTCGTTGACCTGCTCCTGGCTGAAGGGAATCTTCATGCGCAGGATTTTGGCGCTGTTGAACAGGCGCTCGGTGTGTTCTTGTAAGCGGAAAATCGCCGTGCCATTGACGGTGTTGTAGGCCCGCACCCCTTCGAAGGCACCGCAGCCGTAGTGCAGCGTGTGCGTCAGCACATGGATTTTGGCGTCGCGCCAATCGACCATCTGGCCATCCATCCAGATCTTGCCGTCACGGTCGGCCATCGAGGGAACTACGGGGCTCATGGAACTTCCTTTGGTGTGTCAGTAGGGAGAAACCAAGCAGGCGTGGCTGCTTGGGCAAAATTTCATTTTACGGCGCCGGCCTCATGCAGTGCAGACTCGGGCGCGCGCACGAGCTGCCACTGCACGAGCCGGCCCGCACGGAAATGCGCTTCGACGTACGCGCCCGCCGCATCCGTCCAGCGAAAGACCTCAGGCTCCTCCCCGTCGGCGGACTGCCCGGCGCCGAGCGCACGCGCGAGCGCGAGCACGTCGAGCAGCGCCAGGCCCGGGCGCAGGCGCGCATGCAGCATCACGGCGCTGTCCACGTAGCCCACGGGGCGTTCTGCCGCGCGCCGCAACACGGTCGTGAGGCGCGTGAAGTGCAGGAGCAGCCACATCACGAGCGCCGCGGCGGCGATGGCCACGCCACGCCAGCCGTATGCGCGGTACGACAGCCACGGCAGCGCCAGGGCAACCAGAGCATAGAGGAGTGAACGCGCTTCAAATCGGACCATGGCACGCAGGGATGGCGGGGTGAATAGCAGCAAAAGATGGCGCCGATTGTGCCGCCCCGCACGCCCCGATGCCGCCCCTCCTGCGGCACACTCGGGGTTTTCTTTGCAGCGACCGCATTCCATTTGCTATGACTTGGCATACCTGGTGGATCTATCTGCTTGCCGCCGTGGGCCTGTCGCTCACGCCCGGCCCCAACAGCCTGCTTGCGCTCACGCATGGCGCCCTGCACGGGCACCGGCGTACGCTGTTCACGATCGCCGGCGGCGCGCTCGGCTTCATGACGCTGATTGCTCTGTCCATGCTGGGTATAGGCGCGCTGCTGCAGGCCTCGTCGCACGCCCTCACGGTGCTTAAATGGGTGGGCGGGGCTTATCTCGTGTGGCTAGGGGTTCAACTGTGGCGCGCGCCGCCGCTGCAGCTGCAGGCTGCGGACGAAGCACACCTCCTGCGCCCCCCGCGCCGCGCACAGCTGTTTCGCCAAGGGCTGTTTGCCGCCGTGTCCAACCCCAAGGCGCTGCTTTTTTATGGCGCCTTTCTGCCCCAGTTCATCGACCCGGCGCGCAGCCTGTGGCTGCAGTTCGTGGTGATGGCCGGCACCTTCATGGTCACCGAGTGCTGCGTGGAGTTTTTGCTCGCGCGGCTCGCGCACTTCATTCGCCCGGCGCTCGAGCGCATGGGCAAACGCTTCAACCGCGTCTGTGGCGGCCTGTTTGCGGCCATGGGGCTGGCCTTGCCGCTCACGCGCTGAGTGCGACGCAACCAAATTTATAGCTGCTCACGCTTGCTGGATAAGCGCTAGAGCCCAAAATGACCTGAAATTCCAGAAGCCCTCAGAAAGGCATCTTGGGCATGCCGCCGCCCAAGCCTTTCATGCCGCCCATTCTCTTCATCATCTTCATCAGGCCGCCGCCCTTCATTTTTTTCATCATTTCCTGCATCTGCTCGAATTCCTTGAGCAGGCGGTTGACCTCCTGCACCTGCACGCCCGCGCCCTGGGCGATGCGTTTTTTGCGTGAGGCCTTGATGATGTCGGGCTTGCGGCGCTCGAGCGGCGTCATGCTCTGGATGATGCCTTCCTTGCGGCGTATGTCTTTTTCGACCTTGCCCATATCGACCTTGCCCGCCTGCGCGCTGAGTTGCGTGGGCAGCTTTTCCATGAGGCTGGAGAGCCCGCCCATCTGCTTCATCTGCTGAATCTGCGCGAGAAAGTCGTTGAGGTCGAACCCGTCGCCGCTCTTGACCTTGGCGGCGAGCTTTTGCGCGGCATCCAGATCGACGTTGGCCGTGACCTGCTCGACCAGCGCGACGATGTCGCCCATGCCCAGCACGCGACCCGCGTGGCGTTCGGCGTCGAACAGTTCGAGACCGTCGATTTTTTCCGAGACGCCCGCGAACTTGATCGGCGCGCCCGTGATCTGGCGCACCGACAGCGCCGCGCCGCCGCGCGCGTCGCCGTCGAGTTTGGTGAGCACGATGCCCGTGAGCGGCAGCGCCTCCTTGAAGGCACGCGCGGTGTTGATGGCGTCCTGCCCCTGCATGGCATCGACGACGAACAGGGTTTCGACCGGCTGCAGCGCCGCGTGCAGCTCCTTGATTTCCTGCATCAGCGCCTCGTCGATCGCCAGGCGCCCCGCGGTATCAACCAGCAGCACGTCGAAATAATGCTTTTTGGCGTAGTCGAGCGCGGCGCGCGCGATCTCGAGCGGCTTTTGCTCGGGCGAGCTCGGGAACCACTCGGCCCCGGCCTGGCGCGTCACGGTCTTGAGCTGCTCTATGGCCGCAGGCCGGTAAACGTCGCCCGAGACCGTGAGCACTTTTTTCTTGCGCTTTTCGATCAGGTACTTGGCGATTTTTGCCGTGGTCGTTGTTTTGCCCGCGCCCTGCAAGCCGGCCATGAGGATCACGGCGGGCGGCTGCGTGGCCAGGTTCAGGTCGGACACGCCTTCGCCCATGGTGGCGGCGAGCTCGCGGTGCACGATGCCCACCAACGCCTGGCCGGGCTTGAGGCTGCCGAGCACCTCCTGCCCCAGCGCCTTGTCCTTGACGCGCGCAATGAAGTCGCGCACCACGGGCAGGGCTACGTCGGCTTCGAGCAGGGCCATGCGCACTTCGCGCAGCATGTCCTGCACGTTGGATTCGGTGATGCGGGCCTGGCCGCGCATTTCTTTGACGAGGCGCGAGAGTTTGTCGGTCAGAGCGGAGGCCATAGGAACAAGGAGCTAAGGGGTGAGTGGGGCGTTGCAACGCGGTGCGTCTGGTGCAGCGCCGGGCCGGCTGCAAAGCAAAGGCGGCAGGTACCTGCGCGAGGGAGCTTGCGACGATCGCCGCGGGATAAACTGCTGGCCATGATTTTACCGAGTGCCTCTCCAATCGGCTGGCTGCTCGCGCTCGCGGCGGCGCTGGCCTACGCCGCTCCGGCGCTCGCGGCCGCACGGCTGCGCGAGGGCTGGGCGCGGCGCGCCTTGGGCTTGGCCTGGCTGTTGCACGCGGCGGCGCTCGGCTGGGGGCTGTGGGGCGAGGTGCCGCGCTTTGGCTTTGCGCCGGCGCTGTCGATGACGGCCTGGCTCGCGCTCACGGTGTATGCCATCGAACGCCAGCTGTTCCCGCAACTGCGCGCGCGCTGGATGCTGGCGCTGTTGGCGGCGCTGAGCTTGCTGCTCGCACAGCTGTTTCCGGGCCAGCCACTGCATGCCACGGCATCCGCCTGGCTGCCGCTGCACCTGGCGCTGGGCATCGCCTGCTATGGCCTGTTTGCCGCCGCGGTGGTGCACGCCTGGCTCATGACGCGCGCCGAGCGCCGCATCCGCCAGGGCCAGGACCCGGACAGCGGCATGCCGCTGCTCACGCTCGAGCGCCTGACGTTTCGCTTCGTCGCGGCGGGCTTCGTGCTGCTCACGGCCACGCTGTTCGCAGGCATGCTGTTTGGCGAGCAGCTCTACGGGCGCGCCTGGCGCTGGGAGCACAAGACGGTGTTCTCGCTGCTGTCCTGGCTGGCCTTTGCCGTGCTGCTGCTCGGGCGCGCACGCTTTGGCTGGCGCGGGCGCAGCGCGGTGCGCGTGCTCTACGCCGGCGCCGCGCTGCTGCTGCTGGCCTACGTGGGCTCGCGCTTCGTGCTCGAAGTCGTTTTGCACCGCAGCGTATGAAGTACCTGCTCGTGCTCATCGTCGTGGCCGTGGGGGCAGCCTGGTGGCGCAGCCAACAGGCCCCAGCGGCCCGCTCCAAGTCTGTCCCGCCACGGCGCACGACCCCCGAAAACATGGTGGCCTGCGCGCACTGCGGCGTGCACCTGCCGCGCTCCGAAGCCCTGGTGCAGGACGGAAAATTTTATTGCTCGGCGGCGCACCTGCCGCGCAGTGCGCCAGACGCCGTGCCGCCGCGCTGACCATGGCTTTGCTTCCCCGCTCGGCCCTGGACGATAGGCCCTTCGTGCGCCTGTGGCGTGGATTTCTCACAGGCCGGGTCATGGTGGCGCTGGCCTTGCTGGTGCTGCAGGGCTTTGGGCTGGCACTCAACCACACCTGGGAGCCCGCTGCGCTGGCCATCTGCCTGGCCTACCTCTGCGGCGCCTTGGCGCTACGTGTTTGGAAGCGCCATGCGCCGCCGTCGCCTGCCCTGGGTCCGCAATGGCTGGTGAGCATCGGCATGGACCTGGCCGTCGTGTGCGCCCTGCAATGGCTGCAGGCGGGCGGCATGAACTACACGCCCTTGTTTGGCCTGCCCATTTTGCTCGCCGCCGTGCACGGCACGCTGCTGCTGGCCCTGGGGACGACGGCCATCGTCAGCCTGCTGCTGCTCGCCTGGGCCTGGTGGCTCAATGCCCACGGCATCGGGGACGAGGCACAAAACTACCTGCAAGGCGCGCTCGCGGGCATGGGCTATTTCATCGTCGCCTACCTCGCGCATGAGCTGGCCGCGCGCCTGGTGCGCGAGCAGCAGCATGCGCAGCAAAGCCTGATGACGGCGCAACTGCAGTCCGAGGTGAGCGCGCTCGTGATCCAGAACCTTGACGACGGCGTGCTGGTGCTCGATGAGCATGCCTGCGTGCACATGGCCAACCCGGCCGCCCTGCTATTGCTGGGAGGCAAGCACCTGACCGCCGTACCTTTCTCTCTCACTGCGGGCACTCGCAGCGCCACCTGGCAGCCGCTGGTGGCACTGGCACAGCGCAGCTTCGTGCAAGGCCACGCACAAGCCGCCGATGTTTATCTGCAATATCCTGATGAAAGCCCGGTAGCGCTGCATGTGCGCACCTGGCTGACACCGTCGCGCACAGCCCCTGGCGCGCCACCCCAGCCTGCTTTGACGGCGCGCACCGACGAGCGCCTGTGCGTGATGTTTTTGCATGACCTGCGCACCATGCAGGCGCGGCTGCGCACCGAGAAACTCGCTGCAATGGGGCGCATGTCGGCCGCGGTGGCGCACGAAATCCGCAATCCGCTGGCCGCCATCACACAGGCCAACGCGCTGCTCGAAGAAGACTTGCACGAGCCAGCGCAACGGCGCCTTGCGCAAATGGTGCGCGAGAACGCCGAGCGGCTCGCGCGCATCGTCGACGACGTGCTCGACATCGCGCGCGTGCAACAGCAGGCGCAGCTCGCGCCCGACGCCACGCTGGCACTCGACGACAGCGTGGCGCGCATCTGCGGCGAATGGCAGGCGCAGGAACCCAACCGACGCCAAGTGCACGTGGCCCTGCATGCGGGCCATGCGCAGGTCGCGTTCGACGCCGAGCACCTGCGCCGCGTGCTCTACAACCTGCTCGACAACGCGCTGCGCCACCAAAGCCGTGCGCCCGATGCGCTACAGGTGAGCACGCGCACCACGCCCAACGGCCAGGCCAGCCTGCAGGTCTGGAGCGACGGCGCGCCCCTCGACAAATCGGTCGAGCGCCACTTGTTCGAGCCCTTTTTCTCCTCGCAAAGCCGCTCCAGCGGTCTGGGCCTTTATATTTGCCGCGAGTTGTGCCAGCGCCACGGCGCGGGCATCAGCTACCAGCGCCTGCCGCGGCCCACCCGCCGTGGCGACGTCGAAGGCAATGCCTTCACGGTACTGTTCCGCCCCACAACCCAGCCAGCTGCCGCGGCCTCGCTGTTCGACACCCTCGTGGTTTGATCCATCCCGTATGACCAGCCCCGCTTCCATCCTCGTCGTCGATGACGAACCCGATCTGCGCACGCTCTACGAACTGACTTTGCTGCGCGAAGGCTACCGCGTGGAAACCGCCGCCACCTTGCAGGAGGCGCGCGCGCAGCTGCATGGACAACAGTTCGACGCCGTCATCACCGACATGCGCCTGCCCGACGGCTTCGGCATGGAGCTGCTGCAGGAAGTGCGCGCACAGCAAAGGCGCGAGCGCTGCGTGGTCATGACCGCTTACGGATCGGCCGACAACGCCGTCGAAGCCCTGCGCGCCGGTGCGTTCGACTACCTCACCAAGCCCGTCGATCTCAAGCAATTTCGCGCCGTCGTGGCCTCTGCCGTGCAAGGCATGGGCGGCGTGCCCGCGCCACGCGCAGCGCGCAGCGCGGCGCAGTTGCATTCCGCCACGACCCCGGCCGACGCCAGCGCAGAGGCCAGCGCAAAGGCGGCCCTGGCGCGGCTCGTCGGCGATTCGCCCGCGATGGTCCAAGTCAAGCAGCGCATCACCAAAGTCGCCAAAAGCATGGCGCCGGTGCTGATCCTCGGCGAATCGGGCACTGGCAAGGAACTGGTGGCGCAAGCGCTGCACGCGTGCAGCCAGCGCGCCGACGGCCCCATCATTGCCGTCAACTGCGGCGCGATCCCCGAACACCTGCTCGAAGCGGAGTTTTTCGGCGCGCGCAAGGGCTCCTACACCGGCGCCATGGCAGACCGCGAGGGCTATTTCCAGGCCGCGCGCGGCGGTACGCTGTTCCTCGACGAGATCGGCGACCTGCCGCTGGCCATGCAATCCAAGCTGCTACGCGCCATCCAGGAGCGCAGCGTGCGCCCGCTCGGCGCTACGCAGGAAGAGAGTGTGGACGTGCGCATCGTGAGCGCCACACACCGCGAGCTCGCGGCCGACGTGCAGGCCGGGCGCTTCCGACAAGACTTGTATTACCGCCTGAACGTGATCGAAATCCTGGTGCCGCCCTTGCGCGAACGGCGCGAAGACCTGCCCGCGCTGTGCGCGGCGCTGCTCGGGCGCATCGCGCAGGAAAGCGGCGTGCCCGCACCGCGCCTGACCGAACGGGCGCTCGCCGCACTGGCGCAGCACCCGCTCACGGGCAACGTGCGCGAGCTCGAAAACCTGCTACACCGCGCGCTCGCACTCAGCGACGGCGCCGAACTCGAACTCGAAGCGGCACTCAGCCCCTCCCGGGCTGCGCCTGCCGCCCCAGTGCCCAGCGCTGCGGCGCAAGCGGTCGGAGATGTCGCAGAGGCGGGATACCTCAGCGATATGGCAGCGCCGAGCGCCGCGCCGCAAGAATTGCCCCAAGACCTGCAGGCCTGGCTCGACCGGCAGGAGCGCGACATCCTGGTGCGCGCCCTGCACGAATGCGGTTTCAATCGCACGGCGGCCGCCGCGCGCCTGGGTATCAGTCTGCGCCAGATGCGCTACCGCATCGACCGTCTGCACATCGCGCTGCCCGGCGAGCCGGATGCGCCGCAGGAGGCACGGGATGCACAAGGCTAAGGCGGCCACGCCGTGGCGCGGCGACGGCCGGCATGCTGGCGCCACCTGGCTCGCGTCGCCCCATTTCGGCCCTCGGCCAGCCGGGGGCGAGGTGAGTCTGATCGTGCTGCACTCGATCAGCCTGCCACCGGGCGAATACGGCGCGCAGGCCGTGCAGCGGCTCTTTGCGGGCACCCTCGCCTGGGATGCGCAC
This sequence comes from Extensimonas perlucida, assembly GCF_007655255.1. GTDB lineage: Bacteria > Pseudomonadota > Gammaproteobacteria > Burkholderiales > Burkholderiaceae_C > Extensimonas > Extensimonas perlucida. The sequence goes on from NZ_VMYE01000003.1 coordinate 197,078, forward strand.
CCCTACTTCCAGAGCATCCGCGGCCTCGAAGTGTCGGCGCATTTTTTCATTGAGCGCACGGGGCGCCTGTGGCAGTTCGTCGATTGTGATCAGCGCGCCTGGCACGCGGGCGCTTCCAGCTATCAAGGCAGGAACAACTGCAACGACTACTCGGTGGGCATAGAGCTCGAAGGGCTCGAAGGCGGGCCGTTCGAGCCGGCGCAGTACGAGGTCCTGGCCGACTTGTGCCGCGACCTTGCCGGGCGTTACCCCATCACCCACGTGGCCGGCCACGAGCACGTCGCGCCGGGACGCAAACACGACCCAGGGGCCGGCTTCGACTGGGCGCGCCTGCAGGCAGCGCTCGCCTGGCCTGCGGAATATTTCCCCTGCGCTACGCAGTCGGCCCAGCGGCGCTGAGGCGCAGCCGGCGCCCAGCACCCGCCAAAAGTAACGCTGCTTATAAACGCTACCTGTAGTGTTTTTTATGACCTCAAAGCACTAAATCTAGTGCTATAGTCTCCGCCAGCGGCACTCACAACGACGCCCTGCGCGCCCAAGAACAGGTTTTGCGCGCCACGCTTTCACGACCGCCCCCAAAGGACGAGAGGACTTCCCATGCAAACTGCCATGCCATCACCTGAGCCCCTTGGCTTTCGCACCCCACAAGGGCAGACCGCCGCTGCAGCACCTGCGAGCGCCAGCGCCTTCGCCCACTACCAGATCATTCGCCGCAACGGCGCCGTCGTGCCTTTCGAGCCGCAAAAAATCGCCATCGCGATGATGAAAGCCTTTCTCGCGGTGCACGGCACGCAGGGCGCGGCTTCGGCCAGCGTGCGCGAAGTGGTCGATGGCCTGACGCAGGCCGTCACGCGTGCCCTGATACGCTCGCGCCCCGGCGGCGGTACCTTCCACATCGAAGACGTGCAGGACCAGGTCGAGCTCGGCCTGATGCGCGGCGGCCACCACGAAGTGGCGCGCGCCTACGTGCTCTACCGCGAGCGCCGTGCGCAGGAGCGCGCCCAGCAGGCCGCTCAGCAGGCCCCCGCAGCGCCGCAGTTGCATGTGCTCGACGGCGGCGCGCGCGTGGCACTCGACCTGCAGCGCCTCGAGGCGCTCATCGCCACCGCCTGCCAGGGCCTGGGCGCGGACGTGCAAGCGCAGCCCATCGTCGCCGAGACCTTGCGCAACCTGTACGACGGCGTGCCCATGGACGAGGTCTATAAAGCCGCCATCCTTGCAGCGCGCACGCTGATCGAAAAAGACCCTGGCTACACCTACGCCACCGCGCGCCTGCTGCTGCACACCATCGTGCGCGAGGTGCTGGGGCGCGACGTGGCGCCCGGCGAAATGGCGCAAAGCTATATCGATTACTTCCCGCAATTCATCCGCAAAGGCGTGGAGCACGAACTGCTCGACGAGCGCCTGCTGCAATTCGACCTGCCGCGCCTTGCGGCAGCACTGCGCCCCGAGCGCGACTCGAAGTTCGACTATCTCGGTCTGCAAACCCTGTACGACCGCTACTTTTTGCACGTGCGCAAACAGCGCATCGAGCTGCCACAGGCCTTCTTCATGCGCGTGGCGATGGGGCTGGCGCTCAACGAGGTGGAGCGCGAAGCGCGCGCGATCGAGTTCTATGAGGTGCTGTCCTCGTTCGACTTCATGAGCAGCACGCCCACGCTGTTCAACAGCGGCACGCTGCGCTCGCAGCTCTCGAGCTGCTACCTGACCACGGTGCCCGACGACCTCGACGGCATTTACGAAGCCATCAAGGAAAACGCCCTGCTGTCCAAATTTGCCGGCGGCCTGGGCAACGACTGGACGCGCGTGCGCGCGCTCGGCAGCCACATCAAGGGCACGAACGGCGAGTCGCAGGGCGTGGTGCCCTTTCTCAAGGTGGTCAACGACACGGCCGTGGCCGTGAACCAGGGCGGCAAGCGCAAGGGCGCCGTCTGCTGCTACCTCGAAACCTGGCACCTGGACATCGAGGAATTCCTGGAGCTGCGCAAGAACACCGGCGACGACCGCCGCCGCACGCACGACATGAACACGGCCAACTGGATTCCCGACCTGTTCATGAAGCGCGTGCTGGAAAAGGGCACGTGGACGCTGTTTTCACCATCCGACGTGCCCGACCTGCACGACAAATTCGGCGCCGATTTCGAGGCCGCCTATGTGGCCTACGAAGAGAAGGCCGCGCGCGGCGAGATCAAACCCAGCAAGACCGTGCAGGCGGTGGACCTGTGGCGCAAGATGCTGAGCATGCTGTTCGAGACGGGCCACCCCTGGATCACCTTCAAGGACGCCTGCAACGTGCGCTCGCCGCAGCAACATGTGGGCGTGGTGCATTCGTCCAACCTGTGCACCGAAATCACGCTCAACACCAGCGACAGCGAAACCGCGGTGTGCAACCTCGGCTCGGTCAACCTGCTGCAGCACCTCAAGGACGGCCCGGCAGACGCGAGCGGCCAGCCCACCAAGGTGCTGGACCACGACAAACTGCGCAAAACCGTGGCCGTGGCCATGCGCATGCTCGACAACGTGATCGACATCAACTACTACGCCGTGCGCAAGGCGCGTGACGCCAACCTGCGCCACCGTCCCGTGGGGCTGGGCGTGATGGGCTTTCAGGACGCGCTGTACGAACTGCGCATCCCCTACGCCTCGCAAGAGGCGGTGGAATTCGCCGACGCCTCCATGGAAGCGCTGTGCTACTACGCCTACTGGGCGTCGAGCGATCTGGCGCGCGAGCGCGGCAGGTATTCGAGCTACCAGGGGTCGCTGTGGGAGCGCGGCATCCTGCCCTTCGACACGCTGGACATGCTCGCGCAAGCGCGGGGCGGGTACCTTGAAGTCGATCGCAGCATGCGCCTGGACTGGGACGCACTGCGCCACAAGATCGCGCAGGACGGCATGCGCAATTCCAACTGCGTGGCCATCGCGCCCACGGCCACCATCAGCAACATCATTGGTGTCGATGCCTCGATCGAGCCCTCGTTCGGCAACCTGTCGGTCAAGAGCAACCTCTCGGGCGAGTTCACCGTCATCAACGGCTACCTCGTGCGCGACTTGAAGCGCCTGGGCCTGTGGGACGACGTGATGGTGCTGGACCTCAAGCACTTCAAGGGCTCGCTGCATCCGATAGACCGCGTGCCGCCCGACCTGAAGGCGCTGTATTCCACCGCCTTCGAGATCGAGCCGCGCTGGCTCGTCGAAGCCGCCGCACGCCGCCAGAAGTGGATCGACCAGGCGCAAAGCCTCAACATCTACATGGCCGGCGCCTCGGGCAAGAAGCTCGACGAGACCTACAAGCTCGCCTGGCTGCGCGGCCTCAAGACGACGTACTACCTGCGCACGCAAAGCGCCACGCACGTCGAGATGAGCACCGTGAACCGCCAGCAGCTCAATGCCGTGGGCACGGGGCAAGGCGGCGCACCGGCAGCTTTCGCTGCCGCGTCCGGCACGGCAGGCGTGCTCGATGCGGTAAACGCGACGGCCACTGCGTCAACGGCTGCGCTGCCGGCGACCGACGTCAAATTTTGCGCCATCGACGATCCGACCTGCGAAGCCTGCCAGTGAGGCTGCTCCGCACGCACTCCAGACGCCTGTGCATGCAAAAAAACCTTGTCAGAGCACGCTGGAGTGCTTTTCATTTTGCAGCACTGCTTTCATAATCCTCGCACGGAAAAAACCATGCTGAATTGGGACGAAGAAACCACCCCCGCCGCATCTGGCGCACCGGGCATTGCACTGCCTCCCGGCGGTACTATGCTCGGCACATCGCCGTTTCTCGCACCCCGCGCCCCTGAAAATGCGGCGGCCACGTTTGCCGCACCCAGGCCCCAGGCCCCGGCGCAAAAAGTATCCGAGCGCCGCGTCAACGCCGCCGACAAGCGCATCATCAACGGCCAGACCGACGTCAACCAGCTCGTGCCCTTCAAATACAAATGGGCCTGGGAAAAGTACCTCGCAACCTGCGCCAACCACTGGATGCCGCAAGAGGTCAACATGACGCGCGACATCGCGCTCTGGAAAGACCCGAACGGCCTGACCGAGGAAGAGCGCCGCATCGTCAAGCGCAACCTGGGCTTCTTCGTCACCGCCGACAGCCTGGCCGCCAACAACATCGTGCTCGGCACCTACCGTCACATCACGGCGCCCGAATGCCGCCAGTTCCTGCTGCGCCAGGCCTTCGAAGAAGCCATCCACACGCACGCGTACCAGTACATCGTCGAGTCGCTGGGGCTCGACGAGGGCGAAATCTTCAACGCCTACCATGAAGTTCCCGCGATCCGCGCCAAGGACGAGTTCCTGATCCCGTTCATCGACGCCATCATGGACCCGCATTTCCACACCGGCACGCCCGAGGCCGACCAGACCCTGCTCAAGAGCCTGATCGTCTTCGCCTGCCTGATGGAAGGGCTGTTCTTCTACGTCGGCTTCACGCAGATCCTGGCGCTGGGCCGGCAAAACAAGATGACCGGCGCGGCCGAGCAGTACCAGTACATCCTGCGCGACGAGTCCATGCACTGCAACTTCGGCATCGACCTGATCAACCAGCTCAAGCTCGAGAACCCGCAGCTGTGGACGCCCGCGTTCAAAACCGAGGTCAAGGAACTTTTCCTCAAAGCGGTCGAGCTCGAATACCGTTACGCCGAAGACACCATGCCGCGCGGCGTGCTGGGCTTGAACGCCTCCATGTTCAAAGGCTATCTGCGCTACATCGCCAACCGCCGCGCCACGCAGATCGGCCTCGAAGCCCTTTTCCCCAACGAAGAAAACCCCTTCCCCTGGATGAGCGAGATGATAGACCTCAAAAAGGAGCGCAATTTCTTCGAAACGCGGGTCATCGAATACCAGTCTGGAGGCGCACTCTCCTGGGATTGATCCCGTCGGGTGCAGACAAAAGCCATGACTATCGCGCCTGCCATCACTGCATTGCCTTGTGTTGCACTAGGTGGGGCGTTTTTCGTGTTCATGCGGGAGGGATCGGCCTCCACCCCTAACTGCCCGCTCACCGTATGGGTGAAGCGCGCTCAACACATCGACCCAAGGAGAACATGATGGCAACTGCAAAAAAACCCGCCGCATCCCAGGCCATGAGGACCGAAGCGCCTGCGAAGAAGGCTGCTGCACCTGCGAAGAAGGCTGCTGCACCTGCGAAGAAGGCTGCTGCACCTGCGAAGAAGGCTGCTGCACCGGCGAAGAAGGCTGCTGCGCCTGCGAAGAAGGCTGCTGCGCCTGCGAAGAAGGCCGCTGCACCTGCGAAGAAGGCTGCTGCACCTGCGAAGAAGGCTGCTGCACCTGCGAAGAAGGCAGCTGCACCTGCGAAGAAGGCCGCTGCACCTGCGAAGAAGGCTGCTGCACCTGCGAAGAAGGCCGCTGCACCTGCGAAGAAGGCCGCCAAGGCCTCCGCTCCTGCTCAGACCACTCTGAATCCCCAGGCAGCCTGGCCCTTCCCGACGGGCAGCAAGCCTTGACGGCACCGCGCTTGCTTAGCCTGGCGTGAAGTCCAGCGTGTAGTTCTGCGGCCCGCGGTGGGCGATCTTGAGGGCGCCGATCCGGTTGCCCAGGGCTGCGCAGCGCTCGAGCGGCCAGCCGCGTTCGAGCCCGTACAGCAGGGCGCCGCGCCAGGCGTCTCCGCAACCCGTGGGATCGACAATCTGCGCCGGCGTGACGGCGGGTACGTGCGCCTTGGCGCCGTCCACCCAAACCTCGCAGCCTTGCGCGCCCAGCGTCACGATCAGGCCGCGTACTTTGCGCGAAATGTCGGCCAGTGACCAGCCCGTGCGCTCGCACAGCATCTTGCCCTCGTAGTCGTTCACTGCGACCCAGCTCGCCTGCTCGACGAAGCGCGCGAGCTCAGGCCCGTCGAACATCGGCAAGCCCTGCCCCGGATCGAACACGAACGGAATGTCCGCCGCTGCGAGTTGCTCGGCATGCTCGAGCATGGCCTCGCGTCCATCGGGCGCAATGATGGCCAGCGCGATGTCCGGGTGCGGCGTGATGCGCAGGGTGTGCGCCTGCAGCATCGCACCGGGGTGGAACGCGGTGATCTGGTTGTTGTCGCGGTCGGTCATGATCATGGCCTGCGCGGTGTAGGTGTCCTGGGCCATGCCGACATGGGCCGTGGGGATGCCCTGCGCCTGCAGACACTGCAAATACCCACCGCCGTCGCTGCCCAGCATGGCCATGGGCCAGGGCGTGCCGCCCAGCAGGTGCAGGCTGTAGGCAATATTGCCCGCGCAGCCGCCAAAGTCGCGCCGCAGGGTGGGCACGAGAAAGGACACGTTGAGGATGTGCAACTGGTCGGGCAGTATCTGCTCGGCAAAGCGCCCCTCGAAGGTCATGATGGTGTCGAACGCGAGAGAACCGCAAATCAGGGCTGCCATAAAAATAAAAGGTGGAGTCAGAAAAAAGTCAAGGATAAAACGCCAGCAGGCGGTAGCCGGCCACGCGCGCACCGCCCGTGGTCACGACCACCGTCAGCGAGGCGCCCCAGCCGCCGCGGGGCGGGAGCTCCGCCGGCGCCCCGATGTCCTTGGGCAGCAGCACGCGGCGTGCAGTAGGCTGATCCTGCGCGTCGGTCAGGGTCAGCTCCAGCGCCGGCATCGCCAGCGCATGGGCAGCGCGATTTTGCAGGCTGAACGCGAGCTGGTAGCTGTCGCCGCGGCCTTTTTGGAACGAAGAGCTGTCTATCACCACGTCCGCGATGCGGCGCAGCGGCGCCACGCTGCAGCCCAGCGGGGCGCATACCCGCTGCAACCATGGCCGCGTCGCCGGAGCCGCGGCGGCGATGGCATCCCGCTCCTGCACGGCGACCTGCAAGGCCAGCGCCGCCAGCAAAAGCACGGATAGCGCAGCCAGCCCTGCACGCACCCACGGCCGGCGCCAGAAGGCGCGGCGCCGCGCGGCGCGCACGAAACCGGGTTCCTGCACATCGGGCTCTGCGTCTTCGAGAGGGGCTTCATCGTCCCAGGCGTAGCCGGTTGGCACTTCATTCGCCTGCATGAGCATTTCGCTGGCTGATGCATCGGTAGTAAATCCGGCATCCTCGGGCGGCGCCAGCGCGGCAGGCTCGTGCGCTGTCTGCGCGTCTGCCATGTACCCCATGGCAGACGCGCCCTCGTGCTGCTCCTGCCCATGGGCAGGTACAGGCGGGGTTCCGTGTTCATCTACCGCCGCATCGCCAGTCTGCGCTTCTTCATCCTCCTGCGGCCAGCCGGAATCGCGCAGCTCGGCGAACGGCAGCTCGTAACCCTCCAACTCCTGCTCTGGGGGCGGCGCGGCGGGGCTTGCGCCCTCTGGCGGCCCCCTATCCAACAATGCAGCAGGGGGTGCGTGTGCATGCGCCAGAAACGCCGGCAAGATTGAAGCGCCTGCCTGCAGACTGGATGCGTCGTCGGAAGACGAACGCTGCGCCGCAGCGATGGTTGCCGCCGGTGACGCTGAATCCAGCAACCCTGCACCTGCGGGCGGCTGCTGAGAATCTGCTGCAGGCACCGCATCGGGCCAGAGCGTCTGCGCGCTGGCGGGTACGAGCTGGGCCGAGGCGTCGAAAATCTCGTGGCACTGCCCGCAACGCACCCAGCCGGCGGAGATGCGCAGCTGGTCGGTAACGACCCTGAAACGGGTTCCGCAAAAAGGGCAGCGTGTGATCTGGCTCATCAGCGGCCCATTTTAGGGCGCCCTCTGGAAGCGCCACCCGCCATGCCGGTCCCGCGCACAGTTCAGCGCATGCCGGCCATCAGAATCCATCCGTCCTCGGTGTCGGCCACTTCGAGGCGTAGCCACGGGGCATAGGCCTCTTGCAGCTCCTGCGCCTGGCGCTCGAGGATGCCTGCGAGCACGAGCCAGCCGCCTGGCGCGACATGGGCGCACAGCAAGGGCGCGAGCACCTTGAGCGGGCTCGCGAGGATGTTGGCAAACACGGTCTGGTACTGGCCCTGCGCAAGCTCCGGCAAGCCCACACGCAGCTGCACGCCCGGGGCCTGCACACCGTTGGCGCGCGCGTTTTCCAGCGTGGCTTGCACGGCGGCGGGGTCGATATCGACGGCGTCGATCTCGGTCGCCCCGAACAGGGCCGCGCCCAGCGCCAGGATGCCCGAGCCGCAGCCGTAGTCGAGCACGCGCCCGAACGGATTCACGGCCTGCACTGCGCCAGCCTTGTGCTGCGCGGCGCCGGCCGCAGTGGCCTGTTGCGCTTGGCGTGCCATCCAGCGCAGGCACATGCGCGTGGTGGGGTGCGTGCCCGTGCCGAAGGCCAGCCCCGGATCGAGCCGCAGGCTGCGCCGCGCCTGCGGCGGCAAGTCGTGCCAGCTGGGCACGATCCAGAAGTCGGGCGTGATCTCCACGGGCGCAAACTGTGCCTGCGTCAACCGCACCCAGTCCTGCTCGGGCACGGCAGCCAGGCCTAGCAGCGCGCAGCCGGCAAAAAAATCCTGCACGGCGAGCAGCTGCTGCGCCTGCTGCGCCGCCTCTTCGGTGGCAAACAGCGCCAGCACGCGGCTGCGCTGCCAGCCTTCGCGGGGCGGCGGCATGCCGGGCTCACCGAACAGCGCCTGCTCGGCCTCGGTCTGCGCGTCGGCATCCTCGACCGACACGCTCAGGGCGTCGAGCGCTTCGAGCGCATCGCTCACGGCTTCGACGCTGCCCTCGGGGCACAGCAGGCGCAATTCAAACATGGCTTGGGCGGTGGGTGAAAACGGCCGAAAGTTGGGCGCGGGGCGCAAAGCAAGCGAAAGGAGCCTCAGCGTTTGTGCTGTTCCAGCCACTCTTCGAGGTAATGGATGCTCGTGCCGCCGGCGATGAACTTGGCATCCACGAGCATCTCGCGGTGCAGCGGGATGTTGGTCTGTATGCCCTCGACCACCGTTTCGGCGAGCGCCGTGCGCATGCGCGCGAGCGCCTGTTCACGCGTGTCGCCGTGCGTGATGAGCTTGCCGATCATGGAGTCGTAGTTCGGCGGCACGTAATAGTTGGTATAGATGTGCGAATCCACGCGCACGCCCGGCCCTCCCGGCGGGTGCCACATGGTGATGCGGCCCGGCGATGGGGTGAATTTGTACGGGTCTTCGGCATTGATGCGGCACTCGATCGCATGGCCGCGCAGCTCGATCTGGCGCTGCGTGAATGGCAGCTTTTCGCCCGCAGCGACCATGATCTGCGTGCGCACGATGTCTATGCCGGTGATCCACTCGGTGACCGGGTGCTCGACCTGCACGCGCGTGTTCATCTCGATGAAGTAGAACTCGCCGTTTTCGTACAGGAATTCGAAGGTGCCCGCGCCGCGGTAGCCGATCTTTTTGCACGCGGCCACGCAACGCTCGCCGATGCGCTCGATGAGCCGGCGCGGGATGCCGGGTGCCGGGGCCTCTTCGATCACCTTTTGGTGGCGCCGCTGCATGGAGCAGTCGCGCTCGCCCAGATAGACGGCGTTGCGGTGCTTGTCGGCGAGCACCTGGATCTCGATGTGGCGCGGGTTTTGCAGGAATTTTTCCAGATAGACCGAGGGGTTGCCAAAGGCTGCTGCCGCTTCGGACTTGGTGGTTTGCACGGCGTTGATCAGCGCTGCCTCGGTGTGCACCACGCGCATGCCGCGCCCGCCGCCGCCGCCCGCCGCCTTGATGATCACGGGGTAGCCCACGGCGCGCGCGATGCGGCCGATTTGCACGGGATCGTCGGGCAGCGCGCCCTCCGAGCCCGGCACGCAAGGCACGCCAGCCTGCACCATGGCCTGCTTGGCCGCAACCTTGTCGCCCATGATGCGGATGGCATCGGGCGTGGGGCCTATGAATTCAAAACCGCTCTTTTGCACGCGCTCGGCAAAATCAGCGTTTTCGCTCAAGAAGCCGTAGCCCGGATGGATGGCCTCGGCGTCGGTCACCTCGGCGGCCGAGATGATGGCCGGCATGTTGAGGTAGCTCAGCGGCGAGGGCGCGGGGCCTATGCACACTGCTTCTTCGGCGAGCTTGACGTATTTGGCGTCGCGATCGGCCTCGGAATAGACCATCACGGCTTTGACGCCGAGTTCCTGGCAGGCGCGCTGTATGCGTAGAGCGATCTCACCGCGGTTCGCGATCAATATTTTTTTAAACATGGTTTCTCCCGCGGCTCATCGCCCACACGCTACGCGTGTCAGGGCAATTTGCTTCGCCATGCCTGCGGCATGTCCGCCGCGGTTGGCGATCAATATCTTTTGGAACATGCGCCGCCTTACTCGATCACGAACAGCGGTTGTCCGTATTCCACGGCCTGGCCGTTTTCGCAGAGGACGCGCGTCACGGTGCCGGCCTTGTCGGCCTCGATCTCGTTGAGGATTTTCATGGCCTCGATGATGCACAGGGTGTCGCCTTCCTTGACCTGGCTACCCACCTCGACGAAAGGCTTGGCGCCGGGGCTGGGTGCGCGGTAGAAGGTGCCCACCATGGGCGACTTGACCACATGGCCCGGCAAGGCTGCAGGCGCGGGCAATTCGGCCGCGGCCGCTGCGGCGGGGGCCGCAGCCGTGGCCATGGGCACGGGCGCGGCCACCGGGACGTACTGCTGCACCATGGCAGGGCCGCCCTTGACGATACGTACTTTGCCCTCGGCTTCGGTGATTTCGAGTTCCGACACGTTCGATTCGGACACGAGGTCGATCAAGGTTTTGAGTTTTCGCAAGTCCATGGATGCTCCGCAGGCGATGAAACGAGAGGGCGCGAATTTACTGCAATTTCGGCCAATTTTGCGCTTTGGCGGATATTTTTCATGATCTGCCGCAATTTTGCATGATCGCCAGGCGGCCGCACAAGGTGGATGTGGCCATGAAAAGGTGTCGCGCACGGAGCCGGCAGGGATGCTCAGCGCACTGGCAACGCCGCCCATTGCTGCAATTCGGCGGCGCTGGCTTGGCCCATTTTACGGTTCCGCACCTTGCCCCCCGCGTCGAAGACCACCGTGAACGGCAACCCGCCGCCCAGGTTGCCGAGCGCGCGCGCCAGTTCCATGCCGCCCTGCGCTGCCAGGCCGATCGGAAAATCGAGCGGCTGGCGCTGCAAGAAGCGCTGCACTGCAGCCGGCTGGTCGATCGCCAGGCCCACCACCTGCCAGCCCGCGTCGCGGTGCGCGCGGTAAAAGCTGTTGAGCAACGGCAATTCGGCAACGCACGGTGGGCACCACGTGGCCCAGAAGTTGAGCAGCAGCGGCCGGCCCGCAAAATTGCGCAGCGCCAGGCGCGCGCCGCCCCCGGGGGTGTCGAACTCCTGCGCCCAAAGCGCCTGCTCCACGCCAGGGGAAAGGCCATCAAGCGCAAGTCTGCGCCAAGCCAGCGCGGCGCCGCCGAGTGCGGCGGCAGCGGCGACGCCGGCGTAGAGCAGCCGACGGCGACCGGAATTTACAGGCTGTACGGGCGCCGCCTTGGCCTTGTCTTCAGTGCTTGGGTTCATGGTTTCGGATTCGGCGTTTCTTGCAGCAGCTGCCGCACGGCCATGATGTCGCCGCGTGGCGTGCGGCCCTGGGCGTCGGGGCGCAGGGCGCCGCGCAGGTCGTCGAGGTCGTAGATCAGCAGGTGCACACCGACGGCCTCGCCCAGCTCGGGCGCGAGGCTGGAGATGCTCAGCGCCTCGACGGGCGCGCCGTGCAGGCCCGGCACGGTGCGTGGCTCGTACTCCACGCTGTGGTTGATGAGGGCGATCTCGGCGGACTTGGGGTCGTCGCAGAAAAGTTGCAGGTAAATATCGGAAAGCCGCGTGGCCGTGCCATGCCAGACGGCGCCGCCGAGGTGGGGACGGAACTGCGCGAGGCGCTCCATCCAGGCGAGCGCGAGCTGGCGCAGCGCGTGCAGCTCGCGCGGCTGGGTGTCGGCGCAAAAGAGCGCGATGTGCTCGCGCACGGCGGCTTCCACCAGCGTGTTGTCGGGCAGTGGCGTGCGCGCCGGCAGGCCCAGCACGCGCAGCGCGCGGCGCTTGGCCGGCCCCCATTCGAGCCCCTCTTCCACAGCCAGGCGGGCCGCGGTGCTGGCGATTTCAGCGCTCAAGGATGTGGCAGGCATGGCAGTGGAGCGGTAAGAATGTGCAGCCCGCATTGTGGCGCGAACCCGTGGCCCTGCGCCATACACGGCCCACAGCCTCGCACAGGCTGCGGAAAACTCCTTTTTTGGTAGCTAGCTGCGCTTGATGTATCTGTGCAAAATGCCATTTTTGCTCCAAGATTACAATGCCCCGCCATGCACATCCACATTCTGGGCATTTGCGGCACTTTCATGGGCGGCGTGGCCGCGCTCGCGCGCGAGGCCGGGCACAAGGTCACGGGCTGCGACGCGGGCGTCTATCCGCCCATGAGCGAGCAGCTGCGCGCGCTGGGCATCGATTTGATCGAAGGCTTTGGCGCCGACCAGCTCGCGCTCGCGCCCGACATGTTCGTGGTGGGCAACGTGGTCAGCCGCGCGCGCTTGGCCGACGGAGCGCCCAAATTTCCCTTGATGGAAGCCATCCTCGACGCGGGCCTGCCCTACACCAGCGGCCCGCAGTGGCTGGCCGAGCATGTGCTGCAGGGCCGCCACGTGCTGGCCGTGGCGGGCACGCACGGCAAGACCACCACGACCTCCATGCTCGCCTGGATTTTGCACAGCGCCGGGCTCACGCCGGGCTTTCTGGTGGGTGGCGTGCCGCTGAATTTCGGCATTTCGGCGCGCCTGGGCGCGCAGGCGCCGGGGCAGCCGCGGCCGCTGTTCGTGATCGAGGCCGACGAGTACGACACGGCCTTTTTCGACAAGCGCAGCAAGTTCGTGCACTACCGCCCGCGCACCGCGGTGCTCAACAACCTCGAATTCGACCACGCCGACATCTTCGATGACCTGGCCGCGATCGAGCGCCAGTTCCACCACCTGCTGCGCACCGTGCCGGCCACTGGGCGCGTGGTGGTCAACGGCCTCGAGGAGAGCCTTGCGCGCGTGCTGCACCAGGGCTGTTGGAGCGAGGTGCGCAGCTTTGGCGCCGCGGTGAGCGATTTTTGCGCCGAGGGCGCGCCGCAGGCCTTCGACGTGCTCGTGCAGGGCGCGCCGCAGGGGCGCGTGGTCTGGTCGCTCACGGGGGTGCACAACCAGCTCAACGCGCTCGCGGCCATTGCGGCGGCGCAGCACGTGGGTGTGCCGGTGGCGCAGGCGGCGCAGGCGCTTGCGGGCTTTCAGAACGTGCGGCGGCGCATGGAGCTGCGCGGGCGCGTGGCGCTCGCGGGCGGCGAAGTCACGGTGTACGACGACTTCGCGCACCACCCCACGGCCATACGCACCACGCTCGACGGCCTGCGCCGCCAGCTAGCAGCCTGTCGGACTTTGGGCGTCGATAGCGAGAATGGGCCCCAGCGAGGCCAGTTTTTGCCGGATTCGCCGCCCCATAGCGGGACTATGGGGCAAGAAGACGGTAAAAAATGGGCCGCTGCGGCACATTCGCAGCCGACGATTCCAAAGTCCGACAGGCTGCTAGGCGGCCCGGGCCAGCCGCAGGCACGCATCCTGGCCGTGTTCGAGCCGCGCAGCAACACCATGAAGCTCGGCACCATGAAGGCACAGCTGCCCTGGGCCTTGGAGCCCGCCGACCTGGCCTTTTGCCACACCGGCGGCCTGGACTGGGACGCGCACGAGGCGCTCGCGCCGCTGGGCGCACGCGCGCAGACCGCGCCCGACATCGCCACGCTGGTACGCCAGGTCGTGCAGGCCGCGCAGCCAGGCGACCACATCGTCTGCATGAGCAATGGCGGCTTTGGCGGCGTGCACGCCAAGCTCCTCGAAGAACTCTCCAAACAATAGCTGCTTGCGCTTGTGCTTCCTTGGCTAGAAGCACTTTTTATGCAAAATTTTCGGCTCAGGTGCCGCCCACGAAGGGGTTGCTGCGCCGCTCGCGCCCAAAGGTGCTCTCGGGCCCGTGGCCGGGGATGAACACCGTCTGGTCGCCCATGGGCCACAGGCGCTGGACGATGCTGTCGATGAGCTGCTGGTGGTTGCCGCCCGGAAAGTCCGTGCGCCCAATGCTGCCCGCGAACAGCACGTCACCGACAAAGGCGCGGTCGATCTGCGGCGCGTGGAACACCACATGGCCGGGCGTGTGGCCGGGCGTGTGGCGCACCTGCAGCGTCTCCTGGCCCACCTGCACGGTGTCGCCGTCGTAGAGCCAGCGCGTGGGCGTGAACGGCACGGCGGGCGCAAAGCCGAAGGCCGCGCTTTGCTGCGCCAGACCGTCGATCCAGAACTGGTCGCCCGGGTGCGGGCCGACGATGGGTATCCCGAGGTATTGCGCGAGCTCACCTGCGCCGCCAGCGTGGTCTATGTGCGCGTGCGTAAGCCAGATCTGCGTCGGCTTGACGCCCAGGCGCCTGGCTTCGGCAAGCAGTTGATCAATGTCGCCGCCCGGGTCGATGAGCGCCGCCTCATGCGTGGCATCGCACCAGACGATGGAGCAGTTCTGCTGGAAAGGCGTGACGGGGATGGTACGGTAGTGGAGCATGGCGGGTTCCGTAGGGGAAATGGACGAGTCACAAATTGCTCGCGGCGATCACCTCGGGCATGTCGGTCAGGCCTTGCAGCACTTTTTCGATGCCGTCCTGGCGCAGCGTCAGCATGCCGGCGGCGAGCGCCGAATGGCGGATGTCCGAGGCGGGCGCGCGGTGGCGGATGTGCTGGCGGATGGTGTCGTCGCTCAGCATCAGCTCGTGAATGCCCATGCGCCCGCGGTAGCCGTGGCCCTCGCAGTCCTTGCAGCCCACGTGCTTCCACAGGCGCAACGCACCGCCCTCGCCGCCGAAGCGCTGGCGCCACTGCGCGATCAGCGCCGCACGGACTTCGGGCGTGTTGGTGGTGCCGCTTTCGAGGTACTGCGACGCCAGGCCGTCGAGCTCGTCGGCCTCGGCCACGCGCGGGGCGCGGCAGGCCGTGCACAGACGCCGCACCAGGCGCTGCGCCAGGATGCCGAGCAGCGAATCGGAAAAGTTGAACGGATCGAGCCCGATTTCGAGCAGCCGCGTGATGCTCTCGGGCGCCGAATTGGTGTGCAGGGTGGAGAGCACCAGATGCCCGGTGAGCGAAGCCTCGATCGCGATGCGCGCGGTTTCCTCGTCGCGCATCTCGCCGATCATGATCACGTCGGGGTCGGCGCGCAAAAAGGTGCGCATGGCTGCCGCGAAAGTCCAGCCGATGCGCGGGTTCATCTGCACCTGGCGTAGCCCGGCCTGGGAGATTTCGATCGGGTCCTCGGCCGTCCAGATCTTGCGGCTGTCGGTGTTGAGCTCACGCACCACCGAGTGCAGCGTGGTCGTCTTGCCGCTGCCCGTGAGGCCGCAGACCAGGATCAGGCCGTAGCTCTTGCGCATCAAGGTACGCAGCCCCGCCAGATTGCCCGGGCTCAGGCCGATCTGATCGAGCGGCAGCGGCTTGGCGCCCGAGAGCAGACGCAGCACCACGTCCTCAAGCCCGCGCGAAGTGGGCACCGTGACCACACGCAACTCGACCGGCGGGCCGCCGAAGCGCGCAAAGTCGATCTTGCCGTCCTGCGGCTTGCGGTGCTCCGAAATATCCATGACCGCCATGATCTTGAGGCGTGCCACCAATGCAAATCGATAGCGCGTAGGCAACTCCAGATAGGGTTGCAGATCGCCATCGATGCGCAGGCGTATGCGCACCGGCTGCGGCGGTGGCTCGGTTTCGATGTGGATGTCGGAGGCGCGGTGAGAAATGGCTTCAGTGATCAGCGAGTTGATGAGGCGCACCAGGGTGTTGTCGGATTCGCTGATGACGTCGGCTGGCGTCACGTCGAGATCCGCGCCCGCCGCGTCCAGGCTGGAGGCCAGCTCCCGCGCACTCGAGGGTCGGGTCACCATAGCGCCATTGGCCGCTGCAGGCGAAGCGGTCTTTTTCGTCCCTGCTGCGGCGTTGCTGACCTCGTCATAAAAGCGGCTGATCGCCGGCAGCAGCGTGCCCGGCGCGGCGTGCACCGGGATCAGGCGCCGCTGCGTCAGAAAGCGCAACTCATCGAGCAGCACACGGTCGTGTGGGTCGGCCATCAGCAGCACCAGCGCATCGTCGCGCGCGAGCAGCGGCAGCACCGATTCGCGCTCGGCCACCGTGCGCGGCACCAGCGCCAGGGCCGCCGGGTCGGGCGTCAGCTTGCCGGGATCGACCACATACTCGCCCAGCCAGCTGTCGATGACGCGCTGCAGCTGCTCCGGCGTGACATGGCCGTGGCTGACGAGGATTTGCCCCAATTGCGGGTCATTGCCGTTTTCGCGCTCGAACCGCTGGATCTGCAGCGCATCGGCGAGCACGGGTGGGGTGATGAGGCCCGCATGCACCAGCGCCTCGCCGAGGTGATGCGCTTTGCCTATGATCGGATGCGGGACGGTGACCAGCTTCCACAGCGCCTCGGCATGCGGAGGCGTGAAAGTGCGCATCGAGGCCTCGGCGGGCTGGTCGGCAAAGGCTGGGTCAGAAATATCGGACATAAGCAATAGCCTGGGTAAGCAAAATGCGTGGGCAAAGGCGCTTTTGCGCGCAAACCAAGGTCAAAGCGCCAGGGCGTAATCGATGGTGATCGGCGCGTGGTCGGA
The DNA here is from genome assembly GCF_007655255.1 of Extensimonas perlucida. Taxonomy (GTDB): domain Bacteria; phylum Pseudomonadota; class Gammaproteobacteria; order Burkholderiales; family Burkholderiaceae_C; genus Extensimonas; species Extensimonas perlucida. The sequence continues at coordinate 213,632 of NZ_VMYE01000003.1, forward strand.
AAAGCGCTGCGCCTTATAGACATGCTCGGCGCGTGCCAATTCGGCCAGCGCGGGCGTGGCCAAGTGGTAGTCGAGCCGCCAGCCCACGTTCTTCGCCCAGGCTTGGCCGCGGTTGCTCCACCAGGTGTAGGCCGCGTCGGTGGCGCTGGGCTGCAGCCGGCGATAAACGTCCACGAGCCCGGCCGGGCTGTCATTCGTGCGTAACAGCTTTGTCAGCCAGGCGCGCTCTTCGGGCAGAAAACCGCTGTTTTTCTGGTTGTTGCGCCAGTTTTTCAGGTCTATGGGCTGGTGCGCGATGTTGAGGTCGCCGCAGAGGATGAACTCGCGCTCGGCCTGCAACTGCAGCAGGTGCGGGTAAAACGCCTCGAGAAAGCGGAACTTGGCCTGCTGGCGCTCCTCGCCCGAGGAGCCGCTCGGAAAGTACGCGCTCACGATGGAGAGCTTGCGCGCGGGCGTGTCGAAGCGCAGCTCGAGGTAGCGCCCCTCGGCGTCGAATTCGGGCACGCCAAAGCCCATCCGCACGTCGCTGGGTGCGTGGCGCGTGTAGATGCCCACGCCCGCATAGCCTTTTTTCTGCGCAAAGTGAAAAAAGCCCTGCAGCCCGGCAAGCTGCTCGAAGCGGCCCTGCACGTCGGCGGCCTGGGCCTTGACCTCCTGCACACAAATACAATCCGGCCGCGTGGCGGCGAGCCATTGCTCCACGCCTTTGCTGGCGGCCGAGCGGATGCCGTTGAGATTGAGGCTGCTTAACTTGAACAAGGGTTTTTCCATGGGGGACAAGGGCGTGCAAAGCGCACCACAAAGCCAGCTGGCGCAGGATTTCGTGCGTTTCGCCGTCGAGGCCGGTGTGTTGCGCTTCGGCGAATTCAAGACCAAGGCGGGGCGCCTGAGCCCCTATTTCTTCAATGCCGGGCTGTTCGACGACGGCGCCAAGCTCGGCCGGCTCGCGCAATTCTATGCAAGCGCGCTGCAAGCGAGCGGCATCGCCTTCGACATGGTATTCGGCCCGGCCTACAAAGGCATCCCGCTCGCGGCCACCGTGGCCGTGGAGCTCGCACGCCGGGGGCGCAACGTGCCCTTCGCCTACAACCGCAAAGAAGCCAAAGACCACGGTGAGGGCGGCACGCTCGTGGGCGCGCCATTGCGCGGGCGCGTGCTCATCATCGACGACGTGATGTCCGCGGGCACCGCGGCGCGCGAGTCGATCGCGCTGATCCGCGCCGCCGGCGCCACGCCGCATGCGATGGTGGTCGCGCTCGACCGGCAGGAAAAAGCCACCGAAAACGGCCAGGACGTGCCCTACAGCGCCGTGCAGTACGTGCGCCGCGAACTCGGCCTGCAGGTGTGCGCGATTGCGCGCCTGGCAGATTTATTGCTGTACCTGTCCGACGCGGCCGGGGACGCAATGGCAGCCCACCGCGCCCGGGTGCTCGCCTATCGCGAGCGCTACGGGGTCGATGACGATGGCGGGGGAGCGATTTTTTGAACCAATTCTGGAACATCGGTGCGGCGCTGCTTGCCGGCTTGGGTGCCGCCGCCGCGGGCGCGCAGCCAAGTTCGGGCGCCAGCATCTACACCTGCATCGATGCCCAGGGCCGGCGCATCACCTCCGACCGCCCCATCGTCGAGTGCCTCGACCGCGAGCAGCGTGAGCTCGGCCCCACGGGCGTGACGCGCCGCAAGATCGGCCCCTCGCTCACCGAACAGGAGCGTGCGGCCCTCGAAGCGCAGCGCCGCAAAGAGGCCGAAGAGCAATCGCGCCTCCTCGAAGAGCGCCGCCGCGACCGCGCCCTGCTCGCGCGCTACCCGAACCAGGCCGCGCACGATGCCGAGCGCGCCGCAGCGCTTGCGCAGGTTGATGAAGTGTCGGCCATCGCCCGCAAACGCCTGCAGGAATTGCTGCAGGAGCGCAAGGCGCTCGACACGGAAATGGAGTTCTACCAAAAGGACCCGGGCAAAGCCCCCCTGAAATTGCGCCGCCAGGTCGCCGAAAACCAGGATGAAATGGCCGCGCAGTGGCGCTTCATTGCCAACCAGGAGCAGGAAAAGCGCCGCATTCAGCAGCGTTTCGATGCCGAACTGGCGCACCTGCGCCAACTGTGGGATAGCCAGCGCTCACCGCCCGCCGCAGCGCCTGTGCAGGCGCCTGCCACCGCCCCCAATCCGCCCGCAATGCGCTGAAAAGCGGCCCCGTCAGGCCGCCCCGCTGCGATCGTTCATCCGCCGAGCTTGGCGCGCAGCAGCGCATTCACCTGCTGCGGATTCGCCTTGCCCTTGCTCGCCTTCATCACCTGGCCGACGAGCGCGTTGAAAGCCTTGTCCTTGCCGGCCTTGAACTGCGCCACGTTGTCGGGGTTCGCGGCGATCACTTCGGCGATGATCTGCTCGAGCGCGCCGGTGTCGTTGACTTGTTTCAGGCCCTTGGCCTCGATCAAGGCATCGACATCGCTGCCCTCGCCCTTCCACAAGGCGTCGAATACCTGGCGCGCTGCACTGTTGCTGAGCGTGCCGTCGGCGATGCGCGCTATCAGCGCCGCCAGCTGCGCGGCCGCCACGGGCGATTGCGCTATGTCGATCTCTTCGGCGTTGAGGCGCCGCGAGACTTCGCCCATGATCCAGTTGCTCGCGAGCTTGGGCTGGCCGCAGGCGCGCGCCACGGCCTCGAAGTACGCGGCCATCGCGGGCGACTGCGTGAGCGTGCTCGCGTCGTACTCGGGCAGGCCATACTCGGCCACGAAACGCGCTGCCATGGCACGGGGCAATTCGGGCATCGGCGCACGCTGCTCTTCGATCCATTGCTCTGAAATATAGAGCGGCGGCAAGTCCGGGTCAGGGAAATAGCGATAGTCGGCCGCGTCCTCTTTGGTGCGCATGGCGCGTGTCTCGCCCGTCGCGGGGTCGAACAGCACCGTGGCCTGCTGGATCGCGTGGCCGTCCTCGAGCTGCTCGATCTGCCAGCGGATCTCGTAGTCGATCGCCTGCTGCATGAACTTGAAGCTGTTGAGGTTCTTGATTTCGCGCCGCGTGCCCAGCGGCTGGCCGGGCTTGCGCACGCTCACGTTCGCATCGCAGCGAAAACTCCCCTCCTGCATGTTGCCGTCGCAAATGCCTATCCAGGTGACGATCTTGTGCAGCTCTTTGGCATAGGCCACGGCTTCCTCGGTACTGCGCATGTCAGGCTCGGTGACGATTTCCAGCAGCGGCGTGCCGGCGCGGTTCAGGTCGATGCCGCTCATGCCGTGGAACTCTTCGTGCAGCGACTTGCCGGCATCTTCTTCGAGGTGCGCGCGCACCAGGCGCACGGTTTTTTTCGCCTCGCCCACGTAAAACACCACCTCGCCGCCTTGCACCACGGGGATTTCATACTGGCTGATCTGGTAGCCCTTGGGCAGATCAGGGTAGAAATAATTTTTGCGCGCAAAAATGCTCATAGGCGCAATGTGGGAGCCGAGTGCCAATCCCAATTTGATAGCGCACTCGACGGCCGCGCGGTTCATCACCGGCAGCGTACCGGGCAAGGCCAGATCGACCGCGCAGGCCTGCGTATTGGGCTCGGCACCAAACGCCGTGGAGGCGCGGCTGAAGATTTTGCTGCGCGTGGCCAGCTGCGCATGGGTTTCGAAACCGATGACGACTTCGTAGCCGTGGATCAATGTGCTGCTCGTCATCTCACAATCCCCCGGGCTGGCGCAAATGAAAATCCGTCACCTGCTGCAAGCGATGCGCCGCATTCAGCAGTCGGGCTTCCTGGAAATAATTGCCGATGAGCTGCAGCCCCACGGGCATGCCGTGCGCGCCAAAGCCTGCGGGCACGCTCATGCCGGGCAGGCCGGCGAGCGAGGCGGGCAGGGTGTAGATGTCGGCCAGGTAGTTGGCCACAGGGTCATCGGCCTTCTCGCCGATCTTCCAGGCCACGCTCGGCGCCACGGGACCGGCGATCAGGTCGCATTGCGTGAAAGCCTGCTGGAAGTCGTCAGCGATCATGCGGCGGATTTTTTGCGCCTGCAGGTAGTAGGCGTCGTAGTAGCCGTGGCTCAGCACGTAGGTGCCTATCATGATGCGGCGCTTGACCTCGTCGCCGAAGCCTTCGGCGCGGGTTTTTTTGTACATGTCTTCGAGGTCGGTGTAGTCGCGCGCGCGGTGGCCGAACTTGACGCCGTCGTAGCGGCTCAGGTTGGAGCTTGCCTCGGCGGGCGCGATGATGTAGTACACCGGAATGGACAATTCAGTGCGCGGCAAGCGGATGGGCACGAGCGTGGCGCCGAGTTTTTCGTACTCTTTGAGCACGGCTTCGACAGCCGCGCGCACGTCGTCGGCCAGCCCATCGCCGAAGAATTCGGCGGGGATGCCGACGCGCAGCCCAGCGAGGCTGTCGTTCAGCCGCGCGCTGAAATCCTCGGCGGGCAGGTCCAGGCTCGTCGAATCACGGTCAGGGTCGGGGCCGCACAGGGCCGACAGCAGCAGCGCGCAATCGTGCGCCGAGTGCGCCATGGGGCCGGCCTGGTCGAGGCTGGAAGCAAAGGCGATCATGCCGTAGCGCGAGGCGCGCCCGTAGGTGGGCTTGATGCCCGTGATGCCGCAAAACGAGGCGGGCTGGCGGATCGAGCCGCCGGTGTCGGTGCCCGTCGCGGCGGGCACCAGGCGCGCGGCCACGGCCGCGGCGCTGCCGCCCGAGGAGCCCCCGGGCACGCGCGTCGTGTCCCAGGGGTTGCGCACCGGCGCGGGCGCGTCAAAGCCCAGCGGCGCGATGGCCGAGTTCTCGTTGGCCGAGCCCATCGCGAATTCATCGCAGTTGAGCTTGCCCAGCGTCACGCAGCCGGCCGCGGCGAGGCGCTGCACCACGGTCGCGTCGAACGGCGACGGGTAGCCCGCGAGCATCTTCGAGCCCGCGGTGCTCGGGAAGTCCTGGGTGACGAAGATGTCCTTGTGTGCGATGGGCACACCTTCGAGCGGGCCGCCCGTGCCGGCCTGCAGGCGTGCATCGGCGGCGCGCGCCTGCGCGAGCGTCGCTTCCTCATTCAGCGCAAGGTATGCACCCAGGTGCTGATGGGTGCGCGCGCGCGCCAGAAAGTGCTGCGCCGCTTCGACGGCGGACACGCGGCGTGCGCGCAATTCGGCGGCGAGTTCGGCCACGCCCAGATCGTGCAATGCAGGGGTCGATGTCATGCGCGGCCTCACTCGATGACTTTGGGCACGAGGTACAGGCCGCGCTCCACGGCCGGGGCGCTGCGCTGGTTGCGTTCGCGCTGATTCGGCTCGCTCACCACGTCCTCGCGCAGCCGCAGGGCCACGGGCTGCACGGTGGCCACGGGGTGCGGCAGCGGCGTGAGGCCGCTGGTATCGACGGCGCGCATTTGCTCGACGATGGCAAAAAAGCCGTTGAGTTGCGTGTGCATGCGCTCGGCTTCGGCGGGGCTGAGCGCGAGCCGCGCCAGGTGCGCGATGCGCTCGATGTCCTGGGGTGTCAGTGCCATAAAAACAAGGGTGAAAGTGGTGCTGCCACAGATGTAAAACTGTGCTGCGCACGGGGCCGCAAGAGGGCCCGCGCGGGGGTGATCAGGTATTATCCCGGCTTTGCCGCAATACCCTCCCTCCTGCCGGTCATTGTGCGAAAAAAGCAAAACCTGGACTTACGCAAACAAGGATGCAACGAGGTGTTTTGCCATGGGTCGAACGCCGTGCCTCACCCCGATTTGCGTAAGTCGTGAAAACTTTTGACCCCACCAACCCGGCACTGGCAGGCCGCACGTGCATGCCGTGCCTCAGAGGATTTTGAATGTTCGGAGCTTTCCGTCGGTATTTTTCGACCGACCTGGCCATTGATCTTGGCACGGCCAACACCCTGATTTTTGCGCGCGACAAGGGCATAGTGCTCGACGAGCCCTCGGTCGTCGCGATCCGCCACGAAGGCGGCCCGCACGGCAAGAAAGTCATCCAGGCCGTGGGCCGCGAAGCCAAAGCCATGCTGGGCAAGGTGCCCGGCAACATCGAGGCCATCCGCCCGATGAAGGACGGCGTGATCGCCGACTTCGTGATCACCGAGCAGATGATCAAGCAGTTCATCAAGATGGTGCATCCGCGCACCCTGCTCACGCCGAGCCCGCGCATCATCATCTGCGTGCCCTGCGGCTCCACGCAGGTCGAGCGCCGCGCCATCAAGGATGCGGCCGAGGCCGCCGGCGCCACGGCGGTCTATTTGATTGAGGAACCCATGGCCGCGGGCATAGGCGCGGGCCTGCCCGTGAGCGAGGCTTCTGGCTCCATGGTCGTCGATATCGGCGGCGGCACGACCGAAGTCGGCGTGATCTCGCTCGGCGGCATGGTTTACAAGGGCAGCGTGCGCGTGGGCGGCGACAAGTTCGACGAGGCCATCATCAACTACATCCGCCGCAACTACGGCATGCTGATCGGCGAGCCCACGGCCGAGCTCATCAAAAAGACCATAGGCTCGGCCTTCCCGGGCTCGGAAGTGCGCGAGATGGAAGTCAAGGGGCGCAACCTCAGCGAGGGCGTGCCGCGCAGCTTCACCATTTCGAGCAACGAAGTGCTCGAGGCGCTCACCGACCCGCTCAACCAGATCGTCTCGGCCGTCAAGAACGCGCTCGAGCAGACGCCGCCCGAGCTCGGCGCGGACATTGCCGAGCGCGGCATGATGCTCACGGGCGGCGGCGCGTTGCTGCGCGACCTCGACCGCCTGCTCGCCGAGGAAACCGGCCTGCCCGTGCTCGTGGCCGAAGACCCGCTGACCTGCGTGGTGCGCGGCTGCGGCATCGCGCTCGAGCGCATGGACCGGCTCGGCAGCATTTTCACGAGCGAATGAGGCGGTTGGGGCGCCGCGCGATCATGCCCTGCGGATGCCAGTGTGTGCGCTTGTGGCCCCTGCACGGATACCCACATCACACCTTGCCGTCGGCCCCACTCTGATCGCCCTGGACTGAAGCTCCCCCATGCCGCCCGCAACCCTGGAGCGCAGCGCGCCCTCGCTCTTCAAGCGGGGGCCGTCGCCGCTGTCGCAACTGGCGCTGTACGCTGCGCTGGCGCTGTTCCTGATGGTGGCCGACGCGCGCTTTCAGCTCGTGGGGCCGCTGCGCCAGGCCGTGGCGACGGTGCTCTACCCCGCGCAGTGGTTGATGCGCCAGCCCGTGGAGTTCGCCCGCCAGGGGCTGGACTACTTCCAGTCGCTGCACCAGGCCGAGGCCGACGCCCGTGCCGCGCGCGCCCAGATGCTGCAGCTCGCGCAGCGTGCACACCAGGCAGACTTGCTGCTGCAGGAAAACCAGCAACTGCGTCAATTGCTGCAACTGAAAAACCGTCTAGACACACCGGCCCAGGCGGCCGAGGTGATTTACGACGCGGCCGACCCGTTCGGCCGGCGCGTGGTCATAGACCGCGGCCAGGCCGCGGGCGTGGTGGCGGGATCGCCCGTCATCGATGCCGCGGGCGTGCTCGGCCAGGTGACGCGCGTGCTGCCGCTCGTGAGTGAAGTCACGCTGCTGATCGACCGCGAGCAGGCAACCCCCGTGCAGAACATGCGCACCGGAGTGCGCGGCGTAGCCTTTGGTGATCCTGTGGCGGGCCACACTGGCAGCCTGGAACTGCGCTTCATGCCCAGCAGCGCCGATATCCGCGAAGGCGACCTGCTCAGCACCAGCGGCGTCGATGGCGTTTATCCACCGGGCCAGCCCGTGGCCCGGGTGCTGCGCGTGGAGCGCCGTGCCGACTCGACCTTTGCGCGCGTCATCTGCGCGCCGCTCGCCCAAGTGCAGGGCGCACGCCACGTACTCGTGCTGCAACCGCTCGCCGCGCGGCTGCCGGAGCGCCCACCGCCGGCAGTCCCCGAAACGCCCGCCGCAAAAAAGAAAGGCAAGGGCGAAAACAAGGCTGAAAACAAGGGAGGGCTCGCACCATGATCATGCCGCGCGGGCAGGCGCTGCTGTTGCCCGCCAACCCTCTTTTCATCGCTGCGAGCCTGGTCGCCGGCCTGGCGCTGAACATGCTGCCGCTCGGGCGCGTGGTCTGGCTACCGGACTTCCTCATGCTGCTGCTCGCTTTCTGGTGCGTGCACCAGCCGCAGCGCGTGGGCATGGGCACGGCCTTCGTGCTGGGCCTGTGCATGGACGTGCAAGCCACCAGCCTGCTGGGCCAGCATGCACTCGCTTACACCGTGCTCGCCTACGGCGCGGCGGCGCTGCAGCGGCGGCTCGCGTGGTTCGGCGCCTGGGCGCAGGCCTTGCACGTGCTGCCGCTGCTGCTGCTCGCGCACGCCATAGCGCTGGCCGTGGGGCTCGCCTGGGGTGGCGTGTTCCCGGGGCTGGCCAGTATCGTCGCGCCCTTGCTCGAAACCCTGCTGTGGCCGCTGGCGAGCTGGGCATTGCTCGCCCCCCAGCGCCGCCCGCCCGAGCGCGACGCGAACCGCCCCTTGTGACCATGCCGAGGTTTGCGCGCCTTCGCCAGACCACACTGCGCCTGCGTAGGCGCCTGCAGGGCAGCGATGCGCCATGGCCGGGCGAAGAAGTCCCATCCATCGCGGAGCTGCGCAACGTGCAGGCCGACGAGGCAGACTTTCGCCTGCGCGTGCTCGTCATGGGCGCCGTGGTGCTGCTGGCGTTTGGCCTCGTGCTCGCGCGGCTGGTGTATCTGCAGGTGGTGCGCCAGGAAGACCTGGCCGCGCAGGCCGAGAGCAACCGCACCGCGGTGGTGCCCATCGTGCCCAGCCGCGGTTTGATCCTGGACCGCAACGGCGTGGTGCTCGCGAGCAACTACGCCGCGTACACGCTGGAGCTCACCCCATCCAAGGTGCCAGACCTCGAAGCCACGCTGGACGCGCTCGCGCAGGTGGTCGAGATCGGCCCGCGCGAGCGCCGGCGCTTCAAGCGCTTGCTCGAAGAATCGCGCAACTTCGATTCGCTGCCCATACGCACGCGCCTCACGGACGAAGAAGTGGCGCGCTTTGCGGCGCAGCGCTTTCGCTTTCCAGGCGTGGATGTGAAGGCGCGGCTCTTTCGCAGCTACCCGCTCGCCGACACCGCGAGCCACGCCATAGGCTACATAGGCCGCATCAACCAGGCGGAAAAAGAGCGCATCGAGGATTCCGACGACGAGGCCAACTACCGCGGCACCGAATACATAGGCAAGCTGGGCATTGAGCAAAGCTACGAAGCGCTGCTGCACGGCACCACGGGCGTGGAGCTCATGGAGACCTCTGCAGGCGGGCGCGCCGTGCGCAAGCTCGCGAGCCGCCCGGCCACGCCGGGCAGCAACGTGGTGCTCGCGCTCGACATCAAGCTGCAAAAAATGGTCGAAGACCTGTTCGGCGAGCGGCGCGGCGCGCTCGTGGCCCTGGACCCACGCACGGGCGAAGTGCTCGCGCTCGTCTCCAAACCCACGTTCGACCCCAACCTGTTCGTCGAAGGCATAGACGTGGAAAACTGGACGGCGCTCAACGAGTCGCCCGACAAACCCCTGCTCAACCGCGCCCTGCGCGGCACCTACCCGCCGGGCTCGACCTACAAGCCCTTCATGGCGCTGGCCGCGCTCGAGCTGGGCAAACGCACGCCGCGCGACACCATCGTCGATCGTGGCACATGGACCTTCGGCGGCCACACTTTCCGCAGCCATGAAGACGGCGGCCTGGGCGTGGTGGACATGCACCGCAGCATCGTGCAGTCGAGCAATGTGTATTACTACGCCCTCGCGAACGACCTGGGTGTGGACGCCATCCACGACTTCATGGCGCCGCTGGGCTTCGGGCAGATCACGGGCATAGACCTCGCCGGCGAACTGCGCGGCGTGCTGCCCAGCCAGGCCTGGAAGCGCGCCACCTACCGCCGCCCCGAGCAAAAAGTCTGGTACGCGGGCGAGACCATTTCGCTGGGCATAGGCCAGGGCTACAACAACTTCACCATCCTGCAACTCGCCCAGGCCACGGCCACGCTGGCCAATGGCGGGGTGCGCCACCGCCCGCACCTTGGCATGGCCACGCTCGATCCGGTCACACACGCGCGCCAGGCGCTGCCGACCGAGCCCGGCGTGAACCTGGGCTTCAAGCCCGAACATGTCGAGGTGGTGCATCGCGCCATGGTCGGCGTGACGCAGCAGGGCACCGCCGCGCGGGCCTTTGCCGGCGCGCGCTACCTCTCGGCAGGCAAAACCGGCACGGCGCAGGCCGTGACCATAGGGCAGAAAGAAAAATACAACGCCAGCAAGCTGCAAGAACGCCAGCGCGACCATGCGCTCTACACGGCCTTCGCCCCGGCAGAGGCGCCGCGCATTGCGCTCGCGGTGATCGTCGAAAACGCCGGCTGGGGCGCCAGCGCAGCCGCGCCGATCGCGCGGCGCGTGTTCGACTACTGGCTGTTGGGCGAATACCCTAGCGAGGAAGACATCGCCGCGGTGCGCAGCGGCAAGGCCACCGCGCCCCTGGGCAAGCCACGGCAGGCTAGCGAAGTGCCGCTGCCGGCCGTCGTGCAACAAGCGCCCTGAGATCAGAACTTGCGCGAGCTCGGCGACTGTAACTGGCTCAGCACCAGCGCAGCCACGATCAGCGCCGCGCCTGCGCTGCCCGTCCAGCCAAGCCGCTCGCCCAGCAGCGCCCACGCGGCGAGCGCGGCGAACACCGGCTCGAGCCCGTACACGATGGCGCTGCGCACAGCATCGACGCGCTGCTGCCCCCAGGCCTGCAAACTCACGACGAGCGCGCTGGCGACGAGCCCGAGATACAGCAGCGCACCCCAGCTTGTGGCGTCGAGGCGCCCGAGCGACGCAAGCCAGCCCAGGCCGCTGCCGCGCGCGAGCAGCAACGCCGTCGCGGCAGCGCACATCACGCCCGCCTGCACCGCGGCCATGCGCGTGGCGCGCAGCGGCTGGGCCGCCGTGCGGCGCGCGCATTCTTCGAGCGCGAGGACGTAGAGCGCATAAAACAGCGTACTCACCAGCGTGAGCGTGTCGCCGAAATTCCAGGGCGCGTCCGCGCGGAACATCAGGGCCATGCCCGCGCAGGCCAGGGCGCAGGCCGCCCACAGGTGCCAGCCGTAGCGACGCCGCAGCACCAGCATGGCCAACAGCGGCACCACGAGCACATTGAGCCCGGTGACGAAGGCGTTGCGGTTGCTGCTGGTGCGCGTGAGCCCCTCGATCTGCAGCCAAAACGCGACGAACAGCAAGACCCCGAGCAGGCCGCCCCACGCCCGCTCGGGCCCGCGCATGCCGTGCCACAGCGGCGCGAGCACGAGCGAGGCAATGGCAAAGCGCAGCCAGATGATCTGCAGCGCGTCGAGCTGCGCCGACAGCAGCTTCATCGCCGGAAAGGTCGTGCCCCAGACCACGGTCACGATCAACAGGGCCAGCATGGCCAGCAGGCCACCACGTTCAGAGCGCATGGAACAACGTGCCGGCGCCGGCAGCCACGGGCTGGAACGTAGCCGACTGGATGCGGTTGCCCACGTTGGAGCGCTCGACCCCGCCGATCGCACGGGCCAGCGGCGAATCCTCGCGCACAGCGATGAAGTTGCTCACCAGCGCCCGCGCTGCAGTTCGCGGCGGATGGTGCTGGGGCTGCGCCCGAGCAGCTGGGCGATGAAGCGTTGGCTGCTGCCTTGCTGGGTCAGTGAGGCCCGTGTGATGCGTTCCTCGGGCTGCAATGGTGTGTATCTGCTGCTCATCTGCGCAATTTACCTGATGGGGTGGTGTTGCACTTCGGACTTGAAATCGCCCCGGTAAAAAATGGGCCGCTGCGGCGCATTCGCAGCCGACGATTCCAAAGTCCGACAGGCTCCTAGCTTCAGCGCAGGAAAGCATCCCACCCTGTCTTGCAAATCAAAACGCCCACCACCGCGATGAAAATACCGCGCACGAAGCCGGCTCCGTGTCGCAACGCCAGATGGGTGCCCAGCACGCTGCCCAGCACGTTGGCTGCCCCCAGCGTGAGCGCGAGTGACCACCACACGTGGCCTTTGCTCGCAAACAGCAGGATCGCGGCGACATTGCTCGCAAAGTTGAGCAGCTTGGCCGACACCGAGGCGTTGAGAAAGTCATACCCGAGCACGCGCACGAGCAGGAAAATGAAAAAGCTGCCCGTCCCCGGCCCGAAAAATCCATCGTAAAAGCCGACGCCCGCGCCGATCAGGCTCGCAAAAATAGCCTCATTTTTGCCTGAATACCTGGGCGTATGCTGCCTTCCAAGCTCTTTTTTAGAGAGCGTATAAAGGAGTACGGCGAGCAATACCAGGGGCAGCAGCCGGCGCAGCGTATCTCCGGGGATCAAGGTGACAGCCCAGGCTCCGGCCCACGCCGCAAGAAACGCGGCCACTGCGGCCGGCAGCATGGCGCTCCAGCGCAGCGGCACGCGCCGGCTGTAATTCCAGGTGGCCATGGCCGTGCCCCACACCGAGGTGGCCTTGTTCGTGCCCAGCAGGGTCGCCGCAGCCGCCTGCGGAAAAGCCGCAAACAGGGCCGGCAGCAGCACCAGCCCTCCGCCACCGACGATGGCATCGACAAAACCCGCGAGCAAGGCGGCGAGCGCCATCGCAATCCATTCCATGCGGGTATTGTCGCCGCCCCAAAAAGCTACCGACTGAAGAGCATCCAACGCACGATGCAGCTGGACTTTTCCGCATTTTTGGCAAAAAAAAGCGCCGGGATCACCGACGCTGGAAAAAGTGCACCTCATGGGGCGCTTTGAAAGGATTGTGTGCTTGTGGGTGTCTCCTCGGCTCCCTCGTTTGGCGCAGGCAGCGCTTTCGAGTGAGGGGACTGTAAGCGCATTCACTGCATTGGTGCATTGGGGATTTCCCGCCCCCGCCGCTCGCCGCAACCCAGCACGCCCGCAGCCACCACGCCGCATGCCGCCGGGTCCATTGGCACGTCTTGTGCAAGGGGTTCCTCGTTACTCCTCTTTACAGAAAGGCGTTCATGATGCGCGCAGCCTTGCTTCGATGGCTTGGAATCACAGTGCCTGGAATCCTCGGGCTTGGTACCGCTGCCCTGGCCCAGACACCGCCGGGCACCGGCGCCGCGCTGGCACTGGCCCCGGCTGCGCCGGCAACGCTGACTGCGCCTGCGCTCGTGGCGCAAAGCAGCATCAGCGCGGGGGACACTGCCTGGATGATCACCGCCACGGCGCTGGTGCTGCTGATGACCTTGCCCGGCATCGCGCTGTTTTACGCCGGCATGGTGCGCAAGAAGAACGTGCTCAACACCATGGCCAGCGTGGTGGCGATTGCCGCGCTGGTGAGTGTGCTGTGGTTTGCCGCAGGCTACTCGTGGGCCTTCACGCCGGGCAGCCCATGGTTGGGCGGCGGAGAGCGCCTGGGTTTTGCCGGGCTGGACCTGCAGCAGGGCGCAGGCCTGGTCGCGGTAAGCCATATTGCGCCGCACATTCCCGAATCGGTCTATGCCATGTTCCAGCTGACTTTTGCCCTCATCACCGCCGCTCTGGTCGTGGGCGCGCTGGTCGAGCGCATGCGCTTTTCCGCCCTGTTGTGGTTCATGGGCCTGTGGTCGCTGTGCGTGTACGTGCCGGTGGCGCACTGGGTGTGGGAGCCTGGCGGCTGGCTGGCGCGGCTTGGGGCGCTGGATTTTGCCGGCGGCACGGTGGTGCACGTGAACGCCGGTGTTGCGGGCCTGGTCTGCGCCTGGATCCTGGGGCCACGCCAAGGCTACGGCCGCGAGCCGTTCGAGCCCTACAACCTGGGCTTCACCATGGTGGGCGCGGGCCTGCTGTGGGTGGGCTGGTTTGGGTTCAATGCCGGCTCGGCCGTCGCCGCCGATGGGCGCGCCGGGCTGGCCATGGCCGTGACGCACCTCGCGGCCGCGGCGGGCGCACTGGCCTGGATGCTTGCCGAATGGATAGCGCGCGGACGCCCCTCACTGCTGGGCCTGTGCTCGGGGCTGGTGGCCGGGCTGGTGGCGGTCACGCCTGCCGCCGGCTTCGTCACCTTGCGCTCGGCGCTGCTGATCGGGCTGATCGCGGGAGTGGCCTGCTATTGGGGCGCCACGGGGCTCAAGCGCCTGCTGGGCGCGGACGATTCGCTGGACGTGTTCGGCGTACATGGCGTGGGCGGCGTCGTCGGCTCTTTGTTGACGGGCGTATTTGCCGACCCGGTGGTCTCCGGGGCGCGGGGCGACGTGCTCACGCAGGCCCTGGGCGTGGCGGCAGTGCTGGTGTACGGCCTGGTCGGCACCGCGCTGTGCTTGTGGATCACACGCCTGGTGGTCGGCTTGCGCGTGGATGCGCAAAGCGAGTTGACCGGGCTGGATATCGCCCAGCAGCGAGAGCGGCTGGGTCATTGATGGCGCAAGCGGGTGGCGAAAAGAACGCAAGGAGTCGAAGCATGCTGGAGAGCGAGAAACTGGCTATCGCGGCGCACCTGCATGTGCTGCTGCGGCGCAAGACGGGGCGCGTGACGGACACCGAATGGATGGCCTGCAATGCCGACTATGCGCGCGAAATCGTGCGTTTTGCACGCCAGCGCGCCGCCGAAGACCAGACGCCCGAACTGTCCGAGTGGGCTGACAAGCTCGAGCGCGCCATGGGCGCCATGGGCGCGGGCGCCGCGTTACCGCAGGTTCCAGCTCCGGCGCCACCGCCTGCGCCACCCGAAGCGCCACGCTATGTCGGAGGCATACGCTGATCCTGCCCCCGGCGCAGTGGTGGCTTTTTCAGACAGCCAGAATGCTACTACATCAGTAGCTTGTCACGCTCTCTGGGACTGCGAAAAAAGGCAATTTCGTGCCGAAATCTCAAACGCGCCGCGCCAGCTCTGCGGCCTTGCCGATGTAGCTGGCGGGCGTCATGGCGAGCAGGCGGTTCTTTTCGGCCTCGGGGATGGCGAGGCTATGGATCAGCTCCTGCATCGCTGCGGGCGTCACCGTCTTGCCGCGCGTGACTTCCTTGAGCTTTTCGTAGGCGCCCTGCACACCGAAGCGACGCAGCACGGTCTGTATGGGCTCGGCCAGCACCTCCCAGGCGGCGTCGAGGTCGCGCGCCAGGGCCTCCTCGTTGAGCTCCAGTTTTTCCAGGCCCGTGAGCAGCGACTGGTAGGCCAGCGCCGCGTAGCCAAAAGCGACACCGAGGTTGCGCAGCACCGTGCTGTCGGTCAGGTCGCGCTGCCAGCGGCTGATGGGCAGCTTTTCGCTCAGGTGGTGCAGCAGCGCATTGGCCAGGCCCAGGTTGCCCTCGGCGTTTTCGAAGTCGATCGGGTTGACCTTGTGTGGCATGGTGCTCGAGCCGATCTCGCCCGCCTTCAGGCGCTGCTTGAAATAGCCTAGGCTCACGTAACCCCAGATGTCGCGCGCCAGATCGATGAGGATGGTGTTGGCGCGCGCCACCGCGTCGAACAGCTCGGCCATGTAGTCGTGCGACTCGATCTGCGTGCTGTAGGGCTGGAAGTGCAGGCCCAGGCCCAGCGGCTCGGGGGTTTCAACCACTTTGCGGCTGAACGCCTCCCAGTCGAAGTCGGGCCAGGCCGAGAGGTGGGCGTTGTAGTTGCCCACGGCGCCGTTCATCTTGCCCAGAATCTTCACATTGGCGATGGCCGCGCAGGCCGCCTGCAGGCGCACCACCACGTTGGCCATTTCCTTGCCCACCGTGGTCGGGCTCGCCGTCTGGCCGTGCGTGCGGCTGAGCATGGGCACGGCGGCATGCTGGTGCGCCAGCTCGCGCAGCTTGAGCACGACGCGGTCCAGCCCCGGCAGGATGACCTGATCGCGCCCGGCGCGCAGCTGCAGCGCATGGCTGGTGTTGTTGATGTCTTCGCTGGTGCAGGCAAAGTGCACGAACTCGGCCACTTTCTCGAGCTCGGGCCGCGCCTCGAACTTGGACTTGATCCAGTATTCAACCGCCTTCACGTCGTGGTTGGTGGTTTTTTCGATGTCCTTGATGGCGCGCGAGTCGGCCTCGGAAAAGTTTTTCACCAAGCCCAGCAGATAGGTGCGCGCCCCCGGGCTCAGCGGCTTGAATTCGGCAAAGCCGGCGTCCGACAGCGCGATGAACCACGCCACCTCGACCTGCACGCGGCGCTGCATGTAACCATGCTCGCTCATGATGGGGCGCAGGGCAGCGAGTTTGGCGGCGTAGCGGCCGTCCAGCGGCGACAGGGCGGTGAGGGTGGAGAGGCTCATGGCGCGCGATTGTAGGTCGTAGGGCGGCACAGCAACTACGCGCGGTGCGCCCGCGCTTCGCCCTCAGACTGCTCTCGATAGAATCGGTTGCAAATGGCCCACGAATCTCCCCAGCGTACCGGAAGCAAAACCATGAAACTGATAGGCACGCTCACCAGCCCCTACGTGCGCAAAGTGCGCGTCGTCCTGGCCGAAAAAAAGCTCGACTACCAGTTCGTGCTCGATGACGTCTGGGCGCAGGACACCACCATCGCCAGTGCCAACCCCTTGGGCAAGGTGCCCTGCCTGGTGCTCGAAGGCGGCGAGGCCGTGTTCGATTCGCGCGTGATCGTCGAATACCTCGACACGCTCTCGCCCGTGGGCAAGCTGATTCCGCCGCAAGGGCGTGAACGCGCTGAAGTGAAGACCTGGGAGGCGCTGGCCGATGGTCTGCTCGACGCCGCCATCCTGGCGCGGCTCGAGGCCACCTGGCCGGGCCGCAAAGAGAGTGAGCGCAGCCAGGCCTGGATAGACCGTCAGCTCGGCAAGACGCAGCAGGCGCTCAAGGCCATGAGCCTGGGGCTGGGCGACAAGCCCTATTGCAGCGGCATCCACCTGAGCCTGTCGGACATCGCGGTGGGCGTGGCGCTCGGCTGGCTGGAGTTCCGCTTTCCGCAAGTCGCCTGGCGCGCGCAGTACCCGAACCTGGGCAAGCTGCTCGACAAGCTCATGCAGCGCCCGAGCTTCGCCGACACCCGCCCGCCCGCAGCCTGAGAGGCTGCGCCCCCCGCACAAGCCGCACACACAAAAACGGCGCCCAGCTGCCGGATGGCGCAGGGGCCCGCTGGGCGCTTGTGCTTTTGCTCGTGCTTTTGTGCGCTGAAAAAACAAAAACGTTGCGAAGCGTCCCAGAGCAAACAAGAGAGGGAGGGAGGAGGACACCCTGGGAGGTTCATTCGGCACACCCGGCACCGAAAGGCTTCGCAACGACAAAAAACCGCAACCAACCAACTTGCTATCGTAGGCAGTAGAGGCTCGTTGCCGATGCGGAGTTCCTTTCCATGGGGTAAAGATTTGTAAACCCCATCGGGTTCGCCGCCGGGGCGGGTCTGCCGTGACCAGCGGAGCGCGGTACGATTGCCGCCCATGAGCGACACCAAGACCCCGACGCCTGGCGCTTCGTCGTATTACCAGCGCCACATCTTCTTTTGCCTCAACGAACGCCCGAACGGCGAGGCCTGTTGCGGCCAGCATGGCGCGCAGGCAGCTTTCGAACGCTGCAAGGTGTTGGTCAAGGAAGCCGGATTGTCCGGCCCCGGCATGGTGCGCGTGAACAAGGCCGGCTGCCTGGACCGCTGCGCGGGCGCGCCCGTGGCGGTGGTCTATCCCGAAGCCGTCTGGTACACCTACGTGGACGCGAGCGACATCGAGGAAATTTTCCACTCGCACCTGCAAAACGGCCAGGTGGTCGAGCGCCTGCTGCTGCCGCCCGATGTGGGGCATTGAGAATCTGCTCCGAGGAACTTTCAAGCCTTTTTGGCCTCTAGTGCTCTTGTATCAAGCGCTAGCAGCTATCAAAACCTAAGTATTTCCGATGAACCCCCACACCGAACGCCTGCTGCTGCCAGGCCCCGCAGGCACGATTGAAGTGGCGCGTGACGTGCCCGCCGCTGCCGCGCCGCGCGGCGT
Organism: Extensimonas perlucida; assembly: GCF_007655255.1. Classification (GTDB taxonomy): domain Bacteria; phylum Pseudomonadota; class Gammaproteobacteria; order Burkholderiales; family Burkholderiaceae_C; genus Extensimonas; species Extensimonas perlucida. The sequence goes on from NZ_VMYE01000003.1 coordinate 231,419, forward strand.
GGCCGTGATCGCGCACCCGCACCCGCTGTTCGGCGGCACCATGGACAACAAAGTGGTGCAGACGCTGGCGCGCGCCTTCGTGCAGGCGGGCTGGACGGCGCTGCGCTTCAACTTCCGTGGCGTGGGCGCGAGCAGCGGCACGCACGACGAGGGGCGCGGCGAACTGCAGGACCTGCTCGCCGTGGTGCAGCAGCTGGCGCCGCCCGCGCAGGATGGCCTGCCGACGCAGCCGCTCGCGCTGGCCGGGTTCTCGTTCGGTGCCTTCGTCACGAGCCACGCGCTCGCGGCGCTGTGGCCCGAGCGGCGCATCGCGCACGTAGTGCTCGTGGGCACGGCGACCACGCGCTTTGCCGTCGCGCCCGTGCCGCCCGAGGCGCAGCTGCGCACCCTGGTGCTGCACGGCGAGCAAGACGACGTCGTGCCGCTGGCCAGCGTGCTCGACTGGGCGCGCCCGCAGGCGCTGCCCGTGACGGTGATCCCGGGTGGCGGGCATTTTTTCCACGGCCAGCTGCCGCTGCTCAAGAGCCTGGTGCTGCGCCACTTGCGCGCGACGGCGGACGACGCCTGACGGCTGCCCGCGGCGCTCGCACTGCGCGCCCTTGCGACACCTCCTTCCTTTTTCTGGATTGGTTTTCTCATGCAACGCCTTTTTGCCACCTTCCGCAATTTCGCCCTCGCCCTGGGCTTGGCCGGCACGACGCTGCTCGCACAGGCGCAGACCCCACAACCGCCCGAAATCGCCGCGCGTGCCTATCTGCTGCTCGACGTGACGGCGCAGCAGATGCTCGCGGGCAAGGACATAGACATGCCTGTCGAGCCCGCCTCGCTGACCAAGCTGATGACGGCCTACCTCGTGTTCGACGCGCTGCGCGCCAAAAAGATCAACCTGCAGCAAAAGCTGCCCGTGAGCGAGCGCGCCTGGAAGATGCCCGGCTCGCGCATGTTCATCGACCCGAAGATGCAGGTGCCCGTCGATGATCTGCTCAGCGGCATGATCATCCAGTCAGGCAACGACGCCACCGTGGCGCTCGCCGAAGGCGTGGGCGGCACGGTGGAAAACTTCGTGCGCCTCATGAACGAGCAGGCCAAGGCGCTGGGCATGAAGAACACCAGCTACAAAAACCCCGAGGGCCTGACCGAACCCGGCCACACCACCACGGCGCGCGACCTCGGCATCCTCGCGACGCGGCTGATGCACGACTTTCCGCAGTTCATGCACTACTACGCGACCAAGCACTACGCCTACCCCGGCACGCCCGCATCGAACGGCAACAACCGCAACCTGCTGCTGTTTCGCGACCCCACGGTCGATGGCCTGAAGACCGGCCACACCGAGGCCGCGGGTTATTGCCTCGTCGCCACGGCGCACCGCGAGGTGCCCAAGGTCGGGCAGCGCCGCCTGCTGTCGGTGATGCTCGGCGCCGCGAGCGAAAACGCGCGCGCCAACGAGAGCCAGAAGCTGCTCAACTGGGGCTATACCGCGTTCGACGCCGTCAAGCTGTTCGACGCCGGCCAGCCCGTGGTCACGCCGCCCGTCTGGAAGGGCAAGCAGAGCAACGTGAAGCTCGGCCGCCCCGAGCCCCTCATCGTCGCCGTGCCTGCGGGCAGCGCAGGCAAGATCGGCACCCAGATCGTGCGCCCAGACCCGCTCGTGGCGCCCATCGCCAAGGGCCAGCAGGTGGGCACGCTCAAAATCGTGCTCGATGCGCAGCCGCTCAACGAAGTGCCGCTCGTGGCGTTGGACGGCGTGGAGCAGGCCGGCTTCCTGGGCCGCGCCTGGGATGCGCTGCGCTTGTGGATCAAGTAAGGCAACGCTGAACGGGCCCGGCGCGCGCCGGGGCGGGCTGCTGCGGCAATGTGGCGGGACGCCAAACTCACGGAAGCTCCGTCCCGGATCGCTTCTTCAGCGACGAACTCACCTCGTTGCCGCCGGCCCATAGAGCGCTTACACGCGCGCTAGGAGCCTGTCGGACTTTGGGCGTCGAAAGCGAGAATGCGCCCCAGCGAGGCCAGTTTTTGCCGGATTCGCCGCCCCATAGCGGGACTATGGGGCAAGAAGCCGGTGAAAAATGGGCCGCTGCGGCGCATTCGCAGCCGACGATTCCAAAGTCCGACAGGCTCCTAGTGTGCTGCACTGCAAGTAGCCGCACATCATGAAATCGATGGATTCGCGTTCAGGGCAAGGCGCAAACCGCAGCGATAGCCGTAGCTATCGCGAGGATTTGCAACGCCGCCCTGAGCACGAAGGCGGGATTTCATGTGCAGTTATTTGCAGTGCCGCACACCAGGGCGCTCGGCGACGCGGTCGCGCCAGGCCTGCAGCGCGGCAAAGCCTTCGTCGGCGGGCTTGAACTTCATGAGCTTGGCGAATTCGATCGCGCAAAAGGCCGTGATGTCGGCGATCGTGAAGCGCTCGCCCGCGACCCAGGGCTGGCGCGCGAGCACCTCGTCGAACCAGCCGGCCACCTCGCGCACCTTGCGCGCCTGCGCGTGGCCGAAGTCGGGGAACTGCGGCTGCTCGAGCGGCGCGAGGCCCGGGTGCGTGTGGCGCACGCAGTTGGCGATGTTGGCAAGCAAATACCACTCGGCGCGGCGGTCGGCCATTTCGATGAAGGCACGCTCCTCGAAGTCGCGCCCCATGAGGTTGGGCTCGGGGTGCAGGCCTTCGAGGTAGGTGCAGATGGCGCGCGTTTCGGTCAGCACGCGGCCATCGTCGAGTTCGAGCGCGGGCACCTTGGCCAGCGGGCTCTTGGCGCGAAAAGCCTCGCTCTTGTGCTCCTGCGCGTTGATGTCAACTTCCTTGAGCGCAATGTCGTGGATGCCTTTTTCGGCCAGGAACATGAGCACGCGGCGCGGGTTCGGGGCGCGCGCGGTGGTGTAGAGCAGCATCGTCGTCTCCTTTTTTGCAAATGAATCGAGGAATATCAGCGTGCCGGCGGCGCGGCGTCTTTGGACTGGCCCATCTCGACCATGCCGCGCGCCTCTTGCGAGAACTGCGCGGCCTTGTCCTCGCCGTCGCGCGTGAGGTCGATCTTGGATGGCGGGCGCTCGATGCCGCGCTGCACCGCGGGGCGCGCGCGGATGGCGTCGCGCCAGCGCTTGAGGTGCGGCAGGTCGTCGATCTCTATGCCCGACCAGCGGTGCGTGCGCACCCAGGCCCAGTTGGCGATGTCGGCGATCGAGTAGTCGCCCGCAAGGTATTCGTGGTCTTTGAGGTGGCCGTCGAGCACGCGAAACAATCGCTTGCACTCGCCCTGGAAGCGGTCGATCACGGGCGGGATTTTTTCGGGGAAGTAGCGGTAGAACACGTTCGCCTGGCCCATCATGGGGCCCACGCCGCCCATCTGGAACATCAGCCACTGGATCACGCGCGAACGGCCCTTGCGGTCGGTGGGCATGAGGCGGCCGGTTTTCTCGGCCAGGTAGATCAGGATCGCGCCGGACTCGAACACGGCAAAGTCGTCCTCATCGTGATCGACGATCGCGGGGATGCGGCCGTTGGGGTTGATGGCGAGAAATTCGGGTGACTTCTGCTCGTTCTTGGCTAGGTCGAGCAGCTTGAGCTCGTAGGGCAGGCCGAGCTCTTCGAGCGCGATCGATGCTTTGTGGCCGTTGGGCGTGCCGGCGGTGTAGAGGTCTATCATGGGTTTGCTCCGGTGGGTGGTTGGTGCGGATCGGTGCAACGATCATAGTCAAGCCCGTCGATGGATGACCTTCGTATGCCCAAGTGGCTGCGGCGCATGGGCAGTGCAGAGAAGGCGGCCATTGCGTTATACCAGCAAAAATGGCCGTTTACGCAGATACAGCAAGCACAAGCAGCTACTGTTTTACAAGCATCCGCTGGCGCGCGACGAGCCACAGCAAGCCCAGCGCCACGAGCGCGATGGGCGCGAGCGAGCCGTAGTTGAGCAGCACCCAGCCCTGCGTGGTCACGAGCGCCCCCGAGGAGAACGAGGTCACGGCCATGGTGGCGAAGACGAAGAAGTTGATCGCCGCCTGGGCGCGGTCTTTTTCTTCGGGGCGATAGGCCTGCACGGCGAGCGTGGTGCTGCCCGTGAACAGAAAGTTCCAGCCCACGCCGAGCAAAAACAGCGCCACACCGAAATGCCGCAGCTCCAACCCCAGCAGCGCCACGCCCACGCAGGCAAGGTTGAGCAGCACGCCCACGGCCATGATGCGCACGGCACCCCAGCGCTCGATCAGGCGCCCCGTGAAGAAGCCCGGCGCGAACATGCCGATCACGTGCCACTGCAGCACCTGGGCCGCGTCGTCGAAGCTGAAGCCGCAGACCTGCATGGCCAGCGGCGTCGCGGCCATGAGCAGGTTCATGACACCGTAGCCCAGCGCCGCACCGAGCACGGCCACGGCAAACGCCGGCGCGCGCAGCAGCTCGGCCACGCTGCGGCCTGCGGCAGGAACTGCGGCGGCCGCGCCGCTCTGCGCGTTGGACAGCGCCTTGGACTGCGCAGCCACAGGAAAGCGTATGCCCGCCATGCAGGCCATGGACAGCAGCGCCACGCCGACCAGCGCCAGGTACGCGCCCGCAAAAGGCACAGCAAACAGCGTGCGCGTGACGCGCGCCAGGTAGGGCCCGGCCACGGCGCCGATCAGGCCGCCCGCCAGCACGAGAGAGACGGCGCGCTCGCGCGCGTGCGGCGGCGCCAGCTCGACCGCGGCAAAGCGGTACAGCTGCGCATTGGCGTTGTAGTACCCCGCCACCACGGTGGCCGCGCACAGCAGCCAGAACTGCCGGCCCACCGCCGCCCAGGCGCACAGCAGCGCCGACAGCAGCGCCACCAGCAGCCCCGCCTGGAACGAAGCCTTGCGCCCCCACAGCGCCTGGCTGCGCGCCACCAGCGCGGTCGAAAGCGCCCCGCCGACCACATAGCCCATCACCGGCAGCGTGGCCATCCAGCCCTGCGGCGCAAGCTCCAGCCCCACAAGCCCATTGATGGCGATGAAGACGACGTTGTTGGTCAGGAAAAGACCCTGGCACAGGGTCAGCAGCGCAAGGTTCTTATTCATGGGCAAGAGGATGGATTGCGGGGCGGCACGTGTTTTTCAGCCCGCCGCACTCAGTGTCCGTGTTTGCGCTTCGAACTCCGGCAGCGGCACGGGGCGGCCGAAGTGGTAGCCCTGGTAGGCGTGGCAGCCCACGCGGGCCAGAAACTCGCGCTGCGCTGCGGTCTCCACGCCCTCGGCGATCACGCCCAGGCCCATGGTCTGCGCAAGGGCGACGATGGACTGCGCGAGCGCCGCGGCGCTAGGGTCGCTGAGCACGTCGCGCACGAACGATTGGTCGATCTTGAGCTGATCGAGCGGCAGGCGCCGCAGGTAGGCGAGCGAGGAATAGCCCGTGCCGAAGTCGTCGAGCGCAAAGCGCACGCCGCGCGCCTTGAGGGTCTGCATTTTGTCGATCGCGTCTTCGACGTTGGTCACCAGCATGCTCTCGGTGAGCTCGAGCTTGAGGCGCTGCGGATTCGCGCCCGTTTCATCGAGCACCTGCAGCACCTGTTCGACGAAGTCTGCCTGGCGCAGCTGCTGTGCGCTGAGGTTGACCGCGAGCGTGAGCTGCGCCATTTCGGGCTGCGCAGCCCATGCGGCGAGCTGCGCGCAGGCCGCGCGCAGCACCCACTGGCCTATGGGCAGGATCAGGCCCGTTGTTTCGGCCAGCGGGATGAAGGCGGCGGGCGAGACCATGCCGCGCTGCGGGTGCTGCCAGCGCAGCAGCACCTCGGCGCCCGTGACACGCCCTGCGCCATCGACCTGCAGCTGGTAGTGCAGTGCGAGCTGGCCCTGCGGCAAGGCCTCGCGCAGGTCTTTTTCGAGCGCCACGCGCTCGCGCACGGCCTGGGCCATCTCGGCGTCGAAAAAACGCAGCGCGTTGCGCCCGGCGTCCTTGGCCTGGTACAGCGCCACGTCGGCCTGCTTGAACAGCTCGTCCACCGACACGCCGCGTCCGCGCAGCAACGTGGCGCCTATGCTCGCGGTACAGCGAAAAACCATATCGCCCAGCTGGTAGTTCTGGCCCAGGGCTTCGAGCATGCGCGCACCCACGGCCTCGACGTGCTGCACGATGGCCGCTTCACTCGCGGCCTGCAGGGGCAACAGCACCATGAATTCATCGCCGCCCGCACGCGCCACCACGTCCTCGGGACGCACGGCGGCGCGCAGGCGCTGCGCCGCCTGCTGCAGCAACATGTCGCCCATGTCGTGCCCGGCGGTTTCGTTGATGGCCTTGAAGTCGTCGAGGTCGATGAACAGCAGCGCGCCGCAAAAGCCGCTTTCGCAGGCGCTGCCGCTGCAGCACGCCATGGTCTGGCGCAGGCGCTCGAGCAGCTGCGTGCGGTTGGGCAGGCCCGTCAGGGCGTCGAAATAGGCGAGCCGGTGGACCTGCTCCTGTGCCTGCTTGCGCTCGGTGATGTCGGCGTAAATGCCCAGCACGCCCGAGACCTGGCCTGCAGCGTCGCGCAGCGGCACCTTGGAGGTGCTGAGCCAGATGGTGCGGCCCTCGGGCGTGGTCTGTGGTTCTTCGTAGTCGAGCTTGGGCTGGCCGCTGGTCATGACCCGCTGATCGTCGGCACGGTAGGCATGGGCCTGAGCGCGCCAGGGCATCTCATCATCGGTCTTGCCCACCAGCTCCTCGGGCGCGGACGCGCCGGCATCGTGCGCGAACCGGGGGTTGCAACCCATGATGCGCGAGTCGCGGTCTTTCCAGAACACGCGGATCGGCGCGTTGTCGATCACGGAAGCGAGCAGTTCTTTTTGCGCGCGCAGCGCCTCGAGATGGCGCTGCTGCTGCGCGAGCAGGCGGGCGAGCTGGTCCGTCATTGCGTTCACGCCGCGCTGCAGCAGCCCGAGCTCGTCCTCGGCCGTGACGGGTATGCGCGCATCGAGCTCGCCCTGCTCGACGCGCTCCAGCACCTGCAGCGACAGCGCAACGCGCCGCGTGATCAGCCGCTGCGCAAACAGCACGATGCCTGCGGAGGTGAGCACGATGAACATCAGCGAGCCCACCAGCCCGCCCCAGGCGATGGCGCGTTGCGTGGCCGCGAGCGGCGCGGTGCTCACCGTGAGCACCGTGGTGTAGATGGGCGCGGTATCGGCGGCGCTGCGCGGACGCAGCACAAAGGTGAGCGCATCGCCCTGCGTGACGAAGCGATCCTCGGGCGCATCCGGCGCCAGCCACGCAGCCTCGAAGCCCGGCAACTGCACGGCCAGGCGCCCGAGCTGCGCCGGGTTGCTCGCCACGATGACGCGGCCATTGCCGCCGATCACCATACCCTCGAGATACGGCAGACCCACCAGGTCGGACATGATGGAAGGCCGCGCCACCATCCCCAGGGGCAGCTCTTCGGCCGCGATCATGTGCCCGATCTGGTGTAGGCGTGCATAGGTGCGCTCGGCAATCGAGTGGCTGAAGCGGTCGATATAGAACCAACCGAGCGCACCGAAGGCCAGCACTTCGATCGCGACCACTACGAGCGCAATGCGAGCGATCAAACCGAAGCGAATCTTGCTCATCATGCGTTTTGTGGCTCAAGGCGCATAGTGCGGCATGGCGGCCAGGGGTTCGAGCCGCGCCCCGCCTTCGGGCGCGTAACGCACCTGCGCGGGCGGCAGGTGGCCGAGGATCACCTGGCTCAACTCGGGCCGGTCGGGGCGCGGCTTCCAGGTGGCGATGTAGATGGTCTGCTGCAGGTGGTGGCTCTGCGGGTCCATGTAGGCGTCGTCGTGCTGCATGCGCTCGCGCGCGCTCCAGCGCATGCCCTCAAGCGCACGGATCAGTGCATGGTTGTCAGTGCTGCCGGTGCGTTCGATGGCCGTAAGCAGCGCCTTGGTGGCCAGGTAGGCGGCGTGGGTCACGTCGCCGGGATAGGGCAGCCGCTGGGTGTGGCGATAGCGTTCGCGGTAGCGCGCCACGAATTGCGCCGTGCCCGGCGTGTCGAGGTTCCAGGCCCAGGTGGTGCCGTAGAGCGGGCGCGGCGTGCCGGGCGCGGGGTAGAGTTCCTCCCAATCGACCTCGCCGACGACCCAGGACTGCGCCTCGAACACTGCGGGGTCGATGTGCGCGAACAGGCGGATCTGGTTGCTGCCGCTCACGTTCACCGCCACCACCTCAGCAGCCATGGCCGCGACCTGCCGCAGCGCGCCCGCCGGGTCGGGCAGCGCCACCGGCACCATGACTTCACCCACCACACTGCCGCCATACTCGGCCACGATGGCGCGCGAGGCGGCGGCGTTGCTGCGGCCCCAGTCGTTATCTTCGGTCAGCAGCACGACGCGCTTGCCCGGGCGCTGCGCCAGCGCGTACTGCAGCAGGGCGCGGTTGAAATTGGCGCCGTTGGCATCGAAGCTGAACTTGCTGCGGTGCGCGTTTTCGACCGCTTCGGACGGCGCCGACGAATTGGTGTTGATGAACAGCACGCCGTACTGCTGGCAGACCGCGGACATGCTCGCGGCCACGCCCGAATCGATGGCGCCGAGCAGAAAGCCCACCTTGCTTTCGGTGATGAGCTGCTGCGCCACCTGCGCCGCGCGCGCCTTGTCGAGCGTGGGATCGCGCGCGACCAGCACCACCTCGCGCCCGAGCACGCCGCCGCGCGCGTTGAACTCCTCCACCGCCATCTCGGCGCCGCGCCGGTCCGCCTCGGCATGCAGCGCAAAGCGCCCGCTCGTGGGCGCAACGTGCGCGATCACGAGCGGCGCTTTGGCGGCCCCAGGCACCGCCGCAGACGTCTGCGCCCACCCCATGCAGGCCACGAGCAGGCCCATGCCCAGCAAAACCCCCAAACGTAAAAATGTCTTTTTCACGATGGCTGCGAGTTTAACCAGCGGTAACTGCGTTAACCAGCGGTAACTGCGGCGCGAAACTCCTGATCCGCATCCGCTCCTTGCAGGCACATTTGCTTTGACCTGGGTAAAACTCCCTGCTACTGCGCCAACGGCCGTTTTTTACCCCATGCGCGCAATGCGTATCGCCAGCACCTCGCCGCTCACGCAGCGCTCGCCGTCGCTCAGGAGGTCGGTGTGCACCAGGTACTTGCGCCCTTCGACCTTGGCGATGCGCGCGCGCAGTTCCACCTCGCGCATGGGCACGGGCTTGTGGTATTTGATCGTCATCGTGCCCGTGACCATGAAAAGATCGGGGTCGAACACGTCGTCATGCCCGGCCTGGCGGTTGGCATAGGCGACGGCGGCGTTGAGCGAGTGGCAGTCGATCAGGCTCGCCGAAATGCCACCATAGAGGAAGTTGGGCGGGCCGGTCATGTAGTCCTTGGGCGTCCAGCGGCAGACGACTTCGTCGCCCTCCCACAAACTGTGGATTTGCAACCCGTAGGGGTTGTCCGGCCCGCAGCCGAAGCAGTAGTTGGGGCGGAGTTTTTCTTGGATGTAAGCGCCGGTCATAGAGTCTTTGAAGAAAGGAAAGCGAAAAGTGCTCAACCCTGCGTGCCTATGTGCATGATCTTGGCCAGGATGCCGAGCATGACTTCGTCGGCGCCGCCGCCGATCGAGGCGAGGCGCCCGTCGCGGTACTTGCGCGAAACCTTGTTTTCCCAGGTGAAGCCCATGCCACCCCAGAACTGCAGGCAGGTGTCGGGCACGATGCGGCTCAGGCGCCCGGCCTTGAGCTTGGCCATGGTGGCCCATTCAGTCACGTCCTCGCCGGCGATGTAGTGCTCGCAAGCCTGGTACACCAGCGCGCGCAGCGCCTCGATCTCGGCCTTGAGCTCGGCGAGCTTGAACTGCACCCACTGCTTGTCGGCCAGGGCGCCACCGAACATTTTGCGTTCCTGCGCCCACTCGATGGTCCACTGGATGCAGTTGGTGAGCGACTGCAGGCAGCTCGCCGCGGCCCACAGGCGCTCTTCCTGGAACTGCTGCATCTGATAGATGAAGCCCTTGCCCTCCTCGCCGATGCGGTAGCGCTGCGGCACGCGCACCTCGTCGAAGTAGATCAGGCCCGTGTCGCTCGCGTTCATGCCGATTTTTTTGATCTTGCGCGCGACCTCGATGCCGGGGCGCAGCTTGCCGTTCTCGCGCATGGGCACCATGATCAGCGTTTTGTTCTTGTGGATGGGGCCGTCGCCGGTGTTGACCAGCATGCACATCCAGTCGGCCTGCAGGCTGTTGGTGATCCACATCTTCTGGCCGCTGATGACGTAGTCGTCGCCGTCCTTGCGCGCGCGGCTCTTGATGCCCGCCACGTCGCTGCCCGCGCTGGGCTCGGACACGCCGATGCAGCCCACCATGTCGCCCGCGATCGCGGGTGCGAGGAACTGCCGGCGCAGCTCGTCGCTGCCAAAGCGCGCGAGCGCCGGCGTGCACATATCCGTCTGCACGCCGATGGCCATGGGAATCGCGCCGCACTCGATGTGCCCGAGCGCCTCGGCCATGGCCACGCTGTAGCTGTAATCGAGCCCCGCGCCGCCGTATTCCTGTGGTTTGGTGAGCCCGAGCAGGCCCAGGTTGCCGAGCTTTTTGAACACCTCGTGCGCGGGGAAGATTTCGGCGTCCTCCCATTCATCGACGTGCGGGTTGATCTCGTCGTCGATGAAGCGCTTGAGGGTCTGCTGGATTTCGCGGTGTTCGTGGGTATAGCGCATGGTGGGTCTCCTGAAAATCAATAAAAAATGGCCGCAAAGGCTCCTGCCATTATTTCCAGAGCTTGCAGCGGCTTTCTTCCTTGGTGGTGAAAACTTCCTCGCCCGGCAAGGTCTTGAGCACCTTGAAGTAATCAAACTTGCCTTTGGACTCGGCGGGCGACTTGACCTGCAGCAGGTACATGTCGTGCGCGTAGCGGCCATCGGGACGCACGCGGCCCCTGCCATACATGTCGTTGAGCTCGATGCTCTTGAATTCGGCCATGACCTTGTCGGCGTCGGTGGTGCCGAGTTTTTGCACGATGCGCAGGTAGTTTTTGACGGCCGAATAGTCCGAAGCCTGGATCGAGGTGGGCATCTTGCCGGTCTTGGCGTAGAAGTCCTCCGCGAACTTCTTGCTTTCTGGCGAGCGCTCCCAGTGCCAGTTGTCGGCATAAATCAGCCCTTGCGTTTGCTTCAGGCCCAAAGTCTGGATGTCGCTGCTGAAAATCAGCAGCGCCGTGATCTGCATGCTCTTGTCTATGCCGAACTCGCGCGCGGCCTTGATGGCATTGATGGTGTCGCCGCCCGCATTGGCCAGCGCGAGCACCTTGGCCTTGGAGTTTTGCGCCTGCAGCAAAAAGGAAGAAAAGTCCGAGGCGTTGAGCGGATGGCGCACGCTGCCCAGCACCCTGCCGCCCTGCGCCTTGACCACCTTGGAGGTATCGGCCTCCAGCGCATGGCCAAAGGCATAGTCGGCCGTCAGAAAGAACCAGTCCTTGCCACCGGCTTCGGTGATCGCCTTGCCCGAGGCCTTGGCGTGCGCCACGGTGTCGTAGGTGTAGTGGATGAAGTAGGGGCTGCACAGTTCGTTGGTGAACGCCGAGGTACCCGCCCCGGTGATCATGAAAACGCGCTTTTTCTCATCGGCGATCTTGCCCATGGCCAGCCCAGCGCTCGAATTGGTGCCGCCCACGAGCATTTGCATGTTCTGCGTGTCGAACCATTCGCGCGCCCGCGAGGCGGCGATGTCGGCCTTGTTCTGGTGGTCGGCGCTCAGCAGCTGGATGGGCTTGCCCAGCACCTTGCCGCCGACTTCATCGATGGCCATCTGGATCGCCGCGAGCCCGCCTTTGCCGTCACCGTCGGAATACACGCTCGACATGTCGGTGACGAAGCCGATGGTGACTTTGTCGGCGTTCTGCGCCTGGGCCGCGCCTGTGGCCAGGGTGGCGAGCAGTGCGGCACCCAGCAGCGCCAGAGGATGGGAGGGTTTAGCCATGGTTTGTCTCCTGCACATGGGGATGGATGCTACGTTTTTGATTGTTAATTTATGCCAATGAAATAGCCATCCAGCGCTTGATGGACAAGCGCAAGCAGCTCCTTTTTCGATTGCATCTTTTTCATATTCCGATGCGCGCGCCGCTCACGCCTTGTCGCTGTGCTTGCGGCGCCAGGCCGGGGCGCGTTTTTCGTAGAAGCTCGTGAGGCCCTCGCGGGCTTCGTCGGTTTCCCAGAAGTCGGCGAGGCGATCGACGGTGTAGATGAGGTTGTCGGCCATGTCGTGCGCGAGCACGTATTGCACCAGTTTTTTCGTCATCTGCACCGCGCCCGGGGCGCAGGCGAGTGCGAGGTCGATCTCGGCGTTCACGGCCTGGTCGAGCTCGGCGGCGGGGACGACTTCGTGCACCAGGCCGTAGCGCTGCGCCTCGGCGGCGCTCATGATCTTGCCGTTCAGGAACACGCGGCGCGCGTAGCTCGGGCCGAGCTTGGCCGCGACGTAGGGCGAGATGGTCGCGGGCACCAGGCCCAGGCGCACTTCGCTGAGCGAAATCTTGGCGCTGTCCACGGCCACGACCACATCGCAGATCGAGATCAGCCCGACGCCGCCACCGTAGGCCGAGCCGTTGATGCGGCCGATGATGGGGCGCCCGAAGGTGTCGAGCCGCGCAAGCACATTGGCCAGCGGCATGCCGCTGCGGATGCGGCTCGCGCGATTTTGCTCGCGCTGGCTTTGCTGCCAGCGGAAGTCACCGCCCGCGCAAAAGCTCTCACCCTCGCCGCTGAGCACCACGACGCGCGCCGCCGGGTCGGCCTCTATGGCGTCGAGCGCCTGGTTGATCTCCTGGAACATGGTGGGGTTGAGCGCGTTGTGCATGTCGGGACGCGCGAGCGTGAGGCGCGCGACGCCGAGCGCGTCTATGTCCAGGCGGATGGTTTCGAAGTTCTGGCTGGCCATGAAAGCTCCTTGGCGTAGTGTGGGAAAAAGACTGGAGGGGAAAGGAAAGAAGCGAAAAAGCGCCCGCCATCAGGCGCGCAGCGCCGAGATGCCCAGCACCGACTGCGCCAGCAGCAGCGACTGGATCTGGTTCGTGCCTTCGGCGATGGTGAGGTGCCGCGCGTCGCGGTACAGGCGCTCCACGGGGAAGTCGCGCGTGTAGCCGGCGCCGCCGTGGACCTGCAGCGCGAGCTCGCACACGCGCAGCGTGGCCTGGCTGTTGTGGCGCTTGGCGAGCGAGCACAGGCGGGCGCGATCGGGCAGCCGGCGATCGAGCGCGTCGGCGGCACGGTACGACAGCAGGCGCGAGGTTTCGAGGTCGGTCATCATGTCGGCGATCATCTGCTGCACGAGCTGGAAGCCGCCGATCTTGCGCCCGAACTGCTCGCGCTCGCCCGCATAGCGCAGCGCGGCGTCGTAGGCCGCCTGCGACAGGCCCGTGCAGACGAAGGACACGAAGCAGCGCCCGATGTTCAGGTAGTGCTTGGCGATGGCAAAGGCCTGGCCGGGCTGGCCGATCAGCGCCTCGGTCGGCAGCAGCATGTCGTCGAACAGCAGCTCGCCCAGCGGGCAGGAGTTCATGCCCATGCTGCGCACTTCGCGCGCCGAAAAGCCGGGCAGGTCGCGCTCGACGAGGAAGGCCGAGACGGCGTCCGCGCCCGTGCGCGCGAACACCACGCCCAGGTCGGCCCCCGTGCCGTTGGAGATGTAGAGCTTGCGCCCATTGAGCCGCCAGTGCGCGCCGTCGCGCTCGGCGTGCGTCTGCACCTGGCTCGCGTCGGAGCCTACGTTGGGCTCGGTGAGCGCAAAAAAACCCGTCTTGCGGCCCGAAACCAGGTCGGCCAGGTAGCGCTCACGCTGCGCCGGCGTGCCGTGCTGCGCGACGATGAGCAGCGCGAGGTTGGAGGTGCTGATGATGCTGCGCAGCGAGGGCCACACACGCGAAAGCTCGCACAGCAGCGTGCAGTAGGTCACGTAGTCGAGCCCCTGCCCGCCCTGCTCGGGCGGCAGCAAGCCGCCGAGCAGACCGAAGTCGTGCATGCGCTGGATGACCTGCGGCGGCGGCATGCGGTAGGCGTCCTCGTACTCCTCGACCAGCGGCGCGACCTCGGCCTCGAGGTAGCGCCGAAACTGCTGCAGCGCGATCTGCTGCCAGTCTTCGAGCGCAAACTGCATGGGCTGTCTCCTTGTGCTTTGTGTTGTGGTGGGGCGCTGCGGGGTGTGGTGGGCGGTGCGACCTCAGCGCGCCGTCAAACCCTGCAGCACTTCGGCCTGGTGCGCGCCGAGCGCGGGCACGCCCTGCGCCACGCCTGCGATGCCCTGCATGGGCACGGGGAAGGCGATCATCTGCTCCTTGCCTATCTGCTGCACCAGCCCGCGCGCCTTGAGCTGCGGATCGTCGGCGAGGTCGTCGAGCGTGTTGAGCGGGCCGTAGGGCACGTCCACGCTTTCAAGCAGCGCGGCCCAATGCGCGTAGCTTTGCGTGGCGATGCGCTGCGCGAGCGCCGCGGTGATGGCGTCGTAGGCTTTGCTGCGCGTGGCGAAGTCCTCGTAGGCCGGGTCGGCAAACTCTTGCAGCTGCAGCGCCTGCACGAGGCGGCGCCAGAACGGCGTCTCGATCGCGCCGATGGTGATGTGGCGCCGGTCCTGGGTGCGGAAGATGCCGTAGCCGGGGTGGTTCATGAGCTTGGACTTGTCGAACACCTCGCCTTTTTGCCGCGCCTCGTTCCACACGCCCAGGCGTGGCACGACCCAGCTCGCGAGCGCGTCGGTGATGGCCACGTCGAGGTACTGGCCTTTTTGCGTGCTGGCGCGGCTGTGCAGCGCGCCGAGGATGCTCACGAGCGCGTACATGGCCGCGGCGAGGTCACCCACGGGAATGCCTATGCTGTAGTCGGGCTCGCTGCCGTGGCCCGAGAGCGCCACCACGCCGGCCATGCCCGCGTAGTTGAGGTCGTGCCCCGGCCACAGGCGCGCCGGGCCAGTCTGGCCGTAACCGCTGATCGAGCAATAAATGAGGCGCGGGTTGAGCGCGCTGAGGCTCGCGTAATCGATGCCCAGGCGCGCCGTGACGTCGGGCCGGTAGCCTTCGATGAGCACGTCGGCCTGCTGCGCGAGCTGCTGGAGCGTGGCGCGGTCGGCGTCGGTCTTGAGGTCGAGCACGATGCTTTTCTTGCCGCGGTTCACGGCGCTGAACAGCCCCGGGAACATGCCGCGCGCGTTGTCGCCGCCAGGGCGCTCGACCTTGATCACGGTCGCGCCCATTTCGACCATTTGCTGCGTGGCGTAAGGGCCGGGCAGCAGCTCGGTCAAATCGAGCACGGTCAGGCCCGCGAGCGGGGCGGAGGCGGTGGCAGATGCGGATGCGGCAGAGTTCATGAGGTTCGCAAAGTGATGGGGGAAAAGGAACGGTGATGCGGAGTGGCTTGCGGCAGCGAGGCGCGGCGGTGGAATGCGGGCAACGAAAATCGTGCGCTGCACGGCGCCGCGCCATCCTCACTTGCGCGGCGCGAGCCCGGCGAGCTGGGCCGAGTCGTCCTGCCCGAGGATCAAGTCCCAGATTTTTTGCCCAAGCGGCTTCGCGGCCTCGTCCATGAGGTGCGCGAGCAGCCCGGCCGAGCGCCCGATCAGCGCAAAGGCGCGCGCCCAGATTGGCGCAAGCCCCATGTCCGAGACGCTCGCACCCACGGCGCCCGCGGCGTTCATGGGCAGCAGGCGGCCGTATTCCTCCTTGGCGGCCTGCTCCACCGCGCACATGAAGCGCCAGTGCTTGCCGTCGAAGCCGTTGTCGCGCGCAATCTGGCGCAGGCGCGGCGTGCGCGGGTCGCCGTGGATGTGGATGGGGTGGCCCATGCCGGGCAGGATGCGCTTGGCTGCGCGGTAGCTTTTGACGACCTCGCGCGCCTGCGCGGCCACTTCGGCCTCAGACGCGTCGAGCGTCAGACTGCCGATGTGGTCTTGCGCGAACTGCGCGGCGTTTTGCATGGTGCCGAGAAAGTGGTTGCCCGCGCCGAGCAGCCCCGCGGCCACGGCGCCCTGCAGCGACTCGGGTGCACCCAGGATGGTCATGCGTGCGGCAATGGCGCTGGGCGTGAGGCCGTGGTCGGTCGCGGTGACGATGATCGCGTTCATCATCGCGCGCATGGGGGCGCTCGGCTCCTGGCCCGTGGCGGTGAAATAGATCATGTCGATGAAGTCCATCTTGCCGATGATGTCTTCGCTCAGGTTGCGGCCGCGCACGAAGATCTGGTCTTGCGTGGTAAAGCCTATGTCGGTCTTGATGCTCATGGGGCGGGCTCCGAAATGAAAACTGGACTTACGCAAACAAGGATGCAGCGAGGTGTTTTGCCATGGGGCGTACGCCTGGCCTGACCCGGATTTGCGTAAGTCGTGGAAAAAACGGGCGCTTCGATCCGGGTTCACACTTCGACGGGCCGACGCCGCACGAGCAGCTTCCACACGCCCTCGACCACGACCTCGCCGCGCTGGTTGAGCACCTCGCGGCGGAACGCGACCACGCCGCGGTCGGGTTTGGAGGTGGGGGTTTTCTCGGCCACGCTGACGCGCACCTGCACGGTGTCGCCGATGAAGGTCGGCTTCGGGAAACGGCACTGGATGTCCAGCAGCCCCAGGAGGTTGGGCTCGAGGTGCTGGTTCAGCAGCATGCGCGTGACCAGGCCCGACATCACCGCGAGCACCAGCAGCCCGTGCGCAATGCGCTGGCCGTAGGCCGTGCCCTTGGCGTATTCGGCATCGACATGCAGGCGGTTGAAGTCCGCCGACAGGCAGGCAAAGTTGACCACGTCGGCCTCGGTGATGGTGCGCGTGGGGCTGTCGAAGCAATCGCCCACGTTCAGGTCTTCAAAAAAGAACGGGCGGGCTTGCAGGCTGGGGGTGCTCATGCGGGCTCCTTACAGAATTTAGATGAAAAATGCCTTTTACGCAGGTGTATCAAGCGCCAATAGCTCCGTATTCAATAGCATTTCAGCGGTGCGCCCCGGCCAGCACCTGCTCGACCAGCTGCGCCTTGAGCACGCGCCCCGTGAGGTTGCGCGGCACCTCGTCGACGAAGACCACGCGGCGCGGCTTTTTGTAGGGCGCGAGGCGCTCGGCGGCAAACGCGGCGATCTCGTCGGCGCTGGCCTGCGCGCCCGGGCGCAGCACGATCACGGCGCAGATCAGCTCCGTCCAGCGCTCGTCGGGCAGGCCGATACAGTGCGCCTCGGCCACCGCGGGGTGCTGCTGCAGCACTTCTTCGATTTCGGAGGCGTGCACGTTGATGCCGCCGCTTTTGATGATGTCGCGCTTGCGGCCCACGAAATACAGCAGCCCGTCGGCGTCGAAGCGCCCGAGGTCGCCGACGGTGAGGAACTCGCCGCGCCGCGTGCTCGCGGTGAGCGCTTCGTCCTCGAAGTAGCCGTCGTACTGCGAATCGCTGCGGCAGCAGATTTCGCCGACCTCGCCCGTGGGCACCTCGTGGCCGTCGTCGTCCAGCAGCTTGAGCTCCACGCCGAAAAACGGCCGCCCCACGCAATTACCTTCGAGGTGCGCGCGCACCTCGGGCCCCTTGAGGTTGGCGTAGGGCCCGACTTCGGTCGAGGCCGCGTAGATGTTGAGCACGCCGTCGCCGAGCCGGTCGAGCAGCGTGCGCTTGAGCGCGGCGGGAATCGCGCCCGCACCCGACTGGATCACGCGCAGGCTGCGCAAGTCGGCCGTGGCAAAGCGCGGGTGCTCGACCATGCGCTGCAGCATCGCGGGCAGCAGCATGGCCGAATGGATGCGCTCGCGCTCGATCGCGTCGAGCACCGTGCCCGCGTCGAAATGCTCGTGCAGCGACACGCTCGCGCCCAGGTACAGCGGCAGCAGCGCATACACGCAGCCCGCCGACAGGCACAACGGCAGCACGCACAAGGTGTGGTCGTCCATGCCAAAGCCCTGCTCGATCGCGCGCTCCTCGAAGCCGAAGCGCGAGCGCAGCGCGCCCTTGGGCCGGCCCGTGGTGCCCGAGGTGTGCAGCATGATGGTGCTACCGTCACGCCCCTCGGGCGGCGCGCCCTGGGCCTGCGCGAGCAGCGCGTCCCAGCGCAGCTCCCGGTGCGGAATTTGCGGCGCCTGCGCAGCCGCGTCGCCAAACCAGATCCAGCGCCGCGCCGGATCAGCGAGCGCCTGCGCGCGCTCGGCAAAGCCCGAGCCCAGCAAGGCCCAGCGCGCGTGCGCGGCGTCCATGCCCCAGCGCAGGTCGTCGTCGCTCAAACGGTAGTTGAGCGGCGCCGGCACCGCGCCCAGCCCCGTGAGCGCAAAGTAGGCCACGAGCATGTCCGGGTGGTTGAACGACAGCAGCGGCACCTTTTCGCCGGGCGCAATGCCCAGCGCGGCCAGCGCGCACATGGCGCGTTCGGTGGCCTGCAGCAGCTCGGCGTAACTCAGCCGCGTGTCGCGAAAGCGCAAGGCCGTGCGCTGCGGCACGCGGCGCGCGTTCAGGCGCAAGGCTTTGAGCAGGCTCATGGCCATGGCGTCACCTCGGATGGATTGGCATTAGCGGAAGGTCGAAATCCCCAGCACCTCGCGGCCGATGATCAAGGTCTGAATTTCGGTCGTGCCCTCGGGGATCATGCCGCCGCGCGTGTCGCGGAAGATGCGCTCGATCGGCAAATCTTCGCTGTAGCCCGAGCCGCCGTGCACCTGCAGCGCCATGCTCGCCACCTCGTGCGCGGCCTCGGCCGCGTAGAGCTTGGCGATCGAGCATTCGGTGCGCGCCGTGCCGCCCTGGTCCAGCGTCCAGGCCGCGCGGTAGCCGAGCGCGCGCGCCGCCTCGCAGCGCACCATCATGTCCACGATGAGCTTTTGCACGAGCTGAAAGCTGCCGATCACGCGCCCGAACTGCTTGCGCTGCTTGGCGTACTCGATCGACAAGTCGAGCGCCGCGCGCGCCGCGCCCACCGCGCCCATGGCCACGTTGAGGCGCCCAAAGTTCAGCCCCGTGAGAATGGACTTGAGCCCCTCGCCCTCCTTGCCCAGCAGATTCGCCTTGGGCACCACGGCGTCTTGAAAGCTCAGCTGCGAGGTGCCCGTGGCGCGGATGAACATCACGTCGGCGCGGCGCGCCTGGTACTGCGTCTCCTGGCGGTCGATGAGGAACAGGCTGATCTCACCGTCACAAGTGGCGCTGAAAGTGCGCGCCACGAGCACACCAAAGTCACCGTGAATGCCGTTGGTGATCCAGAGCTTTTCGCCGTTGACGAGGTAATGGTCGCCGCGGTCTTCGGCGCGCGTCTCGATGCCGGCCACGTTGGAGCCGTGGTTGGGCTCGGTGATCGCCATCCAGTGGCGCAGCTTGCCCGCGAGCAGCGGCGCCAGAAAGCGCTCCTGCTGTGCAGGCGTGCCGTGGCGGTGCAGCAGCGAGGCGATGATGTTGAGCGAATTCATCATCACGCGCAGCGACAGCCAGGTATAGCCCGCCTCTTCCATCAAGATCGCCCAGTCCACGTAGCGCAGGCCAAAGCCGCCCGCCGACTCGGGCAGCAAGCCGCCCAGGTAGCCGAACTGCTGCAGCTGCGGCAGCAAGTCCCAGGCGAATTCGCGGTTTTTCTCGCACTCGTTGATGCGCGGCGCCACGCGCTCGCGCATGAAGCGCCGCACCGTGTCGCGCAGCGTGTCTTGTTCAGGGGTGAAGCCGAAGTCCATGGTGCATCTTCCGGGAAGGGTGAAAAAGAGAACGAGAGAAAGGCCGCCGCACTCGGCCGCCGCGCGCCGTCAGCCGTAGCGCCCGCCCGTCACATGCAGCACGGCGCCGCTCACGTAGCCCGCGAGCTCGCTTGCCAGAAAGCACACCGCGCTCGCGATGTCGCGCGGCTGGCCCACGCGGCCCACGGGCGTGCGCGCCAGGGCGTTTTCCTTGATCTTGGCGTAGTGCGGCAGATTGCGCACGCCGTCGGTCTCGATGAAGCCCGGCGCCACGGTGTTCACGGTGATGCCGTTGCGCCCCAGCTCCAGCGACAGCGCACTGCTGAAGCCCAGAATGCCCGCCTTGGCCGCCGAATAATTGGCCTGCCCCGGATTGCCCAGGTGCGCGCGCGAGGAAATGTTGATGATGCGCCCCCACTGCTGCTCGGCCATGGTCGGCACCACCGCCTTGCTGCACAAAAATGCGCCCTTGAGGATGGTGTCCACCACCGCATCCCAATCGGCCTCGCTGAGCTTGACGATGCGCGCATCGCGCGCAAAACCCGCGTTGTTCACGAGAATATGCACGCCGCCAAAGGCATCCTGCGCCGCCTGTACGAGCCGCTCCACATCGGCGCTGCGCGTCACGTCCGCCGCCACCGCAATCGCCTGCAGCCCATCGCGCTGCAGCGCCGCGCAGGTCGCATCCGCCACCGCGCCGTCGATGTCGGTAATCACCACGCGCGCACCCTCTTCGGCCAGCGCCCGCGCCGTCTCCGCCCCAATCCCCCGCCCCGACCCCGTGACGATGGCCACCTTGCCTTGCAAACCCAGCTGCATGAAAACTCCTTGATTCGTAGCTGCTAACACTTGCTAGACGGCACTTTGCGGCCAAAATCACTGAACTTTTCTCAGCGAAGCCGCACGCCGGATCGAACAAACGTTTGATTGATAGTTTACCGACACTTGAGGCTTGGGGGATGCAGCGGGGTGCGATTCAAACTGATGTGTCTTAATAGTGCCTATTGGCGTAAGCCGGCAATGCCAGGAGGGCAGCGTGATGAGACCAGACGAGATCAGCGACGAGGAGATTGTGCGAGGGCTTCGCGAGCATCCGCAGATCCGCCAGCGAGTGGCATCGCTGCTGAGTGCGGTGCAGGACGCACACGGGGACTTGAAACGCGCCGATGACGCCGAGCAGCGCCTGAGCGAAGAGCTTCGCCGTCTTGGTCAGGAGGCGATGCAGGGCTGGGCTGAGCGCCAGGTTCGCATCACCGAGCAGGAACTACGCCGGGGTGGGCGGGTGCACCGCGAGGGTAAAAAAAACTCCTGTGGCACACCACCTTCGGCGA
>NZ_VMYE01000030.1 GCF_007655255.1 Extensimonas perlucida
ACGGGGCGACTGTGCTGCTGCCGAATCGCGACTCTCTCCTCGGCCTGCAGCTCCTTGAGCTGCCCTTCGATCTCATAGATGCGGGCAAACTGCGTGAGCGCATACTCGGCAATCTGGCTCTTGCTGCTCGCATGCAGCTCGAAGAACTTGCGCCTTGCGTGCCCAAGGCACCCCGCTTCGATCACCCCCTGCTGGAAGCTGGCCTTGTAGCCCGCGTAATCGTCACAGACCAGGCTGCCACTCCAGTCGCCCAGAAAGGCGCGCACATGCTCGCCAGCGCGCGATTCGCAAAAGTCATACACCACCGCGCGCATGTCCTCCAACGCCCCCGGCGCATAAGCCCACAGGTAGGCCCGGTGCGTCTTGCCGTTGCCCGGTTTGAGCATCGCCACCGGCGTCTCGTCGGCATGCAACACCCCATGGGCCAGCACCTCCTTCTTCAGCGCATCGGCCAGCGGCTGCAGCTGCACGCCGCAGCAGCCCACCCACTGCGCCAGGCTGGAGCGGGCAATCGCCACACCTGCACGCCCAAAGATGGCCTCCTGGCGGTACAACGGCAGATGATCGGCATATTTGGCCACCAGCACCTGGGCCAGCAGGCCGGCCGTCGGGACGCCCTTGTCGATCACGTGCGGCGCGACCGGCTCCTGCGTGATCGTCTCGCACTGGGCACAGGCCCACTTGCCACGGATATGGCGCTCGACGGTGAAGACCCCGGGCACGTAATCGAGCTTCTCGGCTACGTCTTCGCCGATGCGCACCATCTGGCAGCCGCACTTGCATGTGGTGGACTGTGGTTCGTGGCGAATCTCGCGCCGCGGCAGGTGGGCCGGCAGCGGCTGGCGTTTGGGTTGCTGGCGGGCCGGCTGCGGGCTGTGCACGGCGGGCTGCAGCTGCTCGATCTCGCTGGCTACCGCTGCCAGATCGGCCTCGATCTCGTCGGCGAGCAGGCTTTGCTGGCGTGGATCGAAGCGTTCGGACTGCGCGGCGAACTTCATGCGCTTGAGGAGGGCGTTTTCGAATTGGAGCTTTTGCAGCAGCGCGCTTTGGTGGCGCAGCTCGGCTTTGGCGTGATCCAGCTCTCCCATGAGCCGCACGAGCAGCTCACGCAGCTGCACAGCGCTGCATTCGCTCAGGGACTGTGGGGCTTGGATCATGCAGCGAGTGTGCCTGCTGGCGGCTTGCGCCGCCATCGGCAGTTCCCCCGATTGCCAAGCGGCGTTGGAGTGGTGACGATTCAGACAACGGTGATTACGCCGGCCGGGCCCACGCGCTGCCAGGGCAGGCCCAGCACGAGCGCATCGAGTTGCGCGAGAGACAGTTCGCAATGGGCTGGATCGGCGGGCGGCCAGACAAATTTGCCCTGCTGCAGCCGGCGCGCTGCCAGCCAGATACCGATGCCGTCGTGCACCAAGACCTTCAGGCGGCTGGCGCGCTTGTTGGCAAACAGGTAGGCGTGGTGCGGCTGCGCCGCACCAAAGACGGCCACCACGCGGGCCAGTGCGGTGTCGGTGCCCGCGCGCATGTCCAGCGGTGCTGTGGCCAGCCAGGCGGCTTCGATGCGGATCATCGCAAGCACTCGCGCAGCATCCGGATGCATTCGCCAGCAGCGGCCACGGGCCAGTGCATGCTCGCCGTGGTGGCGCCGCGGCGCAGCTCGATGCGCACGTCGCCCTGTGCGGGCGTTGCTGGCTCGGGATGCAGGGACGGCGTGATGGGCAGTGCAATGAATGGTGCGGGCGCCAGTGGCTGTTGGGCCGCCAGGTCACGCCGGGCGCGGCTGCGCCACTTGTGCACGAGGCTGGCGTTGAGCTTGTGCGACAGCGCGATCTCTGCGATGCAGGCTCCGGGCTGGCTGCATTCGTGCAGCACCTGCGCCTTGAATTCATCACTGTGCCGGCGACGCGGCAGGCTCTTGGGGTTCATGGTGGGCTCCTGTTGTTGGGCTCGCACCATGGTCTTTTATCTCGGGGCTTGTCTCAAGATGGGATGGCCGGACGCTTACCGAGTACCGTCCGGCCATGGTCAATGACTGACCAAAGCATGGCGAACGAGCGCGCACAGCACGGCGACCGTGGTGCGAACACACGCAAACAGGATCAGGAAAGGGGTGCGCCCCGAGAGGGAGAAGATGGGGCGAGAAGGGTCAAGAAAGGCTCTGTTGAGGCATTCTTGAGGGAGTTTGACGCATTTTCAGTATATCAAAAGCACTGAATATGTCAAATTCAATATATAAGATGGCTTGCGAGGCTAGCCAAACTACGCTTACTCAGGGGAGTGCGTAGGCGGGGAGGTGTATGCACAGGAGATGCCGGGTGCCTATTTATTTCGCGCTGAGCTTTGCCAAAAACCGTTCAAAGTCCACCTGGGGGCTGCCATACCACTGTGCATAGCGACTTGATTCAAGCTGCCGTTGCTCCTGTCGGCGAGCTTCAATTTGAGCCACCAGCCAAGGCTCATATCGCTCACACACCAAAGGAATCTGGAGCCACGAGGACCAAGCACATTCAGCGTCAGCCAAGATGTAAATTTCAGCCTCTGCGGGAAGACACTGGTCCATCGTTTCACGAGGGTGACCCAGCGTTACACCCCAACCATCGGGGCGAAGAAAAGGCACAAATCGGTACGCAGGCTGCCACAGCACGTACATCCACTGTTCTGGGTACCGAATATCTTCCTCGGCACTGACCTCAACCACATGTTGATCGCACAGTTTGATGGCTGAACCGCACCATACACCTGGACGCCATTGATCTGTGGCTCTCATGCGCGTACCGCTCGTTGTTCAGCCAAGGAAGCATCAGACTCAACTCGGTCAGTTTCTTTTCGCGCCAGTGCCCTCATCTCTTGCGCGTTCAAGCCCATGCAATCCCTGCACATCACCGTGAGAATATCGAGCCAGACGGGGGCGTCTTCTTCACCGTTTGCCAAAAGCAGTACCTTGCCCTTGATGACGGCTGCGTGAGGTTGCGTCATGTTGACCGGCTTACCGCACTTCCCGCAGGGGCAAATAGGGCCACCCAAAACACGGTTGTGCTGCAAATGTGTTGGCAGCCCCAACCCTTCTAACTGCTCAGGCACTTGTTGTTTACAACAGGCAGAACTGCAATACCGCCCCAGCGTTTTCATCACACTGGGTCTGAGCACTGCCTGGTCTGAAGGCGTGTCACCGGGGCGGATGTACTCCATATGGTGGCCCTGCAAGGCAAACACATAGCGCACGGCACCCAACGGTGCTTCACAGGTGGCGCACTTCATACCCATGTCACACCTTTTTCAAAGCTTCGATGATGGGCAAGTCGTTGGGGCTGTTGAGCACTTGGGGAAGTTTTTCAGCAGGCACCAGCATCACCGCTTGCGATTCCCATCCCATGTCGGCGGGGTTCCCACCCACCCGTTCTGCCAGGAAATAACGGGTGTAGCTTTGACTGCGCTTCACATCGACCAAATGCCGGATCAACCGCACGTGGAGGCCCGATTCCTCGTAGGCTTCGACCAAGGCGGTGGCTTGCGTTGACAAGGCGTCCATGGTGCCCTTGGGGAAAGTCGCTCTGTATCCGCCAAAGGCATTGCTGGGGGCCACGACCCAGATACGGCCATCTGGCTCACGAACCACAACCCCGGCCGCCTTTTTGTAACCCGTGGGCACTTTGAATTCGGGTTCGGGTACCGCATCCTTGGCCGCCAATGCTTCCCAGTCAGCCTTGCTTGCTGGTCCCTGCTCCCAAGACGATACAGCAATGCCGTTGATGGCATCGGGCATCGGCCCGTCAGGGACTTCGCAAGCAGTGCCGTTGGGATCGGACCATGCTTTCAGGTCACTGGGTTGGCTGGGCTTCTTGATTTCAACCCGCTTGCCATGTTCGTCCACCCTGGGATGGAAAACCGGACCACTGGCTTTGGCTGGTTTAGGAGCAGCGTTGTACTTGGCAGGTTCGGCTTGCAAGCGGTACAGCACATCCCAAACATCGTGGTACAGGTGTGCCCGTGCTGCCCCCTGCACCTTCGCCACTTGGTTTTTGAAGTTGCTGTATTGCAGGTGGTTCACCATGTTTGCCATGGCAGCCGCCACGTCAGCACGGGGCGCAACAGCACGAAAACGGTAATCGTTGGTTTTGCTTTCCTGAACTTCGCCAAGGTTCGGTAAATACTGTTCCCGCAAGGCTTCCAAATCCCCGCGTACACGCGCCCTCACGGTCAACGTGTCAGCAGCAACGTCGCTGGCTTTCTGAACAACGCTGAAAAACCCAACCGGCGAAATCAACCACATACAAAACTCCCCTTGCTTTTCAAAAATGCTGCTCTCAACGACGTTGCTGACCGCGGGCCTCGCACAATGCCCTGTCGGTCGGCGTGCGGCCGGTGATCACCTACTGGTTCATGGCGCTGTATTGCGCTGCCAAGACGGCAGCGTTTGCGGCAGCCGTGACCGCTGGCGCTGGCTGGGGGACGGCCATCCTGCATGCCTGGACGGAGGCCGACCAAGCGCTCTGGGCTGGAGTGTTGAACTTCTGGTTCCTGGGGCGTGTGTTCGACCGGGTGCGGCCGTGATCGCGGTTCCACAAGCGGCCATTGATCTGGCCAAGCGCTTCGAGGGCTTTCACCGCGTGCCGAAGAACGATCCTGGCCGTGCGTATCCCTACGTCTGCCCGGCAGGCTACTGGACGATTGGCTACGGCCATCTCTGCGATCCGAAGCATCCGCCCATTACCTTGGAAGAGGGTGATGCCTATCTAGCGCGCGATCTGATCGTCGCGTTAAAGGCTACCTTGCGGTATTGCCCAGTGCTGGCCACCGAGCCCGAGGGGCGACTAGCCGCGATCGTTGACTTCACGTTCAACCTCGGCGCAGGGCGGCTGCAAACGTCGACGCTGCGGCGGCGTATCAACCAGAAAGATTGGTCAACAGCTAGCCAAGAGCTTCGCCGATGGGTCTATGGCGGCGGAAAAGTGTTGCCAGGGCTTGTCACGCGAAGAGAGGTGGCAGCGAGGCTCTTCCTGGCCTAATCAAAATTTTCAGCTGCGGATCATTGCCATGAGCCCGATGGCAACAACAACACCAATGACGCCGGACGCTGCAACTGCACCCCATGTTCCCAGTTTTGGCTTGAGCCAGTAATAGCAGCCGAAAGTGACCAGTCCGCCGACGAGACCGAACACCTTGACGATAACCACTGCCAGAATGGATGGCCAAAGCCAATCCCATGAACCTGACTTTTTTTCGGGCGTTGTCGCAGGTGCCTTTGTGGGGACAGACGCCTGCGATGGTGCGTTCGGGTCTTCGTATGCCATGGTTACTCCTTTGATGGTTATTACTTGCCTGCCGCGTTCAATGCGCTCATCAGAATTAGCACTCCGAAGACTGCGGCAGTACACCCGAGCGCCCGGAATACACCCCACTTCTTGTGGAGCACAATAGATTTGGCGGATGTATCCCACAGAGTGGTGCCGGTCTTCGTCAATCGCCGATATGCAAATAATTGTGTGAACAATGCGATGAATGGAATGCCAAATCCAACGCCCTGAACAAAGACTAAAAAGGCGCGGCTTAGTGACTCCGACAAGGACAGCAAGCGGCCCTCAAGGTGAGTTACCTTGATGCCGAAGAGCCACTTTGCCGGTGTAGTCCCGAACAACGACAGCAGAACGGCCTCAGCAGGCAGCCAAACTAAATACAGCACGATGCCGGCGACAATCGGGTTCTCGACTGCCTTAGCGAAGCCCGCTGCCTGCTCAGGCATCGCCGCACTGAATGCAAATATTAAGAGGAGGAATAGCAGGACTCCTGCCGTACAGATGGCAACTGTACGTGCAAACATTCTTCGCCACGGATGATGCTGCCCGCCAAGAAAGGCTTTGCTCTGATCAACAGTCGACGATGATTGTTGGTCTATCTTGCTTGAGCCAAGAGGCTGTGCGTTGAGGTCTTCGTAGGCCATAGACTATTCCTGGTCGTCTTATCGAATCACAATGCTGCTTTTCAAACGGTTATGCGCAGCGATTGCTTGCTGATCGTTTTCAATGTGGGAGATAGTAATTAGAGCTTTTTCAGGGCCGAGAAGCACATGGTATTGAGTCACTCTCATGGTCTCAGCCGGGTTGGCAGTCGAGGTACGTCCGTAGCTAATGATTAAAGCGGTCTGCCCGCCAATGGGTTCGACAGCAAAACTCGGACGGCCGACTTCTTTTACGCCATTTTTAGCCAAGCCCGCCCACATCGTCGGGGCCTCGTCACGCCAGGTATCTGCCAAGTCCTTCAGCACCTGCCTTTTGTTAGCCTGAACTTCCTGCTGCACGTCGGCCTGAGTGATTGGCGGATCCATCGGAATGAACGACACCCTGATCATCGTTCGTGACGGCGCTGGGTAGGACTGCGCCGCAAATGATGCTGTGTGTAGAGTTGGAATCCCGACAAGTTTTTCTCCATGCTCTTTGACACGCCTCCGCTGTTCGGCATCGCTGATAGTCCAGTCACTCGGCACTTCAAGCTGAACTCGCCCCTTTACGTTCAGCTTGGTATAGCCTGCCGTCTGCGCGGCGACCGGCAGGACGACCACAGCTAGCAAGCAGAGGTACAAGGGGGAGATTATTGTTTTTGCTTTGTTCATCATCAGTTCTCGGTGAGGAGGCTGTTTAGCAACTCCTGCAGGACAGTATGCAATTGGCCACGGCTCTGTGCTGAACCCGTGCCCTCGTAGACGTTGATCGCCAGAGGAAGGGAGTTCAAGAGTGTTATTCCACTGATCCCAGATATCGGGCGACTGGATTCCCCGATGCTCATATTCATCCGCATTGAAAAATAAACTGCATTTCCGTCCCGTCCAATCGGCTCAAACTTCATGTCAGACAGGCTGATATCACTGTTCTCGAACGACTCCTTTAGCCGTTGATTGAGTTCATCGGGATTCACACGAGGACTCGACTTGGATAGACCGGTAAGGAACGCTTCTCGCTGCATATCGACTCGCTGGAAATTGCCCTTGGGACCGAGAAGCTGGATTTGTAGCCAGTGGTCTAACATGTCCCTGCGTCCCTTCCTGTAGTCCTCCAGTTCGGAGCATCTGACGGCCGCATGGACGAGTCGAGAGCCTTCGCCAAGGGAGCGCCGCGCCAAGTTCAACAGCTCTACTTCGCGCGCCGACTTGCCCGGCGTGCAGTAGCCTGTTGGATTCGAAAATACAACCTGTTGGTCGAGCACGCTCACAGATTCCGTGGTGGTACTTCGATGGATAACTTCCTCTTGAGCAGGCTGCTGTCTTGGCGCGGCTGGCGCGGGACTGGGAGATTGATAGGTAGGTACTGCCGTAGGGGGGGCTTGCACAACAGGGGGCGTCGCCGAACGGGCAGAGTCGTGCTTGGTCGAGTTGACGAGAATAATGAGCAGAAGCCCGATTCCCAAACCGATGCCAACCATCCATTTGCCTGTAGTCACATCCGAAGACGTGTCGCTATTTCCTTTACGTGGTTGCGGCGTGGCATGGGTCGCTGGCGCCTCATCGGCTCTCAGAAGCGAATGTTGTGTGTCGCTCAGCGACGGGGTGAAATTTGGTGCAGTATCACTGGCAGAGCGGCTGTCTTCGACATCTGAGACCAGCGTCGACAAACCGGCGAAGCCTGCAGCATTTCTATTTTGTTGTTCGTCAGCAGACACGGTTCATCGACCTCTCTCAAAGTCGCAGCTTGGAGTAAATGGCTTCGACCAGGCAGTCGTTGCCATCCTTGAATCGCAGCCTGCCAACGTTGCCAGCCAATACGGTCAGAATTGCATCTTCCCCGAGGGCAAGGGATAAGCAGCCTTCTGTTTTGATATAGGAGTTCGATCCAAACATCTCAAACCAGTCATCATCTTCTCGGGTCACGGTGACCGCATACTTGCCAGGCTTTTGCGTGCTCGCGCCGAATACGGCTTTGACGTCGCACTTATCCTTGCTGTCTAAAAAGATGACCTCTCCACCGTAACCAGAAGAATTAAGGATTGCATCTTCAGAGTAGGCGTAGACGAAGCAGTGTCGGGTCTGCACAATTATTTGTTTCCCGCTCACCCGATAGATATTGCTACCTTTTCGGGTTAGGCTCATTTCGTAGCTCTCGGCAAATGCTGATGCAGAAATCGCCATGAGCATTGCTGCCATAACGCATGCCACCCGATTTACTCTTCTCATTATTTCCTCCTTGCATGTCGCTTCAAGAATTCACCGATAGTAGGTTAATCAATAACTGAGACACACTTTTCCCCGGACTTCTTGAAGCCTTCTTTGCAATACCAGCTGGCACCTGAGATGAAGGCATTGGGTGGTGCAATCACGGCGTCGCATTGATTGCCAACACGTTTGAAGCCCTCCTTGCAGTACCAGTTGGCGCCAGACACAAAGGCATTTTGTGGAGCAATGACTGCTTCGCATTGATCGCCAATACGTTTGAAGCCTTCCTTGCAGTACCAGTTAGCGCCCGAGACGAAAGCATTCTGTGGTGCGATCACTGCATCACACTGATCGCCAACACGTTTGAACCCATCCTTACAGTACCAGTTGGACCCTGAGACAAACGCGTTAGCCGGGATGCCCGGCTTCGGACTGGCCGGGCCTGGCGCAGGTGTTGGCGGCACAGTTGGAGCAGTGGACGGTGGGGGGGAAGCGTTTGCAGTGTTGGGTCTGCTACCTTCAGACGTCTGTCTTTCCAACTGATCTAGCAATTGTGGGGTAGCCAATCCATCCTGGCTCAGTCCTTTGTCTCGCTGGAACGCCATGATCGCAGCACGCGTTCCGCCCCCTGCAAATCCGTCAGCAACACCGGCCTTGTATCCAAGCTGGTTCAGTTTTTCCTGAATCGCCAATACAGTGGGATCCGGCTCTGGTCGCGTTGCCTGACGAGCGGGTGTGCCGAATGAAGGCTGGCGCTCCCGAGCCGAATTTTGTGGTTGCTGGCGCTGAGAGTTGTAGGCGCCAACAAACCTATTGCGTCCATCGGATTGCAGTTCACTGCGATAGGGTTCGACATCCCGGCGAGCGCTTTCCAGGGAACCACGTCGATACCGATATTGCCCACATCGGCTGTTGTAGTCAGCGACCATCGCATTGAACTGATCGACATGACTGTCGTTGTAGTTGTTGACGGCACCCCTGGCACCGTCCAGGCGAATGTCCTCTGCGAGGCAGTAGCGAATCTGGGGTATCGAAAGTGAGTGACCTTGCCCGACTGGCGGGGTCTCTTCAGATGGTCGGCTCGGCACCTGAGGTTGAGCGACCGAAGACGGGCCCGTGTATGGAGCCTGTGTCGCCGCCGGGGGGGTGTATGTCGGTGAAGGGGAGGACGGGCCCTTGTTAGCCTGTCCGATTAGCCAAAAGAATCCGATCACGGCGGCGAGTCCAACGACCCACTTACCGGCTGACGAGCCAGAGGTCGGCGGGGTACTGAGCGTTGGAGCTGGTTGGGGCCTTGGATGTGGGGGCGGCGATGGTGGCGAAGTTGCTGCTACGGTAGGGTGCGCTTCACTTTGCCGCTGATTCTTGACAGGCTCCGATGGCGTTGGGACATCGATGTCGGAAACGAGCGAGGAAAGGCCCGCAAATCCTTTGCCTTCATTTTTCTTGTTGTCCTCTTCGGCTGTCACGACCCGCTCCCCTCTTTAGTTCTTGTCACCATCTTGGCTATTGGCTTTATCTCTTTATGTATGCTGGAAGGCTTCAATTGATTTTGGGTAACGTTTCCGATCGGACAATTTCAACGATCTGAAAAGTCTTGGATGCGCTACCAGCAAGATGAAGAGCTACCTCGTCACCAACAACTGCGCCCAGAAAGGCTTGCGCGAGAGGGCGGCTTTCATTCACGATGCCGTTGGAGAAATCGTCCTTCCCTCTGGTGATCTGAACCGTCAACACATCGTTTGGCTTGGATAGATCCACGTAGCGAACAACATCCCCAACGTCGACCTCTAGATCATCCTCGGTGTCGATCAGAACGGAGTTGACTGCTTCACGCTCAATTTCGGCTTGTGCGGCGTTCTCGACCGGCTCAATTACTTCAATCACGGGGGAGATCGTCGGTCCTGCACCTTGACCTTCTTCGATCCAGGTCTCGCCAGAGGCGTGCTCAGGCTTCCAGCTCTCGCGCAGATCCTCAAGGAAGCTAATGAGCTTCTCGGTTTCCTGTCGTGGCGTGCGGAACCAGTCCGTTGACCAGATACGCCAAATGCGACCACGCCAACCCAGCGACTCGAGGATCTCTTGACGGATGCGATCACGGTCGCGAACTGACAGGGCCGAGTGGTAGGTTGCGCCGTCGCATTCGATTGCTGCCAGATACGAGCCTGGTGCGTCTGGGTGTTTAACGGCAATGTCAATGCGGTAGCCCGCTACGCCCAGCTGAGGGGTGACTTCATAGCCACGCATCTTGAGCATGTCCATGACGGAGATCTCGAAATCACTGTCAGGCTCGCGGTCTGTTTCCTCAATGGTCGGCAGAGAGCCTGTGCGGGCGTACTCGAGGTAGTTGCGCAAGGCTTTGGTTCCGTCCGGAGTGGTCCCATCCATCACGATGTCTTCAGGACGCAGGGACGTGTACAGGGCGATCGACTTCTTGGCGCGGGTGAACAGCACGTTCAATCGACGCCAGCCGCCTTGACGACTGATGGGGCCAAAGTTCTGACGAACAGCGCTGGATCCTGGTGGTTTGCCGAAAGTCGTGGAGATGATGATGGCGTCGCGTTCATCACCCTGGACGTTCTCAAGGTTCTTGATGAACAAGGGCTGCCCTTCTGTCGCCCAATGGTCTCGGTAGGAGTCGGCACCACGAACCGATTTCAGACGCTCTTCCAGCAGTTCAGCAATCAAATCTCGCTGCTTGATATTCAGTGTGACGATGCCAAGAGACTCGTTGGGGCGAGTTGCAATGTGCTCGACGACCGCATCCACGACCCGCTTGGCTTCCCGCAAATTGGTCTGGTTTTCGTAGATGGCATCGGCCAGATAGACGGCACGCACACCGAGCTTTCCGCCTTGGCCATACGGCGATGGGAAGATCACCAGGTTGCCACGGTAGAAGCTGTGGTTCGAAAAGGCGATCAGCGAATGGTGCTGAGAACGGTAATGCCAGCGCAGGGAGCGAGTTGGCCTAAAGTGCGATGAGCAGACATCCAGAATGCTCTCAGCATCCGTGGTGGTGAAGTGATCGTCACCACCGTCACCGTCCTGGGTCATCCGGGAGAAGAACGATGTCGGGGGCAGTTGTTTGGGATCACCAACCACCACCAATTGACCACCACGGGCAACCGAGCCGATTGCCTCCTCGGGCTTCAACTGGGATGCTTCGTCCATGATGACGAGATCAAACTTGATGACCCCTGGAGCCAGGTATTGCGCTACAGCTTGCGGCCCCATCATGAAACAGGGCTTGAGCGCCTGAATCGACCCACCAGCCCGGGTAAGGATTTTCCGAACAGGCATGCGCGGGCGTTGCTGTGGCATGAGGTAGTTCAGGAGAACCATCTCAGTGCGATCGTCAACGCGAGCACCGTTTCTGCCGGGAGGCGGAGAGGCCTTGCGAGTGCATTCGTAGGCGATTGCCTTGCCACGCAGAGCAATGATCTCTTTGTCCAGTCGTTTGAACTCGTCGCGGATCTGGTTGTGTTTGAGGCCCGTGAAGCGCCCAAGCTGGGGGATGTTGCGAAAGGCTTCCCGAGTGATCGTGCTGTAGGTGCAGTAGGCGTAGGCGTCGGACAAATCGTCTGGTTTGATGCGCTTTCTCTCAAGGAGCTCCACGAACTCAGACAAGGTCAGCTCGTTGGCCTCCTTGCGGCGAGTCAGGTACAGCGACCAAGGAATCAAAAGGTCCTTGTCCTCGACAGCCTTTTGAACTGCGCCATGCAAGGCGCTGACAAACAGCTCCAAGTCCTCGTCTGCAGGTGCGCCAGTCCATGTGTCCAGCTCGAACTTCCCGAACTGGGACAGAGCATTGCTCAAGCCCTCAATCTGCTTCAATCCCGTGTGGACAGGTTCCAGAGCGGCAACAAGAGTTCTACAGGCTTCAATCGGATGCCCGGTGCGCAGCTTGTATTTGACCTGCGGCGATAAATTGAGACTGTCGATGCTTTGACCGAAAGACAGAGCCTCGATGGCGGTCGAGCAGTCTGTGTCGACGTCCAGATAGAGATCGCCAAGAAGCGATTTGATATGGGCATTGGCTTGAATCTGTGACTTCAGCGAAGAGCGCTCCAAGGCTGCGTCGCATCCGGCGATCACTTGGCTGAACGTAGCTTGACTGCGAGCCTCCAACTCAAGCCATTCGAATCGGTCTTCGAGGGCTTCTGTGAATTCACCGGTCTTTTCCAACACCTTGTCGAGGAGATTGCTGCCGCTGAATTCAGAGAGGCGTTTGAGCCTTGCGTTGATGTCTTTGACTGCTGCGATGGCGGACGTGATCTCCAGCTTGACCGTCGAGAATTCGCGGCGCAGGGCTCGGGCTTGGTCGGCGGTGAAGCTGACTGGGTCGATCAGGACGGCTTGAATATCCTCTGAGGCGACTTTGATACCCCGATTCCATTTCGCCAGCGCCAGATATCCTTCCAATGGGGAGGGGGTAGCTGGCGCGGGGAATCCGAGGAACTGCGTCCAGGTCGGCGAGGACTTCCACTGTTCTTTGAGGCCTAGCAGTTTGACGATTTGTTCAAGCTGCTCCAGCCGCTTGTGGCCAGGCATTTTGAGCTTGGTGCGTTGGAGTGCGTTGTGCAGCCCTACCGCTTTTCGCCACCGACCTTGGAAGATGCGGTACCACGCGTCGCCTTCTCGCAGGGTCAGGATGGCTTGCTTGATATCTCCCTCATGCGGCAAGGTGTCCACATAGAGCGAATCCCCGAGTTCTTTTTCAAGACCGGTCCACTCTTCCTGGAGGGCATGCAACTGATCAAGGGCCTGGACTGCGCCGTCGCGAGTCAGTCCAGGGGTCTGGAGATGGAAGTGCTCCTCTGGGGCATCCAGCACGAGATCGGTAAAACCGAGCAACTGCTCCAGCTTCTGCATAGATCCGTTGTAAAGAATCTTTTTCTCGCCCAGGAACATCACCAAGTTGGCGTTGGCCGTCGAAAGCTTGCCCGCAGTCTCAACCAGTTGTTGATGCAGGATGCGAAGCTCACTGAGCGTGCCCAGTTCTGCGCCCAAGCTCCCCGCGATTCGCTGCAAGCCCTTTAGATCGTCAGTCCCTGACTTTGTGACGCTGGATTCGAGCTTCAGCGCTGTTTTGACCGCCCCTTCGAGGCGGTGGAACTGTTCGACTTGTTTGGCGAAGGCCTCAAGTGCCTGAGCGGATTTGGTTCCCGTCTCGTCGTCCTCAAAGAACCCAGGAATGAGGTGCAGAGGCAATTGCTGATTGGCAGTCTCAAGCAGTTTCTTGAGTACGGCCAATTGCTCACCGCTGAACTCCAGTGAGAGGTTGTGAACGCGGCCTCCGAGCACTTGCGAGTAGTGCTTCGAAGCATCTACCAAGGACGGACCCCACTCATCAGCTGCTTCAAATAGCTGAGTGAGTTTGACTTCATCTCCGGGGATGAGGCGCTCAGGGTAGAAGCCCCAGAAGGTGCAACTTGCATCAAAGCCTCCGACCGACTTGTACTGGGAGCCAAGGTAACCTAGGCAGTCCATGCGTCGACCGAACTCAAATTCAGAAATTTGAGTTGCATCGCCGATGCTGATCTGGCTGAGCATGCTCTCTTCGTTGCTCAAACCTTGTCGGTGCTTCTCGGCTCGCCACATGATCTGATGCAGCGTCAAACCAAACGCGTTGTGCGCGATTGAATTGATCAGGTCTGTGTAGGCTTTGAGGTCTTGGCGGTGAGCCTCCAGTTGCTGCTGCAGACGGGGAAGATCATTGGGGTGATTGGGTCTGAAGGTGGTGCGCTTAGCTATTTCCTCCAGGACCCGCTTCTTGTTGGTCTTGTTACTGTGCAGCTCAAGAACAAACGGATCGAGGCCAGCCAGTGACAGGCGGTTCTTCACGACTTCAAGAGCCGCCAACTTCTCGGCAACGAAGAGCACCTTCTTGCCTTCAGCCAGGCAGGCCGCAATTAAGTTCGTGATGGTCTGAGATTTGCCCGTACCCGGCGGTCCTTCGATCACCAGATTCTTCTTGAGTGACAAGACATCGATGAGGGCGCTGTGCTGAGAGCTGTCAGCGTCGTAGACCAATGGGATGCTGGCCCCTGGGCCTTCTTCCACCAGATGTTCTTCAGCCAGGCTCAGGCCCGCTCCTCGGTCATCAGCCCTGCCCTCGAACACCTCACGAACGATTGGGTGATCAATTAGGGAGTTCTCATCACCGTTTGAAGGCCATTTGGTTGGATCTAAATCTCGAACCAGCAGCATGTTGCTGAAGCTGAGCAAGCACAAAGAGACTCGGTGCTTGAGTGCGAAGCCGGGTTGCTTTTTGATGATCGCTTGAATCTCGGCAAAGTAACCGTTGACGTCGATCTGTTCTTCACCAAGTTCAGGCAAGACCAGCCCGAAGTCGTTGCGCAGCTTCTCTCGCAGTGAGAGGTTTTCGGAGATGTCGTCGCCCGTGTATTGGAGGGAGAACTGCTGGATGCCCGCAACCTCCTTTTTTTGCAGCGACACAGGTACGCTGATCAAGGGGGCTGTGAATGTCTTGTCGCTGTCTCGCTGATCGGGGAACTCCAAGAACCCGAGCACCAGGAACAACATGTTCGCGCCCGTTTCCTCAATAGCGAGCGTGGCCTCACGCTCGATCTTGCGGCAGTGCTTCGCGAGATCGTCCGGGTACATAAGTGATCGGACATTCGATTCATCCGAGCTCTCACCGACGCCAGGGATGTCGTAGCTCGTTGAGATGCCTTGGGACTTGGCCCATTCCCTAGGCTCTGGTCGTTGTAAGCGGCCGTTGCGCTCCACCCAGTCCCCTCTGGATGGTTCTGGCAATCCGAGAATGCTGATGCTGGCTTTGTTGTTTGCTTCGACCAGTCGCTGATATATCGCTGCGGGATGACCCTCAATAAACTGTAGTGACTTGCCAGCAGTGTGCTTGAAGTTAATTAGGCGATTTCGACCGGTGAGATCTAATAGCTTGAGGCGTAACTGTTCAAGCGCAGAAGTCAGCGCGGAAGAATCCAAGTTCACGGTTGTCATTGTCTTTCCCTTGACCGAAGCGAACGGATTGCGTCGCTCCTTAGTCAGCCTCCGCTTCTAATATTTTTTGCTCTTGCGATTTATAGCCAGGTGCCAAAATCGCATTCTTGACTCCATAAATTGCCAAGTGGTCTTTGAGCCATAGCCGGTACTCCGCCCCCCGCAGGCAATGATCGGGAGAACAGTCGACACTCCATTTGCGCAGGATGTATCCAGCCGTGGCAGCACGCAGCTTCATCCGCAGCACGCCGCCGTTCATGCCGTAATCCATTTCTGTGATCTCCGGCCGGAGCTGATTCGGGTGCGGCACCAACTCCAGTTCGACGATCCGCGTCCACTGAATGTCTTGATCGCTCATCTCATGCGTTGCAACTGGCTGCCCCTTGAGCACGACAGGGTTCTTGATCCGGGTGATGACGAAGTCTCGGAACTCCTGGGACTTGCGGTCAAACGCCCGGACGTGCCACCGCAATCCGTTGTCGATCAGCGCGAACGGGACGATCTCCCGCTCTGTAATGCCGCTCGAAATCGAGTGGTACTCGACGGCCAGCGGGCACTCCTGGTGAATGGCACGTGTAACCGCCGCAAGTACGTCTAAGTCTGGGTGGGTGAGCCGGGTAGGCACTTCGCTGATCACCCAC
The DNA here is from genome assembly GCF_007655255.1 of Extensimonas perlucida. GTDB lineage: Bacteria > Pseudomonadota > Gammaproteobacteria > Burkholderiales > Burkholderiaceae_C > Extensimonas > Extensimonas perlucida. The sequence goes on from NZ_VMYE01000030.1 coordinate 15,769, forward strand.
GGCTTAAGCCGCATCGGTTCGCCGTCACCGAATCCTTGTGTGAGCCAGGACAACACGCGCTCAGGCGGGAAGTCGAAGAGTGGGCGAAACCACTCGGCCCGCACATACAGCTTGTTCTTCGTGTCGTATTCCAGGTTCCCGGGCGCTAGTTTTTTGTATTGCGCGATGTCGCGGGTGGCAGCGGCCTCCTGTATGCCAAACCGCGCAACGAGGTCCTGACGACGTATCTCACCCACGAAACGCAGTCGCAGTTCGGCGTAGGCGAGCCGGTCGCGCTGTGCCTGGGTCAAGCTGGAGAGGTGGTCGATGGTCATGCCTACGATCGTCAAAGGGGGCTTGCGGGCGAGTTGAGGTGATTGCGCAAAGTATATTCGTTGTTCTAGAATGCGTCTATATGCGCACAACAATACGAACATTCAACGCAAAATGATGATAACAAAGACTGGGTGGCTCGGAGAGAGTTTGCGTCTGCACAACAATGGTGCGGATGCTGGGCTTGTTTCGGCGCACGCTCGCGATAGCTGTGAGCCTCAGCGAGGTGGTTCGCCCGGTCTCAAAAGCCCGCCGTACCGCGACGGGCGATCTTGCCTGCCGGATTCGGTGCGGAGACCCGGACATTTGCCGCACGGATGCGCTCGCCCACGAGAGGCGTCGATCCTTTTTTGGCAGTTATCCGCGTTTCCATGTTTAAAACATGGTTTTTCGACTATCCTTGCCAAATCTAGACAGATTTACCAAGGCTATGTCCAGCGCAGCCGGCAATGCGGAGATCATGACCATCCGAGAGGTCGCCGAGTACCTCAAGGTCAACGAGCGAACGATCTACCGTCTGCTGTCGGCCAAAAAGCTGCCAGCGTTCAAGGTCGGTGGGTCCTGGCGATTCAGACGTACGGACATCGACAGGTGGATAGCCAGTCAATCTGAAGGTGAGGCCGGAGAGTCATAACAACTGCATCAACCGGGGATCGAAATGACGACTGAACAAACTGATAGGGGCGAGCAATTCGAGCGCTCCCTCATGGACATCGCAGTGGAGAGCTGGCGCTTCACGCGGCTCTTTGCGCGCCTCGTCAGCAAGCTCGACGCTGGCGAGAGCTCCCGCTACGTCAATCAGCTCCGTTACTTCCAGAAGAAGCTTGAAGAGAGCCTAGACGCTGCGGGCCTGAAGATCGTCAACGTAGAGGGGCACCCGTTCGACCCTGGGATGGCAGCCTCGGCAATCAATATCGGTGACTTTGGTCCGGACGACGTTTTGGTCGTTGAGCAGATGGTGGAGCCGATCCTTATGGGTCCGGAAGGCCTGCGTCGGCAAGGGACGGTGACGCTGAAGAAGGTGCAAGCATGAATTACATCGGAATTGACCTTGGCACGACCAACAGTGCGATCTGCTCCTACGACGGTGAATCGGTCCGCCTTTACAAGAGCCCCGACCAAAACGACGTCACACCGTCAGCGATCTTTATCGATCGTCGTGGCAACAAGTACCTCGGCAAGAGGGCCTACGACAGCGCGGCGAAGAACCCGGATAACGCCGCGACGAAGTTCAAGCGAATGATGGGGACGAGCACCCCAGTCAAGCTGAATGCGGTGAACATCACGATGACCCCGGAGGAGTGCTCCGCAGAGATCCTCAAGTTGTGCTACGGCTACCTTCCAGAAGAGATCCGCAACGGAGGTGCAACAGGAACCGTGATCACCGTGCCGGCCGCTTTCAACCAGATGCAGAAAGACGCAACGCTTGCTGCTGCTGAGATGGCTGGCTTGGGAAGCGTGGCCCTGATGCAGGAGCCAGTGGCAGCGGTCATGTGCGTCATGAAACAGCGCAAGGGCGATGGCGTATTCCTGGTCTTCGATCTGGGCGGCGGCACGCTCGATATTGCTATTGCCGAAAGTATCAGTGGTCGGGTGAGCTTGCTCGCCCACGGCGGTGTCGCGATGTGCGGCGGCACTGATTTTGATCGGTCCATTCTCGACAACGTCGTAAAGCCGTGGCTCTTTGAAAACTTCGATCTCCCTGAGGATCTGACGACATCGGCCAAGTACAAGTCACTGCTACGGATGTGTCTGTGGGCTGCTGAAAAGGCGAAGATCGAACTGTCTGCCAAGGAAGAATCCGTCATCAGCCTGACCGAGTCAGATCTTGGGGTCAGCGACGAATCAGGCGCCGAGATCTACGTTGACATCAACTTCACCCGCAAGCAATTAGACGCACTGATTGCCCCGAAAGTCGATGAGGCGATTCAGTCGGCTCGCGACACCCTGGAAAAGGCCGGGCTCAGTGCGCACGATGTAGAGCGAGTTGTCTTCGTCGGAGGGCCAACACAGTACAAGCCATTGAGAGACAAGGTCGCGTTTGAAATAGGGATTGCTCCATCAACAGACGTGAATCCGATGACAGCCGTCGCCGAGGGCGCCGCTGTCTTCGCGGAGTCCATCGACTGGAAGTCTCAAAGCCGTGGCCGCAAGAGCAGCCGAGGTGCCCTGAGTGCTGGTGGCTCCATTGACTTGGCATTCAACTACATCGCCAGGACACCTGACTCTAGGGCCAAGGTGGTCGTCAAAGTCGGTGGAACTGCGGCGGCCGGCACTGAGTTTCAGATCGACAGTCTCGACACGGGATGGTCATCTGGGCGCCTCGCGCTGAAGGATGGTGCGTCGGTGGATCTGACGCTCTCCAAGCCTGGCGAAAACACCTTCAAGGTGTTCGTTTTTGACTCTAAGGGTGGCCCAGTCGCCCTCAAGGAAGACAAGATTGTCATCGCAAGAACCGCAGCGAGCATCGATGCGATTCCAGCGTCTCACTCTATAGGTGTCGAAGCCCGGGAAAAGCTCGGCGGACGCTTGGTGCTCGACTACCTGGTTCGAGAAGGCGACCAGTTGCCAAAGAAGGGCAAGAAGACCTTCAAGACAGAGGAGTCTTTGCGGGCGGGCAGCACTGGCTCGATCAAGTTCAAGTTGTGGGAAGGGGAAATCGCTGACCCCGTCAACGACAACCGATTCATCGGGATGTTCGAAATCAAGGGCTCTGACTTTGATGACGGAGTGATCGCCGCTGGCGCTGAACTGGTCTGCGAGTACGAGATTCTCGACTCGGGCAACATCATGATGGAAGTCTCGGTTCCCTCCATCGGTGGGTCCTTCCACAGCGGACGTAATTTTTACTCTAGACAAGACGGTCAGATCGATTACTCCAAAGCCTCAAAACTTGTAGAAGAGCAGTCAGAGCACGCTAAGCAGCGCCTGGAGGAGATGGAGTCGAAGATTGACGACCCGCGGCTTGAGCAGGCAAGAGACAAGCTCGAACAAGCGGAGTCCATCAAGTCGTCGGATGCCGATCCTGAGACCGCCAAGCAGGCGATGGATAACGTGCAGGAAGCTAAGCGATTGCTGGCTCTGGCACGGAAAGATCACCTCAAGGAAATTCGGCAGATGGAACTGGACAAGGCGATCGACTTCTTCGATCGCCATGTCAGGGAACACGCGCGCTCAACTGAGGCCAGTGCATTCGACAACCTGGCGAAGACGGCTCAAAGGGCGATTGACAACAACAACGGCGATTTCGAAGCGCATCTTGACGATCTGCGTAGCAAGAACTTCATCATCTTGTGGCGCCAAGACTGGTTTGTCATTGATCGCTTCAAATGGCTCGCCTCCGATTCCTATCTCTTCCCAGACGCTCGGGAACACGCTCAGCTTGCAAACGCCGGCGCGGAAGCGCTCAAGGCTAACGATATCGACAAGCTTCGGGCGATCGTGGCTCAAATGGACTCGATTCGAATCGGCTCCGGCGGCGATGACGAGATGATGGCCGGGGCGAACATCGTTCGGAGCTGATCATGGCAATCGAGGGCTGGCTTCCTATCGGTTTCCTACTGCCCGATGGTGCAAAGACACGGGTGGCCCTTTACGAGGGTGGGAACTGGCAGATTTTTGAAACATTTGCTGGGGGTCGAGCCCTGATCGTCCGTCAGGCTCTGGCCGAGCGTTGGATCGAGGCCGGGCTACTCGATGACGGGCAGTTGTCCGAATTTAACTTCGGCGACAGTAAGTTCCGATCGATGTCGTGCGGTGAAAATCAGGTGTTGAGTCCGGTATCCGAAGGTGCGTCCCCCAATACCAAGGCAGAGGCGCTGTCGTTCGCGCTAACACTGAAGGTTACGCGTGCCATTGACTCAGAAAGCCCGCTTCAGGATGCGCTGTACGTTGAGAGGTTCAGCCGTCTCCTGCCTACCTACAGCATCAGTTCTCGCGCAGACGATGATGTTGTGCTTGGGTACTGGTTGACCGGTGGCGCTCCTATTTCGGCGAAGTCGTTTCGTCGGTTGCGCCAGACGCTCAGTTGGCTCGGAGCTGGGCATCTTAAGGATGTAGTTCAAGCAGCGGGCATTGAAGTCGCAGAAGTCATACCCGCTGAGAAGCGCCGCATGCGACCCGTTGATTCGCCTCCAAAATCCGATGTCAAAGACACAACGCCCTCGGTGCAAGTCGCGAAGGGAAGCGACAAGCCCGCCATGTTCGAGTTGGCTGGCCGACCGGAATTGGCCACCTTCTTCAACGAACACATCATCGACATTATTGTCAATCGGGATCGCTACAAGGCCCTTGGCATTGATTTCCCATCAGCGGTCGTGCTGCACGGTCCTCCGGGCTGTGGAAAGACCTTCGCAGTAGAGCGACTGGTCGACTTTCTCGGGTGGCCGAGCTTTCAGATCGACGCGTCCAGCGTGGCTAGTAGATCGTTCCGCTAATAAGTTTACAAATACTCTCTGAGCTGCCATGATCGTCATAGCATTTGACTTGGAGGTGATCATGGGACGGAGAAGCGGGCGAGCGGCGTTGGTGCTGACTGACGAG